>CAVWRW010000001.1:0-296324 GCA_963757475.1 Candidatus Dormiibacterota bacterium
TCGAGACGGTCGCCGGCCTGGCGCCACCCGTCGCGCGGGTGACCTCGAGCGGCCAGGCGGCGCTGCTGATGGCGACGACGCTGCTGCTCACCCCGACGCGCCGCCGGGTGGTGGTCATCCGCCCCTGCTACGGCGGGACCGAGTCGATGCTTGCCGGCCCGCTCGGCAATCTCGGCCTGCAGCTCACCACCGTGGACCTTCCCGCCGACGGCGGCGGCGATCACGGCGAGCTCGTGGGAGCAGTGCTCGGCGCGGACGTCGCCGCAGTGGTCACGGAGGTGATCACCAATCCGCTCGTCGGCCTCATCGACGTCCCCGCCGTTGCAGCAGCGGCGCATCGAGCCGGTGCGGCGTGCATCGTCGATGCAACCTTTGCACCTCCGATGCTCTTTCAGGCCTTCGCGCACGGCGCGGACCTTGTGATCCACAGCCTCACCAAGCAGCTGTCGGGGCACAGCGATGTTCTTGGCGGTGCGCTGCTGGTCAGCACCGATCACGCCTGCTCCGACTGGCTCGACGCTCACGCACGGTTGCTCGGGTGCAATCTCTCGCCATTCGACGCCTGGCTGGCGCTGCGTGGGCTCCGCACCGCGGGGCTCCGGATCGAACGGTCAACGGACAATGCGGCGGCGCTCGCGACATTCCTCTCCGGGCGATCCGAGCTTGCGGCGGTGCACTACCCGGGGCGCCACAGTCCCGAGGATGCGGCGCTCGCGCAGCGGCTGCTGCCGCGTGGCTGCGGATCGATGCTCAGCATCGACCTGCGCGGCGGCGGCGTGGCGGCGGACGCCTTCATCCGCGCGCTCGACGGCGTGCGCTTGGCGCCGAGCCTCGGCGACGTGGCGACCACGGTCAGCCACCCTGCCAGCACGTCGCACCGCGCGCTCAGCCCGCAGCAGCGTGCGGCGTTGGGCATCGGCGATGGGGTGATCCGGATCAGTGCCGGGATCGAGCACATCGACGACCTGACGGCAGAATTCGATGCCGCGCTCGTCGCCGCGTCGGCCGGCTGACGTTCGACACCGTCCTGCTACGGCCGGACCCGGTACTCTAGGGGGACTATGGCAGTCGTACGTCTGGCCAATGGAGACGACCTCACGGTGAAGCTCACCGTCGCCGAGGTCATTGCCAAGCTCAACGTCCCCGAGGGAGGTCCGACCTTCATCGAGCTCCCCGGAGAGGACGGCCCGTTCCTCGTCCGTCCCGAAGCCGTGCTCGCGGTCATCGCCGATCAGCGTCGCGGCATCTCCGGATTCAGGGTCGCGCAGGGAGCCGAGGCGAGCTGATCGGCGTGACCACGCCGCAGCATCCGGCGCAGCCGGCGTTGACGCTCGTCCCCAGACCGATCGGCGAGACGATCACCGAACGGATCGGCAACACACCGCTGCTCCGTATCCGGCTGTTCGAACGCGATGCGCCTGAGGTCGCCGTCTACGCGAAAGCCGAGTTCATGAACCCGGGTGGCTCCGTCAAGGATCGCGCGGCGCTGCGGATGATCGAGGACGGCGAGCGATCCGGTCGCCTGACGCACGACCGCGTCATCATCGACAGCACGAGCGGGAACACGGGCATCGCCTACGCGATGATCGGCGCTGCCAAAGGGTATCGTGTGCGCCTCGTGATGCCCGCCAACGTCAGTGACGAACGCCGCCAGCTGGTCACGGCGTTTGGCGCCGAGGTCCAGTACAGTGACCCGCTCGAGGGCAGCGACGGCGCCATCCGCATGGTTCGTGCCATGTATGACGAAAATCCGGACGCGTACTTCATGCCTGATCAGTACAACAACGACGCCAACTGGCGCGCCCACTACGACGGTACTGGTATGGAGATCTGGGAGCAGACGCGCGGCACCGTTACGCATTTCGTCGCTGCGCTCGGGACAAGCGGCACATTCATGGGGGTCACGCCGACGCCTCAAGGAGATGAACCCCGGCATCCAGTGCATCAGCGTCCAGCCGGCCGAGCCGTGGCACGGTCTCGAGGGCCTGAAGCACATGGAGACGTCGATCGTGCCCGGGATCTACGACCCGTCGCTCGCGGATGAGGACATCGGCGTCGAGACCGAGCCCGCCTACGACGTGGCGCGCGAACTCGCGCGTACCGAAGGCATCCTCGCCGGCCACTCCAGTGGTGCCGCACTCTGGGCCACCGGTGAGATCGCGAAGCGGATCGAAGCGGGCGTCATCGTGACGGTCCTGCCGGACGGTGGCGATCGGTACCTCTCGACCGGGCTGTACGGGCCGAGCAGACGGTGAATCTGCGCACTGCGACGATCGCGCCGGCAGCCGAACGGCGCATCCGCTCGCTCGCCACTGCCGCATATCCCAATGAGGGGTGTGGCGTGCTGCTCGGGCGGCGTGATGGCACGCACATGGTGATCGTCGACGCAACGTCCGCGCGGAACATGTGGACCGAGCGCAGCGCGGACCGCTATGACCTGGACCCAGTCGACTTTCTCAAGGCGGATCGTGATGCGCGCGTGCGCGGCCTCGATGTCACAGGCATCTGGCACAGCCATCCCGACCATCCCGCGCAACCGTCGCAGTTCGACACCGACCGTGCGTGGCTCGACTACGTGTACATCATCTGCCGGACGACCGAGGCGGGCGCCGAGGACATGAACGCGTTCGCGCTCGATGCCGAGGGTGGGCCCATGCCGCAGATCGGTCTGGACATCACCCCGGTCCCCGGCGGGGAGGAAATGAGCCCCGCCGGCGCGACGCACCGGCGCCGGCGCGAGGAGGCGGATCCGATCGCGCCCGCCGTCGGAGTCGTCGCCATCGTTGGACGGCCGAACGTCGGCAAGTCGACGCTGTTCAACCGTCTGACCGGTACGCGACGCGCGATCGTCGACGAGCTGGCGGGTCTCACTCGCGACCGCCTCTACGGTGTCGTGGAGTGGGGCGGCAAGCGCTTCACGCTCGTCGACACTGCCGGTCTCGACGTCCCGATGCCGAAGGATTCGCCGGCTGACATCTCGGCGTTGACCAAGGCGACGCAGGAGCACGCGCGCATGGCGATCGCCGAGGCGGACGTCTGCGTGTTCATGGTCGACGTCCGCGACGGGCTCACCGCACTCGATGAAGAGATTGCCCAGACGCTGCGACGCGGCGGCAGGCCGGTGCTGCTCGTGGGCAACAAAGCCGAAAGCCGCGTCGACAGCTATCACGCCAACGAGTTGCACCGCCTCGGGCTCGGTCGAGCCGTTGCTGATCTCCGCGCTGCAGGGCACCGACACCGGCGACCTGCTCGACAGGATCGTGGCGACGCTGCCCGACGATGCCGGACCCGGGACTGAAATCTCGGTGGGGGAGGTGAGCGTCGCCATCATCGGCCGCCCCAACACCGGAAAGTCCTCGCTGCTCAACGGGCTCGTGGGGCAGGAGCGTGCGCTCGTGTCACCGGTCGCCGGAACGACGCGCGATGTCGTCGACACGATCGTGTCGCTCGACGGACGCGTGATCAGGCTCGTCGACACCGCGGGCATCCGCCGTCGCGGTGTGGTGACCGAGAACGTCGAGCGCTACAGCCTGTTGCGCTCACTGCGCGCATTACAGCGCAGTGACGTCGGCGTGCTCGTCATCGACGCATCGGAAGGCGCCGGCTCGCAGGACCGGCACATCGCGGGCTACGCGATCGAGGCAGGGTGCGGCCTGGTCATCGCCGCCAACAAGTGGGATCTCGTCAGGCATGAAGATCGTGTCGATGCGGCGTTTCTCAAGAAGCTGCAGGACTCGTTCGATTTCATTCCAGGTGTGCCGGTGCTCACCATCTCAGCCACCGAGCATCGCAACCTGCGCAGGGTGATGCCCGCGGTGCTCGCCGTCGCGGACGCACGTGCCATCCACATCCCGACGCCGGCCCTCAACAACCTGATTCGCAACGCACTCGACGAGCATCCGCCGCGGACGCACAAGGGACGCCGCCTCAAGATTCTCTATGCAACCCAGGCGCGGAGCCCGGTGCCGACCATCGTGCTCTTCGTCAACGACCCGGAGTTACTGCACTTCTCGTATCAGCGCTATCTCGAGAACCGCATTCGCGCTGTGTTCGGCTTCGCCGGAGTGCGTCTGCGCATCGTGACCCGGCGCCGCGACGAATCTGACGACTGAGTCATGAGGATCGCGATCGTCGGAGCCGGTTCGTGGGGCACGGCACTGGCGCACGCGCTGGCTCGAGATGGCACCCGCGATGTCGCCCTCTGGGCGCGGGATGCCGGAGTCGCCGACGTGATCGCAACGACGCGGCACAATCCCGCCTATCTGACTGACCTCTCACTCGACGAGCGGGTCTCCGTCAGCGCTGATCTTGCGGCAACGGTTGAGTCGGCGGGCATGGTCATCTTGGCGGTGCCGACTGATGCGATGAGCCAGGTGGTGACCGGCTCATCCCCGTGCTGCCCAGCGCGGCGATCGTCGTCAGCGCAGCCAAGGGATTCGACGCTCAACACGATCTCACCATGACGGCGATGCTTCGCGAGATGCTCGGACCCGAACTCTGCGGATCGCATCGCGGCGCTGAGCGGCCCGAACATCGCCGTCGAGATCGGTCGCGGCCTGCCGGCGGCGACGGTCGTTGCGGGTGAGGAGGCGTGTGCGAATGCGGTCCGTGACGCGTGCACCGGTCCGTATCTCCGTGTCTACAGCACCACAGACTGCATCGGCGTCGAGTACGCGGGCGCGCTGAAGAACATCGTCGGTATCGCCGCGGGTGCGTGCGACGGCATGGGTGCCGGTGACAACGGCAAGGCCGCGATCATGACGCGCGGACTTGCGGAGATGGCGCGTCTCGGCCTTGCCGCCGGGGCACACGTCCTCACGTTCGCGGGGCTTGCTGGACTTAGGCGATTGCGTCGTCACGTGCATGAGCCCGTACTCGCGCAACCGCCGATTGGGCGAAGCCATCGCGCGCGGTGCAACCCTCGAGGGGGCAATCGCCGAGATCGCCATGGCGGTCGAAGGTGTCAATGCGACGCGCGTCGCCGCGCGCCTCGCGCTTCGCTACGGCGTCGATATGCCGATCACGCGCGAGGTGCATGCGGTGTTGTTCGAAGGCAAACCAATCAGCGAGGCGATGACCGATCTGATGAGTCGCGATCCCGCCGAAGAAGTGCGGTAAGGAGCGGACGGCATGCTCGCGTGGATGGATCTGGAGATGACCGGCCTTGACCCGGCGCGGCACGTGATCGTGGAAATCGCGACGCTGCTGACAGACGATGCGCTCAATCTCGTCGCAGAGGGACCGGACATCGTGGTGCATGCAGATCTCGAGCGGCTTGCACAGATGGATGACTTCGTGCGGTCGATGCACGAGCACTCGGGTTTGCTTGCGGCGATGGAGGCGTCCGAGGCATCGTTAGCAGACGCCGGCCGAGAAACGCTGGACTTTCTCCGTGCGCACATCGCCGAACCCCGAACCGTTCCGCTCTGCGGTAACTCCATCGGAACGGACCGACGTTTTCTCGCAACGTATCTGCCCGAGGTGGAAGGCTTTCTGCACTACCGGTCGATCGATGTCTCGAGCGTCAAGGAACTCTGCCGGCGTTGGTATCCCGATGTTCTTGCGAAAGCACCGCCCAAGACGGGAGCGCATCGAGCAATGGATGACATCCGGGAGTCCATCGCCGAGCTCGCGTACTACCGTTCGACGATTTTCGTCAACCGCGACACCACTCAGGAAGCGCACTAAGTCGTCGACCCTGGCCCGGCGCGCTAGAGTCGTCGGGCGCACCTCGGGGAGTAGCTCAGATGGTTAGAGTACTGGTCTGGGGGACCAGGGGTCGCAGGTTCGAGTCCTGTCTCCCCGACGGACGCGCAATTTGAGTTCGCAGCGAGGGGTTGCGCGGTGCGTTGAGGGCTGGCTGGCGCGGACGGGTGTCGTGCGCTAACCGGGAATAAGGACCTTCCCTGCAAAACGCATTATTCGCGGCAGTCGGGACGGGATGCCGCTGCTCATAGCAAGAGATTGTGGCCGTGCAGCGCCGACTTAGCGCCTACCGTCTTGCATGGTTGGAGAGTCCACATGCGACGAGGGGGAGAATCGCCACTGCGGCGTCCCTTGCTGCGGTCACGGCAGAGCGCCGCCGCTGAACCCCCGCCCTGACCCAGCTCATTTGGGTTCGTGGTGCAGGAGCAGCGTCCTGAGCGCGGACGCGAGGGAGTTTCTGCTGCTGCCCGTTGAGCGGCTCGAGGAATACGCGGTTGGCGGCTATCAGTGCGTGAAGCGCCTGCCGGGCGAGTTTGCTTCCCTGTGCGGTGAGAGAGACACGCACGCCGCGCCGGTCGTCGGGGTCTGGCGCACGGCGGATGAGCCCAGCCTGTTCGAGCCGGTCGAGCCGTGCCGTCATGGCCCCGGTGGTGATCAGCGAGGATCGCGCCAAATCGCTGGGCTTGCTGCCGTGCCGGTCTCCGACGCGGCGCAGCGCATTGAGAACATCGAAGTCGGCGATGCTCAGGTCGAATCGCTGGAGGACCGCTCTGGCTGTGCGTTCGAAGTACTCCGCGCAGAGGAGGAGCCGCCCGATGACTTCGAGCGTGCTCGAATCGAGTTGCGGGTCACGGAGTCGCCACGCCTGCACGATGAGGTCGACGGAATCGCTCTCCACCATCGGAGCATACCTTGACACCAAGCTAACGTGTCATATAGCCTGCTATCAAGTTACTCAACCACAAGCTAACTGAGACACAGAAGCACCGAGACACACGTTATCCGGGCCGAGAAGGAGGCCACCATGCATGCTGCCTACATCGCACTGACCGTCGTGGCGGCGATCGTGTACGGATACGCCGCCGCACTGAATTTCACCCACAACAAGTCAGTGGCCAATACGGCCGAGCGGCTCGGCGTACCTTCCGAGTGGATGGTCTGGTTGGGTGCACTACTGGCAGCGGGCTCGATCGGACTGGTGGTGGGCTTCGCGGTGCCGGCGCTCGGGGTCGCGGCGGCCTGCGGCCTGGTCTTGTACTTCCTGTGCGCGGCCGGTGCTCACATCCGGGCACGCGATACCCAGCTCGTCAGCTGGGTCAACTGGATGGTGTTCTTCCTACTGGCTGTTGCCGCACTGGTGGCGACGTTGGCCTAGTCGAGAAGCGGTGCTCGGATTGATCGGCTTCATCGGCAGCCGCGGGCCGGCGTTGAGGATGAGCACGTTGGGTTGTTGGTCGGCAACGACCTGGTTCATGAGCGTCGCCTCTGTCGCGTCGCCGGCGATCACCGTGGCGCCGACCCGGTGAGCCGCCGCGAGCTTCACAGGGTTGCGAGCGATGGCGGTCACATTGGCGCCCGACGCAGCGAGGGCCTCAACCATCGCGAGCCCCAGGCCCTCGCTACCACCAGTGACGACGATCCGCTTTCCGCTGAGATCTGGCATGTTCGTTCTCCTCTTGCCACACCGTCAGGCGGAATGCTCGTAGATGATCTCGCCCGCGACGCTCTCGAAGGCGGCAAGCGCTGCGATTCGCGGGAAGTACGCGCGCATGCCGGGGTTGGCCTGCATTGCCTCAACGGACGCCAGGTCGCGCCATTGCGAGTAGATCACGACCCGGCGCCTGTCGTTGGCAACGATGACGGTGGTCGAGATCCAGCCGTCAAGCGTGCTGACGACATTTTCGGTGTTGTCACGTAGCAGCTCGACGAGCCCGGGTTGGTTCTCCGGCTCCACGATCAGGGTATTGATGAGGGTGGTGGCCTCTGCCGGCCTCGCGATTGTTGCGCTCATAACTACCTCCAAAGTGTCGGGTCGCGGTGGGTGCTGACACCATGAAGACGACGCGGGGAATGGAAACGGATCGGTCCGCTTCGGATCCTCTGGGCTGCTTATCGGGTAAGACTTCGTGTTATCGTTAGCTCATGCGCACGACGGGGACGGTGACCATCTCGCTCCCGCCAGAGCTCGCGGTCGAGGTCGACCGCCTGGCGCACCAGGAAGGCCGGACCCGCAGCGAACTTTTGCGCGAGGCGTTTCGCCAGTACGCAGAGCGACGCAGACGATGGGATCAGGTCTTTGCGTATGGAGAAGAGCGAGCGGCTGCCGGCACCCTGACTGAAGACGCCGTCGTAGCCGCGGTGAAATCGCGCCGGAGCCGCTCTCGCCGCAAGCCATCACGCTGAGTGCGGGTCGTTCTCGACACCAATGTACTCGTGTCAGCGCTCCACTTTGGTGGACGCCCGCGACGTCTCCTGGCCGACGTCCTCGGTGGTGATCACGCGCTGATCATTGGTCCAGCGATCCTCAGCGAGCTCGAGGCCGTGCTCGTGGAGACCTGTGGCTGGGCGGGCGATCGGGCTGCAGCAGTGCGGGCCGAGCTCGAGGCGATCGCCGAGGTGGTGACGCCCGTTGAGATTCCACGTGTCTGCCGCGATCCTGATGACGATCAGGTCCTTGCGATAGCCATCACCGGATCGGCCGACGCTCTCGTCACTGGGGACGCGGATTTACTCGCCCTTGGGGCGTATGCCGGCGTCAACATCAGCTCCGTCGCCGACTTCGAGGCCCGGGGCTGAGAAGGTGGCCGCCTACACGCCGAGCGGCCGCATCATTTCCACGCGAGTCCAACGAAATCCATAACCCGTGCTCTAGTCGTCATTCCAACCATTTCCGGACGAAAGCACTCTAAATCGAACTCAGCACGCGGTGGAGAATAAGGGCTGGTCTGGGGGACCAGGGGTCGCAAGTTCGAGTCCTGTCTCCCCGAGCTTTGGCCAATAGTGGCAAATATGTTCCGATCGCGCGCTACCATGGTTGTTGCTAATAGTGGCCAAAAATCCTGGGGCCGCCCTACACCGCGGGCGTTTCAGGCACCTGGGCCAGGTCGAGTGCTTCCTTGATTGTGAGGCTGCGGCCGTCCTCCGTTGCGCGTGCGAGCTGGTCCGCAGACAGCGCCGCTCGTGCCTCATCGACGAGTTGACGCCCGGGTGTCTCGTCGGAGTACACGTTGACAATGCCCTCCTGATTGGCGTACACCTCCGCGGCAGCAGCGATTCGCACGGCGTTATCCGGTCGGTGCTCAACAGCCTCGGTGGCTGCGAGACCGACCAGTGACAGCCCAACTCCTCGGACGCTCGCCACGTCGGTGTAGGCGTGCACCGAGTTGAAGAAGAAGCCGCGCGCAAGCGTGGTGTCGCCGTGCTGCAGATGCGTCCATGCCATCTCGGAGAGAATCCGGGCTTCCTCGGCGCGGTCTCCTATGGCTGCGAACGCAGCGAGGGACCGTCTGTAGAGGTCGAGCGCAGCGGCCAGGTCACCACGGATGGACGCCAGTTGGGCGAGGCCGCCGAGCGAGAGGCCAGCGCCTTCCTCGTCGCCGATTCTCTGCTGGATCTCAAGGGCCTGGGAATACCTCGACTGCGCGGTGCCGAGGTCGCCCTTCACCGTGTGCAGGATGCCGTCGATGGTCATCCCAAACCCTTCGCCCCAGGTGTAACCGGCGGCACGGCTCCGCTCGATGCTCTCTCTCGCCGACCGCAGCCCGGCGTCGAGATCGAACCCGATCTGGGCCACGGCCGCCATGAACGCGGCGCAGCACCGCTCGCGCTCGGCGTTGACCTGCTCCGCAATGGCGTGCGCCTCGTGAAGTTCGTCATTCGACCGCTCGAACTGACCGAGTGCCCACGAAGCCAGTCCGGCGGTGAGCTGAGCGCCCGCCCGCCCCACGGAAGGAGCGGCAGCGGTGTCGGCGGCGAGGAACAATTCGGCGTAATCCCGCGCGGTGAGGTTCTTGCCCCGTATGTGCCAGTACATGAACAGATCGCCGCATAACCGCAGGCCAACTTCGCATGCAGCGCCGTCGCCGCTCTTCGCCGCCCCCACGAGCGTGTCGAGCGCGACCACGATGTTCACGTCGTCGAGGATGCCGCGTTCGACAGACCTGACCTGCTCCGTGCCCTCGACGCCGCCGCAGATCTCGTGGGCCAACGCCGCATACCGGTGTGCGTGACGAAGCGCAACCTCCGCTGCCTCGCCTGCGGCGTCGAGGCGCTCGCGGGCATACTCGGCGATCGTCTGCAGCATGAGCAGCCGGCTCCCCTGGCCGTCCAGCTGCACGAGCGCGTTGTCGACGAGCGATTCCAGATCGTCAAGGCTGCTTTCGCCGGGGTCGGCGCAGACCGCCTCGACATCGTCGAAGGTGCATCCTCCGGCGAATACGGCCATGCGGCGGAAGAGGCGCTGCTCCAACTCGGTGAGCAGCGAGTGGCTCCAGTCGATCGTTGCCCGCAGTGTCTGCTGTCGCTCGGGACTGTCGCGGGGGCCGGATGTGAGCACATCGAGGGTGTGGTTGAGCCGCTCGAGCAACGCTTCCGGAGACAGGAGCCGCAGGCGCGCGGCAGCCAGCTCGAGTGCCAGGGGCAGCCCGTCCAGACGTGCGCAGATGGCCGCGATCGCGGCACCGTTGGCGTCCGTCAACTCGAATGAGCCGCGGTTCTTCTTCCCACGCTCGACGAAGAGGGCGACGGCTGGATATGCCAGGAGCAACTCGACCGATGCCGCGCCCGATGTCGGCGGCAGCGAAAGGGGGGCGAGCGCGTATTCGCGCTCGGCCGCGATCTTCAGTGGGGTCCTGCTGGTTGCCACGACGCGGAGGTGGGGGCAGCGCTCGACAAGCCAGGCCACCTCGGGCGCCACCGTCACGACCTGCTCCAGGTTGTCCAGCAGCAGCAGTGCCTTCTTCTCGCCGATCCGGGCGACAAGCCCGTCACTGGGCGTCCGCCCTTCCGCCTCCTTCACGTCGAGCGCGTTCGCAAGCGCGGGAACGAAGGCAGCGGCGTCGGTGATGTCAGCCAGTGCGATGAAGGCGACGTCGTCCAGGAACACAGGCGCGAGCTGCCGCCCCAGTTCGATGACAAGGCGGGTCTTTCCGACACCGCCGGGGCCCGTGATCGTCACGACCCGATGCTCCCGGGTGAGCTCGACGAGGGACGCGAGGTCAGCGGCTCGACCGACCAGTGGCGTCGCCGGCACGGGCAGGGTGCTCGCCAGGCTGGCGAACCGACGGCTTGCAGCCGGCGACTCCTGGAGCACGCGGGTCGCGCCGCGGTCAGCGCGCTCGGTGGCATCGATCGGAACACCGATCGGGTGGAGCCGGCGCGCCTGACCGGATGTCGGTGGGAGGTTATCCATGCACGTCCGCCGCGCTCTGACCGTGGGGGCAGCGGCTTCGCACGGACAGCACCGCCACCTGTCCGCTGCGATCCCGCAGCCAGAGCTTGCCAAGTCGATCCCTGAACTCCACCGCCAGCGCCACTGCGCGCGCCTGATCCGGTGGCTGTTCGGTCGACAGGAGGTATCTGCTCATATCCGGGACGATAGGGCCGTTCTCCTGTGAGCACAGATGCACGGAGCCGTCCGCGCTGTCGATACCCCAGTCGAAGACGGGCAGGTCGGTGTCGTTGCGGACCTTCACTGCCCAGTAGGGCTGACCGCGGTCTGGGTCAACTTCAACGTCCATCCACGCGGCGATCGCCGTGCGCTTCCGGACGTCTTCCTCATGGCGCTGAATCACGATCGCGCTCAGCGCCACCACCGCAGCGGACACGGAGCCGATACCCGCAATCCACTCGCCCCACGTCCCCAGGTTAGCCTGATTAGCCGAGCCTCCGGGAGGCACTCCCCAGAGCCAAAGCGAGGCGAGGATGATGCACGCGAAAACGAGGACCCACTTGGTTGCGGGCGACAGCCACGCTTGCCTGACGCGTCCGCCAAGAGATCTCACAATCTGCCCTCTCAGCGCCTACGCGGGCGCACTGGCCTCAAGTTGGTCAGGCACGCTGGCCGGAACACTTGGCACCAAGGAAGCGATCGGTCACTGTTCGATGCCGTGAATGAGCTGGCGGCTGTAGGTGTCTGCGTCATAGTAGCCAATCGACTTTGCTACGAGACCCGACGCACCCATTGTCCAGACTTCGATGCCGCTCACGCGGACTCGGTGGCCGGTCCCTCCAGTCCCTGTATTCGATCCGGTGAGCGTCCATACCCAGAAGACTGAGTCACCGGCTACGAGCACGTGGTCGACGCTCACGCGAAGATCCGGAAATGCTTCCATGTAGCCGGCGGCGGTCGCAGCGAGTTCCGCCCGGCCGGTCGACGGCTTGCCGCGGTTGATCGTGAGCGATGCGTTCTCCTCGTAGCAGCTCGCTACGCCCTCCGGGTCCTGGCTGGACCACGCTCTCGAAGCGCGCATGACCAGATCCCAGACCGCCCTCGACGGCGACGTGACGCCGGGGCTGGAGGCGAGGTCCATGAAACGAGAGGGTAGTACCTCGGGCACGGGTTCGATCGAACCCCGGCCCCCCTGAGCGTTGACTGCGTAGGGTCGACGATGCTCGAGGTGGCCTCGAAGCCACGAGGAAGAGGCTCGCATCATGGCGCACGGCAGGGCAGGCGAGCAGCGGCGCAGATTGGTCTGAGCCGCATCCATGAGAAACGTCGTCGGCAAGTTGTCCAGGTACGTACACTCGATTCCAGCGCTTTCCAGCTTGCAGGGACTAGTGCTCTTTCCAACCAATTCTCGACGAAAGGGAACATTTCCGAATACGAGCCCGAGCTCGCAAATGAGCACTAGTCTGGGGGACCAGGGGTCGCAGGTTCGAAGTCCTGTCTCCCCGACGGACGCGCTTGAGAGGGCATGGTTGAGATCATCGGACGGTCTTTGCCAGCCTGTGTCGCTCGCCCTCCAAACGGTGTCAGCTGCGGGGACTTGTGGTCTTGAGTGCCCAAGACACCTGATGCACTCCTCAGGTGGTCCGAAGGAAGGGATGCGCCGTTCAGGCCACCCCGGCTCTCCGGTGCGGCACTCGCACGGCACGATTCGCGCATGTCTGACCGAGCGAGCCCCAGTACGCGCCCGCGTTTGTTCGCAAGGATGCAGACGGAGCCCTACGGCGAGATGGATTATCGGTCGAGGGAGGACAACGATCCATTGCTGAGGAGCGTGACCGATGCACAGGCAGCTTCCAGACACGCCGAACATTCGCTGCCAGGTTGTGGCGGAGATCGGCTGATCCCGTTGACGTTCTCGGTTTATCGACGCGAGGCAGCGCCAGAGACGAAGTTGCGCCGACCGGTAGCGAAGTGCGCCGCTTGTGGCGAACGAATCCGCGCCGACATGGTGATTCTCCAGCCGAACGCGAGGGCGACCTGACGTAACGAGCCTGACTGTAGTGTGGCGAGAAGGCCCGAGTACGTTGCCAGGCATATGAGCGACGTACCAGTCATTGGCCAACGGTCTCGTCGATTAGTGGGGGCGGGCGATGTGTGCAACGAAGACAGGAGGGCCGATGTGAGGCCCATGCCCTTGGCGCTAGGACCTGCGGCGCCCAACCTTCCAGGAGCCGCCTTGTGCTGTCCCGTCCCGAAAAGCGATAAGAAAAGATCAGGCCACTCGGGCGGTCAACCTGATATCCAAGTCAGCTGGCTGTTGTCGAGTTCTGCTGACGCACGGGCTTGTTGCTTTGCCCTTCGACGACGGATGCTCTCGCAGCGTGCGCAACGCCTCCAGCCACCCGTTCCAGGCGCATCAACACCGCGGTCCTTGATCCTCTGACCGAACCAGCATTCGCTTTCGTCGTGAAAGTGCCCCCGCATCAAGTTGCGCGCGGCAATTGCCTCAGAGTGGAACGGAACCCTATCGCCCATGTGACAACGGCGTCCTCTCGCACCGGGTAACCGAGAAGGAAACGGCGCGCACGCGTACCAAGCGATTGTGTCGACTCACTATGTCTTCACGAGACGCTGATGGTGTACACGAGGATGCGGTCGTTATAGGTATCGGCGATATAGAGGTTGCCATTTGGTCCGAACACAACATTCTCGGGATCGAGCAAGGCCTTCGGTCCGCCGCCGGTCACGTCACTGCCGGTGATGATCGCTGCGACCGTCCCATCGGACTCGTTGAGAACGACCACCCGGTCGTTGGTGCGATCCGCAACGGCGAGCAGCCCAGCGCCGTTCGAAGCCACACCGTACGGCTTGTTGAATCCGGCCGTGAAGGTCGCGACCTGCGAGACAACGCTGCCATTACTCACCTTGAGCTCGACAACACGGTTGTTGAGGCTGTCGGCCACAAAAACATTGCCCGTCGTCGGGTCGACGGCCACGCCGGTCGGCGTCGAGAACTGACCACTGCCGGAACCCTTGGTGCCGTAGGTGGCTACCGCGGTGTCGGTTGAGACCTTCCACGATTCAACGCGATTGTTCTTCGTGTCGGCGATCCACGCGTAGCCGCCTCCGATCGCGATCGAGTACGGGTAATTGTCATCGCCGAGAGCTGTCCCGACAGCCCCGAACTTCGCGAGTTCCGTTACAACCGCTTGCGGTGGGCTGCAGGACCTGCAAGTCACTCTGCTTGGTGTCGGCGATCCAGTAGTTGCCAGTGGCCGGATCCACGGCGACACCACGTGGCCAGTTGAAGTCACCGGTGCTCGTGAAACCTCTCTGGCCGCACATGTTGATGATGTGGCCGGATGAGTTGAACACCACTACGCGCTGGTTGATCGTGTCCATCGCAATCAAATCGCCCGACGCGTCGAACGCGATGCCACGCACCTGATTGAACACCGATGTGTCGGTGTCTCCCGGCGGAACGATCGGGTTCGGGACGGTCTGGCTGTAGGTATAGCCACTGGACGAGCGTGTGAACTCAACGAGGCGGTTGCCCCAGAGGTCGGCGCCCCACACGTTGCCGTGGCTGTCGACGGCCACACGGCGAAGCTGGGTAAACGTGCCCGTCTGGGCGTCGCTACCCGGAGACCCGAAATCCGCGACGAACATACCCGTTGGCGTGAACTCCTGGATGCAGTCGTCGTTCGAATCAGCGATGTAGATGGCCTCCCCCGGCTTGCCCGCGTTGATAAAGGGATCCGTGCCGATCGCGACGCCGTACGGGTTCTTGAATGTTCCGCCGGCGTTCCCGCCGCACACGCCCGTGGTTGCCTTCTTGCCCTTGGTCCCCCAGGCCCGCACGCAGGTACCGCTGGAGTTGAACTCGAGAACGTTGTTGCTTTCGTAGTTAGCTACGTAGACGTTCCCTGATGCATCGGCCGCCGCGTCGCGCATCCTATTGAGCGTACAGGCACCCTGCGACGAGATCGTCCGTACAACCGCACCCGAAGTGCTGAACACGACAATCTGGCTCTTGGTGCCATTGGCAACGTAGACGAGTTGCCCTGCTGGCGTGGTGCTCACCGTGACGCCAATCGGTGCTCCGCCGCCGGGCAACTTGAACGGCTTGATCATGCACTTGCCCGTCGTGCCGCTGAGCTTCAGGATGCGGCCATTGCCGTTGTCAGCGACGTAGACGTTGCCGGACGAGTTCGACTCCGACGTCACGGGGCTGCTCGAACTGCGGGAAGGTCGCTGGATTCGCACCGCAGGCGGCCCCGCTCCCTTCCGATCCAACGCGCCAGACGAGCGCGCCTGTTGGGGTGTACTCGGCGACCTGATTGTTGCCTGTGTCGGCAACGACGAGGTTACCGTTGGGGGCAATCTCCATGCCTGACGGATACATCTCGGCATGACCCGGGCCGCCGATGGTCGACGAATACGCGGCAGTCACAGTGGGATCGGGCGCGGGCGCCGCGCTGACGGGCAGCGCCGCAATCAACCCCGGAATGACGATGGCTGCGCCGAGCACCATCCCAACGCGCGAGCGCAACCCAAATGTATGGCCAGACGGCCTTCCTTGAATCATCTGTCCCCCTCGAGCCACGGCTCATGTCCAGCTGATTCTCCCCGGCCACGGATCGTATCAGCCGGAGGGTATTCGCTGCAAACGCGTCGCCTCCCCAAGATGTATCCGGGTCCAGCCTGCCGTTGCTGTCAAACGGTGCCGCAACCTCCATGTGCTCATGGGTCACGCGGCGGAAGAACGGCACGCGTGGTTCAGACGCGTAATGGATGAAAGTGGTCATCGTCGGCGTGCCGGTGGAAGGCGGCGTGCAACACCGAGGAGGATTCGGTATCATTTACTGCAGCGGCGCCTGCCACGTGCACGAAACCGTAGGGGAGATCCGGACGCGATCCAGATCAAGGGGGTGGTTCCTATGGTGTTCCGCACTAGGGGCACGGCTCGACGCACAGCCATAGCGCTTTCGGTAACCGCATCGGCGGCTCTTGTCAGCTCCGTAGGAGCGCAGGCGGCCACGCTAGCGGCCACACCGGTCACGACAATCGGTGGCAGCGCAACCGCGCAGGTCTACGCCTGGGGCGCTGCCACCATGCCGGACGGTTCCATCCTCATCGGCGACTACTGGAACCTCCGGATCGTCCACTACAACGCCAACGGGACGCCCGCGACGCCGTTCGTATTCGCCGGCAAGGCCGGCTTCGGCGCTGGTACCAACCAGGCTCCCTTCGGGCTGTGCGTCGACAACAGCACCGGTCCCGGCCGCGGCGACGTGTTCATGACCGAGGGCAGCCTCTACAACGTCAACGAGTACACCCCGACGGGCACCTTCATCACCAGCTGGGGCAGCAACAAGGCCGTCCACCTGGTGAACTTCACCTATCCGTCGCAGTGCGCGGTCAACCCGGTCAACGAGAAGCTCTACATCTCCAACCAGTGGGGGAAGAGCATGGTGATTCTCGATCCCCGCAACCCCAGCACCGCGGCGCAGTTCATCTCACCGCCGGCGCCGAACCAATTCATCCAGCCGCGCAGCCTCGCGTTCGACAGCGCTGGCAACGTCTGGATCGCCGACCAGGGCCACCACCGCATTGACATTTACCCGAACGGCCTGACCGGCAGCAAGCCGATCAAGACGATCCTCCCGCCGGGCGGCGTGTCGACCACGTTCGACATGCGCGGCCTGGCGATCGACACCACCAACAACGTCGCCTTCGTCAGCAACGGCCAGGGCTGCCTCGTGCAGGAATTCAATGCGGATCCCTCGAGTCCCAGCTTCGGTGCGTTCATCACCAACTTCAACGGTGTTGGCTCGACCGGCAGTGACTGCGGCACGGGGCCCGGCCAGTTCGAGGACGGCGCTCGGGATATCGCGGTTGACGGCAATCACGATGTCTGGGTCAGCGACCTTGGCGACTTCCGGGCCCAAGTCTTCAGTGAGAGGGGGACTCTGCTCAGTGAGGTGCCGACGCCTCCCGGTCCACCGCCAACCGGCGGCTTCAACGGACCTCGCGGCGATGCATTCGACGCCGCGGGTGATCTCTTCGTGACCGATACATACAACGAGCGCATGGAGAAGTTCACGCTCGTCGGCGGTGTCTACAAGTTCTCGCTCGCGTGGGGGATGCGCGGAGAGACACCGAACACTTTCAACTACCCACGGCTCATGTGCTTCGATCCCATGAACGGCGACATCATCGTCGCCAACACGGACTCCAACGAGGTCGTCGCCTGGAGCACATCGGGTCACGAGGTGTGGGCCGGCATCGGGCTGGCGGATCCGTACGGGGTTGCATGTGGAGCTACCGGCGACGTGTACGCAGCCAATAGCAACGGTCAGAACGTGGTCGTCTTCAGCAGCTCGGGCGCCACGATCGCGACCATCGGCAGCAAGCTCGGCTTCCTTAGGGGAATATGGGTTGACAGTGACGGTTCAATCTGGACGGACGTCGCGGCGACCGGAGCCGTTTACCACTTCTCGGCAGCAGGCGTGCAGCTCTCCAAGTTCACGGTGAGCGCAACCGGTGGTGCGTTCGGGATCGCCGGTGATGCCGGATATCTCTACATCGCGTTGAGCTCGTCGAACACGGTCGCCCAGTACACGCGTAGTGGCACGCTGGTCAGCACCTTTGGCGGTGCGGGGTCAACACTCGGCAAGCTGCGTACACCTCAGGGCCTCGCCTTCGGACCGGACGGCAAGCTCTACGTCGTCGAGCAGAACAACGATCGTGTGAGCGAGTGGACTGTCTCGTAGTCGGTCAGACTTAGCCCCCCCTTTTTTGGGCCGTCGCGGGTGCTCCCTGCTCCGCGACGGGCGTTCCCTTTCAAGACGCGGGCAGTTGGTCGTCGGCCACTAGGTGATAGCCCCTCGCGTCAAACACCCGAATCGCCCGACACAGATGCCGAAGGAGCCTGGTTGGTGTCAGGTCCAAACCCGAACTTGCTTTGGCTGAAGACGAACGGGGTGGCCGGTGTGCCGTCGGCGTTTTAGTGGACGATCCGGTAGTTCCAGTAGTCACCAACCAGAACGGAGCCGTCGGGCATGGTTGCGGCCCCCCAACCATAGAGAGCCGCCGCGGCGGGGATGGGCTTTGCCCTGGCCGTTGGTGAGACCGACGGTTGCGCCCGGCGTGCACGCAGTCGGCTTGCAGCCGGTCGGAGGAGGCGCGCTCGCCTGCGCTACCGAGGCGCCGAGTCCAGCGGTTGCAAACGCGACCGCCAATCCACAGACGACGGCGACCCGGCTCACCCGCGTTCCTCGTAGGCTGATCGCCATCAAGACCCCTCTCCGAATACAAGAAAGCGGGTGGCAGATGCCACCCGCTCGGGGAGAATTACCAACCGATAGACCGCCTCGGCCCCACGCCGACGCCAGCCGTCACATCCACGACCCAACGACACCTTCCTCATCTTCTTGGCCCCCGGTCTCGCGCGTTTCCTAGGCCGATCCAAAGCACCCGGACCATGGTCGCCACGGCTCGTCGCACGAAGCGACGAGAACATATGATCGGACCCCAACCTGAACGCCACATTAAGCGTGTGTAACAACTGCTCCGGTCAGGGCAGATCGAGTGTGAACCTCGTGACATGGAGCGAAGGCTGATCGAGCCGCACCACGCCTCCGTGTAAACGGGCGATCGTCTGGCAGAGCGCCAGGCCAAGTCCTGCGCCGCCGGTTTCGCGCGTTCTCGACGGGTCACCTCGCTTGAAGCGCTCGAAGATCTCGTCGCGTAACTCCGGAGCGATGCCGACGCCTGAGTTCGACATAGTCAGGTGCCAGCCGGCGTCATCGGCTTCAGCTGCCAGCCAGATCGAGCCTCTGTTTGGTGTGTACCGGCACGCATTGTCCATGAGGTTGTCGAGGAGCCGAGCCAGGAGCATCGGATCGCCCTGGACCATCCCTTGGTCGGGCAGCTCCAACTCGAGGTTGAGGTTTCGCGTTTCGACGACGGCCTGCCATCGGGCGGCAACATCGGCAAGAAGGTCCGCGACGTCGACGGGTTCCCGCTGAATGGCGAGGTGTCCCTCGTCCGCGCGAGCCAGAATGAGCAAGGCGTTCGCCAGCTCGCTGAGGCGAATGACTTCGCGCTGCAGAATGGTCAGGCTCTCGTGGTACTCAGCGGCGCGCCGCGGTCGGTCCAGGGCTCGATCTGCAACAGTGCGCATGATCGCCAGCGGGGCACGCAACTCGTGAGCGGCGTCGGCCGTGAAGTCCACAAGACGCGAGTTGAGGCGGCGGAGTTCATTCGCCTGGGCGCCGAGAGCTTCGACGGCTTCACTGAGCTCGGCACTCAGTTGTTGGTTCTGAGCCAGCTGAGCGGCGGTCTCGTCAGCCCGCTGGCGCTCGATGTCGAGCAACCGTCCATGAAGCTCGCTCCGCCTATGCTCTGAGCGTTGCAGGGCGATGACAGCGAGGCGTCCGACAACCGCAACGATCACAACCGCGGTGAACTGGAATCCCCCGGTCACGCGATCGACGGCACCATCCACGACCGCCGCGATGATGACGGCCAACGCTGCCGCGGCCACAGTCGTCGCCCAGGGCGTCGGGAGTGTCCACGTTCCGACGAGCACCGCTAACAGTGCATAGCTCCCAAGGGTCACACCCGGAAGCACGGCAGTTTCTCCGATGAGCACCAGGGCCAGGCCCGCGATGCAGACCGTGAAGACGGCCGCGATCTGTCCAGCCCCAGTAAGCTGTTGCGGTCGACTCAGCAGATGCCGTGCCCAGCGTTTGGTCCGGCGTGGGGGAGTTGCCGACCGTGGCGCGGTCGTCGAGGCGTTACCCATTGCGCGGGAGGGGCTCGAGGCGGTAGCCGCTTCCTCGCGTGGTCACGATGTTGTGGTCAGCCCCTGCCGACTCCAATTTGCGCCGCAGACGCGCGATGTACACCTGGACGAGGTTCGACCGAGAAGAGTAGTCGTAGCTCCAGGTGTGGTCGTGCACCTGCACCGAGCTCATCAGCTGGCCGATGTGGTGCACGAACAGTTCCAGGATGGAGTACTCCTTGCTCGTCAAGGGGAGTGGCCGCTCGGTCACCCTCACGATGTGGGCTCGAGTGTCGATTGCGATGTTTCCTGCGCGCAGTACGGCGCCACGATCCGGCAGGTTTCGCCGGACGAGCGCCCGAATGCGAGCGAGCAGTTCCTGGAACGCGAAGGGCTTGACGAGGTAGTCGTCAGCACCCGCCTCGAGCCCAATGACACGATCTCGAATGGCGTCACGCCCGGTCAGCATCATGATGCCGGCGCCAATCTTCCGATGTCGCAGCTCCCGGCAGACCGCGAACCCGTCCATTGTCGGCGGCAGCATCACGTCAATGATCACGACGTCGAAAGCGGCCGTCGTTGCAGCCACGATGGCGTCGACGCCGTTCTCGACCGTGTCGACACCAATTCCGTATTCGACCAAGCCACGGCTGACCTCCTTGGCCAGGATGACATCGTCCTCCACCATGAGTACTCGCATAACCGGAAGGTATCGCGTCCCGGGGTCTGGTGGCGAGGCCTCGCGCGTTCCCGGGGACCGAACGGACGCCCCGTCACCTTCCTGTCACCGCGCCGCCGAAGAACGTGAGATGGACTGTGTCGTCCTTTTCAGGTGGGGTTCATGTGCACGGCGCATCCTGTGGCGAGTTACTCAGCTCCAGCGGAGAAGATCATGCAGTGCGGCTACATTCGTTGTCGTGAGGTTGCTCTCAACCAGCTCAAAACGCATCTCCAAGCCCAAAACGGCCAGGGCATGGTCGAATACGCGCTCGTCCTTGTGCTGATCGCCATAGTCGTCATCGTCGTGCTGACGACTGTAGGGAAGCAGGTCAACAATGTGTTCTCAAATATCAGCAAGGGTCTCGGTTCCTGATCCACGCTGGTGATCGTTACCCCGGGAGTTGACTGAAACTCACCGAAGTTCCACAGAACCACTGTGAAGCGGCTTCGCGAGGAGTCCGATCGCGATTGGTTCTCCGCATTCGGGGCACTCCGCGGGCCGCTGTATGAGGCACCGATTTCTATCCGCGTCCTTACCGTCCGTTATTGAGACGGCAATTGCACCCCCGCATCCGAGGCAGTCGTACGTCAGGTGCATTGCACTGACGCGGCTCCCGACGAGGTTCACGTCCTGGACCATCCGTGTGTCCTCCCGTAGCTCAACCGAACGCTCGCGCCAAATATTGCCACGGTCGGGAGCGATGCGCGACAGTCCCAGGTTGCGAGCGATGCTCGCGACCCCGACTTAGGCGGCCTCCTCGCCCTCGGTCGCGCGTTCCATGGTCGCGCCAACCTTCCTTGACGTTAAGTCGAGGACCGTGCGGTGCGATCGGTCGCGCAGACGTACTGCCGCCCACGCACCAAGCAGAGCGATCGCGCTGAGACCGAGGACCAGTCCGAGGACCGGCGTCGGCACGGTCAACAGCTTCAATCCGGAGACGAGCAACACCGCGCCCAACACTGACCTCAGGAAGAGCGTCGGCGCGTACGAGGAGACGGTGGACCCGATGAGGACGCCCGGAATGCTGCCAATCAGGATCGACGCGGTGAGCCCGATCGCGAAGTCGCCAAACAGGATGTGAGCGAGCGCAGCGGACCCCACCATCGGGATCGCCTGAGCAAGGTCGGTGCCGACCATCTGTGAGCCGCGCAACCGTGGATACAGAAAAAGCAACAAGATGATCACCAGGGTCCCGGAGCCGACCGACGTGATCCCGACGATGAACCCAATCGACGCTCCGATTGCCAGGGTCGGAGCTTTCTTAATGGTCAGTCTGGCTTCAACGTCGGGAGCTTTCGGGCTTCGGTGGTCGAGGACCATCTTCACCCCCAGGGCTGCGACGGCCACGAGAAGAACACCGCCGAGCGTGAGGCTGACAATGCTCTGAATGCGTGTGCCGTCGCCGACCCATTTAAGAAAGATCACACCGAGGAAGGCTGACGGCACCGAGGCAAGGGCGAGCCACGCAACGAGTCCCCATTGGACGGTGCCCCGCCCTGCATGAACGGCTGCGCCAATGGGTTTCATGACGAGGGAGGCGACCAGGTCGCTAGCCACCGCTGCCACGGGCTGCACGTGAAACAAGAGGACCAGCACCGGGGTCATCAACGCGCCGCCCCCCATGCCAGTGAGGCCGACAGCGCAGCCCACGATGAGGCCGGCCAGCGCTATGTAGAGATCAATGTGCACCCCGGATTCCCCTTCAAATCCGCCCCATCTCTGGCGCCGCGTTTGACGCCCTCGCGCCACTTTGACGGATATTTGCTCGACGAGCAATGAGGGTCAAGCGATCGAAGCCATCCGGTCATCCAATGAGTGGACAGGCCTGGAGGGACTGTTCACCGTCCTGGGAACGTGATAGTCGGCGCTACACTATTCGGTACACGCAGAGCATCATTAGGGGACCTAAAACACTGACTGGTCGGTTGCGGATTCCTTAGGGGTAAAGATCAGCGATCCGGCCTGCAACCGGGAGAAACACCATGGCGGATACCGTTGGTGATGACTTGGTACGACGTCTAGGAGCCTGGGGAGTCAGCCGCATCTACGGGTACCCAGGCGATGGCATCAACGGCATTCTCGGCGCACTCCAACGAGCGGGAAACAGGCCGGAGTTCATTCAGACCCGTCATGAGGAGATGGCCGCCTTCATGGCATGTGCTCATGCCAAATTCACCGGTGAGCTCGGCGTCTGCATGGCCACGTCGGGCCCGGGAGCGATCCACCTGCTGAACGGTCTGTATGACGCCAAACTCGACCATCAGCCGGTGGTCGCGATCATGGGACAGACCTTTGCCAGTGTGATGGGCGGCGATCAGCAACAGGAGGTCGATCTCCTCAGCCTATACAAGGACGTCGCGAGCGCATATGTGCAGCAGGTCAATGTGCCTTCCGCCCTGCACCACTGTATCGACCGCGCGTTCCGGATCGCAGCGGCGGAGAGGACCGTCACTGCGGTGATCATCCCCGGTGACGTTCAGGACATGAAGGCCGTCGCGCAGCCGCAGTCGATCAAGTCGGTGCACACCGGCGTGGGATACGTCCGCGACCGTGGGTTACCTGCGGAGGAAGACCTTCACAAGGCTGCCGAGGTGCTCAACTCCGGCAAGAAGATCGCCATGCTGGTCGGGGCCGGCGCGCTGGACTCAACCGACGAGGTCCTCGCGATTGCCGATCTGCTGGGCGCGGGGATAGCCAAAGCCCTGCTCGGCAAGGCTGCCGTGCCTGACGACATTCCGTACTGCACCAATTCCATCGGCCTCCTGGGGACGAAGCCGAGCTGGGAGATGATGCGGGATGCCGACACGCTGCTTGTCGTTGGAAGTTCGTTTCCCTACGCCAACTTCCTGCCCCCGATCGGCCAGGCACGAGGCGTGCAGATTGACCGTTCGGCTCGCATGCTCAGCCTGCGCTACCCCATGGAAGTCAACCTTCTGGGCGACAGCAAAGCGACGCTCAAAGAGCTGCTCCCGCACTTGCGCCGCAACCAGGATCGGTCCTTCCAGGAGACCATCGTCAAGAACGTCGCTGACTGGTGGCGCTTGATGGAAGACCGCGGCCAACCGGAGGACCGTGAAGGTGGCCGCGTGCGTCCCCAGGCTCTGTTTGCGGCACTGTCGCGCCATCTCCCTGACAACGCCGTCGTCACGAGTGATTCCGGGTCAGCCGCAAACTGGTATGCACGCTACGTCCGCATCCGGCGAGGCATGAAGGCGACGTTGTCCGGAAATCTCGCCACCATGGTGCCGGGGGTGCCGTACACCATAGCCGCGAAGTTTGCCTACCCGGATCGCGTGGCCGTGGGAACCATCGGCGACGGTGCCATGCAGATGGGCGGCATGGCCGAGCTGCTCACCGCAGCCAAATACTTCCACACCTGGAAGGACCCGCGCATGGTGATCCTTGTGCTCAACAACGAGGACCTCAACCAGGTCACGTGGGAGCAGCGTGTGATGGAAGGCGATCCACGTTTCGATGCATCGCAGCAACTGCCGTATATGCCGTTTCACGAATATGCGCGTCTCATCGGACTCGGCAGCGTCAAAGTCGATCGTGCGTCGCAGATTGATGATGCGATGGCGCAGGCGTTCTCCGCGGACCGGCCATTCGTCATCGACGCGATGACCGACCCTGAGGAGCCTCCGCTGCCACCCCATATCACCTTCAAGCAGGCTGAAGACTTCACCAAGTCCTTCGTCGCTGAGCCGTCCGCGGGTCTCGCGGGGGTTGTCAACGCAATGCGTGAGAAGGTCGACGAGTTCGTGCCCGGTCGATAGGCGTGAAGTACCCCACCCGTGCCACCCGGTCGACGCACCTCATCGACCGAATGGTAAGCAATGTCGAGCACGGGCGTTTCGAGCGCTCGCTCTGTGCGTTGACGGCGGTGGGCGCGCTGGTGACGACCGCTGAGGTGTATTTCGAGCACTACAAAGCGAGCTTCGGCAACAAGATGATGTGGAGCCCGATCGTGGTGACTCCACCGGTGGTGATCGCCGGAATCGGCGGGGTGTTCAGCGAGAAGTGGGCCAAGACGTGGTTGCCTCTGGCCGCAGGCTTGTACACGCTCAACGGCGCGCTGGGGGAGTATTACCACGCCCGCGGCGTCGCGAGGAAACCGGGCGGGTGGCGACTCGCCTCCTATAACGTCCCGATGGGGCCGCCGATCATGGCCCCCGGCCTCATGACCATCGTGGGTGGAATGGGCCTGCTCGCCGCCGTGCTTCGGCGCGAACGCTGACGATGCCGGACCTGTCACGCCCGGATCACCTTCCCAACCATCGCCCTGATCGGCAGCCACCAGATAAGTCGTGGTTGCCGACCCAGCGCTGGGGGACGACGCCGCAGATGATCGGACGCTACCCGGACTACGACGTCTTCGACGCTGTCGAGTCATGGGATGCGGCGACGCGCAGGGTCGTCGATGAGCGCATGCGCAGCGCGACTCGTGCATTGCGCTTCTTTCGTTCCGAGGAAGAGCCGACGCTTCGAGCATTTTGCGACGTGGTGACAGCCCAGGACGGCGATCCGCGCGTCCCGGTCGCAGAACTCGTGGATCAGAAGCTCGAGTCGGGGCGCCTCGACGGCTACCAATATGCCGGCATGCCCGACGACCGCGAGACCTGGCACCGAGTGCTGCAAGGACTCGATGAGATCGCCGACCGTCGCTATGCGCAGTCGAGCTTTGCCCAGCTGGACGATTCGGCTCGTGAGGCCGTGGTTGGCGAATTCGCGAAAGGGCTGCTCCAGGGTGGGGTCTGGGCCTCGGTCAACGTCAAGCGGGCGTTTTCCGTCTGCATGCGCGCCATCCTCGCGGCGTTCTACTCACACCCCTGGGCTTGGAACGAAATCGGTTTCGGCGGTCCGGCGTATCCCCGTGGATATATGCGGCTCGGGTCTTTGGCGGTACGAGAACCGTACGAACGACCAGGGGCTACAGACGAGGATCCGGTCGGCTTCGCACGAGAAGAGCCTTGATCGACGCCAACATCTTGAAAGGATCGCGCGGTCCAATCGCGAACAACTCACGGCTCCTCTTGGATGTCCATCGACGCAACCTGCCGGGTGAGGCAACGATGCGCCGCTATCGCGATGACGATGAGGTCGATCTCTGCATCGTCGGGGCTGGCGCAGGTGGGTCCGTGCTCGCCCAGCGCCTGGCCCGGCACGGATGGCGCATCGTCATCCTCGAGGCCGGCCCGTTCTGGCATCCCGATGAGGACTGGGTCAGCGACGAAGCCGGTTCACATGATCTCTACTGGAACTCAGCAGCGGATCATCGGCGGCGCCGATCCCATCGAATTGGGCAAGAACAACAGTGGCCGCGGTGTCGGTGGGTCGATGGTCCATTACGCCGGTTACACACCGCGTTTTCACCCATCCGACTTCGAGACCAGGCGACGCGACGGTGTCGGTGCGGACTGGCCGATTGCCTACGCTGATCTACGCGGCCACTACGCTCAAGTTGAGCGTGAACTCCCGGTTGCCGGCCAGAACTGGCCTTGGGGCGATCCACACAGCTACCCGTTCTCGCCGCATCCCGTCAGCGGGGCGGCCTCCCTGATCTGGAAGGGCGCCATCGCCTGCGGCATTGAGATGCGCGTCGGTCCGGTCGGTATCGTCAACGGCACGTTCGGCAATCGTCCTCACTGCATCTATCGCGGCTTCTGTCTGCAGGGCTGCAAGGTGAACGCGAAGGCGAGTCCATTTGTCACCCATCTGCCCGATGCGCTCGCACATGACGTCGAGGTGCGTGCGAACTGCATGGCGGTCCGCGTCGAGCTGGATCCGTCGGGGCAACGCGTACTCGGTGTGAGCTACGTCCATGAGCGAGAGGGTGTGGAGCGGATGCAGCGCGCGCGAGTCGTGGCGGTCTGCGGGTACTCGATCGAATCACCCCGTTTGCTCCTTAACTCGTCAACGTCGAGCTTTCAGCATGGACTGTGCAACAACGAGGACCAGGTTGGTCGCTACGTGATGGTGCAGGGCGCCACGCAGACCGCAGGTCGATTCCCTGACGAAGTCCGCATGTACAAGGCTCCTCCACCTGAGGTGTCATCGGAGGCGTTCTATGAAACTGACGCAGCGCGCGGATTTGCGCGCGGCTTCAGCATTCAAACGGTGTCGCCACTCCCGATCGGATGGGCTGAGCATGTCCTCGCCGAGGGTCATTGGGGACGCGCACTCCGTGAGTACATGCGTGACTACAATCACTGGGCAACCCTCGGCGTGCTCAATGAGCTGCTCCCGCAACCGGACAACCGCGTGACGCTGGCCGACGAACGCGATCAGTTCGGGCTGCCGATCGCCCGGTTCGACTACACGCTCTGCGAGAACGACAAAGCCAACATGGCATTCTCGGCAAGAGTGATTCGCGAGATCGTGGAGGCGTCGGGCGCGCAGGACGTGCTCACCATCCAACGCTTCGCCCACCTCATCGGCGGCTGCCGGATGGGTTCGCGTCCGGAAACCAGTGTGGTGTCGAGTGAGCAGCAGACGTGGGCCTTGCCGAATCTCTTCATTTGTGACGGCAGTGTGTGCCCAACGCAGGGGAGTGCCAATCCGGCTCTCACCATCATGGCGCTCGCATCACGTCTGGCTGAGCGGCTCGCACTGCGCAAGGTTGATCCTCGCGGTGCACGCACTCTTCCCGAATACTCAAGCGCAGTAAGGAGTTGATGATGTCGCAGGTGAATCAGGAAACCGTGGTGGTCACGGGTGCTTCGGCGGGCGTTGGACGGGCCGTTGCTCACGCGTTCGCGCGCCGCGGAGCGCGAGTCGCGTTGCTGGCTCGCGGCGAGACAAGCCTCAAGGACACGGCGGCGGAGGTCGAATGCCTGGGCGGACGCGCCCTCGTGATTCCGACCGACGTTGCCGACGCTGAAGCGGTCGAGGTCGCGGCCGAGGAGGTCGAAGCGGCATTCGGGCCGATCGACGTGTGGGTCAACGACGCGATGGCGACGGTCTTCGCCCAATTTGCGGACGTGAGCCCGGATGAGTACCGTCGCGCTACCGAAGTGACGTATCTCGGTACCGTGCACGGCACGATGTCAGCCTTGCATCGAATGTTGCCCCGCGATCACGGGACCGTCGTCCAGGTTGGGTCTGCGCTCGCGTATCGGGCGATTCCTCTGCAGTCTGCGTACTGTGGCGCCAAATTCGCCATCCGTGGATTCACCGACAGCGTCCGCACGGAGTTGCTGCATAACAAGAGCCGGGTCTGGATCTCGATGGTGCAGCTGCCGGCCGTCAACACACCGCAGTTCGGATGGTGTCGTACGAAACTGCCGAAGCATCCGATGCCGGTGCCGCCGATCTATCAGCCGGAGGTGCCTGCAGAAGCCATCTACTGGGCGGCGCATCACCGCCGGCGCGAGGTCTTCTGCGGAGGAACTGCCTCGGCGGTCATCCACGCCAACAAGATTGCGCCCGGGAATTGCGGACCGATATCTGGCGCGGACTGGATTCAAGTCACAGCAGATGCCGGATGTTCCAGTATCGCCCGGACGGCCAGACAACCTGTATACCGCGCAGCCGCAACTTGCCGCAACGCATGGCATCTTTGACGACCGCTCGAAGACGCGGAGTGTGCAACTCTGGCTGAGCACCCACCGCAGCATCGCGATGGGGGCTGCGGTGGGGACCAGCAGCTGCGGTCTTGGGCGCGTGGCGTCTCGCGGCGTCATGACCCCGACGACGGACGAGCCGGGTTGGCATGGAGCAGCATCTTGCGCTCGGGGCGTCGCGGAGAGGCGAGGACGGCCTCGCCGTACAGTCGGTCGACGTTCGCGTTTACACGGTGCCGACTGAGCAGCCCGAAGCGGACGGCACGCTGCAATGGGACAAGACCACGCTTGTGGTGGTCCAACCGTTGCTCGACAACGGGATCAGGGGCCTCGGATACGCGGTAGGCGATCCCGCTACCGGGCTCCTCGCTCGCGGCACACTCGCCGAGGTCGTCGTCGGTGTTGACATCCGCGACACCGGATCGGCATGGGAAGCAATGGTCCGGCGCGTACGCAACCTTGGGCGGCCGGGCATTGCGTCGATGGCGATCGCCGCCATCGACATCGCGCTCTGGGACACCAAGGCGCGAGCGTTTGGCACTTCCATTGCATCGTCTGTTCGGCCCGGTCCGAGACGCAGTCCCCATCTACGGGAGTGGTGGGTTCACGAGCTACAGCGAGCGCGAGTTATGCGCCCAGCTGAACGCGTGGGTCGAGCAGGGGATCCCGCGCGTGAAGATGAAGATTGGCAAGGACCGAGGATCCTCATGGGAGGAAGATATCCAGCGCGTCGGTGCCGCACGCAACGCCATCGGCGACGACGTTGAGCTCTTTGTCGACGCCAATGGTGCCTATGACCGCAAGCAGGCACAGCGTCTTGGACGCATCTATGCCGAGGACTTCGGTGTGACCTGGTTCGAGG
Organism: Candidatus Dormiibacterota bacterium; assembly: GCA_963757475.1. GTDB lineage: Bacteria > Chloroflexota > Dormibacteria > Aeolococcales > Aeolococcaceae > Palsa-851. Next base: position 29,032 of record CAVWRW010000001.1, read on the forward strand.
AGCCGGTCACGTCCGACGACCGTGAGGGCCTTGCCGCACTCCGGTCGGAGCTTCCACTCGAGGTCAGCGCCGGCGAGTACGGATATGCCCTCGAGTACTTTCAGACAATGCTCGGTTCTCGAGCAGTCGACGTTCTTCAGGCAGATGCCGGGCGTTGCGCCGGGATCACGGAATGGCTCCGTGTCGCGGCCACGAGCGCTGCGTTCAACACGCCATTCTCAGCGCACTGCGGTCCATCCATTCATGTGCATGCGGCCACCGTACCGCCCAACCTGCGCCACATCGAGTACTTCCACGACCACGTTCGAGTGGACCATCTGCTGTTCGATGGCGTGCTGGAACCCCAGGCGGGTAATCTCCGACCCGATGACGACCGTCCCGGCCTCGGCCTCGTCCTGAAGGAGCAAGACGCCCTTCGCTTTCGAGTGTCGTGACGACGACGCGGTCGGTCAGATCCGCCCAGGTTCGGCATAGCCACACCCCGCCGCGAACCACGAACGATGCTGTCGCCCCTGTCGTCCTGCGCGAGTACGCCGTATTGGCAGACGGCGAGCGTGGCGTCGTTGTGGGACCGCATGGCGACTTCGCGTGGATGTGCTTCCCGCGCTGGCACGACCCGGCACTGTTCAGCACCTTGATCGGTGGCGACGGATCGTACTCAGTCACGCCGACTGAGACCCATGTCTGGGGTGGGTATTACGAGCCGGATTCGCTCATCTGGCGGAGTCGGTGGATCACGACCAGCGCGACGATCGAGTGTCGCGAGGCGCTCGGCCTTCCCAGCCGGCCTGACCGCGCGGTGCTTCTGCGCAGGATTGTCGCGTGCAACGGCATTGCCCGAGTCCGATGCTCACTGCGGAGCATGGCGAACTTCGGGTCCGACGCGCCGATTGCCATCCGTCGCGATGGGACGACGTGGGTTATCGAACATCACGATTTACAACTACGCTGGGCAGGCGCCACGGCCGCCCATCGACGCCGCGGAAATAATGGGGATCTCGAGCTCGACATCGTTGTCGAGGAGGGGAGCTACCACGACCTGATCTTGTTGGTCGAAGCCCGCGGTGCGACCGACGATATGCCCGATGCCGGAAAGGCCTGGGCGAGTACGGAGTTGAGCTGGCATGAGCGCATCCCGGCGCTGGAGTCTTCGGTTGCCCCGCGTGACGCGCGCCTAGCGTGCGCAGTGCTCAGCGGCCTCACCAGCTCATCGGGGGGGATGGTGGCCGCTGCGACGACGTCGCTCCCCGAGCGAGCGCGTCAGGGTACGAGCTACGACTACCGCTTCTCCTGGATACGCGACCAGTGCTATGCCGGCCAAGCGGCACTTCGTGCGGGCGCTTTGAGCCTGGCGGACACCGCCGTGTCCTTCGTAAGCCAGCGCATCCTTGCGGACGGTGTCAACCTGAAACCCGCGTACACGGTGGATGGGGGGCGCGTTCCCGGGCAGCGTTATCTGCCTCTGCCCGGCTATCCGGGCGGGAGCGACATCGTCGGCAATCACGTCAACAAGCAGTTTCAACTCGACGCGGTCGGAGAGAATCTCCTGCTGCTCGCTGATGCCGCCAAACGAGATCGGCTTGACATCGATGGCTGGAAGGCTGTCGAGGAGGCCGCCTCAATTGTCGAGCAGCGCTGGACGCAGCCCGATGCGGGTATCTGGGAACTCGAGACTCGCCGCTGGACGCACAGCCGGCTGGCATGTGTGGCCGGCTTGCACGCGGTCGCCCGCATCGCCCCGCATTCGGGAGGGGAGGGGGCGAGGTGGTCGGCGCTCGCCGACTCCATCCTCGCGGAGGTCGGCAGGACAGCCGTACGAGAAGATGGCGCGTGGTGTCGCGCGGTCGATGATCCGCGCATGGATGCGGCCGTGCTCATGGCGACCGTCAGGTCGGCGATCCCGCCCGATGATCCGCGGAGCGATGCCTCGTTGCGTGCCATAGAGGAGGAGCTGGTTGAAGATGGGTACCTCTACCGCTATCGCCATGATGCGCGTCCGCTCGGGGATGCTGAGGGTGCATTCCTCTTGTGCGGTTTCATGATGTCGTTGCGACATCACGTTGCGGGACACCGCCTTGACGCGACGCGATGGTTCGAACGCACACGCTCGGCGTGCGGTCCAGCAGGGTTGTTCACTGAGGAATATGACGTCCGTCAACGCCAGTTGCGCGGCAACCTTCCGCAAGCGTTCGTCCATGCCCTCCTTCTCGAGTGTGCTGTGGAGCTGGAAGCATGATTCGCTGCGCCGCACGATGAGGTTGAGACGGGAGTTGCTGCGGTCACGAGTGCGAGATGGTGCTGTCGCCGGCGTATTCGCCACCGTCGCGGAGAGCGCTTCGCTGCGGCTCCTGAGTGGAGATGGGCCGAGGCCTGTCTACCTCCCGGAGAAGATGGTGCAGAGGATGGCCGGGCGCGTCGGCTACCACGTGGGCGGCAACGCTGCGCGTGTCATGGGCAAGGTGCTGCGCGCCGGCTACGGACCGATGTGGGGTATCGCGTGGGCCGTGGCGCATCATGGGCGCGCGCCGCGTCATGCGTCGGATGCGGTTGCGCTGGCCTCCCTCATCTGGGCCTTCGAGCTGGCGGTTCTACCGTGCGTAGGTGCCACGCCGCCCTTGCGCAGTTGGCCGCGAGCTGACATCGCCTCGGATGGGGTCAATTGCCTGGCGTTCGCCACCACCTATACCTGCGTCATTGCTCTCATGGGTCGGCCGGGGTCGGCTGCCAACCGGTGACGCGAAACTCGGTGTGGCCCTGGGTGGTACCATATCAAAACCGACGAGTTGGTTTGCAAGCCGCCGAGACGAACGGGGTGACAGCCATCAGGACCGTTGTCGATCACGCCAGGGGCCGCGATGCCGATCACGAACGGTCGGCACAGCCGAGGCGGCGACAGGCGGCCCGATAGCGGTTGAAGGTCCTCATCATCGATGACGACCCGGTTGTCGCCGACATGTACCGGCTGCGCCTGGAGGTCGCGGGGTACGAGGTCCTGGTTGCCCGAGACCGCGAGGAGGGCCTCGACATAGCCGGCACCAGCGCGCCGGGCTTTATTTGCATGGACTATCGTCTGCCCGGGATGGATGGCCTCGAGACACTGCGGCGGCTCCGAGCGCAGCCGGAGTACGGAGTCCATTCCGGTCCTCATGTTGAGCAATGATGCGGATCCAGCGATTCGCAAGCGCGGACTGGTCTTGGCGCACTCAAAGTTGGCATCAAAGCAGACATCGACTCCTGGGCAGCTCGCGGACTTCATCGCGCAGCATCGATCCACCCGTTCTGAGACATCCGCGATGCCCCTGGCGTAGCGCGCTCGTGACGTGACCAAGAACAAACCATACGAGCAGCTGTGACAGCACATTTCACCGACTTTCAAGTCGCTTTTGCACCCTGATCTCATCAGTTATCACTCGAGGAGATGTCATGCAGGCGCAGGTTATTCGGTGGCGCGAGTTCGTATTGGATCGTTTCGAGGAAATTCGGAATCGATCAGATGAGAGTGGGCAAGGCATGGTCGAGTATGCCCTGATCCTCGTCCTCATCGCGGTCGTCGTGATCGTCATCCTCACGACAGTTGGACATCGTGTGAACAATGTGTTCTCCAACATCAGCCACGGTCTGAGTACCTAGACGACCTCGGGCGGACGTGGTCCGATCAACGCACATCGAGCCGGCGGAATCCGGCGACGGCAGCCACCGCCAAGACAATCCCGATCGCCACGAGCACGATCACCGACGCGGGGCTCAGACCGCTGGCGAGTTGGTGGTTTCCGACCGACCAGTAGAACAGCGATGCATACTGAACTGGGCGAATCCACCCGATGACTGGGGCAAGTGAGCTGACCAGATACGAGATGGCAGCAAGCGCGGCAGTGATGCCGAGCGCCGTGCCGCGGCTGCCGGTGATCGATCCGACGGCGAGGGCGCACAATCCGAAGTCGACCCCGAGCAAGGCGACCCCAGCGCTTGATGCGGCCACATTCGTCGGCGGGATCGTCAGGTCGAAGCCTCGCCCGATGATCACGCATACCATGGTGACAATCGCCAGCAGAAGCGCTTGGACGCTCAGGGCGGCGATCTTTTGCGACACGACAGAGCGACGCGATATCGGAAGGATCGCCGCGAGTGACAGCGTTCCATCTTCATTCTGCCCGGCGATGCATGACGCGCCGTACCCCACGGTGATGAGCAGCATGATGAGAGGAAGCAGATTTGCATAGATGTTGGCGTCGAGCCAACCAGTCGGTGACGTCAGCGAGCCGGTTGCCCCGAACAGTGCTGCGATCGTCGATCCGTTCTTGGTGAGTTGGTTCAGACCCGCGGAGTCCTTGAACTCCGGATAGATCGCAACAACGGCCAATGTATAGAGCGCCGCTCCAGTGATATAGCTGAGCAGCGCTCTCCTGCGGAGTTGAAGATCGAGGACGGCCGTTTCAATGCGCATCGACTGACGTCTCCTCAGATTGGTCACGGTAGTAGCTGAGGAAGAGTTCATCGAGGTCAGCAGGATGAGCGACGATGTCAAGTGGATCGAGGTCGGCAGCAACTCGAAGGACTGGGGCAATGTCATTGCGGAGCTCCAGCGTGATGCGCCTATCGGTCGTCGCGACGACATGTACCCCCTCGATCGACGCGAAGCGATTGGGATCGACACGCTGCGGGAATAAGAACTCAATGGTGCGCGGTGCGCTTCGTTGCAGCGCATCCAGCGTATCGGTGACCATAAGTCGACCCTCTTTGATGATCGCGACACGCGTCGCCACCCGTTGCACTTCATTGAGTTCGTGGGACGAGAGGAACACGGTCGTCCCGGTGCTCACCAACTCGCGCATCAGATGTTCGAACTCGTTCTGCATCAGAGGGTCGAGGCCCGACGTAGGCTCGTCGAGGACGACGAGCCTCGGGCCGTGCATGACGGCGAGCAGGATGCCGATCTTCTGTCGGTTGCCTTTGGACAGGGTCCGACAGGGCCGCTCGAGCTCGACCTGAAACCAACTCACCAGATCGTCCAGGAAGCTCCGGTCCCGCATACCGCGGACCTTTGCGGCGAAGTCGATGTGCTGTCGCCCAGTCAAACGGGGATGCAGCGCGAGTTCGCCGGGGAGATATCCAATGCGCCGGTGGACTTGGACAGCGTCGGCGAAGGGGTCGAGCCCGAACAGCCTGGCTGCACCGGAGGTCGGGCGTGAGAGACCGGTCAGGAGGCGGATCGTGGTGGACTTGCCAGCCCCATTCGGTCCTAGAAACCCGAAGATCTCGCCCTCCATCACACTGAGTTCCAGGCCCGACACGCCGCGGTGAGATCCAAACGTCTTCGTGAGGTTCTCTGCGGTAACCACAACCGTCATGCGGCGGCCACTCGAGGCTGAGCCGGCTCCGGCTGGTCGACCTTGCCTCTCAATGGATTTCGTTCACGATCAGCCGAGCGGGTGGCCGCCAGCTCCCGGGTCGCTCACTTCTGTGGCACCGCATGCGGCTCCGTTGCACGAGTACCAACTCGGTTGACTTCAATACGCGCCTGATAAGCAACGAGAATGTCGCGATGGGTGAGCCATCCGACGACGGTGGAACCATCGGACTCCATGACCGGCAGAGCCGATGACCCCTGCTGAACGAACCGTGAGAGCACCGTGTCGAGGGGCGCGTCCGGTGCGACGGTCGCTGCCAGGTTGGCAAGATCGCCCGCCGTGATGTCGAACGTGTCATTACCCAAGGCGGTCTCGATATCCTCAGCGGTGACGACACCGCGGTAACCGCCATCAACGTCCACTACCGGGAGTGCTGTGACGTCGCGCTGCGCGAACCGGCCGACCATGTCATCCAGGGGCGTCGTGACCACGACCGGCTCGGGTACTGGCCGCATCGCGTCTCTGACGCGAAGCTCGTGCATGAGGTTGCCGCTCCGCGAGCGAAGGATGTCGATCCCGCGCCGACGCAACTTGAGCGTGTAGATGGTGTCCTTCGACAACAGACCGCTGAGCCCCGCGGCCGCTACGATCGCGACCATCAACGGCAGGATGATGGTGTAGTCGCCGGTGAGCTCGAAGATGATGATCACGGCCGTGATCGGCGCTCGTGCCGCACCCGCGAACACCGCCCCCATGCCCACAAGTCCGTACGCACCGGCTGGTGCGACTGCACCATGGAACAGCGTGTTGGCGACGAGGCCGAAGGCGGTTCCCAGCATCGCGCCCATGAACAACGATGGTGCGAAGACACCGCCCGATCCGCCGATGCCGATCGTCAGGCCGGTGGCGAGCATCTTGCCCGCGAGCAAGAGCAGCAACAGGCCGAAAACGAGTTGTCCGCCTACCGCGTTTTGCAACACTGGATAGCCGACGCCATAGAGCTCGGGCAGCGCCAGGAGCAGGAGCCCGAGAAGCACGCCACCGGCGACGGGGCGCAACCAGTCGGGACCGTGCCAGAGACGATCCAGAAGGTCCTCAGTACCGTAGAGAACCCGTATGAAGGCAAGGCCGGCAAGACCGCCCAGCACCCCGAGAACGGCATAGAGGCCGAACTCCCAGGTGGAGACAATGTGGAAGGCCGGAAGCGTGAGAAACGCCTGGTTGCCAAACGCTGCACGACCGATAACATCCGCGACCACCGAGGCGAGCACGACGGCGCCGAAGGCATCAACCGCGAAGTCCTGAAGGATGAGCTCGAGCGCGAAGAAGACGCCCGCAATGGGTGCGTTGAACGTTGCCGAGATACCTGCGGCCGTCCCGCAGGCGACGAGCAGGCGCAACCGATTCTCGGAGACATGCAGCAACTGCCCGATCGAGGATCCCAGTGCCGAACCGATCTGCACGATCGGGCCCTCGCGTCCCACCGAACCGCCCGCGCCGATGCAGATCGCCGAGGCGAGTGACTTGACGATGGCCACCCGAGGACGGATCTTGCCGCCCCGTTCGGCAACGGCGAGCATGACCTCGGGGACGCCGTGTCCCCGAGCTTCAGGAGCGAAGCGCTGGATAAGGGGACCGTAGATGAGGCCCCCGACCACCGGCGCGAGGATCACGAAGTAGATCCCGAGCCACGGGACATTTGGATTGACCGCTTGTCCGGCTGCGCTGTAGTCGTTGTGGCCGGTGAAAAGGATGGTGAACCAGCGGATGAGGCCGCGGAAGACAATGGCCCCAAGGCCGCCGCCCGCGCCCACCACCAGGGCAATCGCGATGATTCCGCCCTGGGAGCCTCGCACCCAGTCGAGCGTTCGTCGCTGGAGGTCCGACGGACGGTGAATCCGGCATTCGGTTGAGGTCACTCCTCGTCCCCGCTGAGCCCGGCGAAGATGGCCGCCAGGACACGAGCGATGTTGTTCCACCGGAACCCCGAGGGATCGAGCGAGCCGTGCAGGGTGAGGCCGTCGCCGAGCGCCAATAGCACCGAGGCGAAGGCGTTGGCAGGGATGTCGGCGATTTCGCCATCGGCGATAGCCCCTTCGATCCAGCCCCGCAACATCGCTCTGCGGCGGCCGACCGCTGACACCATTCGCTCCCTGATGGCCGGCTCAGTGAGGATGGCGGCCCAGAGGTCCGAACGCACTTGCACCCGAGATTGGTCGGAGCCGCGTTCGCACATCTCGCGGGCGAAGCTACGAAGTCTCTCCACATGGGACATGTTGCGTTGCGCCAAACGCTCGAATCGCCCGTCCAGATCGGCTGCGTCTTCCTCGAGGAGCGCAATGAGCAAGTGCTGTTTGGACGAGAAGTATCCGTAGAAAGCTCCCTTGCTCACCTCCGCCTCCGCGCAGATGTCGTCGACGGTGAGTTCGCTGTAACCCATGCGCCCCGCACATCTCCAGGCCGCGTCAATCAGTTGCTGGCGACGCTCGAGGCGCGCACCCTCAGAGATGCGTGGCATGCGGATATGGTACCATGCCGCAAAACTGACGCGTTGGTTTTTATCGTGAAGTACCTCCCTCCCAAGAGCGGGTGGTGATATTCCACCCGCTCGCCTCCGGTAAGCCACAAGCGCCACGACAGCGGCAGCGGTGGCGTGGCGGCGGAGCCCTATTCGATGCTCTCAGGCTGGCGCTGCATTTGCAGCGCCGGGGGCGTGCTAGTGTCGCCGCCAATGTGACAATACAGAGTCACGTTCTCGTCAACTCCTTTCAGCAGGCGCGCGAGCAGGGCCGCCACCCAGACGAAGACCAAAAATTCGCCCAAGCGTGCGAGTATGAGCCAGAGTCCAGTTCAGGACCGCAATCGTCAGGACCAGGAGCGCGTCCAGAGTCAGCTACGACGCGCTCGCGGCGGCCTACACGCAGCGCGTTCACGGCGAGCTCGATGGACCGCTCGACCGCGGGCTGCTGACCGCTTTTGCGGAGCAGGTGCAGTCCGAGCATGGACCCGGGGCGCTGGTCTGTGACCTCGGGGCAGGTCCCGGTCATGTCGGCGCGTTTCTTGTACGCCAAGGACTGAAGGTCAACGCCATCGATCTCTCTCCGGCTATGGTGGAGATCGGTCGTCACCTGCACCCCGAGATGACCTTCGAGGTAGGCACGATGACCGAGTTGAACGTTCCTGACGGACGCTTCGACGGCATCGTCGCCTTCTACTCGATCATCCATCTCACAAGCGACGAGCAGGTTCGGACCGCGCTCGGCGAGATCCATCGATGTTTGGTCACCGACGGGTTATTGCTCATCGCCGTCGCCATCGGCGAGTACGGCGATGAGGCGGTGCACACGGACGACATGCTAGGAATTGACGTGGATATGGACTTCAGATTGTTCGCCCTCGAGACACTGACAGCGGCGGTCGAGACGGCCGGGTTCAAAATTGAGGCACGGCTGACGCGCGGTCCGTATCCAGATGCTGAGGCACAGACGAAATGCGCATACCTCCTCGCGAGAAAGTCACCTCACCGGACAAGCGCTCGCTGACGCGAAGGCCTGACAAGATCCGCGCCTGGACGTGGTTTCAGCGGCCCAATGGGGACGCCGGTCTCGAAGTAGCACGCATTTGAAACAAACGGGCATGGCGAGTTAGTGCGTTGCTGCGGAGCTTGTCGCGGCGTCTTGTACTCCCTGACCTTGGGGATCTATCCGGGCGAGAGACGTTGCAACCACGGGTTCTAGTGGTCAGAGATGAACGCTGATCGCGATCCCGCAGTGTCTGCCGCCTGCGCGAAGGGGATGAGATAAATGGGACCGTGCGCTTCGCTGGAGAGAAAGAGCCGAAGCTGGATAAGACCTAACCCTTCTCGCGCTTAACCTTATTGGCCTGCTTGGCAAGGTCGGTACGTGTTGACGTCGGCAGCTTGCTGAGGGTTTTCTGCGACTGAGCGGCCAATCAACTTCGAGGGCAGCACGGCCGGAAGGAAGATCAACAACGCCGGGACATCGAACTGCTCGGCCCGACTCCGCGCTCCGGTCAACCGCGCCGGAAGAGGTTCTTGATGCCGTCAATTTCGGCCGACCCATCAACGAGTAGAAAGCCGTTACGCAAAGGGAAGGGCAGCGGGCATCGCTAGCGAACACGTCCATAAGCCGGTTCGCGCCATTCCAATGGATTCCATCGCACTTGCTCTAGCCGCCATTCCAACCGATTCTCGACGCAGCCACTACTGAGCTCGGCTTCGCGGCTCGGTTGAGGCGGGAGGCCGCTGCCCATAACGAAAGTTTGTAGTAGTCCAGCGCCGATAAGCTGCCTACAGTTTCCACTGTGGCTTCGTCCGTAGGGATCCGGCAGTTGACTGACATCGCGGGGGGCGACACATCTGAGCGTGGTCGCGTAGAGGGTTGTTCCGCCTCCTGCACGACACCCTCGTAGTCGCCAGAGGAAAGGCCGGCGCCCGCGCGTGCCACAGCTAAGGGCACACGATTTGACCTACCGCATCGACTCCGGCGCCATTTCCTTGGCCTTGATTGGGCGTCAATACAATTTCGAAGATCGCGATGCGCCCAGCCTTGAACGTCGTGACGCCGACCCCAATCGGGCCGTAGAAACCGTAGCCTCCGAGTTTCGATTTGAACAGCGAGGCTGTGGTTTCATCGCCCGGGGTAGCGGCACCCGGTTCGGCCGGGTTGTCCTGGCTGATCACCAAGGAGTAGTGCTCGCCGTTGAGCAGGCCGTCCGCCTCAATGCTGGCCGGAACCTGGCCCGGCGCCGGCTGCCCTGGGGGAGCTGAAGCGGCTGGGAGACCCGGCGAGCAGACGGTCGAGGTCACGTGCATGGTTCCTGAGACTGCCCCTGTGAAGGTCACCATCGTGGCGGGCACAGACGGCGTTGGCTGCGCACTCACCTGCGTCGCCGGTCCTGGGGCGCTCGTCCCGTGCGGCGCTGCAGACCCGGGGGCGACGCGACCCAGGTGTGCCGCTAACCCCACGACCGCCGCGGCAAGGGCAACGGCCACGACGAGTGTCCCGGTCGCGAACGTGGCGAACACGCGGCGCGCAGCCCGCTTCTTGAACCGATTCATCGTCATGTCCTCCAACGTCGCGGTCAGCGGCTGCTGCGAGATGTCGGTGTAGAACGTGGCGAGTTGGTCGTCGATTCGCTCAGTCATGGGTCATACCCTCCCGCAGTGTCGTGAGGCCTCGAGCGATGTGTGTGCGGACTGTGCCCGGGCTGCAGCCCATCAGCTCGGCGCACTCGTCGATCGAGTAACCGTGTCCCTTGGTCAGCGTGAGTGCGGCCCGCTGCCGCAGCGACAAGCGAGCGTAAATCCGGCTCAAGTCCAGCATCGCCGGATCGATCGCCGACACGCTGGCAGCGTGCATAGTCGCTGGCAGGTCGCGTTGCGTGAAGAATCCGCGGCGCGTCAGCGCACGCCGTCGACTGATGCAGTGATTGACGCAGATTCGGGCTGCCCAGGCAAACCGATCGCTGTAGCCAGCGGAGCTGAACCAGGCTCTCCACGCGCGGATCAGCGTTTCCTGGACCGCGTCCTCCGCCTCGCCGCGATCTCGGAGAATGCCCAACGCGATGACGAAGAGCCGATGACGCTGACCAAACACGATCTGCTCAAAGGCCACTTCCTGCTGCAGCGTGAGTTCCCTCGAGGCGGTCCGTGGCATCCCAATCTCCGTCGCCATGCTAGGTAACACGCAGGGGGAGACGATTTTGCTGACAGACGGGGCGAAAGCGGCAGCGGCCTGCTAGCCAGCGCAGCGCCAGGTGACCGTTCCGGATTCACGCGCGGAACTGAAGGTGTCCACCATGCCGCGGAAGGACATGGAGCCAGCGCCGCTCGAGTTCACGACGATCGTGGCCGACGTTTGCGCGTCGCCGATGAACGAGTAGTTGTCGATGGTCAGGTCGGCGGCAATTGCGTTGCTCCCCGAGTACACACCGGGACCGTGGTATCCGCGCGCCGGAGGTGTGCCGAGCCCGCGCGCAGGGGTCACCACACCGGCGGTGTACGTGACGATGTGCCTGTCGACCAGTTCGGCGTTGCTCGGGGTCGGGACGACCCAGAGGGTCGTCGCGGGCGCTACTCCGCTCACGTATGCGCGGCAGGTCTCGCCACGTGTGGTCAAGGTGTCCGTGAACGAGCCGCTGACGGCTAACTCGCCGCTGAACGACAACTCACCGCGAAATGTGCTGTGTGCTACCACTGGCACTGTCGGCTCGTCTGGTTGCGCTCCTGGTCCACAGCCCGCGGCTGTCGCCAGCGCCACTGCGGAGATTGCCGTGAGCAGCACGCGACTCAACGGCACGTCCACGTCATCACGCCGGTCACTAGACCCGTCCCGTTACCCCCCCTGGTCTCGTCGTCCACCCAGCCCGTCAGCTGCACCGAGCCTGATCCGTCTGGCGTGACATGCAACGTCGTGCCGCTGCCATGCGAATGGAACACGTAGTACGAGGGGCCTTGCGCGGTGGTCACAGTAACCGTCGCCGTTCCCGAGAGAAACGGATTGTTCCCACTGTCGTACGTACCGGGACCGAGGTACCCGGTTGCGAGTGATACCGACACGGAAACGGCGGTGGGCCCGTTGGTCTTCGCGATCGGCGCGTCGAAGCCCGTGCCGCCGAGCGGCAGCTGCTGGGCGTACCCGTTCGCGAAGGACGCGCACGTGGTGCTCGAGGGCGCCGGAGTCTGCACCCCGTCCAGATCGACGGCGGCATGAGAGGTGAACGTGCCCGTCACGACGAACTGGCCAGTGATCGACAAGGTGCCGCTGATGATGGGCATCGGCGCGGGGCTGGAGGTACGCACAGGGGAGTGTGTGGTTTTCGATGACGACACGTTGCCGGCTTCTTGCGCTCCGCAGGCAGCGATACAGGCTGCGCAGATGGCACACATCACTACGCGAAATCGCGCCAGCGTGAGGTACACGTCTCCGATGCTAGGCGGGCGGCCCGTGGCGTGTCATCACCCGGCGGGGTGAAGTTCGAAGCGACTCATACCGGGGTGTTGCACGCGTGGAAGACGGTCGGTCGAAACGGCAGCGAAATATCGTGTCGAACCCTGGTGCCAGCGTTCACAGACGGCTCCCACTGAGCCAGGCACCAGGAGGCGCGTATCCATGGCAGTCGGGGCGCTCGCCCAGGCTTGGGTCCGCCAACGTATCCCGAAACCCGGAGCATCTTGCCTAATGAGGCGGCACTCAGCTAGAACACCCTGCAGGACTGAGCCGAACGATAAAGGGAAGGAATGCGAACCCGACGCCCGTCGAGAGCTGTACGCAGAGAATCGCCATTGCGATGACCCATGAGCGCGTCATCTGACGGGCAAGCGCAACGACTGCAGCTGTTGCAACGAGGATCGCGATGATCATCACGACGAAGATTGATGATTCCGTTCCCTCACCAGGATATGGTCGACATGGAGGCAGCCTGTCCGCCTCCAGTGCGCTGAGAACAACGATAGCGATGTCGACTGCCGCCATCCCCAGAACGACGGGGACGAAATTGGGGCGCGTCGCAGGCCGCTCAGGAGAAACGCCGCCGATCTTCATAGTCCTTCTCAGAAGTCAGGGCCGCGACTGTAGCAGGTCGAAAGTGCCACTGCGCTTGAACCTACGGCAGGTCAGGCGCATGAGCGCCGACATTGTTAGCCGGAAGGGGCTAGTCGCGGCGTCATATGCTCCCTGGCCTTCGGGGCCCATCCGGGCGAGAGGTGCACCTTGCGCAATCGTCGTCAGCATCAGATGTGCTTGTCCGGCTTGCGCGCGTGTATGGCTGGACTCAGAGTCGGCGCCTTACCTCACAACGCACCTCGCCGGTAACATCGCTTACGGAGCGGCGGGCAAGTCCGATACAAGTCGAGCGCGAACTCGTGAACGATATTGTGCCTCGCCCGCCAGCTACGAGGACCGATCAGAGCTGCGGTACGCCGGCATCTGTCACTGGCTCACTCGTACGCGACCACTGCGCGATAGGCCGACCGTTGAGGCGCCATGGACTTTCACCTTCCCTGACGCGGGGCCAGCCCTCTGGTGAGTCCTCCCAGCGCTCCTGCCGGCCGAAGATGGTCAGGTCCAGCGCGTGATAGCTCGTCATCAGCGCTTCGTTGCCGCGGTCGGCGGTCCAGTACGTTTCGAAGACCCGATCGCCGTCGCGCACATAGCACGCGATGAACCCGAATTCGCGACCATCGACGAGAGCTGGGTCGGAGTCCTTGGCCGAGTACCACGGCCATGAGTAGCCCATGAACTCAAAGAAGGCTGCGCTTTCGTCATACGGACCCTCGGAGAACACGGCGAAGGTCACGCCGCGAGCGTGGAGGTATTCGAGCATCTGCACGTGGCACACCGCCAAAGTACAGCCCGGGCATTGCTGATCGAAGGGCTTGCCGTCCTGCCACATGTGGAAGTAGGCCATGAGTACCTTGCGACCCTCGAAGGTGTCAACCAGCGGGACGTTTCCGCGCGGCCCACTCACCGTCACCTGCGGTACTTCGGTCATCGGCAGCCGCCGGCGCGCGGCCGCGATCGCATCGCCCTCGCGCGTGTGCGCCTTTTCACGGTCGAGGATCGCGTCGCGGGCAAGACGCCACTCGGCCCGATCGACGATAGGTGGAGTGGCTTCCGAACTCATCGAGAATCTCCTTCGGTATCGAGACCGGGTGGGCCACGATGATGGCACGCATGGCGAACTGTTGGTTGATTGATTGTTCGGTGCTCAATGGATCAAAGATGCGACCATGAAGCTGGCAGCGGTTGCCGCGTCCACGCGATTCCAAAGGACTCCATCACTCCTGCTCTAGTCGTCATTCCTACCAATTCCCCTCGCAACCACTCCAAGTCGAATCCATCGGAAAATAAGGACTGGTCTCGGGTACCAGGGGTCGTAGGTTCGAGTCCTGTCCCCCGCGACGGGCGCGCCAGCAGTGCGACACCGCCGAACCAGGCCGACGGGACGCCCGGCGTCGGCATGGATCTCATTGCCGGGTTTGGTTCCTCGCTATCGACGCTGCGGGCGTCTTTTGCGTGGGGGCCGCAAATGAACTCAAGCGTGTCCAATTGCGACACCGTAGAGCGCTGCGAGAAGCGCGGCTATCAGACTGACGGATCCGAGCACGGCCGATCCAAGAGCCGAACCTCCTGCAGGTCGACGGTGAGGCGCCTGAAAGAATGCGTGCACACCTGCCGCGAGACCCGACAGCGCCACGAATGCTAGCTTGACTGCCAGCGTGCGTCCAGTCGGGCTGTCGAGGAGATTCGACCAGCGCAGGCCGATGTTTCCGACATTCAGCAGGCCGGTGACGATAAGCATCGCGAACGCCGGCCATGCGATCGTTTGATATCGCCTGGCGACACTCCGGGTCAGCTCGCCCTGAGCGCGCAACATCGGAACGACCACAGCGACCGTTATCTGACCGCCAATCCAAATACACGCGGCGACGATGTGCAACCAGAGGATGAACACTGGTGCTGAGATGCCTGCCACCGGAGTTACCTTAGGGCGGGAGAGTGCGGCTCCGGCGGCCGGCATGTTCGATCAGGGTCGATGCCGTCAAGGTCGAGTGCCCACATCGACTCCATGGCCCTATCGAATCGACCCTCGGGCGTAACCCACTCAATCGCCGTGTTCGTCAAGCGTTGATGGCTGCCTGCACAGGCTTCACGCACAGTTTGTGCGAGGCGATCGCCGCCGTCACCAGCTGAGGCGGGTGTGCCGATCTGAGTCCGCTTCATGTCGCTGTTCCAACGCACGCGCCGCCTGTTGGTTGCCCTCCAACACTGACCAACCCGCATATATTGATGTCAGGGCGGCGATACGCGCGTACCGACGGAGCGCGCCGTCAGCGGCGCCGATCGATCGAAACATCTCGTAGACGTGCATGATGCGTTCTGCGGCGTCGTGCGCCGCCGCGGCGGCGGCTCGCTCAGCGCCAGGGTTTTCAAGACCGCTCCGCGCCACGCGCTCGCCGAGACAGACGATAACGTCGCGCCACGGGGGAGGGAACCGGTTCTGCAGAAACTCCGAGCGACGTCGCCGCTCGAGCGGATCTCGGACGACGCCGCGCACGCTCAGGGCGTTCGCTACCTGGTGGCTTGCGTGCGCTGTGGCATGCGCAAGTTGCAGCCGGAGCTCCGCCGAACTGCGCTGTTGCAGCGCTCGAACGCCAAGGCGGACGCTATGGGATGTTGCCTCGACTGCAGTCGTCAACTCCGCAATCTTGTCTGCCTCGTCGAAAGCCAGTGAGAGTTCGAGGGCGAGCCCGGCCGCGGCGTCGCATGTGGCCAGCATCGCCACCGCGCACTCGAGCGCAGCACGGGGGGGGCCGGCAACAATGACGGGGAGGCGATCCGTTCGAGCTGAGGCGCGCTGGTCAGGAGGAAGTGTCATCTGATACGCGAGGCACGCTTCTGCGGCCGTTGTCCGTGTCTCTCGCAACGCAGCTAGCGCCATCGCGGCGATACGCAGCGAGTTCTGCCGAGGCGCTCATCGCCAGCGATATGTCCCTGCCCATCACCGTACCTCCCGCAATATGCGCGCGACCTTGCGTGCGCTCAGACAGATCGCCAAGGCCCAGCCTGCGAGCGCTAGCCAAAATGTCACCGCCGCGAGATCTCGTTGCGCATTGAGATCACTCAGACGAAGGATCGTGAAGGTGCAGGCCGAGTACATTCCGATGGGAAATACCGATGCCCACCAGTGGATGTTCCATTGCTGGGCAGCAACCGAAACAAGCGAGCGGCGAATGGTGACCGCAGCAAGAACCAGATAGAGAGCACTGGCGCAAGCCCACGTCGCCCAGGCAGCTGCGGCGACGACCCAGCGCTCGCCACCGACAGACGCTGTGCCGGTTGTCGAGGTGGCGAGGGTGGCGGCAGCCACCGTGCAGATCGCGAGCGCGCCCATGAGAATCCAGTGATCCGGCGTGAGATCGACGGCATGCCAGCCGCGTCGGTGCAGCCGGACGACGATGGGCAGCGCGAGCGCCGGGTAGGCCACGACACCTCCTGCCCATGCAATGACCGCGATGACCGAGAGTGCACGGCTATGCAGGTCGGTCGAGGTAGTGGCACCGAGCACGGCGATCGACTCGATCGAGACCACTCCCAGCAACCAGCGGCCCGAAGTGAAATGGATAAGTCCGAATCTCCCGTAACGGACGAGAGCGCCAAGCGTCGCCGCGACAACGACTATCCAGATGAGGACCGCACAAGCCCAGACAGCGACCAGCTCGCCTCCGTTGAGTTCCGTGGATAGCGCAAGCGCCGTGACCCCGAGTGCCGCAACGACGCTAAAAGCGTCGAAAACAGTTGTCGGGTGCCTGCGTTCAGCGGCGATCACCTGGCTGTGCAGCAGAGCTCGCATCAAGTGAAGACCGACCATCAAGGCGAGCACCGCAGCCGCTGACCAACTGAGAACGCCTGCGAGAGCTTGCTGGCCGGCGTCAGCGGCGGCAATGGACATTACCCCGGTTGCCATGACCACCGTGAAGGCGCTCACCGGCAGCTCGACGAGGAGTTGCCGCGCGGACCGGTCGATGAGGTGCACCGTAGGACGAACAGAGAGGGTCGCGTCCTGGATCGGGTGAGCGGCAACTCCTGCTGTCGTCATCGTGCGCTGGCTCTCCGGCACACCGGCGAGTGCGGCGCTCCCGGTGCCTCGCGGCGTGGCGAAGTCATTTCTATCGGTCACCGGTGGGGACCCGTCGGGCCAATAGCTTTAGTTGCGCTGCGACGGGACGGTGCGTGACAAGGAAGGAATGTGAGATCCCATTCCATCGGGCGGCTCAGGTCCAGGTATGCCGGATGCCATGCCGTCAAGTGGCTCGGTTCCAGGTTTTCCGGATGCCATGCCGTCGGGTGGTACGGGTCCAGGTTTTCCGGATGCCATACCGTCTGGTGGCTCGGGCCCGACGATGCCAGATGTCATACCGTCAGGCGGCTCGGGGCCGGAGGTACCGGACGCCATCCCATCGCGTAGTTCGGCTTCAGAACGCTCGTGTCGATTCATGCCAATCTCCGATGCCTATCTGGTCACTTCTTCGTCGCCAATCTACCGATCAACGCTTACAAACGGACTTATCAGTTCGAGTAGCTATCGTAAATCCTACTCCCTTGGACTGGCTGGCGCTATCTCGGCTATGCCCTACATGCGGTTGCTCGCACGGTGGTGAGCGGCTGGATACGTGGAGACCGTCCGGTCTGCTTCGTGCTAGCATGCCAGGGTGCCAAAACTGCTCGAACGCACCCGCGAGCAGCGCCGCCGGCAGCTGCTCGACGCTGCTTGGCGCTGCATCGCGCGGGAGGGGTATCGCGATCTGACCGTCGATGATGTCTGTGCCGATGCCGGGCTCAGCAAGGGGGCGTTCTACAGCCACTTCGTCTCAAAGGAGGAACTCCTCCTCGGTCTGATCGCTGACGACGCTGCCGCAATCGCCCGCGTTGCGGAGGCGCCGGCGACACTGCGGCTCGGCCCGGTCCAGCGGATTCGCAAGGTGACCGAGTCGATGCTCATGCAGGGGGCGGAGCCCGCACGTGTCCAGTTGCGTGCCGATGTTTGGGGTGCTGTGCAGACGTATCCAGCAATCCGTGCCGCGATCACGTCGGTGGTCGCCGAGCGGCAGCGCGTGCTCCGACAATGGGTTGAAGAGGCGGTCGCTATCGGCGAGATGTCCATCGACTTCCCGCCCAACGCCTTGGCAGCCCTTCTCCTCGCCATCAGTGACGGACTCGTCTTGCACTACGCGCTCGATCCCCACGCGTTCCGCTGGGGAAAGATCAGCAAAGCTGTGGATGGGATGCTTGATGGCTTGGCAATGCAGCGGCCCCGCTGAATGTCTGATCAAGCTCTAGGCGCACATCGCGAGAGGATCACGTACGCCGATCATCGAGCCCGATGAAGTATGGACGACCAGCGGACGCCTCGGTTGCTCTGGCACAACTGCCTTCCCTCCAAGAGCGGGTGGCACCGCGCCACCCGCTCGATCCGGACCGCTGAGCGAATGTCGCCATCAGGATGGTTCTTGTCGATCCCCGTGCTTCACACTCACAGCGAATCGTCTCGACAATGACTCTGCGAAAGTCGTTCACGCACCGCCTGACTGACTGAGATGGCAAAGCCCGAATCGGCTCAGGCGGCCTCGGATGCACTCGTCTTCTTTGGTGCGACAGGCGACCTGGCTTACGAACAGATCTTCCCCGCCCTCTACGCACTGACCAAGCGAGAAGCACTGAACATTCCGGTGATCGGCGTCGCTCACTCAGGTTGGAGTCTGGAGCAACTTCGAGCCAGGGCAAAGGACAGCCTCGAGCACGCCCAAGGTGGCATCGACGACCGCGCATCGTTCGATCGTCTCTTGCGGCGACTGCGATATGTCGATGGTGATTATGCGAATCGAGAGACGTTTGCAGCACTCAGAGATGCGCTCGGAGCAGCCTCTCGCCCAACTCACTACCTGGCTATCCCGCCGCTGCTCTTCGGAGATGTCATCACGCAACTCGGCGATTCGGGGTTGGCGACGAACGCGCGTGTCGTCGTCGAGAAGCCGTTCGGCCGGGACCTCGCCTCAGCTCGGCGTCTCACCCGTATTGCCCAGGCGGTGTTTCCTGAAGAAGCTATCTTCCGTATCGACCATTTCCTCGGCAAGGGCGCGGTCGAGAACATCCTCTACTTTCGTTTCGCAAATGCATTCCTCGAACCGATCTGGAATCGCGACCACATTGCGAGCGTGCAAATCACACTCGCGGAGAGGTTCGGTGTACGGGGCCGCGGCGCCTTCTACGAGACCACCGGGTGCTTGCGAGACGTTGTCGAGAACCACCTTTTCCAGGTTGTCGCGCTCCTCGCTATGGAGCCGCCGGTGAACACCACTGCGGACTCTCTGCGCAACGAGAAGACGAAGGTCTTGCACGCGATTCGGCAGCTCACGCCCGATGACGTCGTGCGAGGCCAGTACGCCGGCTATAGGAAAAAGTCGGGGGTGGCTGTGGCCTCGGACGTCGAGACGTACTGCGCGATTCGGCTCTACATCAACTCCTGGCGTTGGAATGGGGTGCCGTGGTATCTGCGCGCCGGCAAGTGCCTGGCCGCAACCGCCACCGAGGTCGTGGTCGACTTCAAGCCGCCCGCTCAACAACTCTTCGCCGATTCACCGCGAAGGGCACGCCAGTGCAACTATCTCCGCTTCCGGTTGGGTCCTTCGCCGGCTATTGCGTTCGCTGCACGGGTAAAAGGTGGGGGGGAAGGCTTGATTGGCGAGCAGCGCGAATTCTGCTTGATGGATGAGCAACTCAATGAAGTAACGCCCTACGTTCGGCTTCTCGGAGACGCTCTGAGAGGCGATAACACGCTTTTTACCGGCGAAGCCGCGGTTGAGGCTGCATGGACAGCCGTTGACCCAATCCTCAAGCGACATCCCTCCGCCGTGAGCTACAGGCGAGGGAGTTGGGGGCCGAAGGCCGCCGACCTTCTGGCTCAGCCTGCGGGGGGGTGGCGTCGCCCAAGGTGACACCCTCAGATACGCGGTGAGGCCTCCGGATACGGATAGGGAGGATTGCCGCCCTCTGCTCCGTCGAGCATATGTCCCGACGTCGAGAGGACTTCCAAATCGAAGTGCGCCGGCCATTTTCTTGACCTGACGGGGCGTACGGAGAGTCGGGGCTTTTCTCTGAGGAATATGACGTGCATCAGCGACAGATGCGCGGCGAACTGCACCGGTCTTCTTCCATGCGCTCCTCTTGGAGAGTTCGGCGCTGTTAGGCCCGGCTTGACCTCCGGAGAAGTTGCCGACCGTGGTACCCAAAACGCTATCGAGGGTTGTCGGCGCTAGCGCCACTTGCTAACAAACCCATTGGTACGTTTGTGCTACCGTTGATGGGCGAACAGAGCCACCCTCGGAGGCAAGTCAATGACGATGATGGGACCCGCACTGACCCTTCAGCCGTGGTTGTTGGTGGTGGCGGTCGCCATCGGGTTCTTGGTCACCATCGCGATCAAGGATGGCATTGACAGTCGCGACCACTCACGCGATAACGATCGATGACAACGACGAGCGCCGAGCACGATGCCGACACCGTCTACTCCGCGACGCACTCGTTTGCCAAGGAGAAGGCGGTGGAGTCACCGTGTGCGCCACTTGCCGTCTGTCCCTATTCGGAGGAGACGGTAACGGCGTGCCGGTACTATAGGCCGCGCTCGGAACACGGAGATGCCCCGGATGCAGCTTCGTGCAGACATGCCCTGGTCATTCACGTCTCGTCCGCGGTGCGACGCAGGCACTGCCTCATAGCAGCTGGTTAAGTCCCTCGGAATCCAAGTCCCACCGCCCCCGGCAGCTCTGGAGACCAGCGACTCCAAATGCGCCGGGTTCCGGCCGGCATCTGCGAATCCCCACGGGGTCGCGACAGGCTGACGCGCGGTTTGGTGTAGGCGCCACGTGACCGTTCTAGACAATCCTGACCACTTCACACCCTATCCCGATCGTAGCCGCGCGATGCCCGTCCAACGAAGGCGCCTTCCTAGGCCTTCTCCGCCTCGAGCAATGCCAGGTCCGCCGGTGTGCGACGCACGCTCGTCGGACGCAATCCGGCTTTGGTCATGAGCTCCTGAATCTCTGGGATGGATCGCTCCCGACCACGCTCGGACACGACCAGCATCTGCAGGTCGATCGGCGAGAACCGCCCATGCGCCGTGTTCCGCTCCTGGATACCCTCGATCACCACCAGCTTGGCGCCAGGCGGCATTGCGGCCGCGACGTTGCCGAGGACACGCACGCAGTCGGCATCATCCCAGTCGTGAAGGATCCATTTCAGCAAATAGACGTCGGCGCTGACGTGAAGGTCGCCGAAGATGTCGCCCTGTTGAAGCTCGACCCGTTCGTTGAGGCCGAGCGAACCGAGGTACGTGGAGGCTTCGGCGAGCACCAACGGGGCCTCGACGAGGATGCCTCGCGCCCGCGGCGTACGGCGCAGCACCTCGCCGAGCAGCGCTCCGACTCCACCGGCGATGTCGCAGACGACCCCGCTGCTCGGGAACTTGTACGACGCGGCGATCGCCGACGCCTCCGAGAGGGTCAGACCCGACAGCCCGGCGGCGAAGGCGCGGCCCTCCTTCGGATTGGCGTCGAACCAGGAGAAGAACGACATGCCGTTCTGGCGGTTGAAGGCCGGCTCGCCGGTGCGCAGCGTTGCGGCGAGGTCTCCCCAGGCGTTCTGGTGCGCCTTCGATGCCATGAACGCGCACCACTGATCCGACGCGTACGGGGCATCACTGGTGAGCGCCCTGGTCAGCCGCGTAGCGTGGAATCGACCCGACCGGTCGAGGCGCACCAGGTTGTGGACGGCGCCCATGCGCAGGGCACGATGGAGGGCATCGGCATCACAGTGCAATGTGGCGGCCAGCTCGTCGGCCGTTTTGGGACCAGAGGCGAGCTCGTCGGCGACGCCCAGCTCGACCATGGCCCCGAGGAGGTATGCGACGGAGAACCCCGCAGAGTGCTCGAGGATCGCCAGCTCGGACGGGAGCACCCGGTCCGCCGCGCGGAGCAGGACACTGCGGAGCTTCATCGCAGCATGAACGGCCAGTCGCGGTGGGACCTGGGTTCGCGGGCCTCGCCTCGCGGGAGCGACAGGACCGGCGGCTTCGTCGGAGATTGCGCGTACAGCCATGGAGAGCTCCTCACGTGTTATTTGGCCACACTAAGAGTATGACGGTTAGACTGTGAGTATAGTGAATAAGGGTTCCGCTGTAAAGCGGCGATATCAGTCGCCTCTACGAAGGGCACAGGCACAGTCGACGCGCGTGACGATCGTCGAAGCCGCCGCCCGTCTCTTCGTCACCCGCGGCTACGCGGGCACGTCCATGGACGACATCGCGACCGCCGCCGGCGTGGGACGCGCGACGGTGTTTGCATCCGTGGGTGGAAAGGCGGCGATCCTCAAGGCCGCATACGACATCGCGATTGTGGGCGACGACGAACCCATTCCACTCCCTCTACGCCCCTGGGCCATCGCCGTGCGCGATGAGCCCGATCCTCTGCGGATGATCGACGCCTACGCGGGGATGATCACCGACGTTTCCGGTCGGGTCGCTCCGATCTACGAGGCTATGCACAGCGCGGTCGGCGCTGACACTGAGGTGAAAGCCCTGTGGGACGGCATGCGCATCGAACGCCGCGGGGGTGCCGCCGGCTTTGTCGGTTTCCTCGTCGCTCGCCACGCGCTCCGTGCCGGCGTGGACCGTAAGCGCGCGGGCGATGTGGTCTGGGCGCTCATCGACCCGGGGATGTATCAGCTTCTGGTGAACGAGATGGCGTGGACTCCCGCGCAGTTTCGGAAATGGCTGGCCGATACTCTCGCGGACCAATTGCTGCAGCGGTGACGCCATTGAACAAAATCAGGCCTGCGGCCGGGTCAACGCCTCCAAGCGACGTCGTCCCTGCGGCGAGGCCGCCGCGCTGATCGTGCGCTGCACTGCGCGTCTCGACAGCTCGAAGAATCGCTCATCGCTGTACAGGTGGAAGTACCAATTTGCCGAGAGCATCGCAGCCTCGAGCTCAAATGCGAGTTGGATCGGGTCAACCGTGCTTTCGAACTCGCCCGCGCTGATCCCGTCTCGTGCGGCACCTTCGAGCATGTCCAGCCATTGACGCTGTATGGCCGCAATCGTGTCCCGGACAACCCCTGGTCGTGCATCGAATTCAGCCATTGCCGCCGCAAAAAAGCATCCCCCGGGAAGACGCGTCGCTCCATGAGGGCCACGTAGCGATCGCAGAGCCCGTGGAGGGTCGCGATGCCCGGCGAATGGGCCAGTCCTGGGAGGATCACCCGCTCGACGTAGACCTGACGCGCATGGTCGATGGTGGCGAGTTGCAACTCCTCCTTCGACCCGAAGTGCGCGAACAGCCCACTCTTACTCATAGAGAGATCGCTGGCTAGCCGGCCTAAAGTGAGCCCCTCAAGGCCGGCGACGCTCGCGATCGCGGTTGCGACCTCAAGGATTCCCTGCTTCGTGGCAAGGCCACGGGGGGTTTGCGTGGGCACCTGACTTGTATAGCACGAACGGTCGTGCTATGGTCCGCCATCACATGCGACCGATCGGTCGTGCTATTCATGGAGGTGACCACGATGCCTTTGGTGAACGTCAAGCTGATCGAGGGAGTGTTCAACGAGAGCCAGAAGCGCGACATGGTGCGCAGGCTCACCGACACGATGGTGGAAATAGAAGGCGAGGCATTGCGACCCGTGACATGGGTCGTGGTTGAGGAGGTCAAGAGTGGAGACTGGGGGATCGGCGGCAATCCACTCACCACGGCGGACGTCAAAGCGCTCGCGGCCGGACAACCGGTCGGCTAACACCGCCATCTTGGGCTGACTGACGATGTATGACGTCGTCGTCGTCGGAGCACGCTGCGCGGGAGCGTCGGTCGCGACGCTCCTGGCGCGGCGCGGGCACCGTGTGGCACTTGTCGATCGAGCAGCGTTCCCCAGCGACACCATCTCCAGTCACTTCCTGTGGGTGCAAGGCGCCGCACGACTTGCATCATGGGGCCTTCTCGAACGCCTGAAGTCGAGGGGTTGCGAGCCTCTTCCGTCGCTGACGTTCGATTTCGGTTCCGTTGTGCTCAGCGGTCGCGTCCCAGAGGTTCAGGGAGTGAGTGACTGCTTCTGTCCTCGACGAACCGTCCTCGATACCCTTCTGGTCGATGCGGCGGTCGAAGCGGGTGTCGAGCTCATCGACCGCACGTCGGTGTCGTCGGTCAGGTGGTGTGAGGGCCACGCGTGTGGTGTCGACATCAAGCCGGCCAACGGAACGGCAGGTCATCTCGGCGCGCGTTTGGTCGTGGGCGCGGACGGCCGCCACTCGTTGATCGCCGCCCAAGTCGGCGCCCAGGCCTACAGGAACGAGCCGCCCCTGAGCTTCGCCTATTACTCGTACTGGAGCGGAGTCCCAACACAATCGCCCATTTATCACGTGCGCCCGGGCCGGCTCATCCTGCGTTGGCCGACCAACGACGGGCTCACCTGTGTCTACGTGGGCGGCCGCCACTCCGAATTCGCGGGATTTCGACGTGACGTCGAGGGCAACTTCATGCGGTCGCTCGACGTCATTCCCGGGCTTCGCGACCAGGTCGTTGCTGGACGGCGCGAGGAGCGCTTTCGAGGCGCAGCGGATCTGCCGAATTACTATCGAACCTCGTTCGGGGACGGATGGGCACTCGCCGGAGACGCTGGTCACCATAAGGATCCGACGACTGGATTTGGCATGTCGGACGCATTTGCTTCAGCCGAGTTACTGGCGAAGGCTACCGATGCGGTGCTTGTCGGAGAACGGCCATGGAAGGAGGCCCTGGGAGATTACCAGCGGCATCGTGATGACGCGACTGCGAACGGTTTCCGCCTCACGTTGAGTGCGGCATCGCTCGACCCCCTTGCGCCTCACCTGCATGATCTGTATGAGGCGGCGTCCGCCCGGCCCGAGGCGGTAACCCGGATCATCGGAGTGCTGGGCGGCATCACGCCGCTCGGGAGCGGGTTCTCAAGAAGAATCGCTGCCGAAACGGCGGAAAGCAGGATTGACGGCGAAGTCGGACGGATGGTCCGCACGACAGAAGGTAGCCATGGATTTGTTGCTTGAGCCAGGGGTGCGTGCCGAAGGATCGGTCCGATGACGAGCGTCAATAGGCAGAGTGACTGGACAGTTGTTGATGAAGGCTGGGGCCGCAAAGCCGTCGATTTCGCCGCGCTGAGCGAACCGGGCAACTGCCGTGAGTATGTGGCGCTGCACCACCGCCTCGGTGTGGGCGACGGCGACCGGCTTGTTGATATGGCCTGTGGCGCTGGTCTGGCCATAGAACTGGCTCGTGCCCGGGGCGCCAGCTGCGCGGGCATCGACGCGTCCTCCCGGCTGGTCGCCGTCGCACGTGACAGGAACCCCAATGCCGACGTCCGGGTGGGTGACATGCACGCGATGCCCTGGGCGAACGAGAGCTTCGATGTCGCGACGAGCTTTCGAGGTATCTGGGGAACAACGCCGGCGGCCATCGGTGAGATGCATCGTGTCCTTGTCCCCGGCGGCCGACTCGGCCTCACGGTGTGGGGGCACATCAAGATGTCGCCGGGTGCCTGGGCGCTCGCCCCCTTCCGGTTGGCGGCTTCCGCGAAGGTCGAGAACCAGGCGGCGATGGTCACGTTGGGCCGGCCCGGCGTCGGCGAGGCCCTGCTGACCCAATTTGGCTTCGTCGATGTCGAGCGCGTGAGCATCCCGTTCGCGTGGGAGTTCTCGGACCCGCAGATGTACGCACGCGCTCTCGCTTCGACCGGTCCAGCGTACGAGGCAATCCAGAACGTCGGTGAGGCGGCGTTCATGGCGGCCGCAACGCAAGAAGCTGAGGAGCGGGTTCGGGAGGGCCTGCCCCTGAGAGCGGCGATCGATGTCGTGGGTTACATCGCCCGCAAGCCCGGGGCGATCAGGAAGGAGACAGCATGAGCGCCGTTGGATTTCTCGCAACAAAAGCGCCTGACGCTGAGGCGCAGCGCCTCTTCGACGAAGACGTCGCCGAGCTTGGCTACGTGATGAACGTATCGAAGCTCTGGGCGTATCAGCCGGCCACCCTGAGCCACCTGTTCGACCTCATGGGCGAGACCTACGCGACCGAGGGTCTCACCTTCCGTCAGCGCGGAATCCTGGTCACCGCCTGCGCGTCGACCTTGCATGATGCGTACTGCTCACTGGCCTGGGGGACGAAGCTCGCCAGCAAGTCCGACGCGGAAACAGCCGCGGGGGTTCTTCGAGGCATCGATGATCACCTCAGTCCCGAAGAGCATGCAATGGCACAGTGGGCTCGCAAGGTCGCGCGCGACCCGAATGACATCGTCGCTGCGGATGTGCAGGCCCTTCGTGAAGCCGGGTACAGCGATGCACAGATCTTCGGAATGACGGTGTACGTCGCTCTGCGACTCGCGTTCTCGACGATCAATGATGCGCTCGGTGCTCGACCCAACTCGGCGTTCCGGTCAACGGCGCCGAAGGCCGTTCTCGATGCTGTCGATTACGGCCGCCCCATCGACGAGTAGATCAAACTCCGAAAACCGCTGCGGAAAGGGAAGGCCAGCGGTCATGACCAGCGAACACGGTCATGTGCCACGGTTGCGCCATCAATGGATTCGACCGCGTGTGCGGTAGTCGTCACTCCAACCAACTCTCGATAAAACCCCGCTTTCTGAATGGGCTTCGCGCCTGCGAATAAGTACTGGTCTGGGGAAGCAGGGTCGCAGGTTCGAGTCCTGTCTCCGCGCAACATCTGGGTCAGTGCGCGGCAGAACCCCGTCCATGCGTCGAACATCACTCGCGGATCCGCGTCAACAATACGGCGTTAAGAAGCCGCCGGCTCGACCGAAGGTCGCTCGTAAGCCATCAATTGCGCCTGCAATTGCTCGATGGGCATCGGTTTCCCAAAGAGGTAACCCTGTCCGATGGTGTACCCAAGCTCGGCCAGCGTGGCAGCCTCAGAATCGGTCTCGATTCCCTCGGCGACGATCTGTGCCCCGATCGCTGCACTCACCTGAAGAATGGCCGCAGCCATCGATCGTGCGGGCGCTCGCTTGTCGATGTCGGTCACGAATGCGCGGTCGAGCTTGATCACGTCAACAGGGAGACGCTGCAGCCGAGCCAGGGAGGAATATCCCGTACCGAAGTCGTCGATTGCGACCCTGACACCTTGAGACCGCAGCCGCTCAAAGGCTCTTCGGGCGAGGCCGATGTCGTCCATGAGTGCGCTCTCGGTGACCTCGACCACGAGTGCATTGGGGGACAGCCCAGTGCTGCTCAGAACGTTCTCGACCCATCCGGCGAAGAGATCGCCGACCAATTGGCGCACCGAGACGTTGACTGCGATATAGATGCCACAGGTGCGTTGCAGTGTGAGGACTTTCGAGCACGCGGTCGACATCACCCATTGGCCAATCGGCACCATGAGGCCGCTCTTCTCGGCAATCGGGATGAAGTCACTGGGAGGAATGAGCCCTTGCTCAGGATGCCTCCATCGCAGCAACGCCTCCGCACCGATCACACGCTGATCGAGGAGGTTCACCACGGGCTGATACGCTATGTGCAACTGCCCGGCGCTCATCGCTTGTCGCAATCCATCCTGGATTTCGAGCTGATGCCGGACCTCTCTTCGCATCGCTGCGTCGTAAAGTCGATACTGTCCCGCACCGGCGCTCCTGGCGTGTGTCAACGCTGACGCCGCGTTGCGAATCAGCGTCGGTGCGGAATGGGCACGCGGTTTCGTTTGCAGGCCGATGCCGAGACTCGCGGTCATATGGATGGGATGACCGTGGACCTGAACATCGTCTTCCAGCGCTGCGAAGATGCGGATTGCGGCGTTGGCTGCTTCGACCCGATTGTTCACCTTTGGCGCCACCACCGCAAACTCATCGGCCCCATACCTGGCAACCACCCACTCGGGAAATATCGTCGAAACTCGCGCTGCGATCTCACGCAATACGGCGTCGCCGACCTTGTGACCGAGGCTGTCGTTAATGAGATTGAAGTCGTCGAGATCGAGGAGGAGCAGCGCGCCGGTCAGCTGGCCGGCTGCCGCGAGGTCACTGAGGTGCTCCACCAGACCGGAGCGTCCGAGAAGGCCGGTCAAGGCATCGTGTCGCACGGCAAACAGCCGCAACTCGTCGGCCCGCCGGCCCTCCTCCTCAGCCGAAACCTCGGCGGTGATATTGCTGGATACGGCGATCACACCGATGATTGCACCCGCGTCATCGCGCATCGGGGCATGGAGTGTCAGATACGTGCTGCCGTTGAAGAGGGCCCTGGACGTCGATTCCAACCCGGCGAGCGCTTGCTCAAGTGCGAGGAGTCCGCCCGCATCGGCCGTGATCTCCGTAACGTGCTTGCCCACATAGTCCTTGAGGCGAACGCCTGCAAGCTCGCGCTCCCCGGCTGCGAAGGTCAAGCGCAGGTTGGTGTCGTACGTTGTGAAGACCACCGGGAGCGCGGCGACCGCCGCGTCAATCACGGCCTGGCTACGCGCCTGCGCGGCTTTGATCTGATGCTGCTGTGTCAGGTCCTGCATGAGCACCAGCGCCTGCACTGCTACTCCCGCCTCATCGCGCACCGCGGAGACCGTCGACAGTATCGGGAAGATGCGGCCGTCCTTGTGCTGCAGCACCCGCTCGACGGAGTAGCCGTCGACATGGCCACCGGCGAGACGCGCGATCGCATCGGAGGTGGGATCTTGGGCGGCAGGGAAGATCTTCGCAACCGGCGAGCCGACGAGTTCGTCAGCGCTGTATCCGGTCATGGTGCACAGGGCCTGGTTCGCGACGTGAATGCGAAATTCGGTGAAGTCGACGATCAACTGCCCCAGTGAGCCGCGCTCGAACATGCTCCGGTAGAGCCGGAGGCCTTCCTCACGGCCTGCCTCGTGGGCCGCGTCGAGGCGGCGTGCTAGGCGGGTTCGGGTGCGCGGAGCGGGTGCTATCGCCATCGGGTCGACACGTGCACCTTGCTGCCTCTTCATCGCCGCTCCTGTTCGCCTCCCTGCTGTCGGTTTCCAATTCACCGTCCGGACGTGTGGTAAGGCCACACCGTGGTCAAGGCCAGATCCAGCTTGCGGGGTGCCTCGCCGCCCTATGCATCTGTGTATTAGGTAGCGGTCTAATCCTCCTTGGTACCCGGCGCCGACCGCGTGATCACACTGTGACCGCGCGGACACATCGGGCCTCACGTGCGGGTGACCCACGTCTCGAATCCAGTGACGTGAATCACGGCGCGACCGAGCGCCGAACGCCGCGGATCGCCGATGGGGGTAACTCGGGACGCCAAAGGTTGTGCAGCGCCGTGGACGCGAGCCTGGTTCGAGCGTCTCTCGAGCATCCCGTTTCCGGAATGGGTCACCAGCGATGCGTTTGGTTCTGGCGCCCACTACGAGGCGAAGGGCCCCGCTCGTCGTGACAATGCCGCACTCATTATTGGCCCGGCCCCGATTGACAAGCGCGGATCCACAGGACTACTGTCCACTCGCTCACTTGAGCACTTAGCTATGGCGCAATGTCAGGAGGAGTGGCGATGGGGATTCTGCGTCGAACTGACGACCATTTCAAGAGGGGGGTGGCCGACCGAGCGCGGAACGGCCAACATGGCCGAACAACCATTCTTGTGTCGATTGTCGGCCTTGTGCTCGGGTCGCTCGTGGCGGTCGCCGCACCAGCGGCGGCGGCGGCCAAGACGCCGGCAGTCCATGCCACGACACTCGGTGCGGCAAGCACATCGCATGTGAAAACGGGCGATCTCACGCTCGCCGGAACAACTCCGAGCCCCTTCTCGGCCGCAGCCGCCAAGGTTGCCAGCACCCCAGCGACCCACGCTGCGCTTCCGGCCGTTGGCCGTCTGCGCGCAGGGGTCAAAGGCGGTGCCAATGCGGCGACCGACCTACCGCTCCCCGTGGTGAATTGCCAACCCGCCGGAGCAGGATGCGATTCGATCAGCGGGAGCGGCGGCGCGACCACGAATCCGTACGGCATGGCTGCTACGGACAACAGCAAGCTGTACAACGAGGATATCGAGCCACCCGACCAGGGTCTGTGCGCGGGTAACGGCTACGTGATGGAATCCATCAACATCGGGGAAGTTCAGATCTTCAAGGGCAGCGGGCTGGCTGCGGCGTCGTCAGCTGCGGCACTCGATACCTTGATGGGACTGACCGCCCGTGGCTGGAGCAGCGGTGGGGACATCATGTGCGAGTACAACTCGGACAACGGTGGTCACTGGTTCATCACCGAGATCGTCTCGACCACGTCGAGCCCATTCACCGGTTGCTTTGCCGGCATTCTCGAAGGGTGCCGTGAGGGTCTCGCGGTCAGCACGGGGAGCAACCCGCTCACCAGCTCGTGGAACATCTACTTCATCGATGCCAACCATTTCAGCCCGAAGGATCCGGGCGCGGGATATCTCCTCAACGACTACGGCAAGATGGGCACAACGAGTGCCGCCCTGCTCTTCTTCTATGACGAGTTCAACTTGAGCGGCAGCCTCCCGCCGTGTCCGGCATTTGGCTGCGATCAGTTCAACGGTGCTCAGGAGTTCGCAATCCAGAAGACCGCACTCGAGCAAGGACGGTCGAAGGTGTACCTCGTTCACGAGAACATGGGCACCGATCCGAGCATTCAACCGCCGGACGGAAATTGCGACAACGGAGCGACAGCCGGCGTGACCTGCTGGTACCAGGTGATTCCCGCCACGTCGCCGGCGGGCCAGTACGACAACAGTCACGGTGGCACCGGGTTCATGGCAGCAACGCTCGACTTCAATTCGTTCACCTTCGGTAATGGGACCGGCGACAATCGCGCCGCCGTCTTCTACTGGACGGGGTTGAACAGCCTCACGAGCGCCGGCTGCTCGGCGTGCGGCAGCATCCGTTTCGGTGGCACGTTGTTCACCGGAGTCGAGACCTACTCCGACAGCGGACAAGCCTGCCCCACAAGCACCGGAAATCCATGCGGCATGGCTCCGCAGCGGCACGGCACCCTCGACCTCGGAACCTACTGCGAGGCGCTCGGCCTGGCGACCGAATCGACCTGCCCCGAGGAAGGCATCGCCACGAACGGGGACGGCGTGACGCAGGCCTCGTACTCGGGTGGCCAGCTCTGGTTCGCCGTCAGTACCCTGATCAGTGAAACGTTCGGTGCGAACAGTGAAATCCATGTCGGCTCGGCGTACTTCGTCGTCGGCACGAGTGGTTTTGGTGGTTCAAGCCACGCGCTCTCGATGACCAGCCAGGGTTACGTTGCGGCCGCGCACGAAGACATGGAGTTCCCGACCTTGGTCGGCGGCACCAACAATGCGCTGATGTCCTTCACACTCTCCGGTGACGGCGGACCGACCCACGCCGACGGCGGTGGTTACTTCCCGAGCAGCGCCTACGGCTGGGTGACCTCGAGCTCTTCAGGGCTGGTCGGCAGAGCCGTGCACGTGACCGTATCCGGCAAGGCTCCACAGGACGGATTCAGCGAATATCAGGGACTCCCTGGTCCGATCCGGCCGCGCTGGGGTGACTACGGCGCAGCGGTGTATGTCCCGGGTTCCGGCTACTACTTCGCGTCGGAGTACATCCAGTACCCGAACTGCAACCCGAGGTACTTTTACGAGACTGACCCCACATGCGGTGGGACACGCGATGAATTTGCGAACTTCGGTACCTCGGTGAACTTCGTCAAATAGCGGCCGCTAGCCGCGAGTTCGCTGGTGGGGCGGCGCTTGCCGCCGCCCCACCGGAACTTGCCGAATTGATTCCATAGTTGCGGGGAAGGAGGTCAGCGCTCCCGTCCCGGGATTCTGCGCAGCGCGATTCGATTCAGTCGCTCCTCGTCGAGTATCTCCACCCGCTGGGGCTTGGTAGCGATGATCCCTTGAGCGCGGAGGGAGCTCAGCTCGCGATTGACAACCTCGCGCGCGGTCCCGGCTGCGTCAGCAAGTCGCTGCTGCGTGATGTGCGCAACCGCCAGTCCATCGTGGGTGGGCAGGGCGATTGCTCCAAGGTGGAGGGCGATGCGCGCTGCCGCCGGCAGCGAGCAGATTTCCTGAAGAGTATGGAGGGCACTGGACGCCCAGGTCGCGACGTGCTCCGCGATCAGCCACGGAAGGTCGGGGCGGCGCACTGCGGCCGCCCGCACATGATCCATTGTCAAGATCTCGACCGTGGTGTCCACGACAGCCTCGGCACTCCACATGCGGCTGCTTCCGAGCAGCGGGATCAATCCGACCAGATCGCCCCGCCGGCAATAGCGGATGGTCAACTGCTGCCCAGTTGTCCCGCAGAGAAAGACACGGACGATGCCGGCTCGGACGAGCGCAATCCTTGGTGGCGCGCCCGGCCGAAAGATGAGATCGCCGGCAGGGACGTATGCAGGCTCGACGAAGCCTTCGAGCACCTCCTCCCAGATGGCGCGCCTATTTTCCTGGACGTTCTCGACCAATCCGCAACGAGGGTAGCTTTGTCCGGCGCGGCAGGTCTATGACTACGGTAGCAACGTGGGTGACCCGACGCACACTGAGCTTGAGATGCATTGCTCACGTTCTTTGTATGTCGCGGGTCGTAGCCGCTCCTTGCGATCCACCTTCGGAAAGTCCACTGTGTGACGTGAATCTCGCCGAGGAGCGGCGACGAACGCCACGGTGCGCCCCGGGGGGACACAAACGCCCAAGGAAGAGCCACTCCATTCCGAAGGACTCGCGGCGGAGGCGATAGAGGCTGTCGCCAACGCAACCCTTCCCGCGGCGATCCTCGAGGCCCCGTCGGGCCGGATCATGGCAGCGAGCCGGCCGCTGGGCGAACTGCTCGCCTCCGACGGCGGCACGGTCGTGGGCCGGACGATCGACGAGTTCATGACCGATCAGCCTTCTGGAGCGCTCGATCTGCTGCGCACTGGTCGCCTCCAGGGATATGTGACCACGCGTTCGCTCCGCCGCAGGCAAGCGGAGCCCATGCCGGTGCAGGTCTGGGTGCGCGCCCTAGGGACGGACACTCCGCCGCACTTCGCCGTCGCCGTGTTTGCGACCTCGCTGACGAGGAACGGCGCGCTTCTGCCCGAGGTGGCGCACTCGGAATTGACGCCCGTCGTGGGGACGTCGGACGACAGCCTGTTGATCGACCGCATCAGCAGCGACGTCGAAGGCCTGCTCGGATACAAGCCATCCGACGTCCTTGGGCGATCGATTCTGTCATTGGTGACCGATACGAGTGTCCCTCACCTGCTGGGCTCGCTCGCCCACGCCGCGGCGACCGGGGCGGGAGTCACCTTCAATCTCGTCGCCTGTTCCAAGCAGGGCGATCCAGTGTTGCTCGAAGCGGTTCTCTGGCCGCTGCGCCCGCCGCCACGCTGCGGGTTCGCGCTGCTCCCCGGCGCCTACGCCAGAGTCGGGACCGCGGCCGATGTGGAGAACTGGATGTCACGGTTTGTGCGCGATTCTGATGCGGTGTCCCTTTCGAGCCACCTCGCCACAACCCCGCGCGAGGGAGATCTGACCGGCCTCTCGCTCCTGACCACCAGAGAGTTGGAAATCGTCAGCCGCCTAGTGGCTGGTGACAAAGTCCCGTCGATCGCGAAGGCGCTGTTTTTGAGCCCGAGCACGGTGCGCAATCATCTCCATTCCATCTATCAGAAGCTCGGGATCCATTCGCAGCAGGAGCTGATTCACGCATTCCGTGCAGGGTCCGCGTTTCCCTGATTGTTGCGACGGAGTGCAGTCGCGCGAGGTCATATGCCTGATCTCGATTCGATGCTCGGACGGATGACACTCCGTCTAGGTTTGCCTGATATCGCGCCTATTCCAAATGGGACGCGGCACCCACACACTCACTTCGATGCCCACGTCCACTCCCACGTCCCTGCCGGGATCGAACTCGCTACGGGTTTCGGTGAGCTGCGTGCGGAGCCGTCCCTAACAGCTCACTGGGATGTGGCAGGAACAGTTGGGCGCCGGGGTCGACGAGATACACGTCACCGCAGGCGCCGCCATCTTGCGCGCGGGTCAGCGCCCGAGGATTGCATTGGTCGTGACCGGCGTCGTGCGCGTGTTCATCACGACACAACTCGGCCGGCAGATGACGATCCGTTACGCGCGAGCCGGCGATCTCGTCGGGCTTTTACCCTATCTGGCGGGCACTGATCAGTGGAATGCCGAAGCGATCACCGATGTCAGCGTCAAGCCTTTCACCTTCGACCAGGTGCGCAGCGCCGGAGCACATGATCCGGAGCTGCGGTGGAGCATCGCGCAACACCTCGCCGGTGTGATGGCCGATGCGTTGCGCACCGTCGCCGACGCAAGCGGACAACCGATCAAGGTGCGAATCGCGCGCCACCTTCGCGAGATGATGTTGCGTGGTCTCGACGGTCGCGCCGTCGTCCACATCAGCCATCAGCGCTTGGCTGATGCCGTCGGCACCGTTCGCGAAGTGGTAAGTCGAGAGCTCGCTGCATTGCGAGCGGAGGGCGTGATTGACAGAACTGCTCGAGCGGTCAGGGTCATCGACGAGGGGAGACTTGCGAGCCTCGCCGCGGGCCACTCGGCCTTGAGCACGAGACGACGTGACCGGAGTCACGCGGACGGCAATGGCAGTTACTGACGTTTCTCGCCGGGCTATGTATAACGGTTCCAGCGTCATTGCGAAACGATCTCGCGTGGACGGGAGTCGATCGTGTCCTCGCAGCCTTTCAACATGAGCGGACTGACCAGCCTCGAGACATGTCGAGGGGAGCGCGCCGCTCATGAGAACGCTAACTCGCGAGGGACAGGACACCAGATGACAGCCGCTTCTCCTTACACCGCGACGCTGCTCCAATTGACGGAAGCGGCCATGCCAGGTATGGCGATCGGTCAGCTCGCGCGACGCATTCTCGTCGCAAGCAGCAGGGTCCTGTTCGCTGACGCGGGATATGTCGTCGACGTCGACTCCCGGGGGCGCGTGCTGAGGGTGCTGGCATCTCGTGGTCTGCCGATGGTTATCCCGAGAACGACCCTCGACGAGGGAAGTGCCGCGGCACGTCTCCTGGAATCTGGTGCACCGGTGCTCGCCGTGTCGGACTACGACCTCGCCGGATTCGCGGAAGGTCGTGTGCTCAAGGAGGCGGGCATGCGCAGCGGTCTCACCGCAGCGATCCGCGGCAGCGAAGCGCCCTATGGATTCCTGGGTGTGTATGCCCGCGAACCCCGCTTTTGGGCTGCCGAGGAGACTGAGTTCCTGCAACTGATGGCCAACGTCCTCAGTGTTGCGGTAGCAACAAAGGTTGCATCCGACGACCGACGGGTGCTGTTGTGCCGCCTGGTCCGCGCCCAGGAGGAGGAACGCAAGCGGATCGCTGTTGAGATCCACGACGACGCGGTACAGGTGATGACGGCTGTGAACCTGCATCTCTCGCCGCTCATCGAGCACCTCGAAGGGGAGGAGTACAAGCGAGAAGGCCGCCATGTCCAGGAGACCGTGCGGTTGACCATTGGCCGGCTGCGACGGTTGCTGTTCCAGCTCATTCCACCCGAGCTGCAGCAGCATGGCCTTGCGGGGTCGCTGCGGCTGCTGCTCGAGACGCTGCATCAGGAGAGCGGCGTGCGGTGGGAACTCGAGGATCAATTGACAGCAGAGCCCGCGCCCTCTGCGGCGCTCGTGGTGTACCGCATCGTGCAGGAAGCGCTGGGCAATGTCCGCCAGCACGCGGGTGCGTCGCACGTTCGACTTCGTGTGGTCTCCTGCGAGGGCGGCGTGGACGTGCGAATCGAGGACGACGGGAGCGGGTCGTCGGGTGTAGCCCAACGCGAACCTGGTCACTTTGGGGTGGTCGGCATGGGCGCGCGCGCCGAGATGTCGGGAGGCAGCGCTCCGGGTCCGCAGCGTCCTGGGGCACGGGACGATCGATTGAGTTCTGGATCCCAGAGTCCGGCTCGAACGCAGTCCGATGCGTTTGAGGTAGGTAGTCCGATCGTCGAGTGAAGGCCCTTGAAGCGACCGGGGTTGTCGCCCGTCGTGAGAATCGGATTCTGGCAGCACTCCCGCCCTCGGATCGGATGCAGTTAGTTGAATCTGCCAGCAGCGTTGCTTTCCCGGCGAAAACGGTGCTCTTCGAACCGGGAGGACCGGTCGATGCCGTGTACTTCCCTGTCGACGGGACGATCTCGCTGGTCACACCATTCCAGGACGGCGCCATCGTTGAAGTCGCCACTGTCGGGATCGAAGGCATCGTCGGCGTGCCACTTATCCCATTCGGTGGCCTGGTGGTGCGTGCCATCGCGGGCGTCGCCGGCCGAAGTCTTCGATTGGATGCGTCCACATTTCTTGAATGGGCAGACCGCTGTCACCCGTTTCAGAGGCTCGTCGAGAGCTACACGCAGGCGCTGTTCGGCCAGATCGCGCTGTCCGCAGCGTGCAACCGGCTCCACTCGAATGATGCGCGGCTTGCCCGCTGGCTCCTGATGAGTGAGGATCGCCTCGGGTCCGTATTCACGATCACTCAGGACTTCCTCGGGCAACTGCTCGGCGTCCGGCGCTCCACCGTGTCGGTCTCCGCAGGACTTCTGCAGAGCGACGGGGCCATTCGTTACAGCCGCGGCCGCGTCACGATCGTCGACCGCGAACTGCTCGAGATGATGTCATGCGAGTGCTACGCCACGATCACCTCCGAGCTGGAGCGCGTCGTGCACCGCGCGCTGCTGCCGAGCGACTGAGACGTCGGTCGCTGCTTGGCGAGTTGACCAGTCGACGCAGCGCTGCTCGGGCGTCGCATCTGGCCGTGATTAGGGATCGCCAGACACGCGGTGAGATGCCGCCGAAGATCGCAAGAGGCGCTGGGATTACTGCGGGAGGGATTACTGCGGGTGCAACGCGCCAAGCAGATCCTGGAGCAGACTGGCGGCACCGATGCCATGGAGCACAACTGCGCGCCGGACTCCTAAGTTGTCCTCAGGTTCGGTCGTGGATGGTGAGGGCGTAACCATCGGGATCGACGAACGTGAACATCCGCCCGAACGGTCCATCCATCGGCGCCGAGAGAATCGGAATGCCAGCAGCCACGAGCTGATCGTGCATTTCTTGCGCGGCGTCAGCGTGTAGC
This sequence comes from Candidatus Dormiibacterota bacterium, assembly GCA_963757475.1. Classification (GTDB taxonomy): domain Bacteria; phylum Chloroflexota; class Dormibacteria; order Aeolococcales; family Aeolococcaceae; genus Palsa-851. Next base: position 66,005 of record CAVWRW010000001.1, read on the forward strand.
CACAGCGACACCCCAACTCCGGGTCGGGGTGTCGCCCCTTCGAGGTCAGTCCCCGGCAAGGGCTCGCGGACCGCAAACGGTACTGGCTTGGTGTCGAAGACCACTGCGCCGGGTGAACTCGCGGGCAGCCGCCGGAGCCCGAGCCGGCTTTCGTAGAAGGCGGCGGAACGGTCGAGGTCACGGACCTGCAGGGCGATGAAGTCCGGTCCAGTCACTGCCATGTATGCTCTCCAAAGGTGATGTCAGGGTGTTGACATCAGAACTATATGTCAGGATACTGACATGATGCAAGTCGAAACCGTGGGACCTTTGGACAAGTCCGTGGGATACCTGCTGAAGCGGGCTGCCACCTCGCTACGTTCCGCGCTGGACGCCACGCTGCGATCCCTGGATCTGACCGTTCCGCAATACGCCTGCCTGGAGCTACTCGGACAGCAACCAGGGTTGTCGAACGCGGAGCTGGCGAGGGGCGTGTTCGTGACGCGTCAATCGATGAACGGAGTGCTCCGCGGCTTGCAGGACCGCGGCCTTGTCACCCGGCCGGCCACCGCGCCGAGCGGTCGAGCACTGCCTGGGCGACTGACACCTGCGGGGCGGCGCCGTCTCCGGGTTGCGAGCGCCAAGGTGCGGGCTGTGGAAAAACAGATGCTCGCCAAGTTCTCGCCAGCCGCGCAGGAGCGGTTATGCGGAGACCTCACCGCCTGCATCGCCGCCCTCTGACCCCACACCGAGGGTCGCAACTCACGTTCGGCCGCCGTGCGGCTGTCGGTCTAGAGCCGGCCGGCGCATCCTGTACCCCGAGCTACTCAGGCAGCGGACGCCATTGGTGAGCGCGTGATCAATTGAAACATTCCGCCCAAATGAAGGCGACGGTGGATCGCGGCATAGGAACTCACACCCAAGATGAGTGACAATCCAGTCAACAGACTTCGCTGAATGATTGCTGCTGCACCGGCGGCACCGTAGTCAAAGCCGAGAAAGATGAGTAGGGCGGCAACGGTCGCCTCGTTTGCACCGACCCCGCCCGGGAGCAAACTCACAGCTCCGCCGAGTGTCGACAACGTCAGCACAAAGCCAGCCTGCCACCAGCCGATGCGCCCAGGTTCGAGGCCCGCAAGTACAAGCCAGAACGCGGTGATCGTGACGACCACACGCGCGGCATCGAGAATGGTCAACTCAAGTGCGTCGCGGCGATGGAGCAACGCGGCGGTTTGCACCTGCAGCTCATCGAGGGCTGGCAGGAGCCGGTTGAGGAAGGGAATATGCGCGATGAGTGTGTGCGCTCGACAGAAGATCGGTGACACAGTGAGAACGATCAGAATGGCCGCGATGCCAACGACCACCGGTATGACGGCGGCTAGTCCGTAGCCGAGAGCAAGGATCGCGGGCAGCGCGAACAGGATGAGCACCAACGTGTACGAGAGCTCTTGCACGGTAACCGTCGCGGCCGTCGTGCCAAAGTCAGTCCCCGTGGCAGTGCTTGCGAACGCTGCACGGGTGAGATCCCCGAGCGGCACGAGGGCGGTGATGGTCTGACCGGCCATGTTGATGAGCAACGTGTCTCGCACACGGAGGCGCGCCCCCACATCGCGAAGGAGGAAATGCCACCGCAGACCCTGCAGGAGGTAAACGACAATTGAGAGCGCAACGATCGGGAGTACCAGCGCCAGTCGGAAACTCTTGAGGGCACTTCCGACATGCGCGGGATTGAGGAACACCACCACACCAGCGATTGCGGCTAACCCGATGATCGTGGTCGCTGCGCCACGGACCACTGCCGACCGCGACGATCGATGCCCGCTGGACTTCAGCGGTGGCGTCACTCTCGGATCCTCCAAGGAACATCGCCGTCGGACACGGACGAAACGCCGGCGTGGGGTGCTTCCTCTGTGTTGGGGATACCGACACTAACAGTCATTTGGTAGGAGCCTTGGTTGCGTGTTCGATATCGCAGCACAGCATGCGAAGTGCTCCGGGAACGCAGCGCACGGTCACCGCAAACTCCGGCGGGATGTCGACGGTCTCGCCATCCAGTTGCGCGGCGCCACCCTGCTTCCAAAAGAACGTCATCGTCGCGCGTTGCGATGGTCGATGCGGCCATACCAGAGCGCGAAGCCCAAACCAGCTCATCCGTACCGCCGTCGGCCACCAGCGATGTGGTACCACGACGACTTCCATCAGCCCGTCTGCGCGTCGCGAGTTCGCACTCGCGCGAAAGACCTTCGCAATCGTGGGGATGATATGCCAGCTGAGACTGTCGGCGCGGGTGAGACGGTTGTCGATCACCACCGACACCGGCTGCGCTCGCAGCAACGTCTGGGGAATCAGGGCGACATTGCCGAGCATCCCCCGCCGGCGACCGTTGACCATCGAAGCGCCGGTGGCCAGAGCGCCGATCGCCGCATATGACAGTGCATAGTGCGGCTCGGCTTGTTCATGGTCCTTGGCGCTGTATGACACCTCGAGGACGTCGACCGGGACGGGCTCTACCGACAGCACGTCCTCAGGACGGATTCTCCGCGAGGACGGCCAGCTGCGGTACTGATCATTGGCATTGCCGCCGCCGCAGATAACGAGGACCACGCGGCTGTCGTGCGCGACCGTCGCAGAGAGAAGGCCGTTGCAAATCTCGTTGAGGGTTCCGTCCCCGCCGACGCCGATGATCGTCCCATCCGAGTGCTCCGACGCCCACGTTTCTGCCACTGCGCGAGCGTGCCCAGCGTATTTCGTGGTCACGAGCTCCACCTGGCTTTTAAACGATACCTTCAGTTTCCGAAGCGCGGAATGCGCCATGGTATCGGCTCGCCGAGAGAGGGGATTCCCGTTGGCAACGATCAGCACCGGATCCCCGGTTCGCAATTGATGAACAGATGTCCCTGGGGCAGTCACCCTACTAGGGTGAGGATTCGGTACGCGGACGGCAAGTCCGGTCCGCCGGCAGATTACTTCCGGGCCACGAAATAGACCGCGCCGAACTGCGCTGAGCGGTCCCGGGTGAGCGCCGACCAAGCTCGGAATACATCAGCGTTTTCTAGGCGCTCGCCAGCTCGTCGACGGCGGTGCGTCCGGCCTGCGAGGCGCGGCTGAGAAAGTCGACGAGAGCTTCCAGTTGCGTGTCGTCGTATCGATTGCAGAGCTGACTGAGTGCTGAGTTCATACCCGAATACAGGCGCAGCAACTCCGGGGTGCGGTCGTGCAACGATCGGACAAGGAGCCCGCGTCGGTCTGCTGGATCGCGGTCTCGCGTCACCCAGCCGTCGCGTTCGAGCCGATCGAGGATGCCGGTCAGGGTCGCAGGGTGGACTCCGACCTGGAGTGCGAGCTCCTTGGGGCTGAGCGGTCCCCGCCGGTCGAGGAGGTTGAGGCAGTCGAGATCGATGTCGCGGAGCTCGAGATGAGATCCCACATGCCGGTTCAGCATTGCGAGCTGGATCGTCAATTCACGGAGCGCATCGCGGATCTCAGCCTTGAGCCGGCCCCGCCGGCGCGGCGTGTCGGTTTCGGGGTTAGATTTGGTTGGCATATGATATGGATTCCGTACGATCTGATATCCTGACAATCGTACGGCAATACAGAGCACCACGGGGTAGCAATCGATGCAGTTGACAATTTTCGCAGCGACCGGCGGTATCGGCCGCCAGGCAGTTGAGCAAGCCGTGGCCGGCGGCCATCAGGTGACGGCCGTCGCACGTAACCCGCAAAACCTGGAGGGGGCGGTCAGAACCGTCATCGCCGACCTGGCGGCTCCTGATCCACAGGCGCTGCTCTCGGCCGTCGAAGGGGCGGATGCGGTCCTGTCGTGCCTCGGTCCACGCTCGAAGTCCGACGCCGGTATCGCGTCGAAGGGGACTGCGGCCATCATCGCGGCGATGCAAGGAGCGGGCGTGCGACGCGTCGTCGTCGTCAGCGCCGCACCGGTGTCGACAGTGGCGCTGCCGGGCCGGCCGGCGCCCGCGAAGCGTGATCCGGGTGACGGCTTTTTCATGCGGTACCTGTTGGGGCCAGCCATCAAAGCAGCGCTCAAGTCGGTGTACGTCGACCTCGCGCTCATGGAGGACGAGCTGCGGCAGAGCGGGCTCGACTGGACGGCGGTGCGACCGCCGCGGCTCAACAGCAAACCATTGACCACCACGAGCCGTACGGCGCTCGGCATGAATGTCCGAGGCGGGGTCGTGGTGTCGCGCGCGGATGTCGCACATCTCATGCTCGCCGTCCTGAACCAGCCCGAGACGATCGGCCGGACTGTCGGCATCGCCAACTAGGACCACCGCGCGGTCACGCGAGTTCACCGTACGGCCGCAGGCCGTCGGATGTCGCACCCCCTGCGCCGTCGAATGCTCGCTGTAGACCCGCGCGGGTCAGCACGTGGACTCGAGCAGACGCGCAACATGGACTGCATGAAAGCGTTGATTCGCCGCGCCACGCCCGCGGACGCTGAGGCATGCCACAGCGTCATGTGGACGTCTATCGTGGATTTGGGCGTGCGGCACGGAACGCCGCAGAGCGGTTCGGTCGACGACTGGTGGGCTGCAGGAGAATCGCTCCAGCGATTTCTCGGTGACCATGCAGCCGAATGGTGGGTGGCGCAGCATCCGGAGAACGGTGCAGTCATCGGCTACGCCCGCTCGATCGAGCGCGGCGGCCTGCTCGAGCTCGCCGAGTTCTTCGTGACGCCGAGGAGATCAGTCAGCGGGGATCGGCGAAGCGCTGCTGCACAAAGCCTTCCCACTCGGACGAGGTGATGTCCGCTCGATCATCGCGACGACGGATGTTCGTGCGCTGAGCCGCTACTACCGTGCCGATACCGCGGCGCGTTTTCCGATGTGGACGCTCGGCGGCGCGCCAGCCAGTTCGCAGGCATCCGGCGACCTCACCGCGGAGCCGATCGAGATCGGTTCGGAGGCGCACCAACAGGCCTTGCGTGCGATCGACGCATCGGTGCTCGAGTATCCGCGCGAGGTAGCGGAGATTCGCTGGCTCCTCGGGGGCCGTGAGGGCTTCCTGTACCAGCGCAACGGGACGCCCATCGGGTTCGCTTTCGTCGGGACAGGAGGCGTTGGCCCAGTCGCGGTCCTCGACCCCGATGACATGCCGGCGCTGCTGATCCATGTGGAGGCACGCGCCGTCGCGAACGACATCAAATGGCTCGACTTCCAGGTGCCCGCACCGAACGAGGTCGCAATCCGGCACCTCCTGAGCCGCGGCTTCCGACTGGATCCATGGGTGAATCTGCTGATGTCGAACCGGCCGTTCGGGCGCTTCGACCGATTCATCAGCTTCGGGCCGCCGGTGTTCCTGTAGTTTCGAAGAGCAGCGAGAAGGGGCGTCAGCTCATCGAACGTGCCCATATCGCCGATGCCGGCGATCTGCACACCGACATCGATTCGACGTTCACACTTGCGGACGCCCGCGCGGCATTCGAGCGAATCAAGACAACCGGGAAGCACGGCAAGGTGGTGTTGCGAATACATGAGTAGTCAGGCCGAGAAGGCAGCGGCGTTTCAGGCGCTGCATCAGAGCGGCGCATTCGTGATCCCGAACCCCTGGGACTCGGGGTCCGCTCGCGTCCTGTCCGCGCTCGGGTTCAAAGCGCTCGCGACGACGAGCTCCGGCTTCGCGTTCACGCTTGGTCGTCTCGACGGGATGGCCACGCTGGACGAGGTGGTCGCGCATGCGGCCGCCATCACTGCGGTGTCGGAGCTTGCCGCTTTCCGTCGATCTCGAGAACGGGTACGGATCGGAGCCCGAGGAAGCCGCGGTGGCGATTCAGCGCGTCGCCGGTGCCGGCGCGGTGGGCGGCTCCATCGAGGACTACGACCCGTCCGGGGTGATCTACTCGCGAGAACAGGCCGTCGAGCGAATCGCGGCGGCCGTCGAGGCGGCGCACGCGTTGCCATTTCCTTTCACGCTCACGGCGCGTGCGGAGAACCACATCCGGGGCAATCCGAATCTCGACGATACGATCGCACGGCTCCAGGCATTCGCAGCCGCCGGAGCCGACGTCGTCTACGCTCCCGGATTGCAGGCGGTCGAAGACATCCGGACGCTCTGTACTGCGGTCGCGAAGCCGGTGAATGTGCTTGCAGTGCCAGGGCTTTCGTTCGGTGAGATCGCCGGGGCCGGTGCCCGGAGGGTGAGCGTCGGCGGCAGTCTCACGTGGGTCGCCGTTCGGGCGATGGCCGATGCCGCCGAGGCGATCCGCGACGACGGGAATTTCGCCGCGTTGAGCGCGAGGCTCCCGTTGGGTGACTGGTTCCGCGACTGACGCCCCTCGGATCGGCTCAGAGGCGGTCCGCGGCGGCCTGACCGAGGCCGGTCATCGTCGCGACGGTTGTGGCGCCGCTTTGGAGGACCTCGATGAGCACGACCGTCGAACCTTTCTCGAAGGCGATGAGTTCGGCGCGAGGTCACGATTGCAGGACTGCCGATGCCGGTCGTTCTCATTGTGTTTCCCATCGCTAGAGCGAGACCGTCTCGAGGATCATTGTCTCGGGTGTTCCAGCCAGACCTGGCGAGTTCTCTGGATTGGCCCACACCGTCGTGGTGAGGAAGCCACGGAATCGCTCCGCCTGCGCGGCGCTGTCGAAGTCAAGGTCGATGACGACGAACTTCGGGTCGTTCACTGGGCGCTGGATCCGCTGCGCGCGGACTCCCGCCCCACGCCGGGCGTCGGCGAACCGGTCGAATGCCGCCGTCCACGTGTCGAAGTCGGTGACCGGATGCTGGATATGCAGCGTTGCCATGGCGATCTCCTTGATTTGTGCGCGGGATTCGAGACTAGGCCCGCGACGCAGCAGTCGCCATCCCAGGAACATGGGATCTTCGGGTCGCGCGTACCATCGGACGGTGACTGCAACGGACACAGTGTCGCGAGCGATCGAGCGAATCGGACGCATCTGTGCGTCGACGACCGCCGATGCGGTGTCGTTGCGCCTCGCCGTGCTCGAGGAGATGACGTCGCGTCGTCGCCTTCGATGCCTACGCATGGCTGCTCACGGATCCTGAGACCGAGGTCGGGTCGGCTCCGCTCGCCGACGTTCCATGCCTTCCGGAGCTGCCGCGCCTGATCAGGCTCAAGTACCTGACGACGGTCAACCGCTGGATCTTGGCTCGATACCGCCGTCGGACTCCTCTCCGTTTCCACCGAAGGCCGTTTGGACCGCAGCCTCGTCTGGCGAGAGATGCTCGCGGACTACGCGGTCACAGACGTGGCATCGCTCGTCTTCAGATTCCGATACGGTTGCTGGGGTTTCCTCGATCTCTGGCGATGCGGCTCTCGACCGAGATTCACGGCGTCGGATGCGGCGTTCCTGGCGAACTCTCGCGAAGCCGGTCACCGATGCGCTCCGACGATGTGCGGCGAGCACGTTCAGCCTGTCTGCCGCCCCGGTCACGCGCGTCGGCCCTGTTGTGCTGGTGCTCTCGCCCGAGCTCGAGGTCAGAGCGCAGACGCCCGAGACGAGCGAGTACCTGCGAGTGCTGGTGCCACCCGGTGCAGATCAGCGCCCGATTCCCGCCGGGGCATACAACGTTGGCGCGCAGCTGCTGGCGGTCGAGGCCGAGATCGACGCCCATCCTCCGACCGCGCGCGTCCATCTGTCTTCGGGGGTTTGGCTGACACTTCGCGCGGCGCGGATCGGCACGTCGGGGCCGGTCACCGAGCAGGACATCGCCGTCGCGATCGACATCGCCTCGGCGGCAGAGCGGACGAGCCTCTTCGGTCGCGCTTGCGGGCTGAGCGCGCGCGAGTTTGAGTTGCTCGGGCACCTCATCACGGGCTCTGACACCCGTCGCATCGCGGCGCAGATGTTCCTGTCCGAGAACACCGTCCAGGATCACCTCAAGTCGATCTTCAGCAAGACGGGTACCAGCAACCGGCGGCTGCTTCTGGCCCGAGCAGGCGGACACTGACCAGAATGCCTGGCCATACGCCGTGAGCGAAAACAGCTTCGACTTCTGGGTCGGTGCATGGGACGTGCGCTGGACCGACGCCGACGGTGTTCCGCAGACCGGCACGAACACCGTCTCGCGCATTGACGGGACGATTCGGGAGTTGTTCTGCGCTCCCGAGCCGGAGGGGACTACATCGGTGCCAGCGTGAGCCGTTGGGACGTGAGCCGGCGCGTGGGAGCAGGACTACTGGGACAACCGCGGGTACGCGGCGATGTTTCGAGGGTCGTCCAACGCGGGTCAGATGGTGCTCGTACGGATCTCGCAACTCGAAGCCGGACCTCTGACCCGCCTGGTGTGGTCCGACATCGCGCCGTGACTCATCACCTGGAACTACGAGCGTCGAGCCGAGCGCGGCCTCTGGGAAAGCAGCTGGCGCATCGACTACAGCCGCCGGGGATCGGAGGATGCAGGCCCGCCGATCTGAGTCGGTCGTCGAATGCCGTGGGCCATACTGGCCGCCGTGGACGACCCTCAGGCGCCGACCCTGCCGAGGTCCCGGCAGCTGGCGCCTGAACGCGAGCCATCGGCCGGTGGTCCGGGATATCCCGAGTCGCTCGGGTACAAGCTGAAGAACTGGATTCTCGGCCCGCCGATGGTGTCCGAGCTACTCTCGCAGGAACGGCTGGCGACTCCAGTGGCGATCGGCGTCCTCGCTCCCGACATGATCTCTTCGTCCGCATACGGCACCGAGGAAATGCTCCTGATCATGGTGCCCATCATCGGCGTCGCCGCGTTCTCCATGGTGATTCCGATCACGCTCGCGATCCTCGCGGTGATGCTCTTCGTGATGTCCTCGTACATGCAGGTCATCGGCGTGTACACGCGAAACGGCGGATCGTACGTCGTGGCGCGCGACAATTTCGGTCCGCGCATCGCGCAGGTCGCAGCGGTCGCGCTGCTCATCGACTACACGGTGACGGTCGCTGTGCAGACGTCGGCCGGCACGGCGGCGCTGACATCCGCGCTGCCATCGTTGGCGCCGTGGACCGTGCCGATCACCGTTGCCGTCGTTCTGCTGATGCTCTTCGGCAATCTCCGCGGCATCCGCGAGGCCGGCTCGATCTTCGCGATCCCGACGTACTTCTACGTCGTCACGCTCTCGCTTCGTGGTGATCACCGGACTGGTGAAGGCTGCATTCGGTGGGCTGCAGGCGCATGCACTCCCGAGCGCGCATCTGTTGGGCTATGCACCGGGACATCAGACGGGATTTCTCATGGGGCTCGGCATCTTCTACTGCCTGCGGGCGTTCGCGAATGGAGGAGCATCGCTGACAGGGCTGGAGGCCGTCTCCAACGGCATCTCGACATTCCGGAAGCCCGAGGCCCGCAACGGTCGCATCGCCCTGGCGATCATGTGCTCGATCCTCGGATTCCTCGTGCTCGGCACATCCCTGATTGCCCACTGGACGCACGCCGTTCCATATCAGATCGGCACGCCGACAGTGGTGTCGCAAGAGGTGCGGTACGTCCTCGGCTCGACATGGTTCGGCACCGCATTCTTCTACGTTGTTCAGACTGCGACAGTACTCATCCTGTTCACCGGCGGGAATACCAGCTTCAACGGCTTCCCGTATCTGGCGAGCTTCGTCGCGAGCGACTCGTTCCTGCCACGCCAGCTGACGCGACGCGGCCATCGGCTCGTGTTCTCCAACGGCATCTTCGTGCTCGCCGCGGTCGCGATCCTGCTCGTCATCGTCTTCCAGGCGCAGTTGAACGCGCTCGTCGGTCTCTACGCCATCGGCGTCTTCACGGGCTTCGCGTTCGCCGGATTCGGCATGGTCAAGCATCACTACGTGCATCGTGCGAGGCGATGGCGACTCGGCACCGTCATCAACGGCTTCGCGGGAGCGCTGTCGCTGGCGGTGGTGCTCATCCTGCTCATCACCGAATTTCTTGAAGGGGCATGGATCGTCGCCGTGGTGGCGCCGCCGATGTACTTCGGACTGATCCGGCTGCATCGCCAGTACGTCGAGGAGGAGGAGCAACTCGAGACCGGCGCGGTGGCGGCAACGGAGGCCCCGGTATTGCGCCGGCACGCCGTGGTCGTCGTGGTCGGTCGCCTCGACATGGCGACCGCGCGCGCCGTTCAGTACGCGCGCACGCTTCGCCCGGACTTAGTGCGCTATGTCCATTTCGACCTCGACTCGACAGCCACCGGCGTGCTGCAGACCGCGTGGCGCGAATATGGTCTGGGGCATCTGCGGCTCGACATCGTCGAGTGCCGCGACCGCCGGGTGGAACGCGCCGCCATCGAGTATGTCGCCGATATCGCGGCCGACGGCAAGACGGAGTGCACGGTGCTGCTGCCGCGCCGGGCGTTTCGCTCGCGCTTCGAACGAGCGCTCCACGATCGGACGCTGCAGCGCATCGCATCAGCGGTCGGGAAGGTGCCGCACGTGGCAGCCACGATTGCCCCCTTCAACGTGCAGCCGCACGCGTTTGGTCTCCAGGGACCGGGCGCCGCGTCCACGGACAATCCGGTCCGCAAGCCCGTGCGCAGGTCGGGTGTTGATCTCGAGCTCGAGCGCCGCGCGATCGGGGCGGTGCCGATCAGCGGCATCGTGTTCCGCCAGCGCGTGCGCGTCGCCGGCAGGATTCGATCCCTGCGCGTGCAGACGGCAAAAGGAACCACGAACCTCGAGTGCGAGATGACGGACGACACCGGCATCCTGCTCCTTGTGTTTCAGGGGCGGCCGAAGATTCCGGGCATCGAGCCGGGAGCGCGAACTCATTGTCGAGGGGATGGCCGGATCATGGTCGCGCCGGCTGGCGATGCTCAATCCCGACTACGAACTGGTCAGCGAGTAGGCGGCCGAGCGGCGACGGACTTGTCCTATACCTGTGCCCCCGCAGCGTCCGGGTTGTCCGGCGCCGACGGGTCGCTCATCTCCGCCTCAGCGCGCGCCAACTCTGCCAGCACCTCGGCCTCGACTCCGGTCGCGCCCATGAGCGTGCTCTCGTCGGGAGGCGTGTCGTCCGCCTCAGCTGCGTCCGTGTCGTCATCGCGATCGCCCGCGCCGGGGTCGTCAGGGGGCACTGGTGCATCACTCATGTGTGGGTCTCACTCCAAACTGGTGAATCGGTCACCGACATTGTCCCCGGTGGATGCGGTGTGGCGGTAACAGAGGATGCATCGATGAGATCCGTGGTCGTTCTCTCGGGAGGGATGGACAGCGCGACGGCGCTGTACAAGGTCATCAACGATCCAGGTTGCTCGGCGCCCGACGACGTGCGTGCGGTGAGCTTCGACTACGGGCAGCGGCACGTCAAAGAGCTCGCGTTTGCAGCCGGGCTCTGCGCGACACTCGGCATCAGACACACCGTGATCAATCTGCAGATCCCGCTCGCGTCTGCGCTCACTGACCCGGAGCGCGAGATCCCTCTTGGGCACTATGCGCACGCGTCGATGCAGCAGACTGTCGTGCCGAATAGGAACGCGATCATGCTGTCCGTCGCCTGGGGCATCGCCGTGTCAGAGGTTGCGGGGCAGGTCGTCGCCGGCATGCACGCCGGGGATCATCCGATCTACCCCGACTGCCGTCCGGAGTTTGTGTACGCGCTCGAGCACGCGCTGCGACTCGGCAACGAGGGCTTCGGCGATCCCGCGCTCGCGTTCTTCACGCCATTCATCACGATGACCAAGGCGGACATCGTTCGAGAGGGGAGTGCCTACCGGCGACCGGTCCCATATGAGCAGACGTGGAGCTGCTACCAGGGACGCGAGCTGCACTGCGGGGGCTGCGGGACATGCGTCGAACGCAGAGAGGCATTCGAACTCGCGGGCATCCCAGATCCGACGACATACGAGACTGAAGCGCTCTAGTCCGCGATCACCTCGGCATCAACGGGCGGGGCCGCCTCGGTCGCTGACGTCTGCGCTCGGTAGTTCCAGAACTTCGGCAGGAGCGCGCTGAGCACGACCGTCCCGACGACGCAGAGAATGCCGCCGCTCACCACGGATGCGCGCACACCTGCGAGTGAACCGACGACACCGGATTCGAGGTTGCCCATTGCCGGACCCGACGAATAGCTGACCATCTCGATACCGGCGAGCCGGCCGCGCATGGCGTCGGGAATCGTCTGGTTCCACAGTGCTGAGCGGAAGAGGCCGCTGATCATGTCCGCTGCCCCGGCTGCCGCGAGCGTGAGCAAGGCGATCCACAGGGACGGCGCGAACCCGAACGCGATGATGGACAGGCCCCACGCCGCTGCGGCGAACGCGATCGCGCGACCGTGATGGAGCACACGCCGCGTCCACCCGCTCGTCACCGTCGCGAGCAACGACCCTACTGACGGCGCGGTGTAGAGCAGTCCAAGCACCGCGGGGCCGCCGAGTCCCGAAGCGATCTGTGGAAAGAGCGCCATCGGCATGCCGAAGAACATCGCGTTGATGTCGACGGCGTACGAGCCGAGCAGGTCTTTGCGGCTGGTTGCGTACCGCAATCCGGCGATCGCGGCGCGAAGGTTCAGTCCGGCCGCATCCGGCGCGGGTGGCACCGCTTGCATGAAGGTCAACGCCACCGCCGAGACGAGGAATGTGGCGACGTCCACGCCATACGTGAGGGGCAGGCCGGCGGTCGCGATGAGGACCCCCGCAAGTGGCGGGCCGAGGACCTGGCCGAGATTGCCCTGCAGCGAGTTCGAGCGCCGCGGCCGCCACCAGTGTCTCGCGCGGAACGATGCGCGGGACGATCGCGTCCAGCGACGGTCGCCGTACGGCGTCGAGGGCCGCAGCCACGATCACGACGGCGAAGAGCACCCAGAGTTGCGGATGTCGCAACGACGAATTGATGACCAGCACGCCGACGCTCAGGCACAGTCCGAGCTCCGCCAACCGGACCATGCGGCGCCGGTCCATGGCGTCGGCGAGCGCGCCTCCGAGCAATGCCATCAACAGAATCGCGATGAGCTCCGAGAAGCTGATCAGCCCGACGACGAGCGATGAGCGCGTCAGCTCATATGTCTGGAAGGGAATCGCGACATACGTGATCATGGTTCCGGCCGTGGAGATCCCCTGGCCGAAGAACAGCAGCCGGAAGTCCCGCGATGCGCGAAACGGCGACGTGTCGAGCGCCATGGACAGGAACGTCCGCCGGATCGTGGAGCGGCGCGTGCCGGCTTCGTCCACACTGACGGAAACGTCCGCCTGCGGATCCGGCGTGGCTCGAGTGTGCGGCGGGGTTTCCTCGGCCATGACCTGGCGATGCTTCTGCGAAGCGTCAGCGCGTGGCTATCGGATGACCACGTTGCCAGCCGTGCCAGCTGATGATCTCGATGATCGCGGTCCAGCTTTCGCGCGTTCGATCCGAGTACGGCTGGCCGATGTAGTGCCGGGACAGGCGGTCGATGTCAGCGAGGTCCGGGTCGCGTCGAATCTCGCGGACGTGGCCGACGAGCGAGACGTGGCGGTACCAGCTGTCTGCGTCGAGAATGGTCAGCGCGACCCGTCCGTCGTGCCGCAGATATTCCAGACGGCGTCGCGTCCCGTCCATGTTGAGGAGCACGGTGCCGTCGTCGCACCACTCGTACCAGGTTGCCGCGGTATGCAGCTCGCCGCTCAGCGCCACGCTGGCGACGACGCACGGATTGGGTGCGCGCAGGAGGTCCTGGAGCTCCGGCGGCAGGGGCGGTCTGGGCACACCGGCAGCCTACACGGGGTAGCGCCCGCGACGTCCCGATCAGTGCCGCAGGCGGGTCTGCCCGATGTCGCGGTGGTTCATGCCGAAGTAGTGCGCGACCTCGTGGAGGACGGTGTCCGTGATCTGCTCCACGAGTTGAGCCCGGTTGGCGCACCAACGCTCGATGTTGCCCTGGAGCAGCACGATCCGTTTCGGGAACTCGTAGGCGCTGAACGTCGACCCGGAGCTCCCCTGGAAGAAGCCCAGGACGTGCTCATCGATGCCGTTGTCACGGTCGTCGGCGCTCGGCCCGGGTTGGACGGTGATCATCAGATTGTCAGCATCCATGCGTGCGCGAAGTGGTGCATCGACACGGTCGAGCGCCTCGCGGACGATCTCCTCGAATTCGTCCGCAGTCACGTGAAATGCCACGCCTCGAGCATGACACCGAGCGCCATGACACGATGCCGGAGCGTGACCGCCGCGTCGGATAATCGGTGCATGAGGGGCAGCCGGCGACCTCGAGGAATGACGTGCTGATTCAGGCGTGTCTGAACGGATCACGGAGCATTCGCGAGCATCCGGCTGTTCCGTGTACACCGTCCGAGATCGCGGCCGACGCAGTCGCGGTGCTGCGTGCCGGGGCGGGTGCGGTGCACGTGCATCCTCGCCGCCCCGATGGCACGGAATCGCTGTCGGCGCCGGAGGTCGCGGCGGTGTGCGACGCGGTGCGGCGTGCCTGTCCCGGCCTGCCGGTGGGCGTGACGACCGCCGCCTGGATCGAGCCGGATGTGCCGCGACGCATCGACAGCATCGCGGCCTGGACAGTGCTTCCCGACTATGCCTCGGTGAATCTGAGCGAACCCGGTGCCGTCGAGGTGATCGATCTGCTCAACGAGCGCGGCGTCGGCGTGGAGGCCGGCGTCTGGACGCTCGACGATGCTCGCCTGCTCGTGCACGAGGGACTCGATGCGGCGTGTCTTCGCATCCTTGTCGAAGTTGAAGCCATGACCGTGCCGGATGACGCCATCGCGCTCGCGAGCGCGATCGATTTCGTGCTCGACGACGGCCTTGCGCAGGCTCCGCGGTTGCACCACGGCGGTGCCGAGGCAACATGGGGCGTGCTCGCCGCCGCGATGGTGCGAGGCCACGACGTTCGTATCGGTCTCGAGGACACGCTGACGTGGGCTGACGGCGTCGTCGTGCCCGACAATGCTGCGCTGGTGACGCGAGTCGCTGAGCTTGCGATTCGGGCGGGAAGAGTCGCGGAACTCGTCCGCTAGCGGGGAAACGTCTCGCCGGCGCGCAGCGCACTGCGCACGCCGCGTGCTCGCACCTCGACGACGCCCGCTCCGAAGACTCGCCAGCGGTCGCCGTCGGTGGCGATCGCGGTGTGCTCTGCGATGCCCACGAACGCCACGCTCCGAGGGAGCCGGCGAGGCGCGAGGTCGCGCAGCCACCGGACCCACCAGCCGGAGAGCGCATCCCAATGCACGCCGAATGCAGTGTCGGGCACGAGACCGAGCCCGCTCGCGAACGGGAATGGCAGGTGGCTCGCGCCTGCCCGGCGCGCCGCTGGCGCCCGCCACCATGGCCCCCGCGCTGCAACCGGCGAACACCCCGCCGCGCGCGATCAGCCTCGTGATTGCGTCCCAGACCGGCGTCCCGACAACGGTGGCAGCGAGATATGCCGGGCTCCCGCCGCTGAAGAACACCATGCTGGCGTTGTCGATGGGCTCCGCCATGCTCGGTGCCAAGTGCGTCTGCCCGGGTGCTGACGCGCACAGCGAGCGCCGGAATGTCCAGCGACGCGTAGTGGGCAAGGCCCATGCTTGTCCATCGATCGAAGACCGCCTGGCCTTCGCGGCCGCTCGCGGTCGCGAGCACGACCGCGGAGCCATCACCCGACGCGCCGTTCAGAGCGAATCGCTCGGCCTCGCCGGACCACGGCTCGAACTCCCCGGAGCCGAGCAGGAGAAATCGGCCGGGCGCAGTCATAACCCTGCCAGCGTAGTCACGCCGGCGGATCGCCGCCTCGGGGTAACTCTTCCGCCCGCTCAGACGGGGACATACTCGGCGCCAAGCGCATTCGCGAGCGTCCGATGCGCGGGGCCTGTCCCCATGACTATCAATCGTGACGTGTCGACTCCACGGGCACGCGCGAACGTGAGGACGAGACCGGGCAACGGAGGCCGGCACCAACAGCTCGGCGGCCCGCCGGGGTGGACGCAAACGGCACTCTCGACGGTACCCGTGACCACAGCGGCGAGTAGCGCGACGGACTCGTCGATGCGGTCGACATCGCCGTCCGGCACCCAGTCGAAGACGAGATGGGGTCCGCCGGGTGCCGCGAGTGCGATCGCCGATGGCCACCCCGGGCGGGACAGCGCCGCTGCGGCGACGACGACTCCCGCGTTCCGACGCCCACCTGGCGTGCGCGTAAACGGCACATGGTCGATGGCGGCGAAGCCCTCGTCCGCGGAAGGCGGTTCCAGCTCGCGCAGCGTTCGCATCTGCGAAGTCGGCGTGAGGACCCCCGCCTCCCGCCGCGAGAGCACCAGCAACTCGGCAGGCGCGGGCAACGTGCCGTATCGATCGAGCAGGCGCTCGACCATGTTCACCTGGGCCTGCGCAAGCGGCGTATCGATCCATATGCACCGGACCGGAATCCCGTGCCGGCTCGCGGTTTCGAGGACGTAGCTCCGCGACGCGCGGGTCAGGTACGTGTTGTCGAGCACGAAATGGCGTGCGCCTGACGACAGCCCGACCTCGAGCGCGTCGACGATTCCTTGGAGCGTGCCCCCACGTTCGTCGCGGTTCAGACGCTGATATCCGCCGGCGACGTACTCCTGGGCCGCCCGGCTCTTCCCCGCTCCGGGGATCCCCATGACCATCACGATCTCGGCACCGTCCGCCCGGGGCGCGAATTGCGCCGTCCCGCGGGGCTGGCCGAAGGCCGCGCCGAGCTGGGCATGGTCGCGCTCATCGAGCTCGAGTGCCGCCGCGTGTGCCGACGACACGGCGGTCTGCGGACGCCGCGCTCCGGGGATCGCGACGACCACCGGCGATAGCGAGAGCAACCATGCGATGGCGACCTCGGCAGGTCTGACATGGTGGCGCGCCGCGATCTGCGTCAGCACCTCGTTGCGTTCCAGATCGGGCGCGCGGCGAGGGCCGCCGAGCGGGGAATGGGCAATGACCGCGATCCCGAGGCTATCGCAGCGCTCGACGATCCCACCGCGTAACGCCGCGCCGTCGAAGACACTGAGCGGGACCTGCACGGCCGCAACCTCGATGAGGTCGAGCGCTTCGTCGAGCCGGCGTCGGTTGATGTTCGAGAGCCCGACCCGCCGGACCATGCCTTCGTCGAGCAGACGGCCGAGCGCACGGACGGTCGTTCGCCAGGGTGTGCGCGGATCGGGGGCATGGACGAAAAGGAGATCGATAGTGAGGCCGTCGAGCGCCGCGAGGCTCGCCTCGCAGTCCGCGATTATCGTTGCCGCGCGGCCGTCGGCGAGCCATCCGGTATCGGTGCGAGTCATCCCGCACTTGGTGACGATGCGCGCGCTGCGTTCGATACCGGCATCGCGGACAGCGCGCGCGAGCAGACGCTCGTTGTGTCCGGCTTCAGCAGCATTCCGGCCGTAGGCGTGTGCGGTGTCGAAGACCGTCACGCCGGCACCGATGGCCGCCGCGATCGTCGCGAGCCCGTTTGCCTCGTCGCGGTCGGAGTTGGTCGACAGGCGCATGCAGCCGAGGCCGACCCGCAACTCGAACGGATGAAGCCACTCGAGCCTGTGCTGAATCGGTGCCGTCACGTCCGTGGCACCGTCCATACACGGGCGTCCCGCAACTGCCTCGGGTGCGAAGAATGCGGTATGGGAGCGGTGACCGTCTGCTGCCCGACCTGCTGGACGTGGTCGGAGCTGAAGAGCTCGACAACGTGCAAACGCTGCAGCACGCCGCTGATCCTCCCCGACGGCCGAAGTGTCGAGCAGGTGGCCAACCCGTCGCCCGACGCGCCGCCGCCTCCGCCCGGGTACGCCTTCAACGGCCCGATGGCCTCGTTCGCGGCTGCGCCAACGGGGATGAACTGGGTTGCGCTGGCCCGCTGGATCACCTTTGCCCAGGGCGCTCTCGGGCTGCTCGCCGTGTTCGTGATCGGCTTCGCCGACCAGTACATCAACCTGCCGGTGCAGGACGCGGCAACCGGCCGGGTTGTCCTCGAGACGTTCAATCTGCGACCGATCCTGTTCGGTGTGGCGATCGGGATCATCCTCATCACCGCGCTCTTCGTCTGGTTGATCGGCTTCGCGATCGCTCGCGTCATCTATCTGATGCTCATCGTGCTCGGCATCCTCGAATCCCTGTCGCGACTCAGCGGAGCCCCGACATCCGTCGTTGCGGCGACCCTCGCGGACGTGCTGTTCTCTCTCGGATGGGGGTTCGTGCTCGTCATGTCACTCATCAATCAACCGAACCGCAGCGCAAGGTACTAGAGCTTCTTCGGCTATTCTCGCCGGGAATGCGCACGCTCCTCCTGGCAGTGATGGCCGGCATCGCACTCATCGGATGCGGATCGTCGATACCTGCCTCCACATCGAGCGCAACGCCATCATCGGCACCACCGACTGCGACGCCTCTGCCGTCGCCGACCGCGAGTGCAGCGGCCACACCAACGCCGGCACCTCCGAGCACGGGCACGACGGGCGGTTTCGGCGACACGACCACCAATCCTGACGCGCAGTCCGTCTGCGCGGCGAAGGCCACCGAGAACAGCCAGGTGATCGCGTACACAACCGTCGCAGGTGCTGACACGAATGACGCCCAAGGCGTGTGCACAGCGATGGAGCAGGGGAGTAAGGGCGCATGGACGGACGTGTCATCGATCGCCAACGGTGCGTTTGAAACGACACCGATCTGCTGGGTCACCGCCGCCAACGGCGCAGTGACCCAGCGTGTCTACACGGCGGTTCCCAACGGCGATGATGCGGCAACGATGGTCCTCTGCGACGATCTCTTCAGTGGAGCGGGCGTCACGCCGCAGGGAACATGAGCGGAGTTGAGAGGTGAGTGCGATGAAGCATGTTGTCGAAACGGCCGGCGGTCGCCATCTTGCTGTCGAGGAGGATGGCGACCCCAGTGGCATTCCGGTGCTCGTCCATAACGGCACCCCGAACTCGCGTCTTCTCTACAAGCATCACGTCGCCGATGCGGCTGCGCGCGGCATCCGGCTCATCAGCTACGACCGCCCCGGCTATGGCGAGTCAACTCCCGATCCGGGCAGGACGGTCGCGGACTGTGCCGCTGACGTCCGAGCGATCTGCGCGGCGCTGAACATCGACCGGATGCTGACGTGGGGCGTCTCCGGTGGCGGCCCGCACGTGCTCGCGACTGCCGCCCTGCTCCCGGACCTCGTGGTAGCCGCGGCCTCGGTAGCCTCGATCGCGCCGTACGGTGCCGAGGGACTCGACTATCTCCAGGGAATGGGCCAGCTCAATGCAGAGGACACCGAGCTGTACTTTCGCGACAAAGCAGCCTCACGCGCCAAGGTCGACACCGACCGGGCAGAGATGCTTGCGGCGACGCCGGAGGAGGTCAAGACGATGTTGGCGTCGCTCCTGTCAGGCCCCGATGCAGCCGTCCTCAACGGCGACCTGGCCGAGTATCTGGACATGAGCGTCCAGTCCGGACTGGCGCCGGGCGCCGAGGGCTGGTGGGAAGACGGATGCGCACACCTCGAGCCGTGGGGCTTCGACCTCGCTGCGATTTCGGTGCCTGTCCTGCTGTTGCACGGTGAACAGGACCAGTTCGTGCCCTTCGGCCACGGCGTCTGGCTGGCTGCGCACATCCCGGGGGTCGAAGCCCGGCTCAGAGCCGACGACGGTCATCTGACGCTGTCCGAGCTCCGGATCGGCGGCGTGCATGAGTGGCTGCTCTCGAAGTGGGCGGCCTAGGCTCGCTCGCCCAGCCGGTCAGTCGCCGTCGCTGTGCTGCGCCCATTTGCGGGCGGCGGCGGCGAGCAAGGCGGGCGGCGTGTCGACCTTGATGAGGTAGTCCTGCGCGCCGAGGCGCCTGCCTCGTTCCATCATCTCGGGCTCACTGAAGTTGGTGAGGATCACCACCGGGACATCGGCGGTGTCCGGCGCTTTGCGGAGACGCTCGAGCACCTCGAGGCCACCCATCCCCGGAAGACCGAGGTCCAGGTAGATGAGGTCGGGGAGGCTGTCATTCACGATCCGGAGCGCCTCCGCTCCTGAGTGCGCCGTCGTGACGTCGAATCCGCTCGCGGTCAGCTGGAGCGCGTACATCTCAGCCAGTGCAGCGTCGTCGTCGACGAGGAGCAGCCGGGCTGTCGCCTCAGTCACTGTCGTGCCCCGCAGAGGGGGCGGGTCGTGCCGGCAAGCGCAGGGTGAACGTGCTGCCCTCACCCGCAACCGAGCGCGCCGTGATGTCGCCGCCAAGCGCGAGCGCGAGGTTGCGTGACAGGTACAGACCGAGCCCTGTGCCCTCGATGCCCGCGGACAGCGCGGAGTCGAGACGCCGGAACGGTTGGAACAGCCGGGGCATCTCTTGGTCTGAGATGCCGATGCCGTGGTCGATGACGCTCACCACGGCCCAGCCGGGTTCATCACGGACGACCACCGCGATGTCATTCATACCTGGCGAGTATTTCAGCGCATTCGAGATGAGGTTCATGAGGATCGTCTCGACGCTGTCCGGATCGGCATGAACGTATAACGGACCGCTCGACTCCACCGAAATGTTGCGCGATGGATCCTCATCGATCGTCTGGGATGCGACGACGGCACGGGCGACGTCGTCGATGCGGACGTCGACGCTCGCCGAGTTGCGGCGGCGAATCTCGAGTCGGCTCGCGGCGAGCATGCGCTCCACGAGATGGCTCATCTGGCGCATCCGCGTGGCCATCAGTGGCACCACCTTGGCGGCGGTCTCCGGCAGCTTCCCGAGCGAACCGTCCTCGAGCATGGACAGGTATCCACTCACGAGCGTGATCGGTGCGCGCAACTCGTGCGACGCGAGTTGCAGGAATTCCGACTTCTGCTGATCGAGGTCGGCCATGCGCTCCGCGTGCGCCTCGAGGCGCTGCATCTCGGCGGCTTTCAGGAGGTCCGCGCGGTGCTCGGCGTCGTATCC
This sequence comes from Candidatus Dormiibacterota bacterium, assembly GCA_963757475.1. Lineage (GTDB taxonomy): Bacteria > Chloroflexota > Dormibacteria > Aeolococcales > Aeolococcaceae > Palsa-851. The sequence goes on from CAVWRW010000001.1 coordinate 86,734, forward strand.
CTGCCAGACGAGCGCCGATGCGCGTGCGGCGAGTCGCATGATCCATTCGTCCTGCTCGATGAAGGTCGAGTGCGAGTTGCACGCCATGAGAATGCCAAGGGGTCCAGCGGCTGTTCGCCAGGGCACAGCGAGGAGATTGCGGATGTTCCCCAGCGCGAGCACGTGTTCCGGGATGGTGTCGGTCGGCTCGACCTCGGGCCGCACCATGAGCGCTCGACCGGAGTACAGCACGCTGGCGAGGCCGTCGTCATCCCGAGGGTCGGGGACGGGCATTCGCATGGTGCCGGCTTTCTCGCGGCCGTACCCGTCCCACGGGTTCAGTGCAACGAGCTCGTCGCCGATGAGCTGCCAGAAGGCGGCGCGTTCCGCATTCGCGAGCACCGCCACCGTCTCGCTCATCTTCTCGAAGAAGGTTGCCGGCTCCATGCTCGACGCGACGTGGCGCGACATGAGTGTCAGCGCCTCGAGACCACGCTGCTGCGCGCTTTGCACCGCTTCGACGAGGCGGGCGTTGCGGAGCGCGAGCACTGCGAGCATCCCGACCTGCTGCAGGCCTTCGAGATCGCGCACCGCGAAGGGCCGGTCGACCTTGCGGCTGAGGATCAGGACCGCGCCGACGGAATCCCCGACCGAGAGCGGGACGATGCCGGTGTGCTTGACCTCGAGCAGGGCGGGCGCGAGATCGGGCTCGATCTCGGAGCGCTCGCCGAGTCCGCCGCCGATCACGATCAGCCCGCTCTCGACCGCCCGTTGCAGGAGCGGCTGACGTGCCAGCCAATCGATCGGATACTCGTGCCCGACGAAGTCCGGCGGTCCCCCGATCTCGTAGCTCGCCTCGACGCGGAAGACGTTCTGATCAAGGCTCGTCAGCGTGCACCGATCCGCGCCGGTATTGGCCGCCGCCAGGGTCACGAGGCGGCTCATGATCTGATACGGGTTCCCGCCGGACACAAGCTCGATGGCGAGGCTCTCGTTCGCAGTGCTCACCGGCCCGATTCTAGGGGCAGCAGCGTTCGTTTCCCCGGTGGTTTCAGCGGTTTTACGCGCCGGTGGGCGCGCTGCGATCGTCGGGCGTTGCGTCGGGTGTGCTTGAGAGCGCCTCGGCCCAGTCCATCTCGTGGCGCCGCCTCCTGCTCCCGCTTGCGAACGTGATAGAGAATCTATCTAACAAAATGATAGCACAAATGTAGGTTTAGAATCACGAGTGCCCGAGGGTCAGCGATAGCGCCAGATCGACACGGAATCAGGCGCGAGTGTCTCTGTGCTCCCGGGTGCCGATTCCGCCGCGGCGAGGATCGGCGCTGCACCGGAGGCCTCCGGGACCGTGACCTCGTTGTCCCCGAGGTTGCATGCGATGAGCAGTCCCGCGTGCGAGTAGAGGAGGAGGTTTCGACTCGCGTCATAGGTGGCGGTCGCGTCGGCGGCGTCGCCTTCGATGAAGCCCGGGGTCTCCCGCCGGATGGCGATGAGCGCTCGGTACCAGTCGAGCATGCCTGCGTGGTCGCCGTCGCCACGTTCGTCCCAGTTGAGGCGCGAGCGCTCGAACGTCGCTGGGTCCTGCGGATCGGGGACCGACTCCGGCGGCCAGCCGAAGGAACGGAATTCCTGGCGTCGCCCATTGGTGACCGCCTTGCCGAGACCCTCGTCTCCAAGGTCTGTGAAGTACTGAAACGGCGTGCTCGCCGCCCACTCCTCGCCTTGAAAGAGGAGCGGGATCATCGGCGAGAGGAGCGTCAGCGCCGCCGCCATCCGTGCGCGGCCGTCACTGACGAGATGACAGAGCCGCTCACCCGCCGCGCGGTTGCCCACCTGATCGTGGTTCTGTGAGTAGGCGACGAACCGTGTGAGCGGAAGGTCGCCGATCGCACGACCGACGGTGTGCCGGCGATGGAGCGAGTACCGCCCCGCATATACGAACGCCTGCTGGAGCGCTGTGCACAGATCTGTCGGTCCGTCGAAGTCTTCGTAATAGCCGAATCCCTCGCCGGTGAGCAGCGTATGCAGCGCATGGTGAAAGTCGTCGTTCCATTGCGCATGGAGGCCGTAGCCGCCGGCTTCGCGCTCGCGCACGAGCCGCGGATTGTTGCTGTCGCTCTCCGCGATCACCCAGAGGTAACGCCCGGTCTCGATCGCGAGCTCGGCCACCCGGCTCGAGATGGTTTCCAGGATATGGGTGGGCGACATGTCGATGATGGCGTGCACGGCATCGAGCCGCAGACCGTCGCACCCATAGTCGATGAGCCACATCTCGGCGTTCTCGACGACGAACCGGCGCACGTCATCGGAGTCCTCGCCGTCGTAGTTGAATGCGGTTCCCCAGGGAGTTGCATATCGATCCGTGAAATACGGCGCGAAATCGGGCAGGTAGTCGCCTTCGGGACCGAGGTGGTTGTAGACGACGTCGACGATCACGGCGATGCCGCGCTCGTGACACGCGTCGACGAGACGGCGGAGGCCGTCCGGGCCGCCGTACGCGCTGGTGCGGTGCGAACAGATCGACGCCGTCATAGCCCCAGCCTCGCTTGCCCGGGAACTCGGCGAGTGGCATGAGCTCGATCACGTTGATGCCCAGGGCCTGGAGATGGTCGAGGCGCGCGACGCACCCGTCGAATGTTCCCTCGGGCGTGAAGGTGCCGACGTGCAACTCATAGATGATCGCTTCGTGCAGCGGGAAGCCGCCCCACGTCTGCGGTTCCAGCGAGTGATCCTCGTCGACGATGCGCGATGGTCCATGGACGCCCATTGGTTGCGATCGCGAGCGCGGATCGGGAACCACTGCTCCGCTGTCAAGCGAGAACGAATAGTCCGTGCCGGCTGCTGCGGTCGCCACATCGCAGGCGAACCATCCGACGCCGGCCGGGTTCATCGCGTGGCGCGTGTCCCCGATGACGAGGTGCATCTCGCTCACGCGCGGTGCCCAGACGCGAAACGTCCGGCTCATACGCGCTCGAGCAGTGCAACCGGCGTACGCGCGAGCACGTCCGCGAGAGCCTGCTCACCCCCGGACACCTCCTGTCCCGTCAACGCGTTTCGCCACGATCCTTCGGGAAGATGCACCGTCGTGTCGCGCCACGCTCCGCCGAGCAGCAGCGGCCAGCGGAAGGCGAGAGTCACCGTCGCCGGCTCGTTATCTGGACGGGTGCGGCTGAAGCAGATTGCGTGGTGAGCCTGGGATCCGAGCACCGCGAGCGGCTCGTATCCCGAGCCCGCATCGAACGCTGCAGCATGCCGTGTGCGCACCGCGAGCGCTGTGACGATGAGCCGCAGCTTGGGGACACCTTCGTCGAGCCGGGACATGAAGTCGTCACCGATATCCGTCTCGATGCTGCGCAGGAGCTCGTCGCGCAGCAGGTAGTCGACGGGCGTGCGATTGTCCGGGTCGACAAGCCGGAGATCCCAGAGCTCGCACCCCTGATAGATGTCAGGAATGCCGGGCGCCGTGAGCTTCAACAACGTTTGCGAGAGTGACAGCTGCTGCCAGTGCGGTGTGAGCGTTTCGACAATGCGGCTGATCTCGGATCCCACATCCGCATCGTCGAGCATGTCACGCACGAACCTTTCAAGATCGGCTTCGTACGCTTCATCGGGCTCGAGCCAGTTGGTGTCCTCCTTGCCCTCCCGGGATGCCTTGCGCATGTACGCCCATGCGCGGTCTGCATCGATCGGAAAGGCTGCGACGAGCGTCTGATAGAGGAGGTATTCCGCCTTGCGCGATGGCCCGCGCCCGTGCCGGTGCCGTTCGGCGATCTCGTGCAGCCGGGACACCGCTGCTCGCCACTGCTGCGGGATTTCCGCGAGCAACAGCAGGCGGAGGCGTGCGTCCTCGCCGCGCTTCGTGTCGTGGGTCGCCGTCGCGAGGAGTGATCGCGGATGCTCGATCGCTGCTCGCGCGCACCAGTCATGGAACGAGTCGACCGTCGTCGTTCGCTGTGGATCCGTTCCGACCTCGTTGAGCGCAACGAGCGGCAGATACCGGTAGAACGCCGTGTCCTCCACGCCCTTGGCCATCACGGCGCCGGCGACCTGCTGAAAGCGCGTGCGAAACGCATCGAGCGATGTCGACGTCGCATCGTGACCGGACAACGCGCTGACGAGTGCCGACAGTCGCGCATCGTCGCACCGCCCGGCTTCGCGCGCCCCGTCTGCGGCGACACGAAGCGCGGTCTCGTCCGCCGGATCAAGCCGCTCGCCGGCACGTGGGTAGAGGCGGTACACGGGCATCGCGCTCAGCAACTCGATGAGCTCGCGGCGAGCGCCTTCGATACCGGCCGCAGCTGCGGCTCGCGTCAACCGACCGAGCTCAGGCGTCAGCAGTGTCTCCATCACGTCTCGCCGCGAGCTTTGCGAGTGGGCGGGGAAATCGAGTTGATCGCCGGTGAAGTCCGCGTAGCAGTTGGTGATGTCGTGCAACCCCTTCGGCTCGACGAACATCGTGGTCAGCAGCGCAGCGAACTCGTATCCCGTTGTGCCGTCGAGCGGCCAGGCGGGGAGCTGCTCGTCCATCCCGAGGATCTTCTCGGCGATGAGCCAGGCATCCGGCGCCTCGTCGCGCAGGCGTCGCGCGAAGGCGCCCGGCTCGGCGAGCCCGTCGATGTGGTCGACGCGAAGGCCGTCCACGACTCCGTGATCAACGAGCTCGAGCGCTTTCCCCAGCACAGCGCTGAACACGGCCGGATCCTCCACGCGCAACCCGGCGAGTGACGACACATCGAAGAATCGCCGGTAGTTGAGCAACGCCGATGCCGTCAGCCAGTGTTCGAGCACGAAGTGTTGGTCGCCGAGGAGTTCGAGCGTGGCGGGGCCGGTCGATGTCGCTGTGCCGGGCGCCAACGGGAATCGACTGCCGCCGTAGTCGAGCTCGAGTTCGTCTGCCCCCTCGACGACGGACAGCTCACCGCGCTCGAGGACTTCGGCGAGCGGATCGGCCAGCACCGGCAGGAGCACGCGGTTTGCGGATGCCGGCGCCTCCCAGTCAATGTCGAACATGGCGGCGTACGGGCTGGATCTGCCGGCTCGCAACACGTCCCACCACCACCGGTTCCCGGGATCCGTGATGCACATGTGGTTGGGAACGACGTCGAGGAGCTGCCCCATCTGCGCGTCGCGGAGCGCCGAGTCGAGGGAGGCGAGGCCACGCTCGCCGCCGAGCTCGGGGCTGATCCGCGTGGGATCAACACTGTCGTAGCCATGCGTGCTGTGAGGGGCCGCCTTCATGTAGGGGGAGCAGTACAGGTGGCTGATGCCGAGCCGCTCGAGGTACGGCACGATGGCGCTGGCCGCGTCGAAGTCGAACGCCTCGCGCATCTGCACTCGGTAGGTTGCGCGCGGCTGCACTTTCACACGTGCGCTCGGCGATAGGTATACTTCGCTATCAAGATGTTTGATAGTAGGACTGTAGCAAGTTGAGAGGTACCCAGTGAGCCCAGCAGCGACGTCGACCGAACCACGGACGAGCGCCAGATCGAGTCGGCGGCGTGCAACCTGGCCCGGCAGCGAAGCCCCGCTCGGAGCGACCTGGGACGGTGAAGGGACGAATTTTGCCGTGTATTCCGCGGCGGCGGACGGTGTCGAAGTCGTGCTCTTCGACGCGAACGGGGTGGAGACGGCCGCTTACGATCTCGCGGAGCGTACCAACCTCGTCTGGCACGGCTACCTCGACCAGGTCGGTCCGGGGCAGCGCTACGGCTTTCGCGTGCACGGTCCGTACCAGCCGGCCGACGGGCTCTGGTGCAATCCGAGGAAGCTGCTCCTCGATCCCTATGCGCACGCGGTTGCGGGCACCTTCGAGCACGGGCCGGCACTGTTCGCCTACGCGTTTGGCGACGACGATCTCGGACCGAGTGACATCGACTCGGCATCCGCAATGGCGAAGAGTGTCGTTGTCGATCGAGGGTTTCCGTGGGGCGAGGACCGGCGTCCGGACACCGCCTGGGCGGACACCGTCATCTACGAGTTGCACGTGAAGGGCTTCACCATGCGCCATCCCGGAGTCCCCGAGGAGTTGCGCGGGACCTATGCGGGCCTTGCGCACCCGGCTGCTGTCGAACACCTGCAGCAGCTCGGTGTGACGGCGGTCGAGCTCATGCCGATCCACCACTTCTTCGATGCCGGGCATCTTGTCGACCGCGGCCTGGTCAACTACTGGGGTTATGACTCCATCGGGTATTTCGCGCCCATGAGTCGGTACGCCGCAACGGGGGGAGACGGAGAGCAGGTGCGCGAGTTCAAGGCGATGGTGCGAGCGCTCCACGCCGCGGGACTCGAAGTCATCCTCGATGTCGTCTACAACCACACCGCAGAAGGCAATCAGCTTGGCCCCACCTTGAGTTTCCGCGGGATCGACAACCCGTCGTACTACCGCCTTGTCGAAGAGGATCCGCGTTTCTATTTCGATGTGACCGGAACCGGCAACAGCCTCAATGTTCGCAGTCCAAGCACGCTCCAGCTGATCACCGACAGCCTTCGATACTGGGTGACGGAGATGCACGTCGACGGCTTCCGCTTCGACCTTGCGGCTGCGCTCGCGCGCCAGTTCTACGAGGTTGACCGGCTGTCGGCATTCTTCGACATCATTCACCAGGATCCGGTGCTGTCGCGCGTGAAGCTCATTGCGGAGCCGTGGGATGTGGGTGAAGGCGGTTACCACGTCGGCAACTTCCCCGTGCGCTGGGCCGAATGGAACGGCGCATTTCGCGACACGGTACGTGACTTCTGGCGAGGTCAGGCCGGCGGCGTCCGCGATATCGCGAGCTGCCTCGCCGGCTCGAGCAGTCTCTATCAGTGGGACGGCCGGCAGCCGTGGGCGAGCATCAATTTCGTCACCGCTCACGACGGCTTCACGCTGCGCGACCTCGTGACATATAACGAGAAGCACAACGAGGCCAACGGTGAGGGCAACGAGGACGGCGCTAACGACAACCGTTCGTGGAACTGCGGCGTCGAGGGCGAGACGGACGATCCGGAGGTTCTCGCGTTGCGCAACCGGCAACGCCGCAACCTGATCGCGACCGTGCTGCTCTCGCAAGGGTGTCCGATGATCTGCGGCGGCGACGAGATCGGGCGCACGCAGCGCGGCAACAACAACGCCTACTGTCAGGACAACGAGATTTCGTGGCTCGACTGGTCCGCAGTCGATGAACTCGATGCTTGCATTTGTGCAACGGGTCATCGCGCTTCGTCGCGAGCAACCGGTCCTGCGTCGCAAACGCTTCTTCTCCGGTGAGGCCACCCGGCAGTCCGGCCGCAAGGACCTCATCTGGTTGCTCCCCAACGGCAGTGAGTTCACCGACGAGGATTGGGAAAACGGCGCGGAACGCTCGCTGGGCATGCTCCTGAACGGCAACGAGATCCCGGACCGCGACGCCCGCGGCGAACGGGTCACCGGTGACTCACTCATGCTGCTGCTCCATTCCGGCGATATTCCCCTGACCTGGACGATGCCGCGCGGGTGGGATGAGGGATGGACGGTTGTGCTCGATACCGGTGATGCCAACGGGGTGGCGGACGGGGCGGTGTTTCGTGCCGGCGAGGACGTTGCGCTCAAGCCCTACTCGATGGTGGTGTTGCGCCACCAAACCGCTGAGGCGACCGACGCGTCCTGAATCCCCATTTATGCAATAGGTCCGCGACTTCGGATGATATAGTCGCTATCACCTAGTATGGTTACCGTGGGGTCGGATTCGTAGTGTCTGTCGTCAGCGATGCGCGCAAGGACGCCGCGGCGCAAGCAACGGTTGTCGAATCGAGCACGCTCTCCGGCGAGGACGTCGGCCGGATCCACGAGGCGATCGGGCGGATCGTCGCCCGCCTCATCGACTGGGCGACGCCGGGGCAACCGTCGGCGGATCGATTCCTCCAGATCCTGCACTCCATGGCGGTGGAGGGGACGGGGGTCGTGCCGGAAACCGAGTGCATCATCTCGCTCGTTCCTCCGGCCCGACCCGATGTCTTCCGCGTTGTCGCCGCGTCGGGAACCTGGGCGGAGGCGCTGGTCGGCGGGGAGTGGCCGCTCAACGACACCACGCTCAACGGCAGGGCGATGCTTGCGGGACAGACCGTCGAGACCACTGATACTCCAAGCCAGAGCGCGGCGCCCGAGGTGTTCGGCAACGACATCCGCATCGGGCGACTGGTTCCCATGACCACCGGCACGGCGCTGCCGGATGCCCGCATCGGCATGGGCGTCGTCGGTTTCTGGCGTGCGAGCCAGCAGCCCTTCACCGATCTCGAGCGCGCCATCATGGATCGATTCACGCAATTGGTGAGCATCGTGCTCGTCGGCGATGAAGCCCGCACGTCGACGGAGCGGCTGGTACATCGTCTCCGGCTGACCGCCGAGGCAACCCGGGAGTTGTCGTCGTCACTCGAGCCCTCGCAGGTGGTGCAGTCCATCGTCGAGCGGGTCGCCAATCTCGTCGAAGTGGATCGCATCACGCTCACGACATTTCACGCAGATGAGGTCGAGGTCATCGCCGGCTACGACCGCACCCGCATCAGCGCCCGCGTCGGCTCGAGATGGCGTCTCACGCCGGAACTGCGCGCGGCCATCGATCGCGGCGAATCGGCGATCGACGGCTTTCCGGACGCTGCCGGAATGGCGCAGGAGATGCGCGAGCAACTCTCCGACGTGCGGCGCCGATTGATCGTCCCGCTGACAACCGGCGGTCGCGTTCGAGGCATGCTCGCGGTGAGCCGCCGTAAGGACCACTCGTTCAGTCCGCTCGACGTCGAGAATCTGGAGCAGATCGCGCTCTCGGCCGCGCTCGCGCTGCAGAACGCCCGGCTCTTTGCCGAATCGAAAGAGGCACAGGCCAAAGCGCTCCGGGCGCTGCTCCGGGTCTCGGAGCACCTCGATCAGTCCGAGTCCGAGGATGAGCTCTACGCCCGGTTCGCCAGCACTGTTGCCGATCTCGTCGGCGCGCGTCGCGTCACGTTCTGGCGGCTCAGCTCGGACGGAAAGTACTGCGTCCTCGCGGCCGGTGCCCATGGCATCAAGTCCGGCGAGTTCGCTGCGATCCAGCCGGTTTCCTGCGACATCGAGGGGGGCTCGATCGTCGGCAGCGTGGTGTTCGGGGACGGGTTCTTCCTTGGATCGGCACAGGAGCTCGGGATGGAGATACCGGTCCCGCCCGCTTCCGGCGCGTACGGGATGCCCGATGCGATGGCGGTGGCGTGGCGCGCCGGGACGACGCGGCTCGGCGTGCTGGCCGCGCACGATCCCATCGGCTCGATGGGGTTCAGCGAGGAGGACGCCTGGATTCTTCGCCTGGCTGCAGTTGCGGCCGGCCTCGTATGGCAGATCAAAACGGCCGAACGGCATATTCGCGCGCTCGGGGACTCCGAGGCCGGCCGCCTGCGCGAGCACATCGAGCGCATGGAGTCCATGGAGAAGATGAAGGGGGACTTTCTCAAGCTCGCGTCGCATGAGCTCCGAGGCCCGATCGGCATCGTCCGCGGCTACTACTCGATGATGTCGGACGGCTCGCTCGACGCGGACGGCGTCGCTCGCGCCATGCCTGTGATCGGACGCAAGCTCGACGAGATGAACGCGCTGGTCACCGAGATGCTCGAGGCGGCGCGTCTCGACGAGGGCCTCACCCGGCTCGATCGAGGACCGTACGACCTCCGATCAATCGTGGCAGCCGCTATGGGCGCGATCCAGACGCAGGTCTTGCCCTCGCACCGCCTGGTCAGCCGCGTGCCACACGACCCGGTGATGGTCGACGTCGATGCGGGCCGTGTCGTGACCATCCTCCGCAATCTGCTGGACAACGCCCTCAAATTCTCCCCGCGGGGCGGAGAGGTCCGCTGCTCCATCAGTGTCAGCGGCGGGACAGCCCGTGTTCACGTCGTCGACCACGGTCTCGGGATTCCACCGGAGCAGATGCACCGCCTGTTCACGCGTTTCAGCCGCCTGGTGACTCCCGACAACAGCCACATATCCGGCACGGGCCTCGGGCTTTACCTCTCCCGGGAACTCGCCCGCCTCCATGGTGGCGACATCACCGCGAGTTCGAAGCCGGACGTGGGCACGCGCTTCGTGCTCTCGCTCCCGCTGCTGGTTGAACCTGGATGACCGTTACCGATGTCGCGATCGGTGCGCTACCGTACGGACCGTTACGCTGAGGGATAGAATCCGACGAAGGAGCCATTCCGGCGCCAGATGGAGCGGCAATTTCATGGGTCAGTCGGAAGGAGGAAGCTCGGTGGAGGATGACGTCAAGGTCCTGCTGATCGAGGACGATGAGTTCGCTGCGGAGATGTATCGCGTGCGCCTCGTTGCCGACGGCTATACCGTCGTGATCGGGGCGACCGGCGAAGAAGGACTCCGCATCGCGACCGAGGAGAGCCCGGATTTCATCTACCTGGATCTCCGACTGCCGGGGCTCGATGGGTTCGAGGTGCTCGAGCGGCTCAGAGCGAACCCGGCAACGACGACTATCCCGGTCATCATCTTGAGCAACTACGGTGAGCCGGAGTTGCGCCAGCGCGGCCTCAAGCTCGGGGCGCTCGAGTTCCTGGTCAAGGCGGACACGACGCCCGCCCAACTGTCGAACCGGGTCGAGCGGGGGACCGGCGGCCGCCAGCGCGAATCAGCCTGAGGGGGCGTTCGCGCCGCGTCAGAGACGCACGTGCTCGACGCGGATGTTCGCGAACTCCATCGGCCGGGGCATCTCGTGAGCGTCCAGGAGCTGCAGGTACCGGATGACATAGCGCGCGCCGGTGATGTTGAGCCCATGGCGGCGTGTCAGGCGTCGCAATGCGGTGAGGCTCAGTATGTCGCGCGAGGTATAGCGCCGGCGCGCTGATCCCTTCGGCGTCGCGATGCCAAGGCCTTCGTACACGAGCAGCGTGCCTGGATTGCTCTCGAGGATCTCGCTCGCGACGTTCACCGAGTAGATCGGCTTGTCGAGGTCCCCCTCCTCGTCGAGGGTCACATCTGCTGTCATGGTCGGCACCTCCTGCCGGACCGAGGAACGTCATCCCGGCGGCTCGATCGTGGGCCTACACTGCTATGTTGTAGATATCATAACATATGATAGTGCGACTGTGGGTTTAGGCGATAATGATTCCCACAGAATCCACAACTTGTCCACAGACAGAAAGGAGGATGCGGGGGAAATGCGGATTGAGGTTCTTCCCGACCAGGCCCCACTCGAGGCCCGGTTGGACTATCTCCGCCGGCGCCGGAAGGGAGCAGATCCCCGCCGGGCGCTCACAACCGCGGCGGTGATCGTCGCAGTCGCGTGGGCGCTGATGATCGGACTCGGTCTTTTTCTGCGCTGATCGGCGTCAGGGCTCAGGTGCGGTCGCGAGGATCGCGACCCAGACGATCCTGTCGCCCTTTTGCAACCCGGCGAGCGCCGGGAGCCCATCGGTGACCTGGCCGAAGATGTCGTAGTGACGGGCGACGCCAGAGCTGTCGCCGGTGCTCATGAAGAACTGGCTGCCGATCAGTGAGGGATTGGCGCTGAGCATCGCGACGGCGCCGAACAGATACTCGCCGACGATCGCGTCGGCTTTTACCGTGTATCCGGGCCCGCCCGCCCCGGTTGCGGTGGGATCGCCGGTGACTGCCGCACTCGCGTGCGCAGGGCACGGCGCGCCCGTCGCGTTCGGACACGTCTGATAGAACGTGACGCCATCGTAGAAGCCGTGCTCTGCCAGGTAGACAAAATCATTGACCGCCGTCGGCGCGTACTCGGGGCGGAGACGTACCGAAATAATGCCGCGGCTCGTGTCGAGGTATGCGCAATAGCCGACGTTGTGCACGATGACGTGCGCGGGCGCAGCGCTGAATGCTCGTGACGGACTGGTGACAGCCGTGTGCGCGGGAGGTGCGGGACATGTGACCGCGGACTGGATTGATGCGAGATGTGGCGACGTTATCGATGCAGCGGGTGACCCGCAACCTGCTATCAGAACGACTGCGCTCGTTGCACAGACCGCGAGTATGCGATGACGGATGATCGTTGTGACGGTGCTCGGCTTGGGCATTGGCGACCCAGTGTACGGAGTTGTGGCACGAGGCCGATATCGTTGGTACGCAACGCGACATTGGCTAAGAGTGGATTTGACTTTGGTGACGCACTCTGTGAGGATCCGGCGCAGAGGGGTCTCGACGCAACGGCGGAGGCCAACAATGGGTCTACTCAGGAATCGAGACCAGGTGACACATCGCCGATGGTGGTACGCGGGCGCTGGACTCTGTGCGCCGATCGCGCTAGCGCTGTCGCAAACACTGTCTGTGGGCGCGACCGCTGGTGTCGCCAGCGCGTTCACACCGATCACGCCGGTCCGTGTGCTCGACACTCGGAACGCCGGACAAGCGAGCTTCCACCTCACACAGGGCGAAACCGAAACGTGGACCGTCGGGGGAGTCGAACGGGATCCCCGGGAACGCCACCGCGATCGTCATGAATATCACGGTCGTCAACGTGACACGTCGACCTATCTCACGTTGTGGCCGACAGGGACGTCGAATCCCGGGACATCGAACATCAACCCGGCGGCTGGCAAGAACACCACGAATGTTGTCGTGGTTCAGCTCGGCACCGCCGGTGCCATCAGCATTTTCAACGATCTCGGTAGCGCCGACATCATCCTCGACTACTTCGGGTATTACGCTGCATCGCCGGCGGGCGGTCCGACAGGTGCAACCGGAGCGACAGGTGCAACGGGCGCCACCGGTGCAACCGGCGCGACGGGTACCGGCACCACCGGAGCAACCGGTGCCACTGGTAATACAGGTCCATCGGGAGGAGTGACCGGAGCCACCGGATCGACCGGCGCCACTGGATCGACCGGCGCCACTGGAGCGACCGGCTCCACGGGGCCAACGGGCAGCACCGGACCAACCGGAGTCACCGGGCCCACGGGCACCACAGGTGTTACAGGGGCTACTGGTGTAACTGGTGCAGCGGGAGCCTTCCCCGTCACCGGAACTACCGGCACGGCCATGGCCGGCGTGCATGAGGTGATCGGGACGGGCTACTGCAGGAACCGCCGTCGCGCTTTCTGGCGTCAATGGCGTATTCACAAGCGCAGCGAGCTACACCTGCTACGGGTCTGACACGACGGCGTTGGACGGGCAACACGATGACGTTCGCGTACACATCGGGTACTGGCGTTCACGCTAAACGTCCAGCCCCAGGCGACGCGATCAAGTTTGTCTGTATCGGCAACTAACAGCTTCTGATTCCGATGCGATTGGTTGATTCACTGGCATGAACGTCACGGGCCGGGTTCGTCCCGAGCCAGGCGCAGTGCTGCTGTGTCGGACCGGCGCAGACCACCTCGCGGGTGGTCTCGCCGGAGCCGGCATGGAGCCCATGACGAGAAGCATCGGAACGATCCGCGCGGCTGCCGTTCTGCTCCTGCTGACGATCGCCCTCGCTGCATGCGGCACACCCCAGACCGCAACGACGCTCGTCACCCTCGGCCTCAAGGCGCAGCTCGCAGGCGACCTCACGACGGCCGAGGACAATTACAGGCAGGCGATCAAATTGGACACCAACAATTCGGTTGCGCACTACGACCTCGGAACCATCTACGACCGCCACAACAACACGTCGTTGGCAGTGGGGGAGTACACGGCGGCATTGGTCATCGATCCCACCTTTACCGATGCGCTCTTCAATCTCGCGGTCGACACGGCTGCAGCCGATCCATCGGGCGCAAAGGCGTTGTATCTGAAGGTCGTCTCCGCGCAACCGAGTTACGCGGCAGCGTGGCTCAACCTCGGATTCATCCTGCAAGCAGAGGGCGACACGAGTGAAGCGAGAGTGGATTGGTCCAGAGCCGTGGTGCTCGACCCGTCGCTCGCGACGCGCATACCGAGCGCATCGACGACCACGACACCAAAGTCCTGAGTTGATGACACATATCCGGTGATCGCTCCTCCGCGACCTCGCACGCGTCCCGTACAAGCGCCTGCACGAGCGCCCGTCGACGAGGCTGCGCAGCCACCGTCGTCCTGGAGGCTCGCGCCCTGGCTGTTCGTCGCCGGCGCGTGCATGTTCAGCCTGCTGACACTCTCCGGTGAGCTCACCACGGTGCAACCGGTCAATGACGAGGCGGTCCACTTCGAGATGGTGTCGTGGGCGGTGCAGCAGATGCACCAGGGCAACATCCTGCCAATCGACGGCTGGTTTCCGTTTCTGAGCCTCGGTGATGCGCAGTTCTCGCACTACCAGAGCCTGCCGCACCTCATCACCGCGTATTTCTCGCTCATCTTCGGTACGGCATCGACGGAGCGCTGGTTGGGCTATCTGCTCTTCGCACTGTTCCCCATCAGTGTCTACGTGGGGAGCCGGATGCTCGGGCTGGTCGGCTTGGGCCGCAGGCGGAGCGGCGCTGTTGACGCCACTCCTGGTGAGCGTCACCGGCTACGGGTACGAGTCGTTCAGCTACACCTGGCTTGGCAACGGGCTCTGGTCGCAGGAGTGGGGCATGTTCCTCCTCCCGCTGGCATGGGGGCTCAGCTGGCGAGCGATCAACGGCACGGGGCGTGGGAAGTACGCGCTCGCCGCATTGGTCGTCGGTCTCACGATCGCGATGCACTTCCTGACGGGATACTTCGCGCTGCTGTCGATCGGCGTGTTCGTCATCGTCATCTGGCGTGGCATGCTGCCCCGCATCGGCCGTGCCGCACTGGTCTTCGGTGGCGCTGCACTCGTTGCGTCGTGGGTGGTCGTCCCGCTGCTCACAGGCGCGGCATACTTCAATCTGAGCGAGTTCAACCAGAACACCTTCTGGCTCAACTCCTGGGGCGCACCGAAGGTGCTCGGATGGCTGATCACCGGTCAGAGTCTTCGACTCCGGACGTTTCCCGATCGTGAGCCTGCTGGTCCTGCTCGGCGCGGTCGTTTGCGTACGCCGCTTTCGCACCGACGCACGTGCGCGAGCGCTGCTCGGAGTCTATGGCATTGAGCCTTGTGCTGTTCTCGGGACGCCCGACGTTCGGATCCGTCCTGAATCTTCTGCCCGGCAGCAGCGATCTGCTCCTGCACCGCTATCTGATGGGAGTGCAACTCGCGGGCCTGATGCTTGCCGGAGTCGGTCTTGCGTGGGCCGGAGAGACGGCGCTGCAATTTGCGAAGGCGAGGCGACCGCAGCTTCGCCTTGTCCCGATCGCCGCGGGACTGATGGGAGCGGCGGTGCTGCTCACGCTGCCCGCCTGGCTGGATCGAGCTGCCTATGCGGCGAGCGACTCCGCCAGCATCGCCGTGCAGGTCCAGAGCGATCAAACCGACGGTGCCGCACTCGACTGTGCTGCTCAACGTCATCAAGACGAGCGGTGGTGGGCGCACCTACGCGGGACTGCCGGGGAACTGGGGCGCGCAGTATGAGATCGGTCAGGTTCCGGTGTACGAGTACCTGGCCGATACCAGCGTTGACGAGGTCGGCTTCCTCCTGCGCACGCCGTCGCTCGTCGCCGACAACGAGGCGTATTTCAATCAGAGCGATCCGGCGCAATACCAGCTCTACAACGTTCGCTACATCCTCATGCCGCAAGGCATGCAGCCGCCGGTGCCGGCAACGTTGATCGCATCGAGCGGCAGACACCAGCTCTGGCTCGTGGCGACGAGCGGCTACCTGCAGGTCGTCGACACCTCGGGGATCGTCGAGGCAAATCGCGCCGACATGGCGACGCAGATGCAGCCGTTCCTGCAGTCGGCATCCTTCGAGCACGGCGATCTTGCGACGGTCGCGTTCAACGGCGGCACCGCTGCGACGCCGACATTGCCGATCAGCGCGGCACCCACGACGCCGGCAGGTACGAGCATCGACACCGTCGTCGACGGGCAGGACGGCCGCTACGCGGGCACCCTCACCGCGAATCGCACCGCGGCGGTGGTGCTCAAGGCTACCTTCGATCCGGGGTGGCACGTCACGGTCGACGGGAAGGCAGCGACGCCATACATGGTCGTGCCAGGATTCGTCGCGGTCACGGTGACGCCCGGGCATCACAGCGTCGTCTTCCAGTACGTCGCGTACTCGCACTACGCGCTGCTGCTCGGCATCGGTGTGCTGACCCTGCTCGGGACTCGCATTGACGCCCGTGGTTGTGGCGCCGGCTCGGCTCACCTCGCATCGTCGGTCGAGGTGTCATCTCGCTTCGAGGGCAACGCGCTACCGGAGCCCGCCTGCAATGACGATGTACCGATCAAGCCCCGGCGAAGGCACGAGCGACGTTCTCGTGGTCATCCCCGCGTTCAACGAAGAGTCGAATGTGGCATCCGTCGTCACCGAGGTTCGACGCGAAGGCTTCGCCGCGCTCGTCGTCGATGACGGTTCTACCGATCGCACCGCCGAGGTTGCGGAGCTTGCCGGCGCGGTGGTGCTGCATCTGCCGGTCAACCTTGGCGTCGGCGGCGCACTGCGCTGCGCGTTCCGGTTTGCCGTTGTCAATGGTTTTGTCACCGTCGTGCAGTGCGATGCCGATGGACAGCATGACCCCGGAGAGATTCCGCGTCTGCTCCAGACGATGGCCGACGTTCACGCGGACCTCGTCATCGGCTCGCGCTTCACGGAGGGACGCCCGCACGACGTCGGTCTCGGCCGCAGGCTCGCGATGGCACAACTGGCGCACACGGCATCGCGTGAGACCGGTGCGCATATCACCGACGCGACGTCAGGGTTCCGCGCCATCGGCGGCAGCCTGCTCGGCTCCTTCGCAGCCAGCTATCCGACGGAATATCTGAGCGACACCGTCGAAGCGCTCGCGCGCGCGGGTCGTGGCGGCCACAAAGTCGCAGAGGTTGCCGTGCACATGCGTCCACGCGCATCCGGACTGTCCTCCGCTTCGACGTTCAGCTCGATGTGGTACGTCGTACGCGTCATGGCGGCGCTGCGCGTGCAGAGCTACCGACCCAGTGGCCGGCGCACGGTCCGGCACACGCATTGGGAAAACTGGTCCGCCTGGAACACGCTGGAACGGAGCGGCGAATGAGCAACGTTGCAGTCCAGGCACTGCTCGTCGCCTTGGGCGGCCTGGGACTGCTCGTCGTCGTCTTCATGCTCGCGCGCCGCAGACTGCTGTCACTGCGGTATGCGCTCGGCTGGATGGCTGTGTCGATGCTCCTCCTCGGCGCGGCGCTCATCCTCGTCCTGATCGGTGGCATCTCCCATTCCCTGCCGATCACACCGACGGGGCTGCTTGCGGGCGTCGGGCTCGCATTTCTGCTCGCGGTCTGTCTGCAACTGTCGATCTCGCTCTCGGGCCAGCAAGAGGCGATCCGGGAGCTCAGCGAGGCGAACGCCATGCTCGCCGAGCGGCTGCAGCGCCTCGAGGCGCACACGCGCCCGTTCGAACCGGACCTCACGTCGGCGCTCAGGGGGTACCCCGAATTCGTGGCGGGCCCCAGCGTCGTGCAACGCATCTGAGCGGAGGCTGTTGCGAGGTCGCCGATAGCCCCGTCTGCGGCGAATTCCCAGTCAGGGTGGGTCCATGACCGGCCGCCAGACGACGCCGCGACAGCAGCCGCTCGGCCCCGATGTCGGCCTCGGCGAACTCGTCACCCGCATGATCACCGCCAACCGCGTCGAGCGGGCGAAGCGCGGGAAGCCGTCCGTGGAGCGCGGCCCCGAGCATGATCAGATCAAGCCGCGGGAGAAGCCCGAAAGTCCGCTGACGTGACCGACGTTGCGAACAGGGCGCCGGCGAACGGCGCGCTTTTCGCCACGTTTCTCGAGGCGGTCCCGGATGCGCTCGTCGCCGTCGACAGCAAAGGCAGCATCGTGCTCGTCAACACGCACGCCGAGGTGCTGTTCGGCTACCAGCGTGAGGAGCTGATCGGCCTGCCGGTCGAGCTCCTCGTCCCGACTTCGGTGCGCGACCACTCGCAGTTGCGCATTGAATACTCCCGCGATCCGATCAGCCGCCCGATGGGCGCCGGTATGGAGCTCGCAGGGCGACGCAAGGACGGGTCGGAATTTCCTGCGGAGATATCCCTCGCATCCATCGATCTCGACGGCCAGGTTCTCGTTGCGGCTGCGGTGCGCGACATGAGCGAGCGCAAGCGCGCGGACGCGAAGTTTCGGAGCCTGCTCGAGGCTGCACCCGACGCCATCGTCGGCGTGAATCCCGACGGGCTCATCGCGCTCGTCAACACGCAGGCGGAAGCGCTGTTCGGGTATCTGCGCAATCAACTCATCGGCCGGCCGGTCGAGCTCCTCGTGCCTGAGGCCGCGCTCACCATGCAGGCGCCGCATCCGACGTCAGCGTTCCGCGACCCGCGCTCGCATCCGGCAGAAGCGTGGATGGCGCTTGCAGGCCGGCGCGCCGACGGATCCGAGTTTCCGGCCGAGGTAAGCCTGTCGTCCATCGAGACGGAGGAAGGCCTCATGGTGTGCGCCGCGATTCGCGACGTCACCGAGCGCGTGGAGGCGCAACGCGAGCGTGACCGGCTCGAGGCGCAGCTCGAACGCGATCGCCTCGAACGCCAGCTGCACCAGTCACAACGGCTCGAGAGTCTCGGCCAGCTTGCTGGTGGTGTTGCCCACGATTTCAACAACCTGCTCGCCGCCATCCTCAACTACGTCAGCTTTGTCTCCGAGGAGATCGAAAAGGAGATCGAAGTCCGACCGCGAGACGAATCTGTCCGCCTCCACGCGGTCCTGAGTGATGTCAGCCAGATCGGCTCAGCGGCGGAGCGCGCCGCGACCCTCACGCACCAGTTGCTTGCATTCGGCCGGCGCGAGGTCATCAAGCCGAAGGTCCTCGACTTCAACGCTGTCGTCAACGAGGTCGATGACCTCTTGCGGCGCACGATCGGGGAGCACGTCGAGTTGATCACGCGCTGTGCGCCTGACCTCGAGCATGTGCGCGCGGACCGGGGGCAGATGGAGCAGGTCCTGCTCAACCTCGCGGTCAACGCGCGGGATGCGATGCCAAGCGGAGGGACGCTCATCGTCGACACGGAGAACTTCACCGTCGACGACGAATACGCGGCACGAGACCCGCGGCTCGTCCCCGGCCGCCATGTGCGCCTCAGGGTGGCCGACACTGGGACGGGCATGGATCGCGCCACCATCGAACGAGCTTTCGAGCCGTTCTTCAGCACCAAGCCGAAGGACCAGGGAACCGGGCTCGGCCTTGCGACCGTCTACGGGATCGTGAACCAGGCAGGCGGGATGGTGGAAATCGCCTCAGACGTCGGCACGGGGACAACGATCACCATCCTGCTGCCGAGCGTCTCCTCGCCGGTCTCGATCACCGATGAGCCTCGCTCGACGAACCGCCGCCGCCACGGTGGCGAGACTGTTCTGGTTGTCGAGGACGAGCACCTCGTGCTCGATGTGGCGACGCGCATCCTGAGCCGCCACGGCTATCACGTGCTCGGCGCGCGAGGCGGCGCGCAGGCGCTCGAGCAGATCCGAATGCACCGCGGCATCATTCACCTCCTCCTCACCGACGTCGTCATGCCCGGCCTCACTGGCAGTGAGGTTGCAGCGATGGTGACGAAGGTTCGCCCCAAGATCCGCGTTCTGTACATGTCGGGCTACCCGGAGTCGGTGGTCACCTCCAACGGCGTCATCCAGCCGGGCATCCGGTTGGTGTCGAAGCCGTTCGTGGCAGCAGACCTGCTCGACCTCGTGCGCTCGACCCTCGACGCCTGAGCGCGCAGGCTACAGCCCCCGCCTCAGTCATGGGTCAGGGCACCGGTGCGGACGACAGATCTGCGCCTCAGGCTGCCCCGGCCGGGACCTTCGGCAGCTCAGCGAGGGCGGCGTCGAGGCGTTCCTGCGGGAGCTCGACGTCCTCCAGCTGTCCCGGCGAAGTACGCGTCGTAGGCCGCCATGTCGAAGTGGCCGTGCCCCGAGAGGTTGAACAGGATGACCGCGCTCGTCGCCGGCCTCGCGCGCGGCCGCGGCCTCCTCGGCGACGGCCCGAAGCGCGTGCGACGGCTCGGGCGCCGGGCAGGATGCCCTCGCTGCGCGCGAACCGGACCGCCTCGGCGAAGCACTCGTTCTGCTTGTAGGCGCGGGCCTCGACGAGCCCGTGCTTCACCAGGAGGCAGAGCGACGGCGCGTCGCCGTGGTAGCGGAGCCCGCCGGCGTGGATGCGGGTCGGGGATGAAGTTGTGGCCCGAGGGTGTACATCGGCACGACCGGGCCCATGCCCGCGGTGTCGCCGAAGTCGTAGGCGTAGATGCCCCGCGTCAGGGTCGGGCAGGCGGCGGGCTCGGCGGCGATGAAGCGCGTCTTCGGGTTGCCGGCCGATGCGGTCGGCGAGGAAGGGATAGGCGAGGCCGGCGAAGTTGGAGCCGCCGCCGACGCAGCCGATGACGACGTCCGGATAGGCGTCGGCCATCTCCATCTGGTTCTTGGCCTCCAGGCCGATGACGGTCTGGTGGAGGAGCACGTGGTTGACGACGGAGCCGAGCGAGTAGTGGGTGTCCTCGCGGGTCGCCGCGTCCTCGACCGCCTCGGAGATGGCGATGCCGAGGCTGCCGGGCGAGTCGGGGTCCTGCGCGAGCATGCTGCGGCCGAGCTCGGTCCGATCGGTGGGCGAGGCACGCACCTTCGCGCCCCACGTCTCCATCAGCGCCCGGCGGTACGGCTTCTGCTCGTACGAGACCTTGACCATGTAGACGATGACCTCGAGGCCGAAGAGGGCGCCGGCGAAGGCGAGCGCCGAGCCCCACTGGCCGGCGCCGGTCTCGGTGGTGAGCCGCTTGATGCCTTCCTCGGCGTTGTAGTACGCCTGCGCCACCGCGGTGTTCGGCTTGTGCGAGCCGGCGGGTGAGACGCCCTCGTACTTGTAGAAGATCTTCGCCGGGGTGTCGAGCGCCTTCTCCAGGCGCTCGGCGCGGTAGAGCGGGGTCGGCCGCCAGATCTTGTAGATCGTCGCGCACCGCGGTCGGGGATGTCGATCCAGCGCTCGGCCGACACCTCCTGCGCGATGATCGCCATCGGGAAGATCGGCGCCAGGTCGGGCGGCCCCATCGGCTCGAGCGTGCCGCGGGATGGAGGAACGGCGCCGAGCGGCTCGGGAAGGTCGGGGAGGATGTTGTACCAGGCGATCGGGAGCTCGTCTTCCGACAGCAGGTACTTCGTTGTCATCTCATCCACCTCATGCCGTGCCGCGCCGATGCGTGCAGCGGAGGATACGCCGCGCCGAGGCGGCGAGTCTGCGGCAAAAGTGGGCTGCGGCTCTGAGCCGCGGGGCGCCGACTATCCTTGCACCCGTGCGTCTGGCCACCTGGAATGTCAACTCCGTCGTCGCGAGGCTTCCCCGGCTCGTCGGCTGGCTTGAGACGGCGAAGCCGGACGTGCTCTGCCTGCAGGAGACGAAGATCGCCGACGCGGGCTTCCCACGCGCGGAGGTCGAGGCGCTCGGCTACGAGCTCGCGCTCCACGGTGACGGCAGATGGAACGGCGTCGCCATCCTCTCGAAGGTCGGGCTCGACGCTGTCGAGCGTGGCTTCACCGACGAGCCGGGTTTTCCTGCTGCTGAGGCGAGGGCGATGAGCGCGACCTGTGCCGGCCTGCGCGTCTGGTCGGTGTATGTGCCCAACGGTCGGACGCTCGACAACGACCACTACCAGTACAAGTTGCGCTGGCTCGCGTCGATCAAGACGGCGCTCGGCGCCGCGCAGTGACGCCGGCCAGTCCCTCGCGGTGTGCGGCGACTTCAACATCGCGCCCACCGACGCCGACGTGTGGGATCCGCGTCCGTTCATCGGATCGACGCACGTGAGCGTCGCGGAGCGCGACGCACTCGCCGCGCTCGTGGCGCTCGGACTCGTCGACGTGCCGCCGCGCGCCTTCAAGGGACCGCCGTTCACGTACTGGGACTATCGCGCCGGGATGTTCCACACCGGCAAGGGCATGCGCATCGACCTGGTGCTCCTCGACAAGGCGGTGGCCGCGACGGTCACCGATGCGTACATCGATCGCGATGCACGCAAGGGCACTGGACCGTCGGACCACGCGCCTGTCGTGGTCGACTTCAGTTGGACGCCCTGAGCGTCAGGTCGGTCAGCTCGTCGGCGGCTTCGGTGCCTTGGCTCCATCGGCAACCGCGAACGCGTCGCCCTTGGTGCTCACCGCCGATGGAGTTGCCTCGGGCGTTGAGCGGGGCCGGCTTGTGACCATCTGGATCGCGTTGACGGTGCCGCCGCTCGCGAGCTTCGTCGCGCCGTTGAGCGTGTCGGCGGTGAACGTGACGTTGTTTGTCAGCGCGAGGGTCGACCGCTTACCGCCGACTGTCGGGGACTCATGAATCCACTCAGCGCTCGACTCCGATGACGCGTATGTGAATCCCTGGGTGGATGTCTCGCCCGCAGTGGTGTCCTTCACGGTGATCGACCACTGGTCCACGCCCGCGACCTTCTTCACCGTGACCGTGATGGAGTCACCGGGATGGACGGTGAAATCCCGAGATCGGAACCTCGGGGGCGGGGAGGATCTCGGTCCATGCGTTGTACGTGATCACGCCATTGACATCCTGCTCCGACGTTCCGGCCTGGATGAGGGTGCCATCACGGTTGAAGCCGCCGATGCCCACCCAGTCAGAGGCGTATTTCTTGCCGCTCTGGACCTTGACGGTCGGCACCTTCCACGTGCCTTTCACCTGGGTGTATGTCAATCCGGTGTCCGCGTAGCCTGACCAGTTCGTGGACTGCTGCAGCGCCTCTTTCGCCATCGCACCGCCGGGCTGAAAGACACCCTGACTGACAGCGGCGACTCCGTTGGTGGTGCTGGCGAGTGCCAGCGGAACGGCGATCCACCCGATCGCCAGGGCAAGAGTCATCCGACGCATGCGAAGTCCCCCCTCAAGGTGCGTTGTGGTGACGATTGGCCGAAAGCGTAGCAAACCTACGTCCGGCGATCCGGGCTCTATCCTGACCCCCGTGGCTATTCGCAGCGACGGCTGATCAACGTGCGCCCCGGCGTCATCCTCGCGGCATTCATCGCGGTCGCCGCGGCAGCTGGGATATCGGTTTCCCTGATTCAGCGTCCGCCACCGTCGCACCCGGTGCCGCGCATCACGCTGGCGCCCACCGGGCCGACGGCGGTGCCGCGCCAGCCGTCGGTTGCGTTCGCGTTCAGCGTCGCCGACGATGCTTCGACGGGTCAGGTGATCCTGTTCGGCGGAGTCGCGAACTTCGCCAACACGTGGGCATGGAACGGGGCCACGTGGACGCTGCTGCACCCCACGAACCGACCCCAGGGGCGGTACGACGCGTCGGCCGCGTTCGATCCGCAGAGCGGGCAGATCCTCCTGTTCGGTGGGCGCCTCGAGGCAGGAACGCCGGTCAACGACACCTGGGGCTGGGATGGGACGAACTGGCAGGAGCTGAGCACCGGCGGCGCGGGCGAGCCGGCAGCGGGCGGCGGCTCGCAGATGGCGTGGGACCCGGCCCACAACCAGATGTTGCTGGTGACGCCCGCGGCCACCGCGGGCGGCGGCGGTCAGACGTGGGTCTGGACCGGGACGCACTGGCTCCGGCAGAGCGACGGTGTGCTCGGAGCGGTCAACTCGAGCATCATCCTTGCCTACGACCCAGTCTCGCGGGCCATGCTCGCTGAGGGTTGCTGCGCAGTGCAGTCAGCGAACGTGGTGACGGAGCCGTCGTCGACGTGGCGTTGGGACGGATCGAGATGGCTCGTTGTGGCCGGGGCGGACAGTCCGTCCGACGCGTCGGCGATCGCGCTCGACCCCGACAGCGGCGACCTCATCCTCTGTAACTGCAACCTGGTGGGCGGCGTCGTGCCGGCGCTCTGGAGGTGGAATGGCGAGGATTGGGTGACGCTCGCCACCGACCGCGTCCCGCCGCAGCCGCAGGCCGAGGTCGATGATGTTGCCCATTCGCAGCTCCTGCTGCTGGGCTTCGCATTCTCGGGCGGCGAATCCATCGCGCAGCCGGTGCAGACGTGGGCATTGAGCGGATCGGCGTGGCACCTCCTCGACGCCGGCCCGCTGTCGCCCTAGGTGTAGTTCCCACGCAGGCGGCGCTGCGGACTAGAGCTCGAGCGTCGCTTCCGCGGTGATGGGGACGGCCGCAAGCGCCTTCGACACGGGGCAGCCGGCCTTGGCGGAGTCAACGGCCGCCGAGAATGCCGCGGCCTCGATGCCGGGGACCTTGCCCTTGATGGTCAGGTGAATCGCCGAGATGCCCTCGGGCAATCCGACAGTCACGCGTGCGGTGACGTCCAGCTGCTTCGGCGGGAATCCTGCCGTGGCGAGCCCATGGGCGAGCGCCATGGACAGGCACGATGCGTGCGCCGCGGCTATCAACTCCTCCGGGCTCGAGCCGGTGTCTCGGCTCTGAAAGCGCCGAGCAGAGGTCATCGTGAGCTCCGGGAATGCGCCGCTGGCCGGGCGCACGGTGCCCTGCCCGGTGGCGAGATCGCCGACCCATGTCGCCGTGGCGCTGCTGTCAACACTCATGGACGTACTCCTCGCTGACTCCCAAACTGGATGGTTCCAGCGTACTGGCTTGTTCCACCGCGACGTCGCGTCGCGAGCGACGACGCAGCCACACGTGACAACACGTTGGGCTCGCGGCGGTCAAATCCGTCCAGATGCGTCGCCTGTCAGGCGTTGACCCGCTGCATGTACTGCTCGGAGCCGCGAGCGCCTGCGACGGTTGCCGGTGACGCGAGCGCGCTGATCTCGGCGACCTCATCGTCGCTCAGGGTGACGTCCGCCGCTGCCGCATTCGCCTCGAGGTTCTCGCGCTTGCGCGTGCCGGGGATGGGAACGATGTCGCTGCCCTGGTGCAGCAACCATGCGAGCGCGAGCTGCGCGGTGCTGATGCGGTGGGCCTGCGCGATTGCCTCGAGCCGTCCGACGAGACGCACGTTCTGCTCGAAGTTGTCCTCCTGCCAGCGCGGGACACTGCGCCGCCAGTCGCCCTCCGGCAGGTCGTCGGGACGCTGGAAGTGTCCGGTGAGCATGCCCCGCCCGAGCGGGCTGTACGCGACGAACCCGATGCCGAGCTCGCGCGTCATGGGCAGGATCTCCACCTCCGGCTCGCGGCTGAACAGCGAGTACTCGGTCTGCAGCGCCGTGATCGGATGCGTCGCATGGCCGCGCCGGATCGTCTCGGGCGCGGCCTCGGACAGACCGAGGTAGCGGACGAGTCCTGCGGTCACCAGCTCGGCCATCGCGCCGACCGTCTCCTCGATCGGCGTGGACGGATCCACGCGATGCAGGTAATAGAGATCGACGTAGTCGGTGCCAAGACGCGCGAGGCTCTCCTCGAGCGCCGGGCGAACCCTGTCTCGCTTCCCGAGACCCGCGTTGCCACCGCCACCAAACTTGGTGGCGAGCACGACGTCCGATCTGCGTGTCGCGATGGCACGGCCGACGACCTCTTCGCTGCGGCCCGCGCCATAGATGTTGGCGGTGTCGATGAAGTTCACGCCCAGATCGAGCGCGCGCTCAAGTGTTGCTGCTGATTCCGTGTCCTCCGCGTCGCCGTATACGCCGGCGAAGCTCATCGGCTCCGAGGCCGACGGCGGAGACCATCGGCCCTTCCGTGCCGAGACGTCGATGCTGCATCGCGGTGCCTCCGTGTGACTGTCGCTGATCAGGCTAATCCACGGGGCCGCGACGGCGCGTCGCCGGAGTCAGTGCGGTGTCGCTAGGATCACGCACGGGACGGGCGAATCTATACGAGGTGATGGGATGACTGCACGCGAGATCGACGCAACCGCGGATGAACCGACGCATTGGTGGCGTCAGAACCTGTCCGGACGTGTTGTCGAGCATGTGCTCGAGTTCTGAGGTGCTCGCGGGCAATCCACTCGGGGATCCAAGCGAACGGCCGCTGTGGGTGTACGTTCCGCCGGGATACGACGAATCCGATCAGCGATATCCGTCGATCTACGTGATCCAGGGTTACATGGGACAGGCTGCGATGTGGTGGAATCGCAGCGCGTTTCGCAAGTCGTTCCCCGTCGCGGCGGACCGTGTCTTCGCGAGTGGCGAGGCGCCTCCGGCCATCGTCGTCTACGTCGATGCATGGACGTCGTACGGCGGGTCGCAGTACGTCAACTCGCCAGGCACCGGCCGCTATCACACGTATCTCTGCGACGAGATCGTGCCATGGGTTGATGCGCACTATCGGACGATGGCAGCTCCCGAGCACCGCGGTATCCAGGGAAAGTCGAGCGGTGGTTTCGGCGCGATGATCACGCCGATGTGGCGCCCCGATCTGTTCGGCGGTCTGGCCACGCATGCGGGCGACAACCTGTACGAGTACTGCTACATCCCGGAGTTCGCCAAGGTCGTGCGCGCGCTCCGCGATTTCGACGGCGACATCTTTTCGTGGTGGTCCGATTTCAAGTCACGGACGCCGTTCACCAAGGACACCGACGGCAGCGTGATCATGACGCTCGGCGTCGCTGCGTGTTTCTCGGCGCGCGACGACGGCACACCGGAGCTTCCGTTCGACTCACACTCCGGGCGGATCCGCGATGACATCTGGGCGAAGTGGCTGGCGTTGGATCCGGTGCGCATGGTGCCGCGCTACGTGGAACCGTTGCGTGCGCTGCGCGCGGTCTGGATCGACGCCGGGACGCGAGATGACTGGTATCTCGATCTCGGCGCCGTCGCCTTTCGGGACGAGCTGGCGACCATCGGTGTCACCGACGTGCACTTCGAGCTGTTCGATGCCACGCACATGGGCATCGACTACCGCTACTCGAAGTCGCTTGCGTACCTTTCGGAACGGCTGCGCTGACGTCACGCAGGCGGCAGCTTATCCCGGCCAGGTCACCCAGCTGCGCATGGTCGCGGCGATGTTCTCCTCCTCGAACGCGAGGTGTTCGAGCAGGCAAGTCGCAAGGTCCCGCAACGCGATCACCAGCGCATCACGCTCGGCACTTGGTGTCGAGTCGTCGAGCTTGCGTGCGAACAACTCGACGTTGTCGAGCAGTACCGAGATGGCGCGATGGTCCAACTCGAGGCGGTCGACGACGACTGCAAGATCCGGGTTGGACCGCCGGAGCGCGGGGAACATGTCGACGTCCTCGCCGTGGTGGTGCATGTGCACGAGCCGGCAGTGGTAGAGACAGTTGACCTGCAGATTCCAGATGGGGCTGTTGGCCTGCAACGCCGCGATACGGCTCGCAACATCGGCTGACGATGCCCCCGCGGCCACCTCCGCTGCCAGTTCACGGCAGACGGTGAGGTCGTTGCGCAGCATCTGATGAATGAGCTTCAGCTGCCGGTGCAAAGCAACGCCGAACGGTGCTTCGTTGCGCTCGCGCGCCGTCACTCAGAGCACGCCCGCGCGGCGGAGGGCCCCCTCGACGCCGCCGAGGTCATCGACCAGGTATGTCGGCTCCTGCTGCTCGAGAATCTCACGCTCGCGGAAACCTGAGCACACGGCGATGGAGGGATAGCCGAGCGCGCTTGCGGCCATGACATCAGCTTCGGTGTCACCGATGACGATCGCCGGCGTGTCGGCCGGCACCATCGTGCGGATCAGAGCCGACCGCACCTTGAACGCCGGCTCGCCCCGGCCGGAAGCCGTCTCGATCGATTCGAAGAACGGCCGCAAGCTGAGCACCCCGAGCTCTGCGCGCAACGCCGGCGCCGAGGAGCGGAGCGCGACGAGGACGCAGGCGTGGTGGGCGGCGACCTTGGTCAGCAGGGGCAGGGCTGCCGGATAGAGAACGTCGAAGCCGAGGTTCTCCGGCAGCTCGATCTGCGCGTCGAATGAGGCTTCGAATGCCTCGAAACGTTCGGGCGCCACGCCGCTCGCCGCGAGGATCTGCGGCCACGCAGCGCGAAGCCGCCGAAGGCGCCAGTACGTCGCCTGATCCAGCGCGTCGGCGCCAAAGGAGGCGCAGAGCGTGCTGTAGACGTGGTGATGGCGCACGGAAACGTCGAGCAGGGTGCCGTCGAGGTCGAAGACGAGAGTCGTCGGCGGCGAACCCATGCGCCAAAGATATCCGCATGGATGAACCGAGGGTCGCTATCGGGACAACGATTCAGCTCCCGGCGAGCTGATGGATCAGCCGGGCGCCTCCGAGGAGCTACTCGTCGGCGTCCTTCCAGCCGAAGTGCTTCCACTTGAAGATGCCACGCACGCCGAGGCGATCGACGTGCAACTCCTGGAACTCCTCGTACTGGCCGGCCTTCTCGCTGTCCACGTTGAGGTGTACCGCGGCTTCGGTGATGTAATCGATATCGGCAGCCGGCGCGAGGTAGTTCTTGTGGTGATGGGCGTGCTCGAACACGATCCCGTGGAAGATGTCCTCGCGGGCAAGCGCCGCCACCTCGACAACCTTGCCGACTTCGGTTCCGTCGCTTGCAACGACGGTTTCACCGGTCTTGACCGCGGTCCATGCAACGTGCGTGACGTCGTCTGCCATCGAAAGCATCATAGACGCCGCTGCATCGACGGCATCATTGGTCAGACCTGCTCCGATCAGCCGGGAACCCGCGCGAGACGGGCGAGTTGCGCGGCCTTGATCGATGCCGTCTGTCCGAAGACGAGCAGGAAGAGTGCCTCCCGGGCAAGGCGCTGCGCGTGGTGGTCCATGGTGATCGACCGGCCGCCGCCGGTCACGACGAGGGTCGTTGCGGCATGCATCGCCAGCGATGACGCCCGCGCTCGTGCGTCCGGCATGTCATCCGGCGATGCTCGATCGAGCGCCTCCCGGCACGCGGTGACCGCGTCGCGCAGAGGATCGCTCTCGAGCAGCCGCGCGCATCGGCCGGCGACTCCAAGTGCCAGCGAACCGTTGAGCCGCAGGCTTGCACGGTCGCCCGCCTGCCACTCGTCGAAGGGCTGGATCTTGATCACCCGATCGCCGGCGACGAAGTGGTCGCGAAAGGTGAGCGTGACGGTGGCGCTCGCGTTGACGGCGGCCAGACGCAATCGCTCCGCGCACAGCGATGCGCTGTCCTTCGCGTCGATGAGCGCCCATACGATGTCGCCGTCCTCGCGGCGAGCTGCCGCGCGCACCACGTCGATCCGTCCCCAGCCCGTGACCCACGGGGCCTGACCGTTGAAACGCCAGCCGCCCGCGACGGGCGCCGCGGTGAGCATCGGAGGACCTGGTCGCCGCAGGCCGGAGAAGGCGACGCCGGCGCGCACCGCGCCCCGGCACATCGGGTCGAGAAACGCATCGCGGAGTGGGGAGGGGCCTGCTTCCGTGAGTGCTCGCACCGCGCCGTGATGCTGGATCCAGACGAACGTGGTGGTGAGGCAGCCGCCGCCAAGGATCTCGATGATCTCGAGGCTGATGGCCATGTCCGTCACGCCCATCCCGTGAGCGCTGGCGGGGCCGGCGAGGCCGTACAGGCCCGCGTCTGCAAGCCGGTCGAGCCGTTCGACCGGAACGATGTCGGCGGCGTCCGCGTCGAGCGCGCCGGGAAAGAGCACGTCGTCGCTGATGGTGCGCGCCAGCGCGACTGGATCCACGGTACCTAGGTGGATCGTGGCGCGGTCGTGCGTGTGCGGCGCCGGCGCGGTCGTGCGCGCGTCGCGACCTCGGCGGTGCCGTTGGTGACCATCAGCGCGGCAAGCTCGTCCTTCAACGACTGGATCATCGATCCGACATCGGGGATGACGTCGCGATCGGCGACGATGCCGATGTTGAGGTCGCCGTTGTAGCTCATCACGGTGATGTTGAGACCGAGCCCGTCGGTGATCACGGACACCGGGTAGATCGCATCGAGACGCGCGCCGGCGCAGTAGATCGCGAACTGCGGACCGGGCACGTTGGACACCACCAGGTTCCACGTCGGTCGCAGGCGCGGGTTGCTCGCCAACGCGAACGTGAGCCGCGCCGCGCGCGAGAAGAGCGCCGGCGGGATGAAGTTGTTGGCGTCCTGCAGGAGGGTTGCCGGCAGCGCCTGATTGCGCTCCTTCATCACGGCGAGCGACTCGTGTGTCGCTCGCAGTCGGTCAGCCGGGTCTGGGATCTCGGTGTGCAGCGGCACGCCGACCAGCAGGATTCGGTTGCCGAACGTTCCTTGCTGCTCGGGGCTGCGCACTGAGACGGGGATCTGCGCGATGAGCGGTTTCCTGCCGAGCTCGCGATGCTTGAGCAACCAGCGCCGCACCGCGCCCGCGCAGATGGAGACGACGACATCGTTGACGGTGACGCCGTACGTGTTCTTGACAGCTTTGACGGCATCAAGCGGGATCTGGCCGAACACGATGCGCCGGTGCGCCGACACGCGGCCGTTGAAGGACGTGTGCGGGGGAGTCCCGAGCCGGCGTCCGGTCACCGTGACGTCGCGTCGGATGAGCCCCTCGAGCCGGCGGCCTGCTGCGCCGACCAGGCTCGCGCCGGGGAGCATGCTGAAGATGCCGACCTCCTCGAAGTGGGGGAGCGTCGTGGGCAGTGAGCGGAGCAGACGGAGCGGGTACTGGGGAAGTCCGATCAGGCCGCGCATGAGCATCTCGAGCTGCGACGGCATGCGTGCGTCCGGGTCCTCGTCGCCCGGCTCCGGCGCGGGACGTCCCTCAGGCGTGAGGTCGAGCAGCGAGCCGAGGATCTCCGCCCCGGACATGCCGTCGATGAGCGCGTGGTGGACTTTGGTCATGAGCGCCACGCGCCCGTTCTCGAGACCGTGGACGAGGTAGACCTCCCAGAGCGGGCGGCTGCGATCGAGCGAGCGCGCGAAGACCCGCGCGACCTGCTCCTCGAGTTGCGCAGCGTCTCCTGGCGGGACCAGGGCGAGCTCGCGGACATGAAAGTCGATGTCGAAGTCCGGGTCGTCCACCCAGTACGCGTGGTCGAGCCCGAGCGGAACCTCGGCGAGGCGCCAGCGGAACACCGGGATCAACGGAAGGCGCTCGAGGATGAGCTGCTGCAAGCCGGCGAGCGTCATGACGCCTCCGGGAGCCGTCGACGGATCGAGGATCAGGACCGCGGAAACGTGACCGTAGATCCGCGGTGTCTCGAGCGCGAGGAACTGCGCGTCAAGGCTGGTGAGTTGGCGCATCGTGCTTGGACAGACTGGCAGAACCCGCGAAGAACGGTCAACCTCGCTCGTTCGCGTGTGCATGTGGGATCGTTCGCCCATGCCATTCGAGATAGCCACCATTGAGACGCCCGAGCTCGGCGACCGCAGCTACGCGATCCTTGCGGGCGACCAGGCTGTCGTGGTGGATCCGCAGCGCGACATCGATCGCGTCCTCGCCGTGCTCGCGGAACACGGCAACAGGCTGACCCACGTGCTCGAGACCCACATCCATAACGACTACGTCTCGGGTGGGACAGAGCTCTGCCGTTTCACCGGTGCGCTCCACGTCATCCCCGCGGGCGAGGCCGTCGGGTATGAGCGGCAGGCGATCGCTGACGGCGAGTCGGTTGCCGTCGGTTCGCTGACGCTTCGCGCGCGCCACACGCCGGGCCATACCGCGACGCACATGAGCTACATCCTTGAAGAGGATGGCAAGCCGGTCGCCGCGTTCACCGGCGGATCGATGCTCCTCGGCTCGGTCGGCCGCACCGACCTCGCCGGGCCGTGGGTGACGGATCACCTCAGCCATCTGCAGCATCGGTCGGCGCAGAAGCTCTCGTCCGAGCTGCCGGACGAGGCGGCGATCCTGCCGACGCACGGCTTCGGCAGCCTCTGCTCCGCCGGCTTCCCCGTCGGCGCCCCAGACACCGCTGACGCTCGACATCAGCGCGCGGAGAATCCGGCCCTCCTGATGGAGGAGGACGCCTTCGTCACCCGGCTCGTGTCCGGTCTCGACGCATTCCCCCGCTACTACGCGTACATCGGACCGCGCAATCGCGAGGGTGCGGGGTCGATCGACCTCGGCCTGCCGCCGCTCGCAGATGCCGCGGAGCTTGCCGCCCGCGCCCGTGCCGGTGAGTGGGTGGTCGATCTCCGCCCACGCGCCGAGTTCGCTGAGCGCCACCTCGTCGGGACGCTCGGTTTCGAGCTGAGCGATCCCCTGACGACGTATCTCGGATGGCTGATGCCATGGGGGAGCCCGCTCAGTCTCATCGGCGCATCCGAGGCCGACCTCGCGACCGCGCGTCGCGCACTCGGTCGGATCGGGGTCGAACGGATCGCTGCTGCCGGGATCAGCGAGCCGGTCAACGGCGGCGGCGACCCATGGGCCGGCCTCGAAACCGGCTCGTATCCGCTGGTCGGCTTCAAGGAGCTCAAGGAGTACTTCGGCGGCGAGGGCGAGGTCGTCGTCGACGTTCGCCTGCGCAACGAATACGCCGACGGGCATCTCGCCAACGCCCTGAGCATCCCGCTCCACGAGCTCCCGGATCGTCTCGACGAGATTCCCGCCGGCAGGGTGTGGGTCCATTGCGCCGCGGGATATCGGGCGGCGGTGGCCGGGTCGCTGCTGGCCCGGGCCGGGCGGGACGTCATGGTCGTGAGCGATCAGATCGGCAACGCGATTGCCTGCGGCTTCGAACTCGTCACCGCCTGACCGGCGCGCCGCGTGGCGATGAGCCTGGTCAGCCACCTCCTCGAACGCGTCGCCCGCCTGCCCCCGGCGCACACGCGGGCGATCTCGGTCCGGCGCAATCTCGAGATCCCGATGCCCGACGGCGTCATCTTGCTCGCCGATCGCTTTCGTGCCCGGCACGACGGCACGCAGCCGGTCATCCTCATGCGCAGCCCATACGGGCGTGGCGGCATCCACGCATTCGCCGCGCGAGCCTTCGCGGAACGGGGATTCCAGGTCGTGGTCCAGAGCTGCCGCGGGACCTCCGGATCCGGAGGCGACTTCGACGCGTATCGCGACGAGGCGGCCGACGGCCGGGCGACCCTTGACTGGCTCGACGCGCAGCCGTGGTCGAAGGGATGCGTGGCGATGTTCGGCCCGAGCTACCTCGGCATCGTGCAGTGGGCTGTGGCCGCCGACGAGCGCGCGACCCTCCGTGCGCTGGCGCCGGCGATCGCCTCCTCGCGGGTCCGAACCTTCACGTATCCGGCGGACTCGTTCTCGCTGGCGAGCACGCTGGCGTGGCTCGACATCCTCGCGGCCCAGCGTCGCACCGGGTTGCGGCAGGTGCGGGACCGCATCGGGGGCGCCAAGCGCCTCGCGCGCGGATTCGCCACGACGCCGCTCGCCGACGCCGACAAGGTGGTCACGGGTGAGCGCGTGCCCTTCTACCAGGACTGGCTCGCGCGCAAGGACGACGACGCGTTCTGGGCGCCGGTCGAGTTCGACCGCCATCTCGACGCGGTCTCGGTGCCGGTGACCATGGTCACCGGCTGGTACGACATGTTCCTTCCGGCTCAGCTCGCCGATTACCGCGCGCTTCGTGATGCGGGTCGCGAGGCACGCCTCACCATCGGACCCTGGAAGCACGTCGATCCAGGATGCCTCGCGGAGAGCGTGCGCGATGCGCTCGACTGGTTTGGCGTGCAACTCAAAGGTCAATCGACGAGCAGGACCTCGCGGGTGCGGATCTTCGTCGGCGGCTCGCGGCGCTGGCGTGATCTCGACGAATGGCCGCCTCCGTCACGTGCTGTGCGCTGGCATCTGCACCCGGGTGGGGGACTCGAGATGAGACCGGCTGCAGCCTCGGAGCCGGATCATTATCAATACGACCCTGCTGATCCCACGCCGTCAGTCGGCGGCACCGTGCTCGCTCGTTCGGGAGGGCCGCGGGACAACCGCGAGCTCGAGCGGCGCGGGGATGTGCTCGTCTACACGTCACCCGTGCTTGTGCGCGATGTCGAGATCGTGGGCAACGTGTCGGCGCTGCTGCACGTCCGATCGTCCCTGGAGCACACCGACTTCTTCGTGCGTCTCTGCGACGTCGATCCTTCTGGAACGTCGCGAAACATCTGCGACGGCCTCGTGCGGCTCACCCCGCGTGCATGGCGGCGCGACGCCGGCGGCGTCGCGTCGGTGACGGTCGATTTGTGGCCGGCCGCGCACGTGTTCCGGCGGGATCACCGGATCCGCGTCCAGGTCTCGAGCGGCGCCCATCCGCGATTCGCCCGCAACCTCGGCGGAGGAGAGCCGTTCGGGTCGGCAACGACCATGCATGGAGCCCATCAAGAGCTCTGGCACGACGCCGACCACCGCTCCGCGATCGTCCTCCCCGTGTACGACGGGTCCGGCTAGCGCCCCGCGCCCGAACCCGCAGGGACCTTGGGGCGCACTTCGTCGCGTTCGCGCCGCTCGACCTTCGCCTCGGGAACGGTTTCGAGGCGGTGGGTCCACGCCGGCGGTGGTGGCCCAGACGGCGCAGGCGGAGC
The DNA here is from genome assembly GCA_963757475.1 of Candidatus Dormiibacterota bacterium. Lineage (GTDB taxonomy): Bacteria > Chloroflexota > Dormibacteria > Aeolococcales > Aeolococcaceae > Palsa-851. The sequence goes on from CAVWRW010000001.1 coordinate 120,905, forward strand.
CTCCGGCCCGGGATCGTCACCGCGAGCCTGCTCGGGGCCGTCGACGGGTGCCTGCTGGTTGTGGTCGTTGTCGAACGAGATCAGATAGATGGACGCGATCGCCGTCATGGTGACGAAGCCGAAGATTGCGAGCGCCAGGCGGTAGATGAGCCCCATCGAGTTCGGGAGCCCGGGCATGAACGGCGCCAGGCACGCCGTGACCAGGCCGATCGCCGGCGGCAACAGCCACACCCAGACGGTTCGTCCCTCACGATCGATGCCGATCTTGCGCTCGAAACGCCGCAGATCAGCTTCGATGCGGGGTTTTATGGAACTCATCGTTTCTCCTTCGGTGAGTTTATCGTGCGCGCGAGGCCGCCAAACATCCAGCACCGGGCGCCCGATCCGGGATCTGCGCAGTAGGTGTGATATAGCTCATGACGATGAGTGATTTGCCGGCGCCGTACGTTCACCCACTTGCACGTGTCGAGGACGGCGTCGAGATCGGCGCTGGGACGTTCATCTGGGCCAACGCGCATCTTCGTCGAGGAGCACGCATCGGGTCGAGCTGCATCATCGGCTCGGACGTGACGGTCGACCTCGGGGTGATCATCGGCGATCGCTGCAAGGTGCAGAACGCGGCGTTGCTCTACAGCGGGCTGCGCATCGGCGACGGCGTCTTCGTCGGCCCGGCGGTCGTGTTCACGAACGACCGGTCCCCGCGCGCCGTCATGCCGGACGGGCAGCTCCGCACCGAAGCGCAATGGGCGCATGGCGAGACAGTCGTCGGCGATGGTGCGTCGATTGGCGCGAGCTCGACGATCGTCACCGGCATCACCATTGGCGACTGGGCGATGGTCGGCGCCGGTGCGGTGGTGACGCGAGACGTCGCCGCATTCGCGCTCGTGCTCGGTGTGCCGGCCCACCGTGCAGGATGGGTCTGCGCGTGTGGCGCGCGCGCCGAGAGCCCGGGTGTCATGCACTGCGCCTCGTGCCCTGAGAGCGCCTGATGACGAGCGCCGCCTCCGCCCTGGACGCCCAGGACACCCCGAACCTGCGCCGTCTCTCGCCGCGCTTCTGGCTCGCGCGGCAGACGCAGCTCGCGCTCTTCTGGGGGCCGGTCTTCATCATCGCGTTGGTGGTCGCCCTCATCACGAGCGTGCCTGCGTCGCCGTTGCTCCCGGTTGTCGTTGCCGTGATGGCCGTCATCGCGTGGCTCGTCGAGCGTGGCAGGTATCGCTCCTGGGGCTATGCCGAACGTGACGACGACCTGATCGTCACTCGAGGGCTGCTCTTCCGGCGGGTCTCGGTCGTCCCATACGGGCGCATGCAGTTCATCGACGTGACCGCGGGGCCGATCGACCGTGCCTTCGGGCTGGCGACCGTGCAACTCCACACTGCCGCAGCGGCATCGGACGCGCGCATTCCGGGTCTCGTCCGCGTCGACGCCGACGCGCTCCGCGACCGGCTCGCGATGGTTGGGGAGGCTCAGGCGACCGGGCTGTGATGGTCCCACCGCCTCCGCTGGCCGGAGCAGAGCCGGCCATGAGCGCAGCGACCCTGCCCGAGGTGGGCGAGACGTGGCGACGGCTGCACCCGCTGTCCCCCGTGGTGCGGTTCGGCAGGGTGGTCATCGGCGTGCTCGTCATCGCCGTGCCGTCGATCGCCGACTCGCAGGGTCGCCACGATCCGCATGGGTTCCCGTTCTCGCTGGTGGCCTACGCGGCGCTCCTCGCGCTGGGTGGGATCAGCGGTTTCGTCTCCTGGCTCGTGACGCGCTGGAGGATCGCCGACGGTGCGCTCCAGATCGAGACGGGCCTCATCCGCCGCCAGTCCTTGCGCATCCCGCTGGCGCGGATCCAGGCGGTGGACGTCATCGCACCGCTCGCCGGGCGGTTCCTCGGGCTCGCCGAGGTTCGGGTTGTCTCGGCAGGACGCGGCGCGGAGCACGGCCGCCTTGCATACCTCACCGCGACGCAGGCACCGATCGTTCGAGCGCGGCTCCTGGCGCTTGCGCACGGCCTCGAGGCAGGGACGCCCGAGCCCCCGTCCCTTGCGTTGCTGCACATCCAGAACGGGCTGCTGCTGCCGGCGCTGCTGATGCGAGCGCAGGTGATCCTGCCGGTGCTCATCGCGATCGGAGCCATCGCGGCCATCGCCGCCGCACCGGTTGTCGGCGCAGGGGCGCTCGGCAGCGCGATCACGGTGCTGGGGATCAGCGCGCTCGGAGTCGCTCGTGCGTTCAACGAGGACTTCGACTTCATGATCAGCGAGGCGGGGGATGGCGTCCGTCTCGACCGCGGGCTGCTCCAGCGGCGCCACGAGACGATCCCGTACGGGCGCATCCAGGCGGTGCAAGTCGTCGAGCCGCTCTTCTGGCGGCTGCTCGGCTGGTCGCGTCTCGAGGTCGACGTCGCCCGCCAGAGCGTGTCGCGTGAGGCTGATCGCGACGCCCAGCAGGTGGCCCGCACGCTGATTCCCGTCGCGTCTCGTGAGCAGGCCCTCTGGTTGCTGGCCCGGGTGATGCCTGACGCCCATCCGAGCCCACCGCCGGACGCGGGTCCGCCGCGGCGCGCGCGCCTCAAGGCGCCGCTCTCCTTTCACTTTCTCGCAGCGTGGTTCGGCGAGCGATACGTCTACGCGCGAACGGGCAGGGTGCAGAGCTCGACGATCATCGTCCCGCTCGTCAAGGTGCAGAGCGTTCACCTGAAATCCGGCCCGCTCCAACGCGCGTTCCGGGTCGCCACCGTCGACGTCGATACCGCCGGCCGGCGCTGGCAGGCGTCGGCTCGATGCCGCGACGAAACCGAGGCACTCGAGATGCTCCGCCGCATCAGTGAACTGGCCCGACTCTCGCGCAGGGTGCCTCCGCCGCAGCCCGCGCCGGTTCCCGCCGCGGGCTGATCCCGTATCCGTGGCAATATCGCACCCATGGCGGTGACTGCGAAGTGCGACTGCGACGGAGAGGAGACGCCGATCTACCGGCTTTCCGCCGTGATCCTCGACGGCCACATCGCCCGCGTCTGCCCGCATTGCGCTGCGAAGTACAAGGACCGCATCGAGATGCCGTACTGGCCGCGACCCGACCAGGGCGCGATCCAGCCGAGCACGACGAGGGAGGCCTGGTAGCGCCGTGACATTCGCCGCACGCCTGGACGCGTGCGTCGATGCGACCGGGTCGCTCCTCTGCGCCGGGCTCGACCCGGACGGATTCGTCAGCGCCGCCGAAGCCGAGCGCAGCTGTCTCGACATCGTCGAGGCGACGATCGATCAGGTCTGCGCGTACAAGCCGAACCTGGCGTTCTTCGAGCAGTTCGGGTCGGCGGGCTACGCGGTGCTCGAGCGTCTCCGTGCGCACATCCCGCAGGACCGCATCCTCATCCTCGACGCCAAACGCGGGGACATGGCGAACACCGCGGCGGCATACGCTCGCGCGCTCTTCGATGTGCTCGGCGCGGACTGCGTCACGGTCAATCCCCTCCTCGGCACCAACTCGCTGCAGCCCTTCCTCGACCACGAGGGCCGCGGGATCCTGCTCCTGGCGCGGACCAGCAATCCGGGAGCAGCCGATCTGCTCGACGCCCGCCTCGAATCCGGCGTCCCGGTGAGCCTGCGCATTGTCGAATTCGGCCTGGCAGCCGATCCTGGCGGTGCAGTCGGATTCGTCGTCGGTGCAACCGCCCCGGACGCGGTGGAGGCGGTTCGCCGGGCGGCGCCCTCGGCACCGCTCCTGCTTCCGGGAGTCGGCGCGCAGGGAGGATCGCTCGAGGATGCGGTCGGCGCGGGGCTCGACAACCGCGGCCGGGGCGTGATCGTCGCGGTCAGCCGAGGGATCTCCGCGGCACCAGAGGGACCCGGAGCTGCGGCACGTCAGCTTCGCGAGCGTATCGAGGTCGTGCGGGCGGCAGTTTCACCGGCGTGACGGTTCCGCTGGCACTGATTCGCAACGACGACCAGGCCGAACACGTCCGCGACGGGCATCCCGAGCGTCCGGGGCGGGTGAACGCGATCCTCGACGGAATCGCCGCGGATCCGGTTCTTGCTGCGCTGCCGTGGCTCGACGCACCCGAGGGCGCGCGCGAGCTGCCGCTCCTCGTCCACTCCCACGACGAAGTGCGACGCGTGGAGGCGATGTCAGCGAAAGGCGGCGGGTGGTTCGATGCCGACACGTACGCCACCGCGAACTCGTACACGGTTGCGCTCAACGCTGCCGCGTGTGCATCGCGCGCCGCCAGCGCGCTCATGGATGCCGAAGCGAGCGCGGCATTCGCGCTGGTGCGCCCTCCCGGACATCACGCAACCCCATATGTGCCAATGGGATTCTGCCTCTTCAACAACGCGGCGATTGCCGTCCGCGCTGCACAGGCTGCGGGTGCGCAGCGGGTTGCGATCATCGACATCGACGTGCATCACGGCAACGGCACGCAGGACATCTTCTACGCGGACCCGACCGTGCTGTACACGTCGTTGCACCAGTTTCCGTGGTACCCGGGCACGGGACGCGCGGAGGAGCACGGCGACCCGGGCGCGTCCGGAACCACCATCAACATCCCCGTGAGTGCGGGAACGAGTGGGACACGCTGGCTCGAGCTGTTCGACGAGTTCGTCGTGCCGGCGGTGTCCGCGCACGAGCCTGACCTCATCGTCGTCAGCGCGGGATTTGATGCCCATCGCGACGACCCGCTCGCCGAGCTGCTGCTTGACGATGACACCTACTCCGCGGTTGCGACGCGGATCCGCACGCTTGCGCAAGCCCATGCAGAAGGAAGAAATCTGTGGCTCCTCGAAGGTGGCTACGACCTGCGCGCCATCACCGCGTCAGTGGCCGGATGCCTGCACGTGCTCGCCGCCTGATCGCCGCAGGGGTGCCGGCGATGACTGCCGTGCTCATCGCGGCGTGCGGCAGCCCGTCGCCGCACACCTCCCCGACGCCGACGGCGGCTCCGACCATCCCCGGGAGTCCCGCCGCAAGCCCGACGCCGGCAATCATCGGGAGCTCCCGGACCGTGCTCAGCCCGCTTGGGCTGCGCATCCATTCGGCGCCGGCGCTCGGATCCGCCAACGTCGTCGGCAACTTTGGACAGGGCGCGTTCTTCACCGTCCTCGACTATCAGAGCGGCGGTGGCGGCTGGATGAAGGTGCAGGGACGCTCGGTGACCGGCTGGATCGTCGCTGACCCAGAGCTCTCACAGCCCAGGGGAGCTTCAACCAGTACGCGGAGGCCAACGGGTTCGCTGCGCTCTACCCGCAGACGTGGGCGTTTCAGCAGGAGAGCTACGGCACTGTCTTCCTGCCCCAACAAGGGATGCAGAGCATCCTCCTCGAGACTGCTGCGACCCCGGGATCATTCGGACCGCGCGGCCTTTCCGGGTACTCGCAGTCGAGCACCGGGCCGGTGCAGGTATGCGGATACACCGGAACGCTGACGTACTACGCCAAGGAGACGTCGTATACCGGCGCGACTCCGACCGCACTCCCGGTGCCGCGTCTGCCGCTCTACGCGGAGATCCGGTTGACGCTCGACAAGACGCACGCGGTGCTGCTCGGCTTCAACTACCAGGACAGCAGCCAGCTCGACGTCTTCGAGGCCATCTACAACTCGATGTCGTTCCCGTTCCCGCTGTGCGAGGCACCCGCAGCACCGACGCCGACGCCGGGTCGCTAGCTCGAGCTCTTCAGAGGACCTGGCTGCCGGTGCTCTGGTTCACGCCGGGGACGAAGTTGCTGTTCACGATCGCGGTGTTGGCGATACTCATGCCTCCGGCGGCGACGAGCAGGATCGCGATGTAGGCGGCGCCGAGCCCGAGGCGTCGCGATGCAGCCAGCTGCAACGGATTCGCGCTCTGGTTGGATCGCCGGAATCGCCCGATCGTGTGGAAGATGCCGAGGATCAGAAAGATAAGCCCGATCGGATTGCCGAAGAACAGCACCACTGCGGCGACGACGAGCAGCCCGACAACGTTCATCCACTTGGGGATCGCATCCGCGACCTTGGCGCCGTCGAGAAAACCGACCGGGACCAGGTTGATGAGGTTGAGGAAGCATCCGAAGAACGCGAGTGCGAGCAGCAGGTAGCGAGCGTATCCTTCGGGCGCCGTTGACGCGAGGAGGAAGCAGGCGAGCGCCGCAACGGTGCCGAGCGCCGGCCCCGCGAGCGCGATGATGCCGGACTTGCCTGCGTCGGTGGGGGAGCGACGCAGCGCGGTGAACGCGCCGAGCGGACCGACGAAGATCGGCAGGCGGGCGGGAATGCCCATCCACCTCGCGACGATGAAATGACCGAGCTCGTGCAGAAGGATCAGCACCACGATACCGACCGCGAACGCCGGCCCGAAGAACAGCGTGTAGAACCAGATCGCGATGACCATCGTGATCAGCGTCGGCCCGAAAGTGCCGAACTTGACCAAAACGAGCCCCCACTTGAGGAAGGCCGCGATGGCGGCAAGAACGCCGCCGCCCGCTCCCTCGAGGCGGCGGCGTTGCTGGCGCGGCGCGGTTGGGCTGTGCTGCTGCGGCGACACCGGACGGCTCGGCCCCTGAGGCGGCAGCCAGGAGGCATCGGGCGGCGTCGCCGACGCGTCGGGCAGCCACTGGTAGACGGGGCGGTCATCGCTGCCGGGTGTCGTGAGCTGGCTCATCGGTCAAACGATCATGGCACGCCCCGCGCAGCCCGCCGGAGAAAGGTGGCGCTAATGTGTGCCGTCTGATGAGCGACGAGAGTCTTCGAGGAACGCGGCTGGGCATCGTCGGCACCGGCGTCATGGCCGAGGCGATGCTGGCTGGATTGCTCGAACACAACCTCATCGCACCGGCCGATGTGGTGTGCACGCACCCGCGCGCTGAGCGCCGGGACGCCCTGCTGGCGTCGCACGGCGTTCGCACGAGCGCCGACAACCGCGAGGCCACCAAGGACACGGACGTCGTGCTCCTTGCGGTGAAGCCGCAGATGCTCGCCGGTGTCATGGCGGAATTGCGCGGGTCGCTGCGCGCCGAGCAGTTGGTGATCAGCGTCATCGCGGGCGCGAGCACCACTGCGCTCGGTCAGGGTCTCGACCATGCGGCGGTGGTTCGTTCCATGCCGAACACCCCCGCGCAGATCGGTCGCGGCGTCACCGTGTGGTTCGCCACCGAGCAGGTCGACGAACGTGGCAAGGCCCGCACCCGGGCGATGCTTGCGGCCCTCGGGCGGGAGTTCGAGGTGCATGACGAGCGCCAGGTGGCGATGGCCACGGCGGTGAGCGGCACCGGCCCGACGTACATCTTCCTGTTCATCGAGGCGCTCACCGATGCGGCCGTCCACCTGGGGTTTCCGCGTCACGTCGCCCGCGAGCTCGTCCTGGACACCATGCAGGGAAGCGCCGAATTCGCGTTGCAGAGCGGCAAGCACGTCGCGGAGCTGCGCGACATGGTCACCTCGCCCGGAGGAACGTCCGCGGAAGCCCTGTACCAACTCGAGCGCGGCGGCCTGCGCACGGTGGTGAGCGACGCGGTGTGGGCGGCGTTCGAACGGACCCTCCGCCTCGAGGCGACCCTCGAGAACCGAACGGCCGAACCACCGTCAGGATCGCAGTCACGCGGGAGTCGCAGCCCCCGCACCTGAGGATCGGCTGCGCTCTGCACTTCGCCGATGGGGGATCGCATACTCCCATGCACGATGCCTAAGACCCATCTCATCGGCATGCTGCTCGGGGTCGAGGAGGACTGGCCGGCCGCGTTCGAGGCCCTGCTGGGCCGCGCGGATCTCTCGGTGCGTGAGGGAGGGGAGACCCACCGCTTCACCACGGAGCGTATGACCATCGAGCCGTTCGACCTGCGCATGCGCCCGCGCCAGTCGATCGTCATCGACCGGCTGGGGTGGTGGTATCCCATGCCGCGCGAGTGGCTCAAGAAAGTCACGCTGATGGATCGCGTCCACCTGCTGAACAACCCGTTCACCTTCCAGGCCATGGAGAAGCACGCCGCGTACTGCGCGATGATCCGGCTCGGCCTCAAGGTGCCGGAGACGTGGATGCTGCCCAACAAGACCCCACCGGACAACCCGCGTTTCGCGGGGACGGCGCAGCGGTATCTCCGCTATTTCGACCTGGAGGCCGTCGCCGGAGCAGTCGGTATGCCCCTGTACATGAAGCCGTTCGATGGTGGCGCCTGGGTCGGGGTTTCGCGCATCGATGACTCCGCGACGCTGTACCGCGCCTACGACGAGTCCGAACAACGGCTCATGCATCTGCAGGCGGCTGTCGACGGTTACGACGCGTTCGCGCGAAGCCTCGGCATCGGCGCAGAAGTGATGGTCCTCAATTTCCATCCCGAACTTCCGATGCACGAGCGCTACTCGGTCGAGCACAACTTCCTCAACGCGCGCGCGGGCAACGAGGTGGTGAGCATCCTTCGCACCGTCAACGCCTTTTTCCGCTGGGAGTTGAACAGCTGCGAGACCCTCATCCGCGGTGACGAGGTCTATCCCATCGACTACGCGAACGCGACGCCGGATCTCGCGCTGACGAGCCTCCACTACTACTTTCCGTGGGCGATCCGGACGCTGTTGAAGTGGGTCGTGTTCTGCTGTGTCACCGGCCGGCATCAGACGGTGGACCTCGACACCGAGGAATATTTCGCGATCGCCGACCGGGCCGACCTGAGCTACGAGGAGAAGCTCGCCGGGTACCGGCGCATCGCCGACCGGCAGCTCGAGGTTGATCGCTATCAGGAATTCTGTGAGCGTCATCTCGGGCATGTCGACGAGCTGTCCGTGGCGTGGGTGGAGAGTCCGGAGTTCGACCGGATCATCGTCGATACCGTGCGCACGACATTTCCGGCACACGAGCACGAGCAGTTCATCGCGCATTTCCGCGGTTTGCTCGCTGCGTGGGCGCGCGATCAGCGCGCGGCGGCGGCGTAGAGTCGATCTCCCGATGACCTTGATCGAATTCGTTTCCAGCCCTCGGCCCACGATCGGCGTGGAGATGGAGCTTGAGCTCATCGACCACAACTCTCGTGAGCTCGTCAAGGGTGCGCACGAGATTCTCACGGAGATGGGCGAGCCGTTCGGTGAGGCCGGCCACCCCAAGGCGAAGAAGGAGTTGCTGCAGTCGACGGTCGAGATCATCACCGGCATCTGCGACAACGCAGGCGCCGCGATCGCGGATCTCGCCGGGACCATGGCCGAGCTACGCCAGTACACGGAGCCGCGCAACCTCGACCTCATGTGCTCGGGGACGCATCCGTTCAGCGACCCGGCACTGCAGGAGATCAGCCCCGATCCGCGGTATCAGCGCCTTGTCAACGACATGCAGTGGCCCGCCCGGCAGATGCAGATCTTCGGCATCCATGTCCATGTCGGCGTGCGGAGCGGGGAGAAGGCGATCGCGATGGTCAACGCGCTCTCCGCGTACATCCCGCACTTCCTCGCCCTGTCGGCGTCGAGCCCGTATTGGATGGGGCACGAGACCGGGATGGCGTCGTGGCGTTCGAAGGTCTTCGAGAGCCTGCCCACCGCCGGACCTCCCTGGCAGCTGAGCGGGTGGCCTCAGTTCGAGCAGCTCATGGACACGTTGATCTCATCGCACACCATCAAGACGATTCGCGAAGTGTGGTGGGACATCAGGCCGCATCCGAGCTTCGGCACCGTCGAGATCCGTGTCTGCGATGGCATTCCGACGCTGCGCGAGGTCGGCGTGGTCGCCGCACTGAGTCAGTGCCTCGTGCATCAGTTCGACACGATGATCGACCGCGGCTACACGCTGCCGACACCGCGCGCGTGGCTCGTCCGCGAGAACAAGTGGCGTGCCGCGCGGCATGGAACTCGACGCATCGATCATCGTCGACGAGGGCGGTACCACCGTGCCGCTGCGCCAGGCAATCCGTGAGCTTGTTGAGGATTTGACGCCGGTGGCCGTCCGGCTCGGATGCACCGCCGAGCTCCGCGGCGCGATGGACATCATGGAGCGAGGCTCGAGCTATCTCCGCCAGCGCGAGGTGATCGAGGCGGGCGGTTCGCTCCGCGACGTCGTCGACAGCCTCATCGAAGAGCTGCGCACGGATGCGCCGGCGCCGCGCTCGGGCACGTTGCAGGCGGTGGGCACGCACGCTGTCGCTGCAGCGGACTGAGCCGCCATAAGATCGTCCGGACGCTCAAGGTCGGCGACTGACTTGGCCGGCGACGAGGTCCACTGGTTCGATCCGCACGGAGGGCGACCATGTACGTCGGGTCCATCGTCATCGACTGCAACGACTTTCCGCGCATGATGGCCTTCTGGCAGGAGGCCCTCGGGTACACACCGCGTGAGGCCGCTGAACGCGGCTGGGTGGTATTGCAGGATCCGCTCGGCAAGCATGTCAACGTGTCGCTCCAGCAGGTCCCGGAGCGACGAATCGGCAAGAACCGTCTGCATCTCGACCTCTACACGAACGACCAGGCGGCCGAGGTCGAGCGACTGATTGCGCTCGGCGCCACGAGACACGCTCGGCCGGCGGCACCAGGGGATGACTTCGTCAGCCTGAGGGACCCGGAAGGCAACGTCTTCGACGTGATCGACAAGCCGGGTGAGTGAAGCGGCTCACCACGTGTAGAGCTGCAACTCCGTGGCGAATCGATCGGCGATCTCGATGCAGGAGTCGAGCTCGGGGTGGCGAACGATCACCATCCCGTCGGAGATCAGTGTCATCAGCCAGTCGCGGCGCGGTGAGCCGATGGGCAGCAGGTCGATGGCACAGATCCATTCCCCATAGTCGCCGAGGAGATTCGAGAGTCCTTCGATGCGCACGATGCGTCCCTGTCCCTGCGCCCGCTTGAAGATCGACGCGGCGTTGTAGCGGCGCTCGATGGGCTCCGACAGGTGCCCGTGGAGGAGGGCTTCCGCCCACTGCTGAAACAGATCGGCGTCGTTCGCGAAGTTCATGACGTCGACGGTCCGTGCCCCGGCTGGGCGCGCACCGATCTCGCCGAACACCACCTCGCCACTCGCGGTGCGGAACCATTCCATGTGCGTGAAGCCATCGCGGAATCCGAGCGCGCGCAACACGTCGCGTCCCATCGCGCGTCCGTTGGCAAGGTTGTCGGCGTCGATGTCGCGCATGACGACGGTGACCGGGCTGACCCACTCCAGCTGACGGGCGATGAGCGGTCGCGGACGGTACCAGCAGATGTTGTCGTAGAGCACTTCACCGTCCGCGCAGATGGTGTCGTACGTGTACTCCAAGCCGTCGACGAACTCCTCGACGCTTACCTCGGCAACTCCGCGCAGCAACGGGAGAACGCGCTCCAGTTCGTGCTCTCCGTCGACGCGGTACGTGCTCGCCGATCCCGCTCCGGCGATCGGCTTGACGATGATCGGAAAGCCGATGCGTGCCACCGCCTCGCGGACTCCGTCGGAGGTCGATGCGCGGTAATGGTGCGGCGTGCGGATGCCCGCCGCATCAAGCACCTGCTTCATCGTCTCCTTGTCGCGAAAGGGGATGGTCTGCTCAATGGTCATCCCCGGAATCCCGAGGCGTTCGCGGATGCGCGCGGCGAGCACCATGGTCGGCTCCCAGAGCGATGCGACGACATCGATACGGAGTCCGGCTGCGCGTTGCGCGACCTCGTGCACGATCGCGTCCTCGTTGGCGAACGTGGGGATCTGCCAGTACTCAGTGAGGTGATCGCGGGCCATCTCCGGCAACGCGCTGACGGGCTGATCGCCGGCGCCGATGACGCGCGCGCCGGCACGCGCCAGGCCGCGCGTGAAGAACGGCATCTCCGCCGGATAGCCCGGCGAGATCATCAAAACGTTGGCGGTCACGATGGCGCTCCGAGCTCGACGCGGGCGACCTCGACGACACGGCGCAACCCCGCTTCCACGACCGCCGTCTCGGGATGGCGCAACACCACGTGGCCTTCGCCTTCGTACGTGCCGGTGGAGTGATGCCCCGATCGCGGGATGTCTGCCTCCATGACGATGTCGCCGAGCTCGCGCTGGAGGATGTCGAGCCCATGCACGGCAACGACGGTCCCGTTGCCCTGCCCGCGCAGATATGCAGCGCCAACCGAATAGCGCCGCTCAGGAGGTTCGAAGGTGCCGAAGATCTCGAGCCGCGCCCAGGCCGCATACATGTCGACGTCATGCGCGTACGACAGCAGCGAGGTGAATTGCGCGCCGGGTGGCCGTGCCGCAACTTCGCTGATCGCAATGTCATCCCCGCCACGGCGAAACCACTCCATGTGGGTGAGCCCGGTTTGCAATCCGAGAGAGCGCAGACCGTGGACACCCTCGCGCCGGATGACGTCGTACTCCGGCGTATTGATGTCGCGCGGCAGCAGCACCGCCCACTGGATCCAGGGGTTCTCGAGGACCTCGAGCGGAGTCGGTAGGTAGCGCGATATCGAATGCCAGACAGGTTCACCGTCGATGAGCACGCTGTCGAAACTGTGCTCGGCGCCGACGACCATCTGCTCGAGCAGGACCGGTACCTGATCGCTCGGCGGGTCCGCGCGGAGCCATTCGACGAGCTGGTTATCGCCGTCGATGCGGAAGGTGGAGCGCGCACCGGCGCCCGCCGGTGGTTTGGCGACGAGCGGATAGCCAAGGTCTGCGGCTGCCGCACGGGCTTCGTCTCCTGAGTGGGTGAGGCGGTGGCGCGCACAGGGAACGCCGTTTGCCTCGAACACACTCTTCATCCGCGCTTTGTCACGGAAGTTATGAGCAACCTCGGCACCCATGCCGGGAATCCGGAGCGCGTCGCGCACCTCACCGAGCGGGACCTGCAATTGCTCGAGCATCCCGATGATCCGGTCGACCCCGCCGAGGTGACCGGAAAGCGCTCGCGTCGCGTCGGCGATCTGCTGTGGATCTGTGCCGTCCGCGATCCGGTAGTGGCCGGCTAGGGCGGCGCGCAGCCCGTCGTCGAGCCGGTCCGAAGGATCCTGGCTGATCAATCCGAGACGCACGTCAGGCAGTGAGGCTGCCGCCGCGATGAAACGGATGGTCGCCGGCAGGAGAAACGGGGCAACGAACACGGCGTTAGGCATGTGACGCCGCGAGTTTAGGCAGCCGGAGGCCGGGGAGGTGGTCTGGGGCGGGTAGGATCTCCGCGTGAACATCATCTTCATCGAGCCGGCCTTTCCACCGAACCAGCGTGAGTTCGTTCGGGGCCTGGCGGCCGCGGGTGCCAACGTGATCGGCATTGGCGAGCGCCCCATCGATTTCCTCGACCAGGAGCTCAAGGACTGGATGTTCCATTACCAGCAGATCGGCAATGTCACCGATATCGACTCGCTCGTCGAGGCGGTGCGCTTTGCCCAGGGCAAGGTCTGGATCGATGCGCTCGAGTTCGACGATCGAGGCGCACACGATGGCGGCAGCGCACGCGCGTGAGGCCTGCGGCATTCCCGGGACGTCGGTGCGCACGGCATATCTCTGCCGCGACAAACCCTCGATGAAGGAGGTGCTGCGCGACGCCGGGATCGCGACCGCGCAGTCGACGGGTGCGAGTTCATCGGCCGAAGTTCGCGCGTTCGCGGCACAGGTCGGTTACCCGCTCATCCTCAAACCCCGCGCGGCTGCGGGCGCGTCGGGAACGAGCCGCGTCGACTCCGATGCCGAGCTCGACAGGGCGCTCGAGGCGCTCGGCGCATCGGGCGCGCAGGATGTCGCCGTCGAGGAGTTCGTCGAAGGTCACGAGGGCTTCTACGACACGATCAGCATCGACGGCCATCCCGCCTACGACTTCATCTCGCACTACTACCCGAACGTGCTCGAGGCGATGCGCGAGCGGTGGATCAGCCCGCAGTTCATCGCGACCAACCAGGTCGACACCAACCCCGACTACGAGCAGGTGCGCGAGCTGGGGCTGCGTGCGATCGAGGCGCTCGGCATCGGCACGTCGGCGACGCACATGGAGTGGTTCTTCGGTCCCAAAGGCCTGCGCTTCAGCGAGATCGGCTGCCGTCCTCCCGGTGTTCGCGCCTGGGACCTCTACGCGGCCGGGAACGACATCGACATCTACCGCGAGTGGGCGAACACGATCGTGCATCACACCGTCGAGCGCCCCCTTTCGCGACGCCTGTCCGCGGGAATCGTGGCGCTGCGTCCGGATCGCGACGGGACGATCACGCACTACGACGGACTCGAGGAGGTGCAGCGCCAGTTCGGGGAGTGGATCCTCGACACGTACCTGCCCGGCGACGGAACACCGACGCAACCGGTCGAGGCCGGGTACATGGCAAACGCCTGGATCCGCATGGTGCATCCCGATTTCGACACCGTGCATCACATGCTCAATGTCGTCGGCGAGACGGTCCGCGTGCGCGCCTCGTGAGGCGTGTGACGCTGCTCGGTCCACTCAACGACGCGACCAACCTCGAGGCGGAGATCGGTGCGTTCGAGGTGGACGGTCCGGTGGCGTTGATCACCGCCGGATGGGAAGAGGGAGAGCGCAACGATGCGGAGATCGACCGGCGTCTCGGCGGCGGCTCGCGTAACCTCGGGCTCTACGGACGGCGCCTCGATGTGCTGAGCAGCGATCCTGAGTACGCCGACGCGGAGCGCCTGTTGCGAACCCAGCTCGACGAGCTGCGTGAGCAGCACCAGCGCAGGCTGCGTGCGGCGTTGGACGGTGTCGCCATCATGCGCACGCGGTTCGCTGATGTTCCCGGGGGAGCAGGAGACCAGCTGACCGCGGCTATCGACGCGGTGCGAACGCTCGACGAGTCACACGCCGCAGCACTATCGGCGGCGTACGAACGCTTCTACACTGCATACCCGCCGCATGACCGGCCGGTCATCAGCGGACATCGCGCTGAGGTGGCGTCGATCGTGGGGGAGTGCGCAGCGATCGCCATTGCCGGCGGGCATGTGGGCGTGCTCAATGATTGCCTGCATCTCTGCAACCTTGCGGCGCTCATCGACGCGCAGCCGCTCCTCGCGTGGTCGTCCGGCTGCATGGCGATCTCGGAGCGGATCGTCGTGATCGATGACGGCGATCCTGCGTCGCGTCCCGCCGAGCTCTACGACATCGGCATCGGAGTCGCCCGTGGTCTCGTTGCGCTGCCGGTGTCGGATCGCCTCCATGGCCATGACTCGAACGGGCTTGCGGTGCTTGCGGCGAGATTCGCTCCGCGCGTCTGCGTGGTGCTCGACGCCGGCGATCGCCTCGAGTTGACCTCGGGCCTTCCCGCGCACCTCGGCGGCGTGGGGCTCGTCACCTCGGACGGCCGCCTGGTGCGGGGGGCGGAGGCAGCCTGATCGTGAGCGCGGCTCCATCGCAACCTCAGCACGCCCTCGCCAGGCTTCGCGCGGAGGGCGCATCGCCGGAGGCGATCGATCAGCTCCTGCGCGAGCATTCCATCCCGCTCGTCGAAGGATCGACCTGCACGTTTCTCTGGCGGGGCGAGGCCGATTGGGTCGCGATCGAGCATCGGATCATGGGGGTGCCCATTCCGCTGGCGCTCCGCCGGATGGAGGGCACCGACCTCTGGTACGCGAGCATCGAGCTGCCCCGCGGTGCGCGAATTCAGTACCGGATCCTGGTGCGCCGCGGCGACAGCGCGGAAAGCATGAACGACCCGCTCAACCCGAACGTGGTGTCGGACGCCATCGGGTCGCAATCCGTGCTCGAAGCCGACGGCTACGTGCGACCCGACTGGACGTATCCGGATCCGGCTGCGGTGCCTGGAGAGATCGTCGACCTTCGGATCGCGAGCAAGGCGCTGCGTCGTGAGGCCCACGTCAGCGTGTACGTTCCCGCTCGGATGCGCCGCGACCGGCGAATGCCTTTGCTCGTGGTGCATGACGGCAGCGACTTCCTCAATCACTCCTCGATGGGAATGGTCCTCGACAATCTCATGCACCGCCGGCTGATCGCGGATTGCGTCGTGGCGTTCACGCATCCGGGCGACCGTCTGCGCGAGTATGCGGCGAGCCTCGCCCACAGCCGGTACCTCACGACTGAATTGGTCCCACAGCTCGAGGGGACGTTCCAGCTCCGCGGTGCTCCAGGCGGGCGCGTTCTCATGGGCGCGAGCTTCGGCGGCGTCGCATCGCTCGCGGCCGCCGTTCGCGCGCCCGGCTTCTACGGCGGCCTCCTGCTGGAGTCACCGTCGCTGCGCTTCAGCGATGAGAGCGCCGGCCACAACTACGGTCGTGTCTTCGAGCCGGTGGTGCGGTTCGTCAACAAAGTGCGCGAGCGACCGGCGATGGTCACGGAGCGCATCTTTCTCACCTACGGGGTCTACGAGCCGCTTGTCGAACCGGATCGCGCCATGGTCGGCGTGCTCGAGCAGATGACCGAGACGCTCAAGGTCGTGGAGGGGCTCGACGGCCACAACTGGATCGCATGGCGTGACCGCCTGCTCGATGGTCTTGGCTGGCTGTTCCCCGGAGAAGCACGGCTCATCTATCCGTGAAATTGCCGTGAAGGCGCGCTGACCCAACGCGCGGCGGTACCGATGCGCGAGACTTCCCCGCCATGAAGCGGCGAGAGCGCTGGTACTCGGGGCGTGTCGGGTCCGATGTCAACGTGGCGTCCTGGGGCCATTTCGGCACGCCGGTGATCGTGTTTCCAACCGCGGGCGGTGACGCGGAGGAAATCGAGCGGATGTGGCTCGTCGACTCGGTGGGGGAGTATCTCGAAGCGGGGCGGGTGAAGATCTACTCCTGCGACAGTGTTTCCGGAGCGGCGATGCTGCGCGGCGATGGCAACCCTCGCTACCGGGCCGCCATGCTGCGCGGCTTTCTCGAGTTCGTGCGCCACGAGTTGATCCCGATGATCCGTCTTGACTGCGACAGCCCAGAGATCACGGTGATCACGGCCGGCGCATCCATCGGTGCCTTCAACGCGGTGGCGCTGATGTGTCATTACCCGGATGTGGTCACGAACGCCATCGGCATGAGCGGGACGTACGACATCTCGCGCTTCGTCGGCGACGATGCGGGCGACGACCTCTACTTCGCGACTCCGTCGTACTTCCTGCCCGGCCTCAACGGCGAGCATCTGGCGTTGCTGCGCAGCCGCAAAGCAATCCTCGCGTCAGGCGAGGGGCGCTGGGAGAACATCGGCGAGTCGTGGCGCCTCGCCCACGTGCTCGGGACCAAGGGCATTCCCAACCGCGTCGATCCATGGGGGAGTGACTATGACCACGACTGGTCGACGTGGCGCGAGATGTTGCCGAAATATCTCGGCGAGCTGACCTAAGTCCGGCCGACTCGGGGTCGTATCAGGCGGTTGCGACCTTCATCGCCTGCAAGCCGGGCTCGATGGCCTTGATCGTTGACGCCGCGTGCACGGATGCCGGCACGTAGCCGAGCGCGAGGCAGGTAGCCGCGGTGAGGATGTTCGCGTTCCCGATGATGGCTTTGCAGACCGGGTCGTTCGGGTCCTTCATCTTCGCTGCGATCTGATCCCAGGTCAGATTCTGCAGAAGGTCCGGGTTGAAGCTGGTGTTGAGGAGCACGTACCGGTTCGCGATGTCGAGGAAGGGGAACTGACGCGCGAGCTCGGTATACGGCGGCGTGTCGTACGTGCTGAAGATGTCCGAGACCTGGGGCGACATTTGCTGCAGGGGATGCTGGTCGCGGTCGTAGGCCTCTGTCGCGCTGAAGTCGATCGCCGAGCTCGTATATGTCGCCCTGTAGAAGCTGACCGTGTCTGTGTTCGCATCCACGTCGGTGGCGGAGGACTGGATTTCCGACAGGTCCTTGAAGGTGCCGAACTGTGACAGCCAATACACCATCGTCCAGCGCTCGGCCGCGCAGAACGGGCAGTACTCGCCGCCGACGTAGACAACCTGCAGCTTGCCGGCTGAATCGCGCAACACGGTCGGGCCGGCGACGCGGCTGAGCTCGCCGGGCTGATTGCCGGAACCGACGGCCTTGATCACCGTGTCGTTCGGATGGAGCACCACGCTCGCAACCGACTCGGGGAGTGCGGCGGTCGCTTCAGCATTGCCGGCGCCGAGTTGGTTGATGACGACGATGGCGACGAGAACGAGCGCCACAACACCGGCACTGACGGACGTGATCAGCGTGGGTGACTGCCACCGCGGACGAGGCTTCGCCTTCCTGGTCACCAAGCGAGCGTAGCAGGCGGTGTCTTTCGGAACCCTATCGCCGCTCAGGCGCTCTCCGGCAGCGTCGGATCCACCAGTTCGATCTCCTCGACCTCGAGGTAATCGTCCTCGTCATCGCTGCGCGAGCGCGCGACAAGCAGCAACGTGATGATGAGGAAGAATGCGGCCATCGAGAGGAACGGCACCGAGATGAAACCGAATATGTTGAAGAGCGGAGCGCTGCACGACACCGGACCGCAGTTGCCGTGCGGCTCATTGGTCACGTGCTCGAGTTGGTAATGGTAGATGGCGAGGATCGCCCCGACTGCCGGAAGCGTGATGAAGTATCGCTTCGCGACCTTCAGGTCCCCGCGGAATGCCGCGATGCCGAGGAGGAGCGAGAGGGGATACATGCAGATGCGCTGGAACCAGCAGAACTCACACGGATAGTCCCCGGCGATCTGAGAGAGGTAGAGGCTGCCCAAGGTCGCGAGCATGGCGACAACCCACGCGAAGTGCAGTGCAAACGGCGTCACCCCGTCGCGAAAGCGATTCCATTGTTCGCGGCTCGCAGCTGACGTTCGCGTCAGCAGAAACCCCATGACCACGACGAGCACCATCGCGTCCGCGATGAGCGCGAGCACGGCATAGCCCGTGGTGATGAGCGAGAACGACGTGACGGCGACCAACGACGTCAGCTCAACTCGTTGGAGTCTTGAGTGCCTTGAGGGTCGGCTCGATCGCCTGGATGGTGGGCGTGGTACAGACGGACGACGGCAGGTCGCCGGTCGCGATGCACGTCGCCGCGGTCATGATATTGGCGTTGCCGACGATCGCCAGTGTCACAGGATCGGTTGGGTTCTTGAGCTTGGTTGCGATCTGCTGCCACGTGAGATTCGCGAGTATCTGCGGGTTGTAGCTGGTGTTGTACAGCGTGTACAGGCCGGCGATGTCGATGAACGGGAAACCGCCTGTCGTCGACGTGTACGGCGGGGTGCCGTACTTGCTGAAGAGTGCGCTCACCTGAGCGCTCGGCGTCTGCAGCGGGTTCTGGTTGCGATCGAGCACTTCGTTGGGAACGAAGTCAACGTACTGGCTCGTATAGGTCGACTTGTAGAACGTAAAGGTGTTGGTGTCCGGGTACACGTCGGTCGATGAGGACTCGATCTAGTCAATCCCTTGAATGTCCCGAACTGGGACAGCCAGTAGATGATGCTCCAGCGCTCGGCGGCGCAGAACGGGCAGTACTCGGCGCCGACATACACGATCATCGGCTTCCCGCTCGCGTCCTTGAGCACGGTGTCGCCTGGAAGCTTGGTCAGCTCACCAGGCTGGGCTCCTGAGCCGACCGTCGAGATGACCGTCGGATCGGGGTGCAGCAGGATGCTGGCGACGTTCGCGGAGATCGGGACGGTCGTGCCGGCGTTGGTGCCGTTGAGTGAGTTGATCAACACGATCACGATGAGCACCACGGCAACGATGCCGACGCTCACCGAGGTGATCACCGTCGGGGACTGCCACGGTGGACGGCGGCTCAGCGCGACGGAGCGAACTGCCGCCTGATTGCGTCGCTGCTTCTTGGTGAGCGGCTTGGTGGTCGGCCGCGCACCGGGAGGGGTCGGCTTCCCGGCAGGCGTGCGCTGGCGCGTGTCCACGGAAGTGAGAGTACCGGAGACAACCTTTCACGTGGCTGTCTCCCAGGCAACCGAGTCATGAACGGGAGGGGAGTCCCCATGAAGATACGGTGACGAAGCCCGAAGACTGCTACATCCCTGTCTATCCTCAGCGCAATGGTGGGTGCCTTCTCGGAGGTGGCATGAGGTCGCGCTTCACTGCTACCGCCTCGGTCCTGGTCGTGCTGGCTGCAGCCTCTGGAGGGCTGGTGCGGTCGCTGGACGCCCAGGCGTCGGCCACCAAGGAGGGGATCGACGTCAGCTCGTTCCAGGGGACCATCGCCTGGCATTCGGTGGCGGCTTCGGGAATCTCCTTCGCGTATATCCGGGCTGCCGATGGCGACGGCACCGGAGACCAGCAGTTCGCGAACAACTGGCGCGGCGCCACCGCCTCGGGGGTGACCCCGGGCGCCTACCTGTTCTTCGAACCGTCCGAAAGCCCGGTCGCGCAGGCGAATGTCCTCGTCTCTCAGTTGCGGTCGGTCGGATTCAGCCACGGAGACCTCATGCCGGCGATCGACGTCGAGACGATGGGCGGCGAGCCACAGTCAGTCGTCGTCGCAAACCTGAAGACGGTCGTGGACACGGTGAGCGCCGCAATTGGATCGCTCCCTGCAATCTACGCATCACCGTCCTGGTGGAACGGCAATATCAACTCGTCGGCGTTCACGCTCGATCCGCTCTGGGTGGCGAACTGGTTCGTGTCGAGCCCTCAGTTGCCGGCGAACAACTGGGGCGGCACCGGCTGGCAGGTCTGGCAGTTCAGCGATGCCGGCTCCGTTCCCGGGATCACAGGCAAAGTCGACCTCGACCAGGGCGGCACCCGTTCGCTTCCTTATTACGGCTGGCCCGACCCGGTGGCGCTCGCCGCGACCAATGTGGCCGGCACACCGCAGACCGTCTCCGATCAATCGGGCGATATCGACGTCCTCTGGCGGGGGACGAACGACCACGTCTGGACGCTCGGCTATCGGAATGGCGGATGGGGGACGGCGGCGACCGATATCAGCGCGTCGGCGGGCTCGTCGGCCGTGCTCACAACAGACCCTTCTGTGGTGTCGTCCGGTCCTGGCCGGATTGACGCGTTCTGGGAGGGAGCTGACGGCAACGCCTGGCAGTCGACATATACCGGCGGCTGGTTCGGGGGCGGCAGCTGGTCGACTCCGGCGTCGCTGAGTGTCGGTGCGCTCTCATCGGTTCCTGAGGCGGTCTCTCCCGGTCCCGGGTTGATCGACCTCTTCTGGGTCGGCACCGGGTCGGCCCTCTGGGTCGACCGTTACAACGGCGCCTGGAGCGGCCCAACTCCGCTTGACAGCGGCACTGTCACCGGCCTCCCCGTCGCCGTGAGCTCGGGAGTGGGCTCGGACACTGTCTTCTGGCGTGACGCCGCGGGTGACCTCTGGCAGGACACCGGCGCTTCGTGGGGCTGGAGCGGCGCCCAACGCCTCACCACGACAGCGCTCGCCGCCAACCCCACCGTGAGCGCGTCGGGCGGCGACATCGACGTCTTCTGGAACAGCGCCGGTCAGCTCGTCCACGGCGCGCTGAATGCCGGGGTCTGGACCGGTCCGACGGCACTCGGGACGGTGTCGGTCGAGGGCAACCCAGCGGCCGTGACGCTCGCACCCGGTGCGGTCATCGTCGACACGCGTGAGTCCGTGTCCGGGACGCTGGCGTCGGCGCTCTACACGTCGGCGAGCGGCTTGATCGGTCCCGAGGGGCTTGGGGCGGTTGCCGGCTCGGACCCGTCGTCCGTGGCGTTCGCCGGCGGCGGCGCCATCGACGTCGTGTGGCGGTCGACGACGGGCGGGCTCTGGTACGCGCCGGCATGTCCGGGGTGCGCGGCGCCCGCGGTGCCGGTTTTCAATCCGGCCGGCTAGTCCCGGATCGACTGACCCTCGCCGGCCGAGCCGCCTGGATCACTCGAGAGAGGCGCTGCGGCCGATTGGTTGCACTGAGCGATCCGGTCCTGCGCCTTCCCAGCCGAGGGGGGAGCCTTTGTCGAGTACCGTCAATTCACCAATAAAGCTCCTGATAATGCATATTCTCACGATCTAGACCGCCAGGACCAGACACGGATCCCAGCCCTGGTTCTCCCCGCCTCGATCTCGCCGGAGGTCGCGGCCGGTCGAGCGAGAAGCGGTTCATCGGTAGGCTTCACTCTCATGGAGCCGAACGCGCGCGTGACCAAGGCCGCCGGTCCTCACGTGAGCGCATTTCTGGCGACGGCAACCGCGGCCTGGCGAACCGTGCTCGGCCGCAACCTTGCCGGCGTCTACGTCTCCGGATCCATCTCGACCGCCTCGTACAACACCCGGACGAGTGATATCGACGTGCTCGTCACCACGCGCTCGCTCACCGACGAGGCTGCCAACGGACGGATCGCCGAGCTCCATCGCGCGATGCTCGGCTGGGGCGGCGAGCGCTGCGCGGACCGGCTCGAGGCGCTCTTCACCCCGGTCAAGGCGCTTGCGTCCAACGGCGTGCCCGACGTCGCAATCCTCGAGCTCCACCCCGACGAGGGGTTCAAGGTGCAGCGGCTCGGTCCCGACTTCATCATCCAGAAGTACCTGCTGCGCACCCACGGGATCACGCTCGTCGGCCGGGACATCGCCCGGATCGTCGCGCCGGTGACTTCTGGCGAGCTCCGGGACGCTGCGATCGCAAACCTCCGGGCGTGGTGGCTGCCGCAACTGGAATTTCGCGGCCGCTTCCTCGACTACGGCTACCAGGCCTACGCGGTCCTCACGATGTGCCGGACGCTCTGCCTGCTGGTGACCGGCGAGGTCGTCACCAAGCCACAGGCAGCCGCCTGGGCGCTCCGGGGGGCATATCTCTCACCGTGGTGGGACCTCATCCGTTCCGCGGTCGCCTACCCGGCCGCCGGGGCGGTCGATCAACGCGTGGCGACTCTCGACTTCATTCGCTTTGCCCTCGATGAAGCCGGTATCGGTCACGACGAGCCAAGCTCCTGATAATACGGAGCATGGCCGGCCGTCCCAACCCCACCCGGCGCCCGACCGCGCCCCACGCCCGCCGCGGGCCGGCCTGGGCGGCGAACGTCCCCGGACCGGCGGACTCGCTGCCCGATCAGGTCGAGCAGTTCCTCGACTGGCTGCGGGTGCAGCGCAACCGGCCGGCCACCACCGTCCGTGCCTACCGTCAGGACCTCGCGAAGTTCGTCGCGTTTCTGCGGACACGGCCGCTCGGCGACGACCTGCTGGCAGGAGTCGATCGCCCGGTGCTGCGCCGCTATCAGATCGAGCTCGCCGAGGTCCTGCCCAACCCGCGGTCGCGCGCCCGCGCGCTTGTCGCGCTGCGCCGCTTCCTCGGCTATGCGTACGACGAAGGCTGGGTCGCTGCGGAGCTGAGCCGTCAGGTCACCGTGCCGCGTTACGTGGTGGGCGATCCGCACCCGGTACCGACAGACAACGTGCCGCGGTTGCTCGCAGCGCTCCCGAGCGACACGCTGCGCGATCGACGGGACCGGGCGCTCATCCACCTCCTGCTCAGCACCGGATGCCGGATCGCCGAGGCCTGTGGGCTTGACCGCGGCGACATCCATCGTGAAGGATTCCGCGTTCTTGGCAAGGGTGGCAAATACAGAACTGTGTATTGCACCGATGCTGCGTACGCGGCTGTTGAGGACTACCTCCGGATGCGTGGCCCGGATCCCTCCCCTGCTCTCTTCATCAGCGTCGCGAGGGCGGACGTGCCGCACGGCCGCGCCCTGCCGCACAACCGCCTGACCACCGATGGCGCGCGACGTGCGCTCAGCGCCCTGCGCCGGCGCATGGGGGCCGATCCGGAGATGTTCGAGCTGTTCAGCGATCTGCGCAGCCCACATGCCGCGCGACATACCGCTGCGACGACGTTGCTCGAGGCGACCGATGGGGACGTGCGCCTCGTTCAGGAGGTCCTCGGGCACGCCACGCTCGAGACGCTCAAGGTGTACACCGAGATCACCGATCGGCGCAAGCGCGCCGCCTATCGCCGGCTCGGCGACTACCTCAACGAGGTCGCCGCGCGGTCCTGAGTTCAGGCGTGCCGCCCGAAACAAGATGTCGCCCCACGGTCCTGCGAACTCCGAAGGCAGCCCTATCCTAGGGCAGCTGGATTGATCTCGAGCACGGCCAAGCGTCGAGTGCAACGAATCGAACAATTCGCCAGCTATCGCGCATAAGCATCACCGCTTTAGGGCCGTTCGGCACCGGATTGTTGCCGTTCGGAACTAGGGCAACGCGCCAAACGTGCCTTACTGGTTCCGGGATCGCCTCATCGGCGGCCAACGTCACCCATTTCGGAAGGGAATCAGCTATGCATCTCGACCGGCAACTCGCGCTCATCGGCATCGCTATGGGGAGCGTCTTGCTCGCCGGGTGCGGCGCGGCTGCGACCACCAACGCTCCGACCGCCGCCCCCACCGCGGCAGCAACGGCTCCGACTATCCCGACGGCGGTTCCGGCCGCTGTCCCCACCGCCGCACCAACTCCGGTGCCAACGGCCGTGCCACGACTCCGAAGCCGGCCCCTGCAGAAACGGCTGGCGAGGCCAATGCGGTCGAGAGTGCCGCTTCGTACCTCAGTGAAGGCACCGGCTGGTCGCGCAACGGCCTGATTGCGCAGCTCGAACTCTCCAGATGGGGAAGGCTTCTCCAAAGCGGACGCGACCTACGGCGTCGATGCCCAGGGCGCAGACTGGAATGCCCAGGCGGTGCTGTCTGCACAGGGGTACCTCAGCCAGGGCGGCTGGTCACGCAATGGCCTAATCGCGCAGCTCAACTCCTCGTACGGAGAAGGTTTTACCGTGGCGCAGGCCACCTACGGCGTGACGAAGGCGGGCCTCTAACCCTTTGCTCCGCCGATGAAGAGGCGCCCTCCGGGGCGCCTTTTTCAAGCCCGGGAGTTGGTCGCTGGTGACGCTGCGACGGTGATGAACCCGGGGCTTACGCATCCTGGGCCAGGCAGCGCACGCCACGTGTTGCCGAGCACTCGCACCGCTCCCTCGCCGTTCTCCTCGATGACCGCGCGCAACTCCGGGCCGATCGGGGGGTACATCTCGAGAGTCGTGAGGGAATCGACCGGCAGCCATTTCGCGTCGCGCAGCGCCTTGTCGACTCCGACCGAGAGCGCGCCACCGCGCACCGTCCCGGAATACACAGCATTGACGATATGCCGGCCCCCGGGGTTCGGATCGATGGCCTCGCAGAGCAACACGAGGCGGCCCACCTCGACGTCGTACCCGGTCTCCTCGCGCAGCTCGCGCGCGCCGGCTTCCACCATGGTCTCGCCGGGATCGACTCCGCCGCCCGGGACGAGCCAGTAGGAGCGGCCGCCCTTTTCGTGGCGGACGAGCAGGACCTCGCCGTCGCGCCAGATGAGGACTGCCACACGGATGCGGAAGGTGCGTTGCGCCACCGCAGGATTATCCGGCGCGCCCGCCTGCGTAGGATGCGGAGATGCCCGACCCTCAGCAGTATCTGGCAACCGTGTCGCAGCGTCTGACGGAGGACGAGTTCCAAGTCACGCCGAACGTCTCGGTTGGCGGAGAGGTCGCGGGGCTCTGGGCGGCGCGGCGGAATTTCAAGGCGAGCATGTTCAGCACGGTGTCGACCTTCGTCGTCGTGCGGCTCGACCCCGCGATCGACGCGGCGCATTTCACTGCGTTCTCGGCCGCGTGTTTCCAGGCGGCGGTGGAGCGCACGGGAGGCGTCCGCGGGCTTGGCTCGTCGGGCGTGTGCTTCGCGGTGACGGTGACGCCGCGGGCCGACCCGAGCCTCGTCGCCGCCGTGGAGCGGACGGCGCCCGCAAAGCACTGGTCGTCCTTCGAGTTCCCAGCTCTGGTGGATCTCGGCGCGAACACCGTGCACTTCTACCGCCAGCGGGTGCTGTGGGGCGCCGCCTATGTCGGCAGATTTCGGCGCGATGCGCAGCGATGGCTGCAGCCGGGGACCTGACAGCTCGGCCGCAAAGTCCTTGACTCGAACATCCGTTCCCTGATACGGTGCTCCCATGGAACATCCGTTCGGTGCAGGAACATGATCCAGGACACACTTGGCCCTCATCGCTACTCCCGCCAACCACAGCGTCACAGCCTGCCGGCACGGCTCGCCCTCATCGTTGCCACCGTGGCAGGTGGGCTCGTCGTCGTCGGTGGCGTGGCGTATGCGGGTGCCCCGTCCCATACGGATCGCGTGGTCGTCCACGCCGGTCAGACGCTCTGGGGGATCGCGGAAGCCCACTATCCCGGCACCAGCGTCGAGCAGGCAGTCTCGGAGATCGAGTTCTGCCAACCACCTCGACAGCGCGGATATCAGGCCGGGCGAGACCCTGACCCTACCGGCACCCTGATCGGCCGCGGGATGACGACGGGTTCGTCCGTCGTCCGCCCGTCGCCGACGTCCTCGAGCCAGCGTGGGATACCGGAGGGCCGCGGCGTCGGGGCGTCCACTCGAGGGTTGGAGCCTCCCCCGCCACCGCCGCCGCCGTCCTCTTCTCGACCGTCGCTGTCTGCATTGAGCAGGTTCATGAAGATGACGAAGAAGGCGAAGAGCAGCGCGATCTTGCTCACCAGCGCAATGCTGGCTCCCGCGACCTGCTGGTCGGTGATGGGATCAAACCCGAGCAGACGCGGCCCGTTGCCGTATCCCGTATAGAGGACGTGACTGGCGAGCGCCACCAGCAACCCGCCAAACGTCTGCGGGATGGTCGCGAGCACGATATAGCCGAGCTTGCCGAACCCTGAAAGGCGCTTTGCGGACGCAGAGCACGGGCTGACGATCGGCCACCAGAAGAGCAGCGAGACGAGCAGGAGGCTCGCCTGCATCAGGTCGTAGAGCCACCAGTTCGCCAGCGCCGCGTCGTATATCGGGGTCACGTGCCACGCGATGAATGTCGCGTTGAGGGCGATGATCGCGACAACCGGTTGCACTGCCAGGCGAAACGGCCAGGGGATCGGCGTCCGCTTGAGGTGGACTTCGGGTGGCAACGAGAGCAGCAGCAGCGCCGGGACCGGCCCCATGAGCACGAGCACCTGGATGAGGTGCGCTGCCAGCAGGTAGTGCTCAGCGAGCGTCGCGATCGGCGTCACCCAGACGCTGATGATCAGCAGCAGCGCGCCAACAAAGGCGATCCGCCGGCCGCGGCTGAGCGGTTCCGTCCCGCGGCGGCCGACCCAGAGCCAGCCTGCCATCAGGAGGACGACGACGGTCAGCAGCAATGGATCGAGGTTCAGCGACAATGCCGGCGGCCGTGCCATTACCGCACCAACGCTATCGCACGTCGCGCGTCGCCGTCGCGACGCGGTACAAATGGCGGACCCCATGCGCCCATCGCTGACCCGTCTGCGCACTCGTGCCTATCAGTTCTCGTTGCGAACCGGCAAGCCACCCGACGACGTGCTCGGTGAGTTCGCCGCCCGTCGCATGCCCGGTATCGCGGTGGCCGAGCGCGGACCGAACTACCTGGTGCTCCGTCCACAGCAGCGGCGCAGGTACGGCGGCGACGTCGCGGTCCTCCTCGGGCTGGCGATCGTGCTCGCGGTGCTGATTTTGACCGCGTTGACCCCCATCCTCGTCATCCTGCTGCCGCTGGCGCTGCTCCCCGCGGTGCCCCTGTTGCTCGACAACCGGCCCGATCTCGCGATCAGCGCCGTGGCCGACGAGCTGGGGGGTACCCGCGTGACCGTCCACGGGCAGGCAAGCTCCGAGCTCGCCGCTGCGCTGGACGCGTACCTCGGCTCGCTGCCCCGTCTCACGCTCGAGAACCTCGGGAGCGGTCCGCAAGGCTGACCGAGCGCTTCCGGGGAGGGTCGCTACTTGAGGAGGCGGATGACCGCCACGACGACCCCTTCGAGGGTGACGTCATGGGCGTAGATCGGCTCCATGCTCGTGTTCTCCGGCTGCAGGCGCACGCGACCGGATTCGCGGAAGAAGCGCTTGACCGTGACCTCGCTCTCGCCGGTGGTCTCGTTCTCGAGGCGGGCGACGACGATGGTGCCGTTCGGGGCGTCGCGCCGCGGTCGGACGACGACGATGTCGCCGTCGCGGATGCCGGCGTCGATCATGCTCTCGCCGTGGACGGTAAGCGCGTAGGAGTTGTCTCCTCCGGCGATCTCGGTGCCGACCGTGAGGTGCTCCTCGACGTTCTCGACAGCCAGAACGGGCGTGCCCGCGGCAACGCGGCCGACGAGCGGGAGATTGACGATATTGCTCGGCGCGCGCGACTCCTGGGCGTCAACGATCTCGACGGTGCGTGACTTGGCCGGATCCCGGGTGATGTACCCGCGCGTTTCCAGCGTGTTCAGGTGGTTCTGCACCGTCGATGACGAGCTGAGGCCGACTGCACGACCGATCTCGCGGACGGTCGGCGGGTAGGCGTGATCGCGGCTGTGATCTCGTAGATAGTCGAGGATTTGACGCTGCCGCGGATTCAGGGAGTTAGGCATTGGTTTGAAACTTCCTCCAGCCAGCTTGGGCCAACGGAATGTAGCACGGGATCGCCAAAAATGCAAACGTATGTTCTGCCTGCGATTCAGGCGGTGCCGGAGCCGGCCAGCCGGAGCGTCTCAGCGAGCAGCTTGTCAAAGCTGAGGAGATCGGGCCGCAGCCACGACACGCGTCTGTCCCGGCGAAACCAGGTCCGTTGCGCGCGGGCGTACCGCAGGGTCCGCCGCACCGTACCTGCCATCGCGGCCTGGAGGTCGAGGCGCCCTTCGATGAGATCGAGTGCCTCCGCGTAGCCGATCCCGCACCCCGCGATCACCCGGCTGTCCAGCCCGGACTGCAGGAGGCGGCGGACCTCAGCCTGGATGCCGTCGCTGTCAAACATGGCCGCGACGCGATGCTCGATCCAGCCGGCGTGGACCGCACGATCGACGTCGAGCCCGACCATCACCGCTTCTCGCGGTGCGATCCGGCGCTGCGCCATCCGCTTGCGTCCCGCCGCCGACATCGAGGATCTCGAGCGCGCGGATCACCCGCCGGGGATTGCGCTCGTCGATGGCAGCAGCTCCAGCAGGATCACGCGTCCGCAGCTCTGTCACGAGCGGCTGCGAATCCCTCTGGCGTCGCCGCCAACGCCGTGCGATCCGCTCTGCGCGCCGGGTCGGGCGGTCCGCCCGCCAGGTCGAAGCCGTCGACGAGCGCAGTGACGTACAGCCCGGTGCCGCCGGCAACGATGGCTCGCGAGCCGGAACTGTCGAGGCGGTCGAGGCACGGACGAGCCGCCATGAGCCAGTCGGCGACCGTGAACGGTTCACCGGGGTCGCAGAGGTCGAGCAGCTCGCAGCTGACCGCGTGGAGCTCCTCGGCCGTTGGCGCGCACGTCCCGACCCGGAGCCCGCGCCGGACCTGGCGCGAGTTGGCGTTGAGGATCGCGGCCGGGGCAAGGGCCTGCGCGGCCGCCACGGCGAGCGCCGTCTTCCCGGTGCACGTCGGGCCGGCGATGACGAGGAGTGGGCTGGTCAACGCGCGGGGCGGCGGAACGCGCGGCGCAGCACGGGGTCACTGAGGATGACGACCGACGGACGCCCGTGCGGGCACGTCGTGCCCCCGGGGGTCGCGACCAGACGATCAAGGATCCGTTGCTGCGCGTCGATGTCGAGGCGGTCCCCGAATCGCACCGCCGAGTGGCAGGCCACAAGCGCTGCGAGCCGGTGGCGACGCTCATCGCTCCCCGCGTCCGGCGCATCGAGGCGTTCGATCAGCTCGGCCACGAGACGCTCCGGGTCGGCGCCTGCGGCGGTGACGGGGACGGCGGTGCAGCGCACCGTCGCCGGACCGAACGCCTCGATGCTGAAGCCGCAGCGCGAGAAAAAGTCATGTTCGTCCGCAACACGGGCGGCTGCATCGGCCCCGCACTCGACGATCACCGGCATGAGCAGCATCTGCGAGTTAGCCGGCAAAGCGACCTGCCCGCTCCATCGCTCCCGAAGCTCCGCGTAGAGGATCTTCTCGTGCGCGGCGTGCGGATCCACGAGCACCACGGCATCTCCGGCAGTAGCCACGAGAAAGCCGCTGCCCGCCTGGCCGAGCGCCGCCATTGCAGGGAGCCGCGCAAGCGCGCCGGCGTCGCCGTCCATGGATCCGGCCGCAGCCGGGACCACCGACGCCCCTGCATCGCGCGTGCCGAGCTGCCGTGATTCCACCTGCGTACGGCCGACGATCTCGACGACGCCTTCACCGTCGCGGAACTCGAGCTCGTGAAGCCCGAGGGCCGGCGTCGCGGGCAACAGCCGCGAACCAAAGGCGTTGGGCACCTCACCGCCGGCACCCAGGGCGGGGGCGGCGCGGAGGGCGGCCCAGCACGCACGCTGGACGGCGCTGAAGACAGCGCGCTCATCGCTGAAGCGGACCTCGCGCTTGGCGGGATGCACGTTGACATCGAGGGTCTCCGGTGCCACGTCGACGCACACCACGCCATACCCATGACGCCCGCCTGGGATGAGCCCGCGATACGACTCATCGACAGCCGCCAGCAACGCCCGGTTGTGCACACGGCGTCGATTGACGATGAGGATCAGCCCGGTGCGCGATGCGCGATGCGCGTGCGGGCGATGAGATCGCCCCCGTGACGCCGATTGCTCCAGGCGCGTCGACGCTCAGCAGCTCGCGCTCGGCGCGCGTTCCGAGCGTGGCGCGGATTGCGTCGCGCAGCGATCCGCCGGGCGTGCGCACGACGACGCGTCCGTCCGTGCGGCAGACGAACGACACCTCGGGATGCGTCACCGCGAGGTCGGCGGCGACGCGGACCGCGGCCGCAGCTTCGGTGGCGACCGACTTCAGGAAGCGAAGTCGAGCCGGAGCGCTCGCGAACAGCTCGTGGACCTCGACCTGCGTACCGACCGCGCTCGCCGCGACACCCCGTTCGAGCAGCACGCCGTCGCGAACGCGGAGCGTCGCCGCGCCGGACGAGGACGCGGTGCGCGTCGTCAGACGCAGGTCGGAGACGGCGGCGATGCTCGCCAGCGCCTCACCGCGAAATCCGAGCGTGCCGATACACGCGATGTCTGACGCGGCGGCGATCTTCGAGGTCGCGTGTCGCTCCACCGCAAGCTCGAGGTCATCGTTCGCGATGCCAGACCCGTCATCGGCCACCGCGATACGGACGAGCCCGCCGCCGTCGATGCTGATGTCGATGCGTGATGCGCCCGCATCGAGCGCGTTCTCCACCAATTCCTTGACGACCGATGCCGGTCGCTCGATGACCTCCCCGGCCGCGATCGCGTCGGCGACGACCTGCGGCAACCGCCGTATCGGCGCGCTGGCAATCACCGGACGGCCCGGTCGTGGAGCTCGGCGAGCTTGTTCAACGCCGCGAGGGGTGTCATGCCGTCGAGTTCGAGCGACGCGAGCTCGTGCATCACCGGATGCGGTCCGGGTGCTGCGATCGGCAACGTGAGCTGGTCGGAGCCGTGCTCTCCTCCGCCGCCGAGCGGACGGGATCGCTCCTGTTCCGCGAGCAATTGGCGGGCGCGGACCAGCACGCCGCCGGGAATCCCGGCGAGGCGCGCGACGTGGACCCCGTACGAACGGTCAGCCCCTCCGGGAACGATGCGATGCAGGAACGTGATGTCCGCGCCGTCCTCGACAACCTCCACGCGTGCGTTGCGCACTCGGGGGAGCTGCCCCGCGAGCACCGTGAGCTCGTGAAAGTGCGTCGCGAAGAGCGTGCGGCAGTTGAGCTGCGGCGCATCGTGGAGATACTCGACGACGGCCTGCGCGATGCTGACGCCGTCGTACGTCGACGTGCCGCGTCCGATCTCATCGAGGATCACGAGACTGCCCACGCTCGCCTGACGCAGGATCGCAGCAGTTTCTGCCATCTCCACCATGAACGTCGAGAGCCCGCCGCTGAGATCGTCGTGCGCGCCGATACGCGTAAAGATGCGATCGCACACGCCGATCGTCGCCGCTTCGGCGGGGACGTAGGAACCGATCTGCGCGAGGAGCACGATGCTCGCGGTCTGGCGCAGATACGTCGACTTTCCCGCCATGTTCGGGCCGGTGAGCACGATGATCCGCGCCTCGTCGTCCAGGATCAGGTCGTTGGGCACGAACCGGCCTGGACCGAGCGTTCGCTCGACGAGCGGATGGCGGCCACCAATGATCCGCAGCGTCGTCGACGTGTCGACCGCCGGCCGCACCCAGCGCTGCTCCTCGGCGACAGTGGCGAGTGACTGCGGCGACGTCCAGTGTCGCGATGCCGGCCGCCGCGTCGGCAAGTGCTCGCGCCGCGCCTGCGACGAGTGCCGTGGCCTCGCGTCAGCAGCTTCGACCTCGCGTGCGATGGCACGTTCGCGGGCATGCAGCACGATCGCCTCGTGCTCCTTGAGATCAGGGGTGACGAAGCGTTCCGCGCCGGCGAGGGTCTGCTTGCGCGCGTAGTCGTCCGGGACACGCTCGCGCTGCGCATTGGGGACCTCGATGTAGTAACCGAACACGCGGTTGTAGCCGACGCGAAGCGAGCGGATGCCGGTGCGCTCGCGCTCGGTCGCCTCGAGCGCGGCAAGGTAGGTGCGGGCGGAGCTGCCCGCGCTGCGAAGCGTGTCGAGCTCCGCGTCGGCGCCCGGGCGGATCGCGCCGCCATCCGCGGCCGTCGGCGGAAGGTCGTCGGACAGCAGCGCCTGCAGACGCTCGCGAAGGCCTTGCGGCGCGTTGCAGGACGAGGCCGCATCGCTCGAGCTCGGGCGAGCCCGTCAGGTCGTGAACGACGGCTCCCAGTGGCGTCGAGTGCTGCGCACGTGTCGCGGATGGCGCCGAGATCTCGCGGCGTCGCGATGCCCTGAACGCAGCGGGCGACGAGGCGCTCGAGGTCGCGCACTCCCGAGAGCGCCTCACGCAGCCGGCGGCGAAGGTCGCGATCGTCCACGAGCACGTCGACGGAGTCGAGGCGTCGCGTGATGCCCCGACGTCGATGAGCGGCTCGTGCAGCCGCCCGCGGAGCAGCCGAACGCCCATCGGCGTGCGCGTGGCGTCGAGCAGTTGCAGCAGGGAGCAGCCGCTGCCGCCGAGCCGCGTGAACAGCTCGAGGTTCATTCGCGTGTGCGCATCAAGCCGCATACCACGCTGCGCCGTGCTCACCTGGATGCGCAGCAGCTCCGGGCTGATGACGATGCGCGCGCGCTCGCAGTACGCGAGAACCGCGCCTGCTGCACGCAACGCCGCCGGGACGGCATCGACGCCCAATCCATCGAGTGCGATCGCCCCCGTGGCCCCGCGCAGCCGGTCCGCGGCTCGGGAGATATCGAAGAGCGCTGCGGCGAGCGGCGTGACGCGCACGCCCCCGGCGAACGAGGCAGGCAGCGGCGTCCCGTCCGCGACGAGCACCTCCGTCGCATCGAGGCGCGCGAGCTCGTCGGCAAGCGCCACGCCGCTCATGTCGCCGGGAACCTCGAGCAGCTCCAGACGCTGCGTGTTGGGGTCGAACGCCGCGATGCCCGTCATGCCGGCGACCACGAACACGCCGACGCAGCGCGAGACCGACGCGGCCTCGAGCAGCTCGGCCTCGACCACCATGCCCGGGCTCAGCACTCGCGTCACCGCTCGGCGGACGAGCCGTCCGGCGACCACCTCGCCGACCTGGTCCCAGACGGCCGCGGAGTGACCCGAGTCCAGCAGCTTGCGAACGTGCTGCGCCAGCGCCTGGTGAGGGAACCCGCACATCGGCAGGCGTCCGGCCGCGCCGAACCCGCGACCCGTCAGCGCGAGACCGAGGATCGGCGCGGCCTGCTCGGCATCAGGCCCGAACATCTCGAAGAAGTCGCCGAGGCGGGCCAGCACGATGGCGTCCGGAAAGTCGGCCTTGACGGCGCGATACTCGCGGAGGATCGGTGTGTCGCCGGCAGTCGCGAGGTCGAGCGTGTGTCGAGGCGCCTCCGGCGTCGTTGTGACGAGGTGCGGAGCCCGAACCTTCGAGCTCGTTCTCACGCCGCCGTGCCGACCGGCTCGACCTGCAGCTGCCACGCGCTGGACTCCGTCACGCGAGCAGTCCGCAACTCGCCCACGCTCCCGCCGCCGACTGGCAGCCACGCCACTTTGTTCTCGCGAGTCCGCCCGTACGGACGCCCGTCAGCCGCGACGCCCTCGACCAGCAGCTCGACCTCGTGACCGACATAGGCAGCGTTGCGCTCGGCTGCGACTTCCCGCTGCAATGCGAGCAGGTGGTTGAGCCGTGCGCGTTTCTCCTCGCGGGGCACGTCGTCGACGCGCCGGGCCGCCGCCGTGCCGGGACGCACCGAGTAGGCGGCGAGGTGCACGGTGTCGAAGCGGAGCTCGCGCATGAGCGCTTCGGTGCCGGCGAACTCCGCGTCAGTCTCGCCGCAGAAGCCGACGATGATGTCGGTGCTCAGCGCGAGTCGCGCGCCGACGGTGCCGACAGCCGCTGCGATCTTCTCGCGGTACTCATCGACCGTGTACAGACGCCGCATGCGCCGGAGCAGGTCGTTGTCGCCGGCCTGGACCGGCAGATGGAGCTGCTCGCAGACCTTGGGAAGATCTCGCATCGCAGCCCAGAGATCCGGGACCGCATTGCGCGGATGCGACGTGAGAAAGCGCAAGCGCCAGAGGCCCGGCACCGCGTCCACGGCCGCGAGCAGCTCGGGAAGGCGAGCCCGGTTCGCCTGGTCGTGGTACGAGTTGACGTTCTGACCGAGCAGCGTCACCTCGCGCACACCCTGGGCGACGAGGCGCTCGCACGTGCTCGACGATCTCGGGCAGCGGGCGGCTGAGCTCGCGCCCGCGCACGAAGGGCACGATGCAGTACGTGCACATCTCGTTACAGCCACCCATGACCGAAACGTATGCGCTGAGGCGATCCGACGCCGGGACGATCACGGGCCCGTCGAGGTTCGGAGCGTGCAGCGCCTGCAGCTTGGCGAGGAATCCGTCAGGCTCGCGGACGTCGAAGACGTAGTCGAGCTCCGGGAGCCGTCCGAGGAGTGCCTCGCCGTGCTCCACCGCCATGCATCCCGTCAGCGCGATCGCGCGGCCGGGACGAGCCCGCTTCCAGGGGATGAGCTCGCGGAACTTGCCGAAGACCTTCTGCTCGGCATTGGCCCGCACCGTGCACGTGATGAGCACCGCGATGTCCGAGTCATCGAGCGCCGTCTCCGGGATGCAGCCGATGTCGGCGAGTTGCGCAGCGAGCTCCTCGCGGTCGGCATCGTTCATCTGACAGCCGATGTGCCAGAGATGGACGCGCGGCGCTCGTCCGAGCACCGGGATCTGCGGCTCGCGGCGCGGCGGCCGCGCGATGAGCGGGAGCGGTCTGAATCCGCGAGCGGAGTCGCTCAGGATCGGAATCGGACTTGGCACCGTCGAAGCCTAGCAGTGTGCCGCCACCCGATCGGGTGCCTAGGCAGGAGCTAGCGGACTTCGACGACCAGGCGGATCCCCGTTCGCTCTTCCCCATCGATCGAGATGTCGATGAACGAGGGGATGCACACGAGGTCGAGACCGCCGGGCGCGACATAGCCGCGCGAGATGGCGATCGCCTTGATTGCCTGGTTGATGGCGCCCGCGCCGATGGCCTGGACCTCGACGCGCTTCTGCGTACGCACGACTCCGGCAATCGCGCCGGCGACCGCGACCGGCTTGCTGGTTGCTGAGACTTTGAGTATTTCCAAAGGAGGGTTTACCGGGGGATTGACCCCGGCAGCGTCATGTGAGGACGGTAAGGAGGACGTGGACATTATCGGGCGCGATTGTCGCCTCTCGCTGTGCAGAGCACCGGGAAGCGCGATGCAATCGTTACTTCGCGTACTCGACGCTGCGGGTCTCGCGAAGCACGACGACCTTGACCCTGCCGCTGTAGCTCCCCTCACCATGGAGCCGCTTGGCGATCTGGCGGGCCATGATCTGTGCCTCGTCGTCGCTGATCTCGTCCGGTTTGACGAGAACGCGCAACTCCTTGCCGGCCAGCACGGCAAAGCTGCGTTCGACGCCGTGGAACTCGTTGGAGATTGCCTCGATGCGTTCGAGCCGCTTGATCGTCGACGCGAGTGACTCACGTCGGGCGCCGGGACGGGCTGCGCTGATCGCGTCGGCGGTCATCAGGATCGCGGCGGCGAAGGAACGTGGTTCCTCGTCGTAGTGGTGCGAGCGTACCGCCTGCACCACTGCGGCCGGACGTCCGAGGCGGGCGAGGATCTCGCCGCCGATGATGGCGTGCGGGCCGTCGACGTCATGCTCGACCGCCTTGCCGATGTCGTGGAACAGCGCGGCCTCCTTGACCACCTGTTCGTCGAAGCCGATCTCAGCGGCGATCATTCCGGCGAGCGCCGCGGTGTCCTGGCTGTGTGCGAGGACGTTGTGCCCGTACGAGTTGCGGAAGCGGAGCGTGCCGAGCAGGCGCGCGAGCTCCGGATGGACGTTGGTGAGGCCGATGTCCTGGCATGCCTGCTCGCCGTCGCGCTTGATCTGCTGGGCGAGCTCGTTGCGCGCTTTGACGACCATCTCCTCGATGCGCGCCGGGTGGATGCGCCCATCGGTGAAGAGGCGCTCGAGCGTGGCGCGCGCGACCTCGCGCCGCACGGGATCGAAGGAGCTGAGCACGATCGCCTCGGGCGTGTCGTCGACGATGACGTCCACGCCGGTGGCGGCTTCCAGGGCGCGGATGTTCCGGCCTTCGCGGCCGATGATGCGCCCCTTCAGGTCATCGGACGGCAGATGGACGACGCTCACCGATGCCTCGCCACTCTGCTCCGACGCCTGTCGCTGCATCGCGGCAATGAGGATCTCGCGGCTTTGCGCAGCGGCTTCCTCGCGGACCTGGGCGGTTGCCTCGCGGATCCGCTCCGCGATCTCGGGGACCAGCTCGCCCTCGACGCTGCGCACGACCTCCGCGCGAGCTTCCTCCTCGGAGAGAGCGGCGACGCGCTGCAGCTCGGCGGTGATCAGCGCGCGCTCATCCTCCACTGTCTGCCGGAGCGCCTCGAGCTCGGCCTCCCGCCGCGTCAGTCGTTGTTCGTTGGATTCGAGTTCGCGG
The DNA here is from genome assembly GCA_963757475.1 of Candidatus Dormiibacterota bacterium. Lineage (GTDB taxonomy): Bacteria > Chloroflexota > Dormibacteria > Aeolococcales > Aeolococcaceae > Palsa-851. Next base: position 157,564 of record CAVWRW010000001.1, read on the forward strand.
AGACGGCGCTCGAGCCCTTCCTCTCGCTGATTGGTCCGCTGCTCGAGCTTCGCGATCTCAGCGCGGCGTTCACGAACCTCGGCCTCGGCTTCGTCTCGCCGGCGAGCCGCTTCCTCCTTCGCAGCGAGCAGCACGGACTTCGCTTCCTGCTCGAGTGCACGCACCTGATCGAGGCGTCGCTCCGCATCCGCGTCGTGCGTGACCTGGACTTGCGCAACGCTTCGACGCGCATAGATAACCGCCGCAGCCGCAAATGCGGCTGCAACAATCACCAGCCCGATAAGGGCGACGATCTCGATGCCGATGGGATTGGAACCTCGGAAGTCGGGCGCGGTGCGCCCTGCTGGGAATGCCCTGTGTGGGGAAAGGGACCGGGACGGGACCCACAACGTCTCGTTGATCCGGTCGGGGCCGGCCCGCGATTGGCCGGTCGTTCACCACAGAAGACCGTTCACATTGTACGAGCAAGGGCCATGCCTGGCATGTTTCGATCAATCGTCCGGCAGCAGGCTACCCTTGACGGGTGACGGATCGGGAGGTCGCCGGGGTGCTCGACATCCCCGGTGATGACGAGTTGCGAAACACGGGTCCGCGCGCCATCGGAGCTCTTCTGGTGGCGAGCGCCATGCTTCGCGTTGGCGCTGTCGGCGTCGGGGTCGCGGTGCAGTTCCGTCTCAGCGACCTCGCCGGTGGACGGCCCAACGGTCTCGATATCGGCCTCGTCGGTGCTGCACAAGCGGTCACGGAGATGGTCTTCGCGCCCATCCTCGCCCGCAATGCGGACCGCTTCGGACGCCGGCGCTTCCTGGTCGCGGGACCGCTCATCTGCGCCGTCGCCGTGCTCCTTGTCTTTCTCGGCGTGCGCCCGGCGCAGCTCGGCGGTGCGCGCCTGCTCGAAGGCATAGGCGCCGCAGCGTTCGTTCCAGTAGCGCTCGGCACCGTTGCCGCGGCGACCACCGGCAACCGGCGGGGACGGGCGCGTGCTAGTGGCGCGTTCGAGGCGGCGACGCTGATCGGTTATGCCGGCGGCTTCGGGCTTGGATCGGTCGCTTATTTCGGCCTGCACCGCGGCGCATTCGTGCTGCTGGCCGGGCTCTATGCAGCCGCGGCATTCGTCTGTTTCGTCTTCGTGCCGCGCGTGCCGCCACTGCCCGTGCACTCATTGAGCACGGTGTTCAAGGCGGTGATCGGGCCAGGCCCGATGCGGACGTTCCTCCCCGGTTGGATCATGTCGTTCGCCCTCATCGGCGCGTTCGTCGCGAACCTGCCCGCACTCCTCCGGCACAGGGCGGTGAACGGGCAGTCGTTGATGCATCACTTCGACGTTCGGGTGATCGGCCTCTTCCTCATCGCGTGGATCGTCGTCTTCCTGATCGGCATCATCCTGTGGACTCCGCTGGTCTCGCGCGTCGGCCCCGCGGTCGTGATGCGCAGAGCAGTCCCCGGAGCCTGGCTCACGATGGCCGCGCTGTTCGCGATCAACCACCTCGCGGTGGTCGGCATGCTCCTGCTCGTGCCCTTCCTCGTCGCCGGGATTCTCTGGCTGGCGGGGTTCGGCCCGGCCGCGGTGACCTACCTCGCGGACTGTTCGGAGACGTTCGTGGCCGACCGATCGGCACTGATGTCCTTCTATACGGTCGCGCTCGCCGGCGGCGGTGCGATCGGCGCGGTCGTCGGCGGCCTCGCGGCACGCTGGCTCGGGATCGACGGGCTCGTCGCTGCTCGGGCTCGTGCTCTCCGCCGCGACGTTCCTCACCCTCGGCCCGGTGGTGCGCTACGAGCGCAGCCACCCGCCCGTTGCCGGCGCCGCCGTCTGACGCGTCTACCAGGCCCACGCCTCGGGAGCGGTGCCCGGTCCGGGGAAGATGGCATCGAGCTCTGCCAGCGTCTCGGCGCCGAGCTCGACGTCCAGTGCGTGGAGGTTGCTCTGGAACTGCTCCGGCGTCCGCGGTCCGACGATCGGCGCCGTGACGCCGGGTCGCTGCAGCAGCCACGCAAGGCCGACAGCCGCCGGATGCTCGCCGAGCTTCGTGCACAGCGCCTCGTAGCGCTCCACCTTGTCGCGGTGGGTGGCGAGGAGCCGCTGCGTCTGCTCCGACGCCGAGCGTCCACCGCTGATCTGCTTGGCGAGGATGCCGCCGAGCAGGCCACGGAACAGCGGGCTCCACGGAATGATGCCGACGCCGTAATGCATGCGCGGCGGGGATCACCTCTTCCTCGACGTGGCGCTCGGCCAGGTTGTACAGGCACTGCTCGCTGATCAGCCCGAGGAAATGCCGTGCGCGCGCAGCTTCCTGCGCCTGCGCGATCGTCCAGCCGGCGAAGTTCGACGACCCGACGTAGATGATCTTCCCCTGCTGGACGAGCACCTCCATCGCTTCCCAGATCTCGTCGAACGGCGTGTTTCTGTCGACGTGGTGCATCTGATACAGATCGATGTGATCGGTGTGCAGGCGCCGCAACGAGCCCTCGCACGCCTGCCGGATGTTGCGTGCCGAGAGGAACGTGTCGTTCGGCCAGTCGCTCATCGAGCCGTAGAGCTTGGTGGCGAGGACCACCTTGTCCCGGCGGCCGCCACCCTGTGCGAACCACCGGCCGATGATCTGCTCGGTGAGCCCCTCCCCTTTCTTCCAGCCGTAGACGTTGGCGGTGTCGAAGAAGTTGAGCCCGGCGTCGAGCGCCGAGTCCATGATCGCGTGCGATGTCGGTTCGTCGGTCTCGGGACCGAAATTCATGGTGCCGAGACAGAGCCGGCTGACAGAAAGGCCGGAGCGTCCGAGGTGTGTGTAGTCCATGACGACGAGTTTGCCAGCCGCGTCCGTTTCGAGCGCCCTGGCTGCTTATTCGAGGCCGCGCATCACCCGCATCACCAATGCTGACGAGAACCCGCGCCGCTGCAGCGCGCCGGCGACACGCATCCGCGCCTTCTGATCGCGACTGTCGGGCGAACCGGCGCGACTCCAGAGCTGCTGCGCAACCGCGAGCGCCGCTGCTTCTTCGGTATCGCTCTGCCCGTCGAGCGCCTCGGTGATGACGTCACTCGCAACGCCACGAGCCTTCAGGTCCGCGGCGACGCGCGCACGACCATGGCCCGACCGGCGATGCCGCGCCGCAACGGAGGTCGCCAGCGCCGCGTCGTTGATATAGCCCGCTTCGCGGCAGCGACGAACCGCCTCACTGGCAGCATCGCCGGTGTATCCGCGTCGCTCCAACTTGCGCTGGAGCGACGCGGACGACTGGCCCGCGCCACGCAGGATGCGCAGCGCGGTGTCCTCGGCGGCGTTCGCGTTGTCCGGTTCCGGAAGCGGCGCCGGCGAGCCCATCACCAGCGTTGGTGGCGACCCGTCAGCCGACGGACGTGGGAATGGACGGTGCTTCGCCGTTCAACTCGACGACGGCATCCGCGAGCACGACCGGCGTCGGCATGAGCGAGAGCCGGACCTTGGTGGCGACCTCCTCGAGGAGCTCCGGATTCCCGCGCAGGAAGTCGCGGACATTCTCACGACCCTGACCGAGACGCATGTCCCCGTACGAGAACCAGGCGCCGGCCTTGTCGATGACGTGGGCATCGATTGCCATGTCGAGCACGCTCCCCGCGTACGAGATGCCCTCGTTGAACAGGATGTCGAACTCCGCCGCACGGAACGGCGGCGCGACCTTGTTCTTGACAACCTTGACCTTGACACGGCTGCCGACGACGTCGAGGCCCTGCTTGATCGAGTTGATCTTGCGGATGTCCATGCGCACCGACGCGTAGAACTTCAGCGCGCGACCCCCGCTCGTGACCTCGGGATTGCCGAACATCACGCCGATCTTCTCGCGGAGCTGGTTGATGAAGATGACCGACGTGTTGGAGCGGCTGATCGCGGCCGTGAGCTTGCGCATGGCCTGCGACATGAGCCGCGCCTGAAGGCCGACGTGGCTGTCCCCCATCTCGCCGTCGATCTCCGCCTTCGGTACCAGGGCGGCGACGGAGTTGATGACGACGACGTCGACCGCGCCGCTGCGGACGAGCACCTCGACGATCTCGAGTGCCTGCTCACCGGTGTCCGGCTGCGAGATGAGCAGCTCCTCGGTGCGCACGCCGATCCGCTGCGCGTACTGCGGGTCGAGCGCGTGCTCGGCATCGATGAACGCTGCGACGCCGCCGCGCTTCTGCGCCTCGGCGATGATGTGCAGCGTCAGCGTCGTCTTGCCCGAGGACTCGGGGCCGTAGACCTCGATGATCCGTCCGCGCGGAACTCCGCCAACCCCGAGCGCGATGTCCAGGGTGAGTGCGCCGGTCGGAATGACGTCGATGGGTTGAGCCTGCACCTCGCCGAGACGCATGATCGCCCCCTTCCCGTGAGCCCGCTCGATCTGTCCGAGCGCTGTCTCCAGTGCCCGCTCCCGCTCCGTCGCCACCGGCACGCTCCTCTCGTCATGAGGCGCCTTCGAACGCCTTCCGCTTACTTCAACGACGGGCTCGATGCTACGACTTGCTGTGAGTGTGTTCGTCAACGCTGTACTCCAAGGGTGGTCGGAATGGTTGGAGATGCGGCTGAAAAAGCCAGAGGGGCGCCGCGACGGGCGGCGGTCCGGGCTCGTCCGGTGGGGCGAACATTTGTACTGTACAGCGTTCGGGCGGACCCCGCAAGCCCGAAGTTTCGATCTCGGCAGCCCGTGGTCGCGACGGCGGTCAATCTGCCGGCGCCCCATCCGGAGGGCCATCGAGGAGGTCCCGCCGGCCACCTTCGCCCTCGCGATCGACGAACTCGAGACACAGTCGCAGCGCGGTATGCACCGCGCTTGCGCGATTGGCCTCGCGTCCGAGATCCCTGCTGAGCCGCAGCACCTGCCCCGATCCGAGTCCGGCGACGGCGACGTACACCAGGCCGGCCGGTTTCTGCTCGCTTGCCTCGGGTCCCGCGACCCCCGTGATGCCGACCCCGATCGTCGCCTTGAAGCGTTCGGACGCGCCTTCGGCCATCGCCATCGCGACCTCCGCGCTCACCGCACCGTGCGTGACGAGCAGGTGCCTGCCGACACCGAGGTGATCGGCCTTGACATCGTTGGCGTACGCGATGATCCCGCCGCGCACGTACGCCGACGAACCCGACGTCGCGGTGAGGACCGCGCCGAGGAGGCCGCCGGTGCAGGACTCTGCGACTGCGATGGTCATGCGCCGCTCGACGAGCCGCGCGCCGAGCAGCGCCACCTCGGGAAAGGCCGCCGCGAGCAGCGGCACGTCGGCGTCCGAACCGGGATGTGGCGCCCTGCCCTCGCTCATCGCTTCAGATGACAAAGCGGCGATAGCGCCAGAGGTAGTCGACGCCGCTCAACACCGTCGCGATGACGGCGAGCACGACGAACACCTCCGCCACGAGATGCAGTCCCGTGTAGGGCTGCTCGAGGATGAGCAGCACGATCATCGCGTTCTGCGTCACCGTTTTCGACTTACCCCAGGGAGTAGCACCAACCACGACGCCCTGGCCGGCGGCGACGAACCGCAGCCCGGTGATGACGAACTCGCGGGTGAAGATGACAACCACCACCCAGAAGGGCACGACGTTCTGACTCACGAGGATCGCCAGCACCGTGATGACGAGGACCTTGTCCGCCAGCGGATCGAGGAACTTGCCGAGCTCGGTCACCAGCCCGCGACTGCGCGCGATCCGTCCGTCGAGCGTGTCGGTCGCGGCCGCCCCCGCGTACACCGCGACGCTCACCTGGTCGTGGTACGCCCACGACGCCGTCAGCGTGTAGCCGATGACCGGGACAAGCAGCAGCCGGAGGATGGTCAGCTGTGTCGGCAGGGTCAGATGCCGCGTCACCGGTAGTTGGTGAACTGCAGCGGCACGTCGAGGTCAGTGTCCCTCAGCTGCTGGATCACTGCCTGCAGCTCGTCCTTGTCCTTGCTCGAGACACGCAGCTGATCGCCCTGGGTGCGGACCTGCGGCTTTGGGATGCTGCGCGCGAATGCGTTTGGTGAGGTCGCGCGCGAGCTCCTCGCCGATTCCCTTGCGCAGCTTGATGACCTCGCGCACGTTGCCCTTCGCCGCGGCCTCGGGCTTCTGCGGGTCGAGCACCTTGAGGTCGATGCCGCGCCGATGCAACTTGCTCTGCATCACGTCGATGATCGACTTGAGTTGCGCCTCGGTCCCGGTCAGCAGCGTGATCGTCTCGTCCTCGAGCGTGATCTCGACGGTGATGCCCTTGAAGTCGTACCGCGTGGTGATCTCACGGCGCGCCTGGTCGATGGCGTTCACGAGCTCCTGGTGGTCGAACTCGCTGACGACGTCGAAGCTGTGGTCCTGGGGCATGACCTGATGAGGATAGCGACAGACCACGAAGCCGAGTGCAGCGGGCCTCGCGTGGTTGCCGGCGTTACTCCTCTCCGAGATCGGCGAGGAGCTCGTCGACCTGGAATACGTCCATGAGCACCTCGCGCGACTTGCTGCCCTCGAACGCGCCGACCACGCCGTGCTCCGCGAGCTGGTCGACGAGGCGTGCGGCACGCGTGTAGCCGATGCTCATCTTGCGTTGCAGGAGCGAGGCGGCCGCGCGTCCCTCGGCCGCCACGATATGCGCGGCCTTGGCGAAGAGCGGATCGCGCTTGGCGGCGTCGCGCGCCCAGGACACGGTGGCCTCGACGGTGAAGATCTCCTCCTGATAGTCAGGCTTGCCCTGCTGCTTCCAGAATGCGATGAGCGTGTCGAGCTCGCGGTCACTGACGAACGCTCCCTGCAGCCGGCGCGGCTTGCCCTCATCGATGGGCAGGTAGAGCATGTCGCCGCGTCCGAGGAGCTTCTCCGCTCCCATCTCGTCGAGGATGACGCGCGAATCGACGCCGCTCGACACCGCGAACGCCACCCGGCTCGGGATATTGGCCTTGATGAGCCCGGTGATGATGTCGGCCGACGGCCGCTGCGTGGCGACGATGAGATGCAGCCCCACGGCGCGTGCGAGCTGCGCGATCCTGCAGATGAGATCCTCGATCTCCCCCGCTGCGACCATCATGAGGTCGGCGAGCTCGTCGATGACGATGACCACGTACGGCAGCGGCGCGACGCCGAGGCCCGGCGCCTTCTCGTTGAACGCGACGATGTTGCGCGCGCCGTGCGATGCGAACAGCTTGTAGCGCTCCTCCATCTCCTTTACCGCCCAACGGAGCGCGGCGACTGCCGACTCGGGCTCGACGACGACGGGCACGAGGAGGTGCGGCAGGTCGGCGAAGTTGGAGAGCTCGACGCGCTTGGGATCAATGAGGATCATCTTCAATTGCGCCGGTGTTGCCTGCAGGAGGAAGCCGCCGAGCACCGCATTGATGCAGACCGACTTCCCGCTGCCGGTCGCCCCGGCGATGAGGAGGTGCGGCATGCGCGTGAGGTCGCCGATGACCGGATGGCCGCTCACGTCGGCGCCGAGCGCGACACTCAATTTATTGCGTTTGTCAGTGAATGCCGGCAACTCGACCGTCTCCTTGAGGCTGACGAGCTGCGCCGCTTTGTTCGGCACCTCGACGCCGATCGCCGACTTTCCGGGGATGAACGGCTGGATGCGGATCGGCGCCGCCAGCGCGAGCGCAAGGTCCGTCTGGTAGCCGAGGATCCGCCGCACCGGCACACCGACCGCCGGCTGCAGCTCGTACTGCGTCACGGTCGGCCCACTGTTGGCTCCGACGATGCGCGTCTCGATGCCGAAGGACTGCAGCGTGCTCACGATCTTGTCACCTGTGGCACGAACTTCGGCCGCGAGGCGTTCGCGTTTGCCGGTGATCACGTCGAGCAGCTCGGGTGTGGGTAGCGTCCACACCTTCTCCGGCTCATCGTTGATGAGCGACGCATGACCGACACCCACCTCCGGCACCGGTCCAATCAATGGCACCGGCGCTTCGCCGGAGATCTCGGGAACACCCTCGAACTCGCGGGTGAAGCCGTGTTCGCCCAGATCCTCGCCGGTTGCCTGGGGAACCTCGGGGTCGAGGAACGCGGTTGCGGGCGGTGCGGGCGGCGGGAGCTTGCGGTTGTCGAACGGGAGGGTCATCGGTACACCCGTCAATTCGGTCGTCGCTTCGGCCGGCGGGGCCGGGAAACGCACGAGGCCGCTCGGGCGTCGAAGCCGGCGACCGATCCCGGCGCATGTTGTCGCTCTCGGCGGCAAACCAGCGTCCGATCGCGCGCAGTGCCGTACCGGTGCGGAGATCCGTCGCGAGGATCAGCCCCAGGAAGGCGACGACGACGAGCGCCACGCCGGCCCCCGCTCCGCCGAGGACGCGCTCGACACCCGTGCCGATCCAGCGCCCGAGGTCGCCCGCGTTCGCGGGTCCGACCATCCCCGTGAGCCCGAGCAGCGCCGCCATCGCCACGGCGCTCCCGAGCGCAGCGAGCGTGCCCGCCCGCCACTCGGGGGTGAGGCAGAGGCGAACCCCGGTGAGGATGAGCCCCGCCACGCCGATCCACGCGCCAATGCCGAATGCAGCGAAGAGCCCGTCGTGGACCGGTCCGGCAACCGCTCCGCCACCGGGCAGGAACAGCACCGCGGCCAGGATGATCCCGGCGCCGATGGAGCCGATCCCCGTGAGCTCGCGACGGAGGTCGCGATGCAGCAGCGGGCCGCGCGACGGCGTGGCTGCGCGAGCGCGCGGGCGCGCGGCAGGACGTCTCGATCCTGTGGTGCGCTTGCGCGGCGGCCGGGTTGGGGCGGAGCGAGCCATTACATGAACTCGATGTGGGACGCGTGGAAGACGGGCTACCGAGGCCCCTTGATCGGGTCGGATGCTATCAGCAAATCGACCGTCACAAGAGCGCCGGCGCACGTGTCATCCGACGCGTGGCGGTGGCTGGGCAGTGCGAACATCCGTGCCTATACTACACGGATGTGTGCTCGCGGTGACCGTTATTCTGCTATTTGGTCATCGATGTGAGCAGCGAGGTCTCCAACTGCTGCGTCGCACTCAGGCTTGACGACTTGTAGTCGACAAACAGCCCGAATGCCTCGGCGTTGTACCAGTCACACGCGTTGAGCGGCACGTCCGAGGAGCCGCTCACGTCCGTGACCGTTGCGCACTCCAGATTGATGCCATTGAAGTTCGAGGTCACCGACGGCGATATCTCGGTCCCTTCAACGCCCCCGAACAGCGAGGTCATGTTCACACCGGGCCGCGCGGAGTCACTGTTCGCGTTGTCCTGCGCGAGCACGAACAGGTACTCGAGATCGCCTTGGGCGTCCGTGTATCCCGCGCCCTCGGTGTGGCCCCCTTGCAACGCGGGGAGCTGGATCCCGCCCTTGAGCTGGTTGACCGTGGCGACGACCGACGAGTTGGCGCTCTGCGTGTCACCGGAGATGGCCGTCGGCTCGTGATAGGTCTTGGTCGTGGCGATCGAGATGACGCGCGCGGCGCCGGAGAAGATCACCACCTTCACCAGCAGGACCACGACGGCGATGCCGATGACCGCCAGCACGCGCGTCAGCCGTCGCCGGGAACGCCGTGGTGGGACGGTCGGTGCCCACGTGCTCGTGACGCCTGACGGCAGCGCGAACCCCGCGGCGGCGGGATCGGCGGGCGCAGGACCTGCGGCAGGTGGCGGCGGTGGCGGGAGTGACGGGTCCGGCGATGGGTTCTGAGCGGGGGCGCTATCCGGTGCCGGATCGAGGTCCGCGACCCAGTTGCCGTCGGCATCCTGGTGCATGGGTCGGACACTACGTAACCGGGACGCGTCGCGGCTCGGCGTTGTCGCTTTGTGACCGGCGGCCGAGCCGTCAGACTTCGGTGACGAGCGGGAGGATGAGCGGCCGGCGCTTGGTCTTCTTGTAGAGGAAGCGCGAGAGCCCTTCGTGAATCGCGCCCTGCCACGCGGTGTATCCCGCGTCAGCCGTGAGTCGTGCGACGAGCGAAAGGACGTGCTCGCGGGCCTCATCGAAAAGCGCATCGGCGTCGTCGGCGACAAACCCGCGCGAGACGAGATCCGGTCCCGCGACGACAACGCCGCTCGAGCGCTCGACGGTCACGACGACGAGGATGACGCCGTCCTGAGCGAGCTGCTGGCGGTCGCGAAACACGACGTCGCCCGCCTCCTCGATGCTCAGACCGTCGACGTACACATACCCGGTGCGCACCTTCTCCCCCGTCGCACGCGCGCCCTGCTCGTCGAACACGACGACGGTCCCGTTGTCGATCGGCAGCACTCGCTCCGCGGGGATGCCGACCGAGCGCGCCAACGCTGCATGCAATGCAAGGTGCCGGTACTCACCGTGCACGGGGATGAAATAGCGGGGCCGCGTGAGCGTCAGCAGGAGCTTCAGCTCCTCGCGACTCGCGTGGCCCGATGCGTGCACCTTGTGGCGCGAGGAGTTGAAGACGCGCACGCCCCGGCGATACAGGTTGTTGATGGTTCGGTGCACCGATTCCTCGTTGCCGGGGATGGGGTTTGCGCTGATGATCACGGTGTCGCTCGCGTGCAGGCTCACCATCCGATGCTCGCCGGCTGCGATCCGAACCAGCGCGGACAGCGGCTCACCCTGAGCACCCGTACAGAGAATCGCGAGCTCCTTGTCGGGGATGGTCTCGTGCTCCTTCGGAGTGACGAACATCCCCGGTGGCACATGGAGATAGCCGAGCTCCTCCGCCACCTTGGTGTTCTTGAGCATCGAACGTCCGACGATGAAGCAGCGTCTGCCGCTTGCCTGCGCCGCGCCGATCGCCTGCTGGAGTCTGCGAGATGTTCGACGCAAAGGTCGCCATGACGATGCGCCCTTCTGCGCCATCGAAAATCGGCGCGAGCCCCTCGCCGACAGTGCGCTCGCTCGGCGTCGTTCCCTCCTGCTCGACGTTGGTGCTGTCGCTGAGGAGCAGGAGCACGCCCTCGTCGCCGATGCGCGCAAGACGCGCCAGGTCCGGCGGCTCTCCCTGCACCGGCGTGCTGTCGATCTTGAAGTCGCCGGTATGCACGACAACGCCTGCCGGCGTTCGGATGATGAGCGCACAGGCGTCGGGGATCGAGTGGGTCGCGTGCACCCATTCGACCTCGAAGCAGCCGAGCGTTCGCGAGTCGCCCGGACGCACCGTATGCAGCTCAGTCGTCTCGATGAGGCCGTGCTCGCGCAGCTTGTTGCGCAGGAACCCGAGCGTCAGTCCCGTGCCGTACACGGGCACGGGAAGTCGCGGGAGGACGTATGGCAGCGCGCCGATGTGGTCCTCGTGACCGTGCGTGAGGACGATGCCGCGGATCTGTCCGACACGCTCCTGCAACCACTGGATGTCCGGGATCACGAGGTCGATGCCGAGCATCTCCTGCTCCGGAAACATCAGTCCGGTGTCGATGATCACGATGTCGTCGCCCCAGCAGAGCGCGAGCATGTTGCGCCCGATCTCGCCGAGTCCGCCGAGCGGCACCAGCGTCAGCTGTCCCAGCCCGACCGTATCGCTCAAAAGAGGTCCATCTGATCGCCACCTGTCGCGGCTGCGACCGCGCGCATCTCCGATCCGGTCGCACCGCCCGCGCGCCGGGCGCGCGTCGCTTCGGCATCGTTGAGATAGCCGCGGACACGGCGCATGTCTGCCTCGAGCGTTTCCTTGAGCGCCCCGTTGTAGAGGGCGGCGGCCGGGTGATACAGCGGCACGTAGACGCGGTCGTCGCGCTGCAGCCGCTCGCCGTGCAGGCGCGAGATGCCGCCGGCATCCGGGAGCATGCGCGTCAGCGCATGCCGTCCGAGCAGGAGGATGACATCGGGCTGCAGCAACGCGATCTGCTCATCGAGGAAGTGACTGCACGACTCGACCTCGAGTGGCTCGGGGTCGCGATTGCGGGGCGGACGGCATTTGATGATGTTGGTGATGTAGATGTCGCGGCGGTCGAGACCGACTGATTCGAGCAACGATGTGAGCAGGCGTCCAGCGGCCCCGACGAAGGGTTTGCCTTCGCGGTCCTCGTTTTCGCCCGGTGCCTCACCGATCGCCATCACGCGCGCGGTGACCGGTCCGTATCCGGGGACTGCAAGCGTGCGCGTGAGATGCAACGGGCACGCCGTGCATTCGCGAACGCGCCCGTGGAGCTCGAGGACCTCTTCGGTCGTCGCCGCCATTGCAGGATTCTAGAGCGCCGCGCCGGGCCGACGTGGCCGGCCGCGAGCGCCTGTCAGTGCTGTCGTGATCATCGTCCGGCGAGCACGAGCTCGGCCACCTGGACGGCGTTCGTCGCCGCGCCTTTGCGCAGGTTGTCGGCGCTGAAGAAGAGCGCGATGCCGTTCTCGCGACCGGTGTCGCGGCGGATGCGCCCCACCTGCACGTCATCGGTCCCGGCGACGTTGCGCGGCGTCGGATAGCGCTGCCCGGCCGGATCGTCGACGACCAGGATCCCCGGCGATGCCGCCAGCAAGGCACGGACATCGTCCGGATCGGCGCGACGGTCCAGCTCCACCCAGACCGCTGCACTGTGGCCGACTGACACCGGAACGCGCACCGTCGTCACGCTCATGCGCAGGTCGGCTCGCTCCAGGACTTGGCGGGTCTCAGCGATCACCTTGACCTCCTCCTCGGTGTCGGCACCTTCCATGGCCCATCCCCCGGGCACGACGTTGCCGTGCAGCACGTGCGGATAGACCTCGGCGACGGGTTCCGCACCGGCGGCCGCATCGCGCGTCTGGGATTCGAGCTCGGCCGCGAGGCCCTTCCCCGCTCCGGTCGCGGCCTGATACGTCGCGACGGTCACGTGGCGCAACCCGTGCGCGCGGTCGAGCGGCGCCAGCACGATGCTCAGGGGAATCGCGACACAGTTGGGATTGGCGACGACCCCGCGATGGTTCGCAAGCGCGGCTGCGTTGACCTCGGGAACGACAAGCGGGACCGCCGGGTCCATCCGGAACGCGCTCGACTTGTCGACGGCGACACCGCCTGCATCGGCGACACGCGGAGCGTGGCGCCGGGAGGTCGCTGCGCCTGCTGCAAAGAAGACGATGTCAGTGCCCCGCAGGGCGTCGTCGCTGAGGGCGCGGACCTCGAGGTCGCCCAGGTGCGTGGTGACGACGCGCCCGGCGCTCCGGGCACTGGCGTACAGACGCAGCTCGGCCGCCGGGAAAGCCCGCTCAGCGAGCACGCGAACGAGCGTGCCGCCGGCGGCTCCCGTGGCCCCGACGATGGCGACCGACGGTCGGCCGGCCCGCACCGCGGTGCTCGCTACGCCGGCCCGCCGGCGCCGTTGCCCGCGGCTTCCTGCTGCTGACGGGAGAGGTCGCGGATGGCCTCGCGACGCGAGAGGTTGACCCTCCCGCGATCATCGACCTCGATCACCTTGACCATGATCTCGTCGCCGACGTTCACGACGTCCTCGACCTTGTCGACATGGTGCTCGGCGAGCTGGCCGATCCGGACGAGACCTTCCTTCTTGGGCATGATCTCGACGAACGCGCCAAAGCCCATGAGGCGGGAGACCTTGCCCTTGTAGATCCGGCCGATCTCGATGTCGTCGGTGAGGTCGTGGATCATCGCCATCGCCTGCTCGCGCGCCGCGGCGTTTGCAGATGCGATGAACACCCGGCCGTCGTCCTCGACGTCGATCTGGCAGCCGGTCTCCTCGACGATCTTGCGAATCATCTTGCCGCCGGGGCCGATGATGTCGCGGATCTTGTCGGGGTTGATGTTGATGACCTCGATGCGTGGCGCCCACTGGCTCAGCTCGCTCCGTGGCGACGGCAGTGCCTCGCGCATCTTGCCGAGGATGTGCAGCCGTCCCTGGCGGGCCTGCTCGAGCGCGCGCTCCATGAGGTCCCAGCTGAGGCCCTTGATCTTGCAGTCCATCTGCATCGCGGTGATGCCCGTCTCCGACCCGGCGACCTTGAAGTCCATGTCGCCGAGCGCGTCCTCCATGCCCTGGATGTCACTGAGAATCGCGGCGTGCTCGGCACCTTCGTCGGTGATGAGCCCCATGGCGATACCCGCTACCGGCGCAATCAGCGGTACACCGGCGTCCATGAGCGCGAGGCACGAGCCACACACCGATGCCATCGACGTCGAGCCGTTGCTCGAGAGGATCTCGGTGACGATGCGGACGACGTATGGGAACACCTCTTCCGTGGGCATCACGTTGTGCACCGCCCGTTCGGCGAGCGCACCGTGTCCGATCTCACGACGGCCCGGTGAGCGCAACGGCCGCGCCTCGCCCACCGAGTAGGGCGGGAAGTTGTACTGGTGCATGAACCGCTTGAAGTTCTCGAGGCCGAGGCCGTCGATTTTCTGCTGATCCTGACCAGAACCGATGGTGACGACCGAGAGCGCCTGCGTCTGACCGCGGGTGAAGAGCGCCGATCCGTGCGTCCGCGGCAACACGCCGACCTCGCACCAGATGGGCCGGATCTCGTCGGTGCGGCGACCGTCCGGACGGATGCCCTCGTTGAGGATCGCGTTGCGAACCGCCTTCTTGACCTCGGACTCGTACGCCTTGGCGATGTCCGAGCGGCCGTCGGGGAACCGCGCCTCGAGCGCCGCTGTGGTCTCGGCCTGGAGCGCATCGAGCGCCGCCTCACGAGAGGCCTTGTGCGGATTGCGGGCTGCCTCGCCGACGCGCGATGCGACCTGCTCGTGCACTGCCTCGACGATCTCTGGAGAGACCTTGGTCGACGGATAGCTCATGGTGGGCTTGCCGATCGCATCGTGCATGCCGCGCTGGAACTCGACGAGCTTGCGGATCTCGTCGTGCGCGAGGCGCAGCGCCTCGAGCATCTTCTGCTCGGAGATCTGATGCGCGCCAGCCTCGACCATGACGATGGCGTCATAGGTGCCGGCGACGATCAGGTCGAGCGCCGAGTCGTTGATCTGCGTGAGCGTCGGGTTGAGCAGCAACTCGCCGTCGAGCATCCCGACGCGGACGCACGCGACCGGGCCGCCGTGCGGGATGCCGCTGATCTGCAGCGCGAACGATGCGCCGGTGACGGCGAGCGTTGCCGGGTCCTGCTCCTGGTCGGAGCTGAGCACGGTCGCGACGATCTGCACGTCGTTGCGGAAGTCCTTGGGGAAGAGCGGCCGCATCGGGCGGTCGATCATCCGGCTCGTGATGACGGCGGCCTCGCTCGGCCTGCCCTCGCGACGGGGGAACGATCCGGGGATACGCCCGACCGCGTAGAGCTTCTCCTCGTAGTCGCACGTCAGGGGGAAGAAGTCGATGCCCTCACGCGGCGCCTTCGACGCCACCGCCGTGACGAGGATGACCGTGTCACCGCAGCGCATCATGACCGCGCCATTCGCCTGCTCGGCGATGTAGCCGGTCTCGACGATCAGCGGCCGGCCGCAGAAGTCCGTTTCAAATGTTTTCTTGAGATTGTCGGGGATGGCCACGCGTGTCTCCTGTGGGTGACCCGCGCCGGAACAACTCCGCGTCGTCACGCTCCGCAGAAATGAGGTGTTGGAGGCTGGGCATCAGATGTGTCGGCTCGCGCTGCAGCTGCGGCACCGCTTCCTGATGCACGGACCCCAACGTCTCACCTGTGAGTGCGACGTCGCCGAACGATGCCGGCTCCGGGTCGGTTGATGGTGTGTGTTGTTGGTGTCTGATATGTCCGCGCGACTGACACTACCGGCGCAGACCGAGGCGCGCGATCAGCGCGCGGTAGCGCTCGACGTCATTGCGCGACAGATAATCGAGCAACCGGCGGCGCTGCCCGACGAGCTTCAGCAGCCCGCGGCGCGACGCGTGGTCTTTGGGGTGATCGCGGAGGTGTTCGGTGAGCGAGCTGACACGTTCACTCAGCACAGCCACCTGGACCTCGGTGGAGCCGGTGTCCGTTTCGTGGCGCCGATGCTCCGCGATGATCTCGGATTTGGATCTGACGATTGGCACGATTGTTCGCCGCAAGTCTAACAGGAGATCGACGGCGAGCGGCCTCCGCTGCCCTCGGGCACGCAGAGAGCGATCGCGTCGGGCAGGCACGTCAGCGTCGCCGGAGTTGTGCCTACCTGCTCGCCCTCGACGTCGAAGAGCATCGGCTCGCCCTCACACGAGACCCGCACAGTCCGTGCGCGGTACACCTCGACTTCACGCCGGTTGAGGTGCCGGCCCCGATACAGCGACGGAATCCCGGTGAGTGCGCGCATGCGCCCCGTCTCGCCGATGACGACGACGTCGAACTGGCCGTCGTCGAGCACCGCGTTGGGGGCGACGTGCATACCGCCGCCGAAATACCGGCCGTTGGCAACGACGACACTGCGCACGTCCCGCTCGATCACCCTGCCGTCGAGTTCGATGCGCGCTTTCCGCGAGGAATAGCGCAGCAGTGTCACCAGCGATGTGCCGAGAAAGATCGCGCTGCCGCGGACACCACCGGCCTTGCCGGAGTGGCGATTCACGCGTGCAACGACCTCGCCACCCATGCCGGCATCGGCGATGTTGATGAAGAAATGCCGCTCACCACCTGCGAATTCGATGCGACCGGCGTCGATGTGGCGCACGGATCCGATGGCGATGAGCCGGGCGGCAGCGTCGACATCGCCGGGGATCCCGACCGCCCGGCGGAAGTCACCGCCGGTGCCGCTCGGGAGCAGTGCCAGCGTCGCGTCACCACCGATCGGCGCGCCGCCGGCATCGAAGAAGCCGTTGACCACCTCGTTGAGCGTCCCGTCGCCGCCGACCGCGACGATGGTCCGGTTGCCACGCTCCAGCGCAGCGCGGACCGCGTGCGTCGCATCCCCGCGACCCACGGTGCGGTGCACCTCGAAGGTCACGCCCGCAGCGCGGAGCGCTCGCATCGTCGCGGGCCAGCGTCGCGCAGTCCGTCCGCCCGCGCTCGCCGGGTTCATGACCACGAAAGCGTTGCCGCTCACCTCGGAGGCTGCGCGCTCGCCAGGACGTCGCGAGTCCGGGCGATGTCCCGCGCCATGGCCGCGACCAGCGAAGGGACGGACTCAAACGCGAGCTCCGGACGCAATCGGCGGACGAGCGCGAGACGCACCTCGCGGTCGTAGAGATCACCGTCGAAGTCGAGGACGTGCGCCTCGACGGTGACCGAGCCCCCGCCGAACGTCGGCCGGGTCCCGATGCCGGTCGCCGCGGGTCGCCAGCCATCCCCGGCATCAAGCCAGCCGGCGTAGACGCCGGGCGAAGGGATGCAGCGGCCGGGATCGACGCGGAGATTCGCGGTGGGTACCCCGAGCCCCGCGCCCCGTCCGTCGCCTCGCTCGACGAGCCCGTCGAGGACGTACGGCCTGCCGAGCATCGCGATCGCGTCCGCGAACTGCGCAGTCGCGATCGCCTCGCGGATCCGCCCCGACGACACGACGGCGCCGCCACGCATCGACGGCGCCACCCTCATCACCGTGAACCGGCGTTCTCGGCCGAGTGCCTGGAGGACGTCGATGGTGCCCTCCCGGCCGCGTCCGAGTGCGAACCCAGGCCCGACGATGAGGCGGCGCATTCCGAGCCGCTCCACCAGGGCGGCGGCGAAGCGTTCGGCGCTCCACGTCCGCAACTCCTGGGTGAATGCCAGGACGACCACGCGCTCGGCGCCTGCCTCCTCGAGGAGTTCAACCCTCTCGGCGAGGCTCGAGAGCATCGGTGGACACCCGGAGGGGTCGACGACGCAACGAGGGTGCGGGTCGAACGTCACCACGGTGGAGCGCATTCCCCTACGATCGGCGGTCTCGCGCACGCGCCGGATCAACCGGCGGTGCCCGATGTGCACGCCGTCGAAGCTGCCGATCGTGACCACCGACCCTGTGCCGTCCGCCTCCCGTACGGGAAGCTCGTGGAAGCGTTCCATCGTGACGTCAGGCGGTGAGCACCTTGGTCGGCCGCAGCAACCCGCCGTTCAGCTCACCGATGCCGACGAGCTCGCCACTCGGGTCGTGGATCCGGCACTCCCCCGCCACGTCGGGGAGGACGGTGCGCGGCAGCCAGACGGACTGACCGCGGCGTACCTGCTGGACCTGCGCCGGCCCGAGGTTGACCTGCGGGAGGTGGGCGACCGCGACCTCAGGCGGGAGCAAAGCCACCCAGGGATCATCCATCGCGTCGAGCGCGTCGAGAGAGACCGAGGAGGCGAGTTCCAGCGTGCCATAGCTCGTGCGCGAAAGCCAGCCGAGGAGTCCCCCCGTGCCGAGCGCGTCGCCAAGGTCGGAGGCGAGCACGCGCATGTATGCGCCCTTGCCGCTCACCACCATGATCTCCGCCTCGGCGACGACGCCGGGCCGGAAGTCGACCAGCTCGGCTGAGTGGATGGTCACCCGGCGCGGCTCGCGGACGACCTCCTCCCCCGCCCGTGCGATCTCGTAGAGGTGGCGCCCTTCGTGGCGGACAGCCGAGTGCATCGGCGGGATCTGATCGATCTCGCCGACCAGGCGCTGAAGCTGCGTCTGGATCTCGGCTGCGTCGAGGACGCTTGCGTTCCCGCCAGGGGTGACGACACCCTCGGTGTCGCCGGTATCGCTGCGCTCGCCGAGCCGGACCACACAGTGGTAGGTCTTCGGCTGGGCGTGAAAGTAGTCGACGAAGCGGGTCGTCCTGCCGACGCAGATCGGGAGCAACCCCGTCGCGGTCGGATCGAGCGTCCCGGCGTGGCCGACCCGGCGCTCGCCGAGGATGCGGCGCACCTGGCGCACGGCGTCGAACGAGGTGATGCCTGCGGGCTTGTCGAGCGGGAGGACCCCTCCTCTGCGCGCGAGCGCAGATCCGGGCCGCGGTCCGGCCCCGGCGGCGGCGACGCCGGTCACCGCGTGCTTTCGATCAGCCGGCGAGCAACCTCGAGCACCCTGCCTCTCGCGTCGGGCAGGGCAGCGGCAAGCTCCGCGCCCGCGGCGCGTCGGTGGCCTCCACCTCCGAACGGCGTGCAGACGTCGGTCGCGTCAAATGGCTCGCGAGTTCGCACGCTGATCTTGATGCGGTCGGGCGCGGTCTCCTTCAGGAGGACCGCGATCTCCATGGTGCCGATGCTCTGGAGTGCGTCGATGATGCCTTCTGCGTCCTGCATGTCGGCGCCGGTCTGGTCGAGCATCGCGCCGGTGACCTCCGACCACAGCAGGCGTCCGTCAAGCTCCGAATGCATGCCGGCGATGCTCAACCCCTCGAGCCGGACCTGCGCCAGAGAGCGTGACTTGTAGCTCTTCAAGGCCACCCATCCGGGATCCGCGCCTGCGGCGACAAGCGATGCGGCGAGGCGCAGCGCCGCTTCGGTCGTGTTCTCGTGGCGGAACCCACCGGTGTCGGTGAGCAGCGCCGCGTAGAGATTCGTCGCCACGGCAGGGCTGATCGGGGCGCCGAGCAGCGTGAGCAGCCGGTGCACGACCTGGCCGGTCGCACTCGCCGTCGCGTCGACGAGGTTGATCGAGCCGAAGCCTGTGTTGCTGAGGTGGTGGTCGATGTTCACCACCGTCATCGCCTCTTCCACCTCGGCCCGGCGTTCGCCGAACCTCGTGAGCGTCGCGCAATCGAAGGTGAAGACCGTGTCACCGAGCGGGGCGCCACCGGTCTCAACGCTCTCGAATCCGGGAAGATGCTCGAGCAAGCGCGGCAACGGCTCGGGGACGACAACGCGAACCTTCCGTCCCGATGCCCGGAGCGCCAGCGCGAAGCCGAGCGCGGAGCCGAGGCTGTCGGCATCGGCGTCCTTGTGCGCCAGGCAGGTGATCGACTCGGAGCGCTCGACGATCGAGCGGATCGGATCGAAGACGTCTTCGATGGCCGGCCAGACCACGGGTGCTGCGACGCTCATTCGGGGACCTCCACGGCTGCCTCGACGGGGCGTTCCGCCTCGAGGTCTCTCAGGAGCGTGCTCACCCTCACGCCGTAGGCGATCGATTCGTCGAGCTCGAAGTGGAGTCGGGGGATACTCCGCAGGTTCTCGAGCCGGCGACCGAGCTGGCCGCGCAGGAATCCCTCGGCTCGCGTGAGGGTTTCGACGACATTCTGGCGGTCGGCATCATCGCCGAGGGCGCTGACGGAGAGCCACGCCTCGCGCAGATCAGGGCTGCAGCGGACGCGCGAGATGGATGCCAGCCGGACGCGCGGGTCCTTCATCTCCGTGAGGATCATCGCCGAGAGCTCCTCTCGTAGCTGTTCCCCCACTCGTTCGCGGCGCGGGCTGCGAGCGCCCGACCGCAGGGTCATGCGTTCTGCTGCTCCAACGTGAAGGCTTCGAGGATGTCGCCTTCGTGGAAGTCGCTGAAATCTGCGAGCGTGATGCCGCAGTCGTACCCGTGCTGCACCTCACGGACGTCGTCCTTGAAGCGCTTGAGCGCATCGATGCGGCTCTGCGCGATCTCCTTGTTGTCGCGCAGGACACGGCAGGTGGCGTTGCGCGTGATCCGGCCCTCGAGCACGTGCGAGCCCGCGATCGCCGGCTTGCCGTCGACCTGGTAGACACGGCGGACCTCGGCGCGGCCCTGCGTGACCTCGATCATCGTCGGCTGGTACAGGCCCTTGACCGCCTTCTCGATGTCGTCGGTCACCTGGTAGACGACGTCGTAATAGCGGACGTCAACACCCTGGTCCTCGGCGGCTGCGCGGGCGTGCTCGTCGGGGCGGACGTTGAAGCCGATGACGATCGCATCGGTCACGGCAGCGAGGTTCACGTCCGATTCGCTGACGGCCCCGACACCCTCGCCGACCACGGTGATCTTGACCGTGGGGTCCTGGATCTGCGTGATCTGGCTGCGCAGGGCTTCGAGCGAGCCGTTCGCCTCAGCCTTGAGCACGAGGTTGAGCGACTTCATGTCGCTCTCGGAGAGGTTCTGAGCAAGATCGGCCAGCGTGATGCGGCGCACCGGCTGGGCCAGGCGCTGCTTCTCGGCGAACCCGCGCTGTTCGGCCTTGGAGCGCGCGCCACGCTCGGTCTCCACGACCTCGAAGATCTCCCCGGCCATCAAGACGTCGGAGAGCCCTGTGACCACGACGGGCGTGCTCGGCCCGGCTTCCTTGATGCGCTTGCCGGTGTCGTCGATGAGCGCGCGAACCTTGCCGAACGCCGACCCCGCGACGAGGTTGTCGCCGACGCGGAGTGTGCCGTTCTGAACAACGAGCGTGGCGATCGCCCCGCGACCGCGCTCGAGGTGCGAGTCGATGACCGTCCCCACGGCACGGCCGGTCGGATCTGCCTTCGGCTCGACCAGGATGTCGGAGACGGTCAGCACGCTTTCGAGCAGATCGTCGATGCCTTCCCCGGTTCGGGCGCTGGTCCGCACGACCGGCACATCGCCGCCATACGGCACTTCGGCAACGACGCCGCGGTCGGCGAGCTGCTGGAGCGCGCGGTCCGGGTTCACGCCGTCCTTGTCGATCTTGTTCATCGCCACGACGATCGGGACACCCGCGGCGTGAATGTGCTGGATGGCCTCCTCGGTCTGCGGCATCACGCCGTCATCGGCGGCCACGACGAGGATCGCGACGTCGGTCACGTCCGCTCCGCGGGCGCGCATCGCGGTGAACGCGGCGTGGCCGGGGGTGTCGATGAAGGTGATGAGGCGGCCGTTGCGCTCGACCTGGTATGCGCTGATCACCTGGGTGATCCCGCCCGCTTCGCCGGCGGCAACCTTGGTCTTGCGTATCGCGTCGAGGAGGGAGGTCTTGCCGTGGTCGACGTGGCCGAGGACCGCGACGATCGGCGGCCGCGCTACCAGCGTCCCCGGAGCGGCGTCGGAGAGGTCGATCAACGGGTGCTTGCGCCGGCCGCCAGGCGATGTGCCCTTGACCTGATCCGCGACCGCGTCCTCGGATTCCGCCTCGAAGCCGAAATGATCGGCGGCGAGCGCCGCGGTGTCAAAGTCCACCGACTGGTTGAGGGAGGCCATGACACCGTTGCTCATCAGGTACTTGATGAGCTCTGTGCCCGAGACGCCGAGGCGCTCGGCGAGTTCGGCGACCGTGAGCCCTGCCGGCAGGGTGACCTTCTTTACCGTGGCTATGTCGATTCCTCCATGCCGAGCTCCCGCAGCGCTGCGGCGAGGCTCGGCTCGTCGATTACATCATCCCCGACCCGGAGCGAGCGCGCGAGAGATCGATGCCGCCGTGACTGGCGTAGACAGGTGATACCCGTTTCGCGGCAGAGATATGCGCCGCGGCCAGGGGAGCGACCCGCCGGGTCAAGGGTAACCCGCCCGGTGGAAGTGGCGACAGCGAGCCGGATGAGCTCAGCCCGCGGCCGGACGCGGCGGCAGCCCGTGCAGGTGCGAAGCGGTGAGCCTTCGGGCATCGCCGCTCACTGATCTGCAGGCTGGTCGCCTGCGGGCTGATCGCCGCGGATATCGATGCGCCAGCCGGTCAGCTTGGCGGCGAGACGGGCGTTCTCCCCGCCCCGGCCGATCGCCAGCGAGAGCTGGTCCGAGGCCACGGCGACATGGGCGGTCCGGGTTTCGAGGTCGAGCTCGACACCCTGCGCGACCGCCGGGATGAGCGAGTTCATGACGAACGTCGCCGGGTCGGCCGACCACGCGACGATCTGCACCTGCTCCTCGCCGAGCTCGGACGTCACCGCCCGCTGCCGGACACCGTTGCGGCCGATGCATGCCCCCTGGGGATCGACGTCGCCGTCGGGCGCATCGCACCGCCACCTTGGTGCGCCGTCCGGGATCGCGGGCGATCGCCCGGATGACGACCTGGCCGGTGGTGAGCTCGGGCACCTCCTGTTCCATGAGGCGCTGGACGAGCTGCGGATGCGAGCGCGAGACCACCACCAATGCATCGGGGCCGCGTCTGCGCCCCTCGACGATCACGACCTTGATGTGGTCGCGAACCGCCAGGCGCTCGCCCGGGATCTGCTCCTCCGGCGGCAGCATCCCAGGGACACCTGCCGCGTCGAGGTACCAGATGCTGCCGAGCCGGCGCTCGACGATCGCATCGCGGAGGACGCCCCGCTGGTTCGATGCCTCGCCGAGGATGCGCCGGCGCTCGACGCCGGTGAGACGCTCGGCCACAGCGGTCCGAGCCGCCGCCGCCGCCTGCCGGGCGAAGTCGGGCACGGTCACGTCGATCGTCTCCTCGGCGCCGTCATCACCGATGCGATAGACGACGAAGGTCCCGGAGTCGAGGCTGACCCGGGCGCGCACCTGCGGATCGTCCTCGACGAGGCGGCGGTAGGTCGCGGCGACGCCCTCCTCCACCGCCCCGGTGATGTCGGCCTCGCTCAGCGGGGTCGCGGCGGCGAGGTCCCGCAGCGCCGTCAGTGTCACGGTCGGTGCGGCCATCAGATGTCGACGACGATCCGCGCCGCGATCACCGCGCCGAGGTCGAAGGTCGTGGCACGCGTCGTCTGCCGGTTGCGGACCTGGATCTCCGCCTGCGTTCCCGCAACTGACGTGAGCTTGCCCTCGAGGATGAGCTCGGCGTCGCCTTCTCGCAGACGGACGTTGACGCGGCGCCCGACCGCCGCCATCCAGCCCTCCGGCGTGCGAATCGGCCGCTCGGCACCGGGCGAGCTGACCTCGAGCCGGTAGGCATGATCGATCGGGTCGTAGACATCGAGCACTGCCGAGACGGCGTTGGATGCTCGCTCACAGTCGTCGAGGGTCACACCCCCGTCGTCGCGATCGATGACGAGCCGGAGCACGGCTCCGCGACCATGACCGGCCCACTGCACGTCGACGAGGTCGAGACCCAGATGGGACAGCGAGGGGCGGATCGCCTCGGCGATGCCCGAAACACTGGCGTTGTCGTTGTTCATATGTACTGACGCAGCGCGTGCGGGGCGCTTACGCGATCACGCGGTCCGTGTCGCCACCCGTCTCCGGCCGGTCGGTGGCGCTGCTGCCCGCGAGGCGCGTGCCTTGTCCCACGCGACAAGGAGCGTGCTCGCATTGAAGATCGAGCTGTACGTTCCGGAGACGATCCCGATGAGCAGTGCGAGCACGAAACCGCGGATGGAATCACCGCCGAAGATGACGAGTGAGAGCAGCACGAACACAACGGTGAGCGATGTGTTGAGCGAGCGGGTCATCGTCTGCACCGTCGAGAGGTTGATGACCTGATCGAAGGTCAGCCGAGGCCCGACACGCAGGTTCTCGCGGACGCGGTCGAACACAACGATGGTGTCGTGGATGGAGAAGGCCACCGACGTGAGCACCGCCGTGACAAAGAGTGAGTCGACCTGACCTAAGTCGGTGAAGTGACCCAGGATCGCCCAGATGCCGGCCAGGACGAAGACGTCGTGCAGCAGCTTGAAGAAGGCGCAGACGGAGAAGCGCCAGGGCGAGATCGCGCGCTGGCGGCGGAACGCGAATGCCAGGTACACGGCGATTGCGGCTGCCGAGACGAAGATCATGATGATCGCCCCGGTGACAAGGCTTGCGGCGATCGTCGGCCCCACCTGCGTGAAGCTGACGTCCGGGTTGCCCTTCTCGGTAGCGATCTTGAACTTCGCGTTCAGCGCGTTATCGATCTCGAGCAGTCGCTCGGTGTCCGAGGGCAGCGTTGAGATCGCGAACCCACTCACGCCTTTGACGCCGCTGCTCTGCGCCTGCACCACCGGCCGCAGGTCGGACGCGACGTTGTTGACGACCGTTGACACCTGGGCCTGCGTCACCGAGCCCTCGAGCCCGACGTTGATGACGTTGCCGCCTCGGAAGTCGATGCCGAGGTTGAAGCCCCAGAAGATGATCGCGAGGATGCCCGGGATGATGACGGCGAGCGATCCGAGGAAGAACCAGTTGCGGTTCTTGACGATGTCGAAACGGCCCCGCGGTGGATGGTCGATGAACTCCTCGTGGATCTCCGTGTAGAGGCGGGGGTTGCGGCCGATTCTCCAGCTCAGCACCCACGCGAACAACGAGCGGGTGATGGTGATCGCGGTGAAGAACGAGACGATGACGCCGATCGCCAGCGTGATCGCGAACCCGCGGATGACATCTGTCCCGAAGAACGCGAGAATGGCACAGGTGATGAGTGTCGAGATGTTGCTGTCACGAATGGCAGGAAATGCCCGGCGGAAGCCGGTCTCGACGGCGACGGGCGTACTTCTCCCATGACGTAATTCGTCACGGGTGCGCTCAAAGATCAGCACGTTGGCATCGACCGCCATCCCCACGCTGAGCACGAAGCCCGCCAGTCCGGCGAGGCTGAGCGTCACCGGGATGAGCTTGAAAAGCGCGAGCACGATCGCCGCGTAGATGAACAGGGCCACGGTGGCAAGCACGCCGGGGAACCGGTAGTAGCCGATCATGAACAGGATCACGATCAACAACCCGATCGCGCCGGCGATGAGGCTCAGCGTGATCGACTGGCTGCCGAGCGTCGCGCTCACCGTGTTGCTGGCAACCGTGGTGATGTCCGCGGGCAGCGCCCCGGCGCTGATGAGGCTCGCGAGCTGCGTTGCCGAGCTGGACGTGAAGTTGCCGGTGATCTCGGTCTGGTTGCTCTGGCCGCCGCCCGTCACCTGCGGTGCGGTGAGCACCTCGTTGTCGAGGAAGATCGCGATCTGCGCGTTCGGGCTCGACGGATTGGTCTGATAGACCCCGTACGCCGCGTTGGTGATCTTCGCCCACTCGGTCGCACCGGCCGAGTTGAAGTTGATGTCGACCGCGATGGCGCCGCTCGTCGCGTCCTGGCCGACGGTGGCCGAGTTGACGTCGGTCGCCTGCAGGTTGTTGTCGATCTTCCAGTGGTAGCCGGTCGGATACAGCGTCGGGTTGCTGAACTGCGAGGGGTCGTACAGTCCCTTCTGGTCGGCGATGAACGATGGGCTCGAGGGATTGGG
This sequence comes from Candidatus Dormiibacterota bacterium, assembly GCA_963757475.1. Lineage (GTDB taxonomy): Bacteria > Chloroflexota > Dormibacteria > Aeolococcales > Aeolococcaceae > Palsa-851. The sequence continues at coordinate 183,205 of CAVWRW010000001.1, forward strand.
TGCGCCGGCGACAGCCGTGGCGAAATAGAGCTTCTGCGTCGTGCCGATCGTCTGGACCGCCTGCTGCAGGCTCACCCCCGGCAGCTGGACGAGGATCTGGTCATTGCCCTGCGCCTGGACCGACGCCTCGGAGACGCCGAGCGAGTTCACGCGGAGGTCGAGGATCGGGATCGTCGCCTGCTGGGCGGCCTGCAACGCGGCGGCGCTGTTTCCGTTCGGTGGCCCGCTCCGGCAGTCGCTCCCCGGTGGGTTATTGAACCCGTGGCAGATCTCGATGGTCAGCTCCGTCCCGCCCTGGAGATCGAGCCCCTTGTGGATGAAGAGGTCGCGTCCCAGGAATGACGGCGTCGAGGTCAGCGTCTGGCCGAGTGGCTGATGGGCGACGAAGTACCGGTAGATGAGGCTGTACCCATCGACGAAGAACGCGCCGACCACCACGAGGAGGACGACGGCCAGACGGAATCGAGTGATCCTGAACACCGATCGTCCAGTCTACCGGGGCTCAAGGCTGAGCCGGCCGTCTCGCTCTGCGCGGAACGCAGCGAACGCGTGGTCTCGGATCGCGGTCCGGGCCTCCTCCATCAGCCGGGCCAGATGCGTGATGTTGTGGAGGCTCACCAGCCGGTGGGCCAGAATCTCCGCTGACTGGAACAGGTGGCGGAGGTAGGAGCGCGAGAAGCGCGCGCAGGCCGCGCACGGGCATTCCGGATCGATCGGTCGCAGATCGTCCTTCGCTGCGGCGTTGCGCAGGGAGAGATGACCGTCCGGCGTCAACGCCGTGCCGTTGCGCGCCAGCCGCGTGGGCACGACGCAGTCGAACATGTCGACCCCCAGGCCGATGGCGGCGAGCAGCTCGGGGTCTGTGCCGAGCCCCATGAAGTAGCGCGGCCGGTCCCGCGGGAGTTCCGAGACGCTCGCGCCTGCCATCGCCAGCATGGTGTCCACCGGCTCGCCGACTGACAGGCCGCCAATGGCGATGCCGTCGAAATCAAGCCCGGCCATGATCCGCGCCAACTCTCGCCGCGCCGCGGCGTCGAAGCCTCCCTGGGCGATGCCGAACAGCAGCCGTCCGTCGCCAGGATGCGCGGCCCTGCATCGTTCCGCCCATCGATGGGTGCGCGCCGTGGCGTCGCGTGCGGTGGCCTCGGGCGTCCCGTGCGCAACCGGATGATCGAGGCACATGAGGATATCCGCGCCGAGCCGGGCCTGATTGCGCACCGCGTCCTCCGGCGTCACCCGCAGGCGCGAGCCGTCGTACGGGGAGACGAATGTCGCGCCATCATCGTCGACGGCCGCGACCTCGACGAGGCTCACGAGTTGATAGCCGCCGCTGTCGGTGAGGATGGGATGGTCCCAGCCCATGAACGCGTGCAGGCCACCGGCGCGCTCGATGAGCTCGATGCCGGGTCGCAGCGCCAGGTGATATGCGTTGCAGAGCAGGATGTCGACGCCCGCGTCGCGAACCTCGTCCGGATGCAGCGCCTTGACGGTCGCATGGGTCCCCACAGGCATGAACGCCGGCGTGCGCACCGCCCCATGCGCCGTTGTCAACACGCCGGTGCGTGCCGCGCCGTCGACTGCCGTGACGGTGAACGCGTCGGTCATGACGCACGCCAGCACAGCATGCAGTCGCCGAGCGAGAGGAATCGGTAGTCGCCTTGCAACGCATGCGCATACGCCGCGCGCCGGCGTTCATCTCCGACGAATGCGTCGAGCAGCACGAGCAGTGACGACCGTGGCTGGTGAAAGTTCGTGATCAACCCGTCGACGACGCGAAAGCGATGTCCAGGGCGGATGAACAGGCGTGTGTGGCCGGTGCCGGCGCGCGGCACACCGCTGTCGGTCGCGCACGTCTCCAGCACGCGAACCACGGTCGTCCCGACGGCGATGACGCGCCCGCCGGAACGGCGGGTCGCGGCGATCGCCTCCACTGTCGCAGAGGGAAGCACGTACTGCTCCTCATGCATCTCGTGGTCTTCGACGCTCTCCGTGCGGATCGGCGCGAAGGTGCCAAGCCCGACGTCGAGGCGCAGCGTCGCCCAGCCGATCCCCTGCTCGCGGAGCCGCTCCAGAACACGGGTGGTGAAGTGCAGACCGGCGGTCGGCGCAGCGGCGGAGTCCGGCGCACCGGTGGCGTAGAGCGTCTGATAGCGGCTGGGATCCGCAAGGGTCTCGTGAATGTACGGCGGCAGCGGTGCGTCGCCGGCCGCCTCGATCGCCGCGTCGGCATCCTCGGCGTCGAACGTCACCCAGCGGCCGCCCGGATGCGCGCCGGACGGTCCGATCACCGTCGCCTCCAGGTTCGGGCCGATCCGGATCACCGCACCGGGCGAAGCAAGACGCGCGGGTCCTGCAAGGCACAGATATGCACCCTCGGACCGGCGCTCGAGGACGAGCAGCTCGACCGCGCGCCCGTGAGCGTCGATCCCGTGCAGGCGCGCGTTGCGGACCCGGGTCTCGTTGGCGACGAGCAGATCGTTCGGTCGCAGGAGGTCGGGCAGCTCGGTGAACCACCGGTCCTCGAGATCACCGTCCTCGCGGATGAGCAGCAGACGCGATGCATCACGCTCGGCGAGCGGCTCCTGCGCGATCCGCTCGGGCGGGAGCGCGTAATCGAAGTCGTCAGTCCTCAACGCTCGAAGAGCGCTGTCTGCGCCTCCGCCGCCCCTGGCGCTCCAGCCGGGACGGTGAGACCGAGGTGCTGGTACGCGGCCGCGGTTGCGAGGCGCCCGCGCAACGTACGGGCGAGCAGGCCGCTGCGAATCAGGAAGGGCTCGACGACGTCCTCAATGGTGTCCGGGTCCTCCTGCACGCTGACCGCGATCGTCTGTACGCCCACCGGGTGGCCGCCCAGCGTTCCGCACAGCACGCCGAGCACGCGACGGTCGAGCTCATCGAGCCCGATCGAGTCGATGCCGAGGACATCGAGCGCCGCCGCGGCGACCTCGACATTGATATGTCCCGCGGCGCGCACCTGCGCGTAATCGCGCGCACGGCGCAGAAGGCGGTTGACGATGCGCGGTGTGCCGCGCGAGCGACGGGCGATCATCGCCGCGCCCTCAGGGTCGAGCGCGATACCGAGCAGATTCGCCGAACGGTTGGCGATCGCCACGAGGTCGTCGGTGTCGTAGAAATCGAGACGGAAGGTGACGCCGAAGCGATCCCGCAGCGGTGCGCCGAGCGCCCCTGCGCGGGTTGTCGCGCCGATGACCGTGAAGCGATTGAGCGTGAGACGCAACGTCTGCGCGCCTGCGCCCTTGCCGGCCACGAAATCGAAGGCAAGGTCCTCCATCGCGGGATACAGCGCCTCCTCCACCGCGCGGTTGAGGCGATGCACCTCGTCGATGAAGAAGACATCGCGCTCCTCGAGGCTCGTGAGGATCGACGCGAGCATCCCCTGGTGCTCGAGCGCCGGACCGCTCGTGAGGCGCACGTTCACGCCCATCTCCACCGCGATGATCTGCGCAAGCGTCGTCTTGCCGAGGCCCGGCGGTCCGTAGAGCAGCACGTGATCGAGGGCGTCGCCGCGATGCTTGGCGGCCTCGACGAGGATGCGTACCTGGTCCTTGATCGTCGCCTGACCGACGAAATCGTCGAGCCGGCGCGGCCGCAGCGCTGTGTCGGAAACCCGCTCGGCCTCGAGCTCTTCGGGGCTGACGACGCGTTCCTCCGTCACCGCGTGGCTCCAGCTTTGTCGAGCCGGCGCAGCGCGGCGCCGACAAGGTCCGCGACGTCGTGCGTCTCGCCGTCACCCGCGATGGTCGTCACCGCGTCGCGCGCCTCGTTCTCACGAAACCCGAGACCCATCAACCCCGCAATCGCGGCGGACACGGCGTCGCTCTTGCCGCTCGACGCTTGATGCTGGGTTCCCGGAGGCTCGAGCGAACCGACTTTGTCGCGCAGTTCGAGGATGACTCGCTCGGCGGTCTTGCGTCCGATACCCGGGACCGTGGCGACGAGCGCGATGTCACCCTCGGCGATCGCCTTGACCAACACCGGCAACTCCGCGCGACCGAGGATGCCCAACGCCGCCTTCGGTCCGATCCGCTCGACGCCGATGAGCAGGCGAAAGAGGCGAAACTCGTCATGCGTCGCGAAGCCGTAGAGGCGGATCGCGTCGGCGCTGACGCTCGTGTGCACGTACAGCGAGATCTCGGGCTCGCGCGCGCGTGCAGCGTCGTGATGGTGCGCAAATGGCAGAAGACCTCGTAGCCGACGCCGCCGGTGTCGATGACGACGTGGTCCTCGCCGACGCTGAAGAGCGTGCCGCGCAGGAGCGCGATCACCGCGTGGTACGCACGAGCGCCGCGCGAGCGTTGCTCACGGCGCGGTCCAGTGGCGACTCCGTGTGCTGCACCACCCGACCCGTCAGTGCGCCGAGACTGCCGCGGTGGTGATGACAGACCGCGACGGCGCAGGCATCGGCAACATCATCGTGTCCGGGGATCTCGCCGACTCCGAGCAGGGTTGCCACCATGCGCGAAACCTGCGGTTTGCGCGCACCGCCGTAGCCGCAGACCGCCTCTTTCACCTGATTCGGTGTGTACTCGGCGATGGCGATGCCTTCGCGGGCGATCGCGCAGAGGATGACGCCGCGTGCTTCGCTGACGCGCATGGCCGTGCGCCGGTTCGTTGAGAAGAACAATTCCTCGACGGCCGCGACATCAGGGCGCAGCGAGGTGCACGCGTCAACGAAAGGTCGAACAGTATCGCGAGCCGGCGCGCCTCGTTGGTCTGCGGCACCGTCTCGAGACATGACGCGTGGATGAGCACGAGATGTCCGGGTGAGCCTTCGACGATGGCAACGCCGGTGCGCGCGAGGCCCGGATCGACCCCGAGCACCCTCACCGGTCTGCGCCGGCGTCGATGTCAGCCGACGTTCTCAGGACCTCCAGGACGTCGTCCGGTATCTCGGCGTTGGCGTAGACCTGCTGCACGTCATCGTGCTCCTCGAGTCCGTCGAGCAGACGGAGGACCTGGCGAGCCTGGCTTGCGTCGAGAACGACGGACGTCGTCGGGTTCATCGTCACTTCGGCATTGTCGACCGTGTAGTTGCGTTCTTCGAGAGTCTTCTTCACTGCCTCGAAGCGCGAAGGCGCGACGGTGACCACAACCTCGTCGCCATCGACGCCGATATCGCCGTCGTCACCGACGTCGACCGCGTCGAGCAATTCGAGGGCAAGATCGTCAGGGTCGCGCTTGCCGGCCTCGATGCTGAAGACGCCCTGCTGGTTGAACATCCAGGCAACGCTGTTCGCCTCGCCGAGCGCGCCCCCCGAGCGCGTGAACGCGTTGCGAATCCCGGCCACCGTGCGGTTGCGGTTGTCGGTGAGCGTGTCCACCATCACGGCGACGCCGTGGGGTCCGTAGCCTTCATAGCGGACCTCCTCGAGCTGCACGCCATCCTTGCCGCCGGCACCGCGCGCGATGGCGCGCTCGATGTTGTCGGCGGGCATGTTCACCTCACGCGCCTTCTGCATCGCAAGGCGCAGCCGGAAATTCCCCTCGACGTCGGGGCCGCCCTCACGCGCCGCGACGGTCAACTCGCGGGTGACCTTGGTGAAGACCTGACCGCGCTTCGCGTCGACAATGGCCTTCTTGTGCTTGATGCCAGCCCACTTGCTGTGACCGGACATGGATCCTCCGAGACGAACAGACGTTCCGATTCTAGCGTAGCCCTCGGCTCAGTCTAGGGCTCACGAGGCTTGTGGTCAGCCGGAAACTGGACTATGGTGGAGGGACCATCGACCATTCAGACGGAGGTAGTCATTCCCATGTTCACTACCGTCTGGCAACGCTTCCGGCACGGCCGAGCGGAGGGTTGAGGCCCGGCTGACGGGCCCTCTGATCACGTAGCGGTGGCGCCCCCGTCGAGGTCGCTGGGCAATCGGTGACCCCGGGATGTCCTGAAGTGGACGAGTGCGCGTTACGTGCCTGAGTGCTTGGGACCGGGCCTTTCCGAACCCTGGCACCGGTTGAGGTGCCGCAAGAACGCCCGGGCATTTTTACCGGGCTGCCGTATCAGAAACGGTGCAAACAGGGGCCGGCTCAGTCCGGCCCCTTTCTTTTGCGAGCCGCGATGTCGGTTTCGGTGATCGCGACCGTTGGTCGCGGACGCGAGACCGCAGCTTCCCCGATTGCGCTGAATCGCAGCAACCGGTCAGCCGCGACGCGAATGCCGACTCGTGTGCTCACAGCGATCGCGGGCCCTCCCGGACCGCACGTCGATCTGCACGCGCGAAGCGATGTCGAGCAAGTCGATGCCGTCGTCGGCGCGAGTGATCCCGAGCCCGCGACAGAGGTTGCCTGGGCCCTGCAGCATCGCCGCCGCGGCGATATGGTCGCCGCGTCGCGCGGTAACGATCTCGAGCCCCTCCTCCACAGCCGCAGCGCGCAGGAGCACGGCACCCGCAACGCCATCGGCTTCGGTCACCACGTTCGCGCAGTTGTGCATGCCATACGTGAAATAGACATAGAGATGCGCGGGCGGCCCGAACATGACAGCCGACCGCGGCGTCGGACCCCGAAACGCGTGGGACGCGGGATCCTCGAGGCCCAGGTAGGCCTCGGTCTCGACGATTCGCGCGACCACGGCGTCGGGACCGTCTGCGTCAACGACGAGCGCGCAGCCGATGAGGTCACGGGCCACCTCGACCGTCGGTCTCGCGAACCAGTCGCGCGATGCCGTGCCTACTGACGGATCTCCGCGTCGCACCGCGCCGCCAATGCCGCAGCGATGGCGTGCTGCGCCGTCTGCGCCTCCTCCCCGTCAGGGTTCGGTCCGCCGCCCGGAACGTGAGCCGGAACGTCCAGCCCTTCCTGCCGGCGCCAAGGCTGCCGCCGCGGTACTCGTCGTACAACTCCGCGCTCTCCAGGAGTGGCTGCTCGGCGTCGCGGATGGTGTCCATCGCGTCGCCCGCCAGACGTTCGGCGCTGACGGTGACGGCGAGGTCCTGGACGATCGCGGGGAATCGCGGTGGCGGTGCGTAGCGGAGGCGTCCCTGCGTCGACGGCACGAGCGAATCGATGCGCAGTTCGCCGACGGCGACGCGGCCCCGGATCTCGAAGGCCGACGCCGTCTCGTAGGAAAGCTCGCCGATGATCCCGACGTCGGCGCCGGCGAGCCTGAGGGCAGCGTTGCGCCCGGGGTGCAGCCCTCGTTCGGCCGAGGGCGTGGGACGCGGGCGATTTCCGGCGAGATCGTCGACAACCCGATCGAACAGTGATTGCACGTGGCGCAAGGCGACCGCAGCGTCGTCGGGCGTGCCGCTCGCGACATGCATCGCCACGGATAGCAGCAGGGGCTCGAGCGGCAGCGGTGGCAATCCATCGTCGGCGCCGTCCGGGGTCGACCCAGCCGGAAGGCCCTCGCGCTCGCCTTCCCAGAACGCCCGGCCGAGCTCGAAGAGCATCACGTCAGCGTTGCCGCGATTGACGTTGCCGGCGAGCGCCGCACAGAGCCGGGGCAGCTGCGAGGTGCGCATGACGCTCCACTCGTCGCTGAGCGGGTTGCGCACCGGGATCGCCGCGCGCTCGCGGCCGAGCCCAGGGAGCAGTGTCGCGTCGAGCGGACCGACGAACGAGAAGGTGATGGCCTCGTCGAAACCGGCACCGAGGCACGTCTCGCGCACGCCATCCTCGATGGGTGGCGGCGGCGCGGTGCTCGTGACCTCGGCGCGCCGCCCCGGGAGCGTCGCGGGCACCCGGGCGTAGCCGATCATCCGGCCGACCTCCTCGACGACGTCCTCCGGCAGGGACACGTCGCGCCGGAAGTACGGCGGCATCACGGACAGCGTCGCGCCATCCTGCTCGACCGCGAATCCCAGCTGCGCCAGCGTCGTCGCCATCTCGGTGGCGTCGACCGGAATGCCGAGAAGCTTGCTCGTGAACGCCGCCGTCAGCGAGATCGGGCCGAGCTCCGGCAGCGGCCGCGGCCAGTCTTCGACGACACCGCGGAGCACGTGCCCCCCGGAGAGCTCGGCGATGAGCGCGGCGGCGCGGTCCAGCGCGATGGGCGGGAGCCTGTCGCTCAGTCCCTTTTCGAAGAGTGTCGACGCATCCGTCCGCAACCCGAGGCGCTTCGACGTCGCCCTGACCGTCGGGCCGTCCCACGTGGCTGCCTCGAGGAGCACCGTCCGCGTCGAATCGGTCACGGCCGTCGTGCTGCCGCCGATGATGCCCGCGATGCTGGCCGGGCTTTTGCCGCTGCAGACCACCACGTCCTCGGCACAGAGTTCGCGATCCGACCCGAGGAGGTCCACGACGTGCTCGCCCGCGGCGGCACGGCGCACCACGACCTCCGCTGCTGCGGTGCCGCCGATCTCGATGAATCGATCGAGGTCGAAGGCATGCATCGGCTGACCGAGCTCGTGGGTGAGGAAGTTGGTGATGTCGACGACGTTGTTGATGGGGCGCAGCCCGACCGACCGTAGCCGGTTCCGCAACCAGGGCGGGGACGGACCGACGGCGATGCCCTCGATGACCCGGACCGCGAAACGTGGGCATCCCTGCGGGTCGTGGATACGGACACTGCGCGCGAAGCTCGGCGGATGTCACCGAGAGGAGCGCATCGGGGACTTCGGACGGTGGCTCGCTCAAGCTCTCGCCGAGGGCGGCGGCCAGCTCGCGGGCGATCCCGACGTGGCAGAGACAGTCCGGCCGGTTCGTGGTCACGTCGAGGTCGAAGACGGTGTCGAGGTCGAGCACCTCGCCGAGCGCCTGCCCCGGCACACCCTCCTCAAGGATGAGGATCCCGTCCGCGTCGTCGCCGACGCCAAGCTCGATCGCCGAACAGAGCATGCCGGGCGACTTGTGCCCGCGGATCGTCTTGACGCCGAGTCGCTCGTCCATCGCCGGTGGGCGTGTTCCCGGGGGGGCGTAGGGCACGAGGTCGCCGGCCTTGACGTTGGGCGCACCGGTCATGACCCGGACGGTTCCCGGGATCTCGGTGAACGCCGCAAGCGAAGCAGGCACCGGCGTGCCGAGATCGATGTCCGCGAACTGCAGATGCGACGACCCGGGGACTGGCGAGACCGCCGTGATCCGGGCGATGACGATCCCCTCGCCGCCGATCTCGACGGCGCCGACCTCTGTGCCGGTGTCGGTCAGCGCACGGGCGATCGTGGCTACCGGCGCGTCCAGCGTCGCGTAGTCGCGGAGCCAGCGCAGCGAGAATTTCATGACGCGTCGGCCGTCGGGACCGCGGGCGCGGGCGCGGGGTGCAGGAACCGGACGTCGTTGTCGTAGAGCAGGCGCATGTCGGGGATGCCCCAGGCGAGCATCGCCGCGCGCTCGATGCCCATGCCGAAGGCGAACCCGGAGTAACGCTCCGGATCGATCCCGCCGTTGCGGAGCACCTGCGGATGCACCAGGCCGCTGCCCAGGAGCTCGAGCCAGCCGCTGTACCCGCACAGCGAACATCCCGCGCCCGAGCACACGACACACGCCAGCTCGAGCTCGAGCGAGGGCTCCGTGAACGGGAAATGATGCGGGCGCCACTGCAGCGCTGAATCGGGGCCGAAGAACGATCGCGCGAAGAACTCGAGCGTCCCTTTGAGGTCGCTGACCGCGATGCCCTCGTCGATGCACAGGCCCTCCACCTGATGGAACATCGGCAGGTGGGTCGCGTCGTGGTCGCGGCGGAACGTCTTGCCCGGAACGATCACCCGCTGCGGCGCGCCGCGGATGAGCATGCTGCGGATCTGCACCGGCGAGGTGTGTGTGCGCAGCAGCCGCAAGTCGTCGATGTAGAAGGTGTCCTGCGAATCCCGCGCCGGATGTCCGGGCGGCTGATTGACGAGGGTGAAGTTGTAGCGGTCGTACTCCACCTCCGGGCCGTCGACGGCGGCGAAGCCGAGCTGGGCGAAGATGCGCCGGATCTCGATCGAGGCGGCGGTCACCGGGTTGAGGCGACCGCGTCGCAGCGGTGGTGCCGGGCGCGTCAGATCGAGTCCCTCGGTCTCGAGGCTGCGCGTCCTCGCTGCGGTGTCGATGTCGCGCTGGCGATCGTCCGCGGCGTCGGTCACGCGACCGACGAGCTCGTTGACCATCTGCCCCATCTGGCGCCGGCCATCCGCGTCGGCGATCTTGCCGAGCCCGCGCCGGAAGGCGGTCAGCTCACCGTCGCCCCGGCCGAGGTACCTGGCCCGAACCGCGTCGAGTGCGCTGAGGTCCTGCGCCGCGGCGATGGCTTCGAGCGCCTCCGCCGCCACGCTGTGGACGTCGGTGGTCACGCCTTGGAGAGAGCGCCCCGCGCGACTTCGACAAGCTGCTGAAACGACCCGGAGTCCGTGACGGCGATGTCGGCGAGCATCTTGCGATTCACCTCAACACCGGCTTCCTTCAGCCCATGCATGAACTGGTTGTAGGCAAGGCCGTTCTGGCGCGCCGCCGCGTTGATGCGCGCGATCCACAGGGTGCGCATGTCGCCCTTGCGCTGCTTGCGGTCACGGTACGCGTACGACAGCGAGTGCATGACCGCCTCGTTGGCGTTCTTGTACAGCCGGTGCCGAGCACCCTGCATGCCCTCTGCGAGTTCGAGGATCTTCCGGTGGCGAGCCTTGGCCGTCACCCCACGTTTCACTCTGGCCATGACGCTCTCCTAAAGATAGGGTGCAAGGCGGATCAGCTTGCGGCGATCCGACGGGGACACATCGTGCTGCATCCGGTACTGACGCTTGCGCTTTTCGCTCTTGTGCTCGAGCAGGTGCGAGCGAAACGCCTTGCGCCGCATCACCTTTCCCGTCGAGGTGACACGGATCCGCTTGGCGGTTCCCTTATGGGTTCGTATCTTCGGCACGGTCGTTGCTCCCTGATTCGGCGCTGGAGTCAGCCACCGGAACGGTGACGCTCATCTCCACTTCCTGGGTCTTGGCTTGTTCCTGCGGTGGGGATTCGCCGTCGGGCGTCTCCGATGTCGGACGACGGTCGTTGCTGTGCTGATCGCCCTTGGCGTGTTTCTTGTTGAGCGGGCTCATGATCATGATCATGTTGCGGCCCTCGACGAGTGGGTTCCGCTCGATGATGGCGATCTCCTTGAGCTCGTCTGCCATCCGATCGAGCAGCTTGCGTCCGTACTCCTGGTGCACCATCTCACGCCCACGAAACATGATCGTGAGCTTGACCTTGTCGCCGTCAGCGAGAAAGTGACGAACCGAACCGAACTTGGTCTGGAAGTCGTGCTCCGAAATTTTCGGACGGAGCTTCATCTCTTTGACGTTGATGGTGTTGTGCTCTTTCCGGCTCTCCTTCTCCTTCTTCAGGGCTTCGAACTTGAAGCGCCCGTAGTCCATGAGACGGCAGACCGGTGGTTGGGCCAGAGGGGCGACTTCGACCAAGTCCACCTCACGCTGGGCGGCGAGCTCCCGCGCCCGCTCGATGGGGACGATCCCCAGTTGTTCACCTGTGGTGTCGTCGAAGAGACGGACGGTGGGAATTCGGATCTGGTCGTTGACCCTCAACTCTCGGAAAGCGATCGGCGCGGCCTCCTTATGGACAAAAAAACTGGACAGCGGTTCCGCTATCCAGGGATCGGGTGCTGGACCTTCAAGGCGAACCCGGAAGGTGAGGGCCGTCGTTGACGGACCTGCTTTGCGGCGCCTGTTCTAGGCGTCGGGCGCTGAATATAGCACGCGCGAAGAAAGGCTAAACCTCGGTGTGACAGGGTCCGATCCCCGTCGGAGCTCATCCCGGCTTGCGCGCGTGGAGCAACGCCTCGACGGCGCCCCGGCCTCCAAGAACGGGTGACGGCATCGCGCCGAGCACCTGCCACCCGGCTGCCTCGATGCCGACAGCCGCTTTCTCTGTCGCGATGTCGACGGTGGCCCGGTCGGTTGGCGCAGTCGCCATGCGGAGCTCGAACATCGGCTTCACGAGGCCGACAAGGTCGGCGCCGCCAACGATTTCAATGCGATCGAGCTGCGCGACGGCAGCGGCGAGCGCCAGGTACGAGACATCGATGGTGACGACCTCCACAGGCTCCGGGACGAGCCGCGTGTCGAGCTTGGACACGTTCGTTGCCTCGAGATTCAGCACGCGGGGGTCCTGGCGCAGCGAGCCGAGCAACTGGCCGAAGCCGACGTCGACCGCGTAGACGCGGAGCGCGCCCGCATCGAGCAGCACGCGCGTGAAGCCGCCCGCCGCAGCGCCGAGGTCGAGGCACACGCGGTCGCGCACGTCGATGCCGAACGTCGTCAATGCCGCCTGCAGCTTTGCCTCACCGCGGAGCGGCGCTCGCACCAGAGGCTCGTTCGATGCCGGCTGACGCCGGCCGCGTTTTACTCGGGCCGCCGCTCGCTCACTTCGGCGGCGAGGAGCTCGATGAGCTCGCCGGTCGAGACGTCGCTCTGGCTGTTGCGACGCACGTCGCGCACGCGCACGATCCCGTCGCCGCGCTCGACGTCGCGCTTGCCGATGACGACGACATAGGGAACCTTCTTCAGCTCGGCGTCGCGGACGCGCGCCTGCATGCGCTCACCGTGGCGGTCATCGAGTGATACGCGTAACCCACGCGTGCGCATCCCCGCTGCGAGGGTGCGGATGTACGACATCACCTCCTCGCTGTCGTCCTGCACGGGGACGAGCGCGCATTGCACCGGCGCGAGCCAGAGCGGAAAGTGTCCGGCATAGTGCTCGAGGAGAATGCCGAAGAAGCGTTCGATGGAACCGAAGAGCGCGCGGTGGATCATGGTCGGACGCTGCTCGACGCCGGTGTCGTCGACGTAATGCAGATCGAAACGCTGCGGGAACTGGAAGTCGACCTGGATCGTCGACATCTGCCACGTGCGCCCGATGGCATCGCGCGCCTGCACGGAGATCTTGGGACCGTAGAACGCTCCCCCACCCTCGTCGAGGACGAGTTCCAGGTTGCGTCCTTCGGCAGCAAGGCGCAGTGCCTGCGTTGCCTCCTCCCAATCGTCCATATTGCCGACCGCTTTCGCCTCGGGACGCGTGGAGAGCTCCAGGTAAAAGTCGGTGAGCCCGAAGTCGCGGAGCAGTCCGAGCGTGAAGTCGAGCAAGGAGGTGAGCTCGTCCATCATCTGCTCGCGCGCGCAGAAGATGTGCGCATCGTCCATCGTGAGGCCGCGCACGCGCGTGAGCCCATGCACGACACCGGACTTCTCGTATCGATACACGCTGCCGAACTCGAACAGTCGCAACGGCAACTCCCGGTACGAGCGCATCCTGCTGCGATAGATGAGGATGTGCATCGGGCAGTTCATCGGCTTGAGGTAGTACTTCGTCCCCTCGTCGAGTTCCATCGGAGGGAACATGCCCTCCGCGAACCACTCGAGGTGCCCGGACGTCTTGAAGAGGTCTTCCTTGGTGATGTGCGGTGTGTTGACAAACGAGTAGCCCGCTTCGGCGTGTCGCTTGCGCGAGTACTCCTCCATCAGTGAGCGCACGAGCCCGCCGTTGGGATGGAACACCGGCAGTCCCGAACCGATCTCGTCGGGAAACGAGAAAAGGTCGAGCTCGGCGCCGAGGCGGCGATGGTCACGTTTGCGCGCCTCTTCGAGACGCAGCATGTACGCGTCCAGTTCGTCCTTCGTGAACCACGCCGTGCCGTACAGGCGTTGCAGCTGCTCGTTGCGCGCATCGCCACGCCAGTAGACGCCGGCGGTACGAAGGACGCGGAGCGCCTTCAGCCAACCGGTGTCGGGCACGTGCGGTCCCCGGCAGAGGTCGACGAATGTCCCAGTGCGATAGATGCTGACGTCGGTCACGTCGTCCGGGAGGCGCTTGATGATGTCGACCTTGAACGGCTGGTGCAACTCGGTGAAGAGCGCGACCGCCTGCTCGCGGGGCATCGTGTCCGCCACGAACGCGATCTTCTGCTTCGCGAGCTCTTCCATCCGGGCCTCGATGCGCGGCAGGTCATCGTCAGAGAAGTGCGCGCCGTCCGGGAGGCGGAAGTTGTAGAAGAACCCGTCTTCGATCGCGGGACCGACGTCGTACTGCGCGCCGGGGAACATGTCGACCACCGCGGCGGCCATGAGATGCGCGGCACTGTGTCGAAGGATGTCAAGCGTTGGCGCGGCCGGTGCTGGAAGTGGTGCGCCCGCTTCCGCGGCGTCGTCAACGATCTCGTCAGGCATTGGAAGCCGATTCTACGGTGTCAGCCGGTCTCGGCCCTCGAGACCGCGGAGCGAGCTTCAGCCGGTGAGGCGGGACATTCCCGCCGGGATGTCCTCGCGCGCCTGGGCCAGCTGCGTCAACTGCGCCTCGGGATCAAAGCTTGTCGACGGGAAGTCGAAGCGCAACTGACGCAACATCGGTATCGGACGCGCGGCCGCTCTGCGCGCCTGGTTGCGCAAACGCTCGTGTCGTGCGGGATCAATCGAGCAGCATTTGATGCTGCAGTACTTCGCTGTTGGCTTGTGGACAAGCTCACCGCACCCGACGCGTGCGCAGATTCTGCGCGGCATGCTCGTCCGTCCTGAATGCCTCGACATGCCCGCCTCCGATGCCACCGCGAGAGTGTACGCCGCCGCAATGACCCCCTGTCAACCATTGCAACGCACCTGGTGACACGTCCCGTTGCGACGCGTTTGATACGCCATGGGCTGTTGACAATGTGGACAACCGCGCCATTCGATTGTGCTGTATGGCACATGCCTGTGCGCAACTTTTCGCGTCCGTCTGGCGCACATCGAGCGTCTGATCTTGCGCAGCTTCAGCGAGCATCGCCAACGGCTGTTGTAACAGTCGTGTCACTCGCTCGTCGGGCTTTGACTGGAGCGGCTTGGTGAGTTTGTTCGACGGTCGGTCCATGCGCTGGCGGTCGTCTTGCGCGGGCGCACGCTCACCGTCGTGCGCCCGCGCGGTACGCAATGTGCGCTAGCGAACAGCCTCAGCCGCTGTCGAGCCCTTGAGTTCGAGATCGCCCGCGGTCACTTCGTTCAACTTGCCGGTGGTCACGTCGTACACGAACCCGCGAACGTTGTCGCGATGCGGGATGAACGGATTCGCTTTGATGCGCGCGATGGACTGGCGCACATCGTCTGCCGCGTCGGGGAACGCCTCGAGCGCGAACGGCGGCCGGATGCCGGTGTCCTCTTTGATCTGCGCCTTCACCGCGTCGTCGCTGAACGTGACCATCCCGCAGTCGCTGTGATGGATGAGGATGATCTCCTTGGTCCCGAGCAGGCGCTGCGAGATGACGAGCGAACGGATCGCATCGTCGGTGACCACTCCGCCGGCGTTGCGGATGATGTGCGCATCGCCAACCTCGAGGCCGAGGATCGCGCTGACGTGCAGACGGGCGTCCATGCACGCGACGACGGCGACCCCGCGTCCTGGCGGCATCGGCGTGTCGCCCTTGCTGAAGGTTGCTGCGTAGCGCTCATTGTTCTTGAGCAGGTCATCGGTGGCTGACATGACAGACCCTCCTTGACGTTGTTGATACAGGTTGATGTGAGAGCACGGTGCGGTGGCGCCCGGACGTGGGCGGTCGCGTCAGATGTGCGCTGTCAGCGACAACAGATGGCGGAGCCGCAGCAACCGTGGTCGAGCCAGCGGCGACGCGTCAGGGCGACCCATCCGGTTCCCATCTCGACGGCGACGGTATCAAAACCTGAGTTGGTGGGTCAAGTTTCTTCGGCCGTCAGACGCCCCCTAAGTTGTCACGCCCGTTTCGCCAATCTCGAGCAGGTCCCACTCAATCGCCGCGCTCACGGGGATACGCGCCGTTGACCGGTGCGCAACGATGCCGTCGAGTTGTGCGTCTGTCCGCCACGGGTCGTGGTGAAAGAGCACCAGTTGTTTCGCTCGAACATGTTCCGCGAGCCCGACCGCGTAGTCGATGCTCGAGTGCCCGAAGTGCGCGCGTGCAGGGAATTCCTCGCTCGTGTACTGCGAGTCGTGGAGCAGCATGTCGACGCCCTCGGTCAACCGTACAGCAGCCACGTGATAGGGACCGAATCCGTCGGGGCCGGGACCGAGCGATATCGGTGCGTGATCGGGCATATACGCGATGGACGTTCGACCGTCGGATACTCGATAGCCAAACGTTCGCCCACCCTTATGTGGGATCTCGAGTGCGAGCACGTCGAAACCCTCGATGTGATGTTCGCCGGGCGCGAGATGCTGGAACTGCCACTCGCCCCGCATCTCGCGCGGACGGATGGGGAAATGCGGTGGTGACATGACCCTCGCAAGAATCTCTTCGGCATCGCCACCGGGCTGTTGCGGGATATACAGCGTGGTCCGTGCATCGGGGTTGTCAACGGACTGACAGAACGGGAGTCCGTGTGTGTGATCCCAGTGCAGATGCGTCAGCAGCATTGTGCCGCTGAAAGGCTTGCCTTCGAGTGCGGCGGGAAGACGGCGCAGTCCCGTGCCCGCGTCAAGGATGAGTTTGCAGGTCCCGTCATCCGAGAACACGGCGATGCACGACGTCTGTCCGCCGTAGCGGGCATATTCGAAGCCGGGTGCCGGCGTAGAGCCGCGAGTGCCGCAAAGACGCAATTTCATCGTGTGCAAGGGTACGTTCCGCTGCGCCGATGCCGTGACCCCAAGTCACTCCGGTCAGGGAGGCGGTTCCACCACCGCAACGCCATCGGTGATGTGAATGCGCCAGCCCTGCTCATGGACGCGCCGGTGGTGCGTGCGGCACAGGGAGACCAGGTTGCTCAGCTTGATGCGGTGGGCGCCATCCACAGAAGGCCCGTCGCCACTGACCGCGACCCCGACTCGCCGGGTGGGCATCCGTCCTAGTCGGCGCGCCGTTCGCAGTGCGGCTGAGATCCAACATGACCAGGTCTGGCGCTCGGATCGATTCGCGTGACCCTCGAGACACGACGCCTGTAGACATCGACACGCGCTTCTTCGTCTGGCAGCGCGACGGTGGTCGCTGCCGGCACCGCGGCGCCCGAGACCACCTTCACTTCGATCACGTGATCCCGCGGTCCTGGGGCGGGAGCAGAGCTTGCCGACCGCTACACAGATGACCTCGCTTCCAGCAACAGTTCAAGCGCTGGCTCACCGACGGCAGGCTCAACGACTCGAAACAGGTGCGGGAGCTCCCTGTGGTCTTGATTCGCTCAGGGCGAACTGGGTGGAGAGGCTAGATGGTGCGCCACGGATCGGGCCGACCGTGATCGGTCGCGACGAACCCGCGAAAGGTGGGTTGAGACCGATCGATCTAAGCCGTAAAAGAGTTCGCGGCTGGGGTCACGCGGACGAGGCCCATAAGTCACCCCATCGTGCATCAACACACCAGAGAGTGCCTCCACCATTGCCTTTGAGGAGGTTAGCCTTGGTTCGAGCCAACTTCTTCTCTGCTTGTCACACTGGACCATCGAGGACGAGATCGAATAAGCAGAAGGAAGCTAACGGTTAGTGCGTCGTCAGCACCCCGCTGAGGGGGCATTTCGAAGGTCTACCTCAGATGACCTGGCCCCAGATCTTCCCGTTCGCGTTCCTGGCACGCTGTGCTTGAAGACCGCGGCCATCACGCCTTCACAGACGTCGTCCTCCTGCTCGATCAAAGCCTGGTAGTCGTTGAAATTCTCAAATCCCTCCTGCCAAACAAAGCTCGTTCCCCGTCGAATCGGTAGCACCGAACAGCCTTGATCAACGGATGAGCTTCGTCGATGTGTTGTTTCCAAGCCTGGAGCGCGGCTGTCAGTTCGGGTATCGTGGCGGTAACGCTGAACGTCGTAGTGGCCCAATACATGTCCGCTCGCTATCCCTCGTTGAAGTTGGCCGTGACTGGTGCGGACACGCTGGCTGTTCGCCAGCTACATTTTCTCCCATCCCAAGTCACCATTGAGCGCCTCGTACTCGGTGCAGGGCGTCAGCGTTACGTTCGCCTACGCTGGCGAACCATCTTGCGGCACAACCCCGGCGGCTGTCCGCGTCTTCTTCCAGACCGGCGGCAAATTCGCCTACACCAACTACTGGTGGGCGGACGTCACGCCGGGAAGTGCGGCTCTGGCGAAGGCCCTGGCACGCTGTCTGCCCTCGTCGATTCCGCGCAAGCATGGAGTGACTGGAACGGCCAGCCCAGCAGCGCAAATGCAGCCGCGCTCAATGCTGCGGCCGTTAACGCCACCGTCGTGGGCCTCTCTTTCGGGGGCGGCTGTTTCTTCGAGAACGGTGTCGGCACCTCGGACGGCTCGGGCAGCTTCACGCTTAGCAGCTTCACCCGTTCACCAGCGGGCGAGCACCAGGTCATGTAAGACCCGCGCCCCTTCGAACGATCGCCGTGCTGATGACCACCGCTATCGTCTGGGGAGAGCCGATCCCAGTGGCAACGACGCTGAAAATTGGCCTGCCGGGCGCGACGTCAACTCCGCAGAGACTAGGGTCGCGCGTTCTCAGCGCCGGAAGTCAACCGTCTGTTCCGGCGGCGGGAAGCCCTGCGCGAGATCAATCCCGTGAACGTCAAGCACATGCCCACGGAACCACACATCGAATGGCTCCTCGGACGAGCCCAGTCCGTGGAATGCAGCCTGAAGATCGTCCGCCTCCAAGTAGACGACAGCGACATCACCGCCGGGTGTCTGCTGGATAAACACGGCCTCTCTGGTGATACCGTGCCGCGTTCGCGAGGCCTCGAAGGCGGCCTGTCGTTCACCGTGCGCAACCGATTCCATTGCCTGGCGCTCGGTTTCCGTCTTCCCGGGAAGAATCGGTGCTACAAAAGCCACACTCTGCATCTGTTCTCCTTTTGCGCTTCGCTATCGAGAAGCGCGGCAGTCCCGCACTGTCTCAAGCGACGGTGATGCTACTCGACGCGCGGACCCGGCCGCGGCCTGGGGTTGTACTAACGATTGACGAGGTTGCCGAGCTCGGTCGGACCGCCGTCGTGCCAGTGGATGATGTGGTGGCCGTCGGTCCAAGCCGGTGGCTTGTCACACCCCGGGAAGCGGCAGCCCTTGTCCCGAAGGCAGAGCGCGGTGCGGAGGTGTGCCGGGATCGTGCGCGTGCGCGCTGTGACCGCGAGTGGCACCACCGGCGCATCCACCGCCGCCCACGTCGGGCCGGTCGCGGCGGCGTCCACCGCCGCCCACGCCGGGCCCATACCAGCGGCAGGCGTGGCCACTGCCACCACCGTCCGCACCGCGTCACAGGCGATGCGCCGTGCGGTTGCCGGGTGGATCGGCCCCACCCCGCCCAGCATGGCCGGGGCCGCGTCGGTGTCACTACGCAGTGCTTCCGCGCTCACCGTGAGGGTGAGATGGGGCCGCTGCCCGTGCACATCGCGGTGGTCACCGCAGCGCAGTTGGGTCGCGGCCAGCTCGACGAGTGCATCGGCACGGCGCTGCGACCCCGAGCGGGTCTCGCCGGGCGTCAGCCCGTGGCTGAGCGCATCGATCGCGGTCTTCAGCAAGGCGCCGCCTTCGGCGTCGAGCAGACCACGGAGGATGAAGTCGCCTCCATAGCTCTGCTCGCATTCGAACCAGCGCTGCTCGTGGGCACGGTTGTCATCGGCGAGCACGCCGTCGGGATCGAGACGCAGGCGCGCGGCCTGGGTGAGGGTGCGCATCCGCCCTGGATCGAGCGTTTCCGCAGCCTCCACAAGGATCGCCTCCATCGGCGCCATCTGCTCCACGCCGACATCGCCGGCAAGGTGGGCGATCATCGCCATGTTGCCGAAGGAGGAGCGGCCCGCCCGGGCGCTGTCGAGCGTGGCCGGCAGCTCGCCCAAGGTCCGGGCCAGGTGCTTGCGGTATGCCGCAGCCTTGGAGGTCATCCCGCAGCGATGGCGCAGCCAGGACACCGTGCTCAAGCCACCGTCGTCCTGTCCACCCCGCTCGTTGTGGAAGCGGTGGAGGCGGCGCAGGAACTCAGCTTCAAGCCGATCGATCGCCCGCCGGATGTCGACCATGTCCTCGCCCAGGGCGAGCGTCGAGAAGCCGTCGATGGACTCCCCGACGAGTGCGTCGACTGCCTCGCACAGATGCGATTTCGTCTCCGGTATTGCAGCCGCTACCATACGAGAGAGTATAGCAAACGTCTGTTCGCCACCGTACCGAGCCCGGCCCCATGCCCGGCACTGACAAATTCGCGCCCCGACAGTTCAAGCCATCTCCGGCAATAACACCTGAGGGACGCTACGCCGACCTCCCCTACCCAATGCCCCGGGACACCTGTGCAACAGTGGACGCATCGCTCGATCCCAGTTTCGGAGGTGACGTCATGGATGTGCAGTCCATCACCAGCGTCGCAATCATCAGCCCTGACCCGAAGCTCAGCCGAACCTTGTACGTCACCGCCCTGGATCTGCCGCTCACCGTAGAGGGAGACGGCTACCTGCATACCGAAAACATCAACGGTTGCAATTCCTTCGGCGTGTGGCCGCTCACGCAGGCTGCTCAGGCGTGCTTCGGCACAACGGAATGGCCGCAGGACCGACCCATCCCTCAGGCGAGCATCGAATTCGAAGTACGCAACGCCGACGCCGTCCAGATCGCGGCAGACGAATTGCAAGAAAAGGGCTTCGCGTTGCTACACGACGCACGCACCGAGCCCTGGGGACAGACCGTCGCGCGATTGCAGTCCAGCGAGGGCGCGATCATCGGCGTCTCATACGCACCGTTCATGCATCCCGACGATCAGGCGGCCGCAACCACATAAAACGGAAGCCACGGTCGTCGACCTTCGGAAGGACGGAACCTGCACGCGGCTGACATAGTCATCCCCATGGCTCATAACGTTGCTCTGGTCCTCGGCGGCGGTGGCGCTGCAGGCAATGCGTGGGAGATCGGCGTCATCGCCGGCCTCGCCGACGCGGGTGTCGATATGACAAACCTCGCCGATTTGGTGATCGGCACCTCCGCCGGCGCCACCGCGGCAGCACAGGTGCGCAGCGGCATGCCGGCAGCCGGCCTCTTCGCCGCAGTACTGTCCCAGCCGCCTCGACCGGCCCCGCAGATCCGGGAACAGCCGCCGTCACTGCCGATGGCCACGGTGTTCGAGCGCATGCGGGCCATCGGCGCCGGCGCCTCCTCGGCAGCCGATCTCCGACGTGCGATGGGCGCGTTCGGATTGGAAAGCGACCGCGCACTCGGCTCCGGGGCGGAACAGCGGAAAGCGACGGTCGCCGCGAGGTTACCGAGCCCCGATTGGCCGGACAGGCCGATGATCGTGACCGCCGTCGACGCGCAGACCGGCGAATTGGTGGCATTCGACCGCGATTCCGGGGTCGACCTGGTTGACGCGGTCACCGCCAGCACCGCGTTGCCCGGTCTCGTCCCCACGGTTGACATGAATGGCGCTCGCTACATCGACGGTGGTGTGGGCTCCCCCGACAACGCCGAGCTGGCCTCGGGGTATGCGCACGTCGTGGTGCTTTCGCCACTGGGCGGACGGACCGGAACACCGCCGGAGGGCCAGTTCGAGGGTCTGCCCAGACCACCGGAATGGGGCGTGGACCTCGACAGCCAGGTCGAAAAGCTCCGCAAGCAGGGCAGCCGCGTCCTGGTGATCACGCCGGACGCCGATTCCCAAGCCGCAATGGGTACGAACATGATGGATATGGCAGCTCGCACCCCCTCCGCGCGTGCTGGTTTCGCCCAAGGCAGACAGGAAGCGACCCGCGTCACGTTCCACTGATGGAACGGTTCCTCGCCTTCCTCGCCGTCGCGGCACTGTTGATCGTCACTCCGGGACCGGATACAGCACTGACGATTCGCAACGCCCTGATGGGCGGCCGGCGGGGCGGGATCCTGACCGGCGCCGGTGTCGCGACAGGGCAGGTCATCTGGGCGCTCGCGACCTGTCTCGGCATTGGTGCGCTCCTCGAGGCATACCAGCCGGCCTACGTGGCGTTGAAACTCGCCGGCGCCGCCTACCTCATCTACCTGGGCGCGCATTCACTCGTGAGAGCAATCCGCGATCGCGCCAGCACCGACATACCCGACGCCGCGCCGGCAAGACGGCCCATCGGCTCCAGGGCGTATCGGCAAGGCGTGCTCAGCAACCTGGGGAACCCAAAGATGGCGGTCTTCTTCGTCAGTCTGCTCCCGCAGTTCGTCCCCTCGGGCACGGACACGTTCTTCGCACTGCTCGCTCTCGGGCTGACGTTTTCCGCGATGACCTTCGCCTGGCTCACCGCGTATTCCTTCGTCATCGCCAAGGCGGGAGACGTATTCCGC
The DNA here is from genome assembly GCA_963757475.1 of Candidatus Dormiibacterota bacterium. GTDB lineage: Bacteria > Chloroflexota > Dormibacteria > Aeolococcales > Aeolococcaceae > Palsa-851. Next base: position 205,308 of record CAVWRW010000001.1, read on the forward strand.
CGCTCGATCGTGCGACGGGCACTCGACGGGCTGACGGGCGCGGTGCTCATCGCGCTTGGCGTCAGGGTGGCGACCGAGGGCGTTTGACGCGAACCCAGACGGCCGAATTCAGCGCCGGCCGCCGAACTCCCAGTCATGAACCTCGACGTCGGAGAACGGGCCAAGCCCGGTGCGCTGCTCGTCGATGAGCCCGTCGACTGACGCGCGATCCGGCGCCTGCAGCGCCAGAGCGACTCCGACCGGCTCCCCACCATCGAGCGTCGTCAGTCCTCCATACAGGATCAGCCGCTCGCGGAGCTCGGCTGGGAGAGTCTCCGCCGGCACGAGCCGGCCCAGAGGCGAACGGCCGGTGACCAGGAAGCGTGGCTCGTCTTGTTGACCTGAGAACTCCCACATCGAGCGTCCGAGCAGGTTCTCGAACCGCCAGAGGAAGTGCGCGCCGTAGACGCCCGCCCGATTGTTCGGCTCGAGTGCGACGAACTCGCGCGCTGCCTCGACACTGGGCAATGCGAGGATGTGCAGGCTGCCCGTCGCGCTCTCGCGATCGGTGTCGAGCGTCGGCCCCCGGGCGATCATCGACGCCGCGAACCTGTCCATGTACGACCAGTGCTCCTCCGTCAGCGCCTGGTCGTCACGCAGAGTTGCCGCACCGGGCGCGTCCCGGCTGAACACGAAGAAGTCCAACTACAGCGTGTCCTGCACAAAATCGATGGTGGGCGCAATAGGGATCGAACCTATGACCTCTGCGATGTCAACGCAGCGCTCGTACCAACTGAGCTATGCGCCCCTGGCTCGCACCCGGCAAGCGTGAGCGCCGTCGATGATACCAGCGGTTCCGGGCGATCCCCGGGAAACGTCAGACCCAGGCGACGGGCTGGGTCTTCTTCCCGGTGGAATGCTGCGCGGCCTCGAGATCGTCCGGCGTCACGTCGATCCGCAGGACACCCTCGCAGCTGTGGCAGACCAGGTTGAACGATTCCGGCCGGACGATCTGGCGGGCAATCGCCTGCCGGTGCCCACAGCACTCGCATGTAACAACGGCTCGCATCTCTACTCTCCACGCCCGGTCCGCCAGTTCGGACCACCGGGCTGCGAGCTTGCCACCGGCCCCCGCGGACCCCGGGCATTCCACGGCTTCGCGACACCGCCGTTGCAGCGTCGTCAATCAGGACGGATCGAGGGCCGCGGTTCCCTGGGTCTGCGGTTCGGGTTCGAGCACGCGCAATCGATTCCAGCCCAGCCAGCGCACTGCAGCCGCGACGAGAATGAGGAGCGCACCGAGCGCCGCAACCACGCGAGCCACGCCGATCAGGTCGGACACGACACCGGCGAGCAGGAGTGGGATCGCGACGGCCGCGTTGATAACGGTGAAGATGCCGCCGAAGATGCGGCCGCGACTCTCGCTGTCGGTCTTCTCCTGCAGCACTGTGAACGCGGGGATGAGCAGCGCACCGAGCGCGCACCCGAAGATGACGCCCACGAGCACGGCGAGCGGCACCATCAGATTGGCCAGTCCATGCGTTCGCAGCAGGTCCGGCACGATGCCCATGATCAGCAGCGAGATGCCCGCGGTTGCAATCCCGAGCACGAGCGTCGTGGCTCGCGAGAACGTCGGTCGCCTGCCGAGCAGTCCGCCGGTGATGATGAGCCCGATCATCGCGGGGACGAGGACGATGTACGTCTCGTTGTCGGACCGCTTCAACACCTCGACGAGGTACACCGGTCCGAGCGCGAAGATCGTGAACACGACGACGATCGCCAGCGCCAATTGGTAGAGGCCGAGACGCAACGCCGGGCTGCCCCGAAGGATGTCGATGCCGTCGCGCAGCTCACGGAGGATGCCCTGCGACGGCGTGGTGTTCACCTTCTCGGCACGCAGGCTCACGCTCACCCGCCACACCGACAGCGCCGCGACGAGGAAGAGCCCGCTCGCGATGTAGAACGGCGCCTGGTTGCCGAAGAACCCGATGGCTATGGTGGCGGCCGGGACACCGAGCACCAGCGTGAGGATCACAGTCGTCATGAACAGCGACGTTGCTTCGGTGATCTGCCGGCGCGTCACCAGCGACGGGATGCTCGCTGCCTCAGCGGGCGCGAAGATCTGTCCTGCCGAGCTGAACAGGAGCGTGATCACCACGAGTGGCCACGCCTGGCCGCGAAGTCCCGGAAAGAGCTGCGCCAGCGGGATGAGGAGGACGAGACCGCCGCGCACGACGTTGCAGAGGATCATGAGCGTGCGCTTGTCGTGGCGGTCCGCATACACGCCGGACGGAGCGCTGAGCAGGACGCTCGGCAGCGTATACGCGATCATCAGCACCGACTGCAGCGATGCCAGCTTGGTGAGCGTGTACATGAAGACGAGCAGCGTGAACATGAGGAACTTGTCGGCAAGCTGCGACGTCAGCTGCGCCCCCCAGAGGTAGCGGAAGTCGCGCCGGCGCAGCACGGCGATGAAGCCGCCGGCCTGTTCCTGGCGCGGCGGGACGGCAGGGCGGGTCGCGTGCAGGGGCGAGACGCCGGTCTCCTCGACCGTCCCGGCGTTCGGGCGCTTCAGCGATTGCCTCATCGCGTTCCGGACCTCACCTCCGAGACCGCACGAGCGAGGAGCTCCCACTCATCGAGCGCAAGCGTACCCGGCCGGCGCCCGGGATCGATGCCTGCGGACGAAAGAGCCGTCAACGCGGCGCTGATGTCGTTGCCGAGAGCGCGGCTCAAACCGTTGCGCAATGTCTTGCGCCGCGACTGGAAGAGCGGCTTGGCGAGCGCGAGCACCGCTCTGCGCATGTCCGGCTCCATCAGGCGTTCCGGGACGAGCCGGAGGATCGACGAATGCACCGCCGGCGGCGGGTCGAAGGCATGCGGCGGCACGTCCAGGAGACGCTCGACAGCCGCATGCGAACGGACCGCCACGGTCGCGAGGCTCCAGTCCCCCGCCTCGGCGGCCAGGCGCGCCGCCACCTCGCGCTGCACGAGCACGACGGCTCGCGCCGGGGGGTCGGCAGCATCGAGGAGATGTGTCAGCACGAGCCCGGTCAGCTGATACGGGAGGTTGCCGGTGGCCAGCCATCCCGTGGTGAAGCCGAGTGCGACCGGATCGACGACACGCGCGTCGATCTCGAGCACCGTGACGTTCGCGTTGGCGCGTTGGGTGAGCGCCGTCCCGGCGACGCAGGCAGGGTCGATGTCGATCGCCACCACACGCCTGGCGCGTGCAGCGAGCTCGCCCGTGAGGGTCCCCAAGCCACAGCCGATCTCGAGCACCTCGTCGTCCGGGCCTGGGTCGAGCGCGTCAACAATCGCCTCGAGCACCTGACGGTCGACGAGGAAGTGCTGGCCCAGACGGGGATCACGGCGCAGACCGACCCGGCGCGCGACGGCGGTGACCGTCGCCGGGTCCGTGAGGTCGAGCGCGCGCTCAGGCACGCGGCGAAGCCGCCGGTGACCCGATGCCGAGCACCCTGCGAGCCGTGCTTGTCGTCGCGGCCCGCACCGCCTCCACTGTCATCCCGCGGAGCCCGGCGACCGCCGCCGCAGTGATCGCGACGCGCTCCGGAAGGTTCGGTTTGCCGCGCTCCGGCGCAGGGCTGAGAAAGGGCGAGTTCGTCTCGACGACATAGCCGTCGTCGGCGACGCTGCGCGCTGCTGCCTGAATCGGATCGCTCCGCGGAAAGGTGACGATGCCGGAGAACGAGGCAATGAACCCGAGCTCCGCACATCGTTGCGCGTATGCCGCGTCGCCACTGAAGCAGTGCATCACCCCGCGTGACCCGGGGACGCGTCGCACCGCGGCGAGCACCTCGTCATGCGCGTCGCGGTCGTGGATGAGCACGGGTTTCGCAGCGTCCTGCGCGAGCTCGAGCATGGAGCGAAACGACTGCTCCTGCACCTCGAGCGGCACCTCGTGGTACCCGGGGCGGAAGAAGAGATCGAGGCCGATCTCCCCTACCGCGACCGCTTTCGGATGCCGGAGCAACGCGGCGAGCGCCTCGACCTGACGCGGGTCGGGTGGTGCGGTTTCGTGCGGATGCCAGCCGACCGTGAAATACACGTCGGGATGGGCCTCGGCGATGACGCGGTTGCGGTCCGAGTCGTCGAGGTTGAGGCCCACCGAGATGATCTGGTCGACTCCCGCAGCCGCAGCTCCCTCGAGGGCTTGCGCGAGCAGACCGCGCTCCTCGAGGAGGACGAGGTGACAGTGCGTGTCGACGAGCGAGGGCAGCCCGTCGCTCATGCACGCGCTCCGATGAGCACGGTGCACTCGCCGCGCGGCGGATGCGCGGTGAACTCGTCCACCAGTGTTGCCGCCGTGCCGCGATGCATCGTCTCGTGCACCTTGCTGAGCTCACGGGCGACGATGACGGGGCGCTCGCCGAGTACCGGGGCCGCGATGCGCAGCGTCTTGACGAGTCGCATCGGCGACTCGAAGAACGCGAGGGTACGGTCCTCCTGCAGCGCCTGCTCGAGGAGGCGCACCAGCTTGCCGGGCGTGCGTGGCAGGAAGCCGAGAAAGCAGAACGCGTTGCCGGGCAACCCGCTGGCGGCGAGCGCCGCCGTCAATGCCGACGCACCGGGAATCGGCGTCACGCGGTGACCGGCCTCGACCGCCGCGCTGACGAGGAGCGAGCCTGGGTCACTCAACGCCGGCGTGCCTGCATCGGTGCAGAGCGCGAGGGTTTCGCCGCGATCCAGCCGCTCGATGAGTTGCGGGATGCGACGCCGCTCATCGAATGCGGGCAACGACAGCACTGGTTTCTGCACGCCGTGCGCCGTCAGCAATGCCTTGGTCCGGCGCGAGTTCCTCCGCCACCACGGCGTCGCACTCGCGAAGGACGCGCAGCGCGCGCAGCGTGATGTCCTCGAGGTTGCCGATCGGCGTCGCGACCACCGCGAGAGTCCCGGTGAATCCGTTCACCGTCCCCAATCCCGCGGATAGCGGAACTCACGGCCGATGGTGCGGTTGCTCAGCTTCGCGATGATCGGGGGGCGGCGCTTGTACTGACTTCCGTGCACGCGCCTGATGACGATGTCGACATCGGCCGGGTCGAAGCCGAGCGCGACAACCTCCGCGCGGCTGCGACGCTGATCGACGAGCAGATGCAGGATCTCGTCGACGACCGCGTAGCGAATCCCGAGCTCTTCCTCGTCGGACTGGCCGACCCACAGGTCCGCGCTCGGCGGCTTGGTGAGCACGCTGTGCGGCAGCTCGAGGAACCGCGCCAGCGCGTACAGCTGTGTCTTGTACAGGTCACCGATCGGGTTGAGCGCGCTAGCCATGTCGCCGAACAGCGTCCCGTAGCCGAGGAGCAGCTCGGTCTTGTTCGAGGTGCCGAGCACGAGTGCCCGCTCCGCCATCGAATGGTCGTAGAGGATCGACATGCGCTCGCGCGCCATCTTGTTGCCGCGTCGCGTCCGGTCGGCATCCGGGAACTGTTCGAAGTAATCGTCGACCTGCGCGCTGATGTCGATCGTCTTCGCGGTGATGCCGAGGCTGGCGCACACCGCGTTCGCGTCGAGCGCAGACTGCGGATCGCTCGTCCGGTATGGCATGAAGATTGCGACGACGTTGTCGGCACCGAGCGATGCGACCGCGAGCGCGGTCACCAGCGAGGAATCGACACCACCCGAGAGGCCGACGACGGCGCGTTCGAAGCCGACCTTGCGCACTCCGTCAGCGATGAAGCCGCGAAGCAGGCCGGCGACGAAGCCGGGGTCAATCGAGAGCGCGTCGGCGGCGGAGTTTGTCGGTCTCTGCGTCGTTGACATCGTTTCGTTCGTCGCGCAGCAACGGGTATGCGACCCGCGCGCGCCGGAGCGCGCTCCGCTCGAGCGTGTGATAGAGCACGGTTTCATCCGCGCCGGGGACGGATCCGATGACGGTGCCATCGGGACCGACCACACGCGATCCACCCCAGAACCCGACTCCGTCCTCGAACCCGCTGCGGTTGCAGTAGATGACGTAGCTCGTGAACAGTTGCGCGTAGGTCCGGGTCATGGCGTCGTAGCTGCGCGCGGTGCCGAGCGCCTCGCCCTGGAGGACACCTCGCGCGGGCGACGCCGACGGGCAGATGAGCACGTCGACACCCTGGCGCGCGAGCAACGATGGTGCTGACGGATGCCAGAGGTCTTCACAGATGAGCATCCCTGCGCGCCAGCGCTGCGCGGCGCTGCCGAGCGGCGCGTCGAAGGCCCGAAAGCGGTCGCCCGCGGAGACGTACCGCTGCTCGTCGAACAGCCCATAGGTGGGCAGATACACCTTGCGGTGCACATGCACGACCTCGCCGCCGCTGACGTAGATCGAGGCGTTGTAGAACTGGTGGCGATCGCTCTCGAGGATCAGGCCGGCGACGACGTCGATCCGTCTGTCGCGTGAGGCCGTGCGCAGCGCGCCGATCTCCGGCGAATCGAGCGTCAGGGCCACGTCCGGCACCTGGTCCTTGAGGAAATACCCGGTGATCGAGAGTTCCGGGAAGACGATGAGGCCGGCGCCGCGCCCGGCCGCATCCCTGATCACCTCGAGGTGCATCGCAACGTTGGCTGGAACATCGCCAAGCTTCGGATAGCACTGCGCGAGCGCCACGATCAAGGCCCCCGCCGGGTCGCCGGCCGGGCCTGGACGTTCCGCCGGATCCGAGGTGGGAGCTTCGAGCGTCACCGGGATCACGCCGGGTCGAGATCGTTCGAGGACCATTGCTCTGATTCTCCCATGGTCTCGGGCAGCGCTCCTCTGTTGACGAACGCGTCGACCATTGCGGGCACTGCCGACAAGGAGCTCACCGCCCTCGGTGCCGGCGGTAGCGCGCGGAGGAATCCCATGCCGTACTGGCGGGTGCGCAGGCGGGGGTCGCAGAGCACGACAGCCCCCCGGTCGGAAGCGCTGCGGATGAGGCGTCCGAAGCCCTGCCGGAGCCGGATGATCGCCACAGGGAGGATGTACTCGCCGAAGGGGTCTCGGAGTTGCTCGGATCGTGCTCGCACGAGCGGGTCGGTCGGAACCGGGAACGGTAGCTTGTCGATGATCACGCAGCGCAGCCGGTCACCCGGGATGTCCACCCCTTCCCAGAAGCTGCTCGTCGCCAGGAGCACTGTGCGTGGATCCGCCAGGAAGCTCTGGAGGATCTGGCGGCGGGTTCCGTCGAGGCCTTGAGCGAGGCTCGCGATCCCTCGAGCGTCGAGACGATCCTGGAGCAGGCTCCAGACCCGTTTGAGCGGTCCGTAGCTTGTGAAAAGCACGAGCGTGTGGCCGTCGAGCTGTCCGGCGATGCCGTCGACGAGCTCTGCCATCTGCAGGTCATGCACCGGATCGTCGTATGCCGTGGCGTCCTCGGGCAGGATGCAGATCGCCTGGCGCAGATAGTCGAACGGCGATGCCAGGGTCAGCTCGTCTGCTGCCGCGCCGATGCCGACACGGTTGCGGATGAAGTCAAAGCCGCCGGCGACCGAGAGCGTTGCCGAGGTGAGCACGACCGACTCGGCCGGGTCGAACACGCTCTCGGCGAGTGGAACCGACACGTCGATCGGCGCCTCGTGCAGCTCTGCCTGCTCGCGACGCATCTCGATCCACGCGACGGTTCCGGCTCGCGGCCGCACGATGACGTAGTCGATCGCGGCGGCCAGTCCCGCAAGCGCAGCGGACGCGTGCTCGAGCTCGTCGCCGTAACGGTCGGGCTGGGGCAGCAGCTCGATCTGCACGCCCCCGGGCGCCGACGCAAGCGCCGACGCCGTGCGCTGCAGGACCCCGATGGCATGCATCGCGGAGCGCTCGATGAGCGCGAAGCCCGGGTCCTCGCGGATCGAGTCCGAGAGCCCCACCCGGCCGTTGGCGGCATGCTCGCCGCCGAGGCGCGCGGCCATGAATCCCTTGGCGTCACCGAACAGACGCTGGCCGGCCTCACGGCAGCGATCGAGCTCGATGCCGAGCGGCGTGCCCGGCATCGCCGGGAGTCGATCCAGCACGAGCGTGATATCCGACAGGCGGACTGCGAGCCCGAGCTGTTCGGTCGCGACGGCCTCAAGGTGGTGCGCCTCATCGATGACCAACGCGTCGTACGGACCGAGAATCTGCCCCTGACTCTCGTTGGCCGCGAGCAGCAGCGCGTGGTTGGTGACAACAATGGCAGCATCTGCGGCGCCGCGCCGCGCGCTCACCATGTGACAGTGCGCGTTTGCCCAGTTCGCACATGCAGGTCCGAGACAGTCGCTGACCTCCGATGCGATCCGGCGCCAGAGTTGCTCCTCCTCGCCGGAGAGATACACCTCGGACCGGTCGCCCGTCGAGGTTGTGGCGAGCCACACGAGGATCTTCAGCTTGAAGCGAATCGCCGCCAGGTCCGGGCCTTGAGCTGGTCAGGTCTGGGGTGTCGAGAAATCGCTGCCAGCGACGAAGGCTGATGTAGTGGTTGCGGCCCTTGAGGACCGCGACCGGTACGGGCTGATCCAGCAGGCCGGCGACCGTCGGCAGGTCACGATCCGCAAGCTGTTCCTGCAGGTTCACGGTGTGCGTCGCGACGACCGCGCGCTTGCCGGTGCGTTGCGCCCAGATGGCGAGCGGCGTGAGGTACGCGAGAGATTTGCCGACCCCCGTCCCCGCCTCGACCATGAGGCGCCGTTTGCGCTCGAGCGTCTGGCCGATGGCAACCGCCATCTGGAGTTGCGCGTCCCGATACTCGTAACCCTCGCGCCCAGCGAGTGGTCCCTCCGGTCCGAGCAGCATCGCTGCTGCATCGCCGACGTTGCGTTCGGCAAGCGACGGCGTTGACTGGCGATCGGGTCCGGAAGCGAGCGGCGTGGGCATCGGAGGCGCCGGCGCGGGCGGACCGTCGACCTCGACGCCCCTGCGGCGCATCACATCGTTGAGAAACTCGGCGAGCGGCCCCGGTGCCTGTGTCGCGACTCGGCGCATCTCGCCGAGGGTGCTGTCGGGCAGCGCGCGACCGGCGCCGACGAGCATCCGGAAGAGATCGCCGGTAGCCAGAGCGTCGCTGAGCGCCCGATGCGGTCGCTCATGCGCGATTCCGAGCCGCCGGCTCAGGAGCGGCAGGCTGTGGCTCTCGAACGTCGGCAACAGAATCCTCGCCAGGTCGAGCGTGTCGTAGATGAGGCGGGCAGCAAACGACTCGGTCAGCAGGAGGCGGAGAAAGAGGAGGTCGAACGTCCCACCATGGGCGATGAGCGCCGCGTCGCCGCAGAACGCGGCGAGCTGGGTTGCGGCCTCGAGCGGTGGGGGTGCTCCCTGGACATCGGCGTCGGTGAGTCCGACGAGCCGCTGGATTGCCAGCGGTATCGGGATCTGCGGGTCGACGATCAGCTGCAGCTGGTCGATGCGCTGGAGATGCTCGTCGTAGCGCACCGCGCCGATCTCGAGGATGCGGTCGCTGCGTGGCGACAGGCCTGTGGTCTCGAGGTCGAACGCGACCAGATGGTCCGGATGGGCCGGTCCGGTGGTCACGCCGCGGTGGAGCTCCCGACGGGCCGGCGCTCCGCGGGGAGCAATGCGATCACGCGCTCCATCATGGCCGCAGCGGCTTGGCGGTTGGAGAGCCGCTTGCCGTCAGGTCCCGCCGCGGGCAGCCGGAACGGCGCGCCGATGCGCAGCTCGACGTCGGCTCGGCGCGGCAGCCAGGATCCGCGAGGGATGACGCGCTCGGAACCCCAGCTTGCAACCGGGACGATGAGCGCGCCGGAATGGCGGGCGATGAACCCCGCGCCACCGCGGGTGTCGCCGAGGATCTGACCGTCCCACGAGCGCGTCCCCTCCGGGTAGACGAGCAGGACGTGACCGTCGGCGAGCAGTTTGAGCGCAACACGGAGCGCCGATCGGTCGGGCGTGTCGCGGACCACCGGAAACGCGTGACTGTGACGGAAGAGCCATGCGAGAAACGGTGTGCGAAACAGCTCGCTCTTGGCGAGATAGAACACGTCGAGCCGTGGGATGAAGACGCCGGTCAGCGCGGGCTCAACGGTGCCGACGTGGTTGCCGACGATGAGCACGGCTCCATGGCGCGGGACGTGTTCCATGCCGACGATGCGGAGACGCCGGCCGAGCACGATCCAGGCGAGCAACCGCACGCCGATGCGGAGAGTCGCGTAGATCACCGGCCGTTCGCGTTGGCTGCCGCCCAGAGCTCGAGCGCTTCCCGGTAGACCTCGTCGATGCCGAGGACGCCGGTGTCGATGATGCGTGCGTCGTCCGCGGCGCGCATCGGCGCTTCCGACCGCGACGCGTCCTGCTCGTCACGCCCGCGGACCTCGCCACGCATCAATGCGCTGTCGACATCGCCTCCCGTGCCGCCGAGCTGCTGCGCTCGGCGATGCGCGCGGATCCCTTCGGGCGCATTGAGATAAAGCTTGAGCCTCGCGTGCGGGAAGACCACGGTGCCGCAGTCACGGCCGACCGCAACCGCCCCTTGCGCTGCAAGTCTGCGCTGCGGTTCGAGCAAGGCAGCGCGCACCTCGGGGATGCTGCTCATCGCGGCGAGCAGCGGCGCGTTGGCGGGATCGCGCAACGCTGGGCCGGCTTCCACGCCGTTCACCAACGCGGTGCTGTCGGCGTCGTCGTGAGTTGGATCGGTGTCGATGACGATGTCGGCATTTCGCGCAATGGCAATCAGCGCGTCGCGGTCGTCAGGGTCGATGTGCGCGCGAGCTGCCGCGACCATGACGCCTCGGTAGAAGAGTCCGGTGTCGACGAGCGGAAGGCCCAGCGCTAGCGCGAGGTGGCGCCCGAGCGTGGTCTTGCCGCTGCCGGCCGGCCCGTCGATGGTCACGATCGGCGGGGTCACCGCTTCCGTCGCGGTCGTGGCGTCGCGGGTGCGCGCGGTGGCTCGGGCAGGCCCGCCGCTGCGCGCAGCGATGACAGTTCCGCCGGTCGCAACTCGCGTGCCGCGCCCTCAGCGAGATCACCGAGCTGCAGCGGTCCCACTGCAATGCGGACGAGGTCGCGCACCTCGAGACCGACTGCCGCGAACAGCCGGCGCACCTCGCGCTTGCGCCCTTCCGCCATGACGACCTCGACCGTCGAATCCGAACCCGCGCGCCTGGCGGAGAGCGCGCGCGCCGGTCCGTCCTCGAGCTCGACGCCGGCGGCGATCTGCGCAAGCTGCGCATCAGAAATCGCGGAATCGAGCGTGGCCACGTAGCGTTTCGTGACCCCGTGACGCGGATGCGAGACCGCATGTGCCAGATCGCCGTCGGTGGTCATCACCAGCAGCCCGCGGCTGTCGGCGTCGAGCCTGCCAACCGGCACAAGGCCCGGCACCGGTTCGATGAGATCCATGACGGTGCGGCGTTGGTATGGGTCGCTGCGCGTGGTGACGACGCCGACCGGCTTGTTGAGGACGATCGTGACAGCAACTGCCTTGGCGGGGATGCGGTACCCGTCGACGAAGACCTCGTCGATCGAGGGGTCCACGACGACGCCGAGCGTGCTGGTCTCGCCGTTGACCGTCACGCGACCGGAGGCGATCAGCGCATCGGCGCCGCGACGTGACGCGACCCCGCGCCTGGCGAGGAACCGATTGAGCCGCTCCGGCGGATAGGCGCTCACTCGAAGTTCGGGAGCACCACGTTGTCGGCGACCGGCGGGAGATCCTCGATGCGCTCGAGACCGACGAGCTGGAGGAAGCGGAGCGTCGTTCCGAACAGCCGTGGGTGGCCCGGGGTGTCCTGGCGCGCGATCTCGTCGATGAGACCGCGCTCGCTGAGATGTTCGAGCACGGCTTCGCAATCGACACCGCGGATCGACTCGATGACCGCCTTGGTCGCGGGCTGGCGGTAGGCGATGATCGCCAGCGTCTCCATCGCGGCGCGGCTGAGGCGCGAGGGGCGCTCCGGATGCAGACCGCGCTGCACGGCCCAGGCCATCTCCGGGCGGGTGACGAGCTGCATCGCGTCCGCGGACCGCTGCAGCATGAGCCCGCGTCCGCGCAGTTCCATGGCGAGCACCCCCGCCGCGCGAGTGATGGCGGCCGGGCTCCGATCCAGTGTTGCCGCGGCTTCGGCGACAGTCACCTCGCGCCCGAGTGCGAAGCAGAGCGCTTCCAGGGCGGGAGCAAGGTCCTCGGGCTCGGCATCAGCCGTGCCTTCCGGCACCGTCGCTCGTCCGAAGACGTCGAGGACGAGCACGTCATCCACGCGCGGTCACCGTGATCGGACCGTACGCATCGCGCTGCTCGACGGTGGCCTCGCCGCGCTTGAGCAGCTCGAGGAGGGCGAGAAAGCAGGCGACCGCTTCGAGCCTGCTGCTCACGCCGGCGAACACCTCCTCGAAGTCCAGGGTCCCTCGCGAGAGGCGATCGCGGAGCATCGCGACTTTGTCCTCGACGGAGAACGTGATGGCGACGGGGAGCGGGTCCGCATCCCGGATACGTTCGAGCACTGCTCGGAACGCAGCAGCAAGGCGCTCAGGCGGGATGCGCAGGTGCTCGACGGGGATCACCTCACTCGAGACCAGTCCGAGGAAGCTGCGCGCACCCTCGGTGGCCGCCTCGGCAAGAAGCGCCTCGGCCGCGGCCTTGAAGAGCCTGTATTCGGCGAGGCGGCGGCCGGCATCGGTCGAGCCGTCGTCCTCGTCCTCGACGATGTCCACCGTCTGATCGGGCAGCACTGCGGCGGCCTTGAGCGCGACGAGGCGCGCCAGCAGCGAGAGTGTGTCGGCGACACCGCGGAGGTCGCCGTTCCGCTCAGGCGCTTCGAGGGCGGTGCGGGCCTCGGCGATGACCGTGCTCACCGACATCGTGGTGAGGTCGACATCGCCGCGGTTGGCCCGAGCGACGAGCTCCTCGAGGCTCCCGTGGAATCCAGGGGCGTCCACCATGATCGCGGTGGCTCCCGCGTCCTCCCGTTGCATCGCTACATGGTACGGAGGCCGGGGGTGGCCCGATCGCGGCCCCCTCCCTCCTCCAGCAGTTCAGCGGCTCGGGCGAGTGCGGCGTCTGTGGTCCGGCCGGACATCAGTCGTGCGATCTCGCGGACGCGCTCATCGCCATCAACCACCGCGGCGCGCGCCTCCGCTCCACTCGCGCGGTCCTGTTTGGTGATGGTGAGGTGCGAGCGGGCTCGCGCAGCGATCTCCGGCCGGTGGGTGATCGCGATCACCTGGCGGGAGCGGCCGATGCGAGCGAGGACATCGCCGACCCGGGCGGCGGTCTCGCCGCCGATCCCGGTGTCGACCTCGTCGAGGACGAGTACCGGCGCATCGTCCTCGCTGACCACGGCGCTCAATGCGAGGGCGAGCCTGCCAAGCTCTCCGCCCGACGGGCCTTCGTCAAGAGGCATCGGGACGGAATCGCGGTTGGGGGCGAGCCGAAAGTCGATCTCGTCAACCCCCGCTGTGGTGCAACGCACCGGGGTGCCGTCACCCGTGTCGACACCGTCGACGTCGAGGTGGCGGCTCATGACGACGCGGAACCGGGCGTGGGGCAGCTCGAGCGATCGGAGCTCGGTGGTGATCGCTCGTTCGAGACGGCGAGCCGTGGCGGCGCGCGCGGAGCTCAGCGCAGCGGCCGCGAACCCGGCGTCCGCTCGTCGCGCCGCAGCGGACACCTCGAGCGCGCCGATCGAGCCACCCTCACCGTCGACGCTCTCGACGAGCTCGCGCGCACGCGCAAGGTCGGCGATTGCCGTGTCCAACGACCCGTGGCGGCGTGTCACGCGCATGAGCGCGTCGAGACGTTCCTCGACGGCCGTCAGACGAAATTCGTCGACGGTGACCGAATCGGCGTGGCGGCGTGCATCGAGCGCGAGTTCGCGAAGGCGGTCGATCAACTCGTCGGCGTTCTCCAGGAGCGCGCCGAGCTCCGGATCCACAGCCGCGAGGTCCGCTCCACCACCGATGGCTGACGCGAGCCGATCCGCTGCGGATCGCTCATCGCCGCCGCTCGCGTCGGCGATCGCGAGGGAGGACTCGGCGATGCGCGCGGCATGGCGGAGGCGAAGGCGCTCGGCCTGGAGCTCCGCATCCTCGCCCGAGCGAAGATCGAGGATCTCGAGGTCCTCGACGAGGTCGCGAGCCCGTTGCAGCTCGGCTGCGCCCGTGCTCGCGGCGCGATGCGCGGCCACGAGGGCTTCGACAGCAGATCGCCAGGCATGAAATGCGTCGGCCGTGGCAGTCCGGGCTCGAGCGACCTCGGCCCCACCAAATGCATCGAGCAGTTCACGCTGCCAGGTGCGGCGCAGGAGGCGCTGGCTCGTCCCCTGAGCGGTCACGTCGACACACAGATCCCCGATCTCACGGAGCACCGCCTGCGAGACGAGCGCACCATCGATCCGGCACGTGGCGCGGCCGGCTGCCGGGACGTCGCGCGAGAGCGTGATGAGGTCGTCGTCGGGTATCCCGAGCTCGGCGCGGCGAGCGCGCAGGCGCGGGGTGGGATTGTCGAACACGGCCGCGACGCGTGCCCCCGGCGTCCCCGCTCGCACCTGCTCGGGTTCGAGCCGGCCGCCGAGCGCCGCGCGGAGCGCGTTGACGCACATCGACTTGCCTGAGCCGGTCTCGCCCGTCAGGACGCTGAATCCGTCCTCGAACGGGAGCCGGGCTTCCTCGATGACGGCGAGATTGCTGATGCGCAGCTCACGAAGGGCCACTGATCTCTCCAGAAGCCGGCCCTACGCTGGTGCTCGGCGCATCGTCGTCGTCATCCGCCGGCTCGAGGAGCAGGTCCTTGTGGGGAATGCCGTAGCGGAACTTCTGGCGCAGCCGCGACTGAAACGACGGTGAGTCCTTGAACCGCACGACGTCGAGGTCAGGGCCCGGGCGGATCAGCGCGCTCTCGCCGTCGCGAAGCCAGGCGACCGAGAGGCCGTCGGCGGCGACGAAGACCTGCCCGCGCTCGACTGTCACCCGGATGTCGAGCATTTCCGGGATGACGACGGGCCGGCTGATCACCGCATGCGCCGCAAGCGGCACGACGACCACGGCTCTGACCCGCGGATCGACCGGCGGGCCGCCGGCACTCAGCGCGTATGCCGTGGACCCGGTCGCTGTGGCGACGACGATGCCGTCGGCGTCGAAGGCGCCGAGCAGGTCGCCATCCACATCGACCCGGAGCCGGACGACGTTGACGTCACGGGCGCGGACCACGATCTCGTTGACAGCAAGCATCGGGGCCGTGGCATCGCCGACGCTCGTCTCGATGAGCGACCTGCGCTGGGTGGTGTAGTCTCCGGCGGCGAAGCGGCTGATCGCATCGGGCAGGGCGCCGATCTCGACGTCGGTGAGAAAACCGAGGCGGCCACGGTTGACGCCAACCACCGGAATGCCCCGCGGCGCTGCAAGCCGTGCGCCGTAGAGGAAGGTGCCGTCGCCTCCGAGTGTCACGAGCAGCGCCGTATTCGCGCCGTGCTCGAGCATGGCGGCCTCAGGATCGTCGAGCGCCGTCCAGGCAGCAAAGCCGCACGACTGGACGCGGGCGATCGCGCTCTGCACCGTCGCCCGCTCGCCGGGATGGAGCAGGAACCCGATGCTCTTGCCCGAAGTCGGACCCGACGTTTCGGACGACGTCATGCCGGGGTCGCCGCGTGTGGGAGTCGCGCTCCGACGAGCCATTCGAGATTGCCCTTGGCTCCTCGAACCGCGGAGGGGATCGGCGCCTGGCTGACTGCCGCGAACGCCGAACTCGAGCCACGCGGCGAAGGCGATCGCCGCGGCCTCGGCGGCGGCAGGATCGCGAACGATCCCGCCCTTCCCGATCGCATCGCGCCCGAGCTCGAACTGCGGCTTGAACAGGGCGACGAGATCAGCGCCACCCGGTGCGACCAGACGGACGATGGCTGGTATGACGAGCCGCAGGGAGATGAAGGACAGATCGAGCGTGACCAGATCGGGCGCCGGCCCGGGGAGCTCCTCGAGCAGGCGCAGGTTGGTCCGGTCCATCACGCTGACACGCGGATCCGTCGCCAGGCGCGGGTCGAGCTGGCCGCGTCCGACGTCGACCGCGTACACGAGCGATGCACCGCGGCTGAGCAGCACGTCCGTGAAGCCGCCCGTCGATGCCCCCGAATCGAGGCAGACGCGCCCCTCGCACGAGATGCCAAAGGCGTCCAAGGCCGGCGCGAGCTTCAGCCCTCCCCTGCTCGCCCACGGATGATCCCGACCGACGACCGTAATCGTCGCGCTCGACGTGACTCGCTGGTCCGCACTCGTCGCGGGAGCTCCGTCGACCTCGACAAGCCCCGCCGAGATGAGTGCCTGGGCTCGTTCACGACTGGGTGCCAGACGACGGGCGACGAGCTCGAGATCGACTTTCCGAACTGCGGACGGGGCGGTCATGGCTCCCATTATGACAACAAAACTGTGTATTCGCGCCGTCAGAAAGGAACGTCGTCCGGGTCGATGCGCGATGGTGAGACCCGGCCCGGCGGCTCGGGGACAATCGTCGGCCGGACGTCGGCAGCCGTCGTCGCCGTCTCGAGGGGGCGTTCGGTCATCCCGCCGCCCATGCTCACCACGAGCTGATTCACCCGCTGCTCGGTGTGCTCCAGCAACTCCGCGCAATGCCGCGCGAGGACGGCGCCACGCTCATACGCGCCGATGGCTTCCTCCAGCGGGATGCTCCCGCCCTCGAGCTTGGTGATGAGCGTGTCGAGCTCGGCGAGGGCCACCTCGTAGGTGAGTGTGCCGATGTCGTCCTCCGGGGGTGTCATGACGCTGTGAATCCGTCGTCTGGATCGTACATCCGTTCGCCACCGCCCGTGTTGGCGGCGTGGACCTGGTCGACGGTGCTCTCGAGCGTTCCGTGCTGGAGCACGGTCAGGAGCCGGGTCCCGACGGGCGCGGCCGCTGCGTCGGTGAGCACTCGTCCCTCGTGATCCGAGGTGATCGAGTAGCCGCGTTCGAGGGTGCGCCGTGGCGAGAGCGCGGCGAGTTGCGCGGAGCGGGTCTGCAACGCCGCGTGCCGCGCCACCGTGAAACGGACGGTCGCCGCCTGGAGGCGTTCCGCCGCGCGGCTGACGTGCATCCGCTCGATCTCCACTCGCCGAGACGGATGGACGAGCGCGAGGCGCGAACTCTGCCTGTCGAGCGCCCGGCGCTTGAGTGAGGCATGCTCGCGCAACGCCGCGTTGAGGCTCAACGAGGCGAGGTGCACGCGGTGGCGGCGGGCGCTGATCATCCCCATGATGGCGAGCCCGAGGCGGGCGCTCCGCGCGGCGACGTCGTCGCGGAGCAGAGCCACGCTCGGAGCGACCAGTTCGGCGGCGGCCGATGGAGTCGCCGCGCGGCGATCGCTCGCGAGATCCGCGACCGTCGTGTCGGTCTCGTGCCCGACGCCGGCCACGACAGGCAGGCGGGTCGCGCGGATGGCGCGAGCGAGTGCCTCGCTGTTGAAGGCCATGAGGTCCTCGAGAGAACCGCCACCTCGGACCAGCAGGATCACGTCGGCGTCGCGCACGCGATCCGCTCGTTGCAGCGCGCGGACGAGCGTCTCGACAGCGCCCTCGCCCTGCACCGTCGCGGGCGACAGGACGATGCCGATGCACGGCGCGCGCCGCGCGATCACCGTGCACACGTCACGCAGCGCAGCGCCGTTGCGCGAGGTCACGACGACGACACGTCGCGGGAGCATCGGCAAGCTGCGCTTGCGGCGCTCATCGAACAACCCCTCGGCGCTGAGCCGCCGCTTGAGCTGTTCGACGCCGAGCGCGAGGGCGCCGACGCCGCTCGGCTCGAGACGGTCCACGTAGAGCTGATAACGGCCCTGCTGCTCGTACAGCTGGACGGATCCGTGCGCAACGACCGTCATCCCGTCCTCCGGCCGGAAGGGAATCAACTGCGCGTTGGCGCGGAAACAGACGCACGCGATGGACGAGCGCGCGTCTTTCAATGTGAAATAGAGGTGTCCCGAGACGTGCGCCTTGAGGTTGCTCACCTCGCCTTCAACGAACAGGTCCTCGAGCTCGGGACGCGCCGCGAGCGCGTCGCGGACCATTGCCGTCAGGTCGGTGACGCTGCAGGTGAGCGGCATCAGACGTGTTCGCGAGCGACGTGGCCGAGCACGCCGTTGACGAACTGCGCGGCCTCATCGCCCGCGTACGCTTTGGCGAGCTCGATGGACTCGTCGATCACGACCGGGACCGGCGTGTTCTCCGTGTACAGCAGTTCGAAGGTGCCGAGCCGCAGGACGGCGCGCTCCACCTTGCCGAGGTCGACGAGCGTCCAGTGCTCCATGCCGGCGACGATTGCCGCGTCGATGGCGTCGAGATGATCGACGCAGCCCACCACGATGGTGCGTGCGAACGCGACCACATCAGCCGTGGCGCGCAGATCGCTTCCCTGATAGCGCAGCGCGAACTCCGGGTCCTTCGCCGTCCCCTCGATCTCGAACAGCACCCGGAGCGCAAGCTCCCGTCCGCGCCGGCGCCGTCCGGTGCTCGGCGCAGCAGGGGTCACGCGAATGCGACCTCGCTGACGAAGACGTTGACCTCCTCAACGCGCAGCGCGAGCATGCGGTCGATGGCGTCGGCGACGCGCTGTTGCACTTCCGCGCCGACAGCCGGAACGTTGCCTCCCGACTCCATGACGACGTAGAGACTCAGACGCAGTGCGTCGTCGATCATCTCGACCCGCACGCCGCGATGGGCGTGCGACCGGCGCACGATGCGGTCGAAATTCTGGCCACTCGGGTGGTACATGGCGTGGACGCCGTGGACCTGCATCGCGGCGAAGGCTGCGATCGACGCGACAACCTCGTTGGCGACTCGCGTGGTGCCGAGCTGCCGGCGACCATTCGCCGCCGGGCGGAGCTGCAGGCTGTCCGGCGGGTCACCATCCATCAGGCGCGCTCCACGTAGCGGCCGGTCCGCGTGTCGACGCGAATCTTGTCGCCCTGGTTGACGAACAGCGGCACGTCCACCGCGAGGCCGGTCTCGACCCGGGCGGGCTTGAAGGACGCGTTGGCGGTGTCGCCTTTGAATCCAGGCTCGCTTTCGGTGACCTCGAGGACGACCGACGTCGGCAGATCGATACCGAGCACGCGATCGTCGAAGCGAAGCAGAAAGAGGGTGTCGTTCTCGCGCAGATAGTCGACGGCGCTGCCGAGCTGCTCGGGAGTGAGCGTGATCTGGTCATACGTGGTGCTGTCCATCACCACGTAATTCTCACCGTCCTTGTAGGAGAACTGAGCCTCGCTCCGCTCGATGCGGACCTTGCCGAATTTCTCCTCGGGCCGGAAGGTCTCATCGGTCACCGCTCCGGTGGTGACGTTGCGCAACTTGGCGCGAATGACCGCGGTGCCACGCCCCTGCTTCATGTGCGAGAAGTCGATCACCTCGAAGAGGTCGCCGTCGCGCTCGACGGTCGCGCCCGGGCGCAGGTCAGAGGCGGTGATCATTCGGTGCTCCCATTGGTCGTTCGGTCCTCGAGCAGCTTAGCCAGTCCTTCCACAGCGAGGACGTAGCCGTGCAGGCCGAGCCCGGAGATCACCGCGACCGCAGCCTCCGCGGAGAGGGAGATGCGGCGATAGGGCTCACGAGCAAGGATATTCGACAGATGGACCTCGATGACGGGGCCGCCGAAGGCCCGCAGCGCGTCTGCGAGCACGACGCTCGTGTGCGTGAGGCCCCCGGGATTGACGATGCAGCCCGCGCTCACGCCGCGTTCCGCCTCGAGGAGATCCACCATGGCGCCCTCGTGGTTGGTCTGCGCGAAGCGCACATCGAGCTCGAATGCCGCCGCCCGCTCGCGGACCGCCGCTTCGATGTCCTTGAGGGTCACCGACCCGTAGATCTCGGGCTCGCGTTCGCCGAGGCTCGCCAGATTCGGTCCATTGAGCACGAGGATTCGCGTCATCGCGCGCGGACAGCCTCGAGCGTCTCGCGGACATCCAGTTCGGGCACATGCTGGCCGGAACGGGCAACGCCGCGGCGCTCGAGCAACACCCAGCCGAGCTCGCCGGCGACCTTCTTCTTGTCCGCGCTCATGTGCTCGAGCACGCGCTCGGGATCAAACACCAGCGACGTCGCGAGCCCGCATCGAGAGATCATCGCATCCTGCCAGGCGATGTCCCCGGCAGGGCAACCGAGTTCGCGGATGCTCAGCAGTCCAGCGGCCCGCATGCCGACTGACACAGCCTCACCGTGGAGCAGGGTCTCCCCCATCCCGGCAGCGGCTTCCAGGGCGTGGCCGACGGTATGGCCGTAGTTGAGCACTGCGCGCGGTCCCGCTTCCCGGTCGTCGGACGAGACGACCCGCGACTTGATCGCACAGCACTCCCGGATCGTCGCTGCGAGTGCCGCGAGGTCGCGCGCCAGCAACTGATCGAGGTGCGTCTCCAGCATCGCCACGAGCGGCGTCTCCGCGATCATCGCGTACTTCACGACTTCGGCAAAGGCGGATCGGTAGGACCGATCGGGCTGGGTGACAAGAACCTCGGGATCGCAGATCACGGCCCGGGGCTGCCAGAAGGCTCCGGCGAGGTTCTTGCCGCGCGACAGGTTCACGCCGGTCTTGCCGCCGACCGCGCTGTCCACCATCGCCAGCAGCGTCGTGGGGACGTTCACCCACGCGATCCCGCGTAGGTACGTCGCGGCCGCGAAACCGGCGAGATCGCCGACGGTGCCCCCGCCGAGCGCGATCGACGCAGTCGTTGCGCTCGAGACCGGCGCTGCCGAGGCGGTCGAGGAGACGACCCACTGCGGCCCAGGTCTTGACGGACTCGCCTCCGGGGATGCGCAGCAGCGTTGTGGAGATCCCGGCGCTGCGCAGCGAGGCGACGAGCCGGTCGGTCGGGCTTCGGCACGGCCCGGTCAGCGACCACCGCAACTCGCTTGGCCCCCGACGGGACGTGAAGCACGACATCGTCGAGGGCGCCGGGCCGCACTTCAACGTGGTAGTGCCCGTCGGGGACGGTGACGGCGACCGTGCTCTGCAGCGCATTGGCGATCCTCGACGCGACCGTCTCGGGCCGCTCATCGGCGTCGACGTGCAGATGGGCGGTCTGATGAGCGCGCTCCCGGCGGCCGCGAAGCAGTGGGATTCCGGTGGTCGCCGAGCCCTCGAGCAGCGGCCGGTCCGACGCAGCGCCGAGCCGGTCGATGAGAACGACGTCGGGGGCATCCAGCCAGACGACCACGCAGCGGTCGAGGAGGAGTGCCCGAGCCGCGGGGACGCCGATCAGGCCTCCCCCGCAGGCGATCACCATCGGACCCGGCCGGTTCGTCACCGCGTCGAGCGCGGCGAACTCGAGCTCGCGGAACGCTGCTTCACCGTCGCCCTCGAGTATCTCCGCGGGGCTGCGGCCGCTCGTGGCGCGGATCTCGTCGTCGAGGTCGACGACGGCCCAGCCGAGCCGCGCGGCGAGGAGCGGGGCGACGGTGGTCTTCCCGGATCCCGGCAGGCCGACCAGAGCGATGCGGCTGACCGAGCTCATCGCAGGCGGCGGACGGCGCGCCGGTGAGCCGCCGCCGCCCGACGCACCTCGGCGACGGTGTCGCCGCCGAACTTCTCGACGGCGGCCGCGGCGAGCACCCAGGCGAGCATCGCCTCAGCGACCACGGCCCCCGCGGGCACGACGCAGATGTCGCTGCGCTCGTAGTGCGCGTTGATCTCCTTGCCGCTGCCGATGTCGACGCTACGGAGCGGATGCAGCAACGTCGATATCGGCTTGAAATGGACCAGCGCCCACACCGGTTCGCCGTCGCTGACGCCGCCGGCGAGCCCGCCCTGGCGATTCGTCAGGTGGTGGAATCCGTGCTCGGCGTCCCAGCGAGGCTCGTCGTGCACGGCCGACCCCGGGGACTGCGCAGCGAGAACGGCCGCGCCGAGCTCGACACCCTTGACCGACGGGATGCTGCACATCGCCTGCGCTATCAGGCCGTCGAGGCGCCGGTCCCAGTGCGCGTAACTGCCAAGTCCGGCAGGAACATCGGAGGCGACGACATATGCCGTGCCGCCGAGCGTGTCCCCGTTCTCGCGCGCTGCGTCGATCGCGGCGACCATGCGCTCGGACGCGGCGGTGTCGGCACAGCGGACCGGCGAACGCTCGACCGCGTCCCAGTCCACGTCAGCGTCCGGCACCGGCACCATCACGTCGCCGATGCGGATGACGCATGAGTGAATGTCGATGCCGATGGCCTTCGAGGACCGCGCGACCCACCGCACCGGCGGCCACTCGAGCCGCCGTCTCACGCGCGCTTGCCCGTTCGAGGACGTCACGAGCGTCGCTGAACCCGAACTTCAGGACCCCGGCCAGGTCGGCATGGCCCGGGCGAACCCGTGTGACGGGATTGGACTTGAACCCGCGCGACTCGACCTGCATGGGACCTTTCCAGTTCTGCCAGTCGCGGTTCTCGACAACGAGTGTCACGGGCGATCCGAGGGTCTTGCCGCCTCGCACGCCGCTGACGATCCGCGCTGCGTCCTGCTCGATCTGCTGGCGCTTGCCGCGCCCGTGACCTCCCTGGCGGCGGCGCAGGTCGGGATCGATATCGCGCGCGGCATCAAGCGACAGACCGGCAGGCACGCCTTCGACGATCACGGTCAACTGAGGCCCGTGGGACTCGCCGGCTGTCAGAAATCGAAGCATCTGCAACGCGATTGTATTGGCGAGCGCGATTCTGTCCGGGTCGTGTCCTTGTGGCGACGTGACACTGAGCGCTGATGCGCGAGCCCTGCACCGCGGATGACGGCCGCTGAGCATCTGCGCGTCGCGCGTCTGCTCGAGGCGCACGGCGACGCCATCGGAGCGGTCCTCGCCTACCGCGAGGTCATCTGCGTAGGGAGTCGAGCCGGCCGCGACCGAGGCGCGACGTTCGGTCGCCGTGCTCGCCCGTCGGGCGGCGCCGGCATCCGCTTCGTAACGCGAGCGGCCGGCCTTAGATACCGCCGGGCGGACGCATGGCTGCGCCGCTCTGCGGCGGCGCGTTCATCGCGGTGAGCAGCTCGTTGTAGAACTGCTCGGCCTTCGGGATCCGGTGCAGCACCTCGACACCGTCGCGTCCCGCGGATTCGATCTCGATGTCGCCGGCCCCGATCAGGCGATCGCCGAGCGGGCGGTGGATCACGGTGTTCTGGATCCGTTCGAGCGGGATCGTTTCCGCCGTCCTCGACAGGATGCCACCCTCCATGACGATGCGGCGGTCGGTGAGGTGGTACGTGGCGAAGCGCCAGCGAAGGATCGCGCAGACCCGGCCCAGAGCACCGCCGCGACGATGAACACCAGCGCGACGATGGTCTTGGCCGTGGTGATCGACACGCTGCCGATCATGGCGGGCAGGACGGCGTTCAGCACGATCGCGACGACGATGACCACCAGCGCTCCGAGGACATGACCGGCGAGCACCGACCAGTGCTGGCGGACCAGTGCAATCGAACGCTCCCCGGGCATCAGCGGTGTCGGCATCTCTTACCTCAACAAGCCCTTCGTGCGGGTCACGGACCGAGATACAGGATGAGCGCTGCGCCCGCACAGAGGAACGGACCATAGGGTATCGGGTCTTTGAGCCGCCGGACGCGTGTCACGAGCAGAACAATCGCCGTGGCGCCGCCGATGAAGACTCCGGCGACGACGGCGTAGATCGCACCGAGGTGGGTGCCTGTCGCTCCTGCATAGACGGGATTGAGATGTGCGGTGCTTGGTCCGGCGCCCGTGACGGCGCCGACGAGCGCGCCGAGCTTGGCATCCCCGAGGCCGATGCTGCCTCGCGAGACGATGTTCTGCACGAAGAAGAACGCGGCGACGCCGACTGCGCCGATGACGGAATTCGTCAGGGTCAGGCCCGGCGACCAGTCGCTGATCACCACGGCGATCAGCACGCTCGGATAGGTGATGACGTTGAGGATGAGGCGGTGCTTGAGGTCGAAGTCGACGATCTGGACGAAGACGGCGATCCAGAACAGGTGGATGAGCAGCCCCCAGCCGACAGCCTCGTGCGCGGCGAATGCGCCGAACCCGACCGCACCGAGCGCCGGCGACAACCAGCGTTCGAGCCAGGTCCAGCCATAACGCTCGCCCGCCCAGGGGTCGCGGCCGCCGGTTCCTCCCCCGCCGCAGCCGCCCGTTCGCGCTCCTCCGCGACATCGCGCTCGTACTCGAGCCGTTCCTGCGCTTCCTCGTCCTCGAGTTTCTCGCGCTTCTCGAGCGCGACAGCGAGCCACCCCGATCCGAGGCCGATGACCCCGCCGGCGACAGTGATTCCGGCGACGACGAGCGGCGTCACGCCTCGACGGCTCGCAGGAGCGCGCTCCGCACACCTGCCGCCGGCGCGCTCGCGCCGCTCCAGATTGAGAAGCTCAGCAACCCCTGCTGGAGCAGCATCTCGAGGCCGTCCTCGGCCCGATGCCCGGACTCGATGGCGGCGCTGACCACGTCGACCGGCCGGGGGCGGTAGCGGATGTCGACGACGGTGCATGCGGTCGGGACGTGCGGGGATCGAATGGGAGCGCGTCGAGCCCCACCGACGTGGCGTTGACGACGATCGCCGAATGGGCGCTCTCGCGCGCGATCGCCGATGCGTTCCACAGGATTGGCTCGATGTCGCCTGAGCCACGCAGCCTTCGGGTGAGCTGTTCGGCGGCCACCGGGTTCCGCGCCGCGATGCGCAGACGAAGGAGTGGCACGCGGGTCAACGCGAGTGCAACCGACGCGGCTGCGCCGCCGGCTCCGAGCACGAGCGCCGTCGCGCCCTGGCGCGGCCACATGCTCGCGACACTGAGTGCCAGCTCGAATCCGTCGACGTCGGTCGTCGTCCCGATGAGCCGGCCGCCCCGCACGCTGATGGTGTTCACGACACCGAGGATTTCGGAATCACCCTCGAGGCGATCGCACGCCACTGCCATCGCCGCCTTGTACGGCGCCGTCACATTGCAGCCGTTGTAGCGACCGGCGCGAAGCTCGGCGATGAATTGATCGAGGTCGGCGGGACTGACATCCCGGAGGACGTACGTGCCCTCGACGCCAGTCGACTGCATCGCAGCCTGATGCAGCACGGCGCTCGGCGAGTGCGAGATCCCCGCGCCGACAAGGCACAGGCGCAGCGGCGCGGTGCTCATGTGCGGGCTCTCGATTGCGCGAGCCGGCGCGAGTCGAGCCAGCTCTGCAGGAGGACCGCCGCGGCAACCGCATCGATCACCTCGCGCCGTCGGCGCCGGCGAACGCCACTCTCGATGAGCGAACGCTCCGCGATGGTGGTCGTGAATCGCTCGTCCCAGAACTCCAGCGGCGTCGCAACGCGACGCTGCAACTCGGCGGCGAACCCGCGCGCACTCTCCGCGGCGTCGCCCTCTGTGCCGTCCAGCCTGCGGGGCAGACCGACCACGACTCGTTCCACCTGCCGATCTTCCATCTCCCGAGCGATACGAGTCCAAATGGTGTGCGGGTCGTTCGGCACTGTCGCAAGCGGTGATGCCAGCGTGCATGTTTCGTCGGAGATCGCCAGACCGACCCTCACTGCGCCGACGTCGATGCCGAGAACTCGTGTGCGGCCGGTGCTTTCCCCGGCCGAGGTCACGTTGGCGGTTTCGGGGTCGCGGTCGGAGACGGGGCCGGAGTCGATGGCGAGACGAAATTCTCGGTGATTTCGATGCGCGATGCGAAGAGCGGCATGTAGAACAGCTGGAACGGCGACATCGAGACGTGGACGCTCTGCACCGCGGGCAGCTTGCTTTCGATGATCTTCTGCGCGCTCCCGGGATTGCGACCGGCGAGCTGCGCCTTCAGTGCGTTGAGGTTGACGTCGGGCTGGCTGAAGTCGGTTGCGGAGCATGCCAGGACGACCGTACCGGTGGTGCTCGCCTGCGTGACGTTGCACGGCGGTGTGGAGAGTTTGCCGGGCGCGAGTTCTTGGCCAGGCTTCACGAGCTTGTTGAGGTCGGCGAGCACGTCATTGCGAACCGCAACCGGGTCGTACGCGACCGCCTGCGCGTTCGCGCTGATGGTGATCGTCTTCGCCGTGTACGGCGCGTTAACCGCGGGCAAAGGCGGCGAGACCGCAAACGTGACCGTCTTCCCGCCGCCGGCCGGATCGACAGCGAAGGTCTTGTTGCCGGCCTGCGCCTGCAACTCGCCGTTGAGCTGCGACGTGAGCGTCGCCTCGACTGTGGTTACCTGCTGCGTCCAGTTGGTGACGTCGGTCGAGCTTGCCGATGTGGTCGTCTTGGCATCGACGCCGCCGGTGGGCGCGCTCGGGTTCGTGACGTCGATGGAGTGGTAATGGGAGTCGCTCCCGAAGCAGGCCTCGTACGGGTTGCCTGGCAGGTTGTGCGCTCCCGGCGGCTCCGGCGAGGGGCAGGGATCGCTCGGCCAGTTCGTCAGGCTATTCGCGCCCACGGCGTTCCCCTGCGCACCCGGGGTCGTGTCGGCGATCGTCGCCTGTGCGTTCGGCGATGCTGCTCCGCACGAGCCGGTCGCTGCGGGATTGCCGTTCGGCCCGATGCAGATGTACGTGGTCTTCGTCACCGCGAACGTCTCGCTCCCACCCGACTGGGCGATCTCGTTGCCCTGCGGCAGGGAGAACTGAAAGCCGTCGGGATCGTCGGTGCTGAACACGACCTTCGTGGTCGCGGGCACGGCGGCGATCGGGAGCGTTCCGGTCGGAGTTGCCTGAAACGTCGAGCTCGCCGTACTGCTCACAACGGACGTCAACACATGGTCGGCGGTGTTTGCGAGCGCGCCGCTGGTCGTGCCCTGGATCGTGGAGTTCGCCGACAGTGGTGTCGCAGCGATCGTCACGGTGACCTTCGCGGACGGGCTCAACGTCATGAACAGCACGAGACCGATGATCAGGACTGCCGCGCCACCGAAGGAGAGCAGGCGGCGACGGTCCCAGCCGCGCTTCGGATGGGCCGGCGGCATCTGCGTCAGCACCCGGCGCGGTTCGAGCCGTGCGGCTGAGGGCGCGGTCGCTGGCGGGACGGCCACCGGAGGCGGGGGCGGCGGTGCCGGCGGCGGCTCGAGGACGGCCGACGCCGCAGCTCCAACCGCTCCGACCGCGGCGATGTTGCGCGACTGCCCTGCCCCGCCGACTCGCGGCGCTGCAAGCTCGATACCGCGTTCGAACGCCGGCACGGATCCGTAGACCTGGAGCCCGCTCGCGCGCGCCAGTTGCTGGACACGCGGGTCCTCGCTGACGACCGCGGTCCGGCGTCCCGACTGGTTGCTGAACTGGGCGAGCAGGCGGACATTCAGCGGGGTTTGCAACGCGTGACTCGAGGTCGGCACAACGAGGCCGACATCGGGATCCCCTGAGGATCGGACCCGATCGATGAGATCCGCGATCTCGTCGTCAGGCCTGGCTACGACAACAGCAGGCATCAGGCGCCTCTATACCTTCATCGTCTTCAAAACTCGGCGCATGAGCCCGCCCAGGGGCTCGTCGGCGTCATCTTCCAGCGTGACGGCGTGACGCGCAAGCCCCATCGGGGTGACGTCCTGGCTGCCGACGAGGAGTCCGGTGGTGTCGTAGACGCCGGTGACGTCGCCGGGACCGAGCACTTTCACGGTCGGCGGGCGGGTGAACGGCACCGTGTCCGCCCAGTCGAGGACGCGAAGCTGCTCGGCGACCTCGGGCAGCGAAGCACCGCCGCCGGCGAGACAGATCGATCCGGGGAGCGGATCCGGGCCCGCGAGCTCCTCGAGCGTCAGCGCAACCCCTTGCGCGAGCACTTCCGCGGTCGGCGTGAGGGCGCGACGGGCCATGGCGCTCTGCTCGGCGGCGAGGTGTCCCTCCGAGTGCGCGACCTTGAAGCGCTCCGCCTCGTCGAGGTCCATCGACAGATCGGTGGCCAGACGTTTGGTGAAGGAGCGGCCGCCGAGCGCGAACATCCGGGTCGCCTCGATACCGCCGCGGCGGACGACGGCGATGTCGGTCGTGCCACCGCCGACGTCGACGAAGATCGCCCCGAGCTCGTGCGACTCGGCCGATGAGCAGCCTCGGGCGAGCGCGTACGGTTCGGCGACGGTCGCCACCAGCTCGAGGTCGAGCTCCTGGGCGATCGCCTGCAACGCGCCGATATGTGTGAGCGGGGCGAACGTGTTGAAGACCGTGATCTCGACGAC
The DNA here is from genome assembly GCA_963757475.1 of Candidatus Dormiibacterota bacterium. GTDB lineage: Bacteria > Chloroflexota > Dormibacteria > Aeolococcales > Aeolococcaceae > Palsa-851. The sequence goes on from CAVWRW010000001.1 coordinate 233,291, forward strand.
GTGGCCCTGGAAGTCCACCGGGTTGCTCACGGCGTAGCCGTCGATTCGCACCGAGGTGATCGTGCTGTGGACGAGCTTGACGTTGACCTCCTGCACACCGAGGTCGTGCGACATCTGGCGCACCGCCTCGCGAAGCGCGCGGCGCTGCACGGCCTGCAACGCGGTGGCCAGGTCTGCCTGGGTGATCCGCGCCTGCGGCTGGGGTCGCGGCACGGTCATCGTCGTGCTGAAGCCGCGGACCTGCTCGCCGGCGATGCCGATGACAGCCTGGCCCGGGATCGTCTCGCACATGTCCTCGGCTTCGGTGAGCGCGCGGTCGCAGTTGTCGATGACCGCCTGCAGATCGGCGACGGCGCCTGCCTGCATATGGTTCTGCGCCTGGCGAACCTTGCCGACGCCGAGCACGATGCCCTTGTCGCCTTCGCGCTTGACGATGAGCGCCTTGACGAATTCCGTGCCGATGTCGAGCACCGTGTAGTGGCTCTGGAACTCCTCACGCCGCTTGAGCAGGGCGAACTTGCGCTTCGACATCAGGCGGCGCTCCCCATGACTTCGGCGATGTCGGTCCGCAGCCGCGAGACGGCAGCGTCACGTTTGGCGGGGTCGCCGATCTTGCCGCGTCCGAGCTCAGGCCGCCCGCCGCCCTTGCCGCCCGTGACGTCGGCAGCGACCTTGACCAGTGACCCGGCATCGATCCCGGCGAGCAGCGCGCGCCCGCCGACCTTGATCACCAGGGTCTCCGGGCCGAGGACCGCCACGACGCCGTCCCCTTGCAGCTTGTCGGCAAGCAGCCGGTCGCCGGCCTGGGCGATCGCGTCGGCGTCGACGTCGCCATCGAGGACGAGGTGGGCGAAGCGAACGCCGCCGGCCTCTTCGACGACCGCGGCGTCCGTCTGCAGGTTCGATGGCCCGGCCTGGCGTGCCTGGGTAACGTCGCGAGTTCAAGCGTTTGACCTGTTCCTGGAGCGCGAGGACGCGGTCCGGCACCTCCTCAGGTCGTGTCTTGAGCGCTCGTGCCGCCGCGAGCAGCGCCGAGCCGTTTCGCTGCCACCGCTCTTCGGCGCTCTCGCCGGCAACGAGCTCGATGCGGCGTATGCCCTGGCCGATGCTCGTCTCCGAAACGATCATGGCGGCGCCGAGATCGCCGCTGCGCGTCACGTGCGTCCCGCCGCACAGCTCGCGTGACCATCCGCCGAAATCGACCACCCGGACATCGGGCTGGTAGGCCTCGTCGATGAGCGCGATCGCGCCACTCGCACGGGCGTCCGCGAGGGGCATGAGCGCAACCGTCCGTTCGAGATTGCGGCGAATGCCCTCGTTGACACGATGCTCGATGTCGGCGATCTCCTCGGCTGTCAGCGCACGCGGGAACGAGAAGTCGAACGTCGTGTGGTCGGTCCGACGAACGAGCCACGCTGCACGACGCCGGCGCCGAGCACCTCGCGCAGCGCCCGGTTGAGCAGGTGCGTTGCACTGTGATGGCGGGCGATGCGGCCACGGCGATGCGCATCGACGCTCGCCTGGACGCGCTCGCCGGCGCGGAGCTCGCCCTCCTCGACAAGCGACGTCGTGAGCGCGGGTGTCACTGCCGGCGACGAGCTGGGTGTCACGCACCTGGGCGCGGCCGCCGGGCCATTCGAGGGTCCCCGTGTCCCCCACCTGGCCGCCCTGCTCCGCGTAGAAGGGCGTGACGTCGAGGAGGACGGCGCCATGCTCACCGGTCGAGAGGGCGGGGATCTCGCCGTCAACGCCGATGCGCGTCACCGTCGAATCGGTCTCGAGCGTGTCGTAGCCGACAAAGCGAGTCGCGGGCAGCGCCTCGGCGCCGGCGAAGCCGCCGCGGCGCGCTGACGCCTGACCACGCTCGCGCTGTTCGCGCATGGCCGATTCGAATCCCTCGAGGTCAACGGTGGCCCCTCGCTCGGCTGCCATCTCGACCGTTAACTCGATCGGGAGGCCGAAGGTGTCATAGAGGCGAAACGCGTCCGCGCCGTCGATCCGGCTGCCACTCCGCTCGAGCAGGGCGGCGAGCCGCTCGGTGCCTGCGTCAAGGGTTCGTGCGAAGGCCTCTTCCTCGATGCTCAGGGTCTCTTCGATGAGGGCGCGATGCTCGACGAGCTCGGGATATATCGGCCCCATGACCTCCACGAGGTCGGGTGTCCCGGCGGCGAGCCCACCCTTGACCGCGACGCGACGGGCGTGGACAGCCGCGCGCCGCACGAGCCGGCGGAGCACGTAGCCGCGTCCGTCGTTGGCGGGCAGCACCCCGGCGGCGATGAGGAACCCTGCCCCACGGAGGTGGTCGGCGAGCACGTAGAGCGAGCGCACTGACGTGTCGGGGACGGGGGCAATGGCTCGCGACCGGAAGCCGTCAACGAGCGGCGCGAAATGATCCGTCCCGTAGCCGGTGCGGTCGCCCTGGACGATCGCGACGATGCGGTCGAAGCCGAGCCCGGTGTCGACGGTCGGGTTCGGAAGCTTCGGCCGGGAACCATCGGGCTGCTGGTCGAACTCCATGAAGACGAGGTTCCAGAACTCCTCCCAGCGGTCGCCGCCACACTCGTCCTGGGGCGTGCAGTCAGCCCGGCCGCATGAGCACGGCCCGCCCCAGTCGTAGTAGAGCTCGCTGTCGTAGCCACAGGGGCCCGTCGGGCCGGCGGCCCACCAGTTCTCCGTGAGGCGCGAGATCCGCTCCCGGGGGACGCCGATCTTCTCGACCCAGAGCCGCTCCGAGTCCACGTCGTCCGGGTAGATGCTCGGCCAGAGGCGGTCGGGATCGAGTCCGAGGACGTTTGTGGAGAACTCCCACGCGTAGTCGATCGCCCCTTCCTTGAAGTAGTGACCGATCGACCAGTTGCCGAGCATCTCGAAAAACGTGTGGTGCGTCGGGTCACCAACCGAGGAGATGTCGTCGTATTTCAGTCCGGCTCCGCGAAAGCATTTCTGACACGAGACGAGATCCGGCGACGGTGGCGTGCGCTGTCCGGTGATCCACGGCTTGAGCGGCACCATGCCGGCCACGGTGAAGAGAAGCGACGGATCGTCGTGGGGAATGAGCGAGAAACTCGGGAGCCGATGATGCCCGCGCTCCTCGAAGAAGCGAAGAAATCGCTCCCGGATCTCAGCGCTGCGCATGGGGAAATAAATGTGACCGCAAGTCGTCGAATTCTACACGGGCGCCTCGGTACCGAACTCCTTACGCAGGTGCTCGACTGCCGCACGCTGCAACCGCGACACATGCATCTGCGAAATACCAAGTCGTTTCGCAACCTCGGTCTGCGGGAGCTGTTCGACGAAACGGAGCGCCAGGATCTTGCGCTCGCGCGGGGTCAGGTGCGCCATGACCTGCTCGAGGACCTCCTGCATCTCGACGCGCTCGAGGTTGTCGTCGGAGAGCCCGATCCGGTCACCGAGGGTCAGCGGCTCGTCGCTGCTCCCGACCGGCCCGTCGAGCGAGATGGTGTGCTGCGCCGGGGCCACCTCCATGGCTGCGAGCACCTGGTCGGGCTCGAGGCCGACGCGCTCCCCGATCTCGGCGACCGACGGCGACCGCCCCAGCTCGTTCTGGAGCTGCTGGGTCGCGGCGTTCACCTTGGCGAGGTTCTCCTGCAGACGGCGCGGCACGCGTACCGCCCAGGACCGGTCGCGGAAGTGGCGGCGGATCTCGCCGGCGATGGTCGGCGTCGCGAAGGTGCTGAACTCGTTCTCGAGCGAAGGATCGAAGCGCTCGATGGCCTGGATCAGCCCGAGAAACCCAACCTGCTCAACGTCCTCGAGCGGCTCGCCCCGGTTGGCAAAGCGCCGGGCGATGTAGTGCACGAGGTCGCTGTTGAGATCGACGAGTTGCTCACGGATCTTCGGATCGCGGGTGTCGTGGAACTCGCGCAGCAGCCGGCGCATCTCCGCCCGCTCGGGAGTGTCCGCGGGCTTCGCAATCGTCCGCTCGCGGGTCGCCACGCCGTCGCCGCTCCGCGGCGATCGGGTCACGACGCCTTGTATTTGGTCAGCCGGACGCGCAGGTTTCCGGTTCGTTCGTCGACGCGATAGGTGCTGTCGTCGACAAAGAGACCCATGAGCCTCAGCGCGAGATCCGTTGCCGCAACGAGCTCGGCGCCACCTGCAATCCCGGCTTCCTCAGCGCGCGCTCTGAGCTCGGCCTCGCGGTTGACCTGGCTGCGCACGACAACCTCGAGGCCCTTCTCGCCGAGCTTGAACACAATCCGGACCTGGCCCGCGATGGATCCCGACGTCTCGAGGCAGCGGATGGCGTTCTCGCACGCCTGAGCGACAGCGATGGTGAGATCGTCGATGGCGTCCATGTCGAAGCCGGCAAGCGATCCGATTGCCGCGGCAGCTCGTTTCGCGACGAGGATGTGCTCGCGGTCGGCCGGAAGGCGAAGCTCGGATACGGTTCCCATGCGGGTCTTCACATACCCCACGGGACGTTCCCCGAAACCGTCAGCGCCGTGCAGCTAGGCGGTCGAGGGCTCGGACGACGACGCGGCCCCGGTCGGCGATGCGGCGCGGCCCTCATCGACGGCTCCCGCGATCTCGGCTTCCCACTCGCGGGCCTCGGCCTCCTCGCGACGGCGTGCACGCACGCGCCAGAAGAAGACAGCGCCCGTGATCGCCGCGAGCGCAGCGGCCAGTCCTTTCTTTCCAAACGGTACACGCATACGAAAAGCCTCCCGAATTGCGGATCGGGTGATTATGGCGCTCGGCGTCGGGCAGGCGCGAGCACCGCGCCGGCGACCTCGAAGAGCACGATGCCGATCGCGTCGGCGACGGGATGAAGCACGCCGAGCTCCGGTCCGCCGATGTGCGTGGCGATGGCGACCAGCTCGCCGGCGAGCACACCCGCCGCGGCGAGCAGCAAGGTGAGGAGGAACGCGCCGCGTCGCGGCCGCAACAGACCCGAGACGGTGGCGCCGATGAGGACGAAGAGGATCGCGAGGACGAGCCCCGGGCTCACGGCGTCCGCGCTGGCAGGATCCCCAGTCCGAGCTCACGAAGTTGCGCCGGGTCGACCGGCGCGGGCGCATCGGTCATCGGCTCCTGCGCCTGCTGGTTCTTGGGAAAGGCGATGACGTCGCGGATGTTCTCGACGCCGAGCCCTTCCATCACCATCCGGTCGATGCCGCCGGCCCATCCCCCGTGCGGCGGTACGCCGTACTCGAATGCTTCCAGCAGGAACCCGAACTTGCGGCGCGCCTCGTCGGCGTCGATGCCGAGGGCGGCGAGCACGCGCTGCAGAATCGCGGGGTCGGTGGTGCGGATGCTGCCGCTGCCGACCTCGCGACCGTTGATCACCAGGTCGTACGCACGCGACCGCACCGCGAGCGGGTCGGATTCGAGCAGGTCGAGATCATCGATGTGCACCATCGTGAACGCGTGGTGCGCGGCGCCGATCTCGCCGGTCTCCTCGCTGCGTTCGAACATCGGGAACTCGGTGACCCAGAGCATGTCGATGCGATCGTCGTCGTACAGCTGACGCACGCGTCCGAGGTGGTTGCGCAAAGCCCCGAGAGCCGCATGGACGACGGCGGAACGGTCGGCGACCATGAGCACACAGTCGCCTACCTCGGCGCCGGTTGCAGAACCGATGGCGTCGAGTTCCTCAGGTGTGAAGAACTTCGCGATCCCTCCCTGCCATCCGTCGCGCGCGTTTCCAGAGGTACGCGAGGCCTTTGGCCTTCGCAGTCCGCGCGACCTCGGTCAGCTGACCTTCGATATCGCCGCGCGTGAGATCGTCGCCACCCGCAACACGGATGCCCTTGACGATGCCGCCCGACGCAACCGCCTCGGCGAACACGCGGAAGCCGGACCCGCGGACGACGTCGGTGAGATCGCACAGCAACATGTCGAAACGCGTGTCGGGCTTGTCGACGCCGTAGTAGTCCATGGCGTGCCGCCATGTCATGCGCGGGAACGGCACGGGGAGCGTTCCCCCGCGGAACTCACAGGCGTGCCACGCACTCGGAATCGCATGTTCGAGGGCGGCAAAGACATCGTCCTCGTCGACGAAGGACAGCTCGATGTCGAGCTGCGTGAACTCGGGCTGGCGGTCGGCGCGCAGGTCTTCGTCGCGCATGCAGTGTGCGAGCTGAAAGTAGCGGTCGAACCCCGCGACCATGCAAAGCTGCTTGTAGAGTTGCGGCGATTGCGGGAGCGCGTAGAAGCTGCCCGGAGACAGCCGGCTCGGGACGAGATAGTCGCGCGCGCCTTCCGGTGTCGCCCGGATCATCATCGGCGTCTCGATCTCCAGGAACCCGATCTCCCCCATCGCGCGGCGCAGCTCGGAACAGAACCTGGCCCGCAGGCGGAGATTGTTCTGCAGATGCACGCGCCGGAGGTCGAGATAGCGATGTCGCAGGCGCAGCTGCTCATCGACATCGGTGTCCTCGTTGACCGGGAACGGCGGTGTCTTCGCCACGGCGAGCACGGTGCACGAGGCTGCGCGTAGCTCGATCTCGCCCGTGCCCCGCTTGGGATTCACGTTCTCGGGTGCGCGGAGGCGGATCTCCCCTTCGAAGCGCAGCACCCATTCGAGCCGAGCCTCGTGCGCGGCGAGATGTGCCTCGGGTGCCTCGTTCGGATCGAGGATCACCTGGATGATGCCGCTCGTATCGCGGAGGTCGATGAAGATCAAGCCGCCGTGGTCGCGGCGGCGATCGACCCAGCCGAAAACGGTGGCGCGGGTCCCCGCGGCATTCGCGCGAGGGGTCCCGCAATAAGTGCGCTCCGTGGTCACGTCTCTCCTCTGACGATGCGGTCGACGGTGGCCACAAGCTCGGCCGCCGGCACCGTCTGCTGATTGCGGCCGTCGAGGTCGCGCACCACCGCGCTGTCCCCGGCCACTTCGTTCTCGCCAATGATGACTGCAACCCGCGCCCCGATGCGCCCGGCGGCGCGGAGCTTGCGGTCGAGGCGGCGGTCGGCGACGTCGAGGACGGTGCGCGTGCCGCCACGCCGGAGCAGCCGCGCGACGCCCGCCGCGTTCTCGGCCTGCGCCGGTTCGACCGAGCACACGAGCACGTCCGCGATTGCCCCGGCTTCCGGCACGGCGCCGAGCGCCCGGGCGACCATGAGGATGCGCTCGACGCCAAGCGCGTACCCGGTCGCCTGCGCGGCGGGAAACCCGAGCAACTCGGCCAGTCCGTCGTAGCGGCCTCCGCCTCCGAGCGAGCTCTGCGCGCCGTGCAGGGTTTCGTGCCAGAACTCGAACACGGTGTCGCTGTAATAGTCGAGCCCCCGCACCAGCCGGTCGTTGCGGATCGCGTCGATACCTGCCGCCTCGAGGTCGCGCATCACGGCGGTGAGGTACGCGCGACTCCCCGGGTCGAGCGAATCCCAGAGCAGCGGGGCACGCTCGACGAGCGCGGCGTCGCGTTTGCAGTCGAGCAACCGGAGTGGATTCGTGTGCAGGCGTCGCCGGCAGTCATCGCAGAGGGATGCCTCGAGTGGCGTGTAGTACGCGACGAGTGCCGTCCGATAGCGCGCCCGATCCTCGGGGCGGCCGAGGGAGTTGAGCTGCAACTGGATCCCGGTGATGCCGAGCGCCTCGAAGAATCGCCACGCGACCTCGATGATCTCGACGTCAAGCTCCGCGGAGCGATCGCCGATGCACTCGATGCCCACCTGGGTGAACTGATGCTGGCGTCCGGCCTGCGGCCGTTCTGCGCGGAAGAACGGCCCCGCGTAGTGGACGCGCACTGGTCGGACCTCCTGATCGAGGTGCGCGCCGAGCACGGCCCGGAGCGTGCCGGCAGTCCCTTCAGGGCGGAGGGTCAGCGACCTGCCGCCGCGATCCTCGAACGTGAACATCTGCTTGTCAACAACGTCCGTATCAACTCCCACGCCGCGGCTGAAGAGTTCCGTGGCCTCGATGATCGGCGTCTCGATCGGCCGGTAGCCAAAGGACTCCACCACCGAGCGGTGGGTGTCGAGCAACCACTTCCGAGCGGCGAACTCGTCGGGCAGGATGTCGCGCGTTCCGCGCGGCGCCGCGATCTCAGGCATTGGCGTCCGAGTGTACGGGCTCCCGGCTGCAATGCTCCGTACGCCGCGTTCAGGACACCCGCTCGAGAAACCTCGAGGCGTTCGACGCCACGTCGAACGACAGCGTCAAGACAAAGTCGGCCGGCAGGCGGTTGACCGCTCTCAGCGCGCGATCGCAACTCTGGGCAAGCGCCCTCGGGCCACCGGCGCCATTGGGTCGCAACGCGGCAATCGCCATGAGCACGGGGCTGCGGCAGCCCACCGCGACGAGGACGCTGCACCCAAGAGCGCGGATCACGAGCGGCTCCGAGCCGGCGGCAACGGCGCCGACCAGCATCGACCCGTTCGTCTCTGATTCGAGCAACTCGGATGCGGCGAGCTCCAGCAGGCGGAGGCGCGTGTGCGGTTCGATGCGCGCAGCGTCACTCCGGGGCGCGACACGTGGCTGTCGCGCGCCACCGCTCGCGACTCAGCCCGAATCGCGTGCCACCGTGTGCACGTCTCGCACCGCCTCCAGGCGCTCGAGGAGCCGGCTCAACTGCGACAGGTTCTGGATCTCGACGATGGTGCTGATCACCGCGGTCTTGTCGTCGTACACCTGCACGTCGGCGCCGCTCAAATTGATCTTCGAACTCGGCGATGACCGCAGCGATGTCGCGGAGCAGGCCGGTGCGGTCCCAGGCCTCGATCTTGATGCTCACGGGGTACACCTGACGCGCGCCCGTCTCCCACTCGACGTCGACAATTCGCTCGACATCGCTGGCGTTGCGGACGTTCACGCAGTCCGCGCGATGCACGGTGACGCCCTTGCCGCGCGTGACGTAGCCGCGGATGACGTCGCCGGCCACCGGCTTGCAGCAGTGCGCCAGCGTCGTGAGCATATCGACGTGGCCGTGGACGCGTACGTGGCCCGTCGGTGCGGGCGTGCTCGTCAGCGGGATGCCGAGGATCCGGTCGTCGTCCGTCTGCTGCTCGTCGGCGCCGAAACGGAGCACGGCACTGCGCGCGCTGATGTCGCCGTACCCGATCGCGGCGACGAAGTCGTCGACGGTGGCGACCTTGAACTCCTGCGCCAGCTCGAGCAACTGGTCGTCCTTGACGCTGTTCAGGGCCATCTGCCGCAGGCGCCGGAACTCCTTGTCCAGCATCTCCCGGCCCTTCTGGATGTTCTCGTCGCGGCGCTCGCGCTTGAACCACTGCCGGATCTTTTCGCGTGCGCTCGAGGTCTTGACGAAGTTGAGCCAGTCGCGCGAGGGGCCGTGCGCGCCTTTGGTGGTGAGCACTTCGACGATCTCGCCGTTCTCGAGGCGGTGATCGAGCGGCACCATGCGCCCGTTCACCTTGGCGCCGATGCACGCGTGGCCGACGTCGGTGTGAATGCGGTACGCGAAGTCCACCGGCGTCGAGCCCTGCGGCAGCGAGCGCACGTCGCCACGCGGGGTGAACACGAAGACCTCGTCCTGGAAGATGTCGACTTTGACGGTATTGACAAACGCTTCGGCGTCGAGCACTTCCTTCTGCCAGTCCATGAGCAGGCGCAGCCAGGTGAAGCGCTCGTCGATGCGTCCGCCGTCCTGCGGCCCCTTGTACCGCCAGTGCGCGGCGACGCCGTACTCCGAGGTCTCGTGCATCTCCTGCGTGCGGATCTGCACCTCCATCGGTTCGCCCGTGTGCGACAGCACGGTGGTGTGCAACGACTGATAGCCGTTGCCCTTGGGCATCGCGATGTAGTCCTTGAAGCGGCCCGGCAACGGTTTCCACAGGGAGTGCACGATGCCGAGCGCGCCGTAGCAATCCTTGATGGAATCGACGAGGACGCGGATGGCGATGATGTCGTAGATCTCGCCGAATTCCTTCTGCCCTCGCACCATCTTTTCGTGGATGCTGTACATGTGCTTGGTGCGGCCGGAGATCTCGGCATGCACACCGAGCGGCGCGAACTCGCGAGCGAGAATCTCGGTGACGTCACGGACGAATTCGTCGCGCTGCTCACGGGTGCTGGCGAGCCGCGCTTCGATCAACTGATAGTTGTCCGGGTCGAGCTGCACGAAGGCAAGATCCTCGAGCTCGCCCTTGATCTCCCAGATGCCGAGTCGATGCGCCAGTGGCGCATAGATGTCGAGGGTTTCGCGACTGATCCGCAAGCGCCGCTCCGAGGTGTGCGCGCTGACGGTGCGCATGTTGTGGAGGCGGTCGCCGAGCTTGATGAGGACGACGCGAATGTCCTCGGCCATGGCGACGAGCATCTTGCGAATGTTCTCCGCCTGATGCTCCTCGGCACTGCGCACGTGGATCTTGCCGAGCTTCGTGACGCCGTCGACGAGCTTGGCGACCTGTTCGCCGAAGAGCTCGCGGACCTCTTCACGGGTGACGGTCGTGTCCTCGACCGTGTCATGGAGCAGCGCGGCCATGACGGTCTCGGGATCGAGGCGGAGGTCGGCGAGGATGCCGGCGACCGCCAGCGGATGCTCGATGTACGCCTCGCCCGTCAGGCGGGACTGCCCGGCATGCGCTCGATCGGCGACGTCGAAGGCGCGACGAATCGCAGCCCGGTCATCCTCGGGGAGGTAGTCGATGCGCTCCATGAGCTCGGTGATGGGCACTGCCTTAACGAGTGTAGAGCCGGACCCGCAGGATCAAACGCTCCGAAATCGCGCGCAATCGCATACGCGCGCCGCGCAAGTGGCGCAACCAGTTTCCAATTCGTGGCCAAACTGTTGATCGACCCCACGCTTGGTCACGCGCGCTGTGACGGCAGACGGTCTGGAAGGGTCTTCCCGGTAAACTGGCCAAAATGACCTCGGAATCACGCGCGCCCCAGCCGGCTGAGACGGACCTCGTTTCACCGCTGGGTGGAACGCTCGTCGATCTGCTGATGAGCGCTGACGAGCTTGCAGACTTCGATGCGCGCGCAGCGCAATTGACGTCGTTGCATATCTCGCGCAACTGCTGCCGCAGACGCTCGCGCTGCTCGGCAGCGGCGCATATTCGCCGCTGACCGGCTTCCAGAGTCGCAGCGACTACGAGAGCGTTGTCGAGCGAGCCGAGCTCGCAGACGGCACCGCGTGGACGCTGCCGATCACCCTGCCCGTCGGTGACGAGGGACGTGGCCTCAAGGAAGGTTCGGTGGTCGCGCTCCGCGACGATGACAACCGTCTTGTCGGGCGTCATCACCGTCGATGAGGTGTTCGATCGCGATCTCGAGCGAGAGGCGAGCGAGGTGTATCGCACCACCGACCAGGCGCATCCCGGGGTCGCCGCGCTGTTCGCGCAGGGTCCCGACCGTGGTCGCAGGCGCGATCAGGGTCGCGCCGCAGCCGGCAGGCGACGTCCCGTCCACACCGGCCGAGACGCGCGCAGCGTTCAAGGAGCGCGGCTGGTCGACGGTCGTGGGATTTCAGACGCGCAATCCCGTGCATCGCGCCCACGAGTACCTCACCAAGGTGGCCCTGGAGCAGGTCGACGGGCTGCTCCTGCATCCGCTGTCGGGCGCGACAAAGGGCGACGACGTCCCCTTCGAGGTCCGCATGGACTGCTATCGCGTCCTTCTCGACGGCTACTACCCCGCCAATCGCGTCGTGCTCGGCATCTTCCCCGGCGCGATGCGCTACGCCGGACCGCGTGAGGCGATCTATCACGGCCAGGTCCGCCGGAATTACGGCTGCACGCACTTCATCATCGGCCGCGATGCTGCCGGTGTCGGCAATTACTACGGCACGTATGACGCCCAGACGCTGTTCGATGAGCTCGGCGGCGCCGACCGTCTCGGCTTCGAGGCGTACAAGTTCGAACACACCTTCTACTGCAAGGCCTGCGAGGGCATGGCCAGCACCAAGACATGCCCACACGGCGCCGACGACCGCGTGATCCTCAGCGGGACCCGCGTTCGCGAGATGCTCACCCGAGGAGACGCCATCCCCCACGAGTTCACCCGCCCGGAAGTCGCGGAGATTCTCCGCGCCGCGTACGCTCAGGCCGCCGCGGTGGCCCCATGAGGCGGCCTGACCATCTGGTTCACCGGGTTGTCCGGTGCCGGCAAATCGACGATCGGCCAGCGAGTCGCCACAGCCCTCCGCGAGCAGGGCCATCGCGTCGAGGTGCTCGACGGTGACGAGGTACGCCAGACGCTGAGCGCGGGCCTCGGGTTCAGCAAGGAAGACCGCGACATCAACATCCGCCGCATCGGCTTCGTCGCCGAGCTCCTCACCCGCAACGGCGTGGTGGCGATCACGGCGGCGATCTCCCCGTATGCGGATACCCGCGCCGAGGTGCGCAGGAAGATCGGCCGGTTCGTCGAGGTCTACGTGCGCTGCTCCATCGACGTGCTCTCCGAGCGCGACGTGAAGGGCCTGTACAAGAAGGCGCTCGCCGGCGAGATCGATCACTTCACCGGCGTATCCGATCCGTACGAGGCGCCCGACGCCCCCGATGTCATCGTCGACAGCGGGACGCAGACAGTCGATGAATCGGTCGCAGACGTGCTGGCGGCCATCGAGGCGAGCGGACTCCTCCCCGAACCTGCGTCTCGCGGCTAACGCCGCGATGCGAACGTCGCAGGCCCGGCCACGGCATCCTCGACCTCGGGTCACGCTCGACCAGCTGCACACGTTTCTCGCGGTCGCCGAACGCGAGCATGTCACCGCAGCGGCCGAAGCGCTCGGCCTCTCGCAGGGCTCCGTCAGCGGCGTCGTCCGCCGGCTCGAGGCGACCCTCGGCCTGCCGCTCCTCCAGCGGGTCGGCCGCAACGTCCAGCTCACCGATGTCGGACGGGCACTCCGTCAGCTGGCGGTCAGGGTGCTCGAGGACGTCGGCCAGATCGAGGAGTTGCGGGCCGGATATCTCGCCTTCGAGCGTGGTGAGCTGACCGTCGCCGCCGGGCGCGTCATGGGCGCGCATCGCCTCTCCGGCTGGCTGGCGCCGTTCGTCGCCGAGCATCCCGAGATCAACGTCCGCCTTGCGCTGGCGCCGATGCGCTCGCTCGTGAACATGCTCATCGAGGGCCGCGCCGACATCATCCTGGCGGGATCATCCGTCCGCGTTCCCGGCGTCGAGACCGTCGTGCTCGAGCACACGCAGCTGGTCACCGTGGTGGCGGCGCATCACCCGCTGGCCTCCAGCAAGACCGCCGTGCGCGACCTGGTCACCCATCGCCATCTCGCCCACGAGCGAGGCAGTGCCACCGAGGCGCTCGCCACCCATGCCCTGGGTTCCCATGTCGATCCTGAGAACACCCTCGAGCTCGAGGAGGGCGCGCTGCACGCGGCGCTCCTCGCCGGTCTCGGCTTTGCGGCGATGCCGCGCTCCGTCGTCGAGCAGGACCTCGACGCCGGGCGGCTCGTCATCATCCCGCTGCCGGGGCGGAGCGTCTCGCAATCCTTCGCGGCGGCGCGCCGGCGCGACCTGCACACGCCCGCCGTCGAGGCGTTCTGGGCACACCTCAAACGGATCGCGGTCGACAGTCCTGAGGCGTCGCGTCAGTAGGAGCGGGCGAGGAGCGCGGTGAACTCGGCGGGCTCGCCGCAGGCGATGCACGGTTGTCCGTCGCCGGGGCGATCCGCACGAAGGACGCGGACCGTGAGCGCATGCACCGCAGCCTTGACGGCGTCCTCGCAGGCGGGTGTGTTGCAGAAGGGCACTGTCGCGAACACCGGCCGCTCGGCAAACGCAGCCTGCAGCTCCTCGATCGTCGCGGCGTCGACGCTGCGCTCCGCGAGCCGCTGCTTGGCTCGCTCGTAAATCGCGGTTTGCGTTGCGGCGAGCAACTCGGGAAGCGCCGCCGCGAGGCCCGCAATCGAACGTACCTCCTGGGTCCCGTCGACGCGATGCACGACGGTGACGTTGCCGTCAGCGAGGTCCTTGGCGCCGACGATCACGCGCAATGGCACACCGCGCAACTCCCAGTGCGCGTACTTCTCGCCAGGGCGCATCCCCTCGCGGCGGTCGATGCGCAGCCGGACTCCCGGGGGGCACTCCTGCTCGATCCGGGTCACGGCCTCCTCCACCACCGCGGCGCCAGCCTCGTCGTTGCTGCGCGTGATCGGCACGACGATGACCTGGATCGGCGCGACTTTCGGCGGCAGGATGAGGCCCATGTCGTCACCGTGCGCCATGATCACCGCGCCGACCGTGCGTGCCGACAGGCCCCACGACGTCTGAAATGGATGCTGGCGCTGGTTGTCGCGATCGCTGTAGGCAATGCCGTACGCGCGCGTGAAGTTCTGACCGAGATGATGCGAGGTGCCTGACTGCAGCGCCCACCCGTCGGACATCATCGCCTCGATGCTCACGGTGTAGCGCGCGCCCGGGAATTTCTCCGACTCCGTCTTGCGGCCCTTGATGACGGGGATTGCAAGCCAGTCCTCAGTGAGCTCGCGATAGCAGTCGAGCATCGTGTCCACCTCTTCCGCTGCCTCGCTGTCGAGCTGATGGAACGTGTGGCCTTCCTGCCACAGGAATTCCGTGGTGCGCAGGAAGAGTCGCGTGCGGTGCTCCCAGCGCACGACGTTGCACCACTGGTTGATCTTCACGGGAAGATCGCGCCACGAATGGATCCAGTCGGCGTACATCGAGCAGATGATCGTCTCGCTCGTCGGACGCACCGCAAGGCGTTCCTCGAGGTCCTTGCCGCCGCCCCGGGTCACCCACGCGACCTGCGGGTCAAAGCCCTCGACGTGGTCCGCCTCCTTCTGGAGATATGACTCCGGGATGAAGAGCGGGAAGTACATGTTCTCGTGGCCCGTGCGCTTGATCATGTCGTCGAGCGCGCGCTGGATGTTCTCCCACAAGGCAAAACCGTATGGCCGGATGACCATGCAGCCGCGCACCGGCGAGTAGTCCGCAAGCTCGGCACGACGGACGACGTCCGTGTACCAGCGATCAAAATCCTCGCTCTGCGCCGTGATCCGCTTTTCGTCGGCCATGGCGGAGCAGTCTACGTGAGGACGCCCTCGCGCTCGCTCAATCCGACCGGGAGTGGCTTTCCCTCCGCGATGTATCGCGCGTCTTCCTCGGCAATCTCGTGCAATTCCGCGAGCAGCTTCGACAGCAACTCGCCCTCGGGGAGCGTCGAGACCACTTTGCCGTTGCGATAGAGGATGCCCTTCTGCTTGCCGCCGGCGATGCCGATATCCGCGTGCATCCCCTCGCCGGGGCCGTTGACGACGCAGCCCATGACTGACACGGTGATGGTCCGCTTCACACCCTCGAGTGCCTTGGCGACCTGCGCGACCATCGGGACCATGTCGATCTCGAGACGGCCGCACGTCGGACAGGCGACCAGGTTGGGGCCGTCGCCGCGTTCCTGCAGGTTGGCGAGGATCTGGCGCGCGACGCGCACCTCCTCCTCGGGCGAGCCGACGAGTGAGACGCGAATCGTGTCGCCGATGCCTTCGGCGAGGAGCAACCCGATGCCGAGCGCGCTCTTGATGCTGCCGGTGTCCACCGGTCCCGCTTCGGTGAGGCCGAGATGCAGCGGATAGCGGTTGCCGAGCGCCACGAACGCGCGGTTGGCGGCGACATTCGTGAGCACGTCACTCGCCTTCAGCGAGACTTTGATATCGCGGAAGTCGAGCTCCTCGAGGACGCGGATGTGGCTCAATGCGGCGGCGACCATGTTCGCGGCGATCTCGTCGATCGTCCCCCCGCGTCCGCGCGTGAGGTCCTTGCGCTGCGGGATGCTCCCGGCGTTGACGCCGATGCGGATCGGCACACCACGAGCCTTGGCCTCGCGCGCGATGTCGGCGACCTTGGCGCTGTCGGTGATGTTGCCGGGATTGAGGCGAAGACAGTGCACACCCGCTTCGAGCGCGAGCAGCGCGAGCGGCGCGTCGTAGTGGATGTCCGCCACGACCGGGATCGGCGACTCGCGGACGATCTCGTGCAGCGACGCGGCAGCGTCGCGCGTGTCGCACGTGACCCGGATGATGTCCGCACCCGCCTGCGCCGCGCGCTGGATCTGCGCGATCGTCGCGGCCGCATCCTCGGTCTGGGTCTTGGTCATCGTCTGCACAGCGATCGGCGCAGCGCCGCCGATGACCACGTTGCCGACTCGAACCGGCACCGTCTTGCGTCGCTGGGGTTGGGTCGAAGGGGTCAATTCGCTCATAACCTGGTCACGTCTCCGATGGTGACATACACCGCGAAAACGACGATGACCGCCAGTCCCACCGCGGTGATGGCCGCTTCGACCTTCGGATTGAGCCGGCGCCTGCGGACCGATTCGATGAGGATGAAGAGGAGTTTGCCACCGTCGAGAAACGGTATCGGCAGCATGTTCACGAATCCGAGGTTCATGCTGATGAAGCCGATCCACCAGAGCAGACCGTTCGGCCCGAGAAAGCCGTTGTTCGTTGCGGTCGCGGTTTCCTGCGCGATGCCGACCGGCCCAGTGAACCCCTGCGGTCCGTTGACGCCGCCGGGCGGCGGATGGACGATCAGGTCGTAGATGCCGGAGAACTCGGCGCCGATGAAGCCGGGGATCGCCGTGAAGCCGCTGGCGACCGCGGCAGGGAACGTCATACCGCTGAATCCGGGGATCACCCCCATGATCCACGAGACCTTGATCGCGTTCTCCGTCGGGTAGCCGTCCTGGATGCCGGACACGGTGACGTCGGTAAAGCGGATGTTCACGGAGCCGTCCGAGTTCTGGCGGTACCCCGATATCGTCACCGGGCTCCCGCCGCCGAGGAGCTGCGCGGGGTCGCCGGTACCCGCCGGCTGACCGTTGATCGTGGTGACGACGAGGCTTCCCTGTGGCAGCTTGCCGCCGCCGATCGTCGACTGATCAGTGAGGATGTTGGAGATCGTCAGACGCGGCGTCAGCACCGTCGTGTGGATGTGGCCGTCGGATGTCTGATACGCGACGGTGATCGGGTTGCCCTGACTCTCGGCAGTCGCCTTGTGCAGGTCGGTGGTGACATCCGTGAGGTTGTCCTGACGGATGACATGCCCGTTCAGCGCAAGGATGACGTCGCCGTTGCGCAATCCGGCGATACCGGACGCGGCGTGGGTGTCGTACGCGTAGGGCGTCGGCTGCATGTCGACGATCGCGAAGATGACCCCGCCGAGGATGAAGTTCGCGAAGATGCCGGCCGCCACCGTGGCGAATCGCCGCGGCTTGCTCGCGCGATAGAAGTTGCGTTCGCCCGCGTCCGCCTCACCGACGAGGCCGAGCATGCCGGCCATGCGCACGAAACCACCCGCGGGGATGGCGCGCACGGCGTAGAGGGTCTCGCCGATGGTCTTCGAGTAGACCTTCGGTCCGAAGCCGACCGAGAACTCCTCGACCTTGATGCCCGAGAGCTTGCCGACGACGAAGTGACCACCCTCATGGACGGTGATCACGGTGACGAGGACGAGGATGAATGCGCCGGCATAGAGCAGGAACTGGGTCACGACACACCCGCTCCGGCCGCGGCGCCGGTACGCACGTGGTCGCGAGCCCAGGCGTCGGCTGCGAGCACATCATCGAGGTTGAGCACACCGCGATCATCGAAGGCCGCGAGCGCGTCACCCACGAGGGGCACGATCTCGTCGAAGCGGCACCGTCCCTCGGTGAACGCGGTGACAGCCTCCTCGTTGGCTGCGTTGAGCACGCACGGCGCGAGGCCACCCCGCTCCCCAGCCGCACGCGCGAGCGCCACGGCAGGAAACCGGACGCCGTCGACCGGGAGGAATTCGAGCGGCGAAACGTCGCGCAGGTCGAGGCGCGGTGCCACGCCCGGGAGCCGGATGCCGTCCGCGAGCGCCAGCGCGATTGGGACACGCATGTCAGGAACACCCATCTGCGCGACGACCGCGCCGTCGTGGAACTCCACCCAACTGTGCACGATGCTTGTCGGATGGATCGCCACATCGATCATCTCGTAGGGCGTGTCGAACAGGAAATGCGCCTCGATAACCTCGAGCCCCTTGTTCATCATCGTCGCCGAGTCGATGGTGACCTTCGGTCCCATGTTCCACGTGGGGTGCGCGAGCGCCTCGGCTGCCGTGATGGACGCAAACGCGTCGAGCGGCCGGCGCAGAAAGGGTCCGCCGCTGGCAGTGAGCACGAGCCGGGCGACGGAGTCGCGGTCCTCCCCGCGCAGACACTGCCAGAGCGCCGAATGCTCGCTGTCGATGGGGATGATGTGCGCCGCCGACTTGGATGCGCGAGCGCGAACGAGCTCGCCGGCCATGACGAGGACCTCTTTGGTCGCGGTGGCGACGGTCGCGCCCGCGTCGATCGCGGCGAGCGTCGGCCGTAGTGCAGCGGCGCCGGTGATGGCGACGCACACCACGTCCGCCTCCATTGCGGCGATCTCGCATGCAGCGTCCATACCGACGGCGCAGCCGGGAGGCAGCGACGCGCCGGGCGCCGGGTTCACGAGTGCTACTCGCTCCACGCCGAACTGGGCCGCGACCGCTGCGAGCGCCACCGCATCACTCCCACCCACGACGCCGACCAACTCGAACCGGTCAGGAAAGCGCGCGATGACGTCGCAGGCCTGTCTGCCGATCGATCCGGTTGCGCCAAGGAGGACGACTCGGCGGCGGGACGTGGTGTTGGTCACTTGTGCGCAGATAGCCTCAGTACGGAGTAGATCAGAGCACGCTGCTACTTTCGCCGCAGTTACGGGAACGCGATCAGCTTCAAGTAGCAATATACGACTGGGGCAAGCAGCACGAGACTATCGGCGCGATCGAGCAGTCCGCCGTGTCCGGGGATCAGGGTGCCCGAATCCTTGACGCCGGCCTGACGCTTCAGGGCTGACTTGACCAGATCCCCTCCCTGGGCCGCGACCGCCATGAGCACGCCGAGGAGCGCGCCGCGCGGGACGCTGATCCCGATCAACCAGGGTCCGGCGAGCGCCCCGACGAGCACGGACGCAACCGCGCCGGCGACGGCCCCCTCGACGGATTTGCGCGGCGAGATCGACGGGAAGAATCGATGCCTGCCGATCGCTGAGCCGACGAAGTAGGCGGCGGTGTCGCCGAGGACGGAGCCGGCGAGCGCCAGGACGACGAGACGAAGCCCGAAGTGGTTCGGATCGGGAGCGTGCCAGCGGTAGAGCGCGATCCAGAATCCGAGGCAGAGGCCGATGTACGCAGCGCCCCCGACGGCCGCCGCCCAGCCGGCGAAGCTCTCGCGCGCGCCGAGGCCGACGAGGAGGCCGACAACCGCCGCGGCGGCGAACGCCCAGTCGGTCGCCATGTCCGAGGCAGGGAGGACGAAGCGGATCGCCAGAAAGACGGTGAGCGGGAGGATGAGCCAGGCCGGAGGCCGGGTCCCGATCCGCCCGAGGAGGTCGCGAAGCTCCCACGCGCCGATGAGCGCGCCCACGCTGACGAAGACCGCGAGGGCGGCGGTGCCGACCCAGAGGGCCGCACCCAGCACCGCGAGCAGGATCAGCCCCGAGACCACCCTCAGTGCGAGGTTCATCGCGCCGGCGTGACGTGTCCCGAGTTGATGCTGCCGTCTGGAACCGTCCCGAACTTCCGCTCCCGGCACGAGAAGTCGTAGAGCGCGTCGTGAATGGCGCTCTCGCCGAAGTCGGGCCAGAGGGTGTCGGTCACGTACAGCTCCGCATAGGCGGCCTGCCAGAGCAGGAAGTTGCTGATCCGAAGCTCCCCCGCCGTGCGCACGATCAAGTCCGGATCCGGCAGGCCGCCGGTGTACAGGGCCTGGCTCAGCGTGGCCTCGTCGAGTTCGCGAAGGTCGGCACCCGAGCCGGCCAGCTGACGTATCGCGGCCACGATCTCGCCGCGGCCGCCGTAGTTGATGGCCACATTGAGGATTGCCGATGTGTCGTTGGCGGTGAGCGTCTCGGCCTGCGCTACCTTGGCCTGCAGCGACGGGCTCAATCGCGAACGATCGCCGAACACCCGGATCTGGACGCCGTTCTCGTGAAGCTCACCGACCTCGCGGTCGATGGTGTCGCCGAAGAGCTTCATGAGCGCGCTCACCTCAGTCCGCGGGCGCTGCCAGTTCTCCGTGCTGAACGCATAGAGCGTGAGGATGTGGACGCCCGCCTGATGACAGGCTTCCATCACCGGACGGATGACGCGAACGCCGGCACGGTGCCCGGCGATGCGTGGGAGGTGGCGCTGGCGTGCCCACCGCCCGTTCCCGTCCATGATGATGCCGATGTGCCGCGGCAGGTCTGCCCGTGCCGGAAGCGGGATTGCGGCGGGTGCGGGTGGGTGCTGCATGGTGCTCGGGGTCAGAACGGGGTGACAGCTGCGGCCGTTTCGGGTCCGGCCTGCGTCAGACCTCGAGGATCTCCGTCTCCTTGCGCTGCGCTGCGTCGTCGATGCGCGCGATGAACTGATCGGTGATCTTCTGGACGTCGATGAGCTTGGTGGCCACCTCGTCCTTGCTCACGTGGCCCTCTTTCTCGACGCGGCGCAGATGGTCGACCTCGTCGCGGCGGATGTTGCGTACCGCGACGCGCGACTCCTCGGCCTTGCGATGGATGACCTTGACGAGGTCCTTGCGACGCTCCTCGGTCAGCTGCGGGATCGCGACCCGGATCACCTGGCCGTCGTTGCTCGGGTTGAGCCCGAGGTCGCTCTTCTGAATCGCCTTCTCAATGGCGCCGAGCGAGCTGCGATCGTACGGCGCGATGACGAGCAGGCTCGCCTCCGGGACGCTGATGCCGGCGAGGCTCTGCAGTGGGGTCTGTGCGCCGTAGTAGTCGACATGGAGACGCTCGAGCAATGCCGGCGATGCGCGCCCGGTCCGGATGGTCATGAGGTCGCGATGCAACGCCTCGACGCTCTTCTCCATGCGCTGGTTGGCGTCGGCGATGCGCGCCGCGATCTGTTCGGACGGATCCTCGGATTTCTCGCGGTCGCTCATGCGCCGGCGCCCTCGGCATCGACGCGGGTCCCGATCTGGTCTCCGAGGATGACCCGTTCGACGTTGCCGTCGGTGAAGAGGTCGAACACGATGATGGGCATGCGGTTGTCCATGCAGAGTGTCACGGCGGTGCTGTCCATGATGGCGAGCCCGCGATTGAGCACGTCCATGTAGGTGAGCGTCGACAGCCGCGTCGCATCACTCACCTTGTTCGGATCCGCGCTGTAGATCCCGTCGACCTTGGTCGCCTTGAGGAGCACGTCGGCGCCGATCTCGACCGCGCGGAGCGCGGCCGTGGTGTCAGTGGTGAAGAACGGATTCCCGGTTCCCGCCGCGAGGATGACGAGACGACCCTTCTCGAGGTGACGGATCGCCCGCCGTGGGATGAACGGCTCAGCCACCTGCGACATCGCGATCGCGCTCTGCAGCCGGACTTCGATGCCGAAATGCTCGATGGCGTCACGCAATGCGAGCGCGTTGATCACTGTCGCGAGCATGCCCATGTAGTCGGCGGTGACGCGGTCGATGCCGTGCTGGCTCGCTTCCATGCCACGCACGATGTTGCCGCCGCCCACGACGATCGCGACCTGCACGCCGCGCTCGACGATGTGCGTGATCTGCTCGGCGATGTGTTGCGCCGCGCCATAGTCGATGCCGTATCCGGCTGTCCCGAGCAGCGCTTCCCCGCCGAGCTTGAGGATGACCCTTCCGAAGACAGGACGGCGGCCGTCACGCGCGCGATCCGGTTCCTCGGCGAGCACCACGTTCGTGACTCCGAGGCTCACTCTTGCGCGGTCGCGTTTGCGCCGTCTTCGTCGGCACTGTCGGCGCCGACCGCGAACCGGGCGAAGCGCGCCACCGAGATGTTCTCGCCGAGCTTTGCGATCGCCTCGGTCACGAGGTCACCAACCTTCTTCTTGTCGTCCTTGATCCACGGCTGCTCGAGCAGGCAGATCTGAGCATAGAAGGCATCGAGCTTGCCCGTGAGAATCTTCTCGACAATGTTCTCGGGCTTGTCCTTGACCTGCTCGCGGTAGACGGCGCGCTCGCGATCGACGACGTCGGCAGGGACGTCCTCGCGACGCACGTAGGTCGGCGCGGCGCCCACGACCTGGAGCGCGAGCGTGTGCGCGAGATGCTTGAAGTCGTCGGTCTTGGCGACGAAATCCGTCTCGCAGTTGAGCTCGATGAGCGCTCCCTGCTTGGCGATGCCGCCTGCCTGGTGGATGTAGGCATCGACGATGCCCTCGTTCGTCCCGCGCCCGGCTTTTGCCTGCGCGCGCGAGATCCCCTTGGCGCGCAACCAGTCCTCGGCCTTGTCCATGTCGCCGTCGCTCTCGACGAGCGCGCGCTTGCAGTCCATCATCCCCGCGCCGGTGCGCTCGCGGAGGGTCTTGACCATTGCAGCGGTGACGTCGGCCATCAGGCCTTCTCCTCCGCACCAGACGCGGCAGCCGCTGCCACCGCCGGAACCTCGGCGGCGTCCGCAGCCGGTTCTGCTGCAGCAGCCTCGGCGGCGATCGCGTCGGCGTGCGCCGCATCAGCGGCTGCGGCCTCAGCGGCAAGCGCCGCCGCGACTTCGGCTGCTGCGGCCGCCTCGCGCTCGCGCTTCTCAGCCTCCTGGCGTTCCAGCATCTCGCGCTCGGTCAGCTGCTGAAGGCCCTCGGTGATTGCCTGCCCGATCGCCGTGACGATCAAACGGCAGCTGCGCATCGCGTCGTCGTTCCCGGGGATGACAACCTGGATGTCGTCCGGGTCGCAGTTGGTGTCAACAATGGCGACGATCGGGATCCCGAGCTTGTTCGCCTCGTTGACCGCGATGTGCTCCTTCTTGCAGTCGATGACGAAGACCGCACCGGGGACACGCTTCATGTCGGCCATGCCCGCGAAGTTGTTCTCGAGGCGCTCGAGATCGTCCTTGGCGTCGTTGGCCTCCTTGCCGCTCATCCGCTCGAAGTCGCCCTTGGACTGCATGACGCGCAACTCCGCGAGCCTGCGGAGGCGGCGCTGGATGACCGTGAAGTTGGTGAGCATGCCGCCCATCCAGCGATGGGTGACGTAGGCCTGGCCGGTGTTGCGGCAGACCTCCTCGATGACGTCCTGGGCCTGCTTCTTGGTGCCGACGAACAGCACCTTCTGGCCGTCGGCGACGACCTTCCTCAGGTAATCGCAGGCGACATCGAGCTGCTTCTGGGTCTGCTCGAGGTCGATGATGTGGATGCCGTTGCGCGCCGTGAAGATGTACGGGCGCATCCGGGGATTCCACCGGCTGGTCTGGTGGCCGAAGTGAACTCCGGCCTCCAGCAGCTGGCGCAGTGTTGCTGCCGGCATGGGCGGTCGCTCCTGTTGGGGTGGTGTGGTGCCTCCGCTCGGGGTGAACCGCGACGGCGACCTGGGGACACCAGGCACCCGCCGGCCGCGTGAAACCGAACGTGTGAGATGACCCGAGTGTACCAGCCCCGCCTGCCGCCTACACCTGGCGCCCGGATGCGGCGCTAGAGGACGTAGCGGCGGAGGTCCTGGTTGCCGACGAGATCCCCGAGCCGCTTCCCGACGTATGCCGCAGTCGATGACGACGGTCGTGTCGGCGAGGTCCTCGGCGTCGAAGGAGACGTCCTCGAGCACCTTCTCCATGATCGTGAAGAGGCGGCGAGCGCCGAGGTTCTCGTCCTCCTCGTTGACCCGGTATGCCTGGGCGGCGAGCTCGCGGATGCCGTCCGGCGTGAAGTCGAGCGTCACCCGTTCGGTGCCGAGGAGCGCGGCGTACTGCCGCGTGAGCGCGTTGCCCGGTTCGGTGAGGATACGCACGAGATCGTCCTCGCTGAGCGGCTTCAGCTCGACACGAATCGGGAAACGCCCCTGGAACTCGGGGATGAGGTCGGAGGGACGCGCCGCGGTAAACGCGCCCGCCGCGATGAAGAGGACGTGGTCGGTGCGCACCGGCCCGTAGCGGGTGTGCACCGTCGAGCCTTCGAGGATCGGGAGCAGGTCGCGTTGCACCCCCTCCCCGCTCACGTCGGGGCCGCGATCCGACGCCGGGCCGCAGATCTTGTCGACTTCGTCGATGAAGACCACGCCGGAATCCTCGACGAGCCGGATCGAAGTCGTCGTAGACGCGGTCCATGTCGATGAGGCGATCGGTCTCCTCGTCGACGAGCACGTCGCGCGCGTCGGCGACCGACATGAGCTTCTTGCGCTTGCGCGGTGGTGCAAGCTGCGAGAAGAAGTCGGAGAGCGAGACGCCGACCTCCTCGAGGCCGGTGCCGGTGAACCCCTCGAACGCGGGCTGGAAGGGCTCCTCCACCTCGATCTCGACCATCGCGTTCTCGAGCGATGCGGCCGCGAGACGCCGCCCGAGCCGCCGGCGCCGTTCGCGGCTCCGTCGTGCCTCGGCAGCGGTCTGCGCAGCGTCCGGTGCCGAAGCATCCTCGGGTTTGCGGGTCGCTCGCTGCCGCTCATCGGCTTCGTGCAGCGTCTCGAGCAGACGAGCGTCGGCAAGCCCGCGGGCTCGCGTCTCGACTTCGGCGATACGGTCCTCGTGCAACTCGGTGATGGTCTGCTCGAGGAGGTCGCGGACGATGGACTCGACATCGCGGCCGACGTAGCCGACCTCGGTGAACTTCGTCGCCTCCACCTTGATGAAGGGCGACTCGGTGAGACGCGCAACGCGCCGCGCGATCTCCGTCTTGCCGACGCCGGTCGGGCCGATCATGAGGATGTTCTTGGGCAGCACCTCGTTGCGCATGTCGTCGCTGAGCATCCGCCGCCGGACGCGGTTGCGCAGCGCGATCGCGACGGATCGCTTCGCCTCGTGCTGGCCGATGATGTATTCGTCAAGACGGCGCACCACCTCGGCGGGGCGAAGCGTCTCGCCGGCCACGGCCTCGATGAGGTCGTGCGGCGCGCGAGGCTCCGGCTTGTCTTCGGGCACCGGTTCGAGCGCCATGGCAGTGCTCACTCGGTGCTTGCCACGGCGGGTGCCGGCACTGCGGTGTCCAGGGTCTCGACGGTGATGTTGTCGTTGGTATAGATGCAGAGCCGTGCGGCGATGAGCAGTGCGCGGCGCGCGATCTCCTCCGCGTCGAGGTCGGTGTTCTCGAGCAGTGCGGCAGCCGCCGCCTGCGCATACGGTCCGCCGCTGCCGATGGCGACGACGCCCGCGTCGTCGTCCGGTTCGATGACCTCGCCGTCACCGCTCAACAGCAGGATTCGGTTGGCGTCGGCGACGATGAGCATCGCTTCGAGACGGCGCAGATATTTATCGGTGCGCCACTCCTTGCTGAGGCCAATCGCCGCGCGCACCAGGTTGCCCTGGTGCTTGTCGAGGTGCTGCTCGAACTTGTCGAACAGCGTCAGCGCGTCCGCGACTGCACCGGCGAATCCGCAGACGACCTGTCCGTGATGGAGGCGCCGGACCTTCGAGGCGCGCGCCTTCATGACGATGTCGCCCACGGTCACCTGTCCGTCGCCGGCGACGGCGACGCGCCCGTTGCGTTGCACCGCCACGACCGTTGTCGCGTGTGCAGGCGTCATGCGGTCGCGGTCTTCGGTGGCCGGTACTTGCAGGCCGGGTATCCGGAACAGCTGATAAACGGGCCGTACCGACCCTGGCGGGTCACCAGCGGTTTCGAGCAGTCGGGGCATGCTTCGCCGGTCGGCTCGGGTGCCGGTCCAGCTGGCCGAGCTCCCGGGGCACCCGGTTGGATGTACTTGCAGTCCGGGTATCCCGAGCAGCCGACGAACGATCCACGCCGGCCGCTGCGACGGCGCAACGGCTTGCCGCACGTGGGGCAGTTGCCGAGTACCTCGGGCTCCGCGCCCTCGGCTTCGGCGCCGGCAGGCGGGCTGTCGCCCTTGATGTACGTGCAGCTCGGGTAGCCCGAGCAGCCGACGAACGGCCCGCGCCTGCCCTGACGGGTGACCAGCGGCTTCTCACAGATCGGGCAGAGCTCACCGGTCGCGACGGCCTCGCTCTTCTTCCGGTCCTTGATGTACGTGCACTCCGGAAAGCGGGAGCAGCCGACGAACTCGCCGAACTTGCCCTCGCGGACGACGAGACGGCCGATCTCGCACTCGGGGCATTCTTCTCCAGTCTCGCGCGCCGGAACGCGAACGCGTTCCATCGAGCGCTCGGCGCGCTCGACTGTCTCGGCGAACGGCTCGTACCACTCGCGAACCGTGGGCTCGTACTCGCGCGTCCCCTCCTCAATGGAGTCGAGGCGCTTTTCAAGATCCGCGGTAAACGCGACATCGACGATGCTCGGGAAGTTCTGGCGCAACACGGCGTCCACGGTCTTGCCAAGCTCCGTCGGGTGGAGACGGCGCTCCACCTGCTTCACGTACTGACGCTCCTGGATGACCTCGATCGTCGCCGCGTACGTCGACGGACGCCCGATGCCGCGTTCCTCGAGCTCCTTGATGAGCGTCGCCTCGGTGTACCGGGGCGGCGGCTGCGTGAAGTGCTGCTCCGACGTGATCTCGACGCACTTCAGCGCTTCCTGTTCGGCGAGCAGCGGCAAGGTCGTGTCCTTGTCCTTGTCGTCCTCGCGCTTCCAGACCTTCTGGAAACCCTCGAAGGTGACCACCGATCCGGAGGCACGGAACACGTAATCCGCCGCGTCGATCATCGCGCTCGTGTTCAGGTACTTGGCCGGGCTCATCTGACTAGCGACGAAGCGGCGCCAGATCAGGTCGTACAGCCGCAACTGGTCACGCGACAGGTACTCGGATACGGAATCCGGGGTGCGGCTGACGTCCGTGGGGCGGATCGCCTCGTGCGCGTCCTGCACGTTGACGGCGGCCTTCTTGCCGCGGACGGCGCCACTGCCGACGTAGTCCTTGCCGTACAACGACGTGATCTGCGCCCTGGCTGCGTCCTTGGCCGCGTCGCTGATGCGGATCGAGTCGGTGCGCATGTAGGTGATGAGGCCGGTCGATCCGGCGCTCCCGAGCTCGACGCCTTCGTAGAGCTGCTGCGCGATGCTCATCGCTCGCTTCGGTGGCATCCCGAGGCGCGAGCTGGCATCCTGCTGCAGCGTGCTCGTGGTGTGCGGCGCCTGCGGCAGGCTCGAGCGCTCCTTGACCTCGATCGAGCGGACGACGAACCGCGGCGTCAGTGAGGTGACGGCGCCCTTGTCGTCAAGGCCGAGCGCGGCGATGACCTCATTGGCCTCGGCCTCGGTCCCGAGCTCGAGCTTTTCGCGCTCCGCCGTGTCCTTGTCCCCGCGTCTCCCAACCAGGCGCGCGGTGAACGGGTTGCTGCCATCTTTGACAAGAAGAGCATCGATCGTCCACAACTCGACCGGGACAAACGCGTCGATCTCCGTCTCGCGGTCGACGACGAGGCGAACCGCGACGGATTGAACCCGTCCGGCGGACAGCCCCTTGCGCACCTTGCGCCAGAGCAACGGCGAGATCTCGTAGCCGACCAGGCGGTCTATGACGCGCCGGGCCTCCTGTGCGGCGACGAGCGACCGATCGATCTTGCGGGGACTGGCCAGGGCCGCCTCAACCGCGAGTTTGGTGATCTCATGAAAGACGATGCGATCCGGGTCGCGAAGGCCCAACGCCTGGGCCAGATGCCACGCGATCGCCTCCCCCTCGCGATCGGGGTCGGCTGCGAGCAGTGTCGATGACGCACTCTTGACGGCAGCGCGCAGCTCGCGGATCTGCTTCTCCTTGCCGGGGATCAGCTCGTACTCGGGTACGAAGCCACCCTCGATGTCGACGCCCGTTTTGGATTTGGGCAGATCGCGGATGTGCCCCATCGACGCGCGAACGACGTACTCGTTGCCGAGAAATCGCTCGAGCGTTCTCGCCTTGCTCGGCAACTCGACGATGATCAGACGTGACACTTTGTTTGTTTTCCTTTGAGGCTCAGGCGCCGGTTATACGGTACGGGCCACGAGGCCTCCGGGCAGGGACATTACGGCTCCGGCAAGCTCGAGCGCCCCGAGCCGGGCCGCGACGACGGACGGTGAGAGCGCGAGGGCAACCCCGATCTGGTCAGGGTGGACAGGCTGCGTTCCCATGCGTGCCAGTATCTCCCGCAAAGGTGGGCTGAAACGCTCGAGCCCTCCCCGTCGGGAATCCGGCGCACGGGTGAGCGTCCCCCAGGCACCGATTCGCGGAGGCCGTCGACGACGTCGAAGAGATCGCCGATGCCAAGGAATGGCCGGGCGCCGTCGCGGATGAGGAGATTGGTGCCGCTGCTCTGCCGGGCGCGGATCGAGCCGGGGACGGCGAGCACCTCACGTCCCAGGTCGACGGCCCAGCGCGCGGTGCTGAGCGCGCCACTCCGTTCGGTCGCCTCGACCACGACGA
Organism: Candidatus Dormiibacterota bacterium; assembly: GCA_963757475.1. GTDB lineage: Bacteria > Chloroflexota > Dormibacteria > Aeolococcales > Aeolococcaceae > Palsa-851. Next base: position 261,450 of record CAVWRW010000001.1, read on the forward strand.
CCGCATGCGCGAGCGCGGCGATGATCCGGTTGCGCTTGGGGAAGTTGTATTTCAGGGGCGGCGTTCCCTCGAACTCCTCCGTGATCACCGACCCCGAATCCGCGATGCGCGATCGAAGCGCCGCATGCCGGCGTGGGTAGCACACGTCGATGCCGCAGCCGAGCACCGCGATGGTCGAACCTCCGGCCTCCAGCGCTCCTTCATGAGCGGCCGCGTCGATCCCGAGCGCCATGCCGCTCACCACCTGGATCCCGGCGGCGCCGAGATCCCGTCCGATAGCTCGGGCGATGTCCGTGCCGCCGAACGTCGCCTGCCGGGAACCCACGACGGCAACCGACGGCGACGCTGGCGCAATCGTGCCCAGCTGCCAGAAGCCGATCGGCGGTCGCTCGAGATGCTCGAGACGGTCGGGCCAGTCCGGGGATCCCCGTGTGATCCAGCGCGGCTCCAGCATCAGCCGGCCATCTCGATGCGGTAGTGCAGCGCTTCAGCCAGGGCGTCCTCACCGACGCGATCGTCGCCGGCGAGGTCAGCAATGGTTCGCGCGACACGCAGCACGCGGAAGAATGCGCGCGCACTGAGGTGAAGCCGCTCGCCGGACAGCGCGAGCAGACGCCTCGCCGGGGCGGTCGAACACGCCGCCGCGAGGATCTCGCGACCGGTGAGCGCGCCGTTCCCGGATCCCGGGCGCAGGTGCTGTCGCGCGCGTGCAGCCTCGACGCGAAGCCGGACCGCTGCCGAGGGCTCTTCATCGACTCCGTCGAAGATCTCGCGATATTCCTGACGCGGCACCGAGACGACGAGGTCGATCCGGTCCTTGATCGGCCCGCTCAAACGGGCCTGATACGCGCTCAGCTGGCGTGGCTCACAACTGCAGCCGCGCGCGTCGCCGAGGTGTCCGCACGGGCAGGGGTTGGAGGCCGCGACGAGCATGAAGTCAGCGGGATACGTCACCGCCGCGCGGGCACGCACCACCGTGACCGTGTGCTCCTCGAGGGGCTGCCGGAGCGCCTCAAGATGCTGGCGGGAGAACTCACACAGCTCATCCATAAAGAGGACTCCCCGGTGCGCAAGGCTGATCTCGCCCGGCTGCGCCAGCCCGGTGCCGCCGCCGACGAGACCGGCCCGCGAGATGCTGTGGTGCGGCGAGCGAAAGGGCGGTCGCAGCGTTGTCGGCGGCCGTTCGCGCAGCGTGCCGCGCAGCGAGTAGAGCGCAGCGACCTCAAGCGCGGCGTCCGGCTGCAGGTCTGGGAGCAACGATGGAAACGTCCGAGCGAGCATCGTCTTGCCTGCTCCGGGCGGGCCTGTCATTAAGAGGTTGTGGCCGCCCGCCGCGGCGATCTCGAGCGCGCGCTTCGCCTGACCCTGCCCTCGCACCGCTCCGAGGTCGAGCTCGGGTGCCCCCGGCGCGGGCGATGGGTCGCGCACGGCTCGTACCAGCGGCCGGTCGCCACGCAGATATTCAATGCACGCCTGCAGCGATGGTGCCCCGAGCACCTCGAGCCCATCGGCGAGTGCTGCCTCCTCCGCGTTGTCGACGGCGACTACCAGCCGCTTGATCCCCGCTGCAACGAGGCAACGTGCCATCGGCAGCACGCCGGTGACCGGTCGAACTGTGGCGTCGAGCGCGAGCTCGCCGATGAAGCCGATGCCGTCAAGCAGGAGCGATTGATCCTCGGCGCGAAGAATCGCGACGGCGATCGCCAGGTCGAACCCGGATCCTTCCTTGTGCAGCTCCGCGGGAGCCAGGTTGACGGTCACCCGCCGCTGCGGAAAGGTAAACCCAGCGTTGCGGATTGCCGGCTTGACGCGCTCGCGGGCTTCCTGGATGGCGCGATCAGTGAGGCCGACGATCGTCACGCCCGGCAGGCCGTTCGACACATCGACTTCGACCATCACCGGCACGCCGGCGAGACCCCTGGTGGCGCAACTTATTGCACACGCAATCACACACGAAAGTGTAGCAGAGCTACTCCCGCAACCCTCGGCGGCGAGCAACCGACGCGCCGCTGCCGCAGGCGAGGCGTAGCTTTCCGAAGAGCCAGCCCGTAGAACGGGTCAGCATCAGCAGTTCAGCGAAGGGACCTATGCACCGCAGCGGCTCCGCCCGGTTCCACGCTCGGGCGCGGTCGATCGCGCTCCTGCTTCCCGTGTTGCTGCTTGCCGCGTGCAGCCCCACGGCGCTCCCTCGCACGTCGAGCACCCCCAGCGCGTCGGCCGCAGAGGCGACCCCGTCCGCGGCATCGTCGGTCTCGACACCACTCCCGAACCCATATCCAGCCATCCCTCCGCCCCCGCCGAACTCCATCGACAACCTGACGATGCTCACTGCAGACACGGGGTGGGCGCAGCGCAGTTTGGACGACGCGGTGCTCCATACGACCCAGGGGGTCCAGCATTGGCTGGTCGCTACCCCGCAACTCGCTGCCGGACAGCAGGTCCTCGCGGTGACATTCCTCGGCGCCGAAAGTGCGCGGGCTATCACCGCAGGCGGATTGTCGTCCAACCCGGATGCTCCGCCGGTGAGCATGACGTTCACCGCGTGGGCCACCGACGACGGAGGCGCGCACTGGTCGCAGGGCGGTGGCTTCAGCGTCGTGCAGGACCCCGGTTCCTCATGGACGACCGCACTCGATTTCATCAATGGTGACGACGGCTGGTTTTCGGCGAACGCGGACGATATCGACGTCAGCCTCGGAACGACCATCTTCCGAACGGTCGACGGCGGGGCCCACTGGGAGCCGGTTGCGCATCTCGAGAACGCGTCGCCCGCTTCGAACCCTTGTTTCTCAGAGCCGACGGCCACATTCATCAATGCCACCACCGGATGGCTGACCGGCGGAGGCTGCGCCACAACGCAGTTCGATGTCTCTCACGACGGCGGCGTCACGTGGTCCCCGCAATCCATCCCGCTGCTCAGCACGCCGTACCTGTTGCTGGACAAGCCCACATTCATCACCAGCCAGGTCGGCGTGATGCTGGGGGTGGGGACCGGCGGTACTCCGGGCGACGTCTATGTGACTCTGGACGGTGGCCGGAGCTGGACAGCGCGCGCCACGCCGGGCATCTGGCCCCACGCGGTTGACTTCATGAACGCAGACGACGGCTGGCTGCTCACAACAACCACCATGAATGCGGGCTATCCGGCCGGTCTCTACGTCACCCGTGACGGCGGCCAGCGTTGGAGCACCATCCAATCGCTCACTTTCGCACCGCCGCCCGGAGGCGAGGTTCTCAATGGGTCGATCCTGGATTTTGTCAGCGCCAGTCTCGGGTGGACGGACACCTTCACGGGCAACGGCAATGACCTATTGCAGACAACGGATGGCGGCTACCGGTGGAAGCCGGTGACGGTGAAGATCACGGGCTAATCCCGGCAGCGATCACTTCGAGCCGGGAGGCCGGCGACTCCCGCGGTGCCAGACCAGGGCCCTGAGACTCGCGAAAAACAGGAGATACAGCACCAGCACGACGACCCCCGGGATAGCCACGGCGGCCGATCGGGTTAGTCCGAGAATGGACAGCACGACACCGAGCAGCAAGACGGCAAAGGCGCTCGTGAGCGTCCACCACCGGTGGTTGACAAGCCAGACCACAGCTCGATGCTTCCTACGAGCCCGTCGGGCCAACGCCCTCAACGATCTTCCAGACGATCACGCCGATCGCAAGGAGAACGGCGAGCACCGCGATGACCTGGCCTGCCTTGCCGGGCAGTCGCTGAGCACGGATCAACCCGACTGCACCGAGGATGATCCCGATGCCCGCGAAGCCCAACGCAAAGAGATAACCGATGCCCTCGATCCAGCCGAGCGGAATGGCCAGCACACTGAATGTCAGGCCGGATTTGGCGAAGCTGTTCGAGCCGGCCTTCCAGCCCTGATCCGGTATGACCGCCGGGCCGGCCGGACCCGCCGGGAACTGGCCTCCACCGCCGAGATACCCTCTCGACTGCGCCACCGGATCGAGGTGGCTCCCTGCTGTCAACGGACCGGGATTTGCCTGCTGGCTCATCGCATTCGCTCCCTGTACTTGAGCGAACTGTACGCCGATTTCGACGCAAAATTCCTCAGACGTCGAGCACTGCCAGCTCGAGGCGCGCCAGACGCTCCGGGTCGGCGATCAACTCCATCACCGTGATCCGTCCGTCGCGGATTTCGAGGCGCCCCACGCCAAGCAGACGACCACCCGGGGCCATGACCAGGCCGACCGCTCCGTCGACGAGCAGCGGGCGTGTGAACCGGGAGCGCTCGGCAAAGGCGAGCGCGTTCTTCGCGACCACCTTCGCGCCCCGGAACTCGAGCGCGGCCGCACCACCCGGCACGGCCGTGCGGTCGAACTCGGAACACGACGTCCGGATCGAGCACGGCGAGCAGCGCCTCGAAGTCGCCACCCCGAGAGGCGACGAAAAACGCTTCGACGACCTCTCGCTGTCGGGCGAGGTCTGCGTCGTGCACCGCCGCACCACCGCGCACCCGGCGGCGTGCTCGGCTCGCCAATTGCCTTGCCGCTGCCGGCGAACGACCGACGATCGGGGCGATCTCCTCGAACGGGATCGCGAACGTGTCATGCAGCACGAACGCAAGGCGCTCAGCGGGCGTCAGCGTCTCGAGGACGACGAGCAGTGCGAGCCCAACGGAGTCGGCGAGCACCGCTTCCTCCTCCAGCGTCGGAGTCGAGGTGTCGACGAGCTCGAGGCCGACGGACTCCTCGCGGCGAACGGCTCGCGAGCGCAGGAGGTTCAAGCAGACCCGCGCAACGATCGTGGTCATCCATCCGTCGATGTTCTCGACGTCGGCCGCACCCGCTCTGCTCACGCGCAACCAGGTGTCCTGGACGGCATCGTCGGCCTCCGCGAGCGAGCCGAGCATCCGGTACGCGACGGCGCGCAGATGGCCTCGCTGCTCCTCGAAGCGATCCGCGAGCCACAGCTGTTCGTCTGCCATGCGTTCAGGTGCCCCCGTGGGTTGGTCTCACGAGGTTGACCCGCGACATCGCAGGTTTGTGACCGCGAAAACGCTGACCGCGCGGGGCGCGCCTACTCGGATCGCGAGCGGTATCGGCGGTGATGGTGGCGTGAGGCGTCGGTCGCGAACGCGAAGCCCTGCCGCGTGCCTCGCAGCGCGACCACGGCATTCTGCCCGAGGAGACTTGCCGCGAGCGCCAACTCGAGCCCGGCGGCGCTGACATTGCCGACGCCCGCCTTGGATGCGAAGTACCCGATGACGATCCGGATCCCGATCGCGACGACCCATAGAGCGATTGTCAGCACGTTCCCCTGCCGCCACATCACGCCATCGCGCTCGAAGACGCGGATGAAGCAACCACGCAAGGCGCCGAGCGCGAGCGACGAAGCGACATCGATCGCGATGTAGACCGCCGCCGTGTCGGTGAGCACACCGTGGTCGACGTTCGAAATAGCGGCGAGCGCCACGATGATGAGAATCGCCGGGAGGAGCCAAATTCCGCGTGCGGTGAGCGGTCTCGCGATCGTCTGCCGATAGAGGATGAACACGACGAGCGCGAAGACAAGAGCGACGTTCAGCGCTGCCGAAACGTTGATCACTTCAGCGACTTCTAGGGAAGGCGGGGGCGACGCAGCACAGCGCCGCCCCCGCGATGAACGCTAGCCCTGGTGGCCGCCGCTCGGGTCGAGCGACTGGCCGGTCTCGAGCAGGGTCTTGAGGCTGCTGAGCACCCAGCTCCAACCGCCGCCGGCACCCTGGTCCTCCATGCCGCCCGAAAGGAGCAGCTGCTGGGCCGGGGCACCTTCGAGCTCGTGGATGACGGTCAGGCGGGTCACGCCTTCCTTACGCGGCTCGATCTCGTACGTCAGCTTCGTGAAGCCTTCAGCCGCCATGTTCGGGTCCATGAGCATCCGCCAGGTGTGGACGAGCTTTCGCGGCGGGTCGGCTTCGAGCACCTCGCCGTCGACGGCGATATCGGGCGCGCCCATCTTCCGCATCGCCTCGGTCGGGTACCCGCGATATGCGCCCCCGGGCCGGAGCTCAAACTCGGCGCGTCCGCCGTAGCCGTAGCGCTCGGTCCATTCGGGCTTCGTGATCGCGTCCCAGATCGCCTCGGGAGTCGCCTTGATGTACACCCGGTAGACCTGCGTGGTCGCCGTCGTTGCAACAGTCGTGGTCATGCCATCTCCTCCAGGTTGTCTTTGAGGTCGAGAAGCGCCGACGCCTGGCGCTCGCGGTACTTGCCGATCCACCGTTCGTGGAGCAGCTGAATCGGGACCGGGTTGAGGAAGTGCAACTTCTCCCGGCCTGAGCGGCGCGTGACGACGAGACCCGCATCTTCAAGCACGCGCAGGTGCTTCATCACGCCGAACCGCGTCATGTCCAGCTCCGATTCAAGCTCCGTGAGCGTGCGGCCGTCACGCTGGAAGAGCAGGTCGAGCAGAAACCGACGGGTCCGGTCGGACAGTGCCTTGAACACCAGGTCATCGTCAGCCATGACCGTGAGCATATGTGACCCGAAGGTCACATGTCAAGCGCGTTATTCGTCCTGGACGGCGTTCTTGATGTGCTCGGTCTTGGTGACCGTCAGCGCCCCGTCCATGAGCAGCCCGATCACGTCGATGCGGCAGGGTTGCTTCGTCCGGTGTGTCTGGACGCGATACAGCTCCATGAGCATGCGCAGCTTGCGTTGCTTGCGCTCGTCCACCGCTTCCTCCGGGGTACCGAAGCCGGTCCCTCGGCGCGCCTTCACCTCGATGAGGACGAGCGTGTCGCCGTCCTCGGCGACGATGTCGATCTGACCGAGTCGTGACCGCCAATCGCGCGCCAGGATGCGGTATCCCTGTTCCTTGAGGTAGGCGAGCGCAGCGGCCTCCCCTGCATGGCCGACCCGGTCCTTGAGCGGACGGGCCGGGGGCAGTTGCTCCGGCGAACGCGACCCGCGACTACGCTCCGCTGCCGCTCTCCGCCGGGGCCGTCTCGTCCTCAGCGACGTCCGTCTCCGCAGCCACCTCGGGGGTGTCCGCATCGACGTCGGCGATGGGCTCCTCCACTTCCGGAAGCTCCTCGGGCTCGACGTCGTCGGCAACGAGCGGTTCGGGCTGCGCACGCATGAGCGTCATCTCCGGGCCGCCCACCGGCTGCCGGCGCTCGCGGATACGGGCGTGCTTGCCGACCTTCTCGCGAAGGTAGAAGAGCTTCGCGCGGCGCACCTGGCCGTGACGCAGCACTTCGATCTTGTCGATGCGCGGCGCGTGCACGAGAAATGTGCGCTCGACACCGACGCCGTGTGCGAGCCGGCGCACCGTGAAGCTCGTGGAGAGTCCGACTTTGCCCTTGACGGCGATGACGACTCCCTCGAACACCTGGATGCGTTCGCGCGTTCCTTCGACGACCTTGACGTGCACGCGCACGGTGTCGCCAGAACGCAGGATGGGGACTTCTTGTTTTTCCTGCTCGCGCTTGAGCAGATCGATGACATTCACGTTGTTCCTCCGGGCCTTGAGCCAGACCGTATCAGATCAGGGCGACGCAGCCCTGTGCTGCGCACGCTTTGGTCGCGTCGCCACGCCGCGATTGCGGCATGGTTGCCCTCGCGGAGGACCGCGGGAACCGATCGTCCCTCGAAGTCCGCCGGACGGGTGTAGAGAGGTGCCTCGAAACCACCGCCCGTGCCCTCGCTGAATGTTTCGTCACCGAGTGACTCGGGCGAGCCGACAACGCCGGGGACGAGACGCGACGTGGCCTCGATGACCGCCATCGCCGCCACCTCACCACCGCTGAGGACGTAGTCCCCGACGGACAGTTCCTCGCCGATCTCGTCGCGTGCACGCTGGTCGACGCCCTGGTAGCGGCCGCACATGAGCAGGATCGACTGTTCTGCAGCAAGCTCGCGCGCGACGCGCTGATCGAACGGACGGCCCTGTGGTGACAACAGGATGCAGCGCACGGACGGGTCGTCCTCACGGACGGCGCGCAACGCGCGAATGAGCGGCTCGGGCTTGAGCACCATGCCGGCTCCCCCGCCGAACGGCACGTCGTCAACCTGGCGGTGTTTGCCCTCGCTGTGCGCACGGAGATCGTGCACGTGGAGCTCGACGTCACCGGCGCTGATGGCGCGACCGACAACGCCGACGCCGAGTGGTCCGGGGAACACCTCGGGAAAGATCGTGACGACGTGGAAGCGGATCACACGCTCTCCTCCTGCCACGGAGTCACGGTGAGCGTGCCGCCAGGGATGTCGATGGCGGTCACGTAGTCACGTGCCATCGGGAGACGGTGCACATCGGTATCGGTCTTGATGACGAGCACGTCGTTGCCCACGCCGGCCTCGACATCCTCGACAACGCCGACATCGACGCCGTCGGTATCGACGACGCGAAGTCCGACGAGTTGCCACACGAACCACTCGTCTTCAGCGAGCGGACGCGCCGCATCGACATCGACGCACAGATACAAGGTCCGGAGACGATCCGCGTCGGGCGGCGCCGTGATCTCGTCAAACCCAAGCAGCACGGCGTTGCCCGGCCCCTGCCGCGACGTACGCACCGTGAGCACGCGGGAGCCGTCCTCGAGCTGCACGCGCGTACCGGGTTTGAAGCGCGTCCAGTCTCCGCCGCACGGTTCGACACGCACCTCGCCGCGCACGCCGTGCGAGCGCAGCACCTGCGCGACGCGCAGCTTGGCGGGTGCGACTGGTGGTCCGCCCGAAGTCACCGCAGGTCCTTCAACTCCACCTGCACGCGCTGGTGATGGCGCAGCCCCGCGGCGCGCACGACCGCGCGCACGGCCTCGATGTTGCGACCGGTCTTGCCGATGAGCTTGCCCATGTCCGCTTCGGCCACATGCAACGTCACGATGGTGCTGCGACCGCGCGGGCGCGCTTCAACGGTGACCGCGGACGCGTCCGACACGATGCGCTCCGCGATGAACCGCGTCAGGTCTGCGTAATCGGTCATTCGGCTACCTCGGTCGCTGCGGGGGATGCCTCCGCGGTGTCGTCGGCGGTCGCCTCGGCATCCTCGCTTGCTTCTGCTGACGGGCCAAACTCGTCAGCCTCGGGAGCCGCTTCGGCAGTGGGCTCATCAGCAGGTGCCTCAACAGCTTCGGCGACTTCTGCTTCGAGCTCCGTCTCCGGGGCTTCGGCGGGAGCTTCCTCCGCTGCCGCTGCAGGCGCAGCTTTCGCGGCGCCGTTGGGCTTGGCTTTCTCCGGTTCGGGCGCTGCTTCGCGCACCGTGACCGTGAACGCGCGCGCGGCGAGAATCCCTTCTCTCACAAGGAGTTGACGCGCACTGTCACTCGGCCGTGCACCGCGCTTCAGCCAGAGTTGCACGCGCTCGCTGTCGATACGCACCACTGCGGGGTTCGGCAGCGGATCGTAGAAACCGATCGACTCGATGAATCTGCCGTCGCGCGGGCTGCGCGAATCCGCAACCACCAGCCGGTACACCGGCCGCTTGGTGGTGCCCATCCGCTTCAACCTGATCTTGACCAATGTCGTGCTCCTTCTTAACCGTGTGCACAGGGCTGATCACAGCCCTGCCTGTCCGAGTTGCGTGGGATCGATGTTCTTGAGCTGTCGAAGCATGCGAGCCTTGCCGCGGATTCCCTTGGTGCCCTTGCCGCCGAGGCTCTTGAACATGCCCTGCATCTGCTCGAATCCTTTGAGCAGACGGTTGACGTCGGCGATGGTGGTGCCGCTGCCGGCAGCGATGCGCTTGCGCCGCGAGCCCTTGATGAGCTCCGGATGGCTGCGCTCCTGCATCGTCATCGAGAGCACGATCGCTTCCATGCGCCCGAGGTCCTGCTCCGACGGCATCGCGTTGCCAGCCTGCTGGATCATCTTGCGTCCGCCCGGCAGCATGCCAAGCACGCTTTCGAGCGAGCCCATATTGCGCAGCTGACGGAGTTGCGTCAGCCAGTCGTCCATAGTGAGGCGGCCCGCGAAGGAACGCTCCACCATCTCCTCGGACTTCTTCTGGTCGAACTGCGACTGCGCACGCTCGACGAGCGTCAGCACGTCGCCCATGCCGAGGATGCGCGACGCCATGCGGTCGGGTGCAAAGGGCTCGAGGTCGGAGACTTTCTCGCCGACGCCGCAGAACATGATCGGCTTGCCGATGGTTTCGCGCATCGACAACGCAGCACCACCGCGAGCGTCACCATCGAGCTTCGTGAGGATCACGCCGTCAACGCCGACGGCGTCATCAAACCCCTTGGCAACGTTGACCGCTTCCTGACCGGTCATCGCGTCGACCGTGAGGATGGTCTCGTGCACAGTCACGGTCTTGCGGATGTCGCGCAACTCGTCGAGCAGCGGCTCGTCGATCTGCAGACGGCCAGCGGTGTCGAGGATGACGACGTCGCAGTTGAGACGCTCGGCCTCGGCAACACCACGCTTGCAGAGTTGCGGCACCTTGAGCTTGCCGTCCGGGATGGTGACGGGAATCTGGTTGTCAGCGCCGAGCTTCTGCAGCTGCTGCACCGCCGCGGGGCGGCGGATGTCCGCCGCGACGAGCATCGGACGGTGACCGTCACGCCGGATGGCGAGCGCGAGCTTCGCCGCGGTGGTTGTCTTGCCCGAGCCCTGCAGGCCGACGAGCATCAGCACCGTCGGCGGATGCGACTGGTAGCGGATCTTGCGTTGCTCACCGCCGAGGAGCTCGACCAGCTCCTCGTTGACGATCTTCACGATCTGCTGGCCGGGGGTGAGCGACTCGAGCACGTCAGTACCGATCGCGCGCTCGCGGATCCGGTCGACGAACGCGCGCGCCACACGGAAGTTGACGTCTGCTTCGAGCAGTGCGACGCGGACCTCGCGCAGGCCGACCTCGACGTCCTCCTTGGTGAGACGTCCGCGGCCGGAGAAGCGCCGCAGCGCCGCGGTCAGGCGATCGCTGAGTGCTTCAAAGGCCATCAGGCGCTCACCGTTGCGATCCTGGCTCGGAGCTCGGCCTCGACCCGGTCCCGTCGCTCCATCTCGGCCGCGTGCCCGAGGCGCTCCTCGAAGTGCTCGAGCTGCGCGAGCGCGCGGCGCACGAGGTCGTGCGCACCGCTGCGCGTGCACTGCAGGTATTCGGCGAGCTCGGTGAACGACCAGTCCTCGTGGAGATGGAGCCGGCACGCCTCACGCTGGTGCTCGGTGAGCAGGGCGCCGTAGACGTCAAGCAGCCGCTCCTGCGCGACGCGCGAGGAGAGTGCCCGGGGGGTGGCTCGTACTGTCAAGGGCAAGACCTTGACATCTTAGCAAAGAGAGCCGGCGACCCAGCCCGCCAGATGGCGGACCGCGATCGCCGGCTCCCACGTTCTGCTGGTTACCCCACCGCGACGGCGGATCCCTCGACGGCCGATCCTTCGAGGACCACTTCCGCAGTGACGCTCTGCACCCGACGGCGGGCCGGGATGAGGGCCGCGACAACCGCGCCGACGAGGACCACGGCGCCACCAACGGTGATAGCCGGAGTGAGCCCGGCGACGAACGTGGCGCCGGAGCTGTAGCCGCCCCAGTGGGCGAAGATCGAGGCGAGCACGGTCACGCCGAGCACACCGCCGAGCTCGCGGATCGCGTTGTTCGCCCCGGATGCCTTGCCTTCCTCACGAGGGCTGACGGAGCTGAGCACGACGTTCGCCACCGGAGCGAAGAACATGCCCATGCCGATGCCGCTGAGGATGAAGGGCAGGATGAACGCCGAGTACGGGGCGCTCGGTGTGACGACATGGCCGATCCAGAGCAGGCCGATGCCCTGCAGCGCCAGTCCGATCGCCATGAGCGTGCGGCCGTTGATCCGATCCGACAGTGCCCCGGCGGTCGGCGCGACGATGATCGGCATCGCGGTCCACGGCAGGATGCGCAGGCCGGCGGAGAGCGGCGACAGCCCTTGGACGGTCTGGAAGAACTGCGCGAGCAGGAAGACGCTGCCGAACATCCCGAAGAACATGAACAGCGAAGCAGCGTTGGCGCCGCTGAACGTCCGGTTGCGGAAGTAGCGGATCGGCAGCATTGGGGCCTTCGAGCGCAGCTCGTAGGCGACGAAGCCGACCATGAGCGCAACACCGACCGCGAGCGTGCCGAGGATCTCCGGGCTCGTCCAACCCTGCTGGTTGGCGCGGACGAGGCCCCAGACAATCGCGAACAGGCCTGCGCTGGCGATGACGAGACCGCCGAGATCGAGATGGCCGTCGGCGCCGCGAGTCTCAACGAGACGGATGCGCGCGAGCGGCGCGAGTGCGAGGCCGATCGGCACGTTGACCCAGAAGATCCAGTGCCACGAAATCCCCTGGACGATGGCACCGCCGACGATCGGTCCAACGGCGACCGCGAGGCCGCCGATGCCTCCCCAGGCGCCGAGTGCGACGCCACGACGCTCACGCGACACGGCCGCGCTCAGGATCGTTAGTGTCAATGGTGTCACCATCGCTGCGCCTGCTCCCTGCACCGCACGCGCGACGATCAACATGGTCGGGCTGCTTGCGAGCGCGGAGCCCGCGGAACCCAACGTGAACAGCGCGAGTCCGATCGAGAAGATCCGGCGCCGGCCGAAGCGATCGCCAAGCGCTGCACCGGTCAGGAGGAGCACTGCGAACGTCAGCGTGTATGCATTCACCGTCCATTCCAACTGCTGGAGGTTGGCGTGCAGGTCGTGCCGGATCACCGGCAGTGCGGTGGTCACGACAAGGTTGTCGAGCGTGACCATGAATAGCGCGATCGAGGTGATCGCGAATGTCCAGATGACTTGAGACCGTCGAACCATGATGCCGAACCTCCTTATGCTGCCTTGACTTTGTTTGGCTACTTCTAGTGATTACTCACTTACTTGGCTGGGCAAAAAAAAGCGCCGTTCTTACGCGTTGAACTTCTTGTTCATGCCGCATCCCTCGATGAGCCGCAACGCCCACGCCTGGGGCTCGTCGATCTGACCCATCATCGCCAGCACGTTCAGGAGCATGCCGGTGGCGAAGAAATTCGTCAGCGGCTCGGGCTCGACGCCGGTGAGCGCCGACACGAGGCGGACAAGTCCGCCGAATCCTTCCGCAACCACTGTCCGGATCGCGGGGTCGTCGCACGCCGCATACGACTGCAGTTGTGCACGGAGCTTGAGCGGGCTGGCGCGAATCTCCTCGATGTACGCAGCGCCGATGGCCTCGAGCGCTGCCTCTCCTTCGAGGCCGGCGGCCGCGCGCTTGAAGAGTTCCTCGGTGTCGAGGAAGCAGCGCTGCACGGTCGCGACGATGAGATCGCGCTTGGTGCCGAACAGCCGGAACAGGTACGGCTGCGAGATCCCCGCCATGCGCGCGATCACGTCGGTCGAGGCGCCCTCGTAGCCGCGCTCAGCGAAAACGACCACCGCGGCCTCGAGAATCTGCTCGCGGCGCTCCGGTGCTGTCGATCGCTCGGCGGTGGCGGCTGGGGTCATGAGCCCGTATGGTAGTGAGTACTCACCACCTTGTCAAGGAGTTGCCCCGAAGATCGCGTCGAGGTAGGCGCCGGGGTCGAAGAGGTTGAGATCGTCGAGGCCTTCACCAAGGCCGATGAGCTTCACCGGCACTCGCAACTGCTCCTCCACCGCGAGCAGCGTGCCGCCACGCGCCGACCCGTCGAGCTTGGTGATGACGAGACCGGTGAGTGTGGTCACTTCGTGGAACGCCAGCGCCTGGCGCATCGCGTTCATCCCGGTCGTTGCATCGACGACGAGGAGCACCTCCTGCGGGGCCTCCGGGATGAGGCGCTCGATCACGCGCCGGATCTTGCCGAGCTCGGCCATGAGGTTGACCTTGGTGTGGAGGCGGCCGGCGGTGTCGACGAGGACCACGTCGATCCGTCGCGCCTGAGCGGCCTGGATCGCGTCGAACACGACCGCACCGGGGTCGGCACCGGGCTGATGGGCCACGACGTCGGTCCCCGCGCGATCCGCCCAGACCCGCATCTGATCGATCGCCGCGGCCCGGTACGTGTCGGCTGCGGCGATGAGCGCGGAACGGCCCTCCTCGCGGAGGCGGTGCGCCAACTTGCCGAGGGTGGTGGTCTTGCCGCTGCCGTTGACGCCGACGACGAGGACGACACTCGGCACCTCGTTGAGGTGGAGGCTGCGGTCGTACGTGCTCATCACGGCGAGGATCTCCGCCTTGAGCGCGGCGATCGCCGCCGCGGCGTCGCCGATCCGCTCGCGTCGCACCCGGGCGCGCAGCGCGACGACGAGGCGTTCCGAGAGCTCGACACCGCAGTCGGCACTGATGAGGACCTCCAGGAGATCGTCGAAGAACGCCTCGTCCGCCTTGCGTCCCGGCGCCGCGATCCCCTGCATGCCGGATGAGAACGCGGTCGACGCGCCCTCCATGCGACCCGACATGCGCCGCCACCAGGCACTCCGCCGTACCGGGGCGACGATCTCCTCGGGCGCCATCAGGGGATCATCCGGCCACGCGATGCAGGGCTGCCGTCGGCGCGCCGGTGAGCTCGGCCTCGTCGAAGCGGACGCCGATGACGGAGCTGACGCCCTCGCCGTCGATGGTCACGCCCCAGAGCGCATCAGCGGCGGCCATCGTGATGTGGTTGTGCGTCACGACGAGGAACTGCTGCTCGGTGCCGAGACGACGAAGCAGACGGGTGAATCGAAGGACGTTGCTGTCGTCGAGTGACGCGTCGACCTCGTCGAAGACGTAGAAGGGACTTGGGTTGACCTGCTGCAGTGCCAGCACGACTGCCAGGGCGGTGAGCGCGCGCTCGCCGCCGGAGAGGAGACGGAGCGGTGTGAGCCGCTTGCCGGCGGGCTGCGCGAGGATCTCGACACCCGGGCGCCGCTGCGCCGCGCGTGGCTGGGGTCCGTCGAGATCGAGGGTCTCCGGCTCGGGATCCTCGAGGCGAAGCGTCGCCTTGCCGCCGGGGAACAGCTCCGCGTAGAGCTCCTGGAAGTGGAACGAGACCGCTCCGAACACGGTGTCGAAGCGCTGCTCGATCTCGCGTTCGAGTCCGCGGGCCATCGCGCGAAGCTCGCTGCCGCTGCGGACGAGGTCCTCGTGATGCGCTCCAAACGTGGATACCCGCGCCTCGAGTGCCTCGTGCTGCTCCGGCGCCAGGGCGTTGACGGGGCCGAGTGCCGAGATACGCCGTTCGAGGCGGACGATCTCGCGTTCGGCACGCTCTGCAGCGGCCGGGTCGAGCTCGGTGGAAGTCATCGTCGGCCTGGTCGCGAACAGCGCCGGCGAGCTCTGCGACGACCGCCTCGCATTCGACGACCTCGCGTTCGGCAGCATCGCGCTCGTCGGTGGCCCGTGCTACCGCGACGGCGACCTCCGCGTGCTCGGCTTCGAGCCCGAGGACGGCGCGCTCGAGTTCCGCGATCGGGGCGGCAGCCGCGTCGTGCGCCTCATGCGAGGACGACAGTTCGACGACGGCTCCCGCGGCCGCGTCCCGTCCGCGCATGGCGTGGACGATCGCGGTCAGTGAGTCACCTTCGGCGACGAGCCGCCGGGTCTCGGCGGCGGTGAGCCGCGACCGTGCGGCGTCGAGCGCTCGGCGGGCTGCCTCGCGACGCTCCTCGATGTGGGCGCCCTCTGCCTTTGCTCTCGAGAGGACGAGATCCGCATCGTCGGCAGCAGTCTTCGTCGCCTCGGCCGCTGACCGAGCCTCCGTGCCGTGGGCCTGCGCGGCTCGGAGACTGTTTTCGACCGTCGTGCGCTGCGCTTCAATCGAGGCGAGCCGGCGCTCGGCGACCCCCTGCGCGTCGGTTGCGGCTGCCGCCTCGGCTTGCCGCGACGCGAGCTGCCGTCCGGCGCGCTCCGCCTGAGCATGGGCTGCCTCGAGCGCCTGCTCGGCGCCGGCGACGATGGCCGCGGCTCCGGCCTCGGCGGCACGCGCCACGCGGTCCGAACTCGACGGCGACCGACAGCGCCTGGTCGAGGTCGCTGAGGCGCTCACGGGCGTTGGCGGCGGCAGTGACGGCTGCAGCCTCGAGCCGGGCGGTGCGTTCGGCCTCGGCGGCGGCGTCGCGTTCCTCCTGGGCAAGCTCGAGCGTCTCGACGCGCCGCCCGCCGCGGAGTCCGGAGGGCGTGACCACCGTGCCGTCGCGCAGCACCGCTGATGTCGCACCGATCGTGAGCGCGCGCTGGGCGGTGTCGATGTCCGGTGCGAGCCAGACCCCCGCGAGGAGACGGCCGATCGCGCCGCGAGCATCGGACTCGACATCGATGGCGCTCGAGAGGAGCACGTACGGCGCGGGCGGCGCCGCTTCCGAGACCTCATCCAGGTTCGCGCTGATCAAGCGCTCACGCGGTCCGTCGGTGTCGAGATGCGCCGCCGCGGCCTTCAGGTCGTCAACGACCCAGGCACCGAGATCGGCCTCGAGCGCCGCGGCGATCGCGTCCGCCATCGAGTGATCGCTGACGTGCAGGCAGTCGACGAGCCGGCGCGCCCGAAGCGTGCCCGATGCCACCGCGCGGGCGACACCCCCTTCGCCGGTGATCCCGCTGAGCCGCCCGCGGGCTGAGGCGAGCGTCGCGAGGGCCAGGCGAGCTTCGGCGGCAGCACTTGCGACCGCGCGATCCGCGGCGTTGACGGCATCCCACGCGGTATCAACGGCGGAGCGCGCCTGCGCGACGCCACCGGCCGTGGCAAGCGCCTTGGCCGAAGCCGCGGCAGCATCCGCCACCTGCGCCTCGAGCGATGCCGTGAGTTCCACGATGCGCGTGGCGGCGGCCTCAGCCTCAAGAGTCAAGGCGCTCACAGCAGAGGCAGCGAGTTCGGCACGAGCGGCGGCGGCTCGCACATCGCCAGCTGCCGAGCCGCGCTCACCCTCGACTGCGGTGAATGCGGTGGTGGCCTCCGCAAGATGCTGCTCCGCGATGGCCGCCTCGGCAGCGGCCTCGACGGCGACGCCGCGCAAGCGTCCGGACTCCTGTTCGAGCACGCCCCAGCCCTGGTCGTCCGCGCCAGCCTCGATCGCGGCGAGCGCGCTGGCTGCGGCTTCAACCTCGGGGACGATCGTCGCCAGGTCGGCCACGGCGAGCCCGCGCTGGGCGACCGCGGAGCGGAGACGGTCCGCGAAGCGGCGCTGTCCACCCTCTCCCCGCTCGACTTCGAGGCGGGCAGCCTCGAGGCGGCGAGCTGCGGCGTCGCGCGCCTCACGGGCCTCGTCGAGATGGGCGCGCGCCAGCTCAGAGCGGTGTGCGAACGCGGAATCAGCCTGGGTGGCAGCCTCGCAGCGGTTGAGCGCCTGATCGAGCCGTTTGCGTGCTTGCTTGAGGCTCGCGCGGGCCGCGCGCCACTCCTCGTGCGCCAGGCTGCCGCGCAACTCGGTGAGCCGGGCGCTCATCGTGCGGAGCTCGACCGCGGCGACCGACTGCTCGCTCAACTCGATGAGTCGGGGGGTCGCGTCCTCGAGCAGATCGCTGAGGCGCCGGACCACCGCATCGGCACTGTCGAGCCGGTGCGCGGCGTCCTCGCACGCGGCACGCAATGCGCGCACGCCGGCTGCCTGTTCGACGAGGGTCCGGCGTTGCGCCGGCGTCGCCTCGATGATCCCGTCGATGTCGTTCTGGACGACGACGGCATAGCCGTTCTGCGTCAGCCCCGTCCCGCCGAGCAACCGCTCGAGGTCGCGCAGCCGGGCGTGCTCGCCGTTGATGCGGAACTCCGTGTCGCGGTCGCCGCGCGAGACACGCCGGCTCACCGAGACCTCGGGATCCTCGGAGGGCAGCGTGCCCTCCTCGTTGTCCATGACGAGCTCAACCTGGGCCAGGCTCATGCGCTGACGTCCACCGCCGCCGGCGTAGATGACCTCGTCCATGCGCTGTCCGCGAAGCTCGCGAGCGTTCGTCTCGCCGAGCGCCCAGCGAAGCGCGTCGACCAGGTTGCTCTTCCCGCTGCCGTTCGGCCCGACGATGGCCGTGATCCCCCGATCGAAGATCACCTCACTGCGCGCGGCGAACGTCTTGAACCCGGACAGGGTGATCCGCCGGAGCCTCATCGCCGCGATTGTCCATGTGCGGAGCGCACGCCGTCAACATCTTGGGCTCGGACCGCGCCCGTGCCCCAAGATCTGGTGCTCACTGCGCGACCGGCGGCGTGCCCCCGCCACCGCGCCCACGACCACCGCGGCGTCCACGGCGCCGCTTCGGTGCCGGGCCCTCCGGTTGTTTGGGTGGCGCGGGTGCCGGCTGGCGTCCGACGAGGGCTTCCGCCGCGTGGCGCAGGGCTGAGAGGAGGCTCCGGCGCGGACGTCCGGCTTGCGCTGCGGCCTCTGCATTGTCGGCGTTGCGCGCGCCGCGGCTCCGGCGCCGGCGTGGCGTGGCGCCACGGTCCGCGGCGACTTCGGCGACCCGGCGGCGGACGCGTGCCGGCTCCGACGCGACCGTCTTGGCGGCGTCGCGCGCGGCGCCCGCCGCGGCTGCTGCGCCGCCTCTCCCGATCTTCGAGAGCTTGTCGAGCGCGTCGTGCGCGGCTGCCTGCTCGGCGGCCTGCTTCGTCGGTCCGCGACCGATGCCGCCGACGCGCTCGCCGAGCAGCACCTCGGCCGTGTACTCGCGCTTGTGTCCCGGGCCGCCGGTGGCGACCACGCGATAGTGCGGTGTGTCCCCGGTGCGGTCCTGGGACGCCTGCTGGAGCTGCCCCTTGAAGTTCTCGTCGCTCCACTCGGCCAGGTCGCCGATGTTCTGCAGGAAGACGCGAGTGGCGGCCCGGTATCCCTGATCGAGGAAGATCGCGCCGATCATCGCCTCGAATGCGTTGGCGAGCAGCGACGGGAGCTTGCGGGCGCCCGTCTTGACGGCGCCCCGTCCCATGAGGAGGGTCTCGCCAAGCTCGAGCCGTTCGCCAAGGCGAGCTAACGACGTCGTGTTGACGAGCGCCGCGCGGAGCTGGGTCAGCTGACCCTCGTCATACGTGGGAAAGCGCCGGAACAGGTACTCGCCGACGACCAGTTCGAGCACGGCATCGCCGAGATACTCGAGACGCTCGTTGTCGTGGCCCGGTCCGGACGGCTCGCCGTGCTCGTTGTTCCACGAGGCATGCGTCATCGCCTCGCGGAGCAGCTCCTGCTTGCGGAACTGGATCCCGATCCGTTTCTGGAGGTCGCGAAGACGCTCCAGCTCCGGTTCGCCAAGCGCCATCGGCGGTTTCTGCGCCACCGGCGGCGCGGGCGCCGGAGTGGGCGGAGTGGCTAGGACGCCGCTCCCACTTTCTCCTGGATGTACTCCCAGGCCTGGCCCACCGTTCCGATCTTCTCCGCGTCCTCGTCGGAGATCTCCATCTGGTACTCCTCCTCGAACGCCATGATCAGTTCCACCAGGTCGAGGGAGTCCGCGTTCAGGTCCTCCACGAACGACGCCTCCGGCGTCACCTGTTCGGTTTCCACGCCGAGCTGATCGGCGACGATCGCCTTGAACCGGTCGAAGGTCAGGTCTGGCATCAGGATTTCCTTGTGTGGTTGCGGCAGGCGCCGCATCAGTTTGGGGCGAAACAATAGCGTCAGATGTGGGGGGTCGCCATGCAAACGGTCCAGAGGCGCCGTCAATGACCTCGCGTTTGACGTCACCAGAAGCCGTCTGCTCCGATTCGGTCACGCCGCAAGGCCCCCGTCGACATGGAGCACGTGTCCCGTGATGTAGCCGGACTCTGGCATGACGAGGAACGCTATCGCCGAGGCAACCTCCTCGGCGGTGCCCATGCGGGCTTTGGGGATCGCGGCGACCGCCGCCGCGCGAACCGCCTCACTCAGCACCGTGGTCATCTCCGTGTCGATGAACCCGGGTGCAACCGCGTTGACGGTGATGTCCCGGCTGGCAACCTCGCGGGCGAGCGACTTCGTCAGACCGATGAGCCCGGCTTTCGCGGCTGAGTAGTTCGCCTGGCCGGCGTTGCCGATGACCCCGGCGATGCTCGAGACATTGACGATGCGGCCGAAGCGCTGCCGGAGCATGGGCCGCAACGCTGCGCGGCAGATGTGGAACGCGGCGGTCAGGTCGATGGCGATGACCGCGTCCCAGTCGTCGTCGGTGAGGCGCATCGCGAGGTTGTCGCGGTTGATCCCGGCGTTGTTGACAACGATGTCGAGACCACCGAGTGCCGTGACCGTCTGCTCAACGAGCGCGGCAGCAGCAGCTGGATTCGCAAGGTCCGCGCCGAGTGCAACCGCCGTAGCACCGTGGTCGGCGCGCAAGGACTCGACGAGCGTCTCAGCGCTTTCGGGGTGTGTCGAATAGCCGACTGCAACGGAGGCGCCGGCGCGCGCAAGCGCGATCGCGGTCGCCTGGCCGATTCCTCGCGACGCGCCGGTGACCAGCGCGCGGCGCCCTTCGAGCGGCGTGCTGGTGCTCATCCGGCGACCATCGCGATATCGAGCTGCGACGCTGCCTCGACTGAATTGACCGACACGGCGCGCACGCCGGGCGCGATGCGTTTCGCGAGACCGCTGAGGACGCTGCCAGGACCGACCTCGATGAGCGTCTCAGCGCCGAGCTCGACGAGTCGCTCGACACATTCGATCCAGCGCACGGGCGACGTCAGCTGTTCGCGAAGCCGATCGCGGAGTTCGTCTGCGGAATGCGCCGCACGCGCATCGACGTTGCACACCACCGGTGGCGTCGGATCCGCGATCGCCACGGCATCGAGCGCGACACCGAAGCGTGACGCCGCTGCGGCCATCAACGGTGAATGGAATGCGCCGCTGACATTCAACGGGATGGCGCGTCGCGCGCCGCGGGAGAGCGCGCGCTGCGCGGCAGCCTCGACCCCCGCGCGTGAACCGCTGATCACCAGCTGGCCGGGTGCATTGAGATTGGCGACGACGACGACCTCGCCGGTCTCGCTGGCGGTCTCTTCGCACACCGCGGTTGCGGCACTGACGTCGATACCGATGAGCGCGCACATCGTTCCCTCGCGCATCCCGGCCATCGCCCTCCCCCGCTCGATGACGAGGCGCATCGCATCTGCGGGCTGTCAACGCGCCGGCCGCGACCGCCGCCGCGTACTCGCCGACACTGTGGCCGGCAACGGCGATGACATCGAGCGTCTCCGGGAGCGCGCTGCGCAAGGCGCACTCAACGAGGAGCAGTGCCGGCTGGGCGATCTCGGTGGGCCGGAGATGCTCGTCGTCGCCGGACAGCGCGGAACGCAGGTCAAGTCCGGTGCTCGTTGCGGCAGCGAGCATCTCCTGGGCGATCGGGAGATCGATGAGCCCGTCCGCCATTCCGGCGGCCTGACTGCCCTGTCCGGGAAAGCAGAGTGCGACGCTGGCCACTGGCCGCGTGCTACTCGGTGACGACCACTTCGCGGCCGTGATAGTAGCCGCAGTTCGGACAGACGCGATGGGGAATACGCGGCTGACGGCAGCGCGGGCACGGTGCCAGTGTCGGCATCGTCAGCGCGTGGTGTGAGCGTCGAAAGTCGCGACGGCGCTTTGAGACTTTTTGCTTGGGAAGCGGCATGCTCGGTTTCTCCGGGAAGGGCGCGCACGCAAAGGGCAGCGCGGCCCATGGCTGCCGCTCAGTATAGCGGCGGGTCGCAATCCACGCGGCCGAGGCCGCTACTCGCGCTCCCGCCGTTTGCGCTTTGATCCGGCGTTCGACCGGCAGCGCATCGATGCCCTTGCGAACCGTGGTCGCCGCGCGCATCAGCTGGTCCTCGAGACGGACCATGACCTCGCGGGCGTACGCATCGGCTTCGGCGCAGGTCTTGGCAGCGCGCTCCTCGGCATCGGCCAGGAGCGTCGCCGCATGGAGGCGGGCCTGCTCCGCGATCTCGTGGTCGCCGACCATGACGCTTGCGCGGGCGTGTGCCTCGTCGACGAGGCGCGCAGCCTCCGTCTCGGCGCGCGAGAGGATGCGCTCGGCCTCCTCCTCCGCCTCGTCGAGCACGCGGCGCTGGTCCTCGAGCAGATGCCGCGCCTGGGTCAGCTCGTCCGGCAGCCCCAACCGGGTGCGGTCGATGAGCTCGAGCATCTCGTCCTCGTTGACGACGACGCCGGCGGTGAACGGCACGCGGCGGCCGGTGCTCACCAATTCCTCCAACTGGTCGACGAGGTCGATCACCATCGGATCGAGGCGCGTGGGCTCGTCACTCATCCCGTTCGCGCTCCTCCGCGAACCGCCGGCGCATCGCTTCCACGCTCACCGGTGGCGCCATCTCGCTGACGTTGCCGCCGAGGTGAAACACCTCTTTGATGAGCGAGGACGAGACGAAGACGTTCGTGAACGAGGTCATGAGGAAGACGGTGTTCACGGCGGGGTTGAGCCGCCGGTTCATGAGCGCCATCTGGAACTCGGTCTCGAAGTCGCTCACCGCGCGCAGGCCGCGCACGATCGCGATGGCGCCGCTGTTCGCCGCGAAATCGACGGTCAGTCCGCGGAACGTGGTGACCTCGATGCGCGGCCGGCTTTCGAGGCATGCGCGAATGAGCTCGACTCGCTCCTCCACCGTGAAGAGCGGCGTCTTGCCCGGGTTCTCGAGGACGCCGACGAGTACCCGATCGAAGATCGCGGCCGAGCGATCGAGGATGTCCAGATGCCCGAACGTCACGGGGTCGAAGCTCCCGGGATACACCGCGATGCGTTCGCTCACGCAATTCCGTCCGTGGGTGCAGCGTCCGGCTGCAGAAAGCTGATGGTGGTGAGGCCGTAGCGGGCCTCGCGTGTCCGCGTGAGGAGGCCGATACGTTCCGCGATCACCCGGGCGCGGTGATGTTCGCATACGACCAGTCGCGGTGGGGATGCTCCCAGGAGTTCGAGCACGGCCTCGAGCTCCGGGTCCTGATACGGGGCGTCGACGTAGCAGATGTCTGCCGCCGCAGTCTCGGCCGGGACGGTGCGCAGCCAGCGCGGGACCTCGGCGCCGACGATCGCTGCAGCGATCACGACAACCGAAACGGTCTGCGGTCTTGGCGATCAGCTGCAACGCGTCGCGGTGGCGCTCGACGAACGTGGCGGATGCGGCGCCGCGGGAGAGCGCCTCGAACCCGACGGTTCCCGCCCCGGCGTAGAGATCGAGGAAGCGCGCGCCGACGACCTGCTGCCCGAGGATGTCGAAGAGCGATTGGCGGACCAGCGATCGTGTGGGCCGCACCTCGAGCCCCGGCGGCGTGTTGACGATGCGGCCGCGCCACTCCCCCGCGGTGATGCGGGTCTCGGCCGCGTGCTTGACCTCGCGTCGCACTAGTCGATGTCGAAGACGGCGCGGTAGCCGTTCATCGCCGCCGACAGCGGCTGCCATGCCGTGAGATCGGGGTCCTTGTCGAGCCAAGCAATCGCCGCGAGCTTTGATCGCCGGCCGAGCGCGACGTCGAGGAGATCGGCCGCGCGCATCTCCGGCAGCCCGTGCTGGCGCAGGCCCACGACCTGGCCTGGCCCGCGCAGCTGGAGGTCGCGTTCGGCAAGATCGAAGCCGCTGTCGATGGCGGCGACGGCCGCGAGCCGCTGGCTCCCCTCCTCGTCGATGCCGCCCTCGAAGAGCAGGCAATACGACTTGTGCTGGTCGCGTCCGACGCGTCCGCGAAACTGATGCAGCTGCGCGAGGCCGAAGCGCTCGGCACCTTCGATGAGCATGATCGTCGCGTTGGGAACGTCAACGCCCACCTCCACCACGCTCGTGGCGACGAGGATGTCGGCCTCACCGCGGACGAATCGGTCCATGCGCTCGGCTTTCTCGCGCGCCGGCATGCGGCCGTGCAGCAGCTCCACGCGCAGATCGGGGAACACGTCGGTGCTCAGCCGCTCGTACTCCGCGGTCGCGCTGCGCGCACCCAGCTTGTCCGACTCCTCGATGAGCGGGCAGATCACGAAGGCCTGGCGGCCTTTGCTGCACCTCGTCTCTGACGAACTCATAGGCACTGGCGCGCTCGTGCGGCGGCACGACGCGCGTCTCCACGGGCTGGCGGCCCGGTGGCATCTCGCGCAGCTCGCTGAGGTCGACGTCGCCGTACAACGTGTTCGAGAGTGAGCGCGGTATCGGCGTCGCGGTCATCGCGAGGTAGTTCGGCATCGCCCCCGACGTCTGCCGCAGCTTCTGGCGTTGCGCCACACCAAATCGATGCTGCTCGTCGACGATCGCAAGGCCGAGGTTGCGCAGGACGACGTCATCCTCGATGAGGGCATGGGTTCCGACGATGAGCGAGTCGTGGCCCGCCGCGAGCCCCGCGAGGATCTCCCGGCGCGCTGCTGCCGAGGTGCTGCCCACGAGCAGTCGCGGCGGCAGGCCATGGGGCGTCAGCAGTTGATCGAGGGTGGCGTAGTGCTGGCGCGCGAGGATCTCGGTCGGTGCCATGACCGCGGTCTGCATGCCGGCGTGGTGCGTCATCAGCGCTGCCAGCGCGGCGACGACGGTTTTCCCGCTCCGACGTCACCCTGGAGCAGGCGGTTCATCGGGCCGGGGGCGGCGAGGTCGGTGAGAATCTCGTGCGCCGGCAACCCGCTGACCGTCGGTGAGCTTGAACGGCAGCGGTGCGGCAAACCGGCGCGCGACCTCGATGTCATAGGGGATGACAACGCCGGTGCCGCGCAGGCGGCGGCGGCGCGCGCGCTCAGCGGCGATCTGCAGCAGGAACATCTCCTCGAACGCGATGCGCTCGCGCGCCCGGTGCGCGTTCTCGATGCTGTCCGGGACGTGCACCTGGTACAGCGCTTCGTCGATGGGCATGAGGTCTTCCGACTCGCGCATCGCGGGCGGGATGCGGTCCGGCACCTGCGTCGACGAGACCGAGCAGCGGCTCGATCTTGCCGCGCAGAAAGCGCGAGCTGATCCCCTGTGTTTCCGGGTAGACCGGTGCGATCGTGCCGACGTGATGCTGATCCGCGCCGGCGCGCTCGAACTCGGGATTGCGAAAGTTGAGTCCGGTGCGCGCTCGTTCGACCTTGCCGCTCACCATCAATTCGTCGCCGGGATGGAGTTGCTTGAGGAGAAAGCGGCTGGTTGAACCAGACGGCGGTTGCCACTGCGCCGTCGTCCTCGAGGGTCGCCTCGACGAGCACCATCTTCTTGTACGGCGTTTTCCGCGCGCTGATGTTGCGGATGTGCACGTGCGCCGTCTGCACGATTCCCGGGCTGCAGCGCGCGAAGCGGCACCGTCTCGCGTGTGTCCTCGTACCGGCGCGGCAGGTGAAAGAGCAGGTCCTGCACGGTGGTCAGGCCGAGCTTTTCGAGGCGCTGCGCCTGGACTTGGCCGATGCCGACGATGCGGGACAACGGGAGGTCGAGGTCGAGCGGCACGAACACCGGTGTCACGAGCGCAAGAGGCACGGTCGCCTCCATCGTGGCAGCCTTGTCCGCTCAGTCGACGCCCAGGCAGGCAACTCCCACACAGCCCGGTCCGGAGTAGGCGCCGACGACCGGCCCGATCCGGCCGCGGATGGCGGTGAGGCCCGGCACGGCCGTCGCACGCCGGACTCCACGTCGCGCATGGAGTCGGGCGCATCGGCGTGGAACGCGGCAAGGCTGCGCAGCGGCGCGCTGCCGCGAACCTCGTCGACGATCATCGCGATGCCCTTGCTCCGGCTGCGCACCCTCGCAAGCGGGTGCACCTCGCCGCCGGTCACGGTGAGGAGCGGTTTGACGTTGAGCAGGCCGCCGACGAAAGCCTGCGCGCGACCGATGCGCCCGCCGCGATGCAGGTACGTGAGCGTGTCGAGCAGGAAGAGGATCGTCATCCGGCTGCGCCGGGCGAGCGTGTTCGCGGCGACGGTCGCTGCGTCGGCGCCTGCCTTGATGTCGTCGAGCGCGGCGCGAACGAGCAGCTGCAGGCCGCCGCTCACACTCTCGGTGTCGACGAGATGAATGCGCGCCGGCGTCGAAGTCCTGCGCCGCAAGGTGCGCCGACTGCAGCGTGCCGCTCAGCTTTGACGAGATGTGCAGACCGACGACGTGGTCCGCGGGATCGGCGAGGAGCGTCTGGAACAGCGTCGCGAACACATCGGGCGAAGGCTGCGATGTCGTCGGTTGGACAACGGTGTGCTCGAGCTTCGTGTAGAACGGCGTCGGGGTCGATGTCGACGCCGTCGCGGAACTGCTCGTCGCCGAACCGCACGACCAGCGGCACAACGCTGACGCCGAGCGTCTGCGCGTCCGACGGGGGAGATATCAGAGGTGCTGTCGGTGACGAGGTGGATCACGCTACTCGAGGGAGAGCACGTACGGATAGTGCTCCTGCCCCCCGGTCTGGATCTCGAACTCGATCCCGGCGATGGGTTGCGCGCGGAGCGTGTCGACCAGCGTGTCGGCGTCGGCCGCGCTCACCTCGTCACCGCGGTACACCGTGACGAGCTCGGGGGCGTGCTGCCTGCGACGTGAGCACCGCATCGATGACTCCGAGATAGTCGTCGCCCACCTCGGTGATCTCATCGTCGACGACGGCGATGACGTCGCCGACCTTGATGTCGTGGCCGTTGACCGTCGTGTCGCGCACAGCATGCGTGACCTCGACGGCGCGCACCGTGGCGATCGCCGCGAGCATCCGCTCGGCGTTCTCGGCGAGGCTCGCGGTCGGGTCGAACGCGAGCAGCGCGCTGATCCCCTGCGGGAGGTTGCGCGTCGGCACGACGCGCACTTCGCAGCCCTCCGCGAGCGGGTCGACCTGTTCCGCCGTGAGGATGACGTTGCCGTTGTTGGGCAGCAGGATCACCGCCTCGGCGTTGGCCGCGCGCACGCCGTTGAGGAGGTCCTCGATCGACGGGTTCATGGTCTGCCCGCCGCTCACGATGCTGTCGGCGCCGAGGCTGCGGAGGATCTCGCGGAATCCGTCGCCCGGCGCCACGCTGACGACACCGATCGGCCTTGGGCGGCGCCTCGCGGCTGCTCGGCCGGTCGCGGGCGGTGCCACGCGGCACTCGCCTCTTCCTCGGCGGCGTCCGCGCGCGCGAGCACCTCGTGGTGCTGCGCGGACATGTCCTCGACCTTGAGCTTGCTCATCCGCCCGCGCGACGACGCCGCGGCGATGAGGGCCGCCGGGTCGCCGGTGTGGATGTGCACGCGGACCAGGTCCGGGTCGCCGACGACCAGCGCCGACTCGCCGAGCGCCCCGAGCTCGTTGCGGATCGCCTCGACATCGAGCCCGGGGCCGTTGATGAGGAATTCCGTGCAGTAGCCCCAGCCCTGCTCGCGGGGGGCGACGGCGGCTGCGCCTCGGCGCGGCTCCTGCGATCCCGTCGCCTCGATCTCGCCCGGCTTCGGTGGCAGCCGCAGCGCCGGTTCGCCCGTGCGGTGGACCGGTGGCGGCGACGCGATGACCGATGCGGTCGAGGCGATCGCCCGTGCGAAGCCCTCGAGGATCACCGCGAGTCCAAAGCCGCCGGCATCGACGACGTTGGCGTCCCGGAGCACCTGCAGCTGATCGATGGTGCGCTCCACGGCGGCGTGGGCTTCGGCGACGACCCGATCGAGGACGACACGGATGTCGTCGGTCTCGGCGGCGGCGGCGTTGCCGGCTGCGGCGGCGTCGCGGACGACGGTGAGGATGGTCCCCTCGGTGGGCTTCATGACCGCCCGGTATGCGACAGCGGCGGCCTCGTTGAGCGCCGCGGCGACGCCGCTGGGCGTCGATGCGCGAGCGTTGGGCCACGCCCTGGGCGAAGCCGCGGAGGATCTGCGAGAGGATGACGCCGCTGTTGCCGCGTGCGCCCATGAGCGATCCATGCGCTGCGGCGGCGAGCACCGAGTTCGCCGCCGACGGCGCCGGTGCGTCGCCCGCCTCCTCCACCGCCGACCGCAGCGTCAGGTACATGTTCGAGCCGGTGTCGCCGTCCGGGACCGGGAAGACGTTGAGGTCGTTGATCTCCTGCTGGTTCGCCTCGAGCCAGGAGAGCGCAGCGGTGAGGCCGCTGAGCACCTGCTCGCCGCCGACCTCGCGGAGCGGCTCGCGGAGCACCGACAGCTCGGGCGCGGGCTTAGTGGCGGGCACCGTCGCTCTCCGCATGAATGCCCTGGACGTTCACGTTCACCGCGACCACGGGCAGGCCGAGGGTCTTCTCCACCGAGTAACTCACCGCGCTCATGAGATTGTGCGCGACCTCGCTGATCCGCGTTCCGTACTCGGCGATGACGTAGAGCTCGATGACGAGCCCGTCGGGCGTGACCTGGATCTCGACGCCCCGGTGGACGTTCTCGCGATTGAGGCGTTCGGCGATGCCGTCACGGAGGCCCCGCGCCGCCATGCCGACGATGCCGTAGCACTCATTGGCGGCATGACCCACGATCGAGGCGACCACACGGGGCGATACCTCGATTCTTCCCAGCGACGCAGTGCGCGACAGTGCGTCGGACGCGCGGACCTTGCCTTTCACGTATCTCCGTAAGCCCGGAGGGGGCCTGTGGTATCGTCGGCGACCGGCCACCGGTTGATTCCGGAGGCCACCGGGCGCCGCCGCCGGGGCTGCGGCCGAATTCTAGTACGCCAGAGCGGGCGCGTCTCAGATGCGCGTCCCACCCAATCGAGAGACATCATGTCCCAGCGCTGCGACATCTGCGGAAAGGGCCCGATGACCGGGAACAACGTGAGCCACTCCAAAGTGCACACGAAGCGTCGCTTCCTGCCCAACCTCCACGTCACCCACCTTGCGATCAAGGGGAAGGAAGTGAGGGCCAAGGTCTGCACCCGTTGCCTGCGCACCCAGGCAAAGCCGGCTCGAAGCTAGGGCTTTCCTCGGTCGCGATCAGGTAGGATTGCTCCGTTAGCGGCGTTTTGGAGGGTGACGTGCTCAGGGTGAGAGGGGTCGTTCTCGGTGGAGTGTGCGTCGCGCTGCTCGCGGGCAGCTACAGCGGTGTTGTGGCGCCGCTCTCGGCGGCTGGCGGCCGGGCCGCCTGCGGTGACCGCGGCACGCCGTCCGACGGACCTTCGGCGGGCGGGACGCCCATCGTCATCGCTGGATCAGGGTTCACCGGCGCCACCGACGTTCTGATCGGCACGAGTGATTTGACTGCCCTGTCCCGCGACGCCGAGCTGCTTCACGAAGTGAGCGACACCGAAATCGACCTGACCACCCCATCGGGTGCGGCGGGAACCTCCGACGTCCAGGTGATCGCCGGAGGTGTGACCAGTACGGCGAATCCTCCGGCGGACTACTACACGTACCTTGACCAGCCCACCGTCACGAACGTCGCCAGCCCGCAGAACCAGGCCGCCACGGGTATCGCCGTCACCGGGAGCGGTTTCTCGATTCCTGGACCGCCGGCGACGAGCGCGGTCTCCGAGGTGGATCTGGTCCCCACATCCACGGGCCGACGGTGGCGCTCACGACCCAGTGCTCAAGACGGTGGCCAGCCTGACTGCTTCGGCTTCACCAGACGACAAGAAGATGCCATCGATCTGCCCGCATCCGCCATCCTCCCGGGGCAGTACGACACCGAGGTAGTCACCCCGGGCGGGACCTCCACAACCACGTCCAACGACATCCTGGTCGTGCAGCAGGCGGCGCCAACGGTCACGTCGGTGAGCCCGAGTTCAGGTCCGGAGAGCGGCGGAGCGCCGGCCGTCACGATCCATGGCACGGATTTCAAGGGCTCCGGATTCACGACCACGACCCGGCGTGTCATTCGGGGGCAACCCCGCCACGTCCGTCACGGTGAACAGCGCGTCATGCCATCACCGCGACGCCTCCGGCGGGGACCGGCCAGGCGGACGTCACAGTCACGACCAAATCGACCGACGGAACCTCGACACAGACAAGCGCAACCGGCGCCGCTGACACGTATGCCTACGCGCCAGTCCCATCCGTCAGCAATGTCGTTCCCGGGAACGGGGCCGACCGCAGGCGGCAACACCGTGGCAAGCTCACCGGGACCGGGTTCAGTCGAGCTACGGACCTGGCGCGAAATACAGCGCGACCGACGTCACATCGACACAACCGAGTCGCCACCACGCCCTGTCGGGGTCGCCGACAAGCCCCTGCTTCAGATCACCAACGCGACGCAGATCACCGTTCGAGGACATGCCCGCGCACGCTCGCCGGCACTGTTGAGATCACCGGTGACGACGCCGGGGGGCACGAGCACCACAGGACCAGGCGACCAGTACATGTACGCGGTGCTTCCAACGGTCACCGGCGTTTCGCCTGCCGCCGGGCCGCCGGTCGGCGGCGACGCCGTTGTCATCACGGGATCGGGCTTCACCGGCGCGACGAATGTAGTCCGTCGGTACCAACGACATCAGCAGTCGCCCTGCCCGGCGTCTCCGACCGCGCCTTGCTTCACAGTCGGCAGCGCGACGCAGATCACTGTTCAGGATCTCCCCGCCCACGCTCCCGCCAAGGTCGACATCACCGTGACAGACGCTCGCGGGGACGAGTGCGACGTCCCCGGCTGATCAGTACACCTACGCGTCGGCGCCCACAGTGACGAGCGTTTCGCCGTCATTCGGTCCGGTCGGGGGCGGCGGCACCGTCACGTCAACGGAACAGGGTTCGACCCGGCGGGCGTGGCCGGCCACGCAGGCGTCTGTCGGCGGCACCAACATCGGCACCGATGTCCGGGACACCGACTCCCCGTGCTTCACGGTCGGGAGCGACAATCAGATCACCATCGAGATTTCCCGCTGGGGTGGCCGGGACCGTTGACATCACGGTGACCTCCGTGGGCGGCACAAGCGCCACGACGGAGCGCCGACAACTACACGTACGTGCCACTGCCAGCCGTCACCGGCGTGGCGCCTGCCACCGGTCCGACCGGTGGCGGCAACGTGTCTCGCTGACGGGCACCACCTTCGATTCCGCCGGCCAGTACACCACACGAGCGTCCTGGTCGGCACCCACAACATCACCGCAACACCATGCCCTGGGACGCCGACCGTCCCGTGCTTCACCGTCAATAGTTCCACCTCGATCACCATCGGCGACATCCCCGCGCATGCGGTCGGGACCGTCGATATCACCGTGACCACGAACGAGGGCACGAGCACAATTTCGTCCGCAGACCAGTACACATACGCACCGATCCCCGCGGTCAGCAGTATCTCCCCGAATGCCGGCGTTGCCGGGGGCGGCAACACGGTGACCGTCACTGGGACGTTGTTCACCGGTGTCACTCAAGTGTCCGTAGGGAGCGTCAACATCGCGACCGCGTGTGCCGGAACGCCAACGGCGCCCTGCTTCGCCTTCATCAGCGCGACCCAGATCAACATCGAGGACTTCCCGGCGGGTTCGGGCAACGTAGACATCACGGTGACAACACCGGGCGGCACGAGCCCCACATCTGCAGCGGACGTCTACGCCTACGCTCCGATGCCGACCATCACCAGGGTGTCGCCGAATCACGGGTCGATCAACGGAGGCACCTCTGTGACTCGTCACCGGAAGTGGGTTTGAACCGACAGGGACGAATCGCAACTTCACCACGAGGCAAGTATCGGTCGGGTCGACCCGGTCACGACCAGCCATGCCCCGGAGCACCAACCGGCGCCTGCTACAACGTCAACTCCTCGACTCAACTCTTCGTCGAGGACTTTCCGCCACACGCGGCTGGGCCGTGGACATAACGGTAACCACCGTCGGCGGCACCAGCATGCGTGTCCAGCGACCGACAAATACATCTACGGCGCAGTCTTCCCCACGGTGACCTCCCTCTCCGAGGGATGCCGGCGCCGTGGCGGGTGGCGCGCTGCTGACGATCAGTGGAGCCAACTACCTGACCGCGAGCATCACTGTCTCCGACATCTTCTTCGGCAGCATCGACGTCCCTGCGGCCAACACATTTCCGTGTCCGGCCACGACGACAGGATGCTTTACCGTGATCGGTCCCAATCAGATCAACGCTGACACGCCGGCGCGAACGTCGCGGGTGCCGTCGACGTCAGCGTGCAGACGAACATCGGGACGAGCGGTACGAGCGCGGCTGATCAGTACACATATGTAGCGCCGGGCGCATATAGCGCCCTGACACCCTTCCGGATCTGCGATACACGATCAACCGGGACACATGTGGGATGCACCTCCGGCCGCACCCTGGGCGCCAACGGCACGGTCGTGGTGCAGATCACCGGGCGTCGTTGTGAGCGGTGAGACCGTGCCGACCGGAGCGCAGGCGGTCGTTGTCAATCTCACCGCGATCGACCACAGCAGCGCCAACAGCTTCGTGACGGCATACCCGGCAGCTCGACCCGTCGCGTCGAACATCAACGTCGCCGGCGGGCAGGTGCAGGCGAATCTCGCGGTCGTGGCGCTGAGTTCGACCGGAACGATCACCGTCTTCAACGCCGTCGGGAGCGTCGACGTGGTCGTCGATATCGAGGGCTATTTCGTGACGCCGTCAGGCAGCGGGGCCGGCACTTTCCACTGCTCTCGCCGGTCCGTGTCTGCAATACGCGCGCGATCCCACGGCCACCAACTGCACGCAGGGGCGCTCCCCGGTGGCACCTGGCGGAAGGTCACGCTTTCAGGGCTTCCCCCGGGTGGTACCGGGGTCGGGATCCCCAGCAACCCTACCGCGGCGGCCGCTGTCTTCAACCTGACGGCGGTCATCCCCTCAGCGGCGACGTTCCTCGCTGTCACACCGCCCACCAGCAGCGATCTGTGCCCGACCAAGAATGCCACGTCGTCGAACCTGAATCCGGCAGCCGGCAAGAGCGAGCCGAACCGTGTCATCTCGACACTCGGGCCGCACCAGGACATCTGTGTCTTCAATAACGTCGGGAACGTCAACTTCATCATCGACGTCAGCGGCTGGTTCGGCAGCGGCGCTGAAGACCGCTCGGCGCCGTCTTCTATGCGGTGCCGCCCACTCGCAATCTGCGACACCCGCGCCCGCTCTGGCACGCGTGCACTTCGACACCGACCCACGATCACCCGCCTGATTCCCGGTCGGCCGGGATCAAGGTGACGCCGGAGGTCGGCGGCGCGGTCGCACCCGTCGCCGTGGTCGGGAACCTCACGGGAATCTCGGGACGGTCAGTCGACCTATCCTCGAACTCTATCCGGCCGACGCGCCGGGCGTACCGCGTCGTCGGACCTCAACCCGGCCGCCCACGCTGTCATCGCCAACCTTGACATCGTCAGCCTTGCCACGCAGGGCCAACAACGGGAAGGTCGACCTCTTCAACAGCGTGGGCACCATCAACGCCATCCTTGACGTCGCGGGCTGGTTCCAGTAGGCGACGCCGCCGGGGTGCATTAGCGCTGGCGGCGCGCACGGCCGCCGCCATGATGGACAGACCGTCATGATCCGGGGACCGGGCCGGTTGAAATACGCGGATCCGTCGACTGCGACGACGCGACCATTGGCGGCGCACGGGAGGCCGTCGAAACCGGGTCGGGACGTGATGCTCGGGAACAAGTTCGAGGGCGTGCTCGAGGTCCAGGCCACAGGGCATGAGTACCATGACTTCAGGGCGTGCCACAGCAACGTCGCTCCACGAGGCGTAACGCGATGGCGCGCCGGCGATCCCGAGCGGTCGACGCCGCCTGCGATTCGACCATCTCCGGCACCCAGTGCCCCCGACCATGATCGGATCGGTCCATTCGAGACACACGACGCGCGGCGGCGGATCCGGTGGGTCGAGAGCCGCGACCTGGGCGATCGCTGCCGCATCGCCGAGGCCACGCTGGTCGCCCGGCCGCTGAACCCGTCGCGGCCCCAACCTCCTCGACGGACGCGCAGATGTCCTCGAGGGAACGAGGTTCGAGTGACAGGACCAGAACGTCGCCAGGAAGACGACGAACCGCTCGTCGCACCTCGCCGTAGGCGACTGCGCAGACATCGCACAACTCCTGCGTGACGATCACGTCTGGTCTGAGCTTGTACAGGAGGCGCTCGTCGAGCCGGTAAATGCTCGATCCCGCGTGCCGGGCCGTTTGAATGTGGCGATCGATGCTCTCGGGCTACTCGCTGTTGGCGATGACGGCGTTCGCTGTCACCTTCGGAAGGAATCGCGCGGCCGCCGGGTGGAATCACACTCGTGCGTCACAGCGACGACATTCGGCCCGGCGCCGATCGCGAAGAGGATCTCGGTTGCACTGGGCAGCAGCGAGACGATGCGCATGGGCGCGCTCACGATGCGGCGAGGTGGTCAGCTTCGGTACGTGAGGCGTGCAGTTCGCGAGGAGGGAAGCCATTCGATCGCTGCGACGGCGGCGTCAATACCCTTGTTCCCAGCGCTGCCGCCGGAACGATCGCGTGCCTGCTCCACGGTGTCGCACGTCAGCACGCCGAACGTGGCGGACGCCAGTCGTCGCATGCACGGATGCCACGCCTCGTGATGCCTCGCCGGCGACGTAGTCGAAATGCGGGGTATCGCCGCGAATCACTGCTCCGAGACAGACACCGCGTCGACGCCGCCGAGCTGCGCCAGCTCGCGTGCCGCGATCGGGACCTCGAACGCCCCAGGAACCCACACCACCTCGATGTCACCCGCGCCCACCCCTGGTCGGCGGAGCGCCTCGACGGCTCCGTCGAGCAACTGGGTCGAGATGATGCTGTTGAAGCGCGAGACCACGATGCCGATGCGCATCCCGGTCGCGTCGAGACGCCCGTGTGGATTGTGCGCCCTCGATGGGGGCGCCGGCCGATCCGGCATCGGCGTCATAGCGAGTCGACGGCATCATCGAAATCCAGGCTGTGGCCGAGTTCGTCCTGCTTGACGCGGAGGTAGCGCTCGTTGTGCGCGTTCGCCGGGATCACCAACGGGATCTGGTCGGTGACCTCGAGGCCGTAACCGCTCGGCCGTAGTACTTCCTCGGGTTGTTGGTCAACACCACCATCCGCTTGACACCGATGTCGGAGAGGATCTGGGTGCCGATCCCGTAATCGCGCTTGTCGACCGGTAATCCCAGCCGCAGGTTCGCCTCGACCGTGTCGAGCCCGCGATCCTGCAGCGAATACGCGCGCAGCTTGTCCATCAGCCCGATCCCGCGGCCCTCCTGGCGCAGGTACACGAGGACTCCGCGGCCCGCGTCGGCGATCATCGCCATCGCCTTCGGCAGCTGCGCCTGACAGTCGCAGCGCTGCGAGCCG
>CAVWRW010000002.1:0-406958 GCA_963757475.1 Candidatus Dormiibacterota bacterium
CAACACCTTCACCGACGGGGGCGCCCACACCGACGCCGACGGCGCCACCGAACACCGCACCCGTCACCGTCGCGCCGACACCGACCGCGCCCCCGACGCCCACGGCACCAAACCAACACCGACCCCGACGCTCCGAAGCACTGACGCGGCCTCACGCCGCGACTCGCGGGATCAGCGCGCCGGCGTCAGTCCATAGATATCGCGGGCGTAGTCGTCGAGCATGCGAGCCGCGGAGTAGCGCGGTCCGTTGGTCCGCAAGCGACGCACGAATGCGCTCCACCCAGCCGCGCGGAATGCCTTGATCATCGCGCTGATAGAAGAGCGGGATGATCTCGTGCTCGATGATGTCGAAGAGCGTTGAGGCATCGCGCGAATCCTGCATCGCGTGGTCGAAGAGGATGTCGCCGGGGATGGCCCAACCGTTGGTGCCGTCGTACGCCTCGGCCCACCAGCCGTCGAGCACCGAGAGGTTGAGGCCGCCGTTGAGCGCGGCCTTCATGCCGCTGGTGCCGCTCGCCTCGAGCGGCGGACGTGGAACGTTGATCCAGACGTCGCACCCGGCAACCATGTCGAGGCTCGTCGCCAGGCTGTAGTTGTCGAGGAAGGTGAGACGGCTCGCCTCGGCCTTGTCGCGCTTGAATCCGAACAGGCCCTGGGCGGCCCGCTTGCCCTCCTCGTCCATGGGATGTGCCTTGCCGGCGAAAACCATCTGGACGGGACGCTGGTTGTTCTCGAGCATCCCCTCGGCGCGTTGCGGATCGAGCGTCAGCAACTGGATGCGCTTGTAGCCGGCAAGGCGGCGCGCGAACCCGAAGGTCAGCGCGTTCTCGTCGAAGCCATGTTCGGCGGCCTCGACATACCAGCGCGGCTCGTCACGCGCCAGGCGGCTCGCAACACTGCGCTCGCGCACCTGCTGGACGAATTCCGAACGCAGCGCATTGCGGAGCTCCCATAGCTCGATGTCGGGAATGTCATCGACACCGAGCCATGTCTCGGGATTCGCGGCGCGCGTTTCCCAGCCCGCGCCAAGATGGCGGTCGAGCATGTCGCGCATTCGCGGCGCCATCCATGTCGGGACGTGCACCCCGTTGGTGACATGCCCGATGGGCACGGTGTCGGCGGGCCGCTCCGGGAAGAGCGACTGCCACATCTGACGCGCGACCTCGCCGTGACGCCGGCTCACGCCGTTGCGAGCGCGGCTCATCTTGATGCCGAGCGGTGTCATGACGAACTGTTCGTGCGGATTGTCGGGACGCGTGCGCCCGAGGTGGAGGAACCCCTCGAGGTCGAGCCCGACCTGATCCGGATAGTCACCGAGCACCTCGACGACCTCGCTGACGTCGTAGCCCTCGTTACCCGCGCTCACCGGGGTGTGCGTGGTGAACACCGTGCGCTCGCGCGCCGCCGTGAATGCCTCGTGGCGCGAGCGACCGTTCGCCATCTCGCGACGCGCTATCTCGAGCGGCGCCAGCGCGCCGTGGCCCTCGTTGAGGTGGACGACGCAGGGATCGATGCCCATCGCCTCGAGCGCGCGCATCGACCCGATCCCGAGCAATGCGTACTGCGCAAGGCGTGTCGGCCGGTCGGCCACGTAGAGACGGCTGGTGATCCACTGATCGATCGGCGTGTTCTCTGGACGCTGGGCGTCGAGGAGATAGAGCGGCGTGCGTCCGATGTCGAGCCGCCAGATCTGGACGACGACGTCGCGACCGCGGAGCGGGACGGACACGGTAAGCGGCCCGTCACCGTTGGTGACAAGAGCGGCAGGAACACGCTCGGGGTCGACCGGCAGCCAGTACTCGTGCTGGTACCCGGATTGGTCCATGCGCTGCTGAAAGTATCCCTGCCGGTAGAAGAGCCCGACACCCACCATCGGCAGCGCCATGTCGGACGCCTCCTTGAGGATGTCGCCGGCGAGCACGCCGAGCCCACCGGCGTAGATGGGCAGCGAGCGATGCACCGCGAACTCGGCGCACAGGAATGCCACCGGACGCATCGGCGTCGCCCGTCCTTCAGCGGAAGGCCGGCCCAACTGCTGATCGACCGCGCCGAGCACGGCCTGGATGCGTTGGAGCAGGCCGCTGTCACCGGCCGCGCGTTCCAGTGTTGCCGAAGTCGTCTCGTGGAGCAGGCGGATCGGGTTGTGGTTGCTCGCCTCCCAGCGCACCGGGTCGATCGTCCGGAAGACGTCGTCGCCGCCGGGCCACCACGACCACAGATAGTTGAACGCGAGGCGCGCAAGTGGTTCGAGCGGCGCGGGCATCCGCGCCGCGAGGTCGGCAGCCGCGCTGTCGATGTCCCCGCTGCCGTCAGCGAGCGTCGCGGTCGCGAGCTCGGTCACGCCGGCGTGCCTGACGCTGTGATGGCGGCGCGGATCGCGGCGACGCCGGCCTCCGGACCGTCGGCATGTCCGAACACCGCGGTGCCCGCGACGAGCACATTCGCGCCCGCTTCGACGCACGCGCGGGCGGTGTCGACGTCAACGCCGCCGTCGACCTCCACCTCGGTCTCCAGCCCCTGACGATCAATCTCGCTGCGGAGCTGCTCGACCTTGTGCAGCATGCGCGGGATGAGGCGCTGGCCCCCGAATCCGGGATCGATCGTCATCACGAGCGCGAGGTCGCAGGCCTCGAGCACGTCCGCGAGCATGAGCGCGGGGGTGCTCGGATTGATCGCGGCTCCTGCGCGGCAGTCGAGCTCGCGAATCGCGGTGAGCGTGCGGTGCAGGTGCGGGCACGCTTCGTGGTGCACCGTGATCGCGTCGGCTCCCGCACTCGCGAACATGCTCAGGTGCCGATCCGGGTCGACGATCATCAGATGCAGTTCGAGCGGCAGCGTCGTCTCGCGGCGCAGTGCGCGAACCGTGTCGGTCCCGAACGTGAAGTTGGGGACGAAGGACCCGTCCATGACATCGACGTGGATGCGCTCGGCGCCGCTGTGCTCGAGGTCGCGCGCGGCACGGGCGATGTGTCCGAAATCGGCGGCGAGGAGACTCGGCGCGATCCGGACCGAATCCCGGCACGGCGGCCATGTGGATCGCGGCATTCGCGGATTCTGCCAGAGAGTGGTCGCGACGCCCTCGCGATTCATGGGTTCGTCATCGGACCCGTCAGCTGCCGTCAGGGTATCCACCCGTCGATGGAGGACCATCGGGAAGTACGGAAGCGTCTCCGGCAGGGGTATCGAGGAGCGCCACCCGTCCGGGTACGGCTCGATCCCGCGAAACAACGGCGAGGGCCCTCCGGATCCGGCCTCTCGGTCGCGTACCCGCGTTTCTCGAGGAATCCCGTGGCCATGC
This sequence comes from Candidatus Dormiibacterota bacterium, assembly GCA_963757475.1. Taxonomy (GTDB): domain Bacteria; phylum Chloroflexota; class Dormibacteria; order Aeolococcales; family Aeolococcaceae; genus Palsa-851. The sequence continues at coordinate 3,299 of CAVWRW010000002.1, forward strand.
TGACCGCTCGTCGGCACCGGGTTGCTCAGCGCGCTATGCCGCCGCCGCCGCGTCGAGAAACCAGAGGAGCACGCCATCTGTCGGATGGACGCGCGACGCCGGCACCTCGCCGCGCGCGGTTGCGGCGAGCGCCGGCACCTTGGCGGATCCCGTGACCATGAAAGCGACGGCCGCTGCAGCGTTGATCGCCGGATAGGTCAGCGTCATGCGGTCGAAGGGCTCGTAGTCCGCGAGCCCGCGCGTCGCCCAGCGATCGGTCACGTCGAGCGCCGGCGTACCCGGAAACAGTGACGCTGTATGCCCGTTCTCGCCGAGGCCGAGGAGCACGACGTCGAGTCGCGGCGCCCCGTCTGTAGCGGCGGGGAGGGAGCTCGCGAGCAGGTCCGAGTACTCGACAGCGGCGGCATCAAGGTCCGCTCGTTCCGCGGGCATGCGGTACACGCGACGCGCGTCGATTGGCACGCGGCTCAACAGCGTCGTCTCGGCGAGGTGGTAATTGCTCGAGGGGTCGTCCGGTGGACATGCGCGCTCGTCGCCGAAATACACGCGCCACGCCGGCCATTCGACACGATCGCGCCAGGTTGGTCCGGCGAGGGTGTCGTAGAGGAGGCGCGGCGTGCTGCCACCGGCGAGCGCAATCGAGAAGGAACCGCGATCGTCCACGGCACGCTGCGCCAGATCGGCGACCCAGCTCGCAACCTCGTCCGCAACGGCCTGCGGGTGTTCGCGAACCACGCGCTGACCGAGGAGGCTCACCTTACGGCTGGTGCCAGGCCCGTCCGTCGCGAGCCATGAACGCATCCAACTCCTCGGGTCCCCACGTGCCCGATTCGTAGTTCGGGCTGTGGACGCGGTCAGGAGGATGCGCGCGCCAGCCATCAAGGATCGCGGTGCAGAAGCGCCACGCCTCCTCGACCTCATCTTCGCGGGCGAACAGCGTGGGATCGCCGAGCATGCAGTCGAGCAGCAACCGCTCGTACGCATCCGGTGACTGCTCGCGAAATGCCGTGCCGTAGGTGAAGTCCATGTTCACCGACTCGATGCGCAAGGCTTGCCCAGGGATCTTCGCGCCGAAGCGCAGCGTGATGCCCTCGTCGGGTTGGATGCGCAGCACGAGCAGGTTGGGCTCGATTCCGTCCGTGGGGACCTGTCCCGATGCAACCGGAACGCTGCCGGCAAACGGCGAGTGCGGCACGCGGCGGAACTGAATAACGATCTCCGTTGCGCGTTTTGGCATGCGCTTGCCCGTGCGCAAATAGAAGGGCGTGCCGGCCCAGCGCCAGTTGTCGATGTCGACCTTGAGCGCGACGAACGTCTCGCGCAACGAGTTCGGCGCGACATCGCGCTCCTCGCGATAGCCGGGAACCGGAACGCCGTTCGACCACGCCGGCTGAGTACTGGCCGCGCACCGAGTGCAACAGTGCGTCGTCGGGGTGGATCGGTCGCACCGCGCGGAGCAGCTTCACCTTCTCGTCCCGGACCATCTCGGCCTGAAAGTTGGACGGTGCCTCCATGCCGACGATCGCGACGAGTTGCATGATGTGGTTCTGCACGATGTCGCGGAGCGCGCCGGCACCTTCGTAATACGAGCCGCGCCCCTCGACGCCGATCTCCTCGGCCACGGTGATCTGCACGTGGTCGATGTACTGCCGGTTCCACAGCGGTTCGAAGATGCCGTTCGCAAAACGGAATACCAGGAGGTTCTGGACAGTTTCCTTGCCGAGGTAGTGATCGATGCGATAGATCTGCTCTTCAATGAAAGCGGTGTGCAGCCGCTCGTTGAGCTCGCGCGCTGTGGTGAGGTCACGTCCGAATGGCTTCTCGATGATCACGCGAACGAAGGTGCCGGGAGGTTGCGCCGTCAGGCCGGCGGCATTGAGCCGGTCCGCCAACGGCATCACGGCGTTTGGCGGCGTGCTGAAATAGAAAAGACGGTTGCCACCGGTGCCGCGCTCGCGATCGACGGCTTCGAGCATGTCGCGGAGTGGCTCGAGTCCGTGTCCCGCGTCGTGGTCGTAGGTGACGTAGCGCAGGCCTTCGGCGAACGTGTGCCAGGCGTCATCACGCAACGGCACGCGGCCGTACTCCTCGATGCCTTGACGCATCTCCGCGCGAAACTCGTCGTCGGTCATCTCGCTCCGGCCGGCGCCCACCACTGTGAATCCCGCCGGCAGGTTTCCTTCCGCGGCCAGCGCGTAGAGCGCCGGCACGAGCTTGCGTTTCGTCAGGTCGCCGCTGGCGCCGAAGATGACGACGCAGAAGGGAACCGGCGTCCGCGCCTCACGGCGGCGCTCCTGCAGTGGTCGATCCGTCGTCAGTGTGATGGCGATGCTCCCGGCGCGGATTCGGCCTTCACTGGATGGCCACCGAACTCATTGCGCAACGCGGCGATCACCTTGTTGCCGAACCCATCCGGGAGTCGCGACTGATAGCGCGCGATGAGCGACAGAGCCAGCACCGGGGTGGGCACCGACAGGGTCATCGCCTCTTCGAGCGTCCACCGTCCCTCACCGGAGTCGTCGACCCAGCCGCGCAGCTGATCGAGCTGCGGGTCGCGCGCGAAAGCGCGTTCGGCGAGCTCGAGGAGCCACGAGCGGACCACGCTGCCCTGGTTCCAGAGATGCGCGATCGCGTGCAGATCCAGCTCACCGAAATCACGCTTTGCCTGCATCACGGCGAAGCCTTCCGCGTACGCCTGCAGCATGCCGTACTCGATGCCGTTGTGCACCATCTTCACGAAGTGTCCGGACCCAGGCGGTCCGACGTGGAGGAAGCCGTCGGGCGGAGCGAGGGTGGTGAAGATCGGACGCCAGTGGTCAACGGTTTCCTTCTCGCCGCCGGCCATGAGGCAGTAGCCGACTTCGAGTCCCCAGACGCCGCCGCTCGTCCCGGCATCGATGAATCCAATCCCGCGCGCTGCGCTGCTCGCGGCGCGCGCGATCGAGTTCGTGGTAGTTGCTGTTGCCGCCGTCGATGATGGTGTCACCCGCCTCGAGCAGCGACTGCAGCGCAGCGACGGTGTCGTCGGTGATCTTTCCTGACGGCACCATGATCCACACGCCGCGCGGCTTCTCGAGCTTCGCGATGAGCTCGTCGATGGATGCGGTCGTCGTCGCGCCGAAGGCCTCGACGCTCGCGCGCGCATCGGGGTTCGGGTCGTATGCGACCACCGCATGATCGCCGTCACGGCGGAGTCGATGGACCATGTTGGCGCCCATCCTGCCGAGCCCGACAAAGCCGATCTGCATGCTCGTATATCCCTCGTTTGATGGCGACGCTCAGCGCGCCGCCGTTGTTGCGCTGACAGCGTCGGTGAGGCTCGCAAGCCCCGCGTCGAGGTCGCCGGCGATGTGGACGCGGATCACACGCCGCCCATGAGTGCGCAAGGACTGCAGGTCGCCCGCCGCCTGTGCGCGCTTGAAGATGGAGAACGTGAACGGCTTGCCGGGAATCGGCACGTCGGTCCCGTCGTCTGCGGTGATCTGGATGTAGACGCCGGTGTTCGGACCCCCCTTGTGGAGCTGTCCGGTGCTGTGCAGGAAGCGAGGGCCGATGCCGAGTGTGGTGGCGAGACGGCGCGTATCACGAATCGCGACGCGGAGGTCCTGCAGCGCGCTGTAGTTGCTGTCATCCGGCGTGACGTACGCCATGAGCGCGATGTAGTCACCGGGTTTCGCCGTGTCGAGGTGCTGTGCCAGCGCCCCGGAGGCGCTGCTGCCGCTGACATCGCCGTAGACGCGCAACGCGCCGTCGGTCACCGCGGCCGCCTCATCGGGGAGCGCACCGTTCTTCTCGTACTCGGCGAGCACGGCGTTCGTGTTGTCCTTCGATTCCTGGACATTCGGCTCGTCGAACGCGTCGATACCGAGGTGAGCGCCGGCCACCGCTGTCGCGAATTCCCAGCGGAAGAACTCGGCGGCCAGGTCGTACTTGTCGGCGAGGTCGAACACGACGACGGGATGCCCCGCGTTGCGAAGCGCGTCGATGGAAGCGTCGAAGTTTGCGTCCGTGCCAATGCGAAGGGCGACGAAGAGGCGATCGTCGGAGTACACGGCGGGCACGCCGAGCGGCTCGTCGCCGATCGGGATGATTCCCTTGCCTTCCTTGCCGGTGCTCTCGGCGATGAGTTGCTCGGCCCACAGCGAATAGGCTTCGACGCTGCGCGGTGCCAGGATCGTCACCTTGTCGCGCCCGACGTCATGGAGCGCACCCATGACCTCGCCGAGCGCCAGTCCGCAGTTGATGTCGCCGGGAACGCTCGGCGCGCAGACGCGCCGCATATCGCTGGCGCGATGCAGCAGCAGCTCGATGTCGATCCCGATCACTGCGGCGGGAACGAGGCCGAACATGCTCAGCGCCGAGTAACGGCCGCCGATGTCGGGCGGATTCTTGTACAGATGCAGGAAACCGCGCTCGCGGGCGATGTCCGCGAGCGGTGTTCCGGGATCCGTCACCGCGATGAACTGGGCGCCCGGCGTGTCGGTGACGGCGGACGTGATCTCCCAGAAGTGCGCCAGCTGCGAGAGCGTCTCCAGGGTCGTGCCCGACTTGCTCGAGACGATGTATCCCGTTGCTTTCGGGTCGATGACGCGACTCACCCGGGTGATCGCGAGCGGATCGGTCGTGTCGAGCACGTGCAGCGTCGGCTGTCCCTCGGCGCTGCCGAAGGAGCTGCGCAGCACCTCCGGGCAGAGGCTCGAACCACCCATGCCGAGCAGGACACAATCGCGCCATCCGGCCTCACGGACCTCGGCGGTCAGTGCCGTGAGCGATGCGAGCTGCTCACGCATCGCGCCGACGACATCGAGCCAGCCGAGGCGGTTGCGGATCACCGCGGCGTGGTGCGCATCACCCGGCTTCCAGAGGTTCGGGTCGCGGTGCCAGATGCGGACGGCGACCTGCGTTGCGTCTGGCAGTGTCGAGCGCGACGGTCGTTGTGCCGGTATCGATGTGCTGCCGCTTGGCGTAGCCGGACGACATCGCGTCGACCTTCTCGGCGATGCCTCGAATGAGCTCGCTGTACGAGTCGGCGAACGTCTTGACGCCTTCGTCGAGCAGTTGCTGCGTGACGTCGTCCATGTTGATGCCGGCCTGTGCAAGCTGATCCATGACCGCGTGCGCGCCGGCGTAATCGGCCTTGACGGTGTCGCCGGCCACGACGCCGTGGTCGAGGAACGCCTCGATGGTGGCGGGCGGCATCGTGTCCACGGTGTCGGGACCGATGAGCGCCTCCGCGTAGACGACGTCGCGATAGTTCGGGTTCTTCGCGCTCGTGCTCGCCCAGAGCGGCCGCTGCGGGTGCGCGCCGGCGGCGCGGAGCTCAGCAAAGCTTTCGCCGAAGCGTTGCTCGAAGAGCTCATATGCGAGCACGGCGTTGGCGATGGCGGCTTTCCCGAGCAGGCCTTCGATCAACGCGTTGCCGGGGTCGGCAGCGAGCTTTGCCTCGAGGAGTTTGTCCACGAGCGTGTCGACGCGGCTGACGAAGAACGACGCGACGGAGTGGACATCGAGCGACTGACCCGCGCTGTGACGCGTTTCGAGGGCGCCGATGTACTGGTCGATAACGCGCTCGTGCATCGCGATCGCGAAGATGAGGGTCACGTTGACGTTGCGGCCGTCCGCGATGGTCCTGCCGATTGCGGGCATGCCCTCGAGCGTCGCCGGAATCTTGATCATGAGGTTCGGGCGGTCGACACGCTCCCACAGCGTTCGTGCCATGGCGATCGTCCCCTCGGTGTCATGCGAGAGTGCCGGTGGGACTTCGAGGCTCACGAAACCATCAGCGCCGGAGGTCCGGTCATGGATCGGTCGGAGGATGTCCGCCGCGTGCTGAATGTCCGTGATCGCCAGCTCGTTGAAGATGTCCTGGGGATCGTCGATGCCGGCCGCGAGCAGATCGCGGATCTGGTCGTCGTACATCGACCCTTCCGCGATCGCCTTCTGAAAGATCGTCGGGTTGCTCGTCATCCCCGTGACGTTGTCCTCGGCGATCATGCGCTGCAACTTGCCGGACGTCAGCAGGTCGCGGCTGATGAAGTCGAGCCAGACGGACTGTCCGCGCTCGCCGAGTTGCTGCAGCGGCGTTGTCATCGAGCCGCCCCTTCGGATGCGCCGACCAGTTCCGTGACGGCGGCGACGATGGCGTCGGCATCGATGCCCGCGGTGGCCATCAACTCCTCCGGAGTGCCCGAACCCGGCAGACTGCGGACCGCGAGATGCGTGACGCGTGGAGGTGCCGGCTCGAGCGCGAGCGCTTCCATCACCGCGGCTCCGAGGCCGCCCTGCGGATAGTGGTCCTCGACGACGAGCAGACGCCCACCGGTGGCGGCGGATGCCTCGCGCAGCGTCGCGGTGTCGATCGGCTTCACCGAGTAGAGGTCGATGACGCGGCAGGCGATCCCGTTGCCGGACAGGCGCTCCGCGGCATCGAGGCACGCATGCAACGTGACGCCCGCGCCGATGAGCGTCACCGCATCGGCGTCGCTGCTGCGCAGCACCTTGGACCCACCGACGGGGAACTCGTCGCCGTTGTCGTAGATCACCGGATATGCGCCGCGGGTGGTACGGATGTAGCTGATGCCCTTGAGGTCGACCATCTGTGCCACGAGTTTCGCGGCCGAGACCGCGTCACTTGGGTAGAGCACGGTCGATGTGTGAACGGCGCGCAGCGACGCGATGTCCTCGAGCGCCATCTGCGACGGTCCGTCCGCACCGATCTCGCATCCAGCGTGCGAACCGGAGAGCCGGATGCTCACCTCGGACACACCGCACATGCGGATGAAGTCGTACGCGCGCGAGAAGAATGCGGCGAAGGTGGATGCGAACGGGATGTAGCCGCGCACCGACAGCCCGACCGCGCTCGCGACCATCTGCTGCTCGGCGATGAACATCTCGAAGAAACGGTCGGGGTATGCGGCCTTGAACTCGTCCGCGTGCGTCGAGTTGCTGACCTCACCGTCGAGCGCGACGACGTCATGACGCGCGCCCAATGCCTGGAGTGCATCGCCGTACGCCTTGCGGGTCGCCACCTTGTCGCCGATCGCGTACGTCGGCAAGGTCACCGGCTTGTCCGTCTCGCTCGCGGACGCGGACGCTACGTCGTCCGGCGGCCGCACGTGGATGCGGAGGTCGCGGATGCCGCCGAGCTCGGCGATCGCTTTCTCGGCGAGGTCGGGCGGGAGCGCCTTGCCGTGCCAGCCGTCCTTGTTCTCGATCTCCTTGACGCCTTTGCCCTTGATGGTGCGCGCGATGATCACCGTCGGCCTGTCGCTGCCCTCGCGAGCCGACGTGAACGCGTCGTCGATCTCGTGGAGATCGTGTCCGTCGATGACGATCGGCCGGCAGCCAAAGGCCTCGACGCGGTGCTTGTAGATGTCGAGGTCCCACTCGTACTCGGTGGGCCCGCGCTGTCCGAGGCGGTTGACATCGAAGATGACGGTGAGATTCGAGAGGCCGTAGTGACCGGCCTTGTCGAGCGCCTCCCAGACGGAGCCCTCGGCCAGCTCGCTGTCGCCGCAGAGCACCCAGACGTGGAACGGGAGCTTGTCGAGGTACTTGCCGGCGAGCGCGACACCGACTGCGATGGCGATGCCCTGCCCGAGCGACCCGGTGGCGACGTCGACCCAGGGAATCAATGGCGTGGGGTGACCCTGAAGGCGCGAGCTGTGCGTCCGGTACGTCATCAGCTCCTCGTCCGTGATCGCGCCCGCCGCCTTGTACAGCGCGTAGAGGAGCGGCGACGCGTGGCCCTTGGAGAAGATGAGGTGGTCGTTGTCCGCCAGCTTCGGCTGGTCGAAGTCGTAGCGGAGATGGCGCGCCGCGAGGACGGCGATCAGGTCGGCGGCCGACATGCTCGAGGTGGGGTGTCCGGAGCCCGCTTTCGTGCTGCAACGGATGCCATCGACGCGAATCTGCTGAGCGACCTCGCCCACGAAGTCGAGGGCAGGAAGCACTCCCGCCTCGACGCTTCCGGTCACCGCCATGGACTGCACCTCCAACGAGCCTTCTGAACTTGAATCATGCCGCGATCGGCCGATGGCGCGCCGTCCGGTATTGGCTCCGGCCTCATGGGTTACAGTCACGGATCGAGGCGCGCGCCTATAGCTCAGCCCGGATAGAGCGTCTGACTACGGATCAGAAGGCCGGGGGTTCAAATCCTCCTGGGCGCACCACTCCCTTTCGGAGCCTCCTGACACGGCGGGAGCGACGAACACCTCAGCGCCGTCAGGCACCGGCGTATCCATCGCGGCGCCAGTGCGAACGCTGACGCCGTCGACGAATATCAGCACGTGTGGTCGAAGCTCGCCGCGCTCGTCACGCAGCCTTCGCTCCAGCTGTGGGTTCCGCTGGGCAAGGTCGTCGAGCGCCGCACCGAGCGTGCCGCCCGTTATCGCCACCTCGTTCTGGTCGTCCGCGTAGCGACGCAGCGCAGCCGGGAGCATCAAACGTGAGGTCACGCTACCTGCGCGACCCTCACCGACAGGATGTCGGGCAGGTGGTTCGCGACCATCGTCCACGTATCGCCATCGTCTCGACTGGCATAGACCTCGCCAAGCCTCGTCCCGAAGTAGATGCCTGCCGGTTCTGACGCGTCAGCGATCATCGAGTCGCGCAGCACCGCTGCGTAATACGGGTCCTGCGGGAGACCTGTGGATAGCGGCTCCCAGCTTTCGCCTGCGTTCTCGCTGCGGTAGACACGACACTTCGCGTCCGGTGGAAAGCGCTCCCCGTCCGCCTGGAGGGGAAACACGTAGATGGTCTCCGGCCTGTGCGGGTGGACGACGATGGAGAAGCCGAAGTTGCTCGGCAGACCCGATTCGATCGGAGTCCACGAATCGCCGCGGTCATCACTTCGGTAGACGCCGAAATGGTTCTGTGCGTAGAGCCGTTCTGGCCGGCTCGGATGGAACGCCACCTTATGGACACACTGCCCGAACACCGGAAACTGCTGCTCCTCGGGGACATGGGCGACCTGAATGCCGCGGTTCGCGGGGGACCACGTGCTGCCACCGTCGCGTGTTCGGTAGACGCCGGCGGCCGACATCACGACGAGAACATCGTCGGGGTCGGTCGGATGGGGAAGCACGGTATGGAGGCAGGCGCCACCGCCACCTGGCATCCACTCTGGCCGGTCGGGATGCTCCCAGAGGCCTTCAACGAGCGCGAAATGCTTGCCGCCGTCCTCGGATCGGAACAACGCGTGGGGCTCGACACCCGCGTAGACGACATCTGGCTCCATATCCGTCGAAGGTTGAATCTGCCAGACACGGGCGACTGCTGCGTCGCTGCCGGCGGGGAATCCGATCGGCGGCTCCTCAGGTTCGGACCACGACGCGCCGAGGTCGTCCGAATATGTCAGCAGTGGACCCCAGTGCCCCGTGCCCACGCCCGCGAGGATGCGCGGCGTGTCGCGGCGGAGGTCGGCCGCGACTGAATAGACCTCCTGGTTCTTGAACTGGAAATCGTCTGTCGACCAGGTGCGCCGGTCGTCGGTGCTGCGGGCGATCAACAAACCCTTGCGGGTTCCCACCAACAGAATCGTCGTTCCCATGGCGCCTCCACTGATTGCCTGGCCGCCGCGCAGTCTATTCCTCTCTTCACGCTGTCTGGCGTCGACGAAGACAGTACGTCGAGTTGACGTCGACGTCACGAGTTAGCGCATCAGTCGCGGGCGCGTCCCGAAGCGCCGACCGAGGTTCGTCACCGGTCTGCGTTCGCCCAACATCGCGGCCCGATTCGATCTAAGCTGCAGTTCATGCAAGGGAATGACCAGTGATGTCCGGTATCGGCGGTCACCTCCCCTTCGCGCTCCTCTGGCTCGCCGGTTTCGTGTACTGGATCGTCGCGGTCGTCGAGGTCGCGCAGACGCCCGACTGGCAGTTCAAAGCCGCCGGCACCGAGAAGATCGTCTGGGTGCTTGTCGTGCTCCTGCTACCGATCATCGGTGCCTTGATCTGGCTGCTCGCCAAGCGGTCAACCGTCAAGGGCGCAGCTCATGTGGTGCCTCCACCACCGGCAGGTTGGTATCCCGAGCCTGGCATCGGGTCACTGCGGTGGTGGGACGGCAGTCGATGGTCTGACGCTCGCCATTTCCCGCCGCCGCCGGCCTAGGCGCTGGGATTGGTTCGTGATGTACAGCGTCCTCTGGATTCCGATCGTCTTCGGGCTCATGTGGCTGGCGGCCTTCGTGTACTGGATCGTCGCGATCGTCGAGGTGGCCTCGACACCTGACTGGCGGTTCAAGGCTGTGGGCAGCGAAAAGATCGTGTGGGTCCTCATCGTTATCTTCCTGGGGATCATCGGAGCCCTGATCTGGCTGTTCGCCAAGCGGCCGGCTGTGACGGCTGCTGCTCATGCGATCCCTCCGCCGCCGGCGGGGTGGTACCCCGAGCCCGGCGTCGGATCGCTGCGCTGGTGGGACGGCGCCCGCTGGTCTGACGTGCGCCACTTCCCGCCGCCGCCCGCCTAACCCGCCGGGAAACCGTTCCGCACGTAGAAGAGCAGGCCGCCGGCCTGGATCAGACGGAAGTCCGCTGCAACGTAGGCTTGCAAGGGCGCCTTGGGCGGTATGTCCCAGTTCGCAAACGGTGTGCTCGTCACCAGGTAGTCGGCGTGCTTGACCTCGACCGTCCAGAGCTGCTGCGCACCGGTCGACCCAAATCCGTAGGCCAGTGTCGCGCCTTCGGGATCGATCATGTCGTTGCAGGTGGCCGGGTCGCTGGCCTCGAAACGGTTGGTGGTGACAAGCTTCGACGGCGCGTCCGACAGCGTGCATGAACCTGCCGGGACCACCCTGTCGACAATTGCAGCAATGTCGACCGCCTTCGAAGTGCGGATCGTGTTCACCTGAGTCGCAAATACAATGAGGACTGCGACGGCGGCGACGACGAGCGCAATCTGCGGTACCCGCACCGCGAGCAATCGCGCGAGTGCGAATGCCAGGAGCAACGCCATGAAGGGAGCCATGAACGCGGCGTAATTCTCGAAGTAGTACGAGGGGCCAAGTTGCGCGACTGCTCCGAGCGCCGTGGCGCCGATCGCAAACCATTCGAGCAACGTGGGCCGCTGCGGCGGTATGACGAAAGCGGCGATCACGATCGCAACGATCACTACCGTCGCGAGGATGGCGACGGTGTCGCCACCACCGAATGCTGCGGTCCCGGTGATCGCGCCGAGGCGCGCAGCAGTGGGCACGCGATATGGGCTCGGGATGCTGAGGAGTGGGCTGATCACATCGCGCATGAATGCCGCCGGCGCGATGACGAAAAAGGGGAGCGTTGGAATCCCGAACCCGGCGACAACTCCGGTCACGAACGGAACCAGGCGCTGACGCAATTGCGGCACGCAGAGGACGACGAGGACCACAACCGGGACGACGGCCGGCGCTTTGACACAGCCGGCGAAACCGAAGGCGATGCCGCCGAGGAGGATGCGGCGGCGCGACTGCGAGAAGCCGTCACCGTCGAAGACGAGCGCGAGGCCGGCGACGCAGAAGAAGTCCACGACCGACTCGAGGAGGCCGCTCCGCAACGCGTATACCTCCGCGGGATAAAACGCCATCACACCGCACGCGACGACCGTGGCGGCCGCGCCCCGATGCCGGATCACTTTGCCGATGAGCAGGACGGATCCCGCCGACAGCAACGGTGTGCACAGACGCAACACCGCAAGCGCATCACGCGAGCCGATCCAGTCGGAGAGAAATGCGAACGGACTCGCGAGCAGCGTGAACCCCGGGGGTTGCACGAGGTCGAAATCGCGATAGGGGAGTGCGCCGTGAATCAGGCGGATCGATCCGCCCAGCCATGCCGAGATGTCCGGCGTGATGCCGAACAGATACCCGGGGCGCGTCAGCTGATAGCCCGTGATCCCGGCAGCGAGGATCGCCGTCGTCGCGATGATGATGCTGGTGGTGCGGTCGCCCTTCATCACTCGCGCCAGTATCGGGGCAACGCACCGCGGCGGACGGCGTAACCAGCCGGCTCGCGCGACGTTTGAACGAGCGCTCCCGCACACAACAACGGAGGGATCCTCGTGACCCGGGTCTTCAAGCTCGCGGCGGCCGCCACCGGCGCCGCAGTCATCGCACTGGCAGCATTCCTCCTGCATCCCCGCTCGGGTGCGCGCCGTCGCGCTGCCGCGAAGCGTGCCACCGTCGGCTTCGCCACCCTGGTCGGTTCCGCGGTTCCCATCCGGCACCACACCGAGACCTGGGATGAGACCCTCGCCAATCGCGTCAGGGTTGCCCTCTCGCTTGGCTTCGGCGACCTCGCGTCAGGCATCGGGATCCGCGCCAGCCGAGGCGTCGTCACGCTGCGCGGTGAGGTCGACGAGCTGTCAGACATCACCCGCTTCGAGACCGCCGTTCGCGAAGTGGGCGATGTGGTCGACGTCGACAACCTCCTGCGCCTTCGCATGCGCGGCGTACAGCGCCCGCGCGTCCTGTCCGCGTAGCCGGAGCGTCCCCCGATCGGCGACACTCCTGCGAGTGTCGCTGCCCTTCGAACCCCCGCTTGAGCCCATGCTGGCTCGCGCCGCGCCCGAGATTCCGCGCGATGGCGCCTGGCTCTATGAGCCGAAGTGGGACGGTTTCCGTGCCATCGTCTTTCGCGACGGGGAGCGCGTCCATATCGCGAGCCGCAACGCGCTGGCTCTCGAGCGGTACTTCCCGGAGCTGACCGAACCGCTCAAGGCGGCGCTCCCCGATCGCTGCATCGCGGACGGCGAGGTGGTGATCGCCACCGACCACGGCCTCGACTTCGATGCGCTGCAGCTGCGGATCCATCCCGCCGCCTCGCGCGTCCGCATGCTGTCGGAGCAGACCCCGGCCTCGGTCGTCTTGTTCGATCTCCTCGCGCTCGGCGACGACGACCTCCGCGAGCGCGCGCTCACCGAGCGCCGCGAGCACCTGCTCGGCGCGATCAAGAGCAGCCGATCCGTCGGTGTGACGCCGCAGACCACGGACCCTGACGAGGCGACAGTCTGGTTCACGCGCTACGAGGGAGCGGGTCTCGACGGGGTGGTTGCGAAGGATCCCGCCGGCGCATACCGGCCGGGACAGCGCCTCTGGACCAAGGTCAAGCACCTCCGGACCGTCGACTGTGTCATCGGCGGGTACCGGCTCGCCAAAGATGGCAAGGGGATCGGCTCGCTGCTCCTCGGCCTCTACGGCGACGACGGCTCCCTGCATCACGTCGGACACACGTCATCCTTCGACGCCGCGGAGCGGCGCGACATCCTCGCGCAGCTGCAGCCCATGGTCGGGGGCGAGAGCTTTGGTCACGGACGAACTCCGGGCGGTCCGAGCCGCTGGGCACGCGCGGCCGACACCGCCTGGACCTCGGTGAGCCCCGAGCTCGTCTGCGAGGTCTCGTTCGACCACCTCCAGAGTGGAAGGTTCCGGCACGCGTCGCGGTTCCTGCGCTGGCGTCCCGACAAGGCGCCGAAGGACTGCACATTCGACCAGCTGTCACCGCCGGAGGCCTTCTGCGCTCGCGGACATCCTCGTGACCCGGGGCGACTGATCGTGGGCGCCACCGACTACAGCTCCTACCTGCGCATTGACGAGTTGCTCGACCTCCAGCATCCCCTCACCGAGGGTGCGCACGACGAGATGCTGTTCGTCGTCATCCACCAGGCATACGAGCTCTGGTTCAAGGTCATCCTCCACGAGCTCGACCGCGCCGTCGTCGAGCTCGTCGCCGGCCGGCCGCAGGCGGCGGTCGCTCCGTTGCATCGCACCACCCGCATCGACGAGCTCCTCATCGCGCAGTTACGCGTCCTCGAGACGCTGACGCCGGAGGGCTTTCTCGAGTTTCGCGACCCACTCACGCCTGCGTCAGGACTGCAGTCGGGGCAGTTCCGCGCAATTGAGGTGCTCGGCGGACTCGACGGCGCGATGCCAGCGGAGGCTGTGCCGCTCTCCGAGCACGATCGCCAGGAATTGCGGCGTCGTGCCGGCGGCCCGAACTTGTACCAGGCGCTCTGCGCGTGCCTCCGCGCCCACGGATTCGATGCTCCGGATGGCAGCGCCGCGGACCTCCGCGAGCGCCGCATCGCCGCGCTGGCCTCGCTCTATCGCGATCACGCGACTGCCGAGCGTGCGATCCTCCATCACGTGTGCGAGTTGCTCCTCGATCACGACGAGGCGATCGCGCGCTGGCGCTTCCATCACGCGCAGATGGCGGCGCGAGAGATTGGATCGCGGCACGGCACCGGCGGCAGCCTCGGTGTCGCGTATCTCCGGAGCACGATCCCGGTCCGATTCTTCCCCGACCTGTGGGACGTGCGCAGCGCGCTGTGACCATCGAACTTCCTGCCAATCTCGACCGTAACGCGTGCGCCGCGCTCGATGCGGCGGATCCCATCGCCGGCTTCCGCGAGCGGTTTCTCGATGATGGTTCCACGATCTATCTCGACGGCAACTCGATGGGACGTCTGCCCAAAGCGGCGTTGTCGCGATTGCAGGAGATGGCCGAACACGAATGGGGCACGATCCTCGTGCGCGGCTGGACAGAGTCCGGCTGGATGGACTCGCCGCTCCGCGTCGGCCACGCCATCGGCGAGTTGATCGGTGCGATGCCGGGAGAGGTGATCATCGCCGACAGCACGTCGGTGAGCCTCTTCAAGCTCATCACGGCCGTGCTGAGGGCCCGTCCCCGACGCCGGATCGTGCTCACCGAAGGGAGCAATTTCCCGACCGACCTCTACATAGCGCAGGGTGTTGTCGACCTGCTCGGGTGCGAGCTCCGCGTTGTCGAGCGCGCGGAGTTGTTCGATGCGCTCGACGACGACACGGCGCTGCTGTGCCTGACGCATGTCGACTTCCGAAACGGCGAGCGTCACGACATGGCGGCGCTGAGCGCGGCCGCGCACGCAGTCGGCGCTCTTGCGCTCTGGGATCTCTCACACTCCGCAGGCGCGGTCGAGATTCAGCTCCAGCGCGACGGCGCCGACCTCGCCGTGGGCTGCGGCTACAAATACCTCAACGGTGGCCCCGGTGCGCCGGCGTTTCTGCACGTCAGCACCGCGCTCCAGGACGAGTTGCGCAATCCCATCCAGGGTTGGCTCGGGCACGCCACGCCGTTCACGTTCCAGCCCGATTACCAGCCGGCGAACGGCATCCGCGCATGGATGAGCGGGTCGCCGCCAGTGCTCGCGATCGGCGCTCTTGGGGTGGGCGTCGACCTCCACCTCGATGCAGGCCCACGGCGAATCGGCGAGAAGGCGGCGCTGCTGACCGAGGTATTCATCCGTCTTGCGCGCGCTCGCCTCGAACCCATCGGCTTTGGGATCGCGACCCCAACTGACCCTGCGCAGCGCGGTGCGCAGGTCTCCCTGCGGCACCCCGATGGGCTCGCGATCGTCCGCGCGGTGGGGGATCGCGGCGTTATCGGTGACTTCCGCCCGCCCGATCTCTGTCGCTTCGGTCTCGCGCCGCTCTACACGCGTTTCGTCGACCTCTGGGATTCGGTCGAGCGCATCGTTGACGTTGTCGAAAGCGGCACCTTCCGCCTGCCTCGATATCAGCAGGAAGTGGCGATTCCCTGAGCCAATCGCGCGTCGCTGCCGCGATCATCCAGCGCCGCAATGCGGAACGCCGAGACTTGTCGCTCAGTGCCTCGTCGTCTGCTCCCTCGGTGTGCGCCATGCCGACCAGAAGGACCACGCGAAGATGAGCACGACCATTCCGACAATGACCCAGAGCGCGTAATTGCTGACGGTTTGCGCGACGGTGACTGCAGGCTGACCGATCATCCAGCCCAGGCCGACGATCAGCCCGATGTAGATGAGCGTGCCGATGAGGTCCGCAACGATGAAGAGAAGAAATGGCATCCCCGCCTCACCGGCAGCCATGTAGAAGAGCGGTGAGGGCACGGGAAGGATCGGAGCCAGCACCACTGTCCACACACCGTATTTCTGGAAGAAGCGTTCGCCGCGCGCAGCACGCCGCCGCCAGCGCGGATCCGTCGCGCTGAGGTAGTTGATGAGGCCGCGTCCGTAGCGCTTCCCGGCCCAGAAGAAGAAAGGGTCGGTAATCATCGAGATCGGGATCGGCGCGATCAGCGCGAGCAGGAGCGGCACCTTGCCCACCCGGGCAAAGGCGCCGGCAGTCACCATCGAGGCGATGGTGCCGCGCAGTGCGCTCAGCAGCAGCGGGTTCCTGCCGAGGAGCAGCGGCGTCAGCGGAATCCCCGCGTAGTAGTAGATCGAGTTGAGGATGATCGGGCCGACACACAGGACGTCCTTGACTCCGATCGTGGGTCGCGGGCGCTGAGGCTCCGCGGCGGCGTCGACGATCAGGGTCTCGCTGTCCACCCGCCCATTGTCGCCCCTCTCCTCCGCGGACGCGGTCAGGCGACCTCGGAGACGGGCTCCTCGAAGGTTGCGGCGGGCTCCGCTTTCACACGCGATTGTCCGACCAGGAGCAGTGCGACCGCGCCGACGATTAACGCGGCGGCGACGAGCGTCATCGGCGTCACCGCCTCGCCGAGCACGATGGCACCGAGCGCCACTGCGACGACCGGGTTCACGAACGCATACGTCGAAGCTGCTGTGGCGGAAACGTTGTGCAGGAGCCAGATGTACGCGACGTAGCCGACGAGCGCGCCGACCAGGATGAGATAGACAAACGCCGCGACGGACGCGAAGGAGATGGTGGAGAGGTGGACATGACCCAGCTCACCGTTGGCGATCCCGGCAAGGATGAGCAGCACCCCGCCGGCGACCATCTCCATCGCGATCGCGGTCAACGGTTGCTTCGGCGCCGGAGCGTTGCGCGCATAGAGCGATCCGATCGCCCACAACAGCGGTGAGAGCAGGAGCACGAGGGTCTGCCAGTGACCGGCGCCGGCGCCGCCGGGACGGACGAGCAGGACGATCCCGACGAGTTCGAGCGCAATACCGGCGGCTGCGGTCCAGTTGATCCAGCGACCGCCGAACAGGGGCGCGAACAGCGCCATCCAGAGCGGGACGGTCGCGACGATGAGCGCCACGAATCCGGACGGCAGGTACTGCTCGCCCCAGGAGACGCCGCCATTGCCGAAGAGGAGCAGGCAGGCTCCGACGATCAGGGCGGAGCGCCAGTGCACCCGAGTGAGCCGCTCCCTCGGCTGCCCGGGGCGCCGGGCGAAGGCGTAGAGGAGCAGGCCCGCGACGATGAATCGCACGCCCGACATGAGGAACGCGGGCAGCGTCTCGATCGCGATGTGGATCGCGAGATACGTCGACCCCCAGACCACGTAGACGAGCGCGAACGCCACGATGATTTGCGTTCGCGAGGCGCGGGGGGACGAGATCTGAAGAGTGGACACGCTCGAAGTCATTTGTTATGGTACAAAGCAGTGAACGTACCGATACGTTATCACATCACCGGTCGACGAGCCTCCGAAATCGCGGAGAGCATCGAGCGCGGCATCCGCGAAGGCGATCTCACGGCTGGCACTCGTTTGCCGACTGTCCGCTCGCTCGCGTCGCACCGCGGGATCAGCACTGCCACGGTCGCTTCCGCGTACCGGGAGCTCCGCCGGCGCGGTCTCGTCGCAGGCGCGGGCCGGCTCGGGACGAGCATCGCGCCGCGCGTCCCGCCGTCCCCCCGCGGCCGCCCGATCGTCCCGCCAGGCGTTCGTGACCTCCTCTCGGGCAACCCGGATCCGGCGTTGCTCCCGGACCTCGGTCCGGCGCTCGCCGCACTGCCCCACGAGCCAGTCCTCTACGGCACCCCCGGCTCCGATGCCGGAGTTGCTCGCCCTCGCCGGCGCCAGGCTTGAGGCCGATGGCGTCTCGAGTGAGCACATGACCGTTGTGGGCGGGGCGCTCGACGGCGTCCAACTTGCGCTGACGGCGCACCTCAGACCCGGCGACCGCATCGCCGTCGAAGACCCGTGCTACCCGGGCATCATCGACCTCGCGTCCGCGCTGGGCCTCGCAGTCCTCCCGATGGCCATCGACGATCGCGGTCCGACCCCCGAGGCGCTCGCACGTGCGCTGCGCTCCGGAGCCACTGCCTGCGCGCTGACCCCACGTGCGCAGAACCCCTTTGGATCGGCTGTCGACGCTGAGCGCGCGCAGGAGTTGCGCTCGGTCCTCGACGGACATCCCGGTGTTCTCGTCATTGAAGATGACCATGCTTTCGATATCACAGAACGGCCGTGCAACACGCTTTGTGAGCCGGGACGTGCACGCTGGGTGCACCTCCGTTCGGTGTCGAAGTCGCTCGGACCTGACCTGCGCCTTGCCATCCTCGCCGGGGATGCGACCACGGTCGCGCGGGTCGAGGGTCGCCGGCTGCTTGCGGCCGGATGGGTGTCACATCTGTTGCAGCACCTCGTCGTCGCTCTCTGGAACGACCCGGACGAGGCAGCGCGCGCCGACCTCGTCGCCGAGACGTACACACGCCGTCGCGAAGCGCTCCGTGCGGCGCTGCGCGAGCGCGGCATCAACTCGCACGGCCGCTCCGGTCTCAACGTCTGGATTCCCGTCGCCCACGAGGATGCGACCGTCGCCGCGCTCCAGGAATATGGTTGGGGCGTGCTCGCCGGTGATCGATTCCGCATCGCCAGCGGGCGCGGTATCCGGGTGACCACCGCACGTCTCGAGCCTGAGGATGCCGTCCGGTTTGCGGCCGATCTCGAGGCGGCGCTCACGCCGCAACCCTCGCGGCTCAGTTGAGCGGCGAGGAGCCGATGTACATGAACCGGGAGCGCGCGCTCTCGTTCGGTGGCGTCGCGGAGCAGTACGACCGCGCGCGTCCGTCGTATCCGCCCGCGCTCATCGACCGGCTGATGGAGTGGTCACCGCGACAGGTGCTCGACGTCGGCTGCGGCACCGGCAGAGCATCGCGATTGATGATCGCGCGCGGCGTGCGACGTGCTCGGCGTCGAGCCGGACCCGTCCATGGCTGCCATCGCGCGGAGTCACGGCGTCTCCGTTGAAGCCGGCACGTTCGAGGAATGGGACTCGAAGCAGCGGATGTTCGACCTCGTGATGTCCGGTCAAGCGTGGCACTGGGTTCAGCCCGAGGCCGGCACCGCCAAGGCAGCATCGGTGCTCCGCCCCAGTGGTCACATCGCGCTGTTCTGGAATCGCGGCCGCCACGATCCCGAGACGGGCGCCGCACTCGACGCCGTCTACGCTCGCCTCGCACCGTCGATCGTGCAGCCACCGGTAACCGACCTCCGTCCGCAGGTGGATGTCCATGACGAACGCGATGCGCTCGGAAACAGCGACCAGTTCTCCGGCGTGAAGACCGAGGAGTTCTCCTGGGAAGCGGTGTACGACCGAGCCGCCTGGCTCGACGTCATCGCAACGCACAGCGATCACGTGACACTCCCCGACGCGACGCGGGCCGCGCTTCTTGACGCCGTCGGCGATGTCATCGATCGCCGCGGCGGCAGCATCGCCTACTCCTACTCGACATTGCTGCTCCTGGCCACACGGGGTCGGTGACACTCGCCGTACCATCGACGCGATGGCCAGTGCGGAAGCCGTGTACCTGCTCGCGACCCCGCAACGGGCGTCATGATCAGCCGTCCATGAGCTCCGTGGCTCAAGAGGCCCGAGCACTCGGCAAGCGCATGCTCTCGCGGCGCTACAACGACCCGCCGCACACGATCACGAGCATCGACGCCGCGATTGAAGAGCTGGCTGCACTGCAGCGTGTGGCGATCAACTCCGAGGATACCGAGGCACTGCAGGAGGTGCTCGATGAGTTCACCGTGGTTCGCGACCGCCTCGCGTCATGAACCCGCGTCATCATCGAGACGATCAGGGCTGACGGCAACGTAGCCGTCGCACCGGATGACCGGAAGCGGCGGGTACCGGACAAATCGCGGATCCGTGTCGGCGAGACCACAGCGGAGAAAGCTGGACCGCGCGCCGGGAACGAGGCGAGCGTGTGCGCAGCTGCCACAAAGTCCCGGACGCGCCGGTGGAGTCACGGACACGGAGACATCGTGCACGTCTTCGCCGTGCAAGCGCTTACCATGCGCGAACCATGCCCGCAAAGACCGTCAACGAGCACATCGACAAAGCCATTCGCAAAATCGACAAATCGAAGAACATCGACCACTGGGACCGCAACCTCGGGCGGTATGACGCCGAGGAGTTGATGGCCGAGGTGCTCGGCCGCAAGCTCACGCCGAGACTGTTCGACAGCGTGCTCGATGCACAGGCGAAAGAGCGATATACAGCGATGGTGCAGCGACGCGTCAACGGCGAGCCGATCCCCCGCATCATGGGTCACTTCCGGTTCCGCGGCCTCGACATGCTCGTCAAGGAAGGCGTCTTCGTGCCGCGTGCGTCGAGCGAGTTCCTCGCGGAGGAGGCAGTCAAGGCGATGCGCTGGCGCAGAGGCCGCAAGGTCGCCGTCGATGTCGCGACCGGAGCCGGCCCTGTCGCGCTCGCCATCGCGAACGAGGTGCGCAGCGCGGAAGTCTGGGGTATCGACATCTCCGCAGCGGCAACGGCGCTCGGCCGTGCGAACGCGCGCCGCCTCGGCCTCGCGAACGCCCACTTCCGCAGCGGCGACATGCTCGCCGCACTGCCGCGAACGCTGCGCGGCGAGATCGACCTCTTCACGATTCATCCGCCATACGTCCTGCACACGGAGCTGAACACGTTGCCCCGCGAGATCCGGGAGTTCGAACCGCTGCAGTCGCTGACCGACAACTCCGATGACGGGCTCGGCCTGGTTCGGCGGCTCGCGGCCGACGCGCACGCGTGGCTCAAACCCGGTGGCGTGCTGCTCGTCGAGGTCGGTACGTACCTGTCGCGGCGCACGCAATCGGTGCTCCGCGCGGCGCAACTCGTTGACGTCCGCTGGGCGAAGGACTCGCTCGGCGTCACGCGAGTCGTGTCGGGTCGCACCCCTCGGTAGACGGTGAGCGGGAGGCGCCTGCCGCTACGCTCGGGTGGCGCGACGTCCGTAGGTGATGTGGCACATGGGCACGCGATGTTTGATCGTGCGTCCTCCGCCACGTCCAGGGATCTGGTGCGTGACGTACGGCTCGCCCACGGACTCGGATGTCACCCAGTAGCCGAGCGCTTGCAGGCGTTGTAAGTCGCGGACGTAGTCACTGGCACGCCAGTACCGACGCTCAACAGTGTCGGGGGCGGGTCGCTCGCTCGCGAGCTTGCGCGCCGCTCGAGCGAGACCACGCTCGCGAAACGGCGCTGCCAGGTCGAGCGTATCGCCGGCGCGGTACACCGTGGTCACGAGACCAAGTGCAGCCAATGCAACGAGCAGGACGAGGAGGCTTGTGAGCGTCATCGCATGCCGAGTCTACCGCCGCGGTCCGGGTGCAGCGATCGCCTAGTGGTGGAAGCCGGCGCGATGCGGGTGGTCCACCGCCGGCACATGGTGCTTGAGGATGGCGACCTCTCGTTTGAGGTCGTCGATGAGGAGATCCGATAGGTCACGCGAGAATCCGTTGCGCACCACCACGCGAAGCACCGAGATGTTCTCGAGGTTGGCGCACAGCGAATAGGCCGGAACCTGCCAGCCGCGTTTGCGCAGCGCGTCGGAGACGTCGTACACGCTGTAACCCGCGTCGGGGTCGACGGTGAACGCGAACACAGGCAGCTCGCTGCCGTCGGTCAGCAGCCGGAATGGGGCGATCTTGGCGATGCGTGCAGAGAGACTCATCGCGGTGTCCTGACAGGACTGCTGCACGCGCCGGTATCCCTCGAACCCGAGACGGATCAACTGGTAGTACTGGGCGATGACGTTGGATCCGGACCGTGAGAAGTTGAGCGCGAAGGTCGGCATGCTCCCGCCGAGGTAGTTCACCTCGAAGATGAGATCGGCGGGCAGCGACTCGTGACTCCGCCAGACCACCCAGCCGACTCCCGGATACACGAGACCGTACTTGTGGCCCGACGTGTTGATCGAGACGACGCGGTCGATGCGGAAGTCCCAGCGCAGGTCGGGCTGAATGAACGGCGCGATGAAGCCGCCAGAGGCAGCATCGACATGCAGCGGGACGTCGGGTCCGCCGCCATCCTGGAGTGCCTGCAACGCGTCGGCGATCGCGGCGACGGGCTCGTAGCTGCCGTCCTGCGTCGAGCCGAGTACAGCGACGACTCCAATGGTGTTCTCGTCGCAGAGCGGCACCGCCGTCTCTGCGGTGAGATGACGGCGCTCGCCTTCCATCATCGCGTAGCGCGGCTCGACGTCCCAGTACCTGCAGAACTTCTCCCAGCAGACTTGCACGTTGATGCCCATGACGAGGTTCGGCCGGTCGCTCGCCAGGCCTGCCGTTTTCCGCCGTTCGCGCCAGCGCCACTTGAGCGCCAGCCCCGCGAGCATCGCCGCCTCGCTCGAGCCCGTCGTCGAGCACCCGACACCTGCATGCACGCCGGGGGCGTGCCAGAGACCGGCGAGCATGTGGACGCAGCGGCGCTCCAACTCAGCCGTCTGCGGATACTCGTCCTTGTCGATGACGTTCTTGTCGACGAACTCGTCCATGAGGCGCTGCGCCTGCGGCTCCATCCATGTCGTGACGAACGTCGCCAGGTTGAGCCGGGCGTTGCCGTCGAGCATCAGCTCGTCATGGATGATCTGGTACGCGAGGTCCGGGGGTAGCTCACCTTTCGGGAGGTGGAACTTCGGCACGGTCTCGCCCGGTCGAGCGTAGAGCGGGTTGATGTCGATGGTCGCGTCAGCGTCGTCGTGCGCGCGATGGTGCAGCGCCATCGTCAGTCCCCCGTTATGTGCTGATGTCGGTCAAGTCCGGGGCAACGGCCTCGCTCAGCGATATTGCAGTACGGCCAGTCAGCTCTGTTGATGTGTCGGCGACGCCGTGGAGCGCCGCCAGCTCAGCTTCGAGACGGTCGGTCCGATCCATGGCCATCATCAGCTGATGGCGCAGCCCGTCCATCTCGTGCTCGAGCGCAACGTTGGAGTCGATGACGCGGAGCAGTTCGTCGCGCAGCAACGACGCCTGACGGATCGGGTCGGGATCGCTGGTGATCGCGCCGACGCGCTCGACTTCCTGATGGCGCCAGCGGGTAGCGAGCAGCGTCAGTGTGCCGTCCGGCGGGCGGTAGGAGCGCGCGCCGGCCTCGACCACCCTGCGGATGATCGCCGGTCCGCTCCCGGTGTTGAGTCGCTGGCGTAGGTGAAGAGGATGGCGCGGTGGCGGATCGGTGAGTCCGAACCGCGGCCAGTAGATGCGTACCGCGCCGTCATAGACCGACAGCATGTGCAGCCGTTTCGTGAGTCGATGCGAATCCTCGACGCGGGGCATGACGTAGACGTGCGCGAGTCCGCAGAGCTCGCGAGCGGCTAGCTCCGGATCGCCGGCATTGGCGGGGTATCGCCCGTCTTGCTCCTTGACCGCGCTGAACAGCACCACGGGGAGGCGCCGTCCCGGGTCGAGGAGGCATCCCTGCACGAGGGCGTCGATCTGCTCGCTGCCGATGACGGCCTCCGTCGTCGCATGCACGCGCTGCGTCCCTGCGGTGGCGCCGCGTGCAACGAGATCGTGGAGCAATTCGATGAGCGGAGGATGCAGTGGCGACGGAGGGACTCGGTGATGCGTCATGTCCTGCTCGACAGAGATGCCGATCTCCACGGAGTCATCCGTACGAACGATGTCGATTGTGGTCAGCCACAGTGTCGATGGATCCCAAGCGTCCGGACGATGCACGGCGATACGACACAACGATTGATTGCCCGAGTCGCAGCGAATCGAGTAGACGCTGATGCCGGCTTCCTGCAGCTCACCTTCTGCAAACAAATCCGTTGCAGTCTTAAGACCTGTCGTTCCCCAGAGCCAGGTTCTTTGAGCTGCGGCTTCGAAAACCGCAACTCCGGGCACCCCCTTATGGTCGAGGGTGAGTCTCGCCCCAAGGGCGCGGAACATCACCGATCATCCTACAACGTCATCCATCGCATGGCGGAGCGCGTCGATGACTCCACGCGCATGACGTTGCTCCTGACGGAGGTTGCCGAAGGCAACGCGAATGGCATATGCGTCGTGCAAACGCGTGTAACTCAGGAAATATCGGCCTCCGGTGTTGACGCGCTCCATGATCCGTTGATTCAACGTGTCGAGCGTTCCGGGATCATCGAGTCCGCGAGGATGCGCACGCAGACAGACGACGCTGAGCGGTGCCGGTGCGAGCAGCTCGAAGTCGGGTTCCTCTGTTGCCCACTGCGCAACCATCGACGCCATCGCACAGTGCTCGCGAATGCGCGCGGCGAGTCCGTCGGTCCCGAAATGGCGGATCACCATCCAGAGCTTGAGCGCGCGCATGCGCCGGCCGAGCGACGTGCCGTAGTCCATCAGGTTCGGTGCATCGTCATCGGATCCCTGGTTGCTGACGAGGTATTCCGGCACGATCGAGAACGCGCCGCGAAGCACCTCCGGCCGCCGCGTCCAGAGCACGCTGCAGTCGATCGGTGTGAAGAGCCACTTGTGCGGGTTCATCACGATCGAGTCAGCGCGCTCAGCGCCCTCGAGCACCCAGCGCAACTCCGGCGCGACGGCCGCGGCACCGCCATATGCCGCATCGACGTGCAGCCAGAGTCCGTAGTGCTCGCAGATGCCGGCAACGGCCGCGATGGGATCGACGCTCGTCGTCGACGTCGTCCCGGCGGTCGCCACGACCGCGAAGGGCCGCAAGCCGGCGGCGATGTCCTCGTGGATCGCCAGGCGCAACGCGACCGGATCCATGCGAAAGCGATCGTCGACCGGGATGCGGCGGAGGCCGTCGCGTCCGGTCCCGAGCACGATGCCTGCTTTCTCGACAGATGAATGCGCTTCGGCCGAGGCGTAGTACCGCAACCGCGGCAGCTCCGGCCTGCCCGACATCCCGAGCTCGCGGATGCGGAGATCGCTCTGGGCCTCGCGGGCCGCGGCAAGCGCGTATAGCGTGCTCGAGGATGCGGTGTCGTTGATGACGCCGAAGAGCGGCTCCGGCAGGCCGACCATCTGGCGCAACCAGTCCAAGGCGACCTGCTCCAGCTCGGTCGCCGCCGGCGCCGTCCGCCACAACATGGCGTTGACGTTCAACGCCGCCGCAAGCGTCTCGCCGAGGATTCCCGGCCCCGAGCCGCTCGACGCGAAGTACGCCATGAACCCCGGCGACTGCCAGTGAGTCGTGGCGGGGAGCAGCAAGTCGTCGAGATCGTGAAGGACGGCTTCCAGCGGTTCACCCGACGACGGCGGGTGGCGTGGCAACGCCGCGCGCACCGTCCCCGGCTCGGTCGGGCTCAGGACCGGGAAGCCCTCGACGTCGCGCAGATAGTCGGCCACCCAGTCCGCGACTCGGCGGGCATCCTGGCGGTAGGTTTCCGGATCCATGTCTCCGGAGCGGCGTGGCTCGACGCTCATGTCCGCAGGGATCGTGACGCGCGGGCGCCCCGGCCCGCTCGGAGGGGTCGCCAGCACCCACAGCGCTAGACTGGAACCGTGACCGCTTCACTGACCGTTGCGGACGTGATGCACAAGCCCGCGGTGGTGGTGCCGAACAGCATCACCCTGGCGCAGGCGTCGGTAATCCTCGACGGAGCCAACGTGGGCGCCGCCGCCGTCCTCAACTCGCAGGGCCGGCTGATCGGCATGGTCAGCGAGCGCGACCTGCTTCGCTCGGTGGGCCACGGCGTGGACCCCGCAACGACGAAGGTGGACGAGGTCATGACGAAGGACCCCGTCACGGTCTCGGTCACTGACACGGTCGAGCACGGGCTCGACGTCTTCCGCGAGCGACGCTTCCGCCATCTGCCGGTGATGGATGGGGACAAGGTGGCGGGCATCCTCTCGATCCGCCACGTGGTGCGTGTCGCACATATAGAGGAGGTCCAGCCTGCCGGATCCGCGCTTCCCGGTCTCGCACCCCGCGGGCTCGAGGGCGTCGCCGTGGCCGAGACATCGGTGGGCGACGTGCGCGGCGAGGAGGGCTTCTTCCACTACCGGGGATACAACGCCGTCGAACTGGCGCGCCGGTGCTCGTTCGAACAGGTCTGGCATCTGCTTGCGGAGGGTGAGCTTCCGGACGACGCTCAGCTGAAGGAGTTCACCAAGCTTGCGGTCGCGGCTCGAAAGATTCCGGAGCAGGTCGCCGATCTCCTTCCCAAGATCGCCGCACTGCCGGGCTATACGCCGCTCATGGCGCTCCGCTCGGCAGTGTCGCTCGCCGGAGCAGCCCTCGAGCAGAAGCCGACTCTGGACATTCCCGCCGAGGAGGTCCGCAGGGAGTGCCTGAGGATGGTTGCCATGGTTCCGGTGCTGCTCATGCGGCTGCACCGCCATCACCTCGGCCTCGATCCTGTCGATCCCGACCCTGATCTTGGCTATGTTGGCTCGTACATCCAGATGCTCACCGGCGAGCGACCGCACGATCGCGAGATCCGCGCTCTCGAGCAGTACCTGATCCTGACGATGGACCACGGCTTCAACTCGTCGACCTTCACTGCGCGGGTGATCACCTCAACCGGATCGGACATCGGTTCCGCGCTCACCGGCGCCATCGGCGCGCTGGCCGGTCCGCTCCACGGCGGCGCCCCGTCGCGGGCGCTGGCAATGCTTGACGCCATCGGCACGCCGGACAAGGCCGAGGAGTATCTGCGCCATGAGATCTCGTCAGGCGAGCGCCTCATGGGCTTCGGCCACCGGGTCTACAAGACGGACGACCCTCGTTCCACCCTCCTCCGCGATGTCGCGACCGAGCTCGGCGGCGCCCAGGCCGAATTCGCCGTCCAGGTGGAGCAGACCGCCCTTCGCGTGCTCAACGAGCTCAAGCCGGGACGGCGCCTCTACACGAACGTCGAGTTCTACGCCGGCGTCGTCATGAACAGCGTCGGCATCCCACCCGACATGTTCACACCGACGTTCGCGTCGAGCCGGACCGTCGGCTGGACGGCGGCAATCGCCGAGCAGGCCGCCAACAACCGTCTCATTCGGCCTTCCGCGCTGTACGTCGGCCCGCAGCCGCCGCGCGCGCTTCCCGACGGTTACGGAGCGGCGCTCAAGAGCGCTGAACTCGCCCGCTGATCGTCTGGTAACGCCGGGGTAACGAACGCCATTTCGTTGTCTGGCAACGGTACAAGCTCGTCACCCAACCACAACGTGCGCGATCGGTGTGTGACCGATGCTGCCTCACATGATCCCGGCATTCATCCCCGCGTTGGTAGCCTCGTTGCAAGCGATGCTCGCCCCTGGCAAGCGACGCGATGACGAAAGAGGACAAGGGCTCGTCGAGTACGGCCTGATCATCGTCCTCATCGCCATCGTCGTCATCGTTGTCGTCGGCGTCGTCGGTCATCAGGCCAACAACGTCTTCTCAAACGTCAGCAACGGCCTGAGCTCGTAGCGCGATCGCGAGCCGTGCGAACGTGCACGAATCGCGAATCGCTCTCCGTGGTTGGGTCCGGCGCTTCACGTATCGTTGCGCGCAGTGACATCGCTGCGAACGACGAGCGAGGACGTGATGTGAGCGAACCCGTAGCACCGCCATCGCCGCCGCTCTGCGGCGTGGTGCTCTGCGGTGGACGCAGCGTCCGTATGGGTATCGACAAAGCAACGCTCGACGTGGGCGGCACCACGCTGCTCGCGCGCGCGATTGCTCGCCTGAGTGAGGTGTGTGATCCGGTGCTCATCGCATCCGGGAGCCTGCGCCTCGACGTCGACCCACTCCGTCTGATCCCCGATGCGGTGCCGGACGCAGGTCCGCTCAGCGGCATCGTCGCCGCGCTGCATCGCTCCGCCGCACGCGTTGCTCGCGGTCGTGGCGGTCGACATGCCCTGGCTGGATCCCGCCTTGATCGCGTTGCTTGCGGCCCGGATCGGCGATCACGACGTCGCCCTGTGCGAGACAAAACGCGGGCCGGAGCCATTGCACGCGGTCTACTCGCGTTCCGCGCTGCCCGCGGCCGAGGCGGCGCTGCACAGTCCAGACCGGTCGATGCGCGGCATCATCTCGCGCTTGCGCACAGCGGTCGTGCCTGAGGAGGAGTGGCGTTCGGCGGGGTTCTCGGAGCTGTTCGCGAGCAACGTCAACACCCCCGCCGACCTTGCGGAGATCAGTCCGGAGACTCTCCCACCAGCGACGTGACGATTTCCGCCGCTCGGGCCAGCGCATCGGCCTCGGATATACCCGCGGTCATGCTCGACTCCACGAACCGCCCGATGAGGTAGGAGGCGAGCGGGGCGTTCTGACGCTCGCTCGAGTGGGCGACGTTGCGCGCGATGCGGAGCAGGAGCGCGCGCTCACGGAGGTCGAGCGGCCGCAATTCCGAGGACGACGACGCAGGATTGGTCAGCGCGGACGCCAGCCGCGAGAGCAGATCGGAGTCCGGAGTGACGCCGTCCATGTTGCTAGAGTGATCTTGCCCTATGGCTGGCATACCTCGGCATCCGCACCTCCTCGAGCACGCATGACGTCGCGCCACAGGCGCGTGATGCAGGTCGCGGCCGGCGGCGCGGTGACGTGGCGCAGCGACGATGTCAGCACTGAGGAGCCGCTCGAGATTCGCGTCGGCACCGTTTCGCTGTCGGTGACCATGCGCACCCCCGGTGACGATTTCGACCTCGTCGCGGGGTTCCTTGTGACCGAGGGAATCGTGAGCGCTGCCAATGAGATCGATGCGATGCGGATGTGCCCTGAGGCCGCTGCCGAGACCGGCGAGCTGAACGTCGTCGAGGTGATGCTCTCGCCGAGCGCAGCTTCAAGGCCGATCACACCACGTGCGTTCTTCATGACATCGTCGTGCGGGATGTGCGGCAAAGCGAGCATCGAGGCCGTGCGAACCAAGACCTCGTGGGAGGTTCGCGACGACCCGCTGCGCGTCTCGCCGGCATTGCTCCTGAGCCTGCCGGAGAAGCAGCGGTCGGCGCAGCGTCAGTTCTCGCGCACCGGTGGCCTGCACGCAGCAGCCCTGTTCGACTCCGACGGCGCGCTGCTCTGTCTGCGTGAGGACGTCGGCCGCCACAACGCGTTCGACAAGGTGATCGGATGGGCCGCGACGCAGGGGCTCCTGCCGCTGCGGTCGCACATGATCCTCGCGTCCGGGCGCGCGAGCTTCGAGCTCACCCAGAAGGCGCTGATGGCAGGCATCCCGCTGCTCGCCGCAATCTCAGCGCCCTCGAGCCTCGCCGTCGAGCTTGCCGTTGAATCCGGGATGACACTCATCGGGTTTCTCCGCGGGGAGCAGATGAATGTCTACGCGGGTCATGAAAGGATCGCAGCGGCATGAGCGTTGATCCCCAAGCGCGGAGCTGGCGTGGTGCGGAGATCACGGTGAGCGACAGCCGCCGCGGCGTCGACAGCGACGATCGCAGCGGCGACGTGATCGTCGCGCGGTTCGCGCTGCTGCCCGCGGACGTCGTCGTGCGCAAGAGTGTCGCCGACGACATCGAGGAGATTCGTGCTGCCGTTCGCGATTGCGCCGGCCAGACCGACGTGATCATCCTCACCGGCGGCACGGGCCTCGGGCCGCGCGACGTCACCCCGCAGGCGCTGCTGCCGATGCTCGACTACGAGGTGCCGGGAATGGCAGAGGTGATGCGCCACCAGGGGCTGCAGTCAACGCCGCACGCGATGCTCTCGCGCCAGGTTGTCGGAGTCATCAATGGCTGCCTGGTGCTCGCGCTGCCCGGTAGCCCGCGAGCTGTGGCCGAGTGCCTTGACGCCGTCTGGCCGGCGCTGCCGCACGCACTCCAACTGCTCGCCGGCGACACGCGGCACACCGAGGAGCCCCCGCCGCTCGCGATCTAAGGCGTCGCCGGACGATCGAGCGTCCCGCTACGGCCGCCCTCCTTGTGCAGGAGCGTGATGTCGGTCAGCGACGCCCAATGGTCGATCGCCTTGATCATGTCGATGACGGTCAGTCCGGCAATGGCGACCGCCGTCAGCGCTTCCATCTCGACGCCGGTAGCCCCCTCGACACGGGCGGTGGCTTCGATGACGACGCCGGGCATGTCGCTCTCGTCGAGGCGGAGATCCACATCGATGTGACGCAGCGCAAGCGGGTGACAGAGCGGGATGAGATCGGAGGTGCGCTTCGCGCCCATGATCCCTGCCAGCCGAGCGGTATCGAGCACGCTGCCTTTGGCGATGCTGTCATCGGCGATGCGCTGCATCGCCTCGGCGCTGCAGTTGACGCGACCACGCGCCGTCGCGCTGCGCCGGCTCACCGCTTTGTCGCTGATGTCAACCATGTTCGCGCGACCTTTCGCGTCGATGTGGGTCAGGCGGCCTTCTGTCATGCCTGCACGTTGTCGTGCGTGTGGTGACGTGCGTCGACCCAGCGGGCGCCATCGGCCCGGTGCTCGCGTTTCCAGACGGGAACCGTCGGTCTTGATCATCTCCATGGCCTCCTGGCAGACGGGAATGCCGTGTCGCGGTGCGGTGCAGCGACGACGACGAGCACGCTCGCCTCGCCGACGAGGAGCGATCCGGTTCGATGGACGATGGTGATCGTGCTGACACCACCGCGCTCGTACAACGTCTCGCCGATGCGCCGCATCTCCAGTTCGGCCATCTCCGCATACGCTTCGTAGTCGATGCCTTGGACGCCGACGCCGTCACTGTTATCGCGCACGCGACCGACGAACGTCGCAACGGCCCCATCGCGGGACGACCCTGCGCTCGCGATCACGGATCCCACATCGATCGGTGCGTCCGTGACCCAGACGCGGACTGGCGAAGGGTCCTCGTTCGCCGCCGGCCACCGGCGGGATGAAGGCAATGATGTCGCCGCTCTGCACAGCAGTGGTCCACTCGCAGTAGTTGAGGTTGCGCGCTGCGCGCACAGATGCCGCGTCGACGCCTGCGGCGGGGTGGCGGCGCACGACCTCATCCCACACGTCTTGGACTGTCGCACCGTCAACCTGGATCTCGCCGGTACCGACTCGCTCGCGCAGCGGACCGAACACCAGCACGGTGACGTCAGCCACCGACTCAGCCGCCGATGTACGACATCTCGATCCGCTCGCCGTCAATGACGCCGAGACCGCGCAACTCTGAGTACCGATCGTCGCGCCGGGCCCAGCGATCGGCGATGACATGTCGCAACTCGTCGTCGCTCGCCCCCGATCGCAGCGGTTCACGGAGGTCGATGCCGGTCGGTGGCGAAGAGACAGGTGTAGAGCTTCCCATCCACTCCGAGACGCGCGCGGGTGCAATCGCCGCAGAACGGACGGCTCACCGACATGATCACGCCGAGCTCGCCGCCACCGTCGGCGAAGCGATAGCGCCGTGCGACCGCCGGTGGGATCGGGCTTGTCCTCAATCAGCGGGTGGACCTTCGATACGCGTTCGAGGATCTCCTCGCCGCTGACGACGTCAGCCATACGCCATCCGTTGGTGGCGCCGACGTCCATGTACTCGATGCAGCGCAGGCTGAGCCCCTCGCGCCGTGCGAAGTCGACGAGGTCGAGCAGACCGTCCTCATTCACTCCACGTTGCACAACGCAGTTCAGCTTGATCGGCGCAAGGCCGGCCTCGCGCGCTGCCGCGATGCCATCGAGCACTTCGGCGACCTCGATACGCGAGTTCGCTCATCGCAGCGAAGACGGCAGGATCGAGAGAGTTCGAGGCTCGACGGTGACACGGTGCAAACCGGCGTCGCGCAGGCGCGCGGCCCAACGTCGCAACAGCGCGCCGTTGGTGGTCAGCGCGATGTCCTGCATGCCGATCGCTGCGATTCCCGCGACGATGTCGGCCAGGTCGGTGCGCAGCAGCGGCTCGCCACCGGTCAAGCGAATCTTGGTGACTCCGAGCGGACTGGAACACGGTTGCGAGGCGCACGATCTCCTGTGCGTCGAGTGCCTCGCCACGCGGCAGAAAACGGTGTCCCGGACCGAAGCGCGACTTCGGCATGCAGTACGGGCATCGGAAGTTGCACTTGTCGGTGACGGAGATGCGCAGGTCGCGGAGCGCACGCCCAAGAAGGTCGGGTCCGATGGCGACGCTCGAAGGAACGGAAACGGCAGTCATCGCAGGGGGATCGCCTCGACGACGGTGCCCGCCGGGAAGACTTCGAGACCCGCCGGCGAGCACAACGAGGCAGTCTGCGCGCGTGAGTGAGTGCAGCATCGACGAACCCTGGTCTCCGGAGCTGGTCGCCGACGGCAGCTCGCCCGGGGTCTCATGCAGCACCGCCCGCGCGTAGGTCTCCAGCGCTTCGGGCTTGGTCATGTCCTCGCCAAGGCGTACTTGCATCCGCCGCCGGTGCAACTGACGCGCACCCTGCATCTTTCTGATCACCGGGCGAGCGAACAACTCGAAGGTGACCGAGCTGCTGACCGGGTTTCCGGGCAGGCCGATGAAGACCGCGTCGCCGACCGTCCGGTGAGCACCGGCTTGCCCGGCCGCATCGCCACGCGCCACGGTCGAGATCGTTCCCATCTCTGACGACCACCTCGCGGACCCAGTCGTGGTCGCCGACGCTGACTCCCGCGGAGCTGACGATGAGGTCGGACACCGGCGGCGGCCTGCAGCAGGGTTCTCAGGGACTCCTTCGAGTCACCCCCGATTCCGAGGAGCGCGGGCAACGCCACCCGCCTCACGCACGGCTGCGGCGAGCATCGGCGAGTTCGAGTCGACGAGCTGGGCTGGGCCCGGCGACGTTCCGGCGGCCACCAGCTCGTCGCCCGTCGCCAGCATGGCTACCCGAGGCCGGCCCGCCAATGATGAGCTGCGCGTTGCCGAGTGCCGCGGCGACGGCGATGTCGATGCTCGTGAGCTCCAGTCCGGGACGCAGCAGCGCGCGCCGGCTGCCATATCCGCGCCGCGCCGGCGAACACTCGTGCCGTTGGCGTCGCGACCTCGATGAGGACATGCATCGTCCTCGCGCGTGGTGTCCTCCTGGCGCACGACGGTGTCGGCGCCGGCAGGCATCGGCGCGCCGGTCATGATCCGCATCGCGGTACCCGGTGCCAGCGCGATGGGCATTGACCCCGGCACGCGACTCGCCGGCAACCGGAAGGCGCACCGGCGCGGCGACGCGTTGCGGTCTCGATCTCATCGCGCGGACGGCGTAGCCGTCCATTGCCGAGTTGTCAAAGCCGGGAAGGTCCGATTGCGACGACACCGTCTGCGCGAGGATTCTCCCGAGCGCGGCACCGAGGCCGACCTGCTCGGGCGGGAGCGTACTCACGCCGTCGAGCAACCGCGCCTGCGCGCCGGCGACGGACTCGAGATCGGGGAGAAACGGCAGGCGCCAACGTCATGAAGTCCTCATCCTCTACCCGCGGTGCGGTTCGCGACAACCATCATAAACGCGGTGACCGGCCGGTATTCGCGGCCCTTCTCGTCCGTCACTGACAGGCGTACTCTTTGCTCTGTCCACGGGTGGACCTCGGAGAGATGTCGGCCGTGAGGGCCCGGAGGGTCTTGGATGTTCCCTGCCGCGTTCGACTACATCGCGCCGGCGTCGCTCGACGAGGTGCTGAACCTCATGAGCAAGCACGGCGACGATGCGAAAGTGCTTGCCGGTGGGCAGAGCCTGATTCCGTTGCTCAAACTGCGATTTGCAACCCCGGTCGTGCTCGTCGATATTGGACAACGTCGAGGGCCTCGAGGGAATCAGCAGAGAAAACGGGCATGTGCGCATCGGGGCGCGAACGCGGCATCGCGATGTTGAAGGCTGCCACCGACCTGCGCGGCACGCCTCGATGTGCTCCTCGATGCGGCGCCGCTCATCTCCGATCCGCTGATTCGCAACATGGGAACCGTCGGCGGCTCGGTCTGCCACGCGGACCCCGCAGGCGACTGGGGCGCGGTGATGCTCGCCGTCGGCGCCGAGTTCGTCGCTCCGATCGTCGCGCCGGCGAGCGGGTGCTTCCGGCCGCCGGCTTCTTCGAGGGTCCCTTCACCACCGGCGCTGCAGGCCGACGAGGTGATGACCGAGATCCGCGTGCCGGTCAGCGGCCGGCCGGTCGGGCGGGACCTACCTCAAGCTGGAGCGCAAGGTCGGCGACTTCGCGAGCGTCGCGGCCGCGGTGCACGTCGTCCTCGGCGACGACGGTCGCGTCGCCGCAGCCGGCATCGGCCTGTGCGCGGTCGGTTCGCACAGCATCAAGGCGACCGCGGCCGAGGCGGCGCTCGTGGGCCAGACGCCGACGGACGACGGTCATCAGCGAGGTCGCCCGGCTGGCCGCGGAGGCGGCAGAACCCAAGGCCGACATACGGGGCAGCGCGGAGTACAAGCGCGACGTCGTGCGCGTCTTCGTGCAGCGCGGGCTGCGCACCGCCGTCAATCGCGCGCAGGGAGCAACGGCATGAACGTCACTTTCGAGATCAACGGAGCCGCGAAGAGCGTCGACGTCGAGCCGCGCACGCTCTCGTCGACCTCATCCGCACCAAGCTGGGCATGACCGGCACGCACATCGGCTGCGACACGAGCAACTGCGGCGCCTGCACGGTGCTGCTCGACGGCCGGCCGGTCAAGTCCTGCACGCATGCTCGCGCCGATGCTCGAGGGCAAGAAGGTCACCACCGTCGAGGGTCTCGCCAAGGGCGGCAAGCTCCATCGCGATCCAGGAGGGCTTCCACGCGGAGCACGGCCTGCAGTGCGGCTTCTGCACCCCGGGCATGATGCTCGTCGGCGCGGCGCTCATCGAAGCCAACCCGCATCCCACCGAGGACGAGATCCGCTGGGGCATCAGCGGCAACATCTGCCGCTGCACCGGCTACATGAACATCGTCAAGGCGATCCAGCACGCGGCGAGCGCGCGAACGCCGCGGCGACCCCGCAGGAGTGGCGTGATGGCAGTCGACACGACGGAAGCCGCACGAAGCCGCGCACGCCAGGCGATGGGCGGCATCGGCGTGTCGCTCGCGCGCAAGGAGGACGCGCGGTTCATCCACGGCCAGGGCAACTACGTCGACGACGTCGTGCTGCCCGGGCATGCTGCACATGGTCGATCCTGCGCAGCCCGCACGCGCACGCGCGCATCAAGGGCATCGACACCAGCGCCGCGACGGCGATGCCCGGCGTGGTCGCGGTCGTCACCGGCGAGCTGCTCGCCCAGCACAAGCTCGCCTGGATGCCGACGCTGTCCGGCGACACCCAGGCGGTGCTGGCCACCGACAAGGTTCGCTTCCAGGGCCAGGAGGTCGCCTGCGTCATCGCCGAGACCAAGTACATCGCCGAGGACGCGGCTGCGCTGGTCGAGCGTCGACTACGAGCCGCTCCAGGCGGTCACGACGCCCGCAGCAGGCGCTCGCCGCCGGGCGCCGTCGTGATCCGCGACGAGAAGGAGGGCCAGACCGACAACCAGATCTACCACTGGGAGGCGGGCGACAAGGACGCCACCGACGCCGCCTTCGCGCGCGCCGCCAAGGTCGTGAGCCTCGAGACGTTCTACCCGCGCTGCCACCCGTCGCCGCTGGAGACCTGCGGCATCGTCGCCGACCTCAACCCGGTGACCGGCAACGCGACGATCTACATGACGAGCCAGGCGCCGCACGCGCATCGCACGCTGTTCGCGATCGTCGCCGGGCTGCCCGAGCAGAAGATCCGCATCATCTCGCCGGACCTCGGCGGCGGCTTCGGCAACAAGGTGCCGATCTATCCCGGATACGTCGTCGCCACCGCGGCGTCGCTGCTCATCGGCCGCCCGGTGAAGTGGATCGAGGACCGCACCGAGAACCTCATCTCGACCGGCTTCGCGCGTGACTACCACATGGACGGCTCCGTCGCCATCGACGAGAACGGCAAGTTCATCGGGCTGCGCGTCAACCTGCTCAGCGACAACGGCGCGTTCTTCGCCGACGCGCAGCCGACGCAAGTTCAGGGCCGGGCTCTTCCACATCGTCACCGGCTCCTACGACATCCCCGCCGCGCACATCGTCGCGGACGGCGCGTACACCAACAAGGCGCCCGGCGGCGTCGCGTACCGGTGCTCGTTCCG
The DNA here is from genome assembly GCA_963757475.1 of Candidatus Dormiibacterota bacterium. Classification (GTDB taxonomy): domain Bacteria; phylum Chloroflexota; class Dormibacteria; order Aeolococcales; family Aeolococcaceae; genus Palsa-851. Next base: position 39,160 of record CAVWRW010000002.1, read on the forward strand.
GGTGACCGAGGCCTCGTACCTCATCGAGCGGCTCGTGGAGAGCGCGGCCGTCGAGCTGGGCAGGACCCCGTCGAGACGCGGCTCAAGAACTTCATCCAGCCCGAGGCATTCCCGTACCAGTCGGCCACGGGCTTCGAGTACGACAGCGGCGACTATCCCGCGCGCGATGCAGGTCGCGCTCGACATGCTCGGCTACGACGAGCTGCGCAAGGAGCAGGCCGAGAAGCGGGCCAGGGGCGAGCTGATGGGCATCGGCGTCGCCAGCTTCACCGAGGTGGTCGGCGCCGGCAAGGGCAAGGACTACGACATCGCCGGGCTGCGGATGTTCGACTCCGCGGAGCTGCGCGTGCATCCGACCGGCAAGGCGATCCTCAAGCTCGGCGTGAAGTCGCAGGGCCAGGGCCACGAGACGACCTTCGCGCAGATCGTGGCCGAGGAGCTCGGCATCCCCGCATCCGACATCGAGGTGCGTGAGGGCGACACCGACAACACGCCGTACGGGCTGGGCACGTACGCGTCGCGCTCGACGCCGGTCGGCGGCGCGGCCACCGCGATGGTGGCGCGCAAGCTCCGCGACAAGGGCAAGATCGATCGCCGCGCACCTCTTCGAGGCCGACGTGGCCGACATCGAGTTCGAGCACGGCAAGTACTACGTCAAGGGCTCGCCCGACAACGTCAAGACGATCCAGGACATCGCGTTCGCCGCGTACACCAACCTGCCCGAGGGCATGGAGGCCGGGCTCGAAGGGGTCACCTACTACGACCCGCCGAACATGACGTTCCCGTTCGGCACCTATCTCGTCGTCGTCGACATCGACAAGGGCACCGGCCAGGTGAAGGTGCGGCGCATGGTGGCGGTGGACGACTGCGGCGTGCGCATCAACCCGATGATCGTCGAGGGCCAGATCCACGGCGGGCTCACCGAGGGATTCGGCATCGCGTTCATGGAGCTGATCACGTTCGACGACGAGGGCAACTGCATCGGCTCGAACTTCATGGATTACCTGCATTCCCACCGCGTGGGAGACCCCGCGGTTCGAGCTCGGGCGAGACCGTGACGCCGTCGCCGCACCACCCGATCGGCGCCAAGGGCGTCGGCGAGTTGGCGACCGTCGGCTCGCCCGCCGCGTTCGTCAACGCGGTCATCGACGCGCTGTCGCATCTCGGCATCACCAACATCGACATGCCGGTCACCTCCGACAAGGTGTGGGCGGCGCTGCGCGGCGCAGGGGGTGACCGAATAGACGACGCGATCCTGACTCTGCTCGCCGAGAACGCCGCCGCGGGGCGTCCGTGCGCGCTCGCAACCGTGGTGCGCACGGAGTCGCCGACGTCCGCGCACCCCGGCGACAAGGCGGTGATCACCGCGGACGGCGCGCTGCACGGCTGGATCGGCGGCAGCTGCTCGGAGCCGCTGGTGCGCCGCGAGGCGCTTGTGCGCGATGAGCGACGGCATGCCCCGGCTGGTGCGCATCCGCCCCGACGTCGAGGCGCTCGAGACGCGCACCCCAGGCGAGTTGACCGTGGCGACAACCTGCCCGAGCGGCGGAACGCTCGACATCTTCATCGACCCGCATCTGCCCAAGCCACTGCTCGTCGTGATCGGCGGCAGCCCGGCGGCACGCACGCTCGTCGCGCTCGCGCGGCGTCATGGGATTCCGCACGTGCGGCGTGCACGCTGGCGCGCGCAGCGGCGGACTTCCCGGGCGCGGACCGGGTGCTCGATCAACCTCGACCTCACCGCGCTTGCGGCCGAGAGCCGATTGCTGGGTCGTGGTCGCGACCATGGGCCACTACGACGACGACGCGCTGGCCGCGGCGCTGACACTGCCGAACGCCGATGTGGCGCTCGTCGCCAGCGTGCGCCGGTCGGCCGCGGTGTTCGAGGTGCTGCGGAGCCGCGGCGTCGCCGAGGGTCAGCTCGCCCGCGTGCGCGCTCCTGCGGGCACACGCCGTGCGGGAGCGCAGGAGGAGATCGCGTTGCACGCGCTCGCCGAAATCGTCGCGCTCCGCCACGAGCGGATGACGGCCAACCCAGCGCCGCAGCCGGCGGCGATCGCGGGCTTTGAGATCGACCCGGTCTGCGGCATGACCGTCGACACCGCCGGGGCTGCCCACAGCGCCGTGCACAACCACGAGACGTATTTCTTCTGCTGCGCGGGCTGCGAGGAGCGCTTCGTCGCCGATCCGGCTCAGTTTCTGCGCGCTCCCGCCGGCTGAGTGGCCGCCGCCGGCTCCGCAGCGGGAGTGATCCTCGCGGCCGGGGCGTCGCGGCGCATGGGGGAGGCGAAGCAGCTGCTGCGGCTGCGCGGCCGGCCACTGCTCGGGATTGTGGTTGCCGCCGCATGCGACTCAGTGCTCGACGACGTGGTGGTCGTTCTGGGAGCTCGGGCCGATGAGATCGCCGAACGCGTGGACTTCGGGCGCGCGCGCGTCGTCCTCAATCCTGCGTACGAGCAGGGGATGAGCACGTCGCTCCGCGCCGGGATCGAATCGTTGCACCCCGAGATCACCCGCGCGGTCGTGATCCTCGGTGACCAGCCGGACGTCGACGCCGCGCTCATCAACAGACTGCTCGACTCCCAGGAGGCTTCAGGGCTTCCGGCGGCCGCGCTCAGCTTCGACGGGCTGCTGCATCCGCCGATGGTGCTGAGCCGTTCGATGTGGGCAGGGATCGATGGCCTCGAAGGCGACGTCGGACTGCGCACGCTCGTCCGCTCCGATCCCGAAACCGTGTTCGCGATGCCCGCTGAGCGTCCGGGTACTCATCCGATCGACATCGACACTCCTGAGGACTTCGAGCAACTGGCGAGGGACCCTGCCTGAGTTGCCCAGCGACGGCAACCGCTCAGGGCTCGTCGGGATCCTCATCGAGAGCGGCTTCGTAGGGCGGGATCCGCCAGGCAGCCTCTTTTCCGAGCAATCCGCCATGGCCGAGGGAGGCCAGGTAGGCGGGGTCGAGCGGCAGCCCAGCGTGGAGACGCGCGAGCAGAAGATCGAGTGCGCTCCGCCGCGAGAACATCCCGCACGAAGCGACCCCGATCACCGGTCGCCCGACGAGCTCCGCGATCCAGTAGCTGCTTCCGGGATGCATCGGCAGGCCGCGGCGCACCGTGTTGGCTCCGGCGTCGATGAGGCTCTGCCACGTGACCTCGAGTGGATCGACCGACGCGACCCCCACCGCGAGCACAACGTCGGCGGATTCAGCCGCTGCTCGCAGGGCCGCCTGCACCTGCGTCGCATCGTCGGCGACGTATCGCACCGGCATCACGCTGCCCCCGTACCAGTCGCTCCGCAGGCCGAGCGATCGTTCGAAGCGGGCTCGCGCGTTGTCGGTCAGTTGCTGGCGGACGATCGCGGCGACTTGGAGGGGGAGGAACGGACGAACGCTGAGCACGCTGGCCCCGCTCACCGCAGCGGCTGCCGCGTCCTCGGCGGCGACGACTGATGCCTCGGCGATCGCCAGCGGCGTTACCTTGACGCCCGCCAGGGTCCGGCCCGCATCGACCGGCAGCCCATCAGGCACCGTGAAAACCGTCACACCATCGACGAGGTTCACCGCAGCGAGCGTGGCGACATCCACCTGCACGAGCCCGCGCCAGGCGGACACCAGCCGCGCCTGAGACTCGACAGGGGGGCGCGTCCTCGTGCCCGGACCCGCAACCGCGGCGGCGATCCGGATCGCGGCGGCATCCTCGCCGAGATCGCCGTCGTCAAGCCACAGGAGATGCAGTTCGAGCGGCCGTGCCGCGGCGAGGATGGCGGCATCGTTCGCGTCGAGCACGGCACCTTTGGTCAACACCGTCCGTCCGCCCGCACCGACGACGTCCCGGCAGAGCACCGCTCCCGACCAGCGAGCCGGGGTCCCGTCGATCGCTGAGCCGGGAAGGACCTCCAGCCTCACCCGGCCATCTTGGGGGGCATTGTCGACATCGATCCCGCGTCTTTGCCACGGCGCACCGCCACGATTTCGGCGAGGATCGCGATGGCGATCTCCTCGGGTGTCTGGGCGCCGAGGTTGAGGCCCACCGGGCTGTGAATCCTCGCGATGTCCGCATCCGTGAACCCCGCTTCGTGGAGCCGGACCACACGTTTTGCGTGGGTCCCGCGGCTGCCGATAGCACCGATGTAGCCGGTCTCTGTCCGGAGCAGGGCCGAGAGCGCGGGGTCCTCGAACTTCGGATCGTGCGCCAGGCAGACGGCAGCATCGCGCGGGCCGAGGTCAAAGCGTGGCAGCGCCTCATCAGGCCAGGCGGTGACGAGGCGCTCCGCGTTGGAGATGCGCTCGGTGTTGTTGAACGCCGAACGCGGGTCGACGACAGACACGATGAACCCTGCGGCAACGGCCATCGTCGTCAAGGGGATGGCGATGTGCACGGCGCCGATGACCACGAGCTGGGGAGCGGGGACGATCGGGTCGACGAACACGCGCAGTCCAGCGATCTCCTCGACGCCGGGCAGACCCGATGCGAGTCGTGGTCGCGCTGCCGCGACCGTTTCCTGATCCGTGAACGCGCCACCGAGGCTGCCGACGAGGCCCCCGCCCGCCGTTGCCGCAGCGCGGCCGCCGGCGTGCTCACCGTCGAGCACCGTCAGCAGTGCGACGGGTCGAGATGTCTCGATCGCAGTGCGGACGGCCTCGATCACGGGATCCGACCCGTCGCTCTCGAGCGTCTCGACGAAGATGTCGACCTCACCGCCGCAGGACAATCCCACCGCCCAGCCCATCTCGTCGCTGATCCCGTAGTGCAGCAGCCGCGGCGGTGCGCTGCCGTCGATCGTCGCCTGCGCCTCGAGCACCACCGCAGACTCGAGGCAGCCGCCACTGACCGACCCGGCCATCCGTCCGTCACGGCTGACGAGCAACCGGGCGCCCATCGGACGCGGTGTCGAGCCCGAGGTGCCGACGACGGTGGCGACCGCCACCAGGGGGTCGCCCTCGCTCCATTCGGTCAGTGTCGGGAGCAGGTCTCGCATCATCTGAGTATCCGCTTCCTCGCAGTTCCTGGACAAGCCACTCGCTTTGTCGGGCGGCGCACAATGCCTGGAATGCAAATCACGAACTCCTTCGCCGTCAACGCGGCGCCCGACGTCGTCTACGAGTTCCTGCTCGACGTCAACAACGTCGTCAGCTGTGTTCCGGGCGCAGAGCTGTCCGAGGTGGTGGATCCAAACACGTTCAAGGGCAAGGTCCGCATCAAGGTGGGGCCGGTGACCGTCAGCTACAACGGGACGGCCCGCATCACCTCGCGTGACGCCACGACACGCACTGCGACACTCGAGGCCGAGGGAAAGGAGACCACCGGATCGGGGTCGGCGCAGGCGACGACGGTCATGTCCGTAGCGGCCGCCGGTGACGCCTCGACCGTGACGCTCGCAACCGACTTCACGGTTGTCGGACGGGTCGCTCAGTTCGGTCGCGGCATCATGGAGGACGTCTCGCGCCACCTCGTCGGACAGGCTGCGGAGTGCATCCAGTCGAAGCTCGAGACGCAGGCCCCGGCCGCTGCCGTTCCGGCCGACAACGGCGCAACGAACAGCGCCACGGCCCCTGCACCGGCGGCGACGCCGTCGCAGCCGGCAGCGCTCGATGCTGTGGCGCTCGGTCGGGCCGTCGCGAAGGAGCGGCTCAGCCGGCTCAAGGTCAATCCGCAGACGATCGCGATCGGGCTCGGCGGGCTGGTCAGCCTCCTGCTGCTCCGGCGCTTGCGGCGAGCCCGGCGCCGCCGCCGCGCGGAGAACGCGTAACCCTCCGGGGAAGGTCGGCGAGAAGCCGTCCCAGCGTGTCGAGTGCATCGACGCTGTGGGCGCTCAGAAAATCGTCGCAGTGTGGGAGTGCGGCGGCCATGCCGCGCGTCTCCGGTTGGTATGTGCTGCTGCCGAGCAGGGGGTTGAGCCAGATCAGGCGATGACAGCTTCGGCGGAGCCTGGCCATCTCGCGCCCGAGCTCATCCGGGTCCCCGCGGTCCCACCCGTCACTGATGACGAGGACGATTGCGCCGTGTCCCAGGACGCGTCTGGCGTGCACCCGTTGAAACGTGTGCAGCGCATCGGCGATGCGGGTGCCGCCGCCGATGTCGTGCACCTGCTCGGCGACGTGATCGAGTGCTGAGTCGATGTCTCCGTGGCGAAGCAGGTGGGTGATTCTCGTCAGATGTGTCGAAAACGCGAACGTCTCCACTCGCTCGCGACGGCCGATGGCGTGCGCGAACACGAGCAGATGTCGTGAGTACCGGTCCATCGAGCCGCTGACGTCGCACAGGATGACGATCGGGCGGCGCTTCGTGCGCGCACTCGCACGGGCGAGTTGCGGCGCGTCGCCGCCCTGGCGTGCAGCGGAGCGCATCGTCCGGCGCAACTCGACCGACCCACGACGATCGGCGCGCAGCCGGCGCGTTCTCCGCTCGGCAACGCGCCATGGCGCCTGACGGAGCAACCGCCGGACGGCTGCCAGCTCCTCCCAGCTCATGTCACGGAAATCCCGCTGACGGAGCAACTCCTGGGCGCTGTATCCGGCGCTGGACGCCGGCGGCCCCTCGACCTCGCGCGCGACACCGGGAGCCGACATGCCAAGTGCATCCATCCAGGCTTTCGCCTGTTTCGGATCGAGGGCCAGGGGACGGCTGCGTCCGGGAATCGAACCGGACTTGCCTTCTCCGCCGGGTCGCGAGAAGAAGAGGTCGAAGGCCGCGTCGAACACCGGCCCCTCCTCACGACGCGTCACGAACACCGCCCGGAGTGCGAAACGGACCTCGTCCGGCTGGGAGAGATCGATCGCCAGCAGCGCCTGGCAGGCATCCTGGACCCGCTCAGGTCCGGTGGTCAGCCCCGCGTCGCGGAGGAGTCGCGCAAAGAGCGTGACGCTTTCGACAGGGTCCGGGGCGTCGCCGATCACCGCGCTCCGGAGGACGCGATCGCCTCCTCGCTCCGCTCGAGATCCTCCTGGTGCTTGATCGCCGCACCCATCGTCTCGCGCAGCGCCGCGGGTGTCGCCTCGGTATGCCCGAGCGCCGCAAGCGCTCTCGCCCAGTCCACTGTTTCTGCCACTCCTGGCACTTTGTAGAGGTCGAGTCCGCGCAGCTTCTGGGTCACCTCGACGACCTGACGGCCGAGGCGCTCGGACACCTCGGGTGCACGTACGCGGACGATCGCCACCTCGCGCTCGATGTCCGGATAGTCGATCCAGTGATACAGGCAGCGGCGTTTGAGGGCGTCGTGGACCTCGCGTGTTCGGTTTCCCGTGAGGATCACGAGTGGTGGACGCCGCGCGCGGATCGTACCGAGCTCGGGAATGCTGATCGCGAAGTCCGCGAGGATCTCGAGCAGGAAGGCCTCGAACTCCTCGTCGGAGCGATCGATCTCGTCGATGAGCAGGACCGGCGGCACCGTGTCGTCGTTGTCGATGGCGTCCAGCAGTGGACGTCGCAGCAGGAAGTCCGGACCGAAGACGTCGTGCTCGGCGCGCGCCCGGTCGGCACCCTCACCGAGCAGACGGATGTGCAGCAGCTGGCGCGCGTAGTTCCACTCATACGCCGCATGAGCGAGGTCGATGCCCTCGTAGCACTGCAGCCGGATGAGGCGCGCCCCGAGACCTGCGGCGAGCGCACGAGCAGCCTCGGTCTTGCCGACACCCGCCTCTCCCTCGAGGAACAGCGGTTTGTTGATCCGCATGGCCACGAGGATCGCAGTGCCGAGTTGCCGGTCGCAGAGATAGTCGTGCGCGCCGAGGAGATCGACAACAGCGTCGACCGATGCCGGTTGCGCGGCATCGGCGGGGGTGTTCACCGTCTCAGCCTGACGTGTCGGCAGATGAGTGGTCAAGCCCCGGTCAGACAGCGTAGACGTCGATCTCCGTCGCCTTGACCACCGCGAACACCTCACCGCCGTCGGCGAGTTGGAGCTCCGAAGCGGCCGCGGGCGTGACCTCAGCCACCAGCGGGACCGTGCCGTCAAGCCGGATGCGCCATCGATCTCCCTCGGGATCGACGCCCGCAACGCTGAGCCGCAGGACGTTGCGAGGGCTGCCGTCGGGCGCCTGGCGATAGAGGGCCACAGCGCGCGGATGGATGGTCGCGAGCGCGGGACCTCGAACGTCACTGGCGACGGTCAGCGTCGCGCCGCCGTCGATCACCAACGCACCTGCCGAGACAGCGCCGCGCAGCAGGTTGAGTCCCGCCATCGTTGCGATCCACGTCGAACGCGGCCGTGATGTGACGTCGATGAATGTCCCTTCCTGGGTCACGCGTCCCCCCTCGAGCACGATGATCCGTTCCGCCAGCGATGCCGCCTCGAGTGGATCGTGCGTGATGAGCAGGCGTACACCCGCAAAACCGGCGAGATGCTCGCGGAGCGCGCGGCGCAACTCGAGACGGCCGGACGCGTCCACGGCGGCGAGCGGTTCGTCGAGGAGGAGCACGTGTGGATCCGTGACGAGCACTCGCGCAAGCGCGGCGCGTTGTGACTGTCCGCCGCTCAAAGCCGACGGGCGGCTCGACGCGTACGACGCGAGGTCAACGCGCTGGAGCCATTCGTATGCACGGGCGTTTGCAACGCGTCGGTCGAGACCGCGTGCGCGAAGCCCGAACGCGACGTTGTCGAGGACGCTGAGATGCGGGAAAAGTCCGTGATCCTGGAACACGAAACCGACGCGTCGTGCCTCTGGAGTGAGGCGCGCACCCGACGCTGCGTCGTCGAACACGACGCCATCAACCTCGATGTGCCCTGCTTCGACAGGGACGAGCCCGGCGATCGCGCGCAACAGCGTTGTCTTGCCGGCACCGTTCGGTCCCAGCACTGCGACGGTGACACCGGCGTCGACCTCGACGTCGCAGTCGAGATGCAGGGTCCCCAGGTGCGTGCTCACCTTCGCTCGAAGCGTCATCGCAGCGCACCGAGCCAGCGGTCGCGCAGGACGACGAGCACGAGGATCGAGATGGTCAGCAGCACGAGCGACAGCGTGATCGCGGTCCCGACATTGCCGGATCCCTCGAAGGAACTGTATGCGGCGATGGGCAATGTCTCGGTCGTTCCCGGGTAACTCCCGGCGAACGTGATCGTGGCGCCGAACTCGCCGAGCGCCCGCGCCCAGCACAGCGCAGCTCCCGCCGCGATGGATGGTGCCGCCAGCGGCATCGTCACGCGCCAGAAGCGCCGCCAGGGGCGCGCGCCGAGCGTCGCCGCCACCTCCTCGAAATGCTCGTCGCGCTGACGCAGGCCGGCCTCCAGCGTGATCACCAGGAAGGGAAACCCGACGAATGCTTCGGCGATGGCGGCGCCCGCGGTGCTGAACGGCAAAACGATCCCGAAGTGCTGCAGAACGGTGCCGATCGGTGTCGTCGTCCCCAACGCGGTTTGCAACGCGATCCCGCCGACGACCGGTGGCAGGACGAGCGGCAGCGTGACGAGCCCGCGGATCACACGCCGGCCCGGAAGCGACGAGCGCGCAAGGAGATACGCGAGTGGCACGCCGATCGACGAGCGAGATCGCCACGGCGATGATCGAGCACTCCAACGAGAGGCGGAGCGCGGTCAGGACATCGGTCGAGACGAGCTGCGCGGGCAGCGTGCTCCAGTCCACATGGGCGAGCAGCCCGATCAGCGGGACGGCGATGAAGAGGACGGCCACCGCCGCCGGAATGACGAGTCCGATGAGCGGGCGTCGCGTGACGCCCCCGATCACGACGTCGGCGGCGGGCAGGAAGCCTGCGGTGCGCAATTCGGTCTGAATGTCGCCGGAGACAGCCGACGTCACGAATGCCTCTGCCGCCTTCAGGTTCGTGCTCGCTGACACCGCGGCGATGTCGTACGTCCCGATCTTGTTCTGGGCATCGGGAATCGCGACGCCCGTGATCTTGCTTCCGGCCGCGGCGATGTCGGTGACGAAGACGAGGGCAGCGTTCGCGTCACCGGACTCGAGTTGCTCGAGCACCGACGCATCGCTGAGCTGCAGGGAGACCGGCGTGAACTTGAGGTTGTCGCTGGTCTCGATATCGGTGACGTACTCACCGACCGGGACGCTGGGATCGCCGATCACGAGCTTGACACCAGGGTTGTTCAGATCGGCAAGCGTCTTGATACCGAGGGGATTCCCTGGTGCGACTGCGATTTCGAGCTTGTTCCGACAAAAGGCGACTGGGGTCTGGACGAGGTTCTTCGCTGTCAGCTGCGCCATTGTGGCGGTGTTCGCCGTGGCGATCACGTCCGCGGGAGCGCCGTTGAGAATTTGAGTGACGAGGGCCTGCGAGCCGGCAAAGGAATAGGTGGCTTTGAACCCGGGATGGTCCAACTCGAGCCCCGACTCGGCGGCTTTGAACGCCGAGGTCAGCGAGGACGCTGCGAGCACGGTAAGGGATCCGCTCAGCGGGTCAGGCGTCGAGCCTGCCCCGGCAGATCCGGGACTCGAGCTGCCGCATGCGGCGAGCACGAGTGCAGCGGTGGCGCCGACCATCATCATCCGAGGACCCGTCCGCATCATCACTTGCTCCTCGCGGCGACGTCCGAGGGCGGGGGCGGCAACTCGATCACGACATTCGTTGCTTTGACTGACGCGACCGCGAGCATTCCCGGCTCGAGGTGCAACTCATCGACGGCCTCGCGACTGATCAGGGAGCTGATCCGGAAGGGACCTGCCTGGAGCTTCACGTGCGCCATGACGCCGTCCTTCTCGACATCGGTGACGAGCCCGATGAAGTGATTGCGCGCAGATTCGGTCACTGGAAGCGTCGGGTGGCTGCTCGCCATCTCGACGGCGAATCGAGCGAGAGCGACGCCATCGATCAGTCGATGACCTCCAGCCGTTCGAACGGTCTTGATGCGACCGCCATCCGCCCAGCGCCGGACCGTGTCGACACTCACGCCGAGGAGCTCGGCCGCCTGCCCCATCTTGTACGTCGACATGGGCGCGAACCATACCGCACGAGCGGCATTCTTCTCAACTGCGCCTAGCGATTGCGCTGTTTGTGATCGCCGCTCGGCACGCCATCACCCGACAGCAGGCGAGCGTATGCTCGCGACGTGATCGCGCATCGCCAGACGAGGGTTGTGGCGGCGGGGAGCGTCCTCCTCGCGTTCCTCGGGCTATGGATTGGGCACACGATCGAATATCTCCGTGTCTGGGGTGGCGACGGGCTCGTCAGCTCAATGACCAACCCCGTCCATGCCTACATGCTTCCCCTCGCCGGCGTGCTGGTGGTGCTCAGCGCTCTCTTTGCGCTCCGCCTCTGGCGCGCGTGGCAGGCCCTGAATAGCCGGGTCGAGCAGGCAGCCTTGCGGCTTCGCCGGGTGTGGCGAGGCGGAATCGAGCCGATCGCAAGTACGGCCGAGCACCAGTCATCGCCGGGAACGCGCCTGGTGGCCATCTGGTTGCCGCTCGCCGCGGCGCAGATCTTCCTCTACATCGTCCAGGAGAACGTCGAAGCGATTGCCGGCGCAAAGCCGGCACCCGGATTCGGTGTCATCACGGGGATTCACTGGGCGGCGCCGCTTGTCCATCTCTACGTGGCGCTCCTCGTGGCATGCGGAACTCGCATTTGCCAGATTTTGCTGCATCGCCGGGCGGTCGCCGTCGAACGCCTCGAGGCATACGTTCGCGCCGCGATCCGACGCCGCCGCGCAGTGCCGGACCCCATTGCGCTGCCGCGCGAAGTCGACGCCGTCTCACTGTTCGACCGCCTCGGCCGCGATCTCTGGCGGAGGCCGCCACCGCTGCTCCTCGACATCTGACCGGCCGTGCGTGAGCCGCTGCTCACTGTCGATCGTTCACATTCTGAGGAGATACCAGGTGTCCAGAACCCACCTTCGCGTGTCCGCGGCTACCGCCGGCACGCTGCTCGCGCTGGCGACCTCGTTCGCCGTTGCATCCGCACACTTCGTTTTCACAGCGGGCAAATACCGAGTTGCCATTGGATGGCAGAACGAACCTTCGTCCGGTACCGACACGTATGTCGGCGTCCAGAACGCGATCCAGGTATTCATCGATATCGCGTCAGCCGACGACCCGAGGGGAACTCCGGTCAGCACGCTCAACGCGGACTGCACGCACCCCGACCTTCAGGTGACCGTCACCGTCGGCAGCACCACGAGCAGCCCGTTCTGCCCTGCGCCGGTCTATGACGGTGATACCGGCAACGGCCGCCTCGATGAGTACGACTATCCGCTCATCCCAACTGTCGTCGGCACGTACACATTCCACATCTTCGGCACGATCAATGGGACCGCGATCGACCAGACGATCCAGTCCGGACCGACCACCTTCGACTTGATCGCCGACTCCAGCTCCGTTGAGTTCCCGCATGCGGTCCCAGCAGTGGCCGACATCTCCACCAAAGTCGACGCAGTGAGCCGGCGAGCCGCAACCGCGCTGCAGGGCGCGCAAACAGCGTCGACCGCTGCGGGTAATGCCAAAAGCACAGCGTCGACTGCGACGACGCTCGCGATCGTTGCGCTGGTCGTCGCCGTGGTGCTGAGCGCACTCAATCTGGCTGTCGGGCTTCGTCGCCGGAGGACATAGCGGTGCGCGTTCCTCGGTCGGTCGTCCTCGCGGCACTGGTTGCGGCCGGGATAGCCATCGCGCTGCCCCTGACTGCGACCGCGCATGCCCTGCCGCAGAGCGCGATCCCGCCCGAGGGCTCAGAGGTGGCAACCGCGCCGAAGCTGGTCGAGATCACGTTCGGCGAGACGCCTGACCCGAAACTCTCCAGCATCACCGTGGTCAACAGCTCCGGCGAGAGCGTCGACGCCGGCCCGACCATCGTCGTCCCGGGTCATCCCCTGGAACTCGAGGTCCCGGTGAAGGCGCTTGGCAACGGCGTTTATACCGTGACCTGGAAAACGGTGTCGGAGACCGACGGGCACCTTGCCACGGGGGCGTATGCGTTCGGGGTCGGCGTGTCGGCGGCGAGCGCGAATGCACATGCGAACAAGGCCGTCGTGTCGCCGCCGCCGTCCGTCCTTGCGGTGATCAGCCGATGGTTGTTCTTCATCGGATTGATGGGGATCGTCGGCATCGCATCGACCTGCCTCATCGCGTTGCGGGACGTTCCGAAGATCGCCGCGCGGTTCCTCGGCATTGCGTGGGTGGTTGCCACTCTTGGGGTCGTAGGCGTCATCGAAGCCGAGCGGGAAGCGGCAGGTGTTGCCGTCAGCGCCTTGTTCTCGACATCGCTCGGGGCTACGGCGGCCGAGCGTATCGCTGCAATCCTGGTCACCGGTCTTGGCGCGCTCGTCGCGCTGTTGGCGAAGTCCCGCGCGGTGCCAGCCGGCGTCGCCGTCGCTGGATTCGGGGCGGCAGCATCGATGTGGGTCGACGTCGCCGCGAGTCACGCCGGCGCGCAGAACCCTGTCACGGCGAATCTCATCATCCAATGGGCTCACATCGTGGCGGGTGGAGTGTGGATCGGCGGCCTGCTGATGCTGCTGCTTGCCGTGCGTGGCCTGCCGTCGGAAATCAAGGGTCGCGCCGTCCATCGTTTCTCGACGACCGCGGGGATAGCGATCGTGGTGGTTGCTCTCACGGGGACAATCCGTGCTGTCATCGAGATCGGCTCGATCGGTCAGCTCTTCAGCACCGCATTCGGCATCTTGGTGTTGGTCAAGGTGGCGCTGTTCGTCATCCTCGCTATCCTCGGCGCCGTCAATCGCTTCGGCAATGTAGGGAAAGCGGCGACGTCGCTGCGCGGATTGCGCCGAGTGGGATCGACAGAAGTCGTGATCGGCGCAGCGGTCGTCCTCGTCGCCGCTGCGCTGGTGAACGTCGCGCCGCCCGTGGCATCAACAACGTTGGCTTCCAAGCAACTTACGCGTCAGATTGTCGTTACCGGCAACGATTTCGCGACCACTGTCAAGGTGCGTCTGACCGTCTCGCCCGGGACGGCGGGCTTCAACGATTTCACGCTCCGCGTCACGGACTACGACACCGGCGCGGCAGTGCGCGCGAGCTCGGTGCAACTCGAGTTCACACAACCGCTTCGCCCTCAGCTCGGTCAGTCAACGCTGACGCTGAAACCCCAGTCGAACGGGATCTTTACGGCCCGGGGTGGCAACCTGTCGATCGCAGGGATCTGGGAAGTGGCGGCGATCATCGAAAAAGGCCAGAGCTCCACCGAAGTGCATCTTCAGGTCACGACCGTCGTGCCGCCGCCAATCGTGACGGTGACGCGTTTCAGTGGTCTCCCGACGCTCTACTCGATCCGGTTGCAGGATGGCGAGCTCGCGCAGGTGTATCTCGATCCAGACAAGCCGGGCGCTGACGAGTTCCATGTCACATTCTTCGACAACGCGAGCGAGACGAGCGAAATTCAGATCGCATCCGCAACGATCGGGATGACCGTGCCGGGGGGCACGCCGACGATCCTGGTGAGCCGCAGACTCGACCCGATCGGGCACTTCGTCGCCGATGCGACGGTACCAGCAGATGCGACGCGGTTCGACATCCTCGCGACGACGCAGTCGGGTCAGACGATCTCGACGTACGTCGTGATCACACCCGGATCGTAAGCAGCGGTCAGCGCACCGACGAGAGGATGAGCTTCGCGATCAGCGCGGGGTCTTCCAGGTAGGGAAGGTGCGCCATGCCGGGGAGGACGTGGTGCTGCGAGTCCGCGAGCCAGTCCGAGAGCTCCTTCGAGCGCGAGACGACAAACGGAAGATCGAGGTCGCCACATGCGACCGTGACTGGCATGGTGATCTCCTCGAGGCGTGACCACGCAGTGAGGCCGCTCTTGCCCGACTCCTCGGGGAGCTCGTTCTTCAGCGCGATCGCGTTCATCTTGAGCGCGAGTGCGCGGGGCGCGCCGGAGACCCGTCCCTCGGGCGCGCTCGGCCCGTCGAGCCAGAGCCACATCTCGATGCGGTTGATCTCGTCGAGGTCGCCTGACGTCTGTGCCGCCTCCCAGAGATGGACGAGCCGCTCGGTCGGAGCGTCGAACTCCATCGGCTCTGGCGCGCCGCTCACCGACGGGGCGAGGAGCACGAGACCGGCGACGCGGTCGGGATCGGCGAGGGCCGCATCGATGGCGAGCTCCCCGCCCATCGAGCTGCCGACGAGCCAGACGGGGCCGGTGGCCACTTCGTCAAGCACCGCGCGCAGGTCGTCGAGATGCGTGAAGCCGTACGTGGCCGCGGTCGTCTCGCCGTACCCGCGCATGTCGTACGCGACGACGCTCGTGCGCGGCTGGAGTGCCGCAGCGACATCGCGCCAGCTGCGCCGGTCGGCAACGCCGGCGTGGAGCAGGACGATCGGCTGACCCTCGCCGGGCCAGCGCTCGGCGGCAAGGGTCGCTGTTCCGCGGTCCACGGTGAACGTCTCAGATGGCACTTGCCCATTCTGACCTGCCATCCCGGGAGTAGCGTGCATCTGACGTGCGCACCATCGGCATCGACGTGGCCAGTCAGGACGCCCGCACCGCCATCTGCGCCATCCGCTGGGAGGACGGGTTCGCCGAGATCGAGCCCCTCGGGCTGCCGGGTGCTAGCGACGATCAGATACGCCGCTCCATCGAGGGTGCCGATCGGGTCGGGGTGGACATCCCGCTCGGCTGGCCGGCGGCTTTCGTGGATGCCGTGAGCCGGCACCATCGAGGCGAGGTCTGGGCGGCCCCGACTGACGGCGAGGGCATGTCGGCGTTGCGACTCCGGGAGACAGATCGCTGGGTGACCCGCCAGGCGCGCCGGCCTGGGGAGCCGGGCGCGCGGTGTCACCCGATGAGCGTGTCGACCAACCTCATCGCGATCCCCGCGATGCGGATGGCACGCGTCCTTGGTCCCATCGATCGGTCGGGGAGGGGCCGCGTCGTCGAGGTGTACCCGGCTGCCGCGCTCTTCGTGTGGGGACTGCCGTACCGACGCTACAAAGGGGCCGAGCCGACGCACCGCGCAACTCGCGACGCACTCGTCCGAGCGTTGCGCGAGACGGCACCGTGGCTGCGCGCCGCGACGGCTGACTGGGACGTCATCGGCGAGCACGACCACGTCCTCGACGCGGTCATCGCATCACTCGTTGCACGCGCCAAGGCGTGCGGGCTCTGTGATGAGAGCTACGAGGCTGCGTCCGAGAACGCGCGCAGCGAAGGCTGGATCGCCCTGCCGCTACCGGACACATTGCCGCAGCTTGGCGTCCGGCCGAAATACGCATCGTCAAGCATGTGACGCAGGGTAGCCTCGTCGGGGACGAGGGGATCGTCGTGCGTCGCCTCCCAGACGCGACGCGCGGCCTCGTCGAGACCGTCCTCCGGCATCCCCAACTCCGACAGCGCGGTGGGGAGTTTCAGCAGCTGCAGCAACGCAAACAGCGCACCCGCCGGATCGTCTGATGCGAGCATCCGCGCCGCATGTGCCATCGCCTCGGGAGCACGCGGCGCAACCATTGCCGTGGTCTGCGGCAGCAGCGCAGCATGCGTCTCCGCATGGGGCAGTTGCCATCCACCGCCGAGCACATGCGCGGTTCGGTGATGGATGCCGATGCCGGCCTGTGCCATCGCCACACCGGCGAGGCACTCGCCGATGAGGTTGTCGCCATGCGCATCGACGTCATCGGGATTCGCGACGACCCGGGGAAGACCGTCGACAAGTCTGCGACCACCGTCGACTGCGAGCGTTGTCGTGATGGGGTTCGCGCCTGGAACCCAGAGCGCCTCGACGCAGTGCGCGAGCGCGTTCAGACCGGACGCGGCGGCGAGCCGCGCCGGCATCCCGACACACAACTCCGGGTCGTAGATGACGGTGCGGGGGAGCACGCGGATGTCATACGCGGTGTGCTTGCGACCGTCGGTCGTGCGCCCCCACACCGCAGTCATCTCCGAGCCCGAGTACGTCGTCGGCACCGCGATGAGCGGGAGATCGCAGGTGAACGCGAGCACCTTGCCGAGACCCGTCGGGGAGCCACCGCCGACGCTCACGACAACGTCGGCCTCCGCCTCGCGCGCGGTCGTTGCCGCAGCGTCGGTGATGTCGGCGGGGACATGCTGCGTGGCGCCTCCGACGACACCGACGACGAGGTCGCCAAGCGCGTCACGAGCTCGCTCGAAGGCGGCTCCAGTCGACGCTCCGCCACCGACCAGCAGGACGCGTCCGCGCTCAAGCCGCGCAACCTCGTCGCGAAGCTGGACCACGGCACCGGGACCGAATACAACTCGCGAAGGCAGCGCCGACCACGTGAACGCCTTCGTCCTGGAATCCATGAGTCGATCTTGACACTCGGCTTCGCAGCCTTTCCATCCTCTTCTCAGCCTGGTGACAGTGGAGTCTCCGGGTGGGTTCCGCATCGAGACGCGGGCCTAAGGTGACGCCGTGCTGGATTGGACGCTCATCGGTGTGTGGGCCGCCGCGGCCGGCGCTCTCCTGACCGCGTGCTTCACGTGGTTGGCGTACCAACACGCGCGCGCTGTTTCGGGACGCCGAAAGCCGATCCTGATCATGCCCTCAAGCGGAACCGAGGTCTGGGTGACCTATCCGCTCAGCAGCCACGAGCCCGAGGAGCACCCGCGAACGGCGTGGGTCCGCATGTTCAACCAGTCAGCTGTGGCCCAGGGCTTCATCGTCAACATCGCTGAGTCGCTCATCCTGGCGCCGAAGATCGAAGGGCCGCAGCCGTTCTTCCGGTACCAGGTCATCGACTTCCCGCCCAATGAGGGTGGCAACGTCTCCCTGGTGGTGAGCCATACGTACGGGGAGTGGCCGGACGACATCGATCCCATCACCGGAGAGACGCGCGAGCCGTACAGGATCCGTCTGGTGGGGCAGACGAAGAGCGGCCGCAGAGCCCGTTGGGAAGGATCGTTGCACCTCCAGGATCCGTTCTGGGAGCCCGCAGCGGGATAGCGTCTACCATCAACGCGATGGCATCGAACGTTGAGCCGCAGCCCGCTGCACCGGCCGGACCGGTGAAGGGCGAAGTCGGATATCTGCAGATACCCGCACGGGATATCACGCGGTCCGCGGAGTTCTACGAGCACGTCTTCGACTGGCAGGTGGATGCTCCGCATCCGAGTTTCGAGGCGCCGAACCTCATCGGGCAGTGGGTGACGGATCGAGCCCCGGCGGGGGACGGCGGCATGCTCGCGTGGATCCACGTCGACAACATCCAGGTTGCGCTGGAGAACGTCCGCTCCGACGGCGGTCAAGTGCTCGAGCAGCCCGTCGCCGACGGGCCTGATCGATGGCTCGCGACGATCAAGGATCCGGCCGGGAACGTCATCGGCATCGTGCAGCAGAACCGCGGCTGACCGGGGGAGAGCTCATGCCTGAAAGCGACCCGGTCATGCGGACCTACTGGCCGCCGTCACGCCCGTGGCGCTACTCCCTCGACTTCCATCGGCAGGGATTCCCGAAGTGGGGAGTGACGTTCTACGAGCGCAGTGAGCCCGTGTCCGACCAGCGGTGGGACCTGGAGCCTGCTGAGGTCACCACGAAAGAGCTCCTCGAGTGGCTGGTGGAACTCACCGAGCCGGACGCAGCGAAAGAGTTGGTCGAGGCGGTGTTCGCGAGCCGGCCGTTCTTCTTCGTCGATCAGCAGCAATGATCTGACGCGGCGCTTGTGCACCAGGTCCACCTGACAAAGGTCGGCGCGCCCGCCTACTGACGCTTACAATCCGCCCGATGCAGGGACTCTTAGGAAGGGGTCGGAGGTGGTGGCGTGCTCCCGCCTCCCAAGAGACGGCGATGGTGCTGGCTCTCCTTGCGATCGGACTGCTCATACGACTGCCGCATCTGAGCCAGCCGTTTACCGCGCTGTCATCGTTCCGCCAGACCGAGACGGCCTATCCAGCGCTCATCTACCACGAGCAGGGGATCAATCTCCTCAACCCCCAGCTCCCCGTGTTTGGCAGCCCGTGGCAGGTGCCGTTCGAGTTCCCGCTGTTTCAGGCAATGGCAGCGCTCGTCATGAACCTTGGTGTTGCCGCTGACCTTGCGCTCCGAGCGAGCGGGTTGATCTGTTTCATGGCAACGGCATTCGCGGTGTGGGGATTGGTTCGCCACCTCTCGACGCGGAGCGCTGCTGTCATCGCGCTGCTCGTCTTTCTGCTGTCGCCGTTCAATATCTGGTGGAGCCGGTCGTCGATGATCGAATACATGGCGACCGCCTTATCGGTCGGCTATGTCTGGGCCGGCATGATCTGGATCGACAAGCGCCAGAAGCGTTTTGCCGTCCTCGCGATCGTCCTCGGTTCGCTCGCGATGGCCGTCAAAGTCACCAGTGCGGTCTTCTGGATGGTCCCTCTGTTTCTCTATTGGTCGCGCGCTCCCAGACCACCACTCCGTGTCTGGCTTCGCGATCAACTCAACGTCTCGTTGGTGCTGTTCGTGATCCCCCTGGTTGCGTGCGTGCTCTGGACGCACCATGCCGACGACATCAAGGCGTCGAATCCAGCAACCAGCTGGCTGACGAGCGAGGCGCTGTTCATCTGGAATTTCGGAACCATCGCGCAGCGCTTCAGCGCCCATGCCTGGTACGACGTCGTTCACCCGTTCGACACGCTCGTCACCGGACTCCCGATCTGGGCGTTCGCGATCCTGTGCGGCATCGCGTGGGTGCGTGAGAAACGGGCTGTATGGATCGGCATCATCCTGGCCGGCGCCCTGCCCGTGCTCGTGTTCTTCAATCTGTACGTCGTCCAGCAGTACTACCTGGCTGCGGTGACTCCCGCAGTTGCGGCTGTCCTGGGCTACGCGCTCGACGGCGTCATTCGGTACTGGCGCCCAGCCCCGCTCCGGGTGGTGATCGCGCTTGCGATCCTTGCCTCGTTGGGATCTGCCATCGTTGCCCAGCACGCCTTGCTTGCGCCCATCTATACAAATCAGGTCGCAGATCCCCAGAACGTTTTGCCGCAAGCGCGCGAGATCGACGCGGGAACCAGCGCGCAAGACCTGATTGTGTTCGACGGTCTCACGTGGTCGCCTGCGGTGCCGTATTACGCACGGCGACGCGGGATGATGCTGCTGCCGATCATCGTCACGAACCGGCTCCTCAATGGATTGCCGGAGCAGGGATATGAGTATCTGTACACCGCCCCGCAGAACGTTCGCTTCTCAGCCACAGCGCGTGAGGTGCTGGAGCGCTGGGAGTGGTTCGGCGAGGTGAGCCCACATCTGTTCCGGCTCGGTTCCAGCTACACGAGCGTCGACACCGCAGGAATCGCCGCGACGTCGGCACCGTACCAACCCGCTGCCGGTTCTGTATCGGCGATCCCCGCGCCAGAGACGATGAGCTGCGATGGATTGGCCACAGAAATCCCCGTCGCAGTTGGCGACACGATCACGCTGCAATTCGCGCCGACGTCGCTGGCCGCCGATGACAGCCTCGCCATCAACGGACAGTGGATTCCCGCGGAGAGCACCGTCGTCGTTGAGCCGGCCGACGATTCGGCGGGCTCGCTGCGGCTGTCCTGCGAAGGCGCTACCGGCCTCGACCTGACCGGTGTCTACGTGCGGGCGTCGTGATGGCCAGTCTCGTGCCTGACTCCGAGGACCGTTTCGATCACGATGTCACCATCGTGGGCGGCTGCGGTCACGTGGGTCTGCCGCTCGGTCTGGCGTTCGCCTCGAGTGGCGTCCGGGTTGTGTTGTACGACACGAGCGCCGCGGCCGTCGAAATGGTCAGCGGCGGGTCGATGCCCTTTCAGGAGGCCGGTGCAGCGGAACTCCTTCCGCAGGTCCGAGAGTTGGGCCACCTCCGAGCCACTACTGATCCGGCGTCAATCGCCGGTGGCGAGCACGTCATTGTCGTCGTCGGGACCCCCGTCGACCGGTACCTGAGCCCCGACATCGATGCCGTGTCGCGCGCGGTCACACCACTGACTGATCACCTCGTCAGCGGCCAGATCGTGATTCTGCGCAGCACGGTGTATCCGGGGGTGACCCGTGGCGTTGCACGGATCATCGCGAGGCTGGATCGCGACATCGATGTGAGCTTCTGCCCTGAGCGCATCGCCGAAGGTCACGCGCTCGAAGAGTTGCGCAGCCTCCCGCAGATCGTGTCCGGGACCACGCCTCGCGCGACCGCACGAGCCGCCGCGCTGTTCGGTGTCCTGACATCTGAGATCGTGGAACTCACTCCAGATGAGGCCGAGCTGGCCAAACTCTTCACCAACACGTGGCGATACATCAAGTTCGCGATCGCCAATCAGCTGTACGCGCTCGCAAATGACTCAGGTCTCGACTATGAGCGGATTCGCCGCGCGGTGACCTATCACTATCCGCGCGCTGCCGATCTGCCGGGTGCGGGGCTCGCCGCGGGTCCGTGTCTGCTCAAGGACACGATGCAGATCACGGCATTCGCCGAGAACCGGTTCACGCTGGGGCAGGCAGCGGTGATGGTGAACGAGGGTCTGCCCCTCTACGTGATCGGCAAGCTCGAGGAACGATTCGACCTGACCAACATGACGGTTGGCATCCTGGGCATGGCATTCAAATCCGAGTCCGATGATGTGCGTGCCAGCTTGAGTTACAAGCTCAAACGCGTGCTCAGTGGAAAGGCGGCGCAAGTCCTGTGCACTGATCCGTTCGTGACCGTCGACCAGGATCTGAGCTCCCTCGCGAGCGTCCTCGCCGAGGCTGATCTCCTGATCATCGCCGCCCCGCACCGCGCGTACGCGGGCCTGCAAACCACCACGCCCGTCGTCGACCTGACCAACATGCTCGGCAATGGGGTCAGGGTGTGAATCCGCGCCTCAGCGTCGTGATCCCTGCCTACAACGAGGGCGAAGCGGTCGTCCCATTTCTCGACCGCATCTGCGAAGCGATCACACTGCCCGCAGAGGTGCTGGTGATCTACAACTCGCCGGACGACACGACCGTCCCATTCCTCCGCGCCTATGCGAAGCGGGAGCAGCGCTTGAAACCCTTGCACAACACTTACGGACGGGGGCCGGCGCAAGCGCTCCGCTACGGCATCGACCACGCGGTTGCCGATGTCGTGGTGGTGACGATGGCGGACGGGAGTGACGATCCGATGCAGATCGATCAATTGACCCGTCTCGTCGAGCGCGGGGTCGTGGTCGCATGTGCCTCGCGGTACATGCGCGGTGGGCAGCAGGTCGGCGGCCCGTGGCTGAAGGGCCGCATCTCCCGGCTCGCAGGCGTGTCACTGAACATGGCTGGACGCGTCGGCACGCACGACGCGACGAACTCGTTCAAAGCCTACTCGCGCCAGTTCATCCAGCGTGTGGGGATCGAACTCGGATGCGGGGTTCGAGCTGGGGATCGAGCTGGTTGCAAAAGCTCGTCGTCTGGGCCTGCCCGTTGCCGAAATTCCCACCATCTGGCTCGACCGCGCGAACGGAACGTCGAATTTTCAGGCCAAGGCCTGGATTCCCCGATATCTGCATTGGTACCTGTATGCGCTCGGCCTCGCAAGCGCGAAGTCGTCGGGGGTCTCGGCACATCGTCCAGGTGGTACGCCATGAAGAAGGTGATGGTCACGGGATCCGCGGGATTCATCGGCGGGTACATCGTCGAGGAACTGCTCCAACGCGGATATCACGTGGTCGGCCTTGACAACGAATCGAAGTACGGCCCGGCGACCAGGTCATATGACGGACACGCACATTACCGCCTCGTTCGAGGCGATGCCCGCGATGTCGAACTCCTGGCAGTGAGCTGCTGAGCGACTGTGATCATCTGATCGCGGGCGCCGCGATGATCGGAGGGATCTCGTACTTCCACACGTACGCGTACGATCTGCTGGCGACGAACGAGCGGATCATCGCCGCAACGTGCGACGCCGCGATTCGCGCGCATCGCAGCGGTTCGCTCAGCAAGGTTACGTACATCAGCTCCTCGATGGTCTTCGAGTCGACCGACACGTGGCCGTCGGTCCGAAGGACAGGAGCTCGAGACCCCGCCGCCGCGCTCGTCATATGGCTTCCAGAAGCTCGCGGTGGAGTACTTCGCTCGCGCCGCACACCAGCAGCACGGGCTCCCGTACACCATCGTGCGGCCCTTCAACTGCGTTGGCATCGGCGAGGGCCGCGCACTGGGCGACGTGGAGATCCTCAGC
Organism: Candidatus Dormiibacterota bacterium; assembly: GCA_963757475.1. Taxonomy (GTDB): domain Bacteria; phylum Chloroflexota; class Dormibacteria; order Aeolococcales; family Aeolococcaceae; genus Palsa-851. The sequence continues at coordinate 62,150 of CAVWRW010000002.1, forward strand.
GGCAACATCAAACTCGCGATGAGCCACGTCGTACCGGATCTCGTGCAGAAGGTGCTGAAGGGCCAGGATCCGCTGCACATCCTCGGCGACGGCCAGCAGATCCGTCACTACACGTATGGCGGAGACCTCGCAAAAGGCATCGTCACTGCGATGGAGAGCCCCGCGGCACTGAACGACGACTTCAACCTGTCGACCGCGGAGTCGACGACGGTCCTCGCGCTGGCAGAAAGGATCTGGCACCGCATCAAGGGCGATGAGGTGCCGTTCCGCTATGTGAGCGATCCACCCTTCGAGCACGATGTGCAGCGGAGGATCCCTTCAACGGACAAGGCGCGGCGAGTGCTGGGCTTCGCAGCGACCACCTCACTCGAGCAGATGCTCGACGAGGTGATCCCGTGGATCGAACGAGCCATCGTCGCTGGGCTGATGTAGTGCCGTCGCGTTGACAGGGTGCTGGTCTACGAGCGCGCCAGGACGAGCTCGTACGACACTCCTGGGCTGCCTGCAATGTCAACTGGGCCGACGGCGACGAACCCGGCGTTCGCGAGTACTCGCTGAGAGGCGACGTTCGCGTTGCTGGTTGCCGCCGTGAGGGTCCGCAGCCCGTAGTCGTCAGCCGCGAGCCGGCACAGGTCCTTCAAGGCGGACGACGCAACGCCGCGACCTGACACCGACCGTGCTATGCGATACCCAACCTCGGCGGTCCCGTTCACGACGCGGTACAAGTTGAAGCGCCCCACCACCGTCCCGCCGCCATCGACGAGGACGTGAAAGAACCCGAGGCCGTGCTCCTGCTCTGTCAGCATCGCGCGGAAGTGGTCCGCGAACGTGGCAAAGAAGTCGTCGCCACGATCACTGATCGTCTCGGCGAAGTACGTCCGGTTTGCCCGCTCAAGTTCGAGCACGGCGGGCTCATGGTCGATGCGAAGACGCTGCAGCGCGAACATAGTTCTAACGTACTCGGGTGTGACGTCACCTGACCGCTGACCGATCACATTCGTACGCGGATTCGCGTTCATTCCTCGTCAGCGACTACCACGCGGGCCCTGCCTGACGACTTCGCCTCTCTGGCCGCTTTACGCGCCGCGGCTTCAGCGGAGTCCTGGTCGTCGGACCCGAGACACGCGGCGACACCGGCCGAGAACGTCACCTCGATCTCGTCGAAGCGCAGCTCAGCCCGTGCGCGCTGAATCAACGCCTCGAGTTCGTCGACGACAGCCGTCACCGGAACGCCGGGGACAATCACGAGAAACTCGTCGCCGCCCCACCGAACGACGATCGTGCCTTCCTGGAGTGTCCGCAGGAGCCCGGCGATACCGATGAGCGCTTGATCGCCGGCGCCCCAGTTCTGGTCGTCGAGCCCGTTCAGGTCACGCAGATTGTCGACGTCGACAAACACCACCACCCGGCTACCGGATAGGCGTCCTATGACCTCCGCAAGTCCGCGTCGGTTCCATGTCCCTGTCAGAGGGTCGTACAGCGCGAGTTCGGCGCGTTTTTCGGCAGATGCGAGGCGATCGCGAAGGTCTCCGGCCTGGCCCCCGAGCTGGCCCTGGCGCAACTCGAGCAGCTCTAGTCGCTGATGGAGCTCGCGTGTCGCTTCGATCCGGTCGGCCCACTGGACCTCCCACAGAAGATCGCTCGCCACCGGTTTGCGGCTGGGTCCCCTTCGGAAGGTCGTGCGTAGTTGCAGACGGAGACGCGTGTCGTCGATGAGGAAGGGCTGACCAGCAACGTCGAGCCTGATCTTGCGGGCGAGTTGCGAAAGACTTGTGGCAGCGTCGACACGTTCGAAGAGTACGGCGAACTCGTCGCCGCCGACGCGCGCGATACATCGGGGCGGGTTGTCCGCAAACAACTCGCGGAGACGTTGGGCGATCTGCACGAGGATGCCGTCGCCGCAGTCAAACCCGTACGTCGCATTGATTCCTCGCAGACCCTCGATGTCGATCAGCACGATCCCGTATGCGTCGCCTGCATCGTTCGAGCGGCATCGCGCGTCGACCTCGCGTTCGATAAGCATGAACTCGTGGATCGTTGCGAGACCAGTTTGGCGATCGAAGCCGAGGGGAGAGCCACCGGTCGAGGCCGTCATGGGGCCGACCGACCGCTGACTTCGACGCGATTGCGACCCAAACGTTTCGCCTCCAGTAGAGCTTTGTTTGCGGCATCGACAAGCGAGGCTGAACTCTGGCCGGCGCACGGGTCGCACTCCGCGACGCCAATCGATACCGTGACGATGTGCGGCACTGGGCGATTTTCATGCGCAATTCGCAAGCCGGCGACTGCGCTGCGCAAGCGTTCGGCAAGATTGGTGGCATCGCCGAGCGACGTGCGAGGCAGAACGACGGTTATCTCCTCTCCGCCGTAGCGATAGACGAAATCGCCGGGTCGGCAGGCGTCTCTCAGCCCCTCTGCTACGCGTCGCAGCGTGATGTTCGCCGGCTGGTATAGGTATCGCTCGTTGTAGTTGTGGAAGTAGTCGATGTCGCAAAGGACGAGCGAGTATGCAGCGTCCTGCGCTGCGGCATCTGCGTGCATCGTCCGCAGGTCGCTCTCGAATGCTTGCGCGTTCAACAGGCCTGTTCTCAGGTCATGCCTTGTGTCGTGCTCGAGTCGCACAACATCAGACTTGAGCTCCTCCACCAACTGGTCGGCCGCGAGCAGCGCCGCGCGCTCCTCTTTCCGGCGTTGGTCCCACCCTGGCGTATCGCGGCGGTAGAAGAACACGCCACCCGGAACTCGAGATCTTGGCCTCCAGGAGCGCGATGTCGGCGCGGCTGACAACGCCCGGCCAGTGACGCGCCATCTTCGTCGAGGCCACACCGCTAGTGATGGTGACCTGATGACCGGTGCCCGGTAACGGACGCCCGATCAACCGGGTTGCGCCATCGAGACGCCGGCGGGCAGCGGAAACGCCGCAGTGTGGAAAGAGAACCGCAAATCGCTCGCCACCAAACCGTGCCACCATCGCGTCGTCGCCGACGGAGGTGGTCAGGCGATTGGCCACGCAGCTCAATGCCCGATCCCCGGCCGCGAAGCCGAATAGGTCGTTGATCGCCTTCATGTTGTCGACGTCCAACAACGCGAGCATCGCGGAGGGAACTGCGCCGTCGGTGAACAACCTCCGGCCGTATTGCTCAAGAGCGCCGCGTGTGAGGAGTCCAGTCAGGTCGTCTATTCGGGCGATTTGCTCGGCTTGATCAACCGCTTGCTGCATCTGAGATCGATCCACGAGGGTGAGCACGACCCCAGCCACTTCGGGGACGTTGGTCAGGTTCACCGCCGTCATTTCAATCGTTCGCTCGCGTCCGTCGGCAAGCCGGCACGTTGCGACAAGACTGGTTCGGGCGCTCGCGCTCTGAACGCCCGCGCCTCGCAGGAATGAATCGACCTGGTCTTGCGACTCCGCGATGAAGAGCGACGGGAAGAGCTCGCCAACGACGTTCGTGGTCGTTCCAGACAGCATTTCCTGTGCTGCCTGCGTGTGATGCCGAACGATCGCATCCGATCCGACGACGACCAGCGCTACCGACGTCAACTCGACGACTTCCCGATAGAAGCCTGGTGTCTGGATCGCCTGATCCTCTGCAATTCCATTGAGCATCGATCTGCCCCTTCCACGAACCGTCTGGCTTTCATAGGTTCACGCGCCGTTGTGAGATAGAGGTTGCGTTAAGGCGACCGACGCGCAACGGTATGGTGCTGCCCAGACCTGTGACGGAACGGTGGTGACTTCCGCCAGGGCGTCGAACACGCGCATGCTGGTCGAGCGTTGACCGACCCGGGACACCCGGCTCCGTCGATGAATAACTCAGGGGAAGAGTTGCCATAGCGGCATGCCACTCGCCGAACTCTCGGTGAGCAAACGGAGATGCACATGGCGATAAAACACCTCTTCAGCCACCTTCCATCGATTGGACGCACCCGCGCACTGCCAACCGCCACGGCCTCGCGCCTTGACACGCAAAAGCGGGCGTTCGAAATCAGGGCCGGCCTGACGCCGGGATCGACGTATGAGAGCGTTCTCATCGACGGGCGCGAGCAGGGCTACGTGATGAGCCGATCGGCGCACTTCACCGTCTGGTCCGAGATGGCCGATCAAATCTACGTGCAGGGCGACGAACTACCGTCCCAATGCGTCGCACGGATGTGGGAAGGCCCGCGTGGCGCGGCGGTCAGTGAGGACGAGCAGTGGTGCGTCGTCGTCGGCCTCGGATTGGTCGCGTTCCGGCTGCGCGCCGAGACCAACGTGCAGTCGTACGGGCGGCGTCCGTTTCACGAGCGCTGGCAACTCCACCTGCCTATGAAGGGCGATCTCGCCGACGCGGTCCTGTTCACCAGCGTGCGAGCGCTCGGAGGGCACCGGTTTGTCGTATCGACGCACTGGGGCATGGGGAATATGTGGACCACTCGCGAGTGGGCCTATGACGCCGATACCAATACACTCGGAGAACCGCGGGACATCATCGATGAGAAGAGAATGCGTGCCGCTATCCGGCCGCAGCGCTCGACGGCGTACGCGGACGAGCATCAATTGGCGGCAGCGCTGCGATTGGACGGCGCGGAGTCCACAACGGAAGCTGGGATAACGTTCGAGCCGAACTCCTCGGGGGGTGAATCGGTCATCGCCAAAGGCACGCCGATCGGATCCGTGCTCAAACGCTCTCAACGCTTCGTGGTCTGGCAAGAATTGGGTTCCATGGCCTGCGTCGAGGGGGAGGGACTCCCGTGGCTCCTTCTTGACGACATGTACGGAGGGGCGATGGCCGCGGCGATCAGCCCAGACGAGGAGTGGTGCATCGTCGTTGGTTGCGGCATTCGCGTCCGTCGTCTGCGGGTCGCGGGAGAGTTCCGGATACATGGTGCTGATCCCAGCAATATCCTCTGGCTCAGCCAGGCAGAGGCACTCGACGAACACAAGTTCCGACTGCGCAGTGGCGCCGGCCCCCTGGCCCGGGAGTATGTCTACGACGCGGACACCGACGAGCTGCGGCCCAGCCCTGCCGAGCCGACGATTGATGTGCAGTGAACCGGGAAGTGGCACCCGTGGCACACGTCTGCGTTCGCAGTTTGCAAGGGATGACAACGCGGGCCATGCCAAACCAGGTCGCCATCGACATCACCCGCAGTCGGGACGACCCTCGCGGACACCTCAAGCAGGGCGCGGTGACGGCGACCAACACCACCGACGTGGACCGCGCTTGTCACGGTACTCAACCAGGTCCTTGCCAGCGAGACGGTGTGCTAGCTGCGGCAACGCAGAACGCGGTCGTCGCCCAGGCCTTCAGGGAGTCCGAGGTCGCCCTGGAGCCGACGGGGAGATTCGAACTCCCGGCCAGCGGTTTACGAAACCGCTGCTCTACCACTGAGCTACGTCGGCGTGGTCGGGCTCCGGCAGCGTGCGGGCCTGCCAATACTAGCCCGGACGACCTACGGCGCTACCCTCAACTCACAGCGGCAGGGTGATGACCGGTCCCAACGAGGCGAGATCCGCTTCGGCGGTGCTGACACCCGCGCCGAGCAACTCGCCGTTCGAGGCGTCGATCTCGAGGATGTTGTAGCTCCCTGTCGGTAGCTTCGTCGCGGGTGGCGGGATCGAGGCGCCGTTCGCGGTGAAATGACCCTGCGTCTGCACCAGGTAGACCGGCTTGCTGGGATCCGGCAACTCATCCGTCACAGCGCCAGCGCCGTGCTCAGTCGTCAGGACTACCTCGGCTGAGCTGACGTTCGGATCACCGTCAAATGCGGCCGAGGTTTTCGCGAGCTGTTCCAGCATCGTCAGGGTCACGGTCGAGCCCGCCGGTCGCTGCAGCTGCGCCGAACCCGCTGCGCCGCAGGCGATAAGAGTCAGCACTGCAGGGAGGACGACAAACCACGACACGTGCATGCGAATCGAATGACGATCGTGCGTGGAGGCGTTGTTCATGGCTTTCTTCCTGCGCTCGGGGCGACGCCTGCCGGTGTGGCCGCAGCGAAGCCTGACACCGTCGCCTGCCGATCGCAATAGTGAGCCGGCAACGAGCGGCCGATGCGCATATCGCCGAGCTGGCTCAACCGGCCGCGACGTCAGCTCGCCATTGCACCGGCTGGCCGAAGAACTCGCTGATCGAGCCAACCTCGCGACGGATGCCAGTCTTCACGCGGCCGGATAGCGGCTCGAACGGTGTCACGACGATCCCGTACCCGCCGGGGACACGATCGAGTCGCCACCCTCCCACGATCCACCCGTCGACGAGGACGACGGGCCGGATCCAACCTCCGCCTCCCGTGTGAATCCAAGTCTCTGCAGCGACGCCGCCGAGTTGGTCCCGCCGCTTGTAGCCGAGCAGGAACGTATCGAAGTGGCCGAGGAGCCTCACGATCGGCCCCTGCCCTGGCAGGTCCGAGGTCACAGGCCCGAGCGTCGAGAGTTCCCGGGATCACACCGGGAAAGTCCACGATCTGGTCAGCGACCGCCGCCCAGCCTGCGCGTGCAGCGCCAACCGGCAGACCGGACCATGCGGCGAAGTCGGCTGCGGTCGCAGGGCCATACGCTCGTAGGTATCGACGCGCGAGCTCAGCCATCGCGGCGTCGCCGCGCGGCCCGTCCGACTGCGGCACCCAGTCGTCCAGCAGGACGAAGCTGTCGTCACGCCCAACCCGCGGCCCGCAGCAGATCACGCCGGTCGTCGCCGCATGGAAGAGCAGGTGAATCAATGACTGCCCGACGGGCTCGCGCAAAACATTCGAGGTGATGAGGCGGTCACGGATCTGGCGTCGCGCCATGGGCCCGTCTGCGAGAGCCTTGCGTAGAACATCGATGCCGCGGCGGCACGTCGCCTGGTCGAGTCCAACTTCGACGCGCCGACGCTCACCCAACCGATTGGCGTTCGGACCAAGAATGTCGAGCAGCCAACGCAGATCGTCGGCGGCGCAGAGATGCAGCGTGCCGCGCATCAGCCACGTGCGCACAACTGAGCGTTCCACGTCGAATGCGTGATCGACCGCACCGGCTGTGAGCCCAGAACTGCGCACGCGCACTTGGTGGCGCGCGGCGTCGAATGCCTGCGCCTGTAGCGCGCACACGGAAGCGACGACGCCTGCGACATCAGTGGTCAGCAGTGTGTCGTCAGTGAGGTGCTGCGAGCGCACGCGAGCGAGACGCAGCTTTCGCAGTGCGGCGTCAGGCATGGATGCGCACGGCGATCGCGGCGATCAGAAGAAGTCGGGAATCCAGGGGACGCCGCCGGCGATGAGCCGGTCCATCTCGATCAGCGCGTTCGCCTCGCCTTCCATCAGTCCGATCAGTGCTGCGTCCTGCGCGCGAAGCGCACTCGAATACCACGCGGAGAGCGCGCCGATGCCGGTTCGCACCGTGCCGCTGCCACCTTTCGTCACGCGTCCTTCGCCACCCTCGACCTCGAGGATCACGCGCTCGCCACCAAGGACGGGATCGGACACTTCCAACTCGACCCGGCCGGCTGCATGTGCCGGCCATCCGCGCGCGCTCATCGCCACCTCGAGATCCACGATGCGTTGCATCCAGGGGATGAACGCACTGACTTCGACCTCCCGATGTGGCTCCGCGAGCAGCAGATGCAGCGGCGACAGCTCAGGAAGTGTCGAATGCACGAAGACGACATCACCACTCTGCGACTCGTGGCCGCCGAGCAATCCGAGCAATCCACGGAGCGCATCTGTTGTCGAGTAGATGAACTCCTGGACGCGAACGCGGATCCAACTCCCCGGCAAGCGGTCGCTGTCGTAGCGCACGTACCCGGTGAGCGTGTCGCCCTCGTACCAGCCGTACTCCGCTTTGTGGCCGTCCGGATTGCCGGGGTCCCACTCGACGCTGAGCCACCAGTCCGGTCTGTCGAGCGGACCGTCCCACCGCGGCAACTGCGTGCGGCGCAATGCTTCAACCGCCGAACGGTCGGGATGCGCGCGCACCATACCATCGCCCCGCAAGGCGCCGAGCGCTCGGGTCTGCACCGACTGACGGAACGTCTGCGTGCAGACCTCCCATCCCCAGCGGCGATAGAGCCGCACTGTTGCCGCGAACAGCGGTGCGACTGCGGCGCCGCTGTCACGCGCTGACGCAACACAATCGCGCATCAGCGCGCCGGCGACGCCACGGCGGCGCGACCCCGCGTCGACGACCACCGCCGAGATTCCCTGTGCGGGCACCGATCGGCCACCGAAGAACTCGCCCGTCGGCAGCATGATGTAGCCACCGACGACTTCGCCCCCGATGCGCGCGACACGCAGCGTCGTGTAGGGCTCCGCCGCCTTCAGCCAGCGCATGTTGTCGGCCGCACGACCGGCAAACGACACGGCATCGATCTCGGCGAAACGCTGCCGTTCCGCGTCGTCGCGGATGTCCGAAATCTCGATGTCGCTCGCGGTATCGACCATCAGGCGCCGAGTGTACTCGCGACGGCTCGAACGCCCGAACCGCCGTGATACCTTCCCCGCGCGCACGCCGTGCGCGAGGGTCGGCGAGACGGAGGACGTGTGATGGCAACTCCCACGACGGGCGAGCCCGGCTGGATCGATCTCTGGAGCGCGGACGTCGACGCGTCCCAGGCGTTCTACACGGCACTCTTCGGCTGGACGGCAGACGTCATCCCGGACGCCGGCGGGTACGCGATCTTCCATCTCGATGGCAAACAGGTGGCCGGTGTCGGCCCGCGGATGAACGAGGAAAGCCCGACGGGATGGATGGCATACGTCCTCACCGACGACGCTGCGGCGTCTGCCGCGAAGGTGACCGAGGCAGGTGGAACGGTGATCGCCCCGCCGTTCGAGGTGATGACTGCTGGAACGATGGGGATCGTCGCTGACCCTTCTGGGGCGGTGATCGGTCTCTGGCAGCCCAGGGATCACCGTGGATTCGAGGCCGTGCGGGTCGCGGGCGCGTTCTGCTGGCTCGAGCTCAACGCCAAGGACCTGCCGACCGACAAGCTCTTCTACTGGAACGCCTTCGGCTGGGATCCGAAGGAGTCGACCGTTCCAGGTACCAACTACACCGAGTTCAAGCTGGACGGGACCAGCGTCGCCGGTGCCCTCCCCATGGACGCGGATGCGCCTCCGGGCACACCGTCGAACTGGGTCGTCTACTTCGCGGTCGCCGACGCCGACGCGACCGTCGCCAAGCTGACCGAGCTCGGTGGAGGCGTGCACCACCCGCCCGACGACATCCCCGGAGTCGGGCGCTTCGCCATCGTCAACGACCCCCACGGCGCTGTCTTCGCGGTCCTCCAGAACACGCAGACCGCAGCCTCCTAGCATTCCCCCTGGATTGATCGGGCCGGGAGTCGGGCTACCCTTGTTCCATGGACGCCGAGCCTGCCGCCACGCACGGGGAAGCGACGCGCCTTGACGCGTACGACCACACGGCTGTAGAAGCTCGCTGGCGGCGGATCTGGAACGAGCGCGGGGACTACCGCACGCAGCTCGATGATCCCGAGCGGCCCTTCTACAACCTGATGATGTTCCCGTATCCCTCCGCCGAGGGGTTGCACGTCGGCCACATCATCCCGTTCGCCGGCGGAGACATCTACGGACGCTGGCGGCGGCTCATGGGCGACACGGTCTTCGAGCCGATGGGATTTGATGCCTTCGGCATCCACTCCGAGAACTACGCCATGAAGATCGGCGAGCACCCGGCGGTCGTGATGCGCCGGGCGGTGCACAACTTCCGCGAGAACCAGCTCGGGCGTATCGGTTCGATGTTCGACTGGAGTCACCAGGTCAACACTGCGGATCCCGCGTACTACCGGTGGACGCAGTGGTTGTTCGTGCAGCTGTTCAACGCCGGGCTCATCGAGTGGCGCGAGGGGGCGGTCAACTGGTGCCCGTCGTGCCTCACCGTCCTCGCCGACGAGCAGGTCGAGCAAGGCCGCTGCGAGCGCTGCCATACGGTCGTGCAGACGCGGTATCTCCGCCAGTGGTGGATCAAGATCACGCGCTATGCGCAGCAGTTGCTTGACGCGCTCGAGACGCTCGACTGGTCGGAGTCGACGAAAACGATGCAACGCAACTGGATTGGGCGCAGTGAAGGCGCGACCATCCTGTTCGACCTCGAGGGCTGCCGGCGCAAGGACGTCACCGTGTACACAACGCGTCCGGACACGCTGTTCGGTGCGACGTTCCTTGTCATCGGCGCCGATCATCCGGAACTCGAGGAGTTTGTCCCACCCGACCGCATCGGCACGGTCAACGCATGGCGCAACAAGTTCCCACCGACCGCAGGCGAGCCGGACTTCTCCGTCGGTATGGAGCTTGGCTCATACGCGATTCATCCGCTCACCGGGGCACATCTTCCCGTCTGGGCCGCGCCGTACGTGCTCGGTGGCTACGGCACCGGGGCGATCATGGCGGTCCCGGCACACGACTCCAGAGACTGGGCGTTCGCGAAGGCGCACAACCTTCCGATCGTCGACGTCATCAGCGGCGGTAACGGGGCCGAGGCGCCGCACTCCGGGGACGGCGTGATGATCAACAGCGGCGAGTTCGACGGTGCGACCACGGAGGAGGGCAAGCGCCGCATCGTCGAACGGCTCACCGAGTTACGCCGCGGCGAGACGAGCGTGCAGTACAAGTTGCGCGACTGGCTCATCTCACGGCAGCGCTACTGGGGACCGCCGATCCCGATCATTCACTGCCCCAACGACGGCCCCGTAGCGGTGCCGGAGGAGGACCTGCCCGTGCTGCTGCCGGAGATCGAGGACTTCCGGCCGCGCGGAACGGGCATGTCGCCGCTTGCGATGGTGGAGGACTGGGTGAATGTCACGTGTCCGAAGTGTGGCGGGCCTGCGCGCCGTGAGACGGACGTGAGCGACACGTTCCTCGACTCCGCTTGGTATCACCTGCGCTATCCGTCCACGGACTTCGACGATGTTCCCTTCGACAAGGAGCGCACGGAGACGTGGCTCCCGGTGAACATGTACATCGGGGGCAACGAGCACGCCGTGCGGCATCTGCTCTATGCGCGCTTCGTCATGCGTGCGCTGTACGACATGGGACGCGTCCCGGCACCCGAGCCGTACACGCGATTCCGCGCGCACGGGATGATCATCATGGACGGCGCGAAGATGTCGAAGAGCCGTGGCAACGTGCTCAACCCTGATGAGTACATCGACAGATTCGGTGCCGACACCGTGCGTCTGTTCATGATGTATCTCGGCCCATACACGCTCGGCGGCGATTTTCGCGACAAAGGAATCGCCGGGATCACGCGCTTCCTCCACCGGACGTGGCGCGCAACGCAGCTCGCAACCCACGACGACCTCGACGGTGACGAGGTCATGGAGCGCCGCCGTCATCGTCTCATCCAACAAGTCGAGGACGACATCGCCGAGCTCCGCTACAACACTGCGATCGCGTATCTGATGGAGTTCGCCCGTGCTCTCGATCATGAGGTATCCGCAGGAAGCGGGAGACGTGTCGACGCTGAAACGCTGCTCAAGTTGCTCGCCCCGTTCGCCCCGTTCATCACCGAGGAGATCTGGGATCGTCTGGGTCACGAGACGTCGGTGCACGAACCCGGCACGTGGCCGGCGTATGACGCGAAGCTCGCAGCGCCGCAGCGCGCGACGATCGCCGTCACCGTGAACGGCAAGCGCCGCGCCGATTTCGAGGTCGACGCCGGAACGTCTGAGGAGGCGCTGACCGCGCTGGCCCTCGCGCAGCCGCGCATCGCCGAACTGCTCGGCGGTCAGGCTCCGCGCAAGGTCATCGCCGTCGTGGATCGCATCGTCAACATCGTCACCGCCTGACCTCCAGGCGCATCGGCGCATGCTCGATGCCGTCCTCGATCCATCGCTCGCCGTGCTCCTCGAACCCGAAGGTTCCGTACCAGCCAACGAGATATGACTGCGCGCTGAGCACGATCGGCGGCTCGGCGAATTCGATGGCGCGCCGCATCAGCGCGCTCGAGTAGCCGCGTCCACGCGATCCCGCGTACGTTGCGACGCGCCCGATGCGATGACCGCCGTTGATATCGCTCATGAGACGCAAGGTGCTGACGACGACACCGTCCGCATCCTCGATCCAGAGATGGTGCGTCCCCGCATCGCCGTCGCTCGCGTCGATGTCCGGATAGACGCAGTTCTGCTCGACGACGAAGACGTTCTGCCGGACAGCAAGGATGCCGAGCAACGTGCGCGGTGCCAGCTCGTCGAGCCGAGCAATGTGAACCTCGGGAGGATCCGGCTCGTTCAGCTCGCGGCCATGGGCTCGACTGGCGCCGTGCAGAACGAGCAACGCTTGGCGGGCTTCGGAATGATGCTCAGGCACTCGGGGCAGGCCCGGGTATTCGACTCCGTGGGCTTGGCCATGCGTGCCTGCATACGGTTGTATGGCACCACAAAGAAGAAGTACACGCCGGCGGCGACCAGGATGAACGTCACAACTGCGGTCAGGAATGTGCCGTACTGGATCACGCTGCCGTTGATGGTCAGTACCAGCGCGTTGAAGTTCGGCTTGCCGAATGGGATCGCGATGATCGGGTTGATGATGTCCATGACGAGCGCCGTGACCACCGCGCTGAACGCAACACCGATGACGAATGCAACGGCAAGCTGGACGACATTGCCCTGGTTGAGAAAGTCGCGAAAGCCCTTCACCTGCTGTCCTCCTGTCCCACGATTACGTCGAATTCGCGCCCGATGCGCCGACCCCTGATGGCGTCAGCATGGTGACACACACACCGGGCCAGCAGTGAGTGCTGCGCGCGGAATAGGAGTCGGGATCAGGCGGCGGCGGATCACCGCGCTCGAAGACGTAATAGACGTTGTGCGTCGTCGGCGACGGCATCGGCATCGACTGCAGCACGGCGCCGGACGGATACACCGCAGTGCCCCAGAACCACGGCACAGCCGACGCCATGGAACGCGTGTGCGCATCGATGGCACGGTCTCCGTAATAGAGGACGAGCAGGTACTCGCTCGGATACGCGGCGATGACGTCGTTCGGTCCGGCGGCATGCTCGAGCGCTGCGACCGCCGCTGGGGTATCCGGGTTGGTGACGGTGCTGACCGTCGCGAACGCGACGACGGCCGTCGCCGCCGCGGCCGCAAACGTCACCCGCCGCCATGGGATCATGGCCAAGCCGGCGCCGACGAGCGGAAAGAGCGGCGCCCACACGTCACTGAAGTACCGGCCGTCCTCGAGCGGATGCCAGAAGCTCACGAGGACGATCATCGCCACCCCGACGCCCCCGGTGAGACCGAGGAGCGAGGCAGCGTGCACTTGGTCGCCGCGGAGCCTCTGTCTGTTGAGGACGACGGCCGCGAGCGCCACGACACCCGAGGCAACGCTGGCCCCCTCGAGGATGCGTAGCGCCGTGTAGCCGGTGACCCAGGTGCTGATCGGTGGCCCGATGAAGAACTGGACGAGGCCGCCGGTAAGGGTCTTGACGCTCAGCTTCGGCACCCAGAATCCGCCGGTGCTATGGCTCAGCTGGCTGCTGGCGACCACGACCCAGGGCGTGAGACTCACGAGAGTCACGAGTCCGACGGCGCCGACGAGCAGCGTTGTTCCGGGGTGGCGGCGTGCGGAGAGGATCGCAACGGCGATCACCTGTGCCAGCACCGCGAAGAGCGCGAAGTACACCGTGTAGACGGCGAGGATCGATAGGCCGGCGTACAGGGCCCAGCGCAGCACCGAGGGGCGCTCGAGTGCACGCAGCAAGCAGAGCGTCGATGCGAGCACCAGCGTCGTGGCGAGCATGTACATCCGCGCGTCGAGCGAGCTCATGAGCAACGCCGGGGCGACGGCACCGATGACCGCAGCCCATGTGCCGCCGGCATCTCCGGCGACCCGGCGCCCGAGCGCGGCAATGATCGGAATCGCGGCGGCGCCGGCAAGCACCGGCAGGATTCGAAGCGCTGCGGGGCTGGTCGAGACAATGGCGACAATCCGCTCGAGCAGATAGAAGAGGGGAGGAGCGCTATCGTGGCGCACGACGTTCAGCATCGAGCCGAGCGGACGCTGCACGGCCAGCGCGGTGAACGCCTCGTCGCGCCAGAGGGGCTGGTATGCGATCAGTGCGAGCCTGAACACGAGCCCGGCAAGCGTGATCAGCCAGATCCTTCCTGAATAGCGCCGCATCATCGCCACTCACGATAGAGCCGCGGCCCGGTTCGGTGTTGTGCTCTGTGTCAGCCCGAAGGCTGCGGCACCACTGCGTACGCGACCGGCGTTCCCGTCGGGTCGGTGGCGACGACCCGGGCCTCGGCCGCGAGCGGCGCGCCGACAGCCGCTGTGATGTCCGCAAGCGACGGTGCCACGACCAGTGAATAGATGGCCGGATTGCCCACCACGCGCATGGGCTGCACGATCGTCGGGATGCGCCCTGCGTCAAGGAACTGGACGTCCATCGCGTCGTAGCTGTCAAGGATGAGAAGCGTGGACGGGCCTCCATCGGTGGCGTTGTTCACCGCGGCGCCGGCCAGTGCCACGTCGGCGAACGTGAACGGCGAGTAGCGATCCAGGATCGGGCGGTTCACGTACGTCGCCGCCGACGCGATGCCGACGCCCGTGACCGCGAGCGCGCATGCCGACCAGCCGATGCGGGTGGTGGTCAGGGTGTTGCTGCGCGTGACCCTCGGACCAAACCGGCGCACGAGGTCAACGATCTCTACACAGCCGAGCCCGACGCAGGCGGCCACGTAGGGCGCGAGGCCGAGTGAGCGGAGGAAGTGCGGCGCGAAGCCCTCGGTGGCGAGCAGGGGAGGCAGGATGAAGACGACAAGTCCTATCAGCACCAGCGCGTGGCCGTGGTCGTCGCGCCGCCGCCAGCACCGCCAGATGCCGAAAGCAAACGGGATGAAGAGCAATGGGCCGAGCAGGGGCAGTGCATTGACGTCATGCCGTTCGTTGGGGTCGCCGGTGACGAGGAACATGCCGATGGTGCGAAGCACGTGCACCGGGTAGCTGTCGGGCGACCCCGCGCCGACGTAGAAGGCCGAGACCGACGCGGCGCGACCGAAGTATCCGGACGCGTCGGTGATCGCCGTCACGATCATCGGGGCGGCAACGACGAGAAACGCGACGAGCGCCCAGGGCCAGGTTGCGAGCAGTGCTCTGAACCGGTCGCGATCCCGCGCACGAATCCACAGCAGCCAGAGAATCGCGAGCAGGGGCAGCAACTTCAGGGGTTGGTACGTCCAGAGGCCGAGTGCGACCGCGACGCCAGCGGTCACCGCGCTGGCACGCGCCGGCCGGTCGCCCCAGCGCAGCATCGCCGCGAGCGCCAGCGCACCGAATGCGACCGTCAGGATGTTCTCGAAACCATCGCGCGAGATGGCGATCATCCAGAGCGATCCTGCGGTCCAGCCCATCGCGATCAGCGCTGCGGCGCGGCCGAAGCGGCGCGTCGCGATGTAGACGGCGATGACGCCGGCGACGCCGACGCCCGCCGCCGTCGCGCGCAACGTGAAGACCGAGGATTGGAAGACCTTGAACACCGCGGCGACGAGGTAGGTGAAGGGCGCGCCAAGGCCGCCATTGATGTCGAAGAAGAGCGGGTGATACCCCGGGACGGTCAGCAGCTTCAGGGCACTGAGCCCGAATGCCGCCTCGTCCGGATAGAGCCCGCCGGGCTGCGAGCTGAGGGACCAGAAACGGACGACGATCGCGGCGAGGGTGATCAGGACGGCGGCCGTAGCCTCAGCTGCGGTCGCCGTCCCGAGGCGCCGTGCGACGCCTGTTATGCGGGCGATCCGGCCCCCGTCAATTCGAGGCTGGATCGGTGCAGGAGTGTCCTGGTCGCCGAGATCCGGCAGGCCAACATCTCCAGAACGTCATCGAGCTGGTCCCGTAGCACGGACTCCAGCTCGATCGGGTGGTTGTCTATCTCGCGCAGGAGCGCCGACAGCCGAAGCGCTTTCTGATCAATCTTCGCGACCACCTCCTGCGGCGGGGCAGTCGCGGTCAAATGATTCGGCTCCATCCAGGTCCTCCGTCAGCGGTAGGTGGATGCCACCAGAGTAGGCAGTGAGGTGGTCATTGTCCAGCGATGATTTCGTCTCAACTCATCGACCAGCGTGACCCGGATCTGCGGCCGACGCACCGAACCAGCGGCGGATCCGGCTGGTCCCGAATGAAACCTTGTCGGCCGCGGTCGCGATCGACGGAGCCTCATACCCACCGATCGGCGGCTGCCCCTTGAGAAAGGTCACGTCGACCCGCGCGACCTGGTCCTGACCGAATGCGAGGTAGCACATGCCGTTTCCGCCGTACGTCGTGGTGGGAGCCGTCCCTCGGGCCGCCGCGATGATCCGGTCGGCGACCACTGCGGCCTGGCCTTCGGAGAACACGCCGGCCTTCGGCGTGCCGACGCTGGTGACGTCGCCGACGGCGTAGACCCCCGGGAACGCGGTCTCGAGTGTGAGCGAGTTCGACAGGGATCCAGCCGTCGACCGTCATCCCCAACTCCTCGACAACGGCCGGCACCCGATGCCGGGGGATGCCGAGGAACAGGTCGTACGGCAACTCCGTCCCGTCGCTGAGGATCGCGACGTTGCGAGCAGGGTCGGTCTCGCGCACCGCCAGGTTCGGGTACCAGTCGATGCCACGCTCCTCGAACGCGACGAGCAGAGCGGCGGACGCAGGGGGTGACGGCGGGATCGGCGCGCCCATCGGGATGACGAGCGAGATCGAGGAGCCGCTCGCGAAGGCCTCGGCGAGTCAGGAAGTCGTGCATCATCAGCGCGGCCTCGCTCGGTGCGGGCGGGCACTTGAACGGCGCCGACGTCACGCCGACGACCACCCGGCCGCCCTCGAACGATTCGCAGCACATCGCGCAGCGCGAAGGCTCCCTCGACCGTGTAGAACTCGTGCCCCCCTTCGACGAGCCCGGGTGTTGCTCCGGGATCCACATCGGCGCCGAGCGCAACCACAAGGATGTCCGCGTCAAAGGTGCCGGCGTCGGTCACGACCCGCCGCGCTGCCGGGTCGATCGAGCGGATCATCGACTGGACGAACCGGACTCCGGGCTTGACGATGTCCCGGTAGGGATGCCGCACGGCTCGCAGCCGGCGCAGTGCCCGAACATGACGTCGAGCTTCGAGAAACCGAAGACGAACGCGTCGCTCTCGTCGATGAGGACGACGTCGGCATCCTCGCCAAACTCCTCGGACAGTCTGGTCATCAGCTCAAGGCCGGCAAACCCGGCTCCGAGCACAACGACACGCATGCGGCGAGCGTAGCGAAGCAATCGGTCGGTGGGCTCGATCAGATCATTAGTGCGCGGGAGGGTTTGTCAGCGCGGGAGGATACTGCTGGGGTGATCGCGCTCATCCTCACCGCGACGGCTATTGGGATCTTTTTCGCGGGCGTGTTCTGGTACGGATTCCGCGGCCAATCGAATGAAGGACCGGCGCTCGGCAACAACAGCCCGTATCCCACGGACATCTCCGGCGAACGGGCCCCATTCCTGCCGGACGCGGTGATCAGTAGCGACGAGGAGTTTCGCCGGGACGCGCATTTGAGGTCTGCTCGACGGCGCCCCCGACCACCCAAGGACTAGGAGTACTTCTCCACGAGCGTCTTGCCCGTGAACTCGCCGACGGCCAGGCAGAAATTGCCGCCCATCGCCGTCGTGCAGCTCACGGAGTTGATGACGCTGTCTGAGGTGGGGCTGACTGATGGCGCGATGGCCCATGTCGAGCCATTCCACACCTCGGTGAGGGTGTCCCGCGTCACTCCTGAGCCTTGCGCGTATCCGCCGGCCATGCAGAACGTCGTGCCGGTGCAGCTCACAGAAAGGAGGATGTTGCCAGGACTGCCGCTGACGTTTGGGGTGGTCAGGACGCTCCAGGTCGCGCCATTCCACTTCTCAGCAAGCGTATCCGTGTTCGCCCCGGCACTCTTCGCTCCGACTGCCATGCAGAACGTCGTGCTGCGGCAGCGGACGCCGTCGAGGCCGAAGTTGGCGGTTGTGCTGACGATCGTCCACACCGAGCCGTTCCACCGATCGATGAGTTGTCCAGGACCGTTGCCAACGGCAATGCAGAAGGTGGTCGTGGGGCAGCTGACCGACTGGAGGATGTTGTCCTCGGTGTCGCCGTCGTTGGGAACCGTCTCGACTGTCCACGATGTGCCGTCCCACTTCATGGCGAACGCCTCTGAGGGCTCAGTGGTCCACCAGCCGACCGCCATGCAGAAGGTCGTGCTCTTGCAGCTCACGCCGAGTATGTCCACGAATGCATCGGGACCCATGGTGGGGGAGGTCAGCTGGGTCCAGGTCGAACCGTTCCATTTCTCGGTGAGGATCTGATCCCCGCCGGATTTGTAGAGGCGCCCGACTGCGATGCAGAACGACGCAGACGTGCAGCTGATGCCGTTGAGCTCGATGTTGCTGAAGCTGCCTGAAGGTGGCGATGGCACCACGGCCATTGTCGTCCCGTTCCATTTCTCGCTCAGCGTCTTCTCGACCGAGGGCGCAGACGAGGAGACGCCGACGGCAAGGCAGAGCTTCGAGCTGGCGCAGCTCACTGCGGACAGTGATGACGACATCCCGACGTTCGGGGACGTGACGACGGTCCAGCCCGCAGCCTCGACGTTGACCGCAGTCAGCACGAGCAACGCGCCCACGGCCGCGACTGCCAGCGCTTTGGTGCGCCGTCGGTCGCCGGCGATCAGGTTCGGAATGGCTCCTCCGCGCATGTGCAAACCCTCCTGCGCCCCGTCCATCAGCCTCCCGCGGACGAATGTACTCCGACGCCGGCGGCTCCGTATGTCGTTGGTCCCATCGGCCCAAGCACTAAACTGGCGACTGGCCGGTTCGACCGACCGGGCGCGGATGGCGGAATCGGTAGACGCGCGGGATTTAGGATCCCGTGGGGCGACCCGTCCGAGTTCGAAGTCTCGGTCCGCGCACGGCGTCACCCTTACCAGAGAGATGAGCACCCACATGACCGACACAGGCGAATCGAAGGCCAACCCAGGGATGACCGTCACGCTCGAGCGCAAGGCTGCATCGCAGGTCGCCTTGCAGGTCGAGGCGACCCCCGCGGAGGTTGACGCCGCGATCGAGGCATCGCTCCGGCGGCTCGCGAGCCGCGTCCGCATTCCCGGGTTCCGCCCCGGCAAGGCGCCGACGGCAATGGTCGAGCGTGCGGTCGGCTGGGAGACGGTCCGCCACGAGACGGTCGACCATCTGGTGCCCGACCTGTACTTGCGTGCGGTCGAGGAGGCCGGCGTCGAGCCCGTCGGCGATCCCGATCTCGACCTGGGCGAGCTCGAGCGGGACAAGCCGCTGAAGTTCACCGCGACCGTGACGGTCAAGCCCGAGGTGGACCTGCGCGACTACCTCTCGCTGCGCGTCCCGATGGAGACGACGGAGATCACCGACGACGACGTCGATGAAGCGATCGCGGCGGCGCGTCGCAAGCACGCCGAGCTGGTCGAGGTCGACCGGGCGGCGCAGGCAGGAGACGTCATCAAGTGCACCCTCGTGATGCGCCGAGGCGATGAGATCCTCACCGGCGGTGACAACGTCGAGCGCGATCTCGAGTTCAATCGCGAGGAGGTCATCCCCGCCATCGTCGACGGCGTGATCGGGCTGACAGCGGGGCAGTCGCGCAGCTTCGAGACCGTGCTGCCCCAGGACTACCGCCAGGAGGAGCTTCGGGGAGCCACCGTCACCATCGACGTCAGCGTGCACGCGGTCCGCGAGCGCGAGCTGCCTCCCGAGGATGACAGCCTCGCGGTGCTCGACGGCCATGGCACGACGCTGGACGAGCTTCGCGAGTACTACCGCACGACGCTGACGGCGGAAGCGGTGGAGCAGGATCGCGAGCGCCCACGAGGGTGCGGCGCTCGAGGCGCTGCGTGACCACGTGCGGGTCGACGTTCCCGCAGGCGATGGTCGAGCACGAGATCGACCGCCAGCTCGCCGACCTCGAATACCGGCTCGGCTCTCTCGGGCTCCCGCTCGATCGCTATCTGGAGATGAGCGGATCGAACATGGAGGCGCTGCGCACCGAACGTCGCGAGGCAGCCGCCAGCCGCGTTCGCCTCGAGCTCGCCCTGGACGCGCTATCCGTCGCCGAAGGCATCGAGGTGGACGAGAACCAGGTGCAGCGCGAGGCACGGGCGGTTGCCGAGGGGCGGCGCATGGACGCTTCCCAGCGCCGGCGCCTCGAGGACATCGCCCGGCGCGACCTCCGGCGTCGCGCGGCCGGGGAACGGCTCATGGAGATCGTCACTCCGGAGGCTTCCGGGTTCGTCTCGACCTGACGTCTGAGCGCCGGCGGGCGTGGGTACGCTCTCCCGCGATGAGCCAGCCCGTGATCAGCGTTCGCGATCTCGTCAAGACCTACGACAAGGTCGAGGCGGTCCGCGGCATCGATCTCGAGGTCGGCGCCGGCGAGATCTTCGGCTTTCTCGGTCCGAACGGCGCCGGCAAGTCGACGACGATCAGCATCCTGTGCACGCTGATCCGCCCGACCTCCGGGGTGGCCGAAGTGGCGGGGTTCGACGTCCGCGAGGATCCGAGCGCCGTTCGGGCCCGGATCGGCCTGGTCTTCCAGGACCCCTCGCTCGACGGGCAGTTGACGGGGCGGGAGAACCTCGAGTTCCACGCGTACCTGTATGGACTGCCCGCGGCGACGCGCAAACAGCGCATCGACGACGCACTGGCGATCGTCGATCTTGCTGATCGCGCGGGCTCGACAGTGCTGACCTACTCCGGCGGCATGCGCCGGAGGCTCGAGATCGCGCGCGGCATCCTCCATTACCCGCAGGTGCTGTTTCTCGACGAGCCGACCCTCGGGCTCGATCCCCAGACGCGGAACAACATCTGGGAGTACCTCCACACGGTGCGTCAGCGCGAGCACATCACGATCTTCATGACGACGCACTACATGGACGAGGCCGAGTTCTGCGATCGCATCGCCATCATCGACCAGGGGAAGATCGTCGCGCTCGGCACACCCGCGGAGCTGAAGACGAAAGTCGGTGGTGACGTGGTCACCATCACCACGCCGGACATGGCTGCGGCGGCAGACCAATTGCGCTCCGTCATGCACCTCGAATCGACGCAGATCGACGGCACATTGCGCGTCGAGGTCGCGGACTCTGCATCCTTCGTGCCGCGCCTGTTCTCGGAATTGACTGTGCCGATCTCCGCGGTGAGCGCGAGACGGCCGAGCCTCGACGACGTGTTCCTCAAGCTCACGGGTCGCGAGATACGCGAGCAGGCGAACACGTCGCTGGATAGGATGCGTCGCATGGGCAGGATGTGGGGAGGAGGTGGACGGCGATGAGCGAACAGGCATTGACTGCACCGGCCGCAACCACGCGCAAACGGTCAACATCCGCGGCGCGACGTTGCGAGCGATCATCATCATCTGGCGGCGCGACTTGATCCGCTACTGGCGCGATCGCACGCGCGTGCTCGGGTCGCTTGCGCAGCCGATCCTGTTCCTGTTCGTCTTCGGCAGCGGGCTCAGCTCGGCGTTGCGCGGTAGCACCGGTGGCCTCGGCGGATCGGGATCCTCGCTGCAGTACGTACAGTTCATCTTCCCCGGCATCATCGGCATGTCGGTGCTGTTCACATCGATCTTCGGCGCGATGTCGATCGTCTGGGATCGAGAGTTCGGATTCCTCAAAGAGGTGCTTGTCGCACCGATCCATCGCTCCGCGGTCGCGATCGGCAAGACACTTGGCGGCGCGTCGCAGGCGATGATTCAGGGACTCGTCATCCTGGTGCTCGCACCGCTCGTCGGCGTGAAGCTGACAGTCGTCGGCGTTGCAGAGTTGGTTCCTGCGATCTTCCTGTTTGCATTCGCGCTGAGCGCACTCGGTGTCGCTGTCGCGGCGCGCATGCGCACGATGCAGGGCTTCCAGGTGGTGATGAACTTCCTGATGATGCCGATGTTCTTTCTGGCCGGCGCGCTCTTTCCGCTCACCGGCAACCTCCCCGCGTGGTTGCTCGTGCTGACACATCTCGACCCTGCGAGCTACGGGATCGATGCCCTGCGCCGGATCGTGCTCACCGCCTCGGGGCTACCCGCCCAGGTGGTCCACGGCTTCGAGATCACGCTCTTCGGCTGGACCGTGTCGCTCTGGGTCGAACTGGCCGTGCTCGTCGCCTTCGGTCTCCTGATGATGGGTCTGGCCGTCTATGGATTCCGGCAGCGCGACTGAAAAGGCCTCCTATAATGGAAAACAGAATGAATCCGACGAATCTGATCCCGTACGTCATCGAGACAACCAATCGGGGCGAACGCGGGATGGACATCTACTCGCGTCTGCTCAAAGACCGAATCATCTTCATCGGGACGCCGATTGACGACCAGGTTGCAAACGTCGTCATGGCGCAGCTCCTGTTCCTCGCCGGCGAGGATCCCGAGAAGGACATCTGGCTCTACATCAACTCCCCGGGCGGGTCGGTGTATGCGGGCCTCGCCATCTACGACACGATGCAGTACGTCGAGCCGCGCGTCGGCACCATCTGCATGGGCATCGCCGCGTCGATGGCCGCGATTCTCCTTGCGGGCGGAGCAGCCGGGCATGCGCCTCAGCCTTCCGAATACTCGTGTCCTCATCCATCAGCCGTCAGGCGGATTCAGCGGTCAGGCGACGGACATTCAGATCCACGCGCAGGAGATTCTGCGTGTGCGCCGCCGTCTCGACGAGATCCTCGCCCACCACTCCGGCAAGGCAATCGAGGTCGTCAACCACGACTCGGATCGCGACTTCTTCATGAGCGCCGAGGAGGCCAAGGAGTACGGCCTCATCGACGAGATCATCCAGGGCCGCATCAAGAGCGGTGGCTCGCCGAACGGCGAGAGCAACGGTGGCAAGCCGCCCGGCGCGCCACATGACGCGGACACACCCCAGGCGGGTGGCGGTGCAACGGCGCACGCGTGATGCCTAGGCCGGTCGGGCGTGGGGACCACGTGAGACAATCAGGGGGGTAGGCCGTGACAGAGCGCGACGACCGTCGACGCCACACGCGTTGTTCGTTCTGCGGCAAGGGTCAGGAGCAGGTTCGGAAGCTCGTCGCCGGCCCTGGTGTGTACATCTGCGATCAGTGCATCGACCTCTGCCAGGAGGTCCTCGAGGAGGACAACCGGTCGACGACGACCAAGCGTGGCAAGCCGGGGACGATTCCGAATCCGCAGGTCATCGCCGCATCGCTCGATCAGTACGTGATCGGCCAGGAGCACGCCAAGAAGGTGCTCTCGGTCGCGGTCTTCAACCACTACAAGCGCATCGCGCACGCGAAGACGAACAGCGACGTGGAGCTGCAGAAGTCCAACGTGCTGCTCGTCGGCCCCACCGGCTGCGGCAAGACGTTTCTCGCGCAGACGCTCGCGCGCATCATCGACGTGCCGTTCAGCATCGCGGACGCCACCAGCCTCACGGAAGCCGGCTACGTCGGCGAGGATGTCGAGAACATCCTGCTGCGCCTCATCCAGGCCGCCGACTTCGACATCGCCCGCGCCGAGCGCGGCATCATCTACATCGACGAGATCGACAAGATCGCCCGCAAGAGCGACAACCCGTCGATCACGCGCGACGTCAGTGGCGAGGGCGTGCAGCAGGCACTGCTGAAGATCCTCGAGGGCACCGTCGCCAACGTGCCGCCGCAGGGTGGTCGCAAGCATCCCCACCAGGACTTCATCCAGATCAACACGACGAACATCCTGTTCATCTGCGGCGGCGCTTTCGACGGCCTCGAGAAGATCATCGAGCACCGCCTCGGCAAGCGCACCATCGGCTTCAACAGCAAGCCGCGGGGGACGCGCACCAAGGAAACGACCAAGATGCTCCGCGAGCTCCAGGCGCAGGACCTGCTGAAGTACGGCCTCATCCCGGAGTTTGTCGGCCGTCTGCCCATCACAGTCGCGCTCGACTACCTCGACGAGGAAGACATCATCCGTATCCTCACCGAGCCGAAGAACGCGTTCGTCAAGCAGTACCAGAAGTTCTTCGCGCTCGACGACGTGGAGTTGGTGTTCCACGAGGGCGCGCTGCGCGCCATCGCCGAGCGAGCGCTCGCGCGCGGTACCGGTGCGCGCGGACTCAAGTCGATCATCGAGGACGTGCTGCTCAACAGCATGTTCGAAGTGCCGAGCCGTCCCGACATCAAACGCTGCGTCATCACCGAGCAGGCAATCGTCGACGGCGTCGAGCCGTTGCTGCTCACCGAGGAGCCCAAACGGCGCGTCGGCGCGACCGAGGAGGCAGCGCAGGGCCGCACGGCCTGACCGTGCGGCGCAGAGCCATCGCGATCGCGGCGGTGGTCGTCGTCGCCTTTTTCGCCGTGACACTGATCACGTTGACGCACATCATCTCGAGCGGCGACCAGGGCTGCGCGATTCCTGCTCCGCTCCGAATCTCCCCGCGCAGCTGCGTTCCATCGGCGGCTTCGACCAGTCGTTCGACGCCGAACAACCCCGAGGCGCTCGCTCAGGTCGCTGCCGAACGCGGCGGGTGCCGTGGACCCTGGTCTCGACGGCACAACCCAGCTCGCCCCGGTGGCGGTGCGCCCTGGGACAGTGGGCATCCGGGTGCGCTCGTCGTGCCTCTGGAGGCGCAGCGGGCCACCGGATCCGGCACCCGGGTCGCGGGCCTCGTCTCCTTTTTCGTGGGATGCGGGAGCCGGGCGTACTTCGGATCCGTCGCCGACCTGTCTGCAATCGGGTCGGGGACGACCATCACGTTTCCCACAGTTTCGCAAGCCGCGGCGGGCTCCGCTTGGGCACATCCATGCCACAGTTGGTCTATACGACCTCCCCATTCACGCCCGAATGGCGCAATCCGCAATCCGGGATGACGATCGCCGCGGGCGAGTGATAGCCGGTCGGCCCATATACTCAGTCGCCCAATGGAGAAGCATTTCGACTGGTCCAGCGTGGAACCACGCTGGCGCGAACGCTGGCGCGAGCTCAAGGTCGGTCATGCCGACATCGCCAGCACGAAGCCTGCGTACGTCATTGCGCTGCCCCCGCCGAACATCACCGGCGCGCTCCACATGGGACACGCCTCCACGTTTTCCATCCAGGACACGCTCTGCCGGCAGCGGCGCATGCGCGGCTTCGAGGTCGAGTGGTGTCCCGGCACCGACCACGCGGCGATCGCGACCCAGAACGTCATCGAGCGTCAGCTCGCCGACGAGGGGACGACGAAGGAGGAGTCTGGGACGCGCCGGATTCCAGACCCGAGTCGACGCCTGGTACGAGGAGTACGGCGGACGCATCTACGAGCAGATGCGGCGCATGGGATACACGTGCGACTGGGACCGGATGCGCTTCACGCTCGACGACGCATACGTGCGCAGCATCCGCCTCGTCTTCAAGACGCTGTTCGACGAGGGCCTCATCTATCGTGGACCGCGCATCGTCAACTGGTGTCCGCGCTGCGGATCAGCGATCAGTGACGAGGAGATCGACTGGCAGGAGCACACCGATCCGCTCTACTACCTGAAGTATCCGGTGGTGGAGAACGACGGACACATCACCGTCGCCACCGTCCGCCCCGAGACGATGCTCGGTGACACCGGCGTCGCGGTTGCGCCCGGCGATGCACGCTACAAAACGTTCGTTGGCAAGCACGCGACGCTCCCGCTGACGTGGCGCGTGGTTCCGATCTTCGAGGACCCAGCGGTGCGACCCGAGTTCGGCACGGGCGCGCTCAAGGTGACGCCAGGACATGACGCCACCGACTACGAGATCGGCTCGCGACACAACCTGCCGATCATCAACGTCATCGCGCTCGACGGCACCATGGACGTGCCGTCGCTGCCGCAATTCCACGGCATGCCCGCCGACCAGGCGAGAATCGCCGTGGCCGACGCCCTTCGCGAGATGGGTGTCCTCGTGAAAGAGGAGCCGTATCTGCACGAGGTCTGGCATTGTGACCGCTGCGGAACCATCCTCGAGCCCATCGTCAGCGAGCAGTGGTGGGTCCGCATGCCCTCGCTTGCCGCGCCTGGCATCGGCGCTGGCGAAAGCGAGCGAGATCCGGTTTCATCCCGCGCGGTACACCGACGTGTATCTCAGCTGGATGCGCAACATCAAGGACTGGTGCATCAGCCGGCAGATCTGGCTCGGCCACGCCATTCCCGTGTCGACATGCGCCAACGGGCATCGCTTTGCATGGATCGAGCCGCCGACGCAGTGCGTGGAGTGCGGCAACGCGGAGCTCACGAACGATCCCGACGTGCTCGACACGTGGTTCAGCAGCGGGCTCTGGCCGTTCGCGATCTTTGGATGGCCCGAGCAGACGCCGGAGCTGGAGCGATTCTATCCGACGGACACGCTCGTCACCGGGCGCGACATCATCTTCCTCTGGGTCGCGCGAATGATCATGACAGGCCTCAAGTTCACGGGTCGCAACCCGTTCACGGACGTCCTGATCACGAGCACGATCCAGGCTGTCGACGGCTCCCGGATGAGCAAGTCGAAAGGCAACGTCGTCGACCCCCTCGAGCTCATCGACAAGTACGGCGCCGACGCGTTGCGCGCCTGGGCGGGTGCGGTGGGCACGAGCGGACAGGACATGCGGTTCGACGAAGACCGCATCGCGTCGTATCAGCGCTTCGCGAACAAGCTCTGGCAGGTCACGAGCGGCTTCCTCGTCGCGCGCGTGGGAAAGGGTTCGCCCGCGGAGCTCGATGTGCATCCTCCGCGTCCGGAGACGCTGCGGCCTGAGGATCGATGGATGCTCGGCGAGCTCGCCGCAGTGGTACGCGACTGCGATGCGGGGTTCGAGGCGTTCCGGTTCCACGACGCCGTCGAGCGTCTCTACGACACGTCGTGGCACACCTTCTGTGACTGGTACATCGAGATGGTCAAGCTCCGTCTCACCGACACGACGGATCCCAAGTCACGCCGCGCCGCGGTGTGGACCGCGGTCACGGCGCTCGATGTGCTGCTCCGTCTCCTGCACCCGTTCATGCCGTTCATCACCGAGGAGTGCGCGCAGTTGCTGCCGAACGCGGCAGCAACGTTGCAGCACCGGTCGTGGCCCGAGGTCGACGCGCTCTGGACCGACGATGCGACGACGCTCGCGCATCGCGAGATCGCGGAGGCGATCGAGCTCGTCCAGCGCATCCGGGCCGTCGGCCACGATCACGCGGTGCCGCGCGGCGCCAAGGATCGCGTGCGGATCATCGTCCGGTCCGAAGACGGCACGCGGACCGACGAAGCACATCAGCGGTCTCATCGGCGGACTGGTCCCCGCGACAGTGGTCGACTCCCATGAGCGCGGCGTCGATCCGGTGGTCGTGGTTTCGGGTAGGCTCCACGCCGAGGTGGTGATCGCCGACACCGCTGCGGACGCCAACGCGACCAGACGTCAGATCGGCATCCTCGAGGCAACTGTGACGCGGCTCGAGTCCCAACTCTCGAATCAGGGGTTTGTCGCCGGGGCGCCGGCCAAGGTCGTGGACGAGGCGCGACGCCGGCTCGCCGAGGCGAACGCGCAGTTGGAACTCCTGCGCCGCACCCAGTCAGGAGGACCCACCGATGTTGCTGGTTGATGTCGGAACGCTGCTGACGCTCGCCATCGTCGTGGTGGTCGCGTACCTCGCAGTGCTCTGGATTGCTCTGGCGTTCTATGTCGTCCGCGATGCGCGCCGGCGGACGACGTCGCCCGGGTTCACGCTCTTCGCGATGCTCGTCGGGTTCGTCCCGCCGTTCCTCGGCGCGCTCATCTACTTCATGGTCCGTCCGCCCCTGACGATGGAGCAGGTGCGGTCGCTCGCGATCGAGGAGCAGGTGCTCCTCGAGCCGCCGGTCGAGGGCACCCCGACGCGGCCCTGCCCAACGTGCGGCCGGGAGATCGAGCAGGAGTTCATCCTCTGCCCGTACTGCCGGACGCAGTTCGCGCGGCGATGCACCGGGTGCGACCGGAGCCTCCGGCTCGGCTGGGGGGTCTGTCCGTACTGCGCCACCGAGGTCGGAGCGCCTGCGCTGACCCGCGCCGGCAGGTAGCCGCCACCATGCTGGGCGGTGGGCTCCAGCTGGCGCTCATACCCGCGCCGCTGATCGCCGCCGCGATCATCGTCTTCGCCCTGGCGCCGCGTCACGCCCGCCTCGCCAGAATAATCGGCGGCGTTGGCGGCGGCTCGAGCATCACGCTGCTCGCGGTCGAGGCCGGCTTCCTCGGCAGCGGCGGCAGGATCGAGGCCTCCCTCGGAACGCCGGTCACGGGGATCGACTACCTCCTGCGCCTCGATCTTCCCGGCGCCGTGCTCGGCCTCGCGGCAGCCGTTGTGGGCGTCCTGCTCCTCCTCGATCCCGAACGGCAGACCCGAGAGGTGAGCGCGCTGCTCGTGTGCGTCATTGGAGCGGTCGTCTCGGCGCTCGCGGGCAACCTCGTGATGCTCACAGCAGGGGTCGAGATCGCGGGTGTCGGGACGCTCCTCACGACGAGCGCGGCTCGGGGCCGTCCCGGCAGGGGTGGGCTGATGGCAATCGGGGTCGCGCACCTCGCCTCGATCGGGCTGCTCGTTGCTGCCGTGCAGCTGCTGACCTCGTCCGGGACCACCGACTTTGCCGTCATTCCGGCGGGCGCCGTCGGGGCAGCCGTGGCGGGTCCATGGGCTGCGGCGGGTGTCGCTCGTCTGCTCGCGACGGCGTTCGTGCCCCTGCGCGGCAATCGCACGCCGACCGCCGCCTGGGCTGCGACGGGGGCGCTCCCGTGCGGGGCCATCGTGCTCCTCCGCCTTCGTGAGGTCGTCGACGGTCCGCTGCCTGAGGTGATCGCCGTCATGCTGGCGGTGGTCGGCGGGCTCGCCGCCCTGTGGGCTGCGGTGCTTGCGCTTCGGTGGTCGTCGGTGCCAAGCGTCGCGGGGAGAGCGCTCTGCGTCATCGCCGCCGCGCCCGTCGTCGCGCTGGCGGGTGTGGCGAGTGGCGCCGCCGATGCGGCCGTAGCAGCCGGCATCTGCTCGATGATGCTCGTCGCCTCGCTGACCCCCGCCTGGGAGCGCGTCGCCCGTGGCCGGGCCGGTTCGGGGCTCGCCGTCCTGGCGCTCAGCATGGCCGGCTCGCTGCCCCTGGGATTCGGTGTCACCGCGCTGATCCTCGAGCTGGCGGCGACGGTGTCGATCGGACGGCCCGGGGCGGCCCTGCTTGTCGCACTTGGCCTCGGAAGCCTGCTCGGGGCGGCGGCGGCCGTCCGAGCCGCTTCGCGCATCGCGGCATCGACGGTGGTCGGATCTGCGGGCGAGCGGCTCTCGTCGGTCGCCTCTGTGGCAGCGCTCATCTCACTCGCCGGAGCGGTGGTTCCCGGCGCGGCTGCCACCACGATCCTCGCCACATTGAGTCTGGGAGGCGTCACCGAGCCGGTGGGAGCTGCTGCGATCCGCAGTGCCGCGGGTGACTGGTCCGGCGGGTATCTCGTCGTCGCGTTCGTCGTGATCGCCGCCGGGGTATGGGCGTTGCTCACGCTCTGGGGGCGGACCCTGTCGAGCCCCGCGCCGGTCGCCGTTGAGGCGGAACCCGTGGGCGTGCAGGCACTCGGCCTGCGTCCGGCACGCCGCCTGCGACCGATCCTCCTCTGGGCCGGTTCCCGGCTCGGTCAGCTCGATGAATGGCTCGTCGTCCAGCCCCAGCTGGCGCTGGCGCTCGGCGGCGCGATCGTGGCCATCGTCGCCGCGGACCTCCTCGTCCACTGATGGGCGTTTCGGCGCCGTTGCTCTCCGCGTTCGGAGTGCTCGCCGGGGTGATCGCGATGATGGCCGACGGTCGGCGTGCGGTCACCATCGCGGTTGTCTTTCTCGCTGCGGGGATGGCGCCGACTGCCGCGACCTTCGGTGGCGCGCCGGGCGTTGCCGTGCTCGCCGTCGCCGCGGTGGCGGCGGTGATCTTTGCGTGGGCCGGGTTCGTCGGAGGCCGTCGCCTCCCCTGGGTTGCCGGTCTCGATCCGACCATCCCCGCGTTCGCGCCGCGCGACCGGCTTTTCGGTCCGCGGAGCGTCCGCGCGTTCAGCGCGGCGGTGGCGGTGCCCATCGCGTCGTGGGTGAGCTTCAACATCCCGGTCGGTCAGATCACGACGGCGGTGCAAGGGCTGCTCTTCCCGACGGCCTACGCATGGACCTGCGGGGTCATCCGGCTCCTGCTCGCGCGGACCGTCGAGGATCTCGCGGTGGGCGTGGCCATGGTCTCGCTCTCGACGGGGACTGCCTGGCTGCTGCGCAGCGGTTCGGACTCGCTGCCCGGGGCCGTCATCGCGTGCGCGGCGACGCCGATTGTCGCGCTGGTCGCCGGATGGCTTGCCGGGCGGAGCACCCGCCGCCGGCCGGTCGAGGCCGAAGCGTGAATCCGATCGTCATTGCCGCGGTCTGGGTCGTCCTCGGCATCACGGCTGCCGCGCTGCTCCGCCGCCGCACCGCCCGACTCGTCGCGATCGTCCCGCTTGCCGGAGCCGGGCTCACGCTGCTCGCTGCGCGATCGCTCGCGCCATTGGCTCCGCTCGGGGGCCTCGGTGCGATCAACGGTATCGACCGTGCCGGGCAGGGCCTGCTCGTCGTTGCCGGCGTCTCGATGGCGTTGGTGATCGCGCTGCACCCCGCGATCGACGTCTCGATCGCGCGAACGGTTGGTGTCGTCGGGGCGTCGGTGACGCTCGCGCTGGCGAGCAGCGACCCGCTCCTGACGGCGCTCGCGCTCACGGCAGCGGTGGGAACGCTCGCGTTGCGCTGGATCGGCCAGGCACCAGGGCGTGCATCGCTCGCGGCGGGGCGAATCGCGGGGAGTGGAACCGCCGCGCTCATCGCCGCGTCGCCGTTTCTGCCGCTCTCGGGGTTCACCACCGGCGCGCGCCCCGTCGTGGTCGGCGGCCTGCTCGTTGCCGGTGTAGCCGCGCTCCTTGCCATCTACCCGCTCGGCGGATGGGCCGCCGGGATCCTCAGCGTCCTTCGCCCTCTCGATATCGCACCGTGGCTGGTCCTCCTCGTCCCGGCAGTGCTGCTCCTCGCGGAGCGCATTCCGGAGGGTGTCCTCGGCGATGGAGTACCGGTCTACGAGCACATCCTCCTGGTGGTCGGCCTTGGCAGCGCCGTGTGGGGCGGGTTCTGGGCAGTGCGCGGGCCTGCTCGCACCCGCTACGGCAGGGTCTTCATGGCCGACATCGCCCTCTGCATCGCCGCGGTCGGCGGCACGCACAACTCACCGGCCGTCACCGGCGCGCTGATCATCGTCCTCAGCCATCTGGCGCTGGCGCCCATCCTCCTTCGGCCGGCAGACGCAGGCCTCATCTGGCCGCGTCGCGCCGCCTGGGCGCTCCTCAGCGGCGTGCCGCCGTCGCCTTCGTTCTGGGGGCGGTTTCTCCTCCTCGAGGCGCTTGCAGCCGGCAACGTCGACTCGACGATCGCCGCAGTGATCGCGATGACCGGGATCTTCATCGCCACCGTCATGGCCTGCTCGATGCGTACTGCCCGGGCACCGACGCCAGGGTGGCAGGCACGGGTCCCGGAGGCCGGCGCGTGGCTCCTGGTCGCCGCCGGGATCGCGATCGGCCTTGCCCCGCAATCCGTTTCGACGTTCGTGTTCGGGAGCTGAGCCGATGGATCCGCTCGGTCTGCTCCTCGACATCGTCGCGGTGGCCGTCTATCCGGGCGGCTCGTTCCTCGCGGTGCTTGCCGTGATCGTCCAGCGCACCGGCGGCCTGCCGCGGACGGGAGGGCTCGACGCGCGTGCGCTCGGAGCACTCATCGCTGCCGCGCTCGCAGCGTCGATGGCGTCGCTCCCGGGGTCGCCCGCGGCGTCGCTGCCGCCCTCCGGCGGCGCGACCCCGAACCTGGCGGCCGCGATCCTGCTCCTCTTCGTGGCAGCGTCGCTTGCCGCCCCGGAGCCGTGGTCGGTCCGTCGCGTCGTGTTGGGTGGCCTCGGCGGCGCGTCGCTCATCCTGCTCGGGCTCGTTGCGGCGTCCTTCTCGGTGGCGACCATTGCGGGCATCGGCGGCGGCGAGGCCCTGACGGCGAGGATCCTCGCCGCGGCGACCACACTCATCGCGCTGCCGCTGGTCGTGCAGCCGCACAAGCGCGGCGCCGGAACAGCCGGACGCGTCGCAGTGGTGGCTGCGACGCTCGAAGTGGTGCTCGCGTTGCTCGTTCCACCGTCGCTGCACTTTCCGGCGACAGTGATCGCGATCGCGTCGCTGGTGGCAGGTGTCGCGGTCTACGGGCTGCTCCTGCGAGCCACCCGGGCAGCCACCCGGCGAGAGTATCCAGGGCTCGTCGCGCTCGCCGCCGCGTGCTGCGCCGCAGCCACTGTCGTCGCCGTCCTGGCTGCGCGACCTTAGTTGATCTCGCAGATATGCGCCGTTTGATCAACTCGGGGTCCAGCCTCGGTGCTAGCATGAGTCTCGAGTTGGCGCAAGATTCTCTGCAGTCTGCCGCGCGCGTGAAATTCGCGTGATCGGGATCGTTCTCGCCTCTCAGTCACCTCGCCGTCGCGAGTTGCTGACTCGGGCGGGTATTCGCTTCCGCATCATCGAGCCGCCGGATGACGTCTCGCTCCCGGCCGGGGTCAGCGCCGAGCTCGCCGTGCAGCTCGTCGCCCGTCAGAAGGCAGTCGCGGTTGCGAAAGTCGTGCCCTCGGGGACGTACATCCTCAGCGCCGACACGATCGTTGTCGGTCCGCGAGGACCACTCGGCAAGCCGAAGACGCCCGAGCTGGCGCGCGAGATGCTCAACGACCTGCGCGGCAAGCGCCACACCGTCCTCACCGGCGTCTGCGCGATGTGCACGGGCGGCGACCAGGAGGCCTTGGGTGTCAGCCGTTCCGCAGTGAAGTTCTGCGATTTCACCGACGATGCGCTCGACATGTATGTCGCCTCGGGTGAGCCACTCGACCGTGCCGGTGCATACGCCATTCAGGGCGGAGGCTCCGATTTCGTCGAAGCCGTTGCCGGGCGCATTGACACCGTCATCGGCCTCGACGTCGGTCTTGCGCTCCGTCTGCTCGGAGAGATCGGTTACCCCGATCCGCTGCCCCGCACAACGGATATCAACCTCACCGCTTCCCGGCAGCGCCGCCCGTTGGCGCCGCTTCGCACCGTAACCAGGGTCTGACCGTTTCGCGTTGCAGGCGGGTGCGGAGCTTCAGTTCGCGACTGGCGGTTGTGGTCGCACTTTCAGTCCTGGCACCGATCGCAGTGATGGTTTCCGGCTGCAGCAGTGGCGTTGCGCAACTCTCGGTCGTACTGCGCACTGACTGGGGAAAAGGCCCATACACACCAGGTTCGACGCCGCCGAACTTCGAGCTCGTGGTGACGAATCTGGGGCCCGGCAACGCGTCGGGCGTCGTCGTCCACGCGCTGATGCCGCAGTCCTTCCAGTTCGACACGACCAACTCGATCGAGACGCAATGGCGCCGCGCGAACGACGCCGGAGGACGCGACGGCTGGCGGGTCCAATCCGGAGTGGGGCGTCTGGTCGCTGTCCGCGCCCACCTCGCCGAATGGGTCGGTGGTTTACGCGTCAATCACCATCGACTTCGCCGCGAACATCACTGCTCCACCGAACACGTATTCCCTCGAGGCGCAGGTTGTCGACGACAACCTCACGTCGACAGTGGCGAGCCAGCCCCTCCAGGTCGAGGTGACCCAGGCGCCCCGGCTCGCGCTCAGCGCATCCGTCAGCCCGACCTCGGTGCACCCGGACGGCCAGGTGACCTATCGCATCGACGTGACCAACGACGGCAGTGGCATCGCGCCGCATGTCGACGTGCTCGTGACCCTGCCGCCTGCACTCCAGTTCCAGTCGACGATCATGCCGTTCGGCGGCAATTCGTCCATCGAGCAACTGATCCTTCCAGTCAAGGGCGCGGTCGTCGCCTTCTACGGTGGCTTTGAATTACCGCCGCAAACCTCGCTCGGGCCGGGAAAGCTCGTCATCCAGTTCATCGTGCAGTGCATCTCGGATCCGGGCAAAGGCGTCTTCCCGATTCAGGCACAGGTGACCGACACGCTCAACGACAGCGTTCTCATCACCAATGCGGCGCCCCTCAACGTCTTGTCGTCGTAGGCATTTCGAGTTCATTCCGGGCCCGCCCCTGGGCGCACGTGGTAACCTCGCGTATCGCGACCGGTATCTGCCGGCGTTCCTCAGTGGAGTGAACCCGCTCCCGGCGAGAGAGGCATATGTACGCAATCCTTCAACACGGCGGTCACCAGTACCGAGTCGCTTCCGGCGACCGGATCCTTGTCGACCGCATTCCGGTCGAGGTCGGATCGACCGTGACGCTCGAGTCGGTGCTGCTCATCGGCGACGGCGCTGAAACCGACGTCGCCAAAGGCTCGCCGGTTGAGGCGTCCGTTACCGCCACGGTGATCGCGCACCGGCGCGGACGGAAGATCCGCGTCTTCACGTACAAGCCCAAGAAGCGCCACCGGCGCACGCTCGGATATCGCAGCCAGCTCACCGAGCTGCGGATCGACGACGTCGCCCGCGGCAAGGCGGACGAGAAGCCCAAGGCAGCCGCGAAGCCGCGCAAGGCGGCCGAGCCTGCGAAGGCCGAAGCTGACGCCAAAGCCGACACCACGGCAAAGGCCGAGACGAAGACCCCGTCTGCGGCGGCCGTAGCGACCGACGCGCCCGATACCGAGGCAGTCGAGGCGGCAGCGGCGGCGGGCGAGGATGCCGAGGCGGTCGAGGATGCAGCCCCGTCGCGCGACGACGAGGGAGCCACTGCAAAAGCACCGGCCAGGAAGCCGGCGGCAGCAAAACCAGCTGCGAAGCCCAGAGCCCCAAGAGCGAAGAAGGATCCTGCAGATGGCGCATAAGAAAGGCGGCGGGAGCTCCCGCAACGGACGCGACAGCAAAGCCAAGCGCCTCGGCGTGAAGCGTCACACCGGCGAGGTCGTTCTCGCGGGCACCATCCTGGTCCGCCAGCGCGGCACCAAGATCCTCGCGGGCGAGCACGTCGGGGTCGGCCGCGACCACACGCTGTTCGCGTTGCGCACCGGCACGGTTGCGTACGACCAGACAGGCCACGATCGCACCCGCGCCAACGTTCGCGCGATGGCGATCTTCTCGGTCGGCGAGATGATCGAGGAGCCAGTCGACGAGGAGCCGGTCGCAGCGACCGGCTGAGCGTACGGCCACTCGCGGCTCCCCCTTCATCGACGAGGTCGACATCGAGGTCGCGGCGGGGACGGGTGGGAGGGGCGCAGTCAGCTTCCGTCGCGAGAAGTACGTCCCCGACGGCGGTCCCGACGGGGGCGATGGTGGACGGGGCGGGGATGTCCTCGTTGTCGCCGACTCCACCGACACGACACTCTCCGGGTTTCGTGAACGACGCTCGTTCGTCGCCGAGAACGGGCAGGCGGGTGGCGGCCAGAAGCGTTCGGGTCACCACGGAGCGGATGTCGTCCTGCACGTGCCTGTGGGCACCATCGTCCGCGAGGGAGACAAGCTGATTGCCGATCTCGATCGTCCGGGCGCGACAGCCCTCGGAGCGCGTGGGGGCAGGGGCGGCCGCGGCAACACCAAGTTTGCGACAGCGACGCGCCAGGCACCTCGCGCCGGTGAGCTCGGCGATCCCGGCGAGAAGCGCCACCTCCACCTCGAGTTGCGCCTCATCGCGGACATCGGGCTCGTCGGATTGCCCAACGGCGGCAAGTCCACATTGCTTGCGGCGCTCACCGGGGCGCACCCGAAAATCGCCGCGTACCCGTTCACGACCCTGCACCCGAATCTCGGTGTCGCCGAACTCGACGGCGGGCACACGCTTGTCCTTGCCGACGTTCCAGGGCTCATCGAGGGTGCCAGCCAGGGAGCGGGCCTCGGCCTCGAATTCCTGCGTCACCTCGAGCGCACGCGAACGCTGATCCACGTCGTCGACGCGTCCGCGGGCGTCGACGAAGCCCGTGCGGCGCTGGCGACCGTGAGGGCTGAGCTCGAGGCGTACAGTCCCGAGCTCGCCGGCCGGCCGTCGGTCTTCGCCTTCAACAAGATCGACCTGCCCGAAGGCGCTGCTGCTGCGGCGATCCTGGCCACGGAGTTTCCGGAGTCGTTCGGCATCTCCGCGCTCACTGGCGACGGATGCCGAGAGATGCTCCTTGCGGCGGCCGCGCTCTCCGGACGCGGCACCCGCGACACACCGATCCCCGCGGCGCCGGGTTTACATCGCGTCTATCGCCCGCGCCCGCGGCGTGTCATCACCAACGACGTGGTCCGCGAGAGCGACGGTTTTCGCGTGGTGGGCGAGCTCGTCGAGCGGATGGTCGGTCGCATCGATCTCGAGAACGACGAGGCCGTCGCCCGGTTGCAGCGCAAGCTCGCCGCCGCGGGCGTCGACGCAGCGCTCTCGGCCGCGGGAGCCAAGGAGGGCGACACCGTTCGCATCGGCGAGGCCGAGTTCAGCTATCGCGACGATGGGTTGTCGGCATGACGTCGGTGCTCGTCTTCGGCGGCAGCTTCGATCCCGTTCACAACGGCCATCTTTCGATCGCGGCGCAGGCTCGCGACCTGACCGGCGCCGACGAGGTCTGGTTCGTCCCGTCCGCGGTCGCACCGATGCGCGACGACCTCGCCGCCCCTCCCGAGCAGCGGCTCGCTCTCCTTCGCGTCGCCGTCGACGAGGTGCCGAACACCCAGGTCTGCGATCTCGCGGTGCGCATGGGAGGGGTCTCGTACACCGCGGAGACCATGGAGGCATTGCGGCGCGAGTACCCCACAGACGACCTCGCCGTACTCGTCGGCGCAGACGCCGCGCGCACGATTCCGGCCTGGCATCGCGCCGCCGATCTGCTCGCGCGCGAGCACTTCGTCGTGGTCAACCGCACCGGCCCGCCACCGCTCGACGCTGACGAGTTGCACAGGCTCGGGTTCGCCCCGTCGACGACCACGCTGCTGACCGTCGATTCGCCGAACATCAGTGCCTCCGAGGTGCGCGAGCGCTGTGCCGGAGGCCAGTCGCTCGCCGGCCTCGTGCCCGATGCTGTGGCCGCGATGATCGCCGCGACCGCGGCATGTACCGCTCCAATCTGGACGATGCATAATGCGAAGCGGATGACATCCACTGAGCTGGCAGACATCGTCGCCGCCGCTGCCGCCGACAAGAAGGCACGCGACGTCGTCATCCTCGACATCCGAGGCAGGACCACCATCGCGGATTACTTCGTCATCTGCGAAGGCGACACCGATCGCCAGGTTCGTGCCATCACTGAGAATATCTCGGACGTGTGCAAGGAACACGGTGTGCGCGCGCTTGCTGTGGCCGGTCTCAAGGACGCGTCATGGGCGTGCGCGGACTTTGACTCCGTGATTGCGCACGTCTTCCTTCCCGGTGAGCGTACGTTTTACGACCTCGAGGGACTTCTGGGGCGACCCCGCCGGCGAGGAAGTGATCTAGCGCGTCAGCGTCGCACGCATCACGGTTGGAGCAGTGGAACGCCGTGCATCACGGTGGCGTCGAGGTTCAGCAGCGCGAACACGATTGACACCGCGCCGAACGCGATCACACCCCACAGCAGTATCCGTTCCGCGAGCCCGAGATCCTTGCCACCGATCGACGCGAGCGGCGGCAGAAAGAGACCGAGCAACGCGCCGCAGA
The DNA here is from genome assembly GCA_963757475.1 of Candidatus Dormiibacterota bacterium. Lineage (GTDB taxonomy): Bacteria > Chloroflexota > Dormibacteria > Aeolococcales > Aeolococcaceae > Palsa-851. The sequence goes on from CAVWRW010000002.1 coordinate 99,661, forward strand.
GCACACCGCCGATGTGCGCGTAGTTGTTGATGTCCTCGGAGCTGCTGAAGAGGAAGGTCAACGCCACGTTGAGGACGATGACCGTCACCGCGTAGTTGCGCACGGTGTGTGAGATGCCGACTGGGATCTTCTTGCCCTGGACTTGGCCGACCATCAGGAGCAGGCCGACGAGCCCTGCGATGCCCCCCGACGCGCCGATCGAGATCGTCGGTTGGATCGCAGGAAGCTGGAACGGCAGCTGGCTGACGCCGACCCAGAAGAGACCGCCGGCAATCGCCGTGATGAGGAAGGCGCCGAGGAGCACAAGCCGCCCGTAGAGCTGCTCGACGAGCCTCCCGATGAAGAGCATCGCGATGCTGTTGAAGAGGACGTGATAGAGGCTGCTGTTGTCGTGCAGGAAGGCGCTACTGACAAAACGCCACCACTCGATCGTGCAGCCCGGGCTCTGCCCGAACGCCTGGTAGAGGGTCGCATTCGGCAGCGCGCCCCAGGAGCAGAGATCGGGACCCGTCGACGTCGGACTGTTGGAGATCGTCGTGGTCTCGATGAGCCAGATCACCACGAAGATGCCGATGAGCGTGTACGTGAGGATCGGCTGCGTGACCATCGCGCGGCGGACCGGCGCGACATAACCGCCTGCAACTGTCTGCCGCTCAGCGAGGTCGACCGCGGCCAGCGTCGGCGTCGGCGCGCCGTCGTGGACCGCCCGCGCTTTGGCGCGCAGCTCGCCGACCGGCGGCAGACCCGGCGGGATCGGCAGGATCGCTCCGGCGTTGCCGTTGGCGACATCGACCCAGGCGACGCCGAGGCGGACGGGATCGTTCGGGTTGGTCGCGACCGCGAGCGTCCCGGCCAGAGGGCTGAGCGCGATGAGCAGGATGTCGCACACCTGTGCCCCCTGCTGGTGGATGCGATCCAGCCCCCACCGGCGGGCCGCGTCGCAGCGATCCGCGAGATCTCGCCCCGCAACCGCAGGATCGGGCGGCGGCTCGTAGAACGCCACCAGAGCGGCGCGTGGCCCGTTCCACATCGCCGCAGCAAGCACGTAGTTGCCGAGCAAGGCCCCAAGCCGACCGTCGCGCTGATCCGCGAGGCGCAGTCGGTACCTGGTGACCAGATCCATCGCGATCGCGAGCGCGACCGGGCTCGGCCCGGGCGGCGGGGCGGCGTGGTTGGGTGGAGCCACGTCCGTCACCCGGTCAGTCTACCGATCGGTTCCCGTAGCGCCCCCTCGTGCTCGGGGCTGTTTTCGGCTATGGTCACCCGGTGCCACCGGCGAGCAACGCCGCGCAGACAGCGCCGACCCTGACCCTTGGCGCGCTGCATCGTTCCCTCCTCGCGCAACTCGACACGCGGCTCGGCATGCGGGTTGGCATCCACTTCGAGGAGCGGACCTCGATCGTCGTGGACCACGCTCCGCCAGGGAGCGCGCCGGAGCGCGTCGAGCGCCGGACGTTCGACGCCGATCTCGTGGTTCGCAATGGCGTCGTGGTCGGCGCCACCCTGACGGCCGGAGCCGCGGGCGCCGCGACGCTCACCGTCCGTGTCGCCGACTTCGATGGCATCAGCCGGTATTCCGTGGGGGGCGGTGCCTACGGAGTGCTGAAGACCCGGCCGAGCCTCTTCGATCTTGTGGATTTCCAGTCTCGGCTCGAGGCGGTTCCCGTCGGCGATGCCGTCGTCGACCTCGAGACACCCCGCGGCCTCGGCCGCATCGTGCTGGACGCCGCTATCGACACCAACTCGTTCGCCCATCTCCTGAGCATCTTCGGCGGCAACGAGCCGTCCAACCCCGAACTGCCCCTGCTGTCGCACTCGGTGACGCTCTCGTCCGGCGACGACGTCACCCTCGACTACTGGTGGTCGCTGCTTGGGATCGACGAGAACGAAGGCCGGCCGGCGCGCAACAACGTCATCGTCTGCCACGTGGAGGTGTCGGTCGCCCAGCCACCGGACGCCGAACAGAACTCAGCCGTCGAACCGGATCCGGCGCTCGCCGGCGCTCGACGACCTGGACGCCGTCTGGGAGCTCGCGAGACAAACTCCTCCCTGACTTGCCCGGTGCGCTAATGCGGCGGACCGCCTGGGCTGGGGGACGGTGTGGGCGTGGGTCCTGGGGATGGCGTGGGACCCGTCGTGCTGGGTGGGGGCGCCGCAGCACCCGGCCCCATGTAGGTGCAGGTCTGGGTCGGGAGCGGGACGGGACCGTAGTACGTGCAGTTGGTGCTTGCGCCTGGCTGCGTGCCGGGGACGTAGAAGTCGTCGTCATCGTTGCCGGCCGGACCCACCGCCACCACGTCGGCGGGCATCTTGTACCAGGTGTCCGGCACGCCCTTGAGGGCTGCCGACATGTACTGATGCCAGATCGGCGCCGCACCGCTGTATCCCGAGATGATGCCGTCGAGGTGACCGCAACTGTTGTTGTAGGGCTTCAGCCCGTAGTGCTTGAGATCGTTGGGGCTGAACGGGGAACTGACGCTGGTCATCCCGTCGACGATGTTGCCGCGAGCTATCTGGGTTTGCATGTATTTCACGTCGCTTGGCTTGAGGCAACTCTGACGGCCGTTGCCCACCCAGACAGCAGTCAGGAAGTTCGGCGTCCAGCCCACGGTGAGATTGTCGACGAAGAAGTCCGATGTTCCCGTCTTGGCGCTCACACGGCGGGGGTTCAGCGTGAGGTATCCGTTGCGTCCGAACTCCCGGATGCGGTTGTTGTCGTTGCTGGTGATCTCATCCATGATGTACGCGACGTTGGCGGGGATCACCTGGCGCCCGGCGGCCTTGGCGTTGTACGTCCAGACAATCTGCCCAGTCTGCTGCGCGACGATGCTGCTCACCGGCATCGGGTCGTGCTGCACGCCGAGATCGGCGAGCGTCGCGGCGCCGTCCGCAAGGTCGATGAGGTCGATGCCGCAGGTGAACGCACCGAGGGTCGCCGCCCACTGGTCTGGGGCCGGGCGGTTGTTGAAGACCGGACCGTTGTTGCCGTCAGGCTGGCAGTTGCCGTTGATCGAGTGGACGCCCATCGCCAGCTCCATGTTGGTGATGTAGTCGATGCCGGTCCCGTACTCGGTCTTCACCGCGGGGATGTTGAACGAGTTGCCGAGGCACATCTTCAGCGGGCAGACGCCGTGGGTTCGCCGGTCATCGTCAGGCGGCCGGTACCCTTTGGGGTTGCCGGGGATCGGGAAGGTGTAGTAGTCGTCGAGGAGCGGCGTCGTCATCGTGAACTTCGTCGATGCGATCGCTGCCGTGTAGGTGAAGAGCTTGGTCGTCGAGCCCAGGGGGATGGGCGTATCGGCATAGTTGTAACTGCCGTAGTCCGGGTCCGAGTAGTTCCATGTCCCGACCATCGCCAGGATGTCGCCCGTCTGCGGATCGAGGCTCACGAGCGATCCATCATTCATGTTCTTCGAGTTGCGGTTGGCCTGCACCTCGTTGTGCACCGTCGTGTAGCCGAGGTTCTGATCCTTCGGATTCAGCGTCGTGTGGATGATGTACCCGCCGGGATTCGCGTACTGCGGGAAATGCACGTTGAGGTATTTCTCGAGGTACGAGACGAAGTCAGGGTCGAGACTCGGGTTCGACTGCGTCCACGAGTGGAATGTCAGCGGTTCGGCGTACGCGGCAGCGGCCTCCGTCTGCGTCACGTCGTGGCTCGCGACCATCGCCTGCAGCACCTGCTTCTGGCGGTTCTTTGCCAGCGGGTTCACGGCGACATTGGCCGGGTGGCTCAGCGGGTTGTACGAGGTCGGTGACTGGGGCAATCCCGCGAGCATCGCGGCCTGCGCCAGGTCGAGCTGGCTCGCCGGCTTGAGGAAGTACAGCTCCGCGGCGGAGCCGACACCGACGGCGAAGTTCCCGTAGAAGATCCTGTTGACGTACATGGCGAGGATCTGGTCCTTCGTGAAGTTCAGCTGGATCTCGTTGCCGAGGACGATCTCCTTGATCTTGTAGTCGATGCTCTGCGGCGGATCGGCGCCGCCGTACAGGCTGATCTTCGCGAGCTGCTCGGTGATCGTCGAACCGCCCTGCACGGTGCTCGACCTGTGCGTGATGTCGGCGATCCCCGACTCCGCGAGGCGGGCGAGATCCCACGACCCTTCGGTGTAGAAGTTGTGGTCCTCGACGGCCACGATCGCTTCCTTGAAGAGCGGAGTGACGGCCGAGAGGTCGACATGGATGTGCCGGTATCCCGAGTTGTGGAAGACCTGCAGGAGGTTGCCGGCCGCGTCGTAGACGCTCGGTGTCGATCTGCGGCTCCATGTTCGTGACCGTCGAGGCGTCGGGCAACTGGCTCTTGTATGCGTTGTATCCAGCGAACACCGCGCCGACGGTACCGGCCCCGATCGCGGCGAAGACCGTGATAAGGACGAGCACGATGCGGAGGACGCGGCCGCGGCGGCGCGGCTGGCGAGGTGGCGGTAGGCGCTCGCACGGCGTCGACGGAGCTCGGCGCGCGCGGCTGCCTGCGCGGCGCCGATCCCCGGGTTGGCCGATCCGGCCGTGCGGATGGGAGTCCGAGATCCGTTGGGAAGGCCCGCCCTGCGGCGCCGGCCTTCAGGCCCCTGGTCGAGTGTCACCGCTGAACCGTCATGTGCATATCCGAGATGGTCTCCTGACCGCCCTGCGCTGTGGCGCAAAAGCAGTGCTGCCGAGTTCTCCGGTGAAACGCCGGGGTCCGGCTCGAGTTACGCCGGCCGCATGGCAACGGCGAGGGCAAAGAGCAATGCGAACAGAACGACAATAACTGCCCCCGCGACCAGCGCGCCGGGGCCTTCCTCGATCCAGAAGGGTCCGACCCGGCGCCGTCCGGGGGCGCCTTCGTCGAGCGGAACCGCCATGCAGCCAAAGGTAGCAGGAGGTCCCCTGGAACGGACGTATGACAATCCGTCACGGGTGCCGGGACCTGTCCTTGGCCCGTGACACAATCCAAATCCGATGGCAGTGACCTTGCCTGTATCTGCGCCTGCGGCCAGTCCGATTGCGCTCCCGCCTGCACCGCGGACGGCGGAGGAGACGGGACTGCCATTTAGCTTTGTCTGCGATCTGGTCCTCAAGGTCCTGTATTTCAACGGCAGCATGCTCGGTCGCGACATCGCGAACCACCTGTGTCTGCCCTTCTCGTTCGTCGAGACCACGACACGGTTCCTCGCTGACGAGGGGTACTGCTCCTCGACCGGCATGCACACCTCGGCGCTCGACCCCGGCGAGCCGATCAACGCCGGCATGCAGCACATGATCTCGACGACCGGCAGGCAGCGCGCCCGCGAGCTCCTCGAGATCAACCAGTACGCAGGCCCGGCCCCGGTGCCGATCGCGGACTACACGGCGATGGCCGAACGCCAGTCGCACGTCGACGGCCAGGTGAACCGCGCGCGCCTCCATGACGCCTTCAGCCACCTCGTCCTCTCCGAGGTCGTCCTCGACCACCTCGGCCCGGCGCTGAGCGCACGTCAGGCGGTGTTCCTCTACGGTCCTCCCGGCAACGGCAAGACGACCATCGCGGAAGCCGCCGCCTCGCTGCTCGGCGCGCCGATGTTCATCCCGCGTGCGCTCTACGTTCACGGCGAGGTCATCCGCTTCTACGACCCGATCCACCACGAGCCCATCGATCGCGACCTGCCGCCCCATGACCGCCGCTGGCAGCTCGCCAAGCGTCCGGCGGTCAAGGTCGGCGGCGAGCTGACCCCGCGGATGCTCGAGCTCGGCTTCGACCACACCCTCGGCTTCTACGAGGCGTCGATGCAGCTCAAGGCCAACGGTGGGCTCTTCCTCATCGACGACTTCGGACGCCAGCAGAACATGTCACCGCGTGACCTCCTCAACCGGCTCATCGTGCCGCTCGAGAAGAAGGTCGACTACCTGAACATCCCGCGCGCGGGCTCGAGCATCCCGGTGCCCTTCACGTGCCTCGTCATGCTCTCCACCAACCTGCGCCCACAGAACCTCATGGACGAGGCCTTCCTGCGCCGGGTGCGCTTCAAAGTCCACGTGCCCGATCCGACCGTCGACGAGTACAAGGAAATCTGGCGGCGCAACTGCGTGGACAACAACCTGCGCATGGACGAGGGACTGGTGGACCGCCTCCTCGAGAACCACTACCACTCCAAGGGCCGGCCCCTGCACGGGACGCACCCCCGCGACCTGCTCAACCACGTGATCCATGCGGCGCTCTACCTCGGCAAGCCGGTGGAGCTGAACGACGAGCTCCTCGAGCTCGCCTGCGAGACCTACTTCGTCGAAGCGGACGAATAGCGGGCGTCGACCTACTCGATCGGCTTGCGCTGCAGCATGCCGCGGACGCGTGCCGACGTCCACCGCTTGGCGGTGAGCAATCGTTGCTCGAGCCCGCTCACCTCGACGAGCATCAACCCGGACTGTTGTTTGGTGCGCCGCGGGTCGCGTGACTGCGCCAGCGAGCGAGCGCGAGCCACCGAGGCAAGCTGCTCGCGGCAGCAGCGTTTCGCTCCCCATCGACGCATCGAGCAGACGCAGGCTCACGTAGAACTCGAACGTGTTGTACGGCGTGGGTGTGAAGTCGGCCACCTCGAATCTCGTGAGGCCAAGATGCGCCAGCTTCTCGAACAAACCTAGGAACGAATCGGGCGTGAACACGTGGGCGTGCACGTCGACGAAGGCGTCCGAGGTCTCCATCTGCTTGCACGCTTCGAGTGCGAAATGATCCGGGTCTCCGACACCCTGCCGGCTCGCTCCGCTGTAGTCGGCTTCGCCTTTCCAGACAGCCCGAGTGTCGACAAGATCGAGCAGCGCTTTCGCGTTGAAGTCGTACACCTGGCGGAAGCTCGGTTGCCGGAGATGACGCAAATTCGCATCCACGAGGTCGCTGATCTCGGTCAGCGAGCGATTGATGTCGAAGCAGTACCGCTTGTCGGGAATGACGAGTGACAGGATGCCGCCGGGACGGAGGATCCGCGCGATGTCGTCCATCCAGTCGACGGGATCGGGGATGTGCTCGATCACGTGACACGCGATCACGTAGTCAAACGGCGCGTCCTGCATGACCGCGTCCGCCGTCGTCTGCTTGTCACCGATGACGTAATCGACGTCGACGATCTCGTCGAGGCGGTCCCGCATCCCGAGATCGGTCTCGTACTTCTGCTTCAGCTCTGCCGCGCTCGCATGGTCGAGGTAGCGGATCGGCCCTTCGCTCTTGCGAACTCTCGGCGACGCCAGCGGCCCGATCTCCAGCCCGCGCATGGTCGCGACGTCGATCCCGGCGAGCTCAGGCCGCATGTCGTCGCAACCCGCCCGCCACTAGCGCTCGCATTGCCGGGAAGACTAGCCGGTTTCGCTCCGCGTGCCGGGCAGCTGCGGCCGCTTCTCGATGATCGAGTTCGATCATCCCGTAGGCCACGGCCTGCTCCGCGGTCATGTGGTAGTCGCGCTCGATGTCACGTCCGATCTGCTCGGCATCGCGGCCTGTGTGCTTGTGGTACAGCTCGACAAGCAGCGCGCGCTGACGGAGGATCTCGCGCGCGTGCACGTCGAGGTCGGTCGCCTGACCCTGCATGCCCTGCGCCCAGGGTTGATGGATGACCACCAGCGAATTGGGCAGTGCCAGTCTCCGCCCCGGCGCACCGGCGCAGAGCAGGAGCGAGGCGCCGCTGGCGGCCATCCCGAGGCAGGTCGTCTCAACAAGCGGGCGCACGTACTGCATGGCGTCGTACATCGCCAGCGAGGCGGTCATCGAGCCGCCCGGGGCTGTTGATGTACAGGTGGATGTCGCGCTCGGCGTCCTCGCCTTCGAGAAAGAGCAGCTGTGCAGTGACGATGTTCGCCATGTCGTCGTCGATGACACCGCCGACGAAGATGATCCGGTCGCGCAGGAGGCGCGAGTAGATGTCGTAGGAGCGCTCGCCACGGGTGGTCGTCTCGACGACGGTGGGAACCAGGGTCATCTCGTGTTCTCCGCGTTGGGTGGGACGAAGCCGATTCGGCGGCGTGCCGGCTCCGCCTGGTTCATCGCAAGGAATGCGCCGAACTGGGCGACGGTGCGCAGGGATGCCGCATCGAGCCCGGACGTGACGGCGCGGAGCTGGCGGCGCGGATCGACCTGCCACGAGGGCTCGGCCTGTGGCCACGCACCGAGACGGCGGCCGAGGTCGGTGTACACCGTCGCGATGGGGACGGCGAGCGCGTAGGTGATCGCCACGAGGAGGTCACTCGACACGTCCTTGCGGCCGCGTTCCACCTCGGAGAGATAGGCGGGGGAGCAGCCCGCCTCTCCGGCGATCTCGCCCAGGCTGCGTCCCTGTCCTTCGCGGTGACCGCGCAGGATCGCGCCCAACTCCTGACGGATCTCTTCCGGGCTTACGCTCAGGGCAGAACTCACAACGCTCAGAGCATATCACCGCCCGCAGCGGGGGCGACGCATCCCGCCGCGGAACGCCCGGCGGCGGCTATGGTTGAGCGGTCATGGCGATACTGCTCTCGGTGAACCTCGGTCACCGGACCCCGACGCGTCATAACGACAGCGGGATCACCGGCATCGACAAGCGCCCCTCCCGGAGCCGGTGCTCATCAGCGATCCCGGGCCGCGCACGGGGCGGAGCGGGCTTCCCGGCGACCTGATCGGGGATACGCGCTCTCATGGCGGGACGGACCAGGCGGTCTACGCGTTTGCGCGAGAGGAGCTCGACTTCTGGCAGGCGGAGCTCGGACGTCTGTTGCCCGGCGGCGTGTTCGGCGAGAACCTCACGACGTTTGGGCTCGATGTCAACGGCGCCCTCGTCGGCGAGCGCTGGCAGATCGGTCGCGACTGCGTTCTCGAGGTCACGTCTCCGCGCATCCCGTGCAGCACGTTCGCGACCTGGCTCGAGGAACAGCTCTGGGTGCGCCGATTCACCGAACGTGGCGCCCCCGGTGCATATCTGCGCGTCATCGTCCCCGGGCGACGTCGCTGCCGGCGACGAGATCACGGTCGTCCACCGTCCGGCGCACGACGTGAGCATCGCGATGATGTTCCGCGCGATGACCACCGAGAAGTCACGGCTCCCGCAGCTCGCGGTCGCGGGGGACGCGCTGCCCGAAGCGATGCGCCGAATCCTCCTCCCCGACGTATCCCAGGAGGAGCCGGCGCTCACCTAGCGTCGGCGTCCCGGTGCGGCATCCTAGTCGCCATGGCAACAGCACCCCGCACCGCCGTCTGGCCGTCCCTGATCTACCGCGACGCCAATGCCGCAATCACCTTTCTCGTCAAGGCTTTTGGCTTCGAGGAGGTGGCTGCGTACCGCAACCCCGAGAACGTCGTGGAGCACGCACAACTGCGCTGGCCCGAAGGTGGGGGCATCATGCTCGGCAACGTCCGGCCCGACAGCGGCGTCGGTGATCTTCCTCCCGGCGTCGGCGCCGTCTACGTCGTCGTCAGCGATCCCGACGCGCTGTACGCACGAGCCACGGCGCAGGGCGCAACGATCACGCGGGAGATGCGCGACGAGGAATACGGCTCGCGCGGATTCCAGGCACGCGATCCCGAGGGTGTCATCTGGAGCTTCGGGACGTATGCGGGAGAGCCGGGCGACGCGTGAGCTCGGTTGCGCGTGCTGTGACTCGCGGGTCCTAGCCCGGTTGTTTGACGACCAGGAACGCGGCCGCAATGGCGCCGTTGTACGGCGCCGAGGCAATGAGGCGAAGGTTCGGCAGCTTGGCGAGACATTGCTCGTTCCACAAGAGCTCCGGCGACGCGATGTGCAGCGATCCGATGAAGACCGCGCTGGCGCGCGCGACCGCCTTCTCGGCCACCTCGGGACTGTTGCACGCATTCTCGAGTGCGATCTCGTATGGAATGTCAAGCGCGAGGTCCGAGTAGCCGTCGGGCACCAAGGCATTGAGGTCGGTCAGCCCCGACATCCACATGCCTGCGTCGTTACCGCCGTTGGTCAACACGAGGGCTCCGCTGGGAAGTGCCTGCTGCAGCGCCGCAAGGACGCGTACGTCGGCCGGCGAGACGAGCGACCGTGTCGCCACCTCGTTTCGATAGACCCCGAGGTCTGACGCCGCGCCGACGACGACGGCCAGCACCGCGAGCGCTCCGAGCGCAACGCCGGAACCGTCGAGACGCGGCGCAACGGCCCCGAAGACGCTCCGGAGTGACCTCGGGAACATCAAAGCGCCGTACCGCGGCCACGAGAGCAACAACAACCACCAGTGCGGCGATCGCCACCGGGATGCCCCATTGGCGAAGGTTCACCAACTGATTGAACACGCCCAACGGATACGTCACCACCGAGTTGGGCTCCCAGAACGTCGTCCACAGATGTCCGAGTGGATGGCGCAGAACGAACGCCAGGACACTGAGAAGGATTGCCGCGACGACCAACCCAACGAGCAGTTGACGTCGTGCGAGACAGCACTCGCATGAGATCCCACAGTGCGAAAAGACCAAACGCCAGGACGACCGGAATCAGGAAGTACTGCACGCCGAGAATGCGATCGGTGTCGCCCCATGGGTAGATGGCGTTCCACAGGTGGTGGAGGTAGTGGAGGTAGAGCACGTCCGCCATGATCAGCAGGAGCACGACCTGCGCGCCGAGCACCCAGAGCATGCGCCGGCGAATAAGCATGGTGACCGCTCCGATGCAGTAGAGCGCGAGCGCCACGGGTCCGATGATGTCGGTCTCCGCGATAAGCACGAGAAGGTGATGCGCTTTCAACGGCATGTGTACTGCTGAGAGGTGACCTGCGCTGGTTGTGTGGGGTTCGCGGGCGGTATGTAAGGGATCCGCGTCAGCACGGTCACGAGCACTGCGCCCGCGAGTGCGGCTGCGAGTGCGATGCCGACACGTGATGAGGCATATGCGCAGCGATGCGCGCACAGCGACGATCGGGCGACGGTGAGCAGCACGCATCCGACGACAACCGCGGTGACCACCTCGAGCCCATGGATCACCCAGATCGACGCGACGATTGCGAAAAGCAGCAGCGCGTTCTCGCTCGCGTCCGGCGCACGAATGAGGCGCAACGACGCGACGATGAACGGGACGATCAGCGTTGCATCAACGATCTCCGGGAAACCGTCCGATGATCGCCTGGCCCGACGGGAAGATGAGCCCCAGCGCGAAGAACGGAACCAGTGCCGCGAGCGCAACCGATCCGGTGGCTTCGAGTGTGAGCAACGTCAGCGCCAGCGGTAGGACAACGAGGGTTGCCGTGATGATCGGTCCCATCGAGCCCGCGGGCGATGGTGCGCCGAGCCACGAAACCACTGCGGCCGTCGCTTCGAATCCAGGGCGCGCTCGGACGAACGCGGAGTTTTCGAGCGGAACCGGGAATACCGGCAGCACGTCGTGCGTGCGAACGATCGCGTTGACAACCGACCCATGCGTGGCCGTGTCCCAGTCGGGGGGAAGCACCTGGCCGTGCAACGCCCAGACGAAGGTTCCGGCGGCGACAAGACCGACGAGCAAGCGCCGGTATCGGCAGCCACCACGGATGCGCTACAGCGGGCTTCGGCTCGCTACGACGCCAGCGCACGACCCCCGCGACGCCGACCACCACGAGGACGGGAAGCACCGTGATTGCCTCGAACGGGACGTGAATGTCATGCAGCACCAGCCCGTAGACGCCGATGAATCCCGCGGACAATCCCGGCGCCAGCGCAAGGCGCTGCCAGGCGCGCCACGACGGGGCAAGCAGCGTTGCCAGTGCGAAGCCCGGGAGGAATGCAACGGCCAGCACCCCTGGGAGGGTTTGCGCGAATTCCTGAAATGGCAAGACGTGGATCGAGCTCAGCGGCCTTTGAGCGTGGCCACTGCAAAGACCGTGCGCGCGATGATCAGCAGGTCGAGTGCGACCGACTGCCGCTTGATGTAGTACAGGTCGTAGGAGAGCTTGACGCGTCGACCCGCCGATGTCGCCGCCGTACCCGTAGTTGACCTGCGCCCAGCCCGTGAGCCCGGGACGGACCGAGAGCCGCGTGTTGTAGTACGGGATGGTCTTGCGCAGCTCTTCAACGTACTTCGGTTGCTCGGGCCGGGGGCCGACGACGCTCATATCGCCGCGCAGGATGTTCCACGCCTGTGGCATCTCGTCGAGGTGGAGCCGGCGCAACACCCCACCGACGCGTGTGATGCGGGAGTCGTTCTCCTCGGTCCAGTTCAGGTCCTGTTCGGAGTGCACGCGCATCGTGCGCAGCTTGACGATCTGGAACGGCTTCCCGAAGTGGCCGACACGTTCCTGGCGGTGGAAGAGGGGACCGCCGTCCTCCAGCTTGAGCGCGATCCAGACGAACGGCAGGAGGATGCCAAGGGCAACCAACCCGATGAGCGCGGCGACGATGTCGACAAACCGTTTGAAGATCGCGTAGATGCGCGACGTCTCCCCGCGCTGCTGCAGTGAGAGCAGCCAGGTCTGGCGAGCCGCTCCACGAGCAGGCGGCCGGTCAGCTCCTCGTGGATATCCGCGATGGAGCGCACGACGAGCCCGCGGTCGTAGCAGTCGACGAGGCTCTGGAACAGCTCGGTCGAGAGGTCCTCCTCGGCTCCGAGGACGATCTGGTCAGCGTCACGCCCCGTCGCTGCTGCAGTCAGGCGGTTGACCGCGTCGGTGTCGCGCCGGGTGGATGACGCCAACGACGCGATAGAGGCCCTCGAGATGCTCCTCGACATCGCGCCAATCCCGGTCGATCGTGTCCGGGTCGGCGACGAGAACGATGCGTCCGGCGAAGATCGCTCGCGCGAAAACCCGCCGATAGAGCAGCCGCCAGCACAGCACGGTGAATGCGGCCACCGGCACCCAGATGAGGATGGTCGGTCGTGTGACCCCGTACGGCGCGATGAAGAAGACGACGAGCAGAGCGATCGTCTTCAATCGCTGTGGTCGTGGCGACGACCCGGAAGATCGCCCGCACGCTGACGGCGGCGTGGAGGTCGTAGGCGTCGACCACGAGCGCAGTTGCAAGCCAGATCGCGGTGACGAGATGCACTCCGAGCCAGGGGATCGTGAGCTCGGCGTGCTGGATCAGGCCGGAACGGAGATTGAAGGCGATGATCAGGGACGCCGCCACGAGGACGGTGTCACCCGCTGCCAGGAGCAGCTTTCGCTCTGAGGCGAGGATTCCTCGCCGGCCCGCCGCGACCGTGGCGCCCGGAACCTTCTGGGCGATCATCGAAGTAGCCTACCGTGCCGCGTACACCATGAAGTCCTCGGGCGAAGCAAGCCGCATCCGACGCCGTCTTTGTGAGCGTGGTCCTGCCCGTGCTCAACGAAGAGCGCTACATCGAGGCGTGCCTGGAATCGGTTCTGACTCAGGACTATCCGCCGGATCGATTCGAGGTGATCGTGGCCGACGGTGGTTCGACCGATCGCACCCGCGACGTCGTGAGCGCAATTGGCGCGCGCGACGCACGGGTGCGCCTCATCGACAATCCCGGCCGCTTGCAGGCAGCCGGCTTGAATCTCGCGATCGCCGCAAGCAGGGGCGATGTCATCGCCCGCCAGGACGGTCACGCGGAGTGGAGGCCGGACCATCTGAGCCGGTCGGTTGCGCTGCTGGAGTCGACCGGTGCTGACAATGTCGGCGGGCGCCAGGACGCGGTCGGGGAGGGGGCGTCGGGACGCGCGATCGCACGTGCCATGAGCTCGCCGTTTGGTGTGGGCGGCGCGCGCTTCCGGTACTCGGACCACGAGGAGGAGATGCCGACAGTCTTCCTCGGCACCTTCCGGCGCAGCGCGTTCGAGCGTGTGGGCCTCTTCGATGAGGCGTACCCGCCGCACGAGGACTACGAGCTCAACGAGCGCATCCGGGACACCGGCGGACGGATCGTGTTCAGTCCCGATATCCGGACGAAATACCACGTCCGCAGCGGTTTGCAGGCGCTCGGCCGGCAGTACTTCCGGTATGGCCGGGGCAAGGTGCGGGTCGCGCGCGAGAGCCCGAGCGTGGTGCGTCCGTACCACCTGGTTGCCCCGGCGCTTGTCGCCGGCATCCCTGTGGCGGCAGCGATGGTGCTGACCGGGCGAGGCCGTCGCCTCGCGCTCGCCGGAGCCGTTACCTACGCAGCTTCGTGCATTGCGGCCGGCCAGGTGGCAGGGCGAGGAGAGCCGCTCGATGTCCGCATGCGAATTCCCGCAGCTTTCGCGGTGATGCACGTGGCCTGGGGCGCGGGATTCTGGGCAGGCATCGTCGAGGCTGCTCGAGGTCGCGAAACCGGCGGCGGTTCCCCGCCGGGCCTCCCGGTTCGCTCAGCGATGGCCTAGGACTCCGCCCCGACCCGTATTGTTGGCGGCTGTGACACCACGCAGCCCAGGGAAATCCGACCGTCCGAATCCACTCTGCATGGTGGGTGCCGGCTACGTCGGGCTGGTGACCGCGGTTTGCCTCGCGGACGCCGGTGTGGACGTGCGCCTGCTCGACATCGACCCGGGCCGGCTCGATCTGCTCCGCCGGGGTAAGGCACCGATTCACGAGCCGCAGCTCGACGATCTCCTTGTGAAGGTGCTCAAGCGCGGCACGCTGGTCCTTCACGACAACGCCGCGACGGCGATGGAGGGAGCGGCGGTGATCATGATCGCCGTCGGGACCCCACCGCTCAGCGATGGTCGCGCCGACCTGATGCAGGTGCGCTCGGCACTCAGCGAGGCGGTACGCCACGCGGGGCCCGAGACGGTGATCGCCATCAAGAGCACTGTTCCCCCGGGGACCACAGCTTCATTGCGCTCGCTCTGCAAGCGCAGCGGGCGGGTGGTGCCCCTGACCGTGTGCCCGGAATTCCTCGCCGAGGGCAGCGCCGTCCGGGACTTCCGCCAGCCGCCACAGGTGGTCATCGGCGGCGACGATCACGACGCGTGCGAGCGAATCGCGCGCCTTTTCGGCCACCTCGACGCACCGATTCGGATCACCAACTCGACGAGCGCCGAGCTGATCAAGTACGGGGTGAACGCCTTCCTCGCGCTGAAGATCTCGTTCATCAACGAGATGGCGCAGCTCTGCGAGTTCACTGATGCAGACGTCAGCTCAGTGGCCGACGGTATCGGGACCGACGAACGCATCGGCCGCGCATTTCTCGGCGCGGGCCTGGGATTCGGGGGCTCATGCTTCCCGAAGGATGTGCGCGCGCTCGACCAGGCCGCCAGCTATCACGGGCAGAGCTTTCACCTGCTTCGCGCCGCAGTGGAGATCAACCAGCAGGCGCGCAGCCGCTTCGTTGCCAAGGTCCAGCGCGCGCTGAACGGAAAGCTCGCGAAGCGGCGGATCGCCGTGCTCGGCCTCGCGTTCAAGCCGGGCACCGACGATGTGCGGCAGGCAGCGTCGATCGATGTCATCCGGCATCTCGAGGATCTCGGTGCGCTGGTGGTGGCCACCGACCCCGTCGCGATGGCTAACGCGCGGCCTTTGCTACCGCATACCGAGCTCGTCGATGACCCGTATGCGTGTGTCGCCGGTGCGGACGCGGTGCTGGTCGTCACCGAGTGGCCGGAGTACGTCGGCCTCGACTGGGGGCGCGTGGCGACGCTTGTGCGCCGGCGCCTCGTTGTGGACGGTCGCAACTGTCTGCCCGTGGACGCGCTGGTGGATGAGGGCTTCACGTACATCGGCGTGGGCAGGCCGATTCGCAAGCCCGTTTCCACAAAGGCCTCGCGACCGCGGGCGACGCCGGCTGCAGAGCTCGTCGCGGCACGATGACCTGGACGCCGTCGCGTGTCGTCGTGACGGGCGGCGCGGGTTTCCTCGGCTCACACCTCGTTGACCGGTTTCTCGCCGACGGCGCCGAGGTGATCGCCGTCGACAACCTCATCACCGGCCGGCGGAGCAACGTCAGCCACCTCGAAGGCGAGACGCGGTTCACCCTGCGCACCGACGATGTGTCCGGCGTGTGGGATGTCGACGGCCCCGTCGATGCCGTGCTCCATTTCGCGTCGCTTGCGTCGCCTCCGGACTACCTGGGCCATCCGATCGAGACGCTCGAGGTCGGCACCCTCGGCACGATGCATGCGCTCCGCCTCGCCGAGGAGAAAGGTGCGCGGTTTCTGCTCGCGTCGACGAGCGAGGTGTACGGCGACCCGGCCGTGCACCCGCAGCCGGAGTCGTACTGGGGCAATGTCAATCCTGTCGGGCCGCGCAGCGTCTACGACGAGTCGAAGCGTGTGTCGGAGGCATTCGCGATAGCGTTCAAGAGCGCACGGAATGTCGAAGTGCGCATCGCGCGCATCTTCAACACGTTCGGCCCGCGGATGCGCGCGAACGATGGACGGGCTGTGCCGCAGTTCGTCACGCAGGCGCTGGCCGGCGAGCCGATCACCGTGTACGGCGACGGGTCGCAGACGCGCAGCCTCTGCTACGTCGACGACCTCATCGAGGGATTGATTCGCCTGCTCGCGTCGGACTATGCGCTACCGGTGAATCTCGGCAATCCCCACGAGGTCACCATGTTGGAGCTGGCCGCGCTGGTGCGCGACATCTGCTCGAGCGCATCGTCCATCGAGCTGCAACCGCTTCCCGTGGACGATCCAAAGCGGCGGTGTCCCGATGTGACTGTGGCAGTGCGCGAACTCGACTGGCACGCTCAAGTTCCGCTCGAGACCGGACTTCGTCGCACCGTCTCCTGGTGGCGCAGCGGCCGCGTCGCTGACGGTTAGCGGCTCTCCGCGTTCGCGTCGCTCACCGGCTTGCGAGCGACGGTGACGGTGTCGAACGCGATCGTCAACGGGTAGCCGGTGAGCGCCTTGACCTTGTTGAGCGCACGACCCCTCGGGCCTCGTCCGGCGTCGTACGACTTGCCCGGATAGAACGCGAGCGGACGTGGTTCCAGGCTCTCGTACAGCGACAGTTCGACCACGAGCCCTGCGTCATCGCACAGCGCGCGCATACCCTCCGGATAGATACGCCAGCAGTCGATCGGGGCTTCGTGGTACGGCCAGCTCACCGGGTTCACGGTCAGGACGAGACCACCGGGCTTGCAGACACGCGCCAGCTCGCGGAGCCAGATCCAGGGTTTGCGGACATGCTCGATCACCTGTCCCGACACGACGATGTCGAAGGTTCCTTCCGGCGCCTCGATCTCGTACTCGGAGGTCATCCGATACGTGAGCTCCTTTCCGCTGCCCGTGCCCCATAGCCGCTCTCCATGGGAGTCGACCTCTGACGCGAGATCAGCGGTCGACCATGTCACCGATGTGGTGACCTCTTGGCGGTACGTGGAAGGGTCACCGTCGGGCCCGATCTCGAGCACATGGCTGCCGGTCGTGAACAGTGGTGTCAGGTAACGACGGAACAGAAGAACGCTGTTCAGATGCACGCGTGTTCCTCGCGAGGCACAGCACGCCGCTTGCGCGCAAGCACCGAGGAGTACAACCGTCGATACGCATCGACGAAACCGCGTGGTGTGTATTTCGCATCGTAACGATCGCGTGCGGCGCTGCCCATCCTCGCCCGACCATCCGCATCGGCGAGGACCTCGGCGATCGCAGCCCCGAGGGACACCGGGTCGTCGGGCGACACGAGCCGCCCGGTGACCCCGTCGACCACTTGCTCGGGGATGCCGGCCACGCGGGTCGCGATAACCGGAAGGCTCGCGGCCATCGCATCGATGATGACGATCGGCATGTCCTCGTGGCCGATTGACGGCAGCACCAATGCGTCGGCGGCCGCATACAACGACCAACGATCCTCTCGATGCCCAAGGAATCTCACGCGATCCGCGATGTTCAGGGCTTCGGCCTGTGCCTGCAGCGCGTGCTGCTCCGGTCCATCGCCGGCAATCAGCACGAGCACTCGGTCGCGGATCGCCTGCGGCAGCTGCGGTATCGCGCCGAGCAGGACGGCATGGCCTTTGCGCCGCTCGAGACGCGCCATGACCAGCAGGATGAGACGGTCATCCGGGATGCCGAGAGTCTGCCTGGCGCGTTCACGCGATCCACCGTCGCCGGCTGCTGCGGCGTTGGGGATGACGGTGTGCTGGTCCGGAGGCAGCCGCAACACGGATTCGAGGGCCTTCGAAGCGATCATCGATGCCGTGACGAAGACGTCAACGGATCGGACGACGAGACGGTCCAGTGGATAGTCGAGCACGCGACTTGGGCGCTCGTACGGCACCGCGATGTTGTTCACCACGTACACGATTGCGGGAATCCCGGCGATGCGCGCGGCAATCGCTGCAGCGCTGCACGAGATTGCTCCCGGATATCCGCCATTGTTGATATGGACCACGTCGGGCCGCTCAGCGCGAAACATCGCGTACAACCTGCCGATGTCCCAGGCCATGCAGAGTTGTCTGAGCGGCAGGAGAGAGACACCACCCCGGAGCGCGCGCCCGACGCGAGGCGAACGGTTGCGGGATAGCGCCTGTTTCAGGTCTGCAGGATCGGGCAGCTTGAGGCGCGTTGCATGGATCCTCGAGCTGGCCTGCGCGCGTAGTCCCGCCTCGTATTCAGAGCAAGCCCGGTACGTGAACACGGGCCGTTCGCCCTCACGCTTGAACGCCGCTTCCAGGTGGAGAAGGAGGACGACCTCGCTCCCCCCGAACCAGTAGCAATCGGTGTGGTAGTGCACTCGCATGGAGAGCCCCGGTCAGCCCAGAGGGCGCAGCACGAAATGGGTGAGACGAGCTGGGCGCGGCGAGGGACGCTTGTAGCTGCTGAGGCCGGTTCTGATGACCCGGCACGACCAGCCGGTCTGCGCGAACACCGATCGCCACTGGTCGAACGAATAGGCGACGTCACCGAGGTATGGGTCATAGAGGATGCCGCTGCTCGCGATGGACGGCGACCACGCAACGTACTTGCCGCGAATGGATTGCACCGTGATCCCAAGGCCGACGCGAGCCATCTTGTACAGGTACCGGAGGGTGTCCAGTGGAGTCTCGTTGAGCAGCACCATCACGCCATCCCGCTTGATGACGCGGTGACACTCCTGCAGCACGTCATCCATGCGTGGCGCGTGGTGCAGCGCAGAGCTCGCCACGATGAGGTCGTAGGTGCCGTCCGCAACGAGCAGCGGTGCAAACAGCGCACGAATTGGATGGATCTTCGACGCGGTGCCACCCATGCGCTCGACGACACCGGGCAGCATGACTTCCAGGTTGCTTCGGCTCGAAGTCAAGCGCATCGATGGTGGCGATCTCGTCGAAGCGTGACAGGTAGGCGGAAAGCCATCCGGTGCCTGCAGCGAGGTCGAGGACTCGGAGGTCGCGGCCGTGCATCAGCGTGCGCCACGGAACAAACTCCAGTGCATCCAGGAAATTCCACTCGTGCGTCACAGCGTGGACCTGTTTGGCTGGATCGGTCCACACGTCCGCGTGCTGCGGGTAGAAGCGCGCAATGGCTGTCTCCCAGCTGCTCGCTTCAGTGTCCGCCTGCTGCGCTATCCAGTCATCCACCGATGGCTCCGTCCTCCGTCGAGATGGCGACGAGATACGAACTGTATCCGTTCGTTTTCAGGTTAGCATTCGGTTCAATGGCCGTACCCGCCATCTTCGTGCACGACGCTGGCGAATACCGGCTCACCGATCCCGGCACCGTGGTTGCGCTCACCGCAACCGCCTTCGAGGCATGCCGGTGCGCCGGATTGACGCCGTCGGTGCTTGACGATCACACCGCTCAGCCCGAGATCTGCCGGGATCCGGTCGCGTATCAACGCTGGCTGCTCGACTGGCTCGACCGTCTCGATGCGGTATGCCACCTCGACGGCGTCGCGCGTTCGTGCGCGCAGATGATAGTGCCGTCGGTCAACTCGCTTGTCGTGAGCGCGCAAATGCTCGCCGGCGCCGTCGATGCACTCGCGCCTGAAGTCGATCACCTACGTCGGCAAGACGGGTCCCATCGAGCCCACCGGCTATCACAATGGCCATCTGCAGTTCTGGCCGAGCCTCGGTGACGTTCCACTCGCCGCACAACTCCTGCCATTGATCGCTGCCGCGCGATCCATTCCCTTTGTTGCACGCAGTGACGACGCGTCGGTGTCTGCCGAGGTGCGTGCTTCGTCGCTGCGCGTCCGTGTGCGGCGTGAACTCTCGCATTCGCTCGGCCCGTATCGCCGGATGTACCGGCGACACACGACGGGCCCCGATCGCCACGCGACCACGCTGATGCTGTGGTACGCGGGCTACGGTGCGGACGACTTCGCGGCCGATGAGCGTCGCGCCGGACGCGACACGGTGTTCATCACGCGCGGTGGTTCGTCAACTCGCATCATCGATCCAGCGCTGCCGCCGCGCCACCTGCCGGGCCGGCGTATCGATCTGTCGGTTCGACCGGTCAACGTGCTGCAGCCGGCTGTGCAACCGTTGCTCGCAGAGCTCGATGTGTGGACCGGTGTACCGGGTGCCTCGGCCATTCTCGAGACAAGGCTCGCCATGTTCCTCCGCGGCCTCTGCGTGACCGTCGCCACCGCCGCGAGGCGAATGCGGGGTGAGATCTCCCGTCTTGGGATTGACCGTCTTGCGGCAGCGAATCCGAGTTCGCTGGAGGAATTCACGTGTCTGATCGCCGCCAGGTCACTGGGCATCTCACGAGTACTGGTGCAACATGGCGACCATCTGCTCTCGTACAACTCCTGGCTGATGACGCAGACCGGAGACTTCGATGAGTTCGCTGCGAGTGACCCCACGATGGCAGACGAATTGGATGCGGCTGCGGCACGGCTCGGGGTCACGGCGCCGCGGGTAGCCTTCTACGCGCCGCGAGTTGCATCCCTGCGCGAGCGCCTGCCGGCTCAAGCGCACCGCGCGGTCACGGTCGGTTATGTACCGTCGTTCCTGCTCGGCAACTCGAGTTACGTGGGCGGTTGCAATTTCGACGACGCGTGGTATTACCGCTGGCATCTGCGCCTTCTTGATCTGATGGCATCGCGGCCTGACCTTCGTTTCATCTGGAAGGCACTCCCGTCGAGTGATCAGTCGGTCGATCCGATTCCAGGAGTCATCGCGCGTCGAACGCTGACCAACGTTGCATATGAGACCCGGCCGTTCACCGAGGTGGCCGGCGAGATGGAGCGCGTCTTCACGGATTACCCGAGCACTGCGCTCTACGAGGCAGTGCATCTCGGAAAGCCGATTCTGGCGCTGACGTTTCCGCGCTTCTGCGTTGTGCGACCGGCCGCCGCCGTGCAGTTCGCGCAGGTGCTGCGTCCATGCGACACCGAGGAGGAGGCGCTCGAGCAGATCGTTCGCTTCCTCGACGCCAATGTCGCAGACTGGACGCTCCCGGCGGGTCGCCTGGCTAGTCCTTGATCACTCGCAGCACGAAGGTCAACTCATCAAGTGGCATGAGTGGCGCGAAGTGCTGCTCGTAGCGTTCGGGCCAGCGGTTCGCGGCGCGAGCCAGGAGCCCTCGCATGCCGCTTGATGGGAATCGCTCGTTGAACGTCACGCGCTCTATCGAGAAGCGAGCAGGCGAGTAGTGATACTGGTTGAAGAACGTATGCGATGGATCGAAGTATCCGAGGAAGTCGACGGTAAACGCATGGCGATGGGTCGGATCGACTGCAGCCCAGCGCGAGCGGAAATATGGCACGTCGATCCGCACGAGGCATCCAGCCTTGCCGATGCGGTGGATCTCTTCGAGTGTCGCAATGACGTTCGCGAGATGCTCGAGGACGTTGTCGAGATAGATCTCATCAGCGGTCGAGGTCTCGAAAGGGTAGGGGTAGGCGTCGAGGTCATGAATGACGTCCGCGCCGGATGCAGGGTTGATATCGACACCAATGGCACCTGGCCGTTTCTTGGATCCGCATCCGAGATCGAGGATCATTCGCCACGACCGGATGGAACGGCCGACTTGCCATGATGGGTCCCGAGGTGAAAGGCGGCGAGAGGATCCGGATCGGCTTCTACAGCCACGCATCGCGGATCGGCGGTGCCGAGACCTACGTTCGAGATGTGGTGCGCGGGATCGACACCGACATCTTCGAGGTGCACGTGTTCGTGCCCCCGTGGCGCGAGTTCATTGATTTCCTGGGCCTTCGTGAACGCCGGGATCTGAATGTGCACGTGGTGAGGATAGTCGAGCCCGCCACCGCCTTTCCGTCATCGAGATCGAGCGAGCCCGCTGGTCGCGCAGAGCCCAGCTTCGGCACGGAGTCGCACCCCTCGCGTATCCGCAGCCTTGCGCTTGGCTTGCACCTCTCACCGTCGGCGCTGCGCGTGGGGCACGACACCCTCCGCTACGCGACGCTGCCGGTGAACCGTCCTCGCCTCGAAGCCGCGTTCAAGCCGTACAAGCTCGACGTCGTCCACGCCATCAACGGCGGCTACCCGGGGGCGACGAGCGCGCTTGCGGCGGTGCTCGCGGGAGCACGCTGCGCACGAAGCTGCGTCATGACGGTGTGCAGCACCGCCATGCCTCGCAGCATCCTGGCACCCGTGGAGCGACGGGTCGATCACCGGGTTGCGCAGGTCGCTCGACGCACTCGTCGTTCCCGCCGAGCGTCCCGCCGAGGCGCTCGTCGCCCGTGGCTTCCCGCGCTCGATGATGGAGATCATCCCGTGGGGGGCGCGCTCGATTCCATACGCAGCCGATCCCGGCGCTCGTCAGCGACTCGGGCTCCCCGCCGACGATCCCGTCATCGTCTGCCTGGCCAACTTCACGCCGACGAAGGGTCAGGCGGTCATCATCGATACGATGCCGCAGCTTGCGGCGCAGTTCCCGACCATCCGCGCAATCCTTGCCGGCGATGGACCGGAGCTCCCCGCGATGAAGGCGCGCGCTGAAGCGCTCGGCATGCGTGACCGTGTCGAGTTCCCCGGCTCCGTCGGTGATCCGTGGGATCTGCTTCGCGCGGCAGACGTCTTCGTGCTTGCCTCGGAGATCGAGGGGCTGCCATTGGTCGTGCTGGAAGCCATGAGCCAGGGCGTCCCGGTTGTCGCGACGGATGTTGGCGGCATGCCCGAGGCGGTCATCGAGGACGAGACTGGTTTCCTCGTCCCTGCACACGACGTCAGTGCACTGGCGACGTCGATCGCGCGCATCCTCGGCGACCCGTCGGTTGCCGAGAGGATGCGGCAAGCCGCTCTCACGCGCTTCGATCAGCGATTCACGATGGAGCGAATGCTCGAGGCGCACAGCGACCTGTATGTCAGGCTCGCGCGGGATCCGCAAGTCGCGAAGCGCCCGGGGCATTGACCGCCGCTAAGCGATCGTCGACGCGCCGGGAATGTCCTCTGTGTACGCAGCAGCCGTTGCCGCGAGCCCAAGGCGGAAATCCGTTGGCGTATAGGGCAGCAAGGTCCGAAGCCGCGTGATATCGAGGACGATGTCGCGCACGTCGTAGGAACGCGGTGGTTGGTAGTCGATGATCGCCTCCTTGCCGATGGCATCGCTGATCGTTCGCGCGACGTCAAGGACCGTCATGCCGAACTCCGGAACCGACGTTGACGGTTCCTGCCTCGATGCGATCAGCGACCAGACGGCTCACAACGCTGGCCACATCTTCGACGAAAACGTAGTCCCTGAGCGCCGATCCATCACCGAAAACCTTGATGGGCTGGCCGTGATTGATGCGGTGTAGGAAGATCGCAACAGCTCCTTGATCTCCTCCGTGCGCCTGACGCGGGCCATAGACGTTGGAACAACGAGCAATCTGCAGCAGCGACCCCGATCGCCGCGAAGCCATCTCAGCGTACGTTTCCGCGGACAGGTGGGAAGCACCATACGGAGAGATCGGTCGTGGCGCATCGGTTTCACTGACCGGCAACCGCAGTGGATTGCCGTACACCGCGCCACCGGATGACATGTACGTGAGTCCGACGTGCGGTCGCTCGCGCAACGCCTCAATGACGGCGAGCAGCGGCAGCAACATCTCCATCGCCGCGGCTGATGGTTGCGCAGCTGCGGTCGGCGGTGAATGCCCACCCACCGCGAAGACGACATGCTCGATGTCACGTAAGGCCTCGTCAAGAATCGCCGCGTCGCGTGCATCACCGACGGTGATGTCCGCCCCGGCACGACTGCCCGCATCGGTACGCCATGTGTGCGAACGGGTCAGCCCCCTGACACGGCGCCCGTCGGCGAGGAGCCTCTGGCCGATCGCGGATCCCAGAAAGCCCCACCCGATGACCAGGACGCGCGTGACCGGTTCCGATCCTGTCATCGCCGGGAGTATAGCCCGGGTCGCGCAAGGCTCTTCGACGCGCGAAACATCAGGAGACCGCGAGGATGGTCGCGTCGCCGTCACTGAAGACAACTCGGCCAAGCCTCAACAGCGCAGGGTCGGCGTCGTGGTGCAAGCGGTCGATGAAGAGGAAGCGAACACCATATTGCTGCGTCAGGATTCGGAGCGCTGCTGCATCCGCGTGATTGAACACAGCATCGTTCAGCCGCGTCCGGTACTGGAATGCAGCAAAGGCGGGTGTCTCCGGTGGGTAGTTGAGCCCGTACGCGACAGGGTTGTATGGCTCGACGAAGACTTCCCGTTCAGAGAAGGCCGAATAGTAGTAGTAGCGGCCGTTGGTCTCAGCCGGATCGACCCAGTGGTTGCTCACCGCGATCACGGTGCTCGTGGGCGTGTGGTCACGTAGCCAGTCAAGTCCAAGCAGCAGTCCGGGCGTCAAGCCGCGGACTGTCTGAGGATCTGCCTCCGTCACCGTGATCGGTTTGCCGGTGAGCACTCGTTTCGCAGTCGGTGCAAGCTGGATCGGTGTTGCAAGCGCGCTGACCGCGAGGATCGGAATGAGCGCAAGGGCGATGATCCCGGACACCGGCGCATGGCGCCTTCGGACGAGCAGCGCGGTCAGCAGAACAAAGACCGCGCCGCCAACAGCGATGGCACCGTATCGGACCAGCAGCCCCGCTGGGTGTGCGAGCGACGGTGACGTGATGACGACGGCGGCGATGAGCAGCGCGATCCACGCGACGAATGCGATGAGCGCCGTACGTCTCGAGATCGGGATGGCCGTCCCCAGATCCAGCCATGCGACGCGGAGCCCCTCGGCAGCAACGATCGTCGCCGCTGCGTATCCGGTGTCGAGAAAGTACAGCTCGCTGTCGCCGACCTGGTGCGCGACGTTGGCGATGAGCACACCAACCACGACAAAGCAGAGGTACAACGCGACGTTCTGCATCTCCGCTCGGTGCCGGCGCCGGAGGAGATACAGCGCACCGGCGAGCGGAAGGAGGATGCCGCCCAGGCTCATGACATAACCGGTGACCCGCGCGACGTCGCGGAGCGCGTGGCTCGAGATGTGGCCGGCTACCGTCTCTGGCACTGTGGTGTTCAACACCGCGAAGGGCTGGATCGTCGTCCCTGGGACTCCGCCGCCGTACACGATGAGAAAGGTGAGCACGAAAACGATCGCGCCGAGGACGACGGCCACGATGACATTCGCGGGAAGCGTGCGCCGGCGCCAGAGTTGGAGCAGGCCGTAGAGCCCTGTGCCTCCGACGAAGACCGGCAGGATCGTTGCCTTGGCACCCGAGGAACCGATCATGAGCAGCGCGATCAGGGACCATGCTCGCAGGCTCGATCCAGATCGCCACGATGCGTCCCGTAGTCGCTCGGTCAGGAGATACATCAATGCCAGGAGAAACATCAGTCCAAAGGCAAATGTCCAACTTGCCCAGAGGTGGAAATTGAATGCGTCCGAGAACGGAGTCGGACCGTCAATGTCCTTGGTGAGGTCGAGTGGACCGAGGAGGAACACAAGGGCGATGGCAATGACGCCGGTCCAGGCGGATCGGCCGATGAATCGACCCAGCAGCATCAGTTGACATCCCAGCACCAGCAACGTCGGAATGAAGTCCAACCGGAACGCGATTGTCGATATATCCACGCCCGTCACCTGACTGACGGCCGCCATGTGGTCGAAGACGAACCACTCGTAGTGCAGCGGGAATCCAGAGAGACCGGGGCTCGTTGCGGGCCAATGGTTCTTTGCCTCCGCAATCAACCCGACGAAGTGGGCGAAATCCGGAAAGTACTGCACCGGCTAAGTCGTTGACGGCAGCGGCGCCTGGGGGATGAACGCAAAGGCGAGGTAGCCAATCCCGAGTGCCATCGCCACGGCCGCCGTCCAGAGGAGCCGCCCCGACATCGGTTCCTCGTCTGCGTCCCTCGCTCCATGCGGCGACCGGCGCCAGATGATGAAGGCGCATGGAACAGCCACAACGATCGGATAGATGACAAACAAACCGCGTACGCCGATCGCGGCAGTCGCGCTGAAGGCAAGGATCTCGAGGGTTTGGCCGATGGGCCACCCGAGTCCGATCGTGAGCAATGGTCCGTGACGCCGCCCGCGCACCGCCCACAACAGCGCGGCTCCGGGAATGAGCACGAAGGCAAGCTCGTATCCGATGAACTTCGCGATGTCGCCAACGCCGACGCCCGAGACGAGCCAGATCGCCAGCACCACCGCGGCAACGAACGCTGCTGGAGCGATCCCACGTCGTGGCATCGGGGAAGTATCGCTAATGAATCGCCTTTCGGCTTGCCGCGCAGATACCAGAGCTTCCCGAGACAGCGCTCAGCCCGTGGCAGTGGTGAAGATACGTCTCGGTCGAAGCAAGAGGATCGCGATCACCGTCCACACGAGAGCAGTGCCGGCGCAGCGAACGAGCAGGGCGGTGACATCAAGGTGGCCGGGCCGTAGTCCGGTGACGCCGATGTCGAGCACGATGGTCAGCGCGACTGCCACCGCCAGCACGAGTGCCATCTTCACGTACAGCGCGAAGCGCCGCCGCCCCACGTCCCAGATGTGCGGCGCGGCCGTCTCGAAGATAACCGCGGCGACAAGGAACTGCACCCAGACATCATTGATCGCGACGAGCTGCGCGCCCCAACCGGCGCGGAGCACGACCACGTTCGCGACGATATTGACTATAAGTGCGGCAGTCCAGATCGAGAGGTGCCGCTTCTGGCGGTTGAACTCGCTTCGAGTCCAGCACGAGCGACGGGACCGTGGCGATCGGTAGGAGCAGAATCGTCAGGGCAAGAATGTCGAACAGCCGGATCGATGGAACGAAGCTCGGAAGAAAGGCCATGACCAGCGGTGCGAAGCCCGCCTGGCCGAGGCCTGCGACGCTTGCGGCGATCAGTCCTATGGCGATCGTGATGCGCTCCGCATGACGAGTCCACGCCGGCCCGGATGCGCCACGGCTCAACTCGCGCCATATCGTCGGTAACAGCACGGCCTGGATACCGCCGATCGCGCTTGTTGCGACAGCGATCGGTGCGGCCGCGAACGTGTAGAGCCCGAGAACGAATGATGAGGAAGCGATGGCGATCGAGGTGCTGCCGATCAGGCGGTACGCCCAGTACACCTCCGCAAGCAAGCCGAGCGGAAACCCGACCCGCAGAAACGGACCGGCGGCGCGTGTGTCGAAGGATGGGCGAAGTCCCAGCGGCGGACGGAACAGGAAGTACAGCCCCGCGGAGACGATCGAGCTCACTGCGGGAGCGATGAAGATCCCGGCCGTTCCGATTGTCGCAACGAGTACGACGAGGAGCATCGGGCCGAGGATTGCCTGAGCGACAGCCACCTTGCCGACGACGTCGAAGCGAGACCGAGACGACCACAGTGTCGAGAGAAAGCCGCTACCGCTCGAGGCGATGACGGCGACCGGAGCGAGGAACAGCCCCAACTGCACCGCGCCCGAGGAGATGAAAAAACCGACGATGACCAGTGCGATGCCCGGCAGCGCGGAGACGACCATCTCGAATGACACGCCAACGTTCTGGGCGTGTCGCGCTGCTTCGGGCTGATCGTGAGCGAGGTGATCGATGACGGAACGGATCGACCCCTCGAAGACACCACTCCGAAATAACGTCGCGTACAGGTAGATCAGGAGTACGAACTGCCCGTCGCCATATCGAGCCGGGCCGAGCCAGTGCGCGGCGAGGAATCCGGCGCCCACCGCGAGCACGGAGCCGATCAGCGATGCACCCGACAGCCCTGAGGCCGAGCGGAGGATCCGCCGCAGGCCGAGGCTCTCGAGCGGGTCGGGGACCCCGGCTTCGACGGGCAGCTCGTCCCGAGATCACCAACGTCGGTGGCGAACGGCGTCTCCCATCCGCACCGCCATGGACGGTGACACCAGGATTCCTGCCGCCTCCAGGATGATGCGAGGGGATCCGGACAGGGAGGCAAGCGCGGCGCCTCTCGCCTTCCAGGGCCGGTGTGCCCGCGCGTGCGCGTACGCAGAGGCCAGCGCGCGCCGGCGCCTCATCCAGTGGAGCGCGTCGCGAGCGGCGGCTCGCTGCTGGTCGTCGCCCGCTTCCTGGACAGCGCGCTCGAGGACGCGGGCGTAGGTGTCGAAGATGTCGGTGCGATGGCTCAGCCCGCTCGATTCGACGCGATACAGGAGGGTCGGCACGGTGGCGCCGTGCACCCGGAGGCCTGCGCGAATCATCCGAATCCAGAGATCCCAGTCCTCCGCGCCGGACACGCCGTCACGGAAGCCCCCCACCTCGTCGTAGGCAACGCGCGGAAAGAGCGCGCCGATCGAGACGAAGTTGTGTCGGAGGATGTCGAGGAGTTGCTGCTCGGGTGGCGGAATCGGAAAGTGGTCCCGCTGGGTCTCCCCGCGAATGCCCTCGCCGGGATGCCAGCGGAGCGCGTCGGCGCACACGATGCCTCCCTGCTTGGCGTGCAGGGTCGCAAGCGTTTCGAGGTGGTCGGGGAGCCAGACGTCGTCGGCATCCAGGAGCGCGACCAACGGTGCAGTCGACCTGAGCGATCGCCGCGCGCCTCGCTGCCGCCGGCCCGGCATTTCGCTCGAGGGTGACGACGGTCACGGGTAGCAAACCCTGCCAGCGGCGCGCGAGGGCAGCAGTCTCGTCGCTCGAGTGGTCGTCGCCCACAACCACGGCCGCCGGGACGATGCGTCTGCGCCGCCACGGATCCCAGCGCCGCGCCGAGCGTCCTTGCCGAGTTGTATGCCGGGATCACGACGGCGATGCCGCCGGCGCCAGGCTGCCCTTGCGGCTCCGTCGTCATCGGCCCAAGGGTACCCGCCGGAATCCGCCGTGGGTTGCACTGCCGCTCTCTATGATCTCCACTCGTGAGCGCCCACAGGTACGGCAACACGGAGTTCCTCATCGGCGACCGGCCTGTCGGACCCGGCCACCCGTGCTATGTCATTGCCGAAGCCGGCTCGAACCACAACCGGGATCTCGATACCGCGTTCCGCCTGATCGATGTGGCTGCCGAGGCGGGCGCCGACGCCGTGAAGTTCCAGACGTACACCGCCGAGGGCCTCTATTCACGACGAACCCCGGACATGAGCTACCTCAAGGACCAGGGGCTCGTCGGCGAGCGCGAGTCGGTCTGGGACCTCATCAAGCGAGTCGAGATCCCCTGGGAGTGGCACGCGGACCTGGCAGAGCATGCCAGTAGGGCCGGTATCGCGTTCTTTTCGACGCCGTTCCAGGAGGAGGCAATCGATCTCCTCGAGGGCGTCGGGGTGCCCGCATACAAGATCGCCTCATACGAGGTCAATCACCTTCCACTTATCGAGCGCGCCGCACGAACCGGCAAACCACTGCTCATCTCGACCGGAATGGCATCCCTCGGCGATATCGAACGTGCCCTTGACACAGCGACTGCGGCGGGTGCTCGTGACCTGCTGGTGATGCACTGCGCGGTGAACTACCCGCCGCGCTTCGAGGATCTCAATCTCCGCGCGATCCCAACGCTCCAGGCAGCGTTCCAGATTCCCGATCGGCTGGTCCGATCACACGCCGGGGCACACGGCGGATGTCGTCGCCGTAACGCTCGGCGCGTGCGCGGTGGAGAAGCACTTCACCTTGAGCAGGGATCAGGAAGGGCCGGATCACCCCTTCGCGCTGGAGCCCGACGAGCTCGCGGCGATGGTCACCGCGATTCGCGAGGCTGAAGCGTCTCTGGGGTCGAGCGTGAAGCGCGTCACCGAGGCAGAGGCGGAGATGTTCCGCCTCGGACGCCGGAGCATTGTCGCAAGCCGCGACGTCGCGGCCGGCGCAACGCTGACGCGCGACGATCTCGCCATCAAACGCCCGGGTTTCGGTATTCCGGTGCACGACCTTGATCAGGTGGTCGGCAGGCACGCGGCGCGAGCGCTGGAGGAGGACGAGGTGCTCCGCTGGGACGACCTGGTTCGTTGACGCCCGAACGCGAACCCGACGTGACGCTGCGTGCGGCACGAGAGGATGACGCGTCGTTGATCAGGGACTGGCGCAACGACGCAGACACCGTTCGCTCGAGCGCCATTGCGCGTCCGGTCTCCGATGCAGAGCACGCTCGTTGGTTCGCGGCGACACTTGCTGATCCGCGCAGGCTGCTCTGGGTTGCGGAGAAGAACGGCGTTCCCGTCGGCCAGGTGCGAGTCGACGTCAACGACGGTGCGGGGGTCTTCTCGATCGTCGTCGCACCGGAGTCCCGAGGGCGGGGGATAGGTCAGGCGATGCTGCGAGCGGCGCTCGCGGAAGTCGAGCGTGAGGGAACGGCGACGAGGCTGGTGGCCCTGGCCCGCGAGGAGAACCTGGCGTCAATGCACGCCTTTGAGCGGGTTGGGTTCAGTCGCACAGGGCTGTCTGACGATGGCTTCGTCGTGCTCGAACTGACGCTCGCCTAGGAGTGCTGTGCGGCATCGCGCTGAGCGCGGTAGCGTTCATCTCTTCCCGGAAGACCGCTCTGGTCCCAGAGTGACGGGTCGGATTCGAAGTATGCAACCACGGCAGCAAGGCCAGGCGGCGGCTCGGCCGGCAGCGCGCCGAGGATTGTCCTGATACGGTCAAGATCGGCAGGAACGTCGACGGTAAGCCGGATTGATGACAGGTCGCGATCGTTGACGAGGTTCGCTGTGCGGTACTCATCGGCGTGCTCGCGAAGCCGCGCGGTGACGTGTTCACGGTGGTAGTCGAGAGTCGACTCCACGTCAAGGCGTCGCAGGCATGCCCTGGTCAGCACCTCGGCGTCGTATCCCTGCGGGAAGGTAGGGGGCAGCTCATTGCTGGCGTAGTCGGCATCCGCCGAAGCGCGCAGGCGTACCAGACGGTCGACAACCTCGGGGTCGACGAGCGGACAGTCGGACGTGATTCTGATCACCACGTCCGCATGGTGTTCCTCTGCTGCGAGCACGTATCGGCTGAGAACGTCGGCGACGGAACCACGCGTGACCAATGCGCCACATGCAACAGCGAGCTCCGCCACGACATCGTCGGCCGGCTCGACGGTGGTCGCTATGACCACATCATCCAAGGTCTCAGCCAGTGCAGCGCGCCTGATGACGTGCTCGAGCATGGGCTTTCCGCAGAGGTCAGCGAGGACTTTCGCAGGAAAACGCGTCGAGCCTACACGGGCCTGTATCACGGCAACGGTTCGCGCTCCGGACATCAAGCTGCGTCGACCTTCGACGAGACGTCGCATCGGCATCGGCGACCCGCATCGAACCGCGGCCGTCAACAAGCGCGCGCCCACGGTCGGCCATCGCATCGCAACGCGATGGATCGTCAAGCAACCGAAGACACTCGGACGCCAGCTCATCGGAGCCGGCCACGATCGCGCATCCCGCCCCGGCCAGCGCTGCCGCCTGAGCAGATTGATTGGCGACCGCGTCGTTGATCACCGACGGGATACCGACGCACGCGGCCTGCACGGCGGTGGTGCCGGCCGCACCGACGTACACCGTGGCTCGAGCGAGCGCATCAGCGAGGCTGGCGGGTGAGACGAGCAGCGTCAGACGGGGATGACGGTTTCGAGGGACGTCGTCGGTATCCGGACCGACCACCCTGACGACCTCGACTGTTGCATCCGTTGCGAGGAGTTCCGAAGCGACTTGTTCGGAGATACCGTCGATATCGGTTGCGCCCGTCGAGACGAGCACCGTGCGTGGCACCCTGCCTGTTTGCAGCACCGCGCTGCGCGCCTCCACGAACGATGCCCGAATGAGCGCGTACGCAGCGCCGCCGACGAACGCGCTCGCGCCGGTCGGGCGGAGATCATCGCCGCCCGGCGATGGATTCACTGCGAGGTCGCAGTCAGCGGCATGCCCGAGGTCATCGACCACAGTCAGGGGAGCTCGACCGCGAAGACGACGTTGGAGCGGAACGTCGAACACGTATCCGTCGAGCACCACAAGGTCCACCGTCGGCGTCGTTGTCACAACGTCCTCGACGCGAGCTGCGGTCTCGCCGGGAGCAACCACCACCGCGTGCCCGCGATCTTCAACGCGCCGACGCAGTCCGAGGTCTCCACCGGGGAGGATCAACGACACGGATGCCTCCGCTTGCAACGCGTCGGCGAGCGCAAGCATCCGTTCGAGGTGACCCAACCCGACACCGGGTCCGCAATCGGGAGCGAGCAGAGCCCGCAGCGTCATGGGTCAGCTGCGCCCGTCGCCGCCCATGCCTGGATTCGGTGGAGCGCTGTGACGACATCGTCCTGGTCGGACTCGGCCATCGTCGGATACAGCGGCAGCGTCACCAACCGCTCGCACATCCGCTCCGCTCGCGGCGCCGTTCCCGGAACCCCGCCGCGTTCGCGATAGAGCGAAAGCAGGTGGACGGCCGGATAGTGCAGCGTCGCCTCGATGCCTTCCGCGCGAAGCGCGTCGATGACGACATCACGCTCGCACCCGAACTCGTCGGGATCAATCTCGATGACGTAGAGATGCCACGCACTTCGCCGGCCCGCGGGTCGCGGAGGCAACCCAACGCCGGGAATGTCTGTCGAGCAGCGCGTCGTAGCGATCCGCGAACTCGCTCCGCTCGGCGACAATCTCATCAAGGCGTCGGAGTTGCGACGCGCCGAGCGCGGCTTGCATCGTCGTGATCCGGTAGTTGTCACCGAGCACGGTGACGTCGTACTTCCAGAGCGCCCCGGTGCGTTCGTCCGCGGTGCTTGTCATGCCATGGTTGCGGCGGCGGCGGATCGAATCGGCGATCGCATCGTCGGCGGTCAGGCACGCTCCACCTTCGCCGGTGGTGATCTGTTTCACCGGGTGAAAGCTGAGCGTTGTGATGTCGGCGAGCGATCCGACCGGTCGCCCGTCGAGCGAACCGCCGATCGAATGGGCGCTGTCCGCGATCACCGGTAACCTGCGGGGGAGGGCTGCGCGCAGCGCGGGAATATCCGCGGGCAACCCCGAGTAATCAACGGTGATCACCGCCTTCGTCCTATCGGTGACTGCACGCGCGGCGCTCGCAGGGTCGAGGCAGCGATCGTCGCCGATGTCTGCGAACACCGGGGTCGCACCGAGCCGGAGCACCGCGTTTGCAGTCGCCACGAATGTCAGCGGCGTGGTGACCACTTCGTCCCCGGGTCCCACCCCAAGTGCCGCGACGGCAACATCGAGCGCGACGCTGCCGTTGGAGACTGCGACGGCATGGCTCACCTGGCAGCGTGCTTCCAGGGCGTGCTCGAAAGCCGCCACGCCGGCACCGCCCGTCAGCGTGCCCGAGCGAAGCGCCGCGGCCACCGCGTCGACATCGCTGTCATCCATCCGATGGCGGCCGTACGCGAGCGGCTGCGATCGGATCGGCATGCCTCCGGCGATGGCCGGCAGGCTCTCGCGAGTCATGCGCTGGTGCCGGCGTGCGCCTCCGCGGGCCATTTGTCGAGGAGCTCGCGAAGTTGCTTGACGTCCAGCCATTCCGTGTTGCTGTCGCTGCTGTAGTAGAACTCCTCGTCCACGCGCGTCCCGAGGCTCGTTGCGCGCGTGCCCCAGAAGGGGTGCTCGGGGACGACGACATAGCACCAGTCCATGTCGTACGTGTGGCGTGCCTCGTCGGACGTGATCAGTACCTCGTGGAGCTTCTCCCCAGGGCGGATTCCGGTGTAGCGGATGGGTACACCGGGTGCGATCGCCTCCGCAAGATCCGTGACGTGCGTGCTCGGGATCTTGGGGATGAACACCTCGCCGCCGGCCATGGTCGCAACACTATCCGCGACGAGTTGCACGGCCTGGTCGAGCGTGATCCAGAAACGAGTCATGCGCTCGTCAGTCACGGTCAGCTCGCCGGTGTTCCGCTGGTTGCGGAAGAGCGGCACGACACTGCCTCGCGATCCGACGACATTGCCGTAGCGAACGCACGAGAGGCGCACATCGTTCGGGCCGGCGTACACGTTCGCCTGCACGAACAGCTTCTCAGCGCACAACTTCGTGGCGCCGTACAGGCTTGCCGGGCTCACCGCCTTGTCGGTGCTCAGCGCGACCGCACGCGGAATTCCAGCCTCGATGCACGCCTCGGCGACGTTCTGGGTGCCGAGGATATTGGTCTGGACTGCCTCGAACGGGTTGTATTCGCAGGCCGGCACCTGCTTCATCGCCGCAGCGTGGATGACGATGTCCGCACCCGCCACAGCGCGCCGCATGCGATCGCGATCCCGGACGTCACCGATCAGGAATCGGAGCCTGTCGTCGTCGAAGGAGCGCTGCATCTCGGACTGCTTGAGCTCGTCCCGGCTGAAGATACGGATCGTTTTGGGCTTCCAGTGATCGAGCGCGGTGCGCGCGAAGTGGTGACCGAAGGAGCCGGTGCCGCCGGTCAGCAGGATGGTGCGCCCCTCGAAGTAGTTCAAAGTCGATCCTCATTGTCAGCCATGGATTCGCGGGTAGCCTACGGGAGGTCCGGGCAGTTGCGTCGGTCGTCAGCCCGGCCGAATGGCGGAGCCAGCCTCGAACTGATGCCTGGATGTCTATCGGCTCTCGCCAACACCGCAGTAGGGTAACGGAACGCGCGGTAGGAGAAATCCCTGACCGCGAGGCTCGCGCATCCACCCGGCAGCCGTAATACTGTGCGTCGCATGGGGAATGGGCTGCCGGCGGCGCCGTCCGAATATCGCACCGTCACGACGCTCGTTCCTCGAATCGCCCTCGGCACCGTGGCCATTCTGGTTGCGGGAACGATCGCGACTGACAACAACAGCAATGACGCAGCGAACGTCAACAAGCCGATCTACCTCGGTGTTCTCGTCATGGCCTTCGCCGTCACGGTCATCTTTCTCCGGAGCCACCATTCGCCACGGATCGACTCCGCCGTGGCCTTGCTTGCATCGTGTGGCCTCGTCTGGGGCATCTGGACGATCGAACGGCCGCAGCTGCTCCATGACGGCATCTGGGAAGGATTCGGCAATCACGTCGCGATAGCGGCACTCGTCCTGTTGCTGCTGTTCGGCACCGTCGTGCAGCCCCAGCGGTTTACCAGGCCGATCCGAGTCGTCCTGGGACTGGTTGTGGCAATCTGCTGTCTCTGCGACGTGCTCGGCGCGATCCGGACCTTTGACTTCATGACCTTTGTCAGCAACAACCAGAATGAGATCAACGACATGCTCGGGCCGGTCGCCGGGAGGATCCCGGACGCGACATTCATCCCGCAATACACCACGCTCTACGGCTGGCTGTTCTGGCCCCTGAAATCGCTCCTCTCGACAGCGCGCTCGTCGGGGCGATGTCCATATTCCTGACGCTCATGGGCCTCGGGGACCGTCCTGCTCGCAGTGAGCATCGTGAAACGGGCGCTCGGGTCGAAGGGATATCTGCTCGCACTTGCGCTGGTCGTTCCCCTCACGTACGTGACTTCTCACCAGCTCGGTGCGACGAGCTCGATCGCCAGCTTGTTTCAGGAGCTCCCGATCCGGCTGTTCTCGGGGTTTCTCGTCATGGCGATCGGCCTGACCGATCTTGTGCTTCTTTACCGCGGACGTGTGCGAGCCGGGGCGCCTGATTGCTCATCGGTCTCGTGTGCGGAGGTGATGTGGAACTCGCAGGACTTCGGGCTCGCAGCGTCCGTCGTCTATGGATTGATGATCCTGTTCGGCGCCACGGCGCGGGTCCGGAAGCGCGGTCGGGCTGCATGGCTCGCTGGGATTGATCCTCGGCGTCGCTTCATATCCGATCTTTCTGCTTGCCATCGGCTCGCCGCTTGAGCCTGAGCTTCGTCGGCGCGTTCATCAAGCTGTTCGGATCAGGACTGGGCACGGCCCCGATGCAGGTGCCCGGCCCGGTGCTGGTCGTGATGCCGATCGTCATCTGCTCGGCGGCCGCCGGGTGGGTCTTGATGAGAGCCCGCAGTCGAGAAGGGATGCCGTTGCGGATCCCGTCGTTGATCAGGCGACGGTCACGCTCACCTTCGCGGGAACGTGGTCTCTCCTTGGCCTCGTGTACTACGTCAATCGTGCGTACGCGGCAGGTCAGTTGCAGACGATGCTTCTGCCGTGTGCCGTCTGCATCGGAGCCTTGCTCTCCATCGCGATGCACTCGGACGAGGTGCGTGCCATCTGGCAGGAGAAGGCTGGGCTTGACGACGGCCCGGTTGTCCGCAAAGCTGAAGATGATTCCGGTCGGCATCCTCGTCTGCCTTTGCTTCTCCTCCGCGCTGCTGACCCCAGATCCTGTGTCCGCGGCGCGGAGCCTCATCAACCCTCCGTCCGCAGATGGGTTCGCCAATTCCGACTTCCCGCGATCATCCAGGCCGATCCATGCTGCGCAGGAATACACCGCGGGCAAGCCCGGCGAGCTGACGTACCTTGGGCGAGAACTTCAACTATGTGTCACTCGTCACGAACGTTCCGAGTAATGCAGTCATCTTCCCGTACCCGTTTCCGTTCGCCGCACCGGAGGGTGTGACGCAGATCGACTGTCAGTACCTCAGCGCGCACCATTCAACATGGATGGTCCTTTCGCCCGAAGCTGTGCAAGGCTTCGGGACCAGCGCCTGCGGGATCTATCGTCCGGTACCGGTGACCGGTGTCGCGTTTGGCCAGCTTCAAGAGTTGCAGTGACGGCATGTATAGGTCGCGCCGCGGGCCGGCCTGGCGCAGGAAGCGCCGTCAGACGGTACTCACCTCTGCGCGCGTCGCCATCACGGTGTAGCCCAGGCAATCTTCGCCCCAGTCACTGCCGAGGCTCCAGTGTCCTACCAGCGCCGCAGTTGCTGCCACTGGAGTGAGCGGAGCCCGCATGCCGCCAAGAGGGGCGATCAGTGCAAGCACTTTCTGTGCTGCAACGGTGAGCGGATTGCCGCGACTATAGATGCGTATGTTCGAGAAGTCGGACTTGCGCAGCAGGTACGTGATGGCGGAGGGGGTGAATCGCCAGTAGTCGAATGGGACAAAGTGCCATCGAGCCGCGAAGGGCACCGTCATCAGGAGCCGTCCTCCTGGGCGCAGACAGCGTCGGACCTCGTCGAGGAGCTCCGTGGGTTGCAGAACGTGCTCGAGGACCTCGGTGCAGAGCGCCAGATCGAAGGAGCTGTCGGGAACGGGCCATGGATAGCCATGCACGTACAGCGTGTCGTCGCGCGCATATCCGAATCGCTCATCCGCCTCGGCGATATCGAGCCCCTGATAGCTTTTCGCTTTCGCGAGCAGCGTTCGATATGGCTGCTCGCCACATCCAACGTCGAGGACGTCTCCGGTCTCCCTCGCGAGCAGAGGACGGAGATCTCTCCAGATCGACGCCAGCTGCAGGTCGCCCATACGCCGCAAGAGGCCGGATTGCGCAGTGCGGGAGGACGCCACGACTCCGTTTCGCGGAGCGCGACGTTGCGGCGTCTCACGACGAACCGTCGCTCGGTGATTGCATCATCAGGCGCATAGCGTAGCAATCTCCCCATTCGATCGAATCCCATTTCAGGGCACCAAACGAGGGGATATCATGTGCGCGATGGCCGAATTGCCCGAGGGACGGCGCCGGAAGCTCAGCGCGATCATCGCGTGCTATCGCGATGCACCCGCAATACCGATCATGTACGACCGACCTCGTGGCCGTGTTCACAAAGCTCGGCGTCGACTACGAGATCATCTTTGTCAATGACGCCAGTCCGGACGATGCCGAAGCGGTCCTCACGCAACTCTGCGAGCGTGACGCTCATGTTGTTGCAGTCACGCACAGCCGGAATTTTGGCTCGCAGAGCGCCTTCACAGCGGCATGCGCGTCTGCACCGGCGATGCCGTCGTGTTGCTCGACGGCGACCTACAGGATCCACCCGAGCTCATCGAAGCGTTCTACGCGAAGTGGCTGGAAGGCTATGACGTGGTATACGGAGCTCGTGTGGCACGTGAAGCGAATCGGTTTCTGCGGGTCTCGTACAAAATCTTCTACCGCCTCTTTCGCGCGGCGTCGTACGTGCCGGTGCCACTTGACGCAGGTGACTTCTCGCTCATGGATCGTCGCGTGGTGGATGCGCTCAACAGCCTTCCGGAGACCAATCGTTTCTTGAGAGGCTTGCGCGCGTGGGTGGGGTTTCGCCAGATCGGTGTGCCCTATCGCCGGCCGGAGCGCATGTTCGGCAAGACCACCAACTCACTTCTGCGCAATATCGGTTGGGCGCGCAAGGCGATCTTCTCGTTCTCCTACATTCCGCTCGAGCTGATCACTGTGGTCGGCGTGCTGACGACGATCGCCGCATTCATCGCGATCATCATCGAGATCGTCGTTCGCATCGTGAGCCCCGCATCGGCGCCGACCGGTCTGACATCGATCATCGTGCTCGTGCTCTTCATCGGAGGCATCCAGTTGCTCTGTCTGAGCGTGATCGGATCGTATCTGGCGCACATCTATGAGGAAGTGAAGCGCCGGCCGCCCTATATCGTCCGGACATCCGCAACGCACCGTCGGCTCCGGATATGCCGGGGCAAGCAATCTGAGCCGCGGAGGGTCAGCCATCCGCTGTCTCGTAAGCGGTGCCGCCGGTTTCGTCGGCGCCAACCTGGTGCGCCGGCTGGTCGCAGACGGCCATGAAGTGTTCGGCATTCTGCAGCCCACGACGACATGTGGCGTTTGGACGGCTTCGACGAGATGCGCCGAATCGAAGGCGATATCGCGCGCGAAGTGGACGTCGACCGTGCTTTCGGCGTTGCGCGGCCGGACTGGGTATTCCACCTTGCCGCGCACGGGGCATATTCATTTCAGAACGAACGTGATCGCGATGGCGCAGAGCAACGTTGTCGGGATGGCCACGATACTCACGGCTGCCGAGCGTCACGGCTGCGCTGTCGCTTATCAATACCGGCACATCATCCGAATACGGCGAACGCGATCACGCGCCAAGAGAGGATGAGCCACCGAGCCCGAACAGTGACTACGCGGCCACAAAAGCCGCGGCAACATGGTTGTGCATGAGGGCGCGGCGGCGCGGGGTGCCGGTCACGACGCTGCGACTGTATTCGGCATACGGCCCGTTCGAAGAGGAGCGACGGCTTGTTCCGACGTTGCTCAGAGCTGCGCTGGCTGGCAAGTGGCCGC
The DNA here is from genome assembly GCA_963757475.1 of Candidatus Dormiibacterota bacterium. Taxonomy (GTDB): domain Bacteria; phylum Chloroflexota; class Dormibacteria; order Aeolococcales; family Aeolococcaceae; genus Palsa-851. The sequence goes on from CAVWRW010000002.1 coordinate 138,775, forward strand.
CGCTCGCGGATGCAACAGTGGTCCGCGACTACGTGTACGTCGAAGACGTGATCGATGCGTACATCGCCGCCGCCTCGTCACCGGCGCTCGAGTTCCGATCTACAACGTCGCCTCGGGAATCCAGACATCCCTTGCTGATATCGTTGCCACAGTTGCCGGGATTTTGCCGATACACGGTGGAGCCCGTGTGGGGCGGGTATCCGAAACGCGCGTGGGACACACAGGTCTGGGTCGGCGATCCGGACTTGATCCGCGCCGAATTGGGATGGCAGGCGACCACGAAACTCAAGCGAAGGGCTGACGCGCACGGCCGACTGGCTGGCAGTTCACCTTTGGACGCCGACGGCCCCGCGGGAACGGCTCGCCCACCTACGGCCGCTCGGCGATGAGATAGAGGTTGCCGAGAGGGACGGCGAGCGAAATCTGCCAACTCGGCTTCTGCTCAGCGTCCGAGCGCAGCGCCTTGGCACGTGCCGGTATCGGCGTCAGATGCACGATGTAGCTGACGCTGTATGTGTTGTTGACGCGGCCCTGTTCGCGGACCTTGAAGCCACCCGCCGAAAGATGCGGCGCATCGTCGTGGGGCTGTACAGATACGTGTGCTCGATGTCGATGATCGGACTCCGTTCACCCATGACGTGCGCCGATACCGACTCCACATTGTGGTTGAGGCACAGGATCATGCCGCCGGGTCGAAGTGCGGCCCAGCACGCTTCGAGGACAAGCGCTGGATGGGGAACGTGGTCGAAGACCTGGAACAGGCAGACCGCATCGAACCCCGTCGGCGAAGAGCCCGCGCCGCATCACGTCGCAGACGATGCGGTCACGCACATCGCGGGGAGGCGCCGGCGATCGCTGCTTCACTTGGCTCGACACCCCGCACGTCGGTGTATCCCTGCTGCAATGCCTGCTCGAGGAAGAAGCCGTCACCGCATCCGATCTCGAGCAGCGATTGCTGCCGGCCGCCAATCCGGCGTAGCTTCGAGAGATAGCGACCATACGTTGCCTTGAGGTTGGCCGTCTCGGATTCGTAGTCGAAGGTGCTCTTCGCGTACAGGTGACTCAAGGTCGCTTCATCCAGCACGGGGTCCGAGCGCACCAGACCCGCAACGACTGCAGCGCACCATCCGGTAGTGCACCCGATCCGGCACCCTGCGAGCCGAGAAACGAGCCGGAGTGATGTCGTCGATCCCGAAGTTGGCGGGATAGAACTCATTCGCCGGTGTACCCGGACCGCAGATAGCACAGTCCGTCGCGACGAACGTGATGCCGGAGGATCGCCGTTTCCTCGCTCGTGACAGGCACCGACGAATTATGGTCCAGCGTCGCGGGTCGGGCGCAACCGGATCTATGCTGGGATCAGAGCCGTCTGCCGCACCAACGCCATCAACGCGTCGACGTCAAGGCCGTTTCGTCGCCGGAGAAACTCCTCTGACCCTGAGCGTCTCACCGGGTTGGTCGCTGATGCCACGGCGGATCAAGCGCGTGCCGAGGCCGTGTTCCGCGATCGTTTCCGCTACCAATGATCCGACGCCGCCGACCGGCCGGTGGTCCTCGATCGTGATGCACGCGCGCGCCGAGGCGAGCAGTGCAACCAGGTCGTCGGTCGGCGCGGGTGCGACCGACGCGACGACGGCGACGGCCACGTGGGTCCCTTCGGCTTGCAGGCGCCGCTGTACTGCAAGTGCCACGCCGGTCATCGAGCCGATTGCGATGATGACGACGTCGCCGTCACCGATCACTTCGAGACGGCTCCAGCGGAATCGGCCCTGCAACTCCGGGTGAACAGCGGTCTCCTTTGCAAGACGAAGGTACATCGGCTGCGGTCGCGAGTAGTGATCCCTGAGAGCGCGGTCCACCTGCGCATCGTCGGCCGGCGCGATGATGCCGACGTTCGGCTGCACTCGCATCAACGCGATGTCCTCCAATGCGTGGTGCGTGAAGCCCGCCGAACCGTATGCGAAACCACCGCCGATTCCCACGATGCGAACCGGGAGATGGTGCAGCACGGCGCCATTGCGGAACTGCTCGTAGCCTCGCATCGAGGCGAACGTTGCGATGGAATAGCAGAACGGGATGAGTCCCTCGCTGGCCATTCCCGCCGCGAGCGAGAGCATGTTCGCCTCGGCAACACCGACGTTGAAGAAGCGCGTCGGATGGCGCTGCGCGAATGGCTCGAGCACCATGAAGCCGAGGTCCGCCGTGAGCAGCACAACGCGATCGTCCGCATCGGCAATCTCGGTGAGTGTCGATACGAACTGCTTCCTCATCCGATCTCTCGCAACGCGAGCGCGTATTGCTCGTCATCCACGGGGAGGTAGTGCCACTTGACCTGACGCTCCATGAAGCTCACGCCTTTACCGGCAACGGTGTCCGCGATCACAAAGCGTGGCGATTCTTCGCTGCGGACCTCCAGCACGCGCGCCAGCTCGGCGACGTTGTGCCCGTCGACGCGACTGCACTCCCAGCCGAGACTCTGCACCGCGGACGCGATTCCGCCAAGGTCGATCACGTCCCTGGTCGGCGCCAGCGCCTGCTGTCCGTTGTTGTCGAGGATCAGGCAGAGAGTGTCGAGTTTGTGATGACCCGCAAACATGAGCGCTTCCCACACCGAACCCTCGTTGAGCTCAGCGTCGCTGATCAGCACAAACACCCGGCCACGCCTGCCGGCCATGCGTCTCGCCAGCGCAACACCCGCACCGAGCGACGGCCCATGGCCAAGTGAACCGGTGGAAAACGTGATGCCTGGCAACGCATGCTCCGGGTGAACGCCCAGCTGACTGTCGTCGGCGCAGTAGGTGTCCAGCTGCTGCTGATCGATGATCCCCAATTGCTCGAAGACGCAGTAGAGCGCGAGCGCGGCGTGTCCCTTCGACAGGATGAAGACATCCTCGTCGGTATTGAGGACAAGCGAGAATAACGAGACGAGGATGTCGGCGATCGACAGCGCCGATCCGATATGACCGACATGGGCTCGTTTCGACTGATTGATGATCGAGCGACGTACCTGCACGGCACTGAGCGCCCGAGCGATGTCGCCGTCAGACATCACAACCCCATCGTTGACGGTTGTCCCTGTGACACTGTCCAAGGCCGTACGAGTGTAGCCCTCGTGTGAGCGGGAGTGGTGCTCGACAACCTGCACCCCCCGAGGCACGATAGGTACATGTCTGACACGACGTCGCTGGTGCCGCTACCGGGAAGCACCCGTTCCGTCCCCGTCCACCAGGAGACCGGCGCATACGATGCCGGCGCGTCCGCAACGGTCACCGTGTACGTCCGAAGCAACAGCGGCGACCCTTCGCCTGGTCGCCTCACCCGAGAGGATTTCGCCGCGGCGCACGGGGCGGCGCCAGGGGACATCGACGCCGTGCGCCGGTTCGCTGAAGGCCGCGGTCTGACCGTCGGGCGGGTCGACAGCGGACGGCGAAGCGTCGAGCTCGCCGGAAGGCTCGAGACCCTCGCCGCGGCGTTCGGCACGACGCTCTCCCTCTATCGAGACGACTCCGGCCTCGAATACCGAGGCAGGACGGGTCAGCTCTTCCTGCCTTCGGAGCTCGATGGGATCGTCACCGGCGTCTTCGGCCTGGACGAACGACCGCAGGCACGGCCGCAATTCCGCCCTCGGGCAAACGCGACGTCGCAGTACACGCCGCCGCAGGTCGCCGCCGCATATGCGTTCCCCGCCGGACTCACCGGCAAAGGCGAGTGCATCGCGTTGATCGAGCTCGGCGGCGGGTTCCGGACCACGGATCTCTCCGCGTACTTCTCGATGCTCGGCATCGCGCCGCCGTCTGTGGTCGCCGTGCCTGTGGACGGTGGCGACAACGCTCCCGGGACCCCTGACGGGCCCGACGGCGAGGTGATGCTCGATATCGAGGTGGCGGGCAGCATCGCTCCGCAGGCCACGATCGCCGTCTACTTCGCCCCCAACACCGATCAGGGATTCATCGACGCCGTCACGACGGCAATCCACGACACCGATCACCGCCCGTCAGTCGTCTCGATCAGCTGGGGGAGCGCGGAGAGCACGTGGACCCAGCAGGCCATGAGCCAGATGGAGCAGGCATTTATCGCGGCCGCAGCGATGGGCGTGACCGTGACCGTCGCAGCCGGCGACAACGGTTCCTCGGACGGTGCGACCGACGGTCTGCAGCACGCCGACTTCCCCGCTTCAGCGCCGCACGCGCTCGGCTGCGGCGGCACGCGTCTACAGATCGTCAACGGAGCCATCGACGCCGAGACGGTGTGGAATGACGGGCCTGGTCAGGGCGCCGGCGGCGGTGGCATCAGCGACGTCTTTCCGGTCCCGGACTATCAGCAGCACGCGTCGATACCGCCGTCCGCCAACCCGGGTGGACATGTCGGCCGTGGCGTTCCGGACGTCTGCGGTGATGCCGACCCGGACACCGGGTACACCGTGCGGGTTGACGGCGAGACGATCCCGATCGGCGGCACGAGCGCCGTGGCCCCGCTCTGGGCCGGGCTCATCGCCCTGCTGAATCAGGGTCTGGGAAAGCCAGTCGGCTTCCTCCACCCATTCCTGTACACCGCTGCCGGCAAAGGCCTCCGCGACGCCGTGTCAGGCTCCAACGGCGCCTACGCCGCCGGCCCGGGCTGGGATGCATGCACCGGGCTCGGTTCGCCGGACGGAGCCGAACTCCTCAAGGGGCTGAGTGCCGGCTAGGAGCATCACGGCAGGTTTCGACGGCACGACACGTCGCTCGTCAATGGAGCCGTCGGGCGTTAAGTCCGATGGTGGAGCGGAGGGGATTCGAACCCCTGACCTCTGCCGTGCGAGGGCAGCGCTCTCCCAGCTGAGCTACCGCCCCGAGACGTGGGTCACACCGAGGCGTTTCGCAGTATAGAGCCGGTGCTCGGAGCCCCTTAGCGCGAGCCGCTCAGGGGGAGACGGTGCGGCTGGCGAAAAAGGTCTTCACCGCATCGGCCAGCGCCGGGAGGTTGAAGGGCTTGGGGAGCATCCCGTCGGCGCCTGCGAGGCGGGCCTGCTCGGCCTCCTCGGAGAGGGCGCTGAACATGAGCACTGGGGTCTGCGAGGTGGCGGCGTTCGCCCGGATCCTGCGACAGGCCTCGATGCCGTCAATGCCCGGCATCATGATGTCGAGGATGATGAGATCGGGCAGGTCGGTCGTGGCAGTACGAACCGCCGCCTCACCGTCCGAAACCGTCGACATCTCGTAGCCCTCGAGCGCGAGGTAGCGGGAGACGACGGAGAGCACGCGTGGGTCGTCGTCGGCGAGCAAGACGCGCGGCCGGGACATTGGCTCCATGGTACGGAGGCGCTTCGGAAACGGGGACCTCGCGTCCATTCCTTTACAGGCGAGTCGACACCCGATTCGACCGATGAGTCCGATCCCGGCGCCGCGGTCCGCCCTTCCTCGGTGGCTATACTCGCCCGCAGGCATGTCGAGTACCCCGGCGTCCCTGGTTCTCTTCGGGATCGCTGTCGGCGCATACACGCTGGCTGTGGTGGCATTCGTGCTCCATCTGGCGTTCCGCAAGCGCTGGCTCGGGGACGCCGGGATGGCTCTGGTCCTGATCGGCTGGCCGATCCATTTCGCGTCGATCTTCACCCGCGCGCTCGAGGCCGGCCACTGGCCGCTCGGCAACATGTACGAATACTCGACCGGGATTGCGTTCGTCATCGTCACGGTCTGCGTGATCCTGATGGTGCGGGCTCGGATGCGGCTGATCGGGCTGCCCGCGATGATCGTCACGGTTGCCCTCATGGGCGTCGCCTACATGCTGTACGTGCCGCCCGGACAGCTCGTCCCGGCCCTGCACAGCTACTGGCTGACCATCCACGTCACGTCGATGGCGACGTCGTCGGCGATCCTCAGCTTCTCGTTCTTCTTCGGCATGGCGTACCTCGCCAAGCGGTGGGCGGACAACCGCGTGGTGGCGTTCGCACCGGCAGCTGTCCCCGCCAGTGTCAGCAGCGGGGGTGTCGCGACGATGACCATGGGCGGCGGCGGATCAGGAGCCGGCGTCAGTTCCGGCGGCGGTATTCGCAGGCCGCTGGCGACCTGGCTGCAGCGCGCCCTGCCCAGGGCGGGGTTGCTGGACAGCTGGAGCTACCGGTTCGTGATGATCGGTTTTCCGATCTGGACGTTCGGGGTCATCTGCGGTGCCATCTGGGGCGAGCATGCCTGGGGCCGGTACTGGGGATGGGATCCGAAGGAGACGTTCGCGTTCATCACGTGGGTCGTCTTCGCCATCTACCTGCACGCGCGAGTCACCTACGGCTGGAAGGAGAAGCGCGCGGCGATCATCACCGCGTTCGGGTTCGTCGCGATCCTCTTCACGCTGTACGCCGTGAACCTCTGGATCGCCGGTCTGCACTCGTACGCTCGCGCCTGAGCCTACCTTCGCGCGATCCGCGCGCAGTGTCCGACGCATTGGTCGCAGTCCCTGACTGCGTCTGCGCAAACGCTCCAGGGCGTGTCATCACGATTGGCCCTGGAGCGCTGCGCGCATCGAAGCGGACGAGAGCAGCATCGCGGCTAACCGCGACGCTGCCACCTCGTCTTCTTCAGCATCTTCTTATGCTTGTGCTTGCGCATTTTCTTGCGCCGCTTCTTGATGACGGAACCCATCTGGCCTCGACTATAGCGGTCTGAGGCGATCGAACGCCGCGCGCAGGTTCGCTGCAGTGTTCTCGAGGTGCTCGGGCAGGACCTTCACGTCGGCGAGCACAGGCATGAAGTTTGTGTCCCCGCCCCAGCGCGGGACGACGTGCATGTGGATGTGCTCGACGCTCGCGCCCGCCGCCGCACCCTGGTTGATCCCGATGTTGAAGCCGCCCGGATGCATCGCGGCGGTCAGCGCGCGGATCGCTCGCTGCGTCGCCGCGAAGACCGCCGCACCCTCGTCGGGCGTCGAGTGAGACGAGGTCGGGTGCGTGGCGGACTGGCACGACCATCACGTGGCCGCTGCTGTACGGGTAGCGGTTCAGCAGGGTGAAGGTGAGCTCGTCGCGATCCACGACCAGGGAATGCTCCGAGGCTTCTTCCTTGGGCGGCATCGCAGAGAAAGCAGGCTGAGCCCGAGGAACTGGGTCCGCTCGAAACGTACGCCATTCGCCAGGGTGCCCAGAGCTGCCTCACGAGACGACGTTAGCCGACCGCCGCCGCCGTCGGTCGCGTGGCGATCGGGGCGCCAGGCGCGCGGGTGAGCAGTCCTGGTCGCCAGGCCGCGAGGCAGGCAATCACCGCGGCAGCGATGAGCGTCCAGGCCGCCAGCGGACCGGGCGGGAACGCGGCGCGGTCGATGAGATCGACGACCGCCGCGGCAGCTGATCACCGTCCAGATACCGATCACCGCGAGCCGGCGCTCATCGGCGAGCGCGATCGCCCAGATGAGCACCGGGGCGAGCATCACGAGGTCCTGTGCGTACGCGTGTGGCGCCCCGAGCAACGACAGGACTGCCGCCGCGATCAGCGCACGGTCGAAGCGCCCGGGGTGGCGCCGAGCCAGGTCGCCGAGCGCCCAGGCGATGGCGCAGGCGACAGCCGTCCCGCAGAGGCCGATGACCTCGCTCGCCGTCCCGTTGCCTGCGATCGATCCTGGGATGGCGATGAAGCTCAGCATCCGCCCGAGGTCCCATGCCCCGCCCTGCGCGGTAGCGAGGCCGGCGAAGGCCACCACGCCGGCCGTGCCGACCACCGCCACGCTCGTCACCGCGAGTGCGGCGAGGCCGGTGATCGCGCCGAGGATGACCCGCCGCCGGCGCCACCCGATGAGGAACGCTGCCAGGCCGAGGGCGAGGTGGGGTTTCGCGACGCCGGCCGCGAGGACCAGGATCACCGCGCCGCGCGCCTCGTGGCCGTGGCGCCAGTCCCGATATGCGAGCGCGAGCCCGAGCGCCGTCAGCGATGACCACTGCCCCTGGAGGAGCAGCGTCCAGGTACCGAACGATCCCATCGCCACCATCCCGGCAGCGACGCGCCACGCCGCTTCCAGTCGTCGATCGCCATGGCGCGCTGCGGACGGCGATGACGACGGCGAGTGCGAGGATGAGCAACGACAACGCCGTCCAAAGCCGGTACGCCGCAGTCAGGCTCAGGAAGGTGACCGGGGCGACGAGGGCGGCTGCAGGCGGCCCGTCGACGAAGGGCACCTTGCCGTTGTGGACCGGCGCGATCAGCTGGTCACGGAGCGCTGTCTGCGTCGCCAGGTTGTAGACGGCTGCGCCGCCATCCGTGGCGCAGGAGAAGGCCCGCGACGTACGAGGACGTGAAATCGGAGCGATCGATGTCCGCGGTCGGCAGGCGCACCCAGATGAGCACGTATGCGAGGAGGAGGGCAGCCGCGACCGCAATGACGAGGCGAGCCTGCCTGGCGTGCGCACCCACGCCCCGACGCTACCAGCCGGACACCCACTCCAGAATGGCATGCGACCGGAGCGTGACCTGCCCGTTGAGCGGGCTCAGAGCAGCGTGAGGGTCACTGCGACGTTGCCGCGGACGGCGTTGGAGTAGGGGCACCGCTGTTCGGCCTCGTCGATAAGCGCCTTGGCCTGGTCTCGATCGGTGATGGACGGGAGCGATGATCAGCAACTCCACCGCCAAGCCAAGACGCCCGGCCTCGATCAGTCCGATGCCGACACGCGCGGTGACAACGGAATCCAGCACATCAAGGCCCTTGCGTCGCGCGATGCCGATCATCGCGTTCTGCCAGCACGCGGCGTAGCCGAGCGCGAAGAGCTGCTCGGGGTTGGTTCCCGGGCCGCCGTCCCCGCCCATCTCAGTCGGAGCGCTGAAGTCGACAGTGAGCCTGCCATCCGATGTCGCGCCATGGCCGCGACGCCCGCCTGTGACGGTGGCTTCGGCCGTGTAGAGCACGCGGAGCGGGACTGCACTGTCGCTCATGACACCTCCAGCGGCGAGTTCGTCAGGCGGTGGTTTCCTCGATCTTGATCTTGGTGCGCACCTCGTCGGAGAAATGGCACGACGCCAGATGCCCGTCGGGCTTGATCTCGAGAGGGGGAACCACGTCCGCGCAGACGCCGGGGACGCGCGCGATCGGGCAACGCGTGTGAAAGAGGCAGCCCGACGGCGGGTTCAGCGGGGATGGGATCTCGCCGGACAGCTCGACGAGCCGCCGCTTCGAACTCGATGCGTGGATCCGGTACTGGGATCGAGGAGAGCAACGCCCGCGTGTACGGGTGATCCTGCGAACTCGTAGAGGTCCTCGCTCGGCGCGACCTCGCAGATCCTGCCGAGGTACATGACCATGACACGGTTGCTGATGTGCCGCACCACGGAAAGATCGTGCGCGATGAAGAGATATGTGAGGTTGAACTCGCGCTGCAGATCCTCGAGCAGGTTGATGATCTGCGCCTGGATGGAGACGTCGAGTGCCGATACGGGCTCGTCGCAGATGATGACTTTCGGATTGAGCGCGAGTGCTCGCGCGATGCCGATGCGCTGCCGCTGACCGCCGCTGAACTCGTGCGGATAGCGGTTGTTGAAATAGGGGTTGAGGCCAACTGTGCGCAGCAATTCCTGGACGCGCGCGTCCTTTGCCTTGCCGCTGATCATCTTGAAGTTGACGAGTGGCTCGGCGATGATGTCGCCGACCGTCATGCGCGGATCAAGCGACGCGTACGGATCCTGAAAGATCATCTGCAGCTGCTTGCGCTGCTGCCGCAACTTCTCGCCGCTCAGCTTTGTGATGTCGACGCCGTCGAGGATCACCTGACCTGACGTGACTGGAATCAGCTGGCTGATGAGCCTGCCGAGAGTCGACTTGCCGCATCCCGACTCACCGACGAGCCCCACCGTCTCGCCCGCCATGATGTCGAACGTCACACCGTCAACGGCCTTGACCGATCCGTTGCCGCCGGCGCTGAAGTGCTTGACGACGTCGACGACACGGAGCAGCGGCTCGGCGGATGGTGCAGGCCTCGGAACGACGTGGACGATCGTGTCAGTCACTGACCGACTCCGCGACTGACGCGGTCACCTCTTGCGGAGGCAACGTCTGCCGTCTCTTGGGATGCACGCCACTCGCCGCTCCCGGGCTCGTGTCCTTGATGTCTGCAGCCCCCATCTCGGCATACGCGGTCTTCATCGTCACCCAGCATGCCGCCTGCTGCATCGGCGCAACCTCCTCGGTGGGTGGCGACTCACTGAAGCAGCGCTCGATGCGGAACGGGCAGCGCGGATTGAACTTGCAGCCCGCCGGGAGGTCGATGAGATCGGGCGGCAGTCCCTCGATCGAGAGCAGGCGCTCGCGCCGGCTCGCGTCGATGCGCGGGACCGAGCGCAGCAGCGACCACGTGTAGGGGTGCTGCGGCGACTCGAAGATCTGCTCCACGGTGCCCTCCTCGACGATCTCGCCCGCGTACATGACGAGGACGCGCTTGCAGAGGCCGGCGACGACGCCGAGGTTGTGGGTGATGAGAACGATCGCTGCCCCCGTTTGCTCGTTGAGGTCACGCAGGAGCTCGAGGATCTGCGCCTGCACCGTGACGTCGAGCGCGGTGGTCGGCTCATCGGCGATGAGCAGGTCCGGCTTGTTGGACAGCCCCATGGCGATCATGGCCCGCTGCCGCATGCCACCACTGAACTGATGCGGGAAGTCGCGCACCCGGCGCTCCGGGTCCGAGACACGCACCTGCTTGAGCAGGTCGATGGTCCGCGCATCGATCTGGTCGTCGGCGATCTTGTTGTGCGCGTGCATCGCCTCTTCGATCTGGTAGCCCACGCGCAGGACCGGATTCATCGAGCTGAGCGGGTCCTGGAAGATCATCGCGATGTCGCGACCCCGGATGTTGCGCAACTCCTCCTTGGTCAGCTTGAGGAGATCGCGACCCTTGAACATGATCTCGCCGCTGACGACCTTGCCGGGGCGTTGCACGAGTCCGAGGACCGACATCGCCGTCACGCTCTTGCCGCAACCGGATTCGCCAACGATGCCGAGGGTTTCCCCCGGGGCCACGTTGAAGCTGACCCCGCGCACCGCCTTCACCTCACCGTCGTCGGTGAAGAAGTGCGTGCTCAGGTTGCGGACGTCGAGTATTGGGTCCGTCACCGCCGTTGGCGCGGATCGAAGGCATCTCGCAGACCGTCACCGAGGAAGTTGAACGCGAGCAGCGTGATGGAGAGCGCGATGGCGGGCCAGAGCATCATGTATGGCTCCAAGGGGAGCGCAGCATACCCCTCGGACGCAATGGAACCCCAGGATGCCAGCGGCGACGGGATGCCAAGGCCGAGATAGCTCAGGAAGGCCTCGGTGAGGATCGCGATCGGGATGACGAAGGTCGCCTGGACGATGATCGGCCCGAGTGAGTTGGGCAGGATATGGCCGAAGAGGATCTTGCCCGCCTTCGCGCCGCTTGCCCGGGCAGCCTCGATGAACTCACGCTCGCGGATGCTGAATGCCTGCCCTCGAACGAGACGTGCCATGTCCATCCAGACCGTCGCCGATATCGCGAGCATGATGTTGCCGAGGCCGCGCCCCAGGACGAGGTACAACACGATCGCGACGAGGATGCCGGGGATCCCGTAGAAGATGTTGATGAACACACTGATGACCGTGTCCACCCATCCGCGGAAGTAGCCGGCGATCAAGCCGACGACGACGCCGACGGTCAGCACCACTGCCGATGTGCCGACGCCGACGATGAGCGAGATCTGCGCTCCCTGCATCATCCGGCTGAGCAGGTCGCGCCCGAGGTCGTCGGTGCCGAGGGGATGCGCCGCTGACGGACCGAGGAACGTCAGGGTGTTCGGCAGGATCGACGCCGGGTTGTACGGAGTCCAGAAGACAGCGACGATCGCCACGAGAACGAGCAACATGAGGTAGATGAGCGCGGCGAGCGCGAGGCGGTTGCGCCGCAGGCGGCGGAAGCCGTCACGCCAGAGGCCGACCTGAGCACGCGCAATCGTGCCGCCCGCGTATTCCTGTTCAAAGACGGTTTCGATCGTAGCCATCAGTATCTAATCCTCGGATCAACGACGGTGTACAGAAGGTCGACGACGAGGTTGGCGATGCCGATGAGCAGCGCGTACACGGTGAACACCGCCACGGTGACGTTGTAGTCCGCCCCGAGGATGCTCTCGACGAATTCCTTGCCCAGCCCCGGAATGCCAAAGATGTTCTCGATGATGACGCTGCCTGTGATGATGCTGATCACCAGCGGGCCGAGGATGCTGATAACCGGGATGAGCGCATTGCGCAAGGCATGGCGGATGGTGACGACGCGCGTCTTGAGCCCCTTGGCTCTGGCCGTGCGTATGTAGTCCTGCTGCAGCACCTCGAGCATCGCAGCGCGCGTGATCCTCGTTACCTGCCCGGAGGTGTAGAAGCCGAGGATGATCGCCGGCAACGACAACTCCACCAACGTCCCGTACGTGCCGGTCCATATGGCGGGTACGAGATGACGCCGTTGGTGAGGTTGGGGAGGAAGTAGCTGAAGATGAGGACGCCGAGTCCGGCGAAGACGAAGCTCGGCACGCTGTACCCGACCACGGCGATCGAGGTGAGCGTGTAGTCCACCCAGGAGTTCTGGCGCATTGCGGCAATAACGCCGAAGACGGTGCCCAGACCGATGGTGATAAGCAGTGCGGTGCCCCCGAGCTCGGCGCTGACACTCAGCTCACGCATCACGAGCGGCGTGATCGGCAAACCACGGATCTGGAAGGACACGCCGAGGTCGCCATGAATGGCGTTGGTGAGGAAGCTCCAGTACTGCACGAGGATGGGCCGGTCCAGCCCGTACTCGTGGAGGAGCAGTTGCAGCGCCTGCCCATGCACACGCTGGCTCTCGAAGGCGTTGCCCGGCAGGCTGTGGACGGTGACGAAGACCAGGAAGGAGACGGCGACGAGCGTGAAGATGATCAGCGCCAGTCGCTGCGCGATGTAGATGAGTGTTCCGCGGGTCAGCATCTACCTTGAACCTCTCATATATCGAAAGGCGGAAGGCGCCCGGCTCGGTGCCGGGCGCCCTCTCATTCGGTTCTAGTGGCGTTGCTCTCTAGTGCGAGAGGATCTTGATCTCATTCCAGTAGTGGTCGAAGGCGGTGTTCGAACCGGCTCCCTTCACGTACGACTGGATGAGGAAGTTGCCCACGGAGTAGTACAGCGGGATGTAGACGACGTCCTGCTGCAGGATCTGCCCGAGCTGGTTGTACAGCGGGAGCGCTGTCGTCAGCGGCTCTGCGTCGGCCTGCTTGAGGACGCTGTCGTAGGTGGGGTCATCGAACCCGCTGGTGTTCGCGCCCGCGGAGGTGGCGTAGACGCCCCAGAGGTTGTCGTACCAGTCCTGCGGGTGGTTGTAGTCGAACTGCCAGCCGTCACGCGACATCACGTACTTGCCCGTGAGCCGGTTGTTGATGAAGATCGACGCATCCGACACCGAGTTCAGGTTGACCTTGATGCCCAGGTTGGTCTGCCACTGACTTCTGCAGGTACTCGGCGACGCTCTCGTTGAGGCTGCCGGCGTTGTACGAGTAGGTGAGGTTCTTGGTCAGCGCGCCGGTCGGGTCGTACTGGTGGAGCAGCGACTTGGCCTGGGTCGCGTCGAACTTGGCGAGCGGGTCGCTGTTCGGTCCGCCGTTGCCGACGAGGCCGCTGGTGATCAGACCGCCGGTCGCCGCCGAGCAGATGAGGTTGTGGCACACCGTCGTGGCCAGGCCCTGCTTGTCGATCGCGAGGTCGAACGCGAGGCGGAGGCCCTTCGCAGCGGCCGATTCGCCGACGAACGGTCCACCCGTGGACGGGTAACCGATGTTGAAGCTCAGCCAGGTCGTGCGGCCCTTCGGCTGGGTCAGCAGGTGCGGCTTCTCGCGCGAGTTGGCCTGGATCGCCAGGATGTTCGCCAGCGGGACGATCCGCTGTCACCACCGTAGCCGACGATGTCGTAGCCCTTCTGGAAGAAGGCATCGACGGTTGTCGGTGCCGTCGAGGGGTCCTTGATGTCGATGTTGATCGTCTTCAACGTCGGCTTCGGAGAACCCCACCAGTTCGGCACCTGCGGTGAACGTCATCGACTGCTTGGGGGTGTATGCGGTGAGCTTGTACGCGCCGGTGCCAACGAGGTTGGCGGGCGTCTGCCACCAGTTGACGGGATCAACACCCGGTGCTTCGATGACCTTCTGGTCGACGATCGCGCCGACGGTGCCCTCGAGGGTCCATGCGGTGAGGCACCAGCCGCAACCGGCCGAGAGCTTGATCTGGACGGTCTCAGGATCGGTGGCTGTGAGGCCGCTCATCATGAATGCGGAGTTGCCTGCCTTCAGCTGGGTCTCGATGTTCGCCTGGAAGGTGGTGGGCGTGCCCGAGGACGGCGGGGAGCCGGCCGCGGTCTGCACTGCGCTGTAGCCCTGTGATCGCGCTCAGGATGGACGAATACGCGCCGTGGAGTGCGACCGCACGGTTCCACGAGTAGCAGCACGTCCTTCGAGGTGACCGCGTCACCGTTGGAGAACTTGGCCGCGGGATTCAGGTGAATCGTGTAGGTCATACCGTCCGAGGAGATCCCGCCGTTGGCCTGCGTCGGCACGGTCGAGGCGATATCCGGAACGATGTTGAGGTTGTCGTCGAACCGCCAGAGGTTGTCGAACACGTTCTGCATGAGCTCGGTGTCGACCTCGGCGTCCATCTCGCCGGGATCCCACGTGCCGGGGTCCTGGAAGACGGGGAACTTCAGCACCTGTGACGACGCCAGCGCGCCGCCTGACGATGTCGTCGGTGCTCGTGCTACCGCACGCTGCGGCGGTGAGCAGGCCAAGCACTCCCAGGCCAATCCCACCAATGGTCAATTTGTTCGGTCGCAAATGCAGATCCTCCCGTTTTGTGGCTGATCGCCGCCCTGGCCCAGGGTTTCCTTCCCCCGAACCAAGTCTCAGATTGTGAGACGTGGGCCGGATCATATCGACTTGATCCACCCCATGCGGTTCAAGCGGAGCCGAAACTCACCCTGATGGGTGAAAGTAGCTTCGGAATTCGTCACGTTGGGGGATGCCGCAGCGCTCTGCTGGTGGAGCCAGGGAGGATCGAACTCCCGACCTCTTGCATGCCATGCAAGCGCTCTCCCAGCTGAGCTATGGCCCCGCCGACCATGGTACCGGCCGGAAGGACGACGTCGCGACCGTCACGTCGCCGACACCCGGTGCTCGCGCCGAGCGGACGATTGCAGTCCAATGAATACGGCAATTGCATCCGCGCAGCCGCGGTGTCGGACAATGCTTGCGAGTGGTGCGATGGCGATTTGATCGCTGCGATTGCGCCAATGGCCCGTCACTCGGGAGGCCTCATGCCTGATACTGCCGATCGCGATCTCGCCTCGGGGACTGCATCGCCGATCGTGCAGGCGGCCGAGCGCTTGTATCGCGCATCGAGGCGCTCGTCGGTCAGGTGGCTGAGTTGAAGGCTGACAACGCTGCATTGCGACGTGAGGTCCGTGCGGCGGTTGCATTGCTCGAACGAGCCGGCGATGCCGCCGACGCCCGTGCGCGGTCCGCGAAACGAGCATCCGCTCCGGCGCTCCGCCACGCGAAGGGCCGCCGTCGTGGCAAGGGGCCGAAAGGCCGGGCGACCCCCGCTTCGGTGACGCCGGACATCGTCCTGGCCACCATCGGCAAGCTCGGGTCGGCGACCGCTTCGGAGATCGCCCGGGAGTTGAGCGTGCTGGGTGACCCTGTCTCCGGTCGCGCCGTACGCTGGCTGGCCGAGCGGGCCGGCGCAGCGACGACAACGGGCGAGGACGGTCAGTTGCGATACCGGCTTCCAGCGTCGCCGCCTCGTCCCTACTGAGCGCGGGCTTGTCCTGAGCATCGAACGCGGCGATCGTCGGCGGCCGTGATATACACTTCCGTGTATGTCGTCATACACCAACAAACTGCTTGGCATTGGTCTGCGTCGGATAGCGCTCGGGCTCGCCGGCGCGCTCGCGCTGTCGGGCGCTGTCGGGTGGTTCGTTGTGAACCAGACGGCTGCGCAGGCTCCGGTCCCGGTGGGCGAGACGGTCGATCCGCCTGCACCACCCACAGTGCTCGTCTTCGTCAGCGGCGCGGTCGAGCACCCGGGGCTCTATGAGCTGAGCCCGGACGCCCGGGTCGCGGACGCCCTTGCCGCTGCCGGCGGCATCACGACGCTCGCCGATCCCGGACACCTTCCCAACATGGCCGAGCGCGTGCACGACGGCCGCCAGGTCAACGTGCCGTTCCTGGGGAGCGGCACCACTGCGGCGAAGCTCGACATCAACAGCGCGGCGGTGGACGAGCTCGACACCGTCCCCGCGATGCCTCCGGGGCTCGCCGGCGAGATCGTCGCCTATCGAGAAGAATGGGGACCGTTCACCTCGATGAGCCAGCTCCACAGCGATCTCGGCGTCGACTCCGCGACGGTCACGGGCCTGGAGCACTATCTCCGCGTCGTGCTGCCCACCCAGTGAGCCTGCGCGCAGGCTCTCGCGCCGGCCGAGCCGCGACGTGGATATGGGGTGGTTTCGCGGTGGGATGCGGGGCCGGGTTCGTGGGGTCGGTCACGCTCGGCATCGGTGCTGCCGCTCGGCGTCGGCGCGGCAGGCGGGGGGCGCTCGCGGCGGCGGCCAGGCGCCGGATGCGCGCTGCCGATGGCGGTTGTGTGGCGCTGATGCTCGGTCTGTTCCGCAGCTCGCTTGCCGTCGTCGCGCCGGGTCCTCGACGGTCAACGGCAACTTCGGAGCACGGCCGGTGGTGCTCACGGGCGTCGTCCGGAGCGCGGATCCGGGAGCGGGATCGGAGGCGATCGTCGGTGTCTCGCATCTCTCCGACACGGACACCGATCGCGCCGTGTCAGGCGGTGTACTCGTCAGCGGACCGTTGATCCCCGCGCTCTCACCCGGCGATGAGGTGGAGATCGACGCCTCGGGGCTTCGTGGGCTGGACCGGCGTCCGGGTCCCAATGCCGCGGACACGCTCGAGCGCGAGGGAGTCGAGGGAAGTGGCGATATCGCCGCAGGTGTTCGTCGCTTGCCGGCGCTGGTCCTTCGCTCGCTTCGGTGATCGTATGGGTCCAGGGCCGTCTCATCGGCGCGGTGGATGCGGAACTCCCCGAACCGGCTGCCGCGCTGCTCCTGGGTATCGCGTTCGGCATCCATCAGCCGCTGAGCGCCGACGTCCGCGCGCCGCTGCAGAACGCCGGCCTCATCCATGTCGTTGTGGTGTCGGGCCTGAAGATCGTTCTCATCATCGGGCTGCTGAGCGCGGTGGCCCGCGTCCTCGAGTGGTCGCGGCGGCGGACCCTGCTCATCGCGGTTCCGGTCATCGCCGGCTACGTGCTGATCAGCGGCGCGGGACCGGCGGCGATACGCAGCGCGCTCATGGCAGGCGCAGCAATGCTCGCCGCAAGCCGGCGGAAGGCGAACCGACCCCGTGCCATGCTCGCGCTCGTGGCGTCGCTGATGCTCGGTCTCTCCCCGGCGTTGGCTGAGGATCCCGGGTTTCAGCTCTCGTTTCTCGGGACTGCGGGGATTCTCTTGCTCGCGACTCCGATCGCTGCCAGGCTGCCGGGTCCTCGGCTGTTCGTCGAGCCGTTTGCGCTGACGGTGGCAGCGCAGGTCGCGACGCTGCCGATCATGGCCGGAACGTTCGGTGTCATCGCTCTCGGCGGTCCGGTCGCCAACGCTCTGGTCCTGCCGTTGCTGCCTGCGATGATCGTCGCGGGTGGGCTCGGCGCCACCCTGAGCGCGCTCCATCCGGGGCTTGGCTGGATCCTCCTTCAACTCGCGAGCCTCGGAACCTCGCTGACGACGACCGTCGCGCGAGTCGTCAGCGCCATACCCGGAGCCGCCATCCAGATCGGCAGCTGGCCGGAGGCCTGGTCGATTGCGGAAGCGTGCGGCCTGTTCGCCGCGCTGGCGGTGCTCGCGACCACAACGCGCCGCACCCGCCAGCTGCGCGCGTGAACGTTCGGATGCTCGCGGCCGTCCTGGCCGGCGCCATGACGGCGGCGGCTGCGTGGGCAGTGGCATCGCGTCCGGACGGACTCCTGCATGTGAGTGTCCTCAGCACCGGATCATCGACGGCCGTCCTGGTGCACACGAAGGACGGCAGCACCGTGCTCGTTGACGGCGGCGCGTCACCGACGCTGCTGCTCGCGGCTCTGGGCGGGAGATGAGCCCGGCGACGAGTCACATCGACATGGTGGTGATCACCGGTGGACAGCAAGCGGCGGTGGATGGCCTGAACGGCCTGCCCGGTCATTACTCCGTCGGAACGGTGATGACCACGGGGGGACTGACACGCCGGAGCCAACGCGGTGGTGGCAACGCTGGCCGGCGCCGGTGCGAACGTCCTGGATGCGGACGGTGCGGCCTGGTCGTTCGGCGGAGTCGACCTGGCGCTGCCTCGGCTTTACGACGCTTGCGACGGCGGCGGCGATGTGCGTTCTTGTCATCGACGACCCAGTGGGACACGCGCTGGTGCTCGGCGACACCGGAACGGCGGACCAGGAGGAACTCTGCGCCGTCTATGGAAGTCAGCTCGCCGCCGACCTCGTGGTGACGCCGCCAGGGCGGCGCGATCTCGTCGGTGCTGCTCGCCACTGCGCGACCGTCGGAGCTGGCCGTCCCGCTCGCGCAAGGGGCGCACGGTACGGCTGCACCGCCGGGCTACCCAACGGACCGAACCGGGGTCGACGGCGACCTCGACTACACCGGGAGTGCCCATGGGCTCGGTGGAGACCAGCTGAGGGCGGCTGCGATACTGGCTCCGTGCCCGCGACCACGCCGCTCAACCCGCTGACGCTGATCCACGGTGACGAGGCATACCTCGTCGATCAATCGGTGCGCGCGTGGCGCGAGCGCGCGAAGCCGCCGCAGCTCGATGTCGAGGTATTCGACGCACCCGGTCGCCTCGACGGGCTGCGCAGCGCGGTCGCCGAGATGCCGCTCTTCGACCCGGAACGCGCCCTGCTCGTCCGCGATCCCCCGCAGCTCACCGGCGCCGCGAAACGAGGCGGAGCGGATCCGCCGGAGCGCCTCGCGGCGATCCTGGCCGAGCGAGCTCCGACGACACTCCTCTGCCTCGTCGCCCACGCCAAGGTGCCGGACAGGAATCCCGTTCTCGCAGCGGTCAGGCAGCTGGGTGGCGCCATCACCTTTCACGCCGCCAGGAAAGGCCGGGAGCTTCGAACGTGGGTCGAAGCGGAGATCGCCGCACGCGGGCTGCGTCTCGGATCGGGATCCGTCGAGCATCTCGTTCGATTCGCGGGCCCCGATCTGGGAACGATCGCGTCGGAGCTCGACAAGCTCGTCGCGTTCGCGGCCGGCCGGCCCCTGTCAGTCCGGGACGTCCGGCTGGCCGTGGCCGGCGACGAGGAAAGCGGCCTCTACGACACGCTCGGGGATCTGCTGGGGGCAACCCCGGCGAAGGGCGCCGACTCGATCGACCGTCTCCTCTCGGAAGGACGCGCCGGCCCATACCTGCTCGCGATCCTTGCCGGGCAGATTCGCGATCTCCTGCTCGTACAGGCGTACTTGCAGACCCATGGATCCGCGTCGGGTCTTGCTTCGGCGATCGGCAAACCGGACTGGATGGTCGAGCGCCTCGTCCGTCAAGCGCGACAGGTGCCCGCGGTTGTCGCCGCAGGATGGCTCGGCGCGCTCCACGAAGCGGATCGAAAGCTCAAGATCGGTGAGATTTCCGACACGGATGGCGTGCGCCTCGTGGTCCTGCGGGCTGCCGCCGACCTGACCGAGGCGCGAGCGCGCCGGGCCGGCTAGCGAGCCAGGCCCACAGACCTATTTGGTCTTGGTGGTTTTGGCGGGAGACTTGGCCGCAGCCGTCGGCTTGGGCACTGCCGCCTTTGCAGTGGTGGCCTTCGCGGCGCTTGCCTTGGGAGCCGGAGCCTTGCCTGCCGGCTTCGCCGCGGACTTCGCTGCCGCGGCTCTCGCGGGCTGCTTCGCGCTCCGACCCTTGGCGCCGCCAGCCGCGGCGGAGCGAGCCGCGGCTCCTTCGGACCCCTCGGCCACGGTGGCGAGGCGAGCGGCCATCGACGCCAGCCGTGATTTGCGGCGGCGCACGTTGTTGCGATGCAGGATGCCCTTCTCGGCGGCGCGGTCGAGCGCCTTGATCGCCGCGTGCAACTCGGCTTCGCCGGTCGCACTGCCCTCTTCGAGCAGCGCGTGACGCGCCTTGATCACCTTGGTGCGGACAGCGGATTTGACGGCGCGATTGCGCACGTGTTTGCGTTCGCTGGACCGGATGCGCTTGCGCGCGGATCGGGAGTTGGCCATGCTCGCTCTTCTACGTCACTCAATCTAGGTCTGGGGCGCGCCGCCCGGGCGGCATACCAGCCAGGGACGCACGAAGTCCGCAGTATATCAGCGTCCGTGTCCCACCTCTCCTCGCGGGTCGTCCCCGCATACGCAAAGCTGAATCTCTCACTGACCGTTGTCGGGCGCCGAGCGGACGGATACCACGACATCGACAGCATCCTGGTCCCGATCGACTGGCACGACCTGGTCGGGGTCGGCATCACGCTCGCCGCGACGAGCCATGTCCACCTCGAGGTCACCGGACCCGCGGCTGCCGGGGTGCCGGCCGGCGACTCGAACCTCACGGTCCGCGCCGCTCACGCGCTGGAGGAGCTGGCTGGGCGTCCGCTCGACATACGGATCTGGCTCGACAAGGCCGTTCCCCACGGTGCGGGGCTCGGGGGCGGCTCCGCCGACGCAGCGGCGGTGCTTCGAGCCGGCGTCGCAGCGCTGGCGGCGTTCGCGATCGCCACAGACATAGGGCGGCTCGCGGGGGCTGCGCTCGGGATCGGCAGCGATGTGCCGGCCCTGCTCGATCCTCCGCCCATCGTGTCCGCGGCCGTGGGGAGCGGCTCGAGCGCGTGCCGACCCCGGCGCTCCACCTGGTCGTCGTGTCGACGGTGCCGAGCTCGACTCCTGCGACCTACGGGGCACTCCTACCGGTCGAGATCCGCGACGACGGACGGACAGCAGCGCTTGCGGCACTGCTCGCAACCGGTCAGGCACCAACGCCGAGCGTCATGGGGAGCGCATTGGAATCCGCAGCGTCGCGCGCCGATCCAGACGTCGCCAGCTGCATTGCAGCAGGTCAGGACGGCCGCTCCTGAGATCGGATGGCATCTCACCGGGAGCGGTGGTGCCGTGTTCACCACAACGGCTGGCAGGGTCGAGGCCGAGCGTCTCGCGGCACGATTGCGCGGTGCGGGCTTCAACGCTCGCGCCTGCCGCACCATCGGCTGAACCGCTCGGCACTACAATCCGATGCTCAGTGGCTGTCGCAGACGCGCCCTCCGCCTTGCCGCTGACACCCGAAACCTGCGACCACCCCGCGCCGGTCACGGGGGTCATGGCCCACGAGTTCGCCCACTACGAAGGTGCGGTCGGGCCGGAGGGCCTGCGCCGGACGGTCACGTACTACGGACCGATCGTCGGCGGGTTGCCGATCCAGGCCTGGCACTGCGAGCAGTGCGGTCTGCTGCGGCTGACCTATCCCGACGGTCGCACCGAAGAGCGTCGACTCTTCCCCGGTCCGCAGCCGGGACTGCTCGCGGCGGCGAGCCCCGTCGCCCCGGAGCGCGTGCACTACGGGATGCAGGCTCGGGTATCGGGTCTGAGCGGTCAGCCGGCGTTCATCGAGCAACTGTCCGGGGGCGCCCCGACGATGCGGACCTTCACCCTCCCGACGGTCACGCTGCCGGTCTGGGACGCAATCACGTGGCTGACAGTGCTCGGGATGACCGCTGTCGTGCTCGGTCTCGCCCTTGCCGGATTGTTCGCAACCTTTTCCTACAGCACCCCGAGCGTCGAACTCCCCTTGGTGCTCGTCATCGTCGGCATCTTCCTCGGCATCCTGTTGCTCCGCTTGATCGTCGCGGCGATCCGCCACTTCGCGCCTGCAGAGCCGCTGACTCCGAGCCTTGCGGTGTTGCTGCGCGCCAAGCCGGAGCTCGACTCGCTGACCAAGACCGTGGTCTTCCTCCTCGGCGTCTGCGTCACAGGCCTTTTCTTCACGGCGGTGCTCGCGACATACACGTACTCGACGCCGGGTGCGCTGCTCCCTGTGCTGTTCATCAGCCTCGCCAGCGCGATCGTCGCCATCGTGATCAAGCTCGTCGACGTCTCCGTGCGTCACTTCAGCGGCAAGTAGCAGGCCTATAACCGGCTTCATGCCGCTCAAAGCGCCCCCCGATCAGGACATCGTCATCGTTGGTGCGACGGGCGATCTCGCACAGCGCAAGCTCCTTCCCGCGCTGTACAACCTGCAACTCCAGAAGCTGCTTCCCGACGGGTGCAGCATCATCGGCGCCGCGCCGTTCGACTGGAATGACCAGCGCTTCCGCGACCTCGCGGAATCGTCCGTCAAGCAGTTCTCGCGGACGCCGTTGCAGAAGACCGCGTTCAACGCCTTCGCGTCGCGGCTGCACTTCGTCCCGCTCCCGGCAGACGGCAACCTGTCGGCGCTTCGCCAGGTGGCAACGCGCGACCGGCGGATCGCATACCTCGCAGTGCCGCCGTCGGCGTTCACATCGCTCATCGACGGGATCAAGACTGCGGGACTGGCGAAAGGGACGTCGATCATCATCGAGAAACCCTTTGGGCACGACCGAGCTTCGGCCCGCGAGCTCAACAAGACGCTCCACGATGTGGTGCCTGAAGAGCGGATCTTCCGCATCGATCACTACATGGGCAAGGAGACGGTGCAGAACCTCCTCGTCTTTCGGTTCGGCAACTCGTTCTTCGAGCGCGTGTGGACTCGTGATGCGATTGCCCGGGTCGAGATCACCGTCGCCGAGTCCCTCGGCGTCGAGCAACGCGGCAAGCTCTATGAAGAGATCGGCGCCATCCGCGACATCGTCCAGAACCACATGTTCCAGGTGCTCGCGCTCGTCGCGATGGACCCGCCGCTGTCATTCGACGCGGAGGCGATTCGCAACGAGAAGGTGAAGGTGCTTCAGTCGATACAGCCGATCCATCCGCACGATGTCGTTCGCGGCCAGTACACCGCCGGGAAGATCGCGGGCGAGGCCGTCGCGGCATACCGCGATGAGCCCGGGGTGTCGCCGAAGTCCACCACGGAGACGTACGCCGCGCTGCGGCTGCACCTCGAGTTGTGGCGCTGGTCGGGCGTTCCCTTCCTGCTCAGGACCGGCAAGCGACTGCCGACGCGGGACACGCGTGTCGTCATCACCTTCCGCGACGTGCCGCTCCATCTCTTCAAGACCGCGGGCGTGCACTCGTTGCATCGCAACCGTCTCGTGGTGCGCATTCAACCGGACGAGGGGATCGCGCTGAGCTTCGTTGCCAAGCAACCCGGACCGGAAGTGACCGCACAGTCCGTCGACATGAACTTCAACTACGGCGATTCATTCAAGACGTCCCCGCCCGAGGCGTATGAGCGTCTGCTCCACGATGCCTTCGAGGGTGATCACACGCTCTTCATCCGCGAGGACGAGGTCGATTTCGGATGGGCCGCCGTCGAACCGGTGATCGACGCACCGCCGCCGATCACCTTCTACCCCGCGGGTTCGTGGGGACCGGATGACGCCGCGCGCATCGCAAGCCCGAGCCGTTGGGACGATTCGGTCCAGGTGGTATGAAAGCAACACTGGTCGGCGTCGATCTGGGCGGCACGAGCATTCGGGCGGCGGTCGCAACTGGCGACGTCACGCACGGTAACCCGGTACACCGTGACACGCCGTCGCGAGACGGTCCGGCTGCGGTCCTCGACGCTGTCGCCGAATGCGCTCGACAGGCTGCGGGAGGTGCGCCGATCGACGGCCTGGCGATTGGCATCCCCGGTCCGCTCGATCCGCACGCGGGCGTGGTGCACGACACTCCGAACATGGCGGGCTGGAACGAGGTGCCTGCAGCGAAGATGCTCTCGGACCGCGTCGGTTGTCCGGTGGTCATCTGTCACGACGCCGCCGCCGCCGGCTATGCAGAGCTCAAGGCCGGCGCCGGCCGCGGGGCACGTCATCTCCTCTTCATCACTGTGAGCACCGGCATCGGCGGCGCGCTGTTCATCAACGGAGATCTGTATGACGGGGCAACGGGATCCGCGGGCGAGGTCGGGCACACGCCGATCAGCGACAACGGACCGCCGTGCGGACAGGGCCATCCGGGCTGCCTCGAGGGGATGTCATCGGGCACTGCCGTAGCGACGCGCGCGCATGCGGAGCTGGCCGCCGGTGCGGTGTCGTCCCTTCGCGGCATGGATCCCGCGATGATCGACGCGCGTGCGATCAACGCGGCCGCGATTGAAGGCGACGAGCTCTCGCTCCGCCTCTTCCACGACGCCGGGCACGCGCTCGGTCGCGCGATCGGCGGTTTCATCAACGTCCTCGCACCGGACGCCATCGTCATCGGCGGTGGGCTCATCCACGCCGGCGATCTTCTGCTCGCGCCGGCGCGTCACGCGGTGACGCAGATTGCATTCGCGATACCCGCAAGCAGATGCAAGATCGTGACCGCCGCGCTCGGCACGGACGCCGGCCTGATCGGTGCGGTCGCCTGGGCTGTCCGCAGCTTCAGCGGCATCCGGCGGGTATGGGCGGGGAAGCTCCTGGCCGCGTGGAGGCGGCTGATGAGCAGCGCCATCGTCATGCGCGGCTTGAGCAAGGACTACGGCTCCGGGCATGGACTCTTCGATCTCGACCTCGAGGTGGACAAAGGCGAAGTGTTCGGTTTCCTGGGACCAAACGGCGCAGGCAAGACGACGACGATCCGTCTGCTCATGGGCGTCATCCATGCCACCAGCGGCAGCGCGAGCATCTTCGGCCTCGACTGCGACAGGGAGTCGGTCGCGGTGAAGCGCGAAGTCGGCTACCTGCCCGGCGACCTGCCGCAGTTCGGGGGCATGCGCGCCAGCGAGGTTGTTGCCTACCTCGGCGCCATGCGCGGCGCCGTCGACGAAAGCCGCGTCAAGGAGCTTGCCGAGCGGCTCCAACTCGACCTCGGCCGGCGCTTTCGCGAGTATCTCGCGCGGCAACAAGCAGAAGCTCGGCCTCGTGCTCGCGTTCATGCATCGTCCGCGTCTGCTCATCCTCGATGAACCGACAGGTGGGCTCGATCCCTTGAACCAGCAGACGTTTCACCAGCTCGTCGGGGAGGTGAGGGCCGAGGGCACCACGGTGTTCCTCTCGTCGCACGTGCTCTCCGAGGTGGAGGAGACCTGTTCACGTGTCGGCATCATCCGTGAGGGCAGGCTCGTCTCCGACATGTCGATGGACAAGGTGCACGACATGCGCTTTCACGAGGTCGTGATCGAGTTCGGCAGCGACGTGCCCGAGGCGGCGGTGCGCGCGGCCGCCGGCGTCGAGGACGTCGCCGTCAACGGTCGCCGGCTCACGTGCACGGTGCACGGCGGATTCGATGCGTTGCTCGCCGCCATTCGCGGCAGCACTGTCACCGATTTTGTGAGCCGCGAACCGAGCCTCGAGTTGATCTTCCTCACCTACTACCGCAAGTGATGCCCGCCCGTCTGCTGCTGCGCCTGCATCGAATCGGCGCGGTCGCGATGGCGTACTTCTCCATCTTCTACGTGCTCGTCAACAGCGCGGTGTATCCGCTGATCGCGGGGAAGACGCGCCTTGCGCAGGAAGCATTCGGTGTCGAGATCACGTCGCTCGGCGCGCAATTCGCATGGCTGCTGCCGGTGCCCATCCGTCCGGACACCGCAGCGGGATACCTGCAGTGGCGCGGCTACGGTGTGTTCGCGATCGTCTTCGCTGCCTGGGCAGTCATGAGCGCGTGTGGCGCGGTGCGCCGCGACGAGGACCGTGGGATGGTGGAGACGTGGCTTGCGACGGGCATCTCGCGGATGCGGCTGCTGGCGACGCGCGCACTGTTCTTTGCTCTGTTGAGCGCAGCGCTGGTCGTCGTCGCCGGATTCTCGGGCTGGCTCGGGATGTCTCATCGCGGGGTCGCCGGCTCCGGTTGCGGGGCTCGTGGGGGAGAACGCAGCACTCTGGGGGCTGACCCTCGCCTGTTTCGCGATCGGACTCCTGGTTGCGCAGATCGCGCCGGATTTCCGTTCTGCGGCAGGGATTGCCGCCGGCGGATCATCGTCGTCATGTTCGCCATCGACAGCATCGGGCGCACGAGCATCAACCGCTCGCCGCTCACCGACATCTCGGTGTTCTTCCTCTTCAACCGTTCGAAGTCGTTCGCCCCGGGCGGCACGTTCGATCCCGTTGCAACCGTTGCGCTGCTGGTTGTCGCGGTGATCGTCGCGGTCGTTGCCGCACTCGCCTTCTGGTGCCGCGATATCGGTGCCGGCCTCGTCCGGTTGCGACCGCGCGCCGAAGTCCAGACCCGCACTGTCGCTCGCAACCCGCTGCTCCGCGTACCGGTGGTGCGCGGTCTCTGGATCCGGCGGGTTGGCTCCGTCCTCTGGATCATCGGCGTTGCCGCCGGGGCGGCCCTGGTGGTCGACATCATCAACCTGACGGCGACGTTCTTCCAGAAGACGCCGAGTCTCGCGCCATACCTCCGCGACCTCTCCGGCAACATCCACACTGTGCTGCTCGCGTTGATCTGGTTCAGCATCGTTCAGGGCGTGCTCGCCATTCTCTCGCATCACGTCCGTCTCGCGCTGGGCGGCGGATGACGCGAGCGGCGTGCTGGAGATGCAGCTTGCCGAGCCCGTGCCGCGCTGGCGCGTCCTGGTCGAACGTATCGCGGAGCTGATCGTCCTGCTCGTCGCCATCTCGTTCGTCTCGACCGCGGTGATCCTTGCGCTTGCCCCGGCCAGGGACTGACCATCGACGTCGGAAAGATGCTCGTGGCGACCGCGCTGCTGATCCCGTTCGCGCTCACCTTCGCCGCGTTCGGGGCGCTCCTCGCAGGCTGGCGTCCGCGAGCGGCTGTCGTGGTGCTGTCGACGGTCACGGCGATCTCATACCTGCTCTTTCAGCTCGCCCCGCTCTTCAAGTGGCCTGTCTGGGTGGAGAACCTGTCAGTGTTCCAGCTGTATGGCACGCCATTGATCACTGCGGTGTCCGTCGGTGGGCTCATTGCGATGCTCGGCATCGTCGTCGTGGGCTTCGGGTTTGCGGGCGTCGACGCTGGACGCGGCGTGACATCGCCGCATAGGAGGTTGGCGTGAGCGATGCCCAGGTGGGCGATTCCCGGATGAAGGATGCGATCCGCTGCGATGTGGTCGCTCGGCGACTACGGCGCGCTCGCCGTCGCATCTGGAGCCGCACGCCATCGAGCTGGCGCAGCGAAGCCGCCTGCAACCGGGCAGCGAGGTGCTCGACGTCGCTGCGGGCAACGGCAATTTCGCCATCGCCGCTGCCCGCCTCGGCGCGACGGTCGTGGCAACCGACCTGACCCCCGCGATGGTCGAGCTCGGCAAGGCCCGCAGCCGCGAACAAGGCATGGCGATCGAGTGGCTCGAGGCCGACGCCGAGGGGCTGCCGTTTCCCGACGCGCGCTTCGACGTCGTCGCATCGGTGTTCGGTGCGATGTTCGCCCCGGACCCCGACGCGTTGCGCGGAGCTGTTCCGGGTCACCAAGCCCGGCGGTCTCGTGGCGATGGCGAACTATGGCCCGAAAGGCTTCCTCCCAGCGATTCACCGCGCTGATGGTCGCGTACGGCTCCGGCGCCGCCGCCGGGCATGCCGTCGCCGTTCGACTGGGGTGAGACCGATGTGCTGCACAAGCGGTTCAAGGGACTGACGGCGAAGATCGAGGTGTATCCGCAGGCGCTCACCTTCGAGTTCGATTCGCCAGACGCCGGATGGGAGTTCTGGGAGCGGACCAACCCACCGCTCGTCGGCGTTGAAGATGATGCTCGAGTCCTGAACAGTTCGCAGAGCTCCGCGAGGAGGGCAAGCGAAGCTGTTCGGCGAGATGAACCAGTCAGCCGGTGGCAGCCGGCTCACGCTCGAGTCGGACTATCTCCAGGTGCTCGCCCGCAAGGCCTGATCGCTCGCGCGCCGCGATGATCGCGTACTCGAACGCGTCGGCAAGCGCGCTCCATGAGGCCTCGATGATGTTCGTGCTGCAGCCGACGGTGCTCCAGCGTCGATGGTGGTCGCCGCTCTCCACGAGCACGCGCACGCCGGCGGCGGTGCCATCGCGTCCGTCGAGCACGCGCACCTTGTAGTCGAAGAGCTGCGTCGCTCCGATCTCCGGATAGCCGGCGACAGCGCCTTGCGCAACGCCGCGTCGAGCGCATTGACAGGGCCGTTTCCCTCGGCGGCGGTGTGCACCACGGCGTCGCCGACCTGCACCTTGATCGTCGCCTCGCAGACCAGCGAGCGGCCTTCGCGCTGCTCGACGAGCGCGATGTAGTCGATGAGCGTGAACGGCGCGACGTTGCCGCGCGCGCGGTGGACGAGCAGTTCGAAAGATGCCTCCGCACCCTCGAACGAATGGCCGCTGTGCTCGAGGCGTTTGACCTCGTCCGCGACGCGCCGGGCGAGCGCCTGGTCCTGGGTGAGGTCGACGCCGAATGCCGCCGCCTTCTCCAGCACGGTGCCGCGTCCGGACTGCTGCGTGATCACAGAGTGCCGCTGATTGCCGACGCGCGCCGGGTCGATGTGCTGATACGCGTATGACGCCTTGCTCATCGCGTCGATGTGCTGGCCGCCCTTGTGCGTGAACGCGGCCTGACCGATATACGGTGCGGAGAGCGGCGGCGAGATGTTGGCGATCTCCGCAACGTCACGCGCGACCTCCGTGAGTCGCGCCAGCTGCTCGTCGTCGATGACGCGAATGCCCATCTTGAGCTGCAGGTTGGGGATGAGCGTGCAGAGGTTCGCGTTGCCGGTGCGCTCGCCGTAGCCGTTGATGCAGCCCTGCACCTGCACGGCGCCGGCGCGTACCGCGGCGAGCGTGTTCGCGACGGCGCACCCGGAGTCGTCATGGCAGTGGATGCCGGCGATACTGCCGAAGCGCGCGGTGATGTCGCGGACGACCGACTCCACCTGGTCGGGGAGCGTCCCGCCGTCGCGTGTCGCACAGCGTCACGCGTTCGGCGCCGGCACTGACCGCGGCATCGAGGCAGCGCAGTGCGTAGTCCGGGTCGCTGCGTGGCCGTCGAAGAAATGCTCCGCGTCGAACACGACCCGCCGTCCCTGCGTCGACGAGCCAGCGCACCGAATCGGCGATCATCGCGAGGTTCTCGTCCGTCGTCGTGCGCAGGACGTCGACGACCTGCCGGTCCCAGGTCTTGCCGACCAGCGTGATCATCGGCGCCATCGAGTCGAGCAGCGTGCGTAGCTGCGAGGTCGTCCTGCGGTCGCATGCCCGGTCGCCGGGTGGCGCCGAATGCGGCGAGCGTCGCGTTGCGCAGGGGGTGCATGCGCATCGCGGCAAAGAACTCGGTGTCGGTGGGATTCGCGCCGGGCCAGCCGCCCTCGACCACCGTGACCCCGAGTGTGTCGAGATGCTCGGCGATGCGCAGCTTGTCGGACACCGAGAAGTTGATGCCGACTCCCTGCGCGCCGTCGCGCAGCGTCGTGTCGTAGATCTCGAGGCTCACGAGGCGGCTCCGATGACGCGGCGAGCGCGCGCATCGCCTCGCGTGACACTGCGTCAGCGACGGCATCGTGCTCGCGTTGCCGCCGAGGTCCGGCGGTGAGCACGTCCTCGCTGATGCAGACATCGACGGCGGCCTCGATGGCGGCGGCGAGATCGTCGCGATGCAGCGAGTGACGGAGCATCATCGCCACCGAGAGGATGGCGCCGTACGGGTTGGCGACGCCCCTGCCCGCGAGGCTCGGTGCGCTGCCATGGATCGGCTCGTACAGTCCCTGGTCGGTGGCGCCGAGGCTGGCGGACGGCAGCAGCCCGAGCGAGCCGGCGAGCACGGCGGCCTCGTCGCTGAGGATGTCGCCGAAGAGGTTCTCGGCGACGATCACGTCGACGGTCGCCGGCTCGCGAACCAGGCGCATGGCGAAGGAGTCGACGAGCTCGTGTGTCAGCGTCACGGTCGGGTACTCGGGGGCGAGCGCGCTGACCACCTCGCGCCAGAGCTGGCTCGTGATGAGCACGTTGGCCTTGTCGATCGAGATGAGCTCGCCGCGCCGGCCGCCGCAAGCGCGAACGCGACGCGCGCGACTCGCTCGATCTCCGCGGCGCTGTACACGATGCTGTCGCGCGCGATCTCGGCTGGGCCGGTGCCGGTGCGGCCGCGTGGCTGCCCGAAGTACGCGCCGCCCGGTGAGCTCGCGCACCACGATGAGGTCGGTGCCCTTGACGACGTCGCGGCGCAGCGGCGTGCGTCGGCGAGATGCGGATGCACGCGAACCGGCCGGACATTGGCGAACACGTCGAGCTCGCTGGCGCAGCTTGAGCAGCCCCGCCTCGCAGCGGTGCTCGCCGCGCAGGTGGTCCCATGCGGGTCCGCCGACGGCGCCGAGCAGCACGGCGTCCGCGTCGCGGCAGGCGTCGAGCGTCTCGTCGGGCAGCGGCGTGCCGTACTCGTCGATGGCGCGGCCGCCGATGACGTGCACGTCGATGTTGATCTCCGCATCAGCGGCGGTGCACACGCCGGCGAGCACGCTGAGCGCGGCGTTGACCACCTCGGGGCCGATCCCGTCGCCGGGGAGGACGACGACGTTCGCCGTCAGGCCCGGAGACCCGGTGCGGCTGAGATCAGGCATCCACGCCGGCCGCTGCGCCTCGAACGCGGTGATCGCCTCCTCGTGCTCGAGCGTCGAGGAGATGTCGTCGAGGCCCTCGAGCAGACGCTTGCGCACGAACGGGTCGAGGTGGAAGCCAAAGCGCAGGTCGCCGCACGTCACCGTCTCGGTGACGAGGTCGACCGCGACCGTGATGCCGGGCTGCTCGGTCGCGAGGTCGATCAGGGCGCGAACCTCGTGCTCCGGCAACGGCACCGGCAAGCCCGCTGCCGAGCGCGTTGGTGCTGAAGATGTCGCCGAACGACTCGGAGATCACGGCGCGGATGCCGTGGTCGGCAAGCGCCCACACCGCGTGCTCTCGCGACGAGCCGCAGCCGAAGTTGCGACCGGTGACGAGCACGGTTCCCGCTCGTATGCCTGCTGGTTGAGCACGAAGTCCGACGCGGGCACCGGCGTCGCGCCGCCAGTCGTTGAACAGGAACTCGCCGTAGCCGTTGCGCTCGATGCGCTTCAGGAACTGCTTGGGGATGATCTGATCGGTGTCGACGTCGGAGCGATCGAGCGGGACGAGGACACCCTCCTCGCGCTGAAACGGCTTCATGCGCGTGCACCGCGGCGTCGAGTTGCCGGACGTCGACGAAGTGACCTTCGACTGCTGCCGCCGCGGCCATCACCGGCGAGACGAGATGCGTGCGCCCGCCGCGGCCCTGCCGGCCTTCGAAGTTGCGGTTGCTCGTGCTCGCGCATCGTTCGCCGGGCTGGAGGATGTCGGGGTTCATGCCGAGGCACATCGAGCATCCCGGGTTGCGCCATTCCGCGCCTGCGTTGCGGAAGATCGCGTCCAGTCCTTCGGTCTCCGCCTGCAGCTTCACCTGCGCCGAACCCGGGACGACGAGCATGCGCAGGCCGGCATGCACGCGCCGTCCGTCCAGCACGGCGCGGCAGCGCGCAGATCCTCGATGCGGCCGTTTGTGCAGGAGCCGAGGAAGACGGTGTCGAGCGCGATGTCGGCGATCGGCGTGCCCGGCTCGAGTCCCATGTACGCAAGCGCGCGCGTCGCCAACTCGCGCTCGGCTGCATCGGCGAACGACTCGGGGTCCGGCACGTGTCCGCTCACGGGAACCGACTGCGCAGGCGTCGTTCCCCACGTCACGGTCGGCTCGAGCGTGGCCGCATCGATGGTCACCGAGCGGTCGTAGCGCGCGCCGGGGTCGCTGCGCAGCTCGCTCCACGCGGCGACCGCGGCATCCCACTGCTCGCCGCGCGGCGCGTAGGGGCGGTTCGCGATGTACGCGATCGTGACGTCGTCCGGCGCGATCATCCCCGCGCGGCCGCCGCCTTCGATCGTGAGGTTGCAGAGGGTCATGCGCTGCTCCATCGAGAAGCCGCGCACCACGGGACCGGTGTACTCGACGACGTGGCCCGCGGCGCCGGCGGTGCCGATGGCGTTCAGGACGCCGAGCGCCGTGTCCTTGGCCGTGACACCGGGCGGCAGCGCTCCCTCGATGCGCACCTCCATCGTCAGCGGCCGCGCCTGGCGCAGGCACTGGGTGGCGAGCACGTGCTCGACCTCCGAGGTGCCGATGCCGAGCGCGAAGGCGCCGAAGGCGCCGTGCGTCGCGGTGTGCGAGTCGCCGCAGACGATGACGCTCCCGGGGAGTGTGAGGCCGAGCTCCGGGCCGATGACGTGCACGATCCCCTGCCAGCGGTGGCCGGCGCCGAAGCAGGCGATGCCCGACTCGTCGCAGTTGCGGCGCAGCGTGTCCATCTGCGCGACGCTCATCTCGTCGGCACCGCCGAATTGCCCGTCGGTGCCCGTGGTCGGCACGTTGTGGTCCATCGTGGCAACAACGAGCCCGGGGCGGCGAACGGGCCGGCCCTCCATGCGAAGGCCTTCGAAGGCCTGTGGCGAGGTGACCTCGTGGACGAGGTGCAGGTCGACGTAGAGGAGCGCGGGCTCGCCGTCGCTCTCCGCGACAACGTGCGCGTCCCAGATCTTGTCGAAGAGGGTGCGTGGGCGTCATTCGGCGACAGCGACCGCCACGCTGCCAGCTGCTTCGGGGTGATGCGCGGGCCGGCGGCGACACGCGCGGTGAGCCGGTTCAGCGCGTGCACGTATGCCTTCGCGGCGGCGACGAGGATGTCGGTGTCGGCGCCGTGGCCTGCGCTGAGCGACGCCATTCTTGGCGGAGACGGACGGTCACCTCACCGACAGCATCCATGCCTTCGGTGATCGCCTGGATCGCGAACTCCTCGAGCTCGGCGTTGCATCTGCACAAGTGAGTTCGATCGCCCGATACGCGGCATCGACCGGACCGTCGCCGGTCGACACGGCCTCGCGGCTGACCCCGTCGCTGAGGAGCATGCGCACCGTTGCAGTCGGTCGCATGTTCGTCCCGCAGCTCACCTGGAGATGCTCGAGGCGGAAGGTCTCCTCGCCGCCCTGCCGCTCGTCGGCGACGATCGCCTCGAGGTCGCGGTCGGTCACGTCGCGCTTGCGGTCCGCGAGGCTCTTGAAACGCACAAATGCGCGCTGCAACTCTTCACCGTCGAGGCGGTAGCCGAGCTGCTCGAGGCGA
The DNA here is from genome assembly GCA_963757475.1 of Candidatus Dormiibacterota bacterium. Taxonomy (GTDB): domain Bacteria; phylum Chloroflexota; class Dormibacteria; order Aeolococcales; family Aeolococcaceae; genus Palsa-851. The sequence continues at coordinate 171,936 of CAVWRW010000002.1, forward strand.
TCGCGCAGCGCGTGGCGCCCGCTCAGCTTGCCGAGCACGAGCGTCGATCCGGCGCCGACCTGACCGGGCTCCATGATCTCGAACGTCCGACGGTCCTTGAGCATGCCGTCCTGGTGAATGCCCGAGTGGTGCGCGAACGCGTTGGCGCCGACAACGGACTTGTTCGGCTGCACGAGCATGCCGGTGAGCTGCGAGACGAGCCGCGAGGTTCGATACAGCTGCGAATGGTCGAGCTGCGTGGTGACGCCGTACACCTCCGGGTGCAGCGCCGTCGCCATCGCGACCTCCTCGAGCGCGGCGTTGCCCGCGCGCTCGCCGATACCGTTGACGCACGTCTCGATCTGGCGCGCTCCGCCGAGCACGCTGACGAGCGAGTTGGCTGTGGCGAGGCCGAGGTCGTTGTGGCAGTGGACCGAGAGCACGACGTCGCGCAGCGCGGGCACCTGCTCGTACATCCAGCCGATCAGCTCGCGCCATTCGTCCGGCGTCGCGTATCCCACGGTGTCCGGGAAGGTTGATCGTGTTCGCTCCGGCCTCGATGCATCCGTTGACGACCTCGGCGAGGTACTCACGCTCGGTGCGACTCGAGTCCATGGGTGAGAACTCGACGTCGTCTCGGAAGGACTTCGCCAGCGCTGCCATCTCCACCGCGTGGTCGTAGACCTGGCGCTGTGTCATGTGCAGCTGGCCTTCGCGATGGATCGGCGAGGTGCCGATGAACGTGTGGATGCGCGCGCGAGCAGCCGGTTCGAGCGCAGCCGCGCACGCGCGCACATCGGCTTCGAAACAGCGCGAGAGTCCGGCGATGATCGGCCCTTCAACCTGCTCGGCGATCGCCTTGACAGCCGCGAAGTCACCAGGGGAACTGTGCGGGAAGCCCGCTTCGATCACGTCGACACGAAGCCGTGCCAGCTGATGCGCGATCTGCAGCTTGTCCTCCGCGTTGAGCGCAACCCCCGGGGACTGCTCACCGTCACGGAGCGTTGTGTCGAGGATGACGAGGCTCTCGGTCATGCCGTCGCCTCCGCCGGCGCGGCGCCGTTCAGGACCTCGTCCATACCGGGTGCAGTCTTAGTGTCGAGCCATCCCATCTTCGAGCGCAGCTCGGCGCCGACCCGCTCGATGGGGAGATGCATCTCCTCGTCGCGATACTCGACGAAGTTCGGACGTCCGGCGTCGTTCTCCTCGATCCAGCGCTTCGCGAACGTGCCGTCCTGGATGTCGGTGAGCAGCTTGCGCATGGTGGCGCGTGTGCGCTCGTCGACGACCTTCGGGCCGCTCACGTAGTCGCCGTACTCGGCGGTCTCGCTGACGGAGTAGCGCATCCAGGACAGTCCGCCCTGGTACATGAGATCGACGATCAGCTTCAGCTCGTGCATCACCTCGAAGTACGCAAGCTCGGGCTGGTATCCGGCCTCGGTGAGCGTGTCGAAACCGGCCTTGACGAGCGACGTGATGCCGCCGCAGAGGACTGCCTGCTCACCGAACAGATCGGTCTCGGTCTCCTCGGCGAAGGTCGTCTCGAGGACACCCGCGCGGGTGCCGCCGATGCCGCGCGCATAGGCGAGGGTTCGCTCGCGCGCTTTCCCGGATGCGTCCTGGTGCACCGCGAAGAGACATGGAACGCCCTGTCCCGCCACGTATGTGCTGCGGACGAGGTGCCCCGGTCCTTTGGGCGCAACCATGCTCACGTCAACCCCTTCAGGCGGATCGATGAGCGCGTAGCGGATGTTGAATCCGTGGGCGAACATGAGCATCTTTCCGGGCTCGAGGCTCGGCAGGATGGCGCTGTCGTAGAGCGCGCGCTGTCCGGTGTCGGGGGTGAGCACCATGATCACGTCGGCCTCGGCGCACGCCTCCTCCGGCGTGAGCACGCGCAGGCCCTCGGCTTCGGCAGCGGCGCGGCTGCGACTCGTCGCAGGGAGGCCGACGCGCACGTCGTGGCCGGAGTCACGCAGGTTGAGCGCATGCGCGTGGCCCTGCGAACCGTAGCCGAGCACGGCGATGCGCCGGCCGGCCAGCGCCGCCGGATCCGCGTCGACGTCGTAGTACATCCGAGCGGTCATGAAAGGTCGCCTCCTCTGGGGTGCTTCACACGGTGCCGGTGGTATCGCCCGCCACGCCGGGCACGCTCGCTGCCGCCGGCTGGTCGTCGCCGTCGAGGGCGAAGTCCATCAGCCGGATCCGGGCCTGATCGCCGCGAACAAGCGCAACGACACCGCTGCGCGCCAGTTCCTTGATGCCGTACGGACGCATCAACTCGATGAAGTTGTCGATCTTCTCGGCGCTGCCGGTGACCTCGATGATGACCGAGCTCGCCGCGACGTCCACGACGCGGCCCCGGAAGATGTCGACGAGGTTGAGGATCTCCGTGCGCTCGCCTTGCGGGGCATGCATCCTGATCAGCACGAGCTCGTGCGCGACGTTGCGAAGTCCGGTGATGTCATCGATGGTGATGACATCGATGAGCTTCGCCAGCTGTTTTGTGGCCTGCTCGGCTTGCTGGCGGCCGACGTGCACGGTGATCGTCATGCGCGAGACCGAGTCATCGTCGGTGGGTCCCACCGACAGGGAGTCGATGTTGAAGCCGCGCCGCCGGATCATCGAGGCGACGCGCTGGAGCACACCCGGCTTGTTGTCGACGAGGACCGAGAGCAGACGGCTCTGAGTCATCAACTCGCCTCGACGAAGTCGAGCATGCCCAGGCCGAGCGGCACGATCGGATACACGTTGGCGTTGGGATCGATGTTGAAGTTGAGCAGCACCGGTCCCTTGTGCGCGATCGCTTCGTCAAGGAGACGCGGCACGTCCTCGATACGATCGGTGGACATCGCCTTCATGCCGAATGCGTCGCCGAGCTTGACGAAGTCGGGCGTGAACGTCAGGTCCACAGCAGATCGGACGCCGTCGTAGAAGTCGTCCTGGAACTGGCGGACCATGCCGAGCGACGAGTTGTTCAAGATGATGACGTTGACGTCGATGTTGTTCTCGACCATCGTCGCCATCTCCTGCATGTTCATCACGAAGCCGCCTTCGCCGGTGACGCAGAACACCGTCTTGTGCGGGTTGGCGAGCTTCGCGCCCATCGACGCCGGGAACGCGTACCCCATGTCCCGGTGCCGCCGGAGTTGAGGAACAGTCCGGGCTTTCGATAGCTGAACCAGAGCGCGGCCCAGATCTGGTTCTGGCCGACGTCGGCGAGCACGATCGCCTCGTCCTCGCAACGCGCATACATCGCCTCGAGCACTTCCTGCGGTTGGAGGAGCCCGTTGTGGTTCGTGTATCGCACCGGATGCTCTTCCTTCCACTGGTCGATCTGCGTCAGCCACTGGTGCTCGCGCTTCGGCTCCACGAGCAGGTTGAGCTCGCGGAGCGCGACCTTGGCGTCAGCGACGACGCTGACGTGTGGGACGACGTTCTTGCCGATCTCGGCAGGGTCGATGTCGATGTGGACGAGGTGCTCGACGCGCGGGGCGAAGGAGTCGAGACGCGTGGTGACGCGGTCATCGCAGCGCATCCCGATCATGATCAGCACGTCCGCGTCGCACACCGCCTTGTTCGTAAAGCCGGCGCCCATGAACCCGACCATCTGCAGTGCCATCGGATCGGTGACGGGGAAGGCCCCGGTGCCGAGCAGCGTCCAGCCCACTGGGATGTGCGCCTGATGCGCCAGCTCGAGCAACTCCTCCTCGGCACCGGCGATGAGCACGCCGCGTCCCGCTAGGATCACGGGACGCTTGGCGCCCTCGATCAGCTGTGCGATACGCCGGATTTTCGCGGGATCGGGGAGTGGCGGAGCGGGGTAGGAGCGCCGTCGCACCGGACCCTCCGGATAGTTGAATGGGGTCTTCGCCGCCTGGAGGTCCTTGGGAAAGTCGATGAGCACCGGTCCGGGCCGGCCGGTCCGTGCGATGTGGAACGCCTCCTTGATCGTCGGGGCGATGTCCTCAACGCGGGTGATCAAGTAGGAGTGCTTGACGACCGACATCGTCGAACCGATCACATCGGACTCCTGGAAGCTGTCGGTGCCGATGGCGGTGCTTGGCACCTGCCCGGTGATGGCGACCACCGGCACGGAATCCATGTACGCGGTCGCAAGTCCCGTCACGAGGTTGAGCGCGCCGGGGCCGCTCGTCGCAAAGACCACCCCGACCGATCCGCGCTTGCTGCGCGCGTAGCCGTCGGCGGCGTGGGCGCCGCCCTGCTCGTGCCGGACGAGGATGTGATGCAGCTCGGGGTAGTCGGGCAAGTACCGGTACAGCCAGAGGTTGGCTCCGCCGGGATACCCGAAGATGGTGTCGACACCCTCGCGGATGAGCGACTCGAGGGCGACCTGGGCGCCGGTGAGCAGGCGCGCGGGTTCCGTCGCGCGCTCCGACAGCGGTGTTGCGGCCGCGACCGCCCCCGAGCGACGATCCGTTCGGGCGCTGATCACTGGTAGTAGCGGCTGAGCGATCGGCGCACGAATTCGTCGCTCTCATCGTGAGCTCGCGTCGTGCCTGGTGCATGTCGCTCCGCGCGCACGGCTTCGAAGCGCTCGGCGGGAGTGCCATCCTCATGCGCTCGCATGTCCATGCGTGGTGGTGTCCCCATCCCGTCGTAGGGGGTGGGTGCCTGTCCCGATCCGGCCATGACGAAGCCTCCTTGTGGTGATGCCGGTGAACAAAAAAAGGCCCCCTCCTGGGAGGGGGCCTTTTGCTTCTTTCCGGCTGGTGCTGGGTTTACCTGCGCACGCGCCTGGTCTGAAGCCTGATGGCCCCGCTCCTAATCAGGAGCAGGCCAACCAGCAGAACCAGGACGGACGCGTACGACGACATTGCCGCGAAGGATAAGGCCTGATCGTTCGCCACGTCAACACACGGAGTTGTGACGGCCGCGCCGTATGCTTCCGCGAATGACTGACGCGCGTGCGACTCGCCGCAGCGCCGTGATGCTGCATGGACCGGATCGCGCGCCCGCGCGCGCGATGCTCCGCGCGATCGGATTCAGCCGCGAGGATCTCGAGCGTCCGATCATCGGTGTCGGTCATTGCTGGATCGAGACGATGCCGTGCAACTGGAATCACCGAGCGCTCGCCGAACGTGTGAAAGCAGGAGTCCGAGCAGCTGGTGGCACGCCGATGGAGTTCAACACCATCGCGGTGAGCGACGGCGTGACGATGGGGACGCAGGGGATGAAGGCGTCACTTGTGTCTCGTGAGGTCATCGCCGACTTCGATCGAGCTCGTGACGCGCGGTCACAGCTTCGACGGTCTTGTCCTCATCGTCGGATGTGACAAGACGATTCCGGCAGCCGCGATGGCGCTGTGCCGGATGGACATTCCCGGGCTCATCCTCTACGGCGGGACGATCCAGCCGGGGCGGCTCCACGATCGCGACCTCACCGTCCAGGACGTGTTCGAGGCCGTCGGTGCGTACAACGCGGGTCGGATTGACTCCGATGAGCTGCGCGCCGTCGAGGAGCACGCGTGTCCGGGGGCTGGTGCATGCGCTGGGCAGTACACCGCGAACACGATGAGCAACGCGCTCGAGTTCCTCGGCCTTTCACCTCCCGGTGCCAACGCAGTGCCTGCGACGCATCCCGACAAGCCAGCCGTCGCCGAGGCTGCAGGGCGCCTCGCGGTCCAGCTCGTCGAACAGGGCGTCAACCCGCGCTCCATCGTGAGCCGAGCAGCGATCGAGAATGCCGTCGCCTCCTTCTCGGCAAGCGGCGGCTCGACGAATGCGGTCCTGCATCTGCTCGCCATCGCCGCAGAGGCGGACGTGCCGATGACCATCGACGAGGTGGACGCCATCTGCGCGAAGACGCCGATCCTCGCCGACCTGCGGCCGGCTGGTCGCTTCGTCGCGACGGACGTCTTCGCGGCGGGTGGGCTCGGTGTGCTCATGCAGCGGCTCCTCGAGCTCGGGCTCCTGCACGGCGACGCGCCGACCGTGGATGGACGGACGCTGGCCGAGGTCGCCGCGGCAGCCGTGGCGACACCCGGGCAGGAGGTGTTCCGCGACGCCGACGATCCGCTGCGTTCGCACGGCGGGATCGCGGTGCTCCGCGGGCAACCTCGCCGCCGACGGCTGCGTCGTGAAGCTCGCCGGCAATGACCGCGAGTCGCATCGCGGTCCGGCGCGCGTGTTCGACTCGGAGGAGGACGCGTTTGCCGCTGTTCGCGACGGGAAGATCCAGGCCGGTGACGTCGTCGTGATTCGCTACGAGGGCCCGGTCGGTGGTCCCGGCATGCGCGAGATGCTCGGCGTCACCGGGGCGATCGTCGGCGCGGGCCTCAGCGATTCGGTCGCGCTGATCACCGATGGACGATTCTCAGGGGCGACCCACGGGTTCATGGTGGCTCACATGGCACCCGAGGCTGCGCTCGGCGGTGGGCTCGCTGCCGTTCGCGACGGTGATGTCATCAATATCGATGTGGTCGCGCGACGGGTCGACGTCGAACTCGACGAAGCAGCGATCGCGGAGCGTCTCGCCACGTGGGCGCCACCAGCCGCGCGTTTCGCCACCGGAGTCTTCGCGAAATATGCGGCGTCTGTGTCGAACGCCAGCCGCGGCGCAGTTACCGGACGCTGACCCCGACCTTCCCGACGGCGCCGCGCAGCCCGGTGCATCCCACGCAGCCGATGCAACCGACACAGTCGGTACACGCGACACACGCGATGCAGCGAGTGCATCGCAGGCACGCGATCGTCAGGATGCAGCGACGGATGGCGGCACTGAAGATGGTTGCGACGCTGCCGGTGACGGCGACGCTGGCCGCCGTCAGTGCGCTGCCTGCGACCGCGACGCTCAACGACGTCGCGGCGCTGCCCGCAACCGCCGCGGAGGCCGACGTCATGGTCGAACCGGCGACCGCCGTCGAGTCGCTGGTGACGACCGAGCCGGCGACCGCCGCCGAGCGCCGGGTACCGACGCTGCCGGCGACGGCGGTGCTGTTGACGGTGAGCGCACTGCCGGCGACCGCGTTGCTCGACCGAGTGTTCACTGACCCGGCAACGGTGTCCCACTCGTCGCCGTCGTGTGCCAGTTCCTGGCGCATCGCCACAATCCGCGCCACCGCCGTGGCTGCGATGACGACGAAGCCGGCGCCGATCGCGACCCGCTTTGCCTGGAAGTGCATGACCGAGCCAGTCTATGCCGAGTTTGCCGTGGCGTGATCGTCGGCCCCGAGTGGCCGCGTCTTGCCGGACTTTGAGGCGCCCGTTAGAGCAGATCAGCCCCTATGCCCGCCTCGACGGGAACCTGTCCGCCGTGTCGGTTTCCAGGTCGAGTCCCACCGGCTCATCCTTGGCCGGTACGCCGTGCGCCTTGGTGCGCAGCGGCACCTCCTTGATGAGGAGTGTCAGCAGGAACGCGATCACGAGGATCGGCACTGCCGCGAGGAAGACGACGTGCAGCGACTGCGAAACCGAGTCGATCAGTCCCGTGTGAATTGCCGGTGGCAGGTGCGCGAGGGAAGCGGGATTGCCTTCGAGCGACGCGGGATTGATGCCGCCCTTGAGTGCGCTTGCGGGCAGGTTCTTGCGCAGATTCGTCGCGAGCTGATTGCTGAAGATCGCGCCGAAGATCGCGACACCGAACGACGCGCCCATCGATCGAAGGAACGTCGCCGAGCTGGTGCCGACGCCGAGGTCACGCTGCTCGACGGCGTTCTGCACGGCAATCACCAGCACCTGCATGACACAGCCGAGGCCGGCGCCGAGCACGACCATGTAGAGCGACAGGAAGAGGCGCGGCGTCTGCGGATCGATCGTTGAAAGAAGGAAGACGCCCACGGCTGCCAGCGCGGTGCCGACGACCGGGAAGATCTTGTACCGCCCCCTGCGACTGATGAACTGACCGCTGAAGATCGACGCGACGAGGAGTCCGGCCATCAACGGAAGGATGTTGAGTTCCGAGCTCGTCGCACTTGCGCCGTCGACGAGCTGGAGGAAGACGGGAAGGAACGTGATCGCGCCGAACATGGCGAAACCGATGACGAAGCCCACTCCGCTCGCGACGTTGAAGACCTGAATGCGGAAGAGGCGGAATGGAAGGATCGGCTCCGAGACCCGACGTTCGACCACGACAAAGCCTGCAAGCATCACGACGCCGATGACCGCGAGCCCGATCGTTTGCCACGAGCCCCAGGCGTACGTGGTGCCGCCGAGCGTGGTCATGAGGATGAGCGCGGACGCGCCCGCTGCAAGGAAGAACGCGCCGAGCCAGTCGATGCTGTGCGAGATCCGGCGCGTCTGCGTCTTGAGCACGGTCGCCGTTACGAAGAGCGCGATAGCCGCTATGGGAACGTTGATGTAGAAGATCCAGCGCCACGACACGTCGTCGGTCAGGAATCCACCGAGCACCGGCCCGGCGACGCTCGCCAGCGCGAAGACGCCTCCCATGAATCCCTGGTACTTGCCCCGCTCCCGCGGGGGAACGACGTCGCCGATGATCGCCTGCGCTCCGACCATGAGGCCGCCGGCGCCGATGCCCTGGATCGCCCGAAACGCGATGAGCTCGAGCATGTTCTGGGAAAGACCGGAGAGCATCGAGCCGACGATGAAGATGACGATTGCCAGCTGGAACAAGGACTTGCGTCCGTAGAGGTCTCCGAGCTTGCCGTAGAGCGGGGTCGACACGGTCGATGCCAGCAGGTACGACGTGACCACCCATGAGAGCTGGTTGAGGCCGCCGAGGTCGCCGACGATGGTGGGGAGGGAGGTGGCGACAATCGTCTGGTCGAGCGCTGCGAGCAGCATGCCGAGCATGAGGGCACCGAGCACCGCGTAGATCTGGCGCTGGGTCATGCGGTTGCCCTCCGGAGCAATGGTTGGGTGCCCTCGTCGGCCGCCGATGCGACGCGTTCCGTGAGCACGACGTACGTGCGCAACTCCTCGTCGCTCAATGTGCTGAACAGCTCCTGGGATGCGCGCCGCAGCCCGGTCTTGAATCGCGCCGCGAGCTCCCGGGCTCGCTCAGTCGGGACGACATGCTGCACGCGTCGATCCTGCAGATCGCGAACCCGGGTGACGAGCTGGCGTCGCTCGAGGCGGTCGACGAGTTGCGTGGCGCCGCTGAGGCCGATTCCCTGTGCCGCGGCGACGTCCCGCATCGTCATGCCGTCGCCGAGCAGCAGACGGCGCACCACCTCCATCTGATGGACGGTGATCGTCCCGACCTCGGCGAACTCGCTCTGCAGGCTCGGGGACACACTTCGAGGAAACGGCGCCGCAGATCGGCCTGGGCAGTTTCGAGCCGCTCCAGCAGCTCAGCGCGTTGCTTCATGCCACTGATTATACATCACATGAAGTATTTTGCGCCACCCTCAGCGAGCGAGTTTCCGACTGGACGGATGCCGGCTGGGATCGGCTATAAGTCGTGTTCGAGATTGACGGCTCTGACGGCGTCGTCGGAGATTGATGCGCGGGAGGCAGCGCCATGGCAAACCCGATCGTTCACTTCGAGATCATCGGCAAGGACGCCAATGTCACGACGCTGGCGATGTTCGCGGATCCGGACGGCAACGTCATCGGACTCACCACGGGCACGAGCTCGTCGTAGTGCCGCCGCTGCGTGCGCGGCGCGCCCGATGATCCAGCATCCGTCGGCGAGCTTCGCGTTCACCGCGCGATGCCGGATCGTCAATCGGCCCGGGATGCTCGGTCAGCTCACCTCGGCAATCGGCAACGTTGGCGGCGACATCCGCGCGGTCGACCTCGTTCGCGTGGAGCGGAACGGCATCGTCCGCGACATCACCGTGCTCGCGGCCGACGCCGACCATGCACAGTTGCTCATCCGGGCGATGTCCGAGGTGCCGGGAGTTGAGGTGCTCGAGTACTCGGATCGCACGTTCCTCGCACACCTCGGCGGCAAGATCGAGGTCACCGCACGGCATCCGATCCGCACACGCGACGACCTGTCCATGGTCTACACGCCCGGTGTTGCACGGATCTGCATGGCCATCGCCGAAGACCCGCGGCGTGCGCGTAACCTCACGATCAAGCGCAACGCGGTTGCGATCATCACTGATGGCAGTGCCGTGCTGGGCCTCGGCAACATCGGACCCGAGGCCGCGATTCCGGTGATGGAAGGGAAGGCGATGCTCTTCAAGGAGTTCGGCAACGTCGACGCGTTCCCACTCTGTCTCGCCACTCAGGATGTCGACCAGATCGTCGCAACGGTGATCAACATCGCGCCGATCTTCGGCGGCATCAACCTCGAGGACATCGCCGCGCCACGCTGTTTCGAAATCGAGCGCCGCCTCTCCGCGAGCATCGACATCCCCGTGTTTCACGACGATCAGCACGGCACCGCTATCGTCGTGACAGCCGCCTTGATCAACGCGCTTGCCATCGTCGGCAAGCGGCTCGAGGACGTGCGCATCGTCTGTCTCGGCGTCGGCGCTGCGGGTACCGCCGTCTCACAGCTGTTGCTTGCGGCAGGCGCGGGCGACGTCATCGGCGTCGACCGTGGCGGGATCCTCAGCGATGACGTCACGGGGCTGAGCGACGCACAGCGCGAGTACGCCGCTGAGACGAACCGCAGCCGCCGCTCCGGAGGGCTCGCCGAGGCGATGACCGGCGCCGATGTCTTCATCGGGACGAGCGTCGGCGGGATCCTCGACGCCGAGCTCGTCAGCCGTATGGCGATCAACCCGATCGTCTTCGCCCTCGCGAACCCCGAGCCCGAAGTGCAACCCGAGGCGATCGAGGGTGTTGCCGCCGTCATCGCCACCGGCCGCAGTGACTATCCGAATCAGATCAACAACGTGCTTTGTTTCCCGGGATTCTTCCGGGGCCTGCTCGACAGCGGCGCCCGGCAGATCACAGACGGGATGAAGCTCGCGGCCGCACGCGCGATCGCGCACGTCGTCGGTGACGACCTCCATCCGGAATACATCATTCCGTCGGTCTTCAATCGCGATGTCGCACCAGCCGTCGCCGCCGCCGTGAGCCAGGAAGCCACCGAGAGCGGGTTGGCGCAGGAGTTCACCGACCTCATCGACCCTCTGCACGTTGCTCGCCCCGGCAGGGAGCGCCTCGACCGCGGCTAACCCCCGGTGATCTCCTTGTAGAAGAACGTCGTCGCGCACGGCCGTCCGTCGGGGAAGAGCGCGAATCCCGGAACAACGCCAACGCGTGTCCACCCAAGGCGGGTGTAGAGACGCTCGGCATCACCCCCGGTGACGGTGTCGAGGACGAGCAGCGTCTTGCCCACCGCGCGCGCCTCGGTTTCGGCACGCTCCATGAGCGAGCGCGCGATTCCCTTTCTGCGCGCGGCGCGGCTCACGAGCAGCTTTGCGATCTCGGCGCGGTGTGGCTGATTCGGCGGCAGCGCAACGACCAACTGGACGCTGCCGACGATGACACCGTCGAGAAACGCGACGAGCAGCAGGCGGCGACCCTGCTCGACCGCGGTGATCATGCCGTCGAATGCCTGGCGGGCCGCTTCGTGGGAAAACGGCGCCATGTAGTTGACCGACGCACCGCCGGCGACACAGTCGGCGAGCACAGCCGCGAGTTCGTCGACATGCGTGCGTCCCTCCGCACCGTGCAGGAGGCGAATCTCGACGCGTCCGGACGCCGGCATCTCCATCATTTCCGGAAAGGTGGACACCGTCGAGAGCATGCCAGCACAGGTGGTGCAGCCGCAGTGCGAGACTCCGCCGCATGGACGTCGACCAGGAGATCGCGAGGGTCCGGAGTGAGGGCGAAGCCCTTGCGCACGCCGCAGAAGCAGGACCATTCGACGCCCCTGTCCCGGGATGTCCCGGGTGGGACGTCGAGGCATTGCTGCGACACATCGGCGATGTGCACCGCTGGGCCGCAACGATCGTCGGTGAGCGGATTCCCGAGCGTCTGCAACGCGATTTCGCAGGACCCGCCGACCCTGACGCGTTGCTCGTCTGGTATCTCGAGGGGTGCGTCGCGCTGGTCGACGTGCTCGAAGCCGCATCGCCGGACGAACTCGTACTGGTTCTGGGGACCCGCGCCCAACGCATTGGCCTTCTGGGCACGCCGACAGGCGAACGAGACGACCATCCACCGCTGCGACGCCGAGTCGGCGCGCGGTCAGATCACGCCGTTGACGACGGTCGACGCAGTCGATGCACTCGATGAATGGATTGGCCTGGCAACGCGCCGCGCCAAAGCACCCGAGGGCGAGGGCCGGATCCTTCGGCTCGCACCGCTGGACGCGAACGCGACATGGAGCGTGATCCTCGGCGATCGAGTCGAGGTGACGAGCGACCGTGGGCGCGGCCATTGCGAGCTTCGCGGCCCGGCGTCGGACCTCTACCTCTGGTCGATGAACCGGCGTGGCACCGATGGGCTGACCGTTACCGGCGACGAGACGTTGCTCGACATATGGGCGGACAACATCAAATTCTGATGGGCAGCGAGTCAAGCGAGGCGCCGAGTTCCGGGGAAATCCGTATGCGAGCCGTCACCATCGGCGAGCCTGTACGCCTGGATGGGGTCATCGCGCTCAGTGCGTATGACCCGCAATGGCCGGTGCAGTACGAGATCGAGGCGGAGCGGGTGCGCGCTGTGCTGGGACCTCGCGCGTTGCGCGTTGAGCATGTCGGATCGACGTCCGTGCCGGGGCTCATCGCAAAACCGATCATCGACATGCTGCTCGTCGTCGCCGACTCGTCGGCTGAGGCCGACTACGTACCGCCGATGGAAGACGCCGGCTACACGCTGCGGATTCGTGAGCCGGACTGGTACGAGCACCGGCTCTTCAAAGGCCCGACCGCGAACATCAATTTGCACGTCTTCTCCGCCGGCTGTCCGGAGATCCCCCGGATGATCGACTTCCGCAACCACCTTCGTGCTGACAGCGATGACCGCGAGCTCTATCAGCGGACCAAGCAGGAGCTTGCCGCGCGCCAGTGGCACTACGTGCAGGAATACGCCGACGCCAAAACTGAGGTCATCGAGGCGATCGTGGCGAGGGCTAGCCGGCCTGCGTCCGCCGCTCAGTGACTGCCTGGATCTCCTCGAGCCCGTAGAGGAAATGCGCCCGGCGCACCTCATCGAGCGCCGCCTCGTCGACCGCGCTGCGCTGCGGCGCCGCGACGCCCGGTCCGGCCGATTCCGCGGAACGCGCGACCAGTTGCGCGTCGGCGGCGTCGACGCCGCCGCCCATGGGCATGTAGCCGAGGCCGTCGTCGTCCGCCGCCTTCATCATCCAGCGCGCGACGGCCGCGCCGATCGGCGCGAGCACTTCCTGGTCGAGCCAGCGCAGATCGGCCTCGGTCGGCTCGCTCAGCTCGCGGTTCCAGGGCGGCGGGACGACGTTGACGTCGTGGCCGTTGACCTGGATGTGGATCTCCGTCGGTCGTGCTTCATCGGAGCTGATGCAGACGCGCAAGGAGATGTTGGTGGGCGAGAGCGTCTTCCACTGCTTCTCCCAGACGCGGCTGTGCGCGACGGGGTTGAACTTGCGCCGGACCGGCTCGGCGACGAGCATCTCGCCATGCAGCGCGCAGTACACGTTGAGCGTCGCGATGACCTCGTCTGCCGCCGCCGACGAGATCCACTGCAGGATCGGGACTGTCCGGCTGTCGATATCCGGATGCGACGCAGCGCCGAACTCCCATTCCAGGGCCTGCATCGCATGTGCGTGGAGCGCGCAGTAGATCTGCCCTTCGACGACGTTGCGGTCGGCAGGGCACCACGCCGTCTTGCAGCGCCGGCCCCGCCGATCGACGTAACTGCACGGCATGCCCGCAAGCGACGAGCAGCGCAACGCCGAGCAGGCCTGATTGCCGGCGACCGTCTCGGGGTTGCGCCCCGCGGTGCTGAGCGAGCGAAAAGCGACGTCGCCCGGGGAAGGGTGCGATGTGCCTTTTCGCGACCCGATCATGGTGTGAACCTACTGCGTGATGGCTCGGCCCGCTTCGTACGCCAATGCTATGCGGCGGCAATCCTTCCTTATGACAAGCGCGTAACAACCGGAGTAGCGCCGTTGTCCGGTCGTCGGATCCGCAGTGGCCCGGTCCGACATGCCTGTCACATCAGGGGTCGTCATCTGGCAGGGGTATCGGAGCTTCAGCGTGCTCGTGAGCGTGGTCGTGGTCGTGCTCCGCCGATGCGGTCTCGCGGGTGGACCGGCGTTTGGCGGTCAGCTTGCGAATCCGAACGAACTCGGCGGATGGCTCGCGGTGCGGCGGACGCTCCGGTGGCTGCAGTCGCGGAGGCAGGTTGCGCCGGGGGCCGCCCCAGAGCACAGGGGGAGCATTGACCGCGTCAGCGAGGCGATATGCCACCGATTCGTAGTTGACGCGCCAGCCGCGGAAGTGAATCCACGAGCTCTCCGCGTCGCGCTCCATCGGCCACCCGGCGTTGGTGAGGTGCTCGAGCGCGTCCTGGAAGTTCTCCTCGGTGAGCTGGATTGGATCCTCGGGCAGCGGGTCGTTGTTGAACGTCAGCCCCACAACGCGGGCAAGGTCGCGCAGGCACACATAGCCCATGCGCAGGAACGCCCGAGCCTCCGACGGCGCCTCGAGCGGCCGTGTGGCCTGCTGGATCGCGGCGGCGTCGAGCACCGCCAGCAACGCGATGACCCACGAGCGGTAGGGGTGCGGCGAACGGAACCAGAGCAGCACCGGGTAGGACGAGTGGGTCTCTGCGACGTCGGCAGCCCACGCTTCCCACTGCTGGTAGAGGAGGCCCAGGTTGTGGACGTTGTCGACCAATTCACTCCGAGCAAGGAGCTCCGGGCCCCACGCCGGCGAACCCGCACGGCTGTCGAGCATCGTCACGAGCAGCTCGCGGCGGTTGAACGCTCCGTACAGGACAGGGAGATAGGCGATCTGCAGCGCGACGATGGTGAGCCCAGCGGCCGCCGCGCAGAAGACGATGAGTCGCGGCGCAACGCCGGGCTCCGAATCGAAGCCGAGGGTGAAGATGGACGAGCCGCTCACCGTGAGCGCGTGCGCGAACCCGCCGCTGTGCATGAACGGCCAGAGCATGAGCGCGAAGCCAATGAGCAGCGCGGTCAACCACGTCGCCAGGATCACGATCAGATAGAGCGGTGCCTGGAGCGCAAGAAACCGGTCGCGCGCCTCGTAGGTGTCGAGTGTATGGGAGATGCGCGAGAAGATCTGGATCATGCTGCGTCCGACGAGGAGTTGGATCTTCGACGATCCGAGTCGCGGCAAGACCAGCGAGGTGACAACGCTCATCAGCGTGGAGAGCACGATGACCAGCCCCACCACGGCTGCGATCCACTCGATGACCGTCATCCGCGCATCATCGCCGAACGCCCGCCTCGCGAGGAGGCAGGCGCCGGCTGTCGCTGATGCCTAAGACGAGGCGGCTACCACTCCACCCAATCGCCGGGGGCGGTCCGCCACACGGAGGTCTCGGGCGCACCGGCGAAGACCGGTCCGAAATGCTCGAAGCCGAGCGAGAGGTCGTAGTACTCGTTCATCCGGTCGGCGTCCATCCAGGTGTCGACACCGATGATCTCGTTGGTTGCCGCCTCACCGGGGTTCGGGAGTCGCAACCAGGTGGTATGGCTCACGATTCCATACGAACGCGCGGTGTTGATCGTCGTCCCCGCATAGTCGGTGAATGCCTTAGCCGCATCGTCGACGGACGTGACGGAGACCTGGATGAGTCCGACGGCGGTAGTGGTGCGACCGGCAGGCACGGGGAGGGAGAAGCCACCGAATCCGTGCAGCAGCGACCAGACGATCCCGTCGCGAATCGAGAACAGCTGCCCGGCCGCCTCCTGGACATGCGGGTTCGCGAAGAAATTGCCGAGCCCGGAGAGGCTGTTCCAGCGATCGATGAACAACAGCTGTCCAGCGATCTCCTTGTTGATGGGCGCGAACACGTTGTGGCTCAGGTCGCCGAGCGCGCGAGCACCGGCGGCACTTTCGGGTGCCCCCGCGGTCGCGTTGTGGACCGTGCGCGCTTCCTCGAGCGTCGGTGCGTTCGCTGCGCCACGCACGGTAAGCAGGTACGTGGTCGCGCCCGCGTCGGGCGGGTATGTCGCGGCGTCGTCGGGCATTTCCATTCTCCTCTTGGTCTGTCTGGACCTACTCAGACGACGAACCGAAGGTGTCGATATCGACACCGGTAGGATTCCGATGTGGGATCCGCACAACGTTAGCGCCATGAACCGGAGGAGGAACCAATGCAGCGAGACGAGCTGATGCGTCGCTACGAAGAAGGCCCCGAACGCCTCGCAGCGGCGGTTCGAGATCTGTTGGACGCGGAGCTCGACTACCGCCCAGCCGATGACGGATGGTCGGCGCGCGAGGTCGTGCATCACACCGCCGACAGTGAGCTCACGTCGGCGATACGGCTGCGCAAGCTGCTTGCCGAGGATCACGCGCGCATCGAGGGATACGACGAGATGGAGTTCTCGCGGCGGCTGCACTATCGCGAACGTCCGATCGCGAGCTCTCTCGCCGCCGTGCGCGCGGCTCGCGAATCATCCGCGACGATCCTGGCGTGTCTCAGCGACGGCGAGTGGGAACGCGCCGGGGTTCACAGCGAGAGTGGCCCCTACTCGGTCACCACATGGCTTGAGATCTACGCGGCGCACTGCCACGACCATGCCGATCAGATCGACCGCGCGGTCGATGAGTCGAGGCGAAAGTAGGCTGCCCGCGGCCCTCAGCTGATGTCGGTGATATAGGCCCCGACGAGCGTCGCCTTCTGCTGGTTGACGCCGCCGTCGCGGCGCGTCTCATGACCGTCCTGGAAGTGCGCAAACGCGGCGGTTGACGAGATCGGATTCACCTCGTCGTCGCCGTGGTCATGAAACGACACATGGACGAAAGACCCGTCCTCGAGGCGAAGGACGATGTAGCTGACGTTGTCCGGCTTGTTCGCCTCGAGTTCGGCGAAGACACCTTCCACCCGGTGCTGATTCTCGTCAGCAGCGTCGGTGGACTTCGTTGCGTATTGGGTGACCAGTCGCTTCTGCATCGGGGCCTCGTTTTTGTTGTCCGTGAGCGCTGCCGATAGACTACGCGCATGGAGATGAAGATCGAACTCGTCGCGATCCCGGTAACCGACGTCGACCGTGCCAAGGCGTTCTATGTCGAGCAGGTTGGCTTCAATGCCGATCACGACATCCCCGTCCGTGAGGGCCTACGCTTCGTGCAGTTGACCCCACCGGGATCGGCCTGCTCCATCGTCATGGGCAACGGGATCACGGAGATGCCGCCGGGCTCCCAGAAAGGCATCCAGATGGTGGTCGCGAACGCCGAAGCCGCACGGCAGGAGCTCATCGGCCGCGGCGTCGCTGCGAGCGACGTCGATGTTCAGCCGTGGGGAAGCTTCGTGACGTTCAGCGACCCCGACGGCAACACCTGGTCGCTCCAGGAGCTCCCCGCCTGGTCGGGGCAGCAGCCGCCGGCCAGCACGTAGTCAGGCGGCTACCGCCGACCCTTTAGAAGGGCACCGGCGTGGCGAGCAGCCCCTTGCCGGCCGCACGACCCGAGACGGTCCAGCAGAACTCGAGCGCGTCCATCTCGATCTGTTCCCCGTCAGTGCCGGACTCCCAACGCCCACCGGCGTCCCCAGTGAGCGTGAGGCTGAACGGCTTGCCGTGGCGTCGCGCCCACTCGGCGACGACCGCCGCGACGATCCGTCCGTCGTGCGCAGCGGTGATCACGACCTCGCGTCCCGTCGCGCGCGAGATATCGATGCGATGGACCCAGGGGTCGCGCGTGAAGATCGTGTCGACGAGGAATCCATACGTCCACCGCTCAGCCTCGAACGGTGGGTCCTGCTTCATGAGCTTGAGCTTGCGCATGAGGGCGGGCGTGCGCTTGCGCGAGCGCACGGCGCGCGGCGCGCTTTCGACAAGGCGTTCGACGAGTTGCGCGGTGGTCATGTCCGCGCGTTCGCGCACCTGAGTCGCGTTCATCGCGTCGATCATGGCGCCGCCGCTGCGCTTTCGAGCGCTGCGAAAGTCGTGCACGAACTGGCGAAACGACGCCTGCGCTTCGGCCATGCCGACAACGTGCGCAACCAGCTGGTGCACGTTCCACGGCGCGCATACGGTGGGCTGCTGCCAGTCGTCGATGGTCAACTGCGTAAGGAGCTCAATCATCCGAGTGAACTCCGTGCTGGCGAGACCCATCGCCTCGGCGTGGCCCAGGGTGGGGATGGCGACGACATCGACGCTCGCTGCGTTGGCCGGCGTCAGGATCGCGATCGGGAGTGCTGTCGTCATCGGTCTTTCCTTTTAGATTTGCTGTTCGGTGTCGTCGTCGCTGTCGATCGCGCGAGCAGCGTGTGTTCGAGATACATGTCTGTCACGTCGTCGATGAGGCGCAGCCAGCGATCCCCCGTGGGATCGTTGGCGATCTGCTGCGCCGCGAGGCCGCTGACGATCGCGGTCCACGTGTCGAACGCGGCTTGGGTTACCACGCCGGCCTTCGCCATACGGACGCGCATCTCATCGAGCGCCTGGACGGCAACGGCGAACGCCTCTGCCGACGGCTCGAAGTTTGGGATGGTGCGCTGGAAGAGCAGCTGATAGCGCTGCACGTCCTCCATGCTGAATTCGATGAAGGCCCGCGCACCTTGCCGCAAGATTGCTCTGGGATCGGTGGGCCAGTCCTGCGCAGCAAGGCGTTGGAGCAACTGGCGATTGCCCTGGGCGAACATCGCATCGTAGATCGCGCTCTTGGATGCGAAGTACCAGTAGAGCGATGGCGGCCGCATGCCGATCCGCTGCGCGACATCGCGGAGGCTGAGCCCCGCCAGGCCCTCGGAGCGCGCGACGTCCCAAGCGGCCTCGAGGATTTCCGCGGTCACCGCCTCACGGCGTTCGGCACGTCTATCGCGAATTGGTGCAGCTACCATCGTTCGAATTATCTCACAGCGTTAGAGAGAATGCAAGGCCGCGAACCGGCGCCGTGACCTTGGTCGCCGCCGGTCGCGTTAGTCCGAGACTTTCAGAACAGGTTTGTCGCCTGCGAGAACCGACGGCGGTGCAGGGCGGCTTGGGGCGGTGATCGCGCGAAGGCGAGAGCGGACGCGTACCCGGGCGCCGTTCATGACGGCCGGTCCGGCGACGGCACGCATGACGCAGTTCCTCCCCGATGCCTTGGCCTGATACATCGCCTTGTCTGCCGCGGCTACGAGGGATATCGCGTCGATCGCATCCGCCGGGATGGAGGCGATGCCGAGCGATGCCGTGACCATCGGTGAACCGCCGACGCCGGCGAACCGTTGGGCGATCACGGCTCGAAGCCGTTCGGCGACAACGGCTGCCGCATCACCGTCGGTCTCGCGGAGGATCACGCAGAACTCTTCGCCACCGTAGCGGTACGCCGTGTCGGTCTCCCGCAGCGAAGCCTTGAAAGCGCTTTGGAATTCGGAGAGGACCTCATCGCCTGCTTGATGGCCGTGGAGGTCGTTGACGCTCTTGAAGTGATCGACGTCGAGCATGATGAACGCGAGCGGGCGGCTGTATCGCGTGCTCCGTGCAACCTCGGCGTCGAGGTCGACCTCGAGCCGGCGCCGGTTCGGCAGGCGTGTCAGCACGTCGGTATGACTCAGTTCGTCGGCGCGCTCGTGGAATCTCGCAGCCTCGACGGCGGACGCAGCCTGGCCTGTGAGGCTGTGCACGACGTCGAGCTTGCTCGCGTCGATTGCGACAGGGTTTTTCGATGTCAGTTCGAGGACGCCGACGATGCGAGCCCCGACGATCATCGGGAGCGCGATGACCGCGACTGGCGTGTCTGCGGCGTACTCGGTCGCAAGTGATCCGGCACTGCTGGTCGCGAGCGTTCGACCGAACTGCCCAGCCCTGCCCACGATACCTTCGCCCAACTGGACGGTCTCGCGATCCTCGAGCGGACCCGCATGGTCGGCCAAGTCATGGACGATGGTGAGTTCGCGCCTCGCCTCGTCGATGAGCCACATCCGAGCGGCATCGAAGCCGCCGATCGTGAGCGCTGCCTTGCTCACAGCGTCGGCAACGTAGCGGAGGCTGAGGCTGCCCGAAATCTCACGACCGACGCTGACGATCACTCCCAGGCGCTCCGCCTGCGATCGCGAAGTCAGCCTCCATCGCAGTGATCCGGAACCGCTCTCCAGCGATCGTATCGGTCATCCGCCCAAGCTCTTCAGCCACCTCGCGGAGCTCTGGAGGTCCTGACGACGTGGGGCGGGCGCTGAGGTCACCCGCGCCGACGCGACGCATCGTCATCACCAGATCGTCGATCGGCTCAACGACAGCGGCGCGAAGACGGCGATGCTGCCTGCGCGCGACCACGATGGTGATGACGAGCGACATCGTGACGAGGCCGAGCGTGGCAACGACGATCGCGTGCTCCACGTCCTGCACGGTCGCGATGTCCGCGTCGACGTCAGTGCTCACCAGGTTATTGGTGGTGCGATACGCATCGAACAGCGCCTTACCCTGTAAGAGAAATGCATCGACCGCAGTGGCGCCGGTTTCTGCCTTACCGGACGCGAGCGCCGGCATCGCCCACTCGCTGATCCAGCGTTGTTGGGCGATGCGCATGGCGATCATCGGAGCGGTGAGCGAAGGCATCGCAGCGAGGTCAACCGAGCCGGCATTCCCCCGTTCGATCTCCGACCGTCCGAGGTAATACGGTGCAAGGAAGATCTGGTTGCCGGAGTCGAGGTAACCACGGAGACCTGTCTCCTCATCGAGCATCCCGTCGTTCGCTCCGTCGATGGCGTCCCGACCGGCAAGGAGCGAAGCGATCGACGGCTCGAAATATCCGAGGACTGCAGCGAAGCAGGTCCCTGTCAGCACCAGCGTTGCGGCGATCAGGATCGCGACGGCTCTGAAGGCGCGACCCAACCTCTGCGACAGGCTGGGGTCCAGGGCTTGGTTAGCCCGCACCTTCATCGACCAAGCGTGTGTCGACTGCCGGCGCGGGAACCGCTGTCGCGCAACTCCGTGACCAAGTTGGTCGCGCTGTGGCCGCCCGCGTGACGGGCCCGCTGACTAAGCCCGCTCAGGGATCGGTGGCTCGCGGTGGAGGATGGGCGAGGCGTTGATGATCGAAGTCGTCGTCTCTCCGAAGGCCAGGAATCTGTCGAGGAGCCCAGTGAGCTCATCGATCGAGCGCAGATGGAGCCTGAGGTAGAAGCAGTCCTCGCCCGTGATGCGGTGGCACTCACCGACCTCAGGAATCTGCAGCGCCAGCTCGGGGATCCGTTGCAACTGTCCCGGGGCGGGTTTCACGCGAACGATCGCGGTCAACTGATAGCCGAGGGCGCGCGGATCGATGACGGCGCGATATCCGGTGATGACTCCCGCCTCTTCGAGTTCGTGCCACGCGCTCGGAGACCGCCGGCGAAGAGAGGTTCACGCGCCTGCCGAGCTCGGCGAGCGGAAGCCTGCCATCCGTCACAAGCTCGCCGATGATTTTGCGGTCAGTTTGGTCTAGATTGATGGGAAGCGATCGTGCAGAGCGTGTTGAGCCGAGTTTCATAAGGTGAATGCAGCCTAATGCCGATGATCACCTATGTCAATCGATTCTCCACTGCGATAGGGTGTGAACGTGCCCCGAACGCTGCTGCATCGACCCGCGCGCTGCACCAGCGCGAGCGTGCCTCCGCAGGCGTACTTCGTTGGCAGTGCTGTCTTTCACTACCTCGGTCCGTCGTTTGCCGTGCTCCTGTTCGCGCGAGTCGACGAGCTCGGAGTCGCGTGGCTGCGCATCGCTGCCGCCGCAATCGTCTTCGCGGTGTGGCGGCGGCCTTGGAGAGGATTCTTCGCGCTTGATCGTAATGGGCGAGGACTGATCGTCGCCCTCGGCGCGGCGTTCGCGGTGATGAACGTGTGCTTCTACGAGTCGATCGATCGGCTTCCGCTCGCAACCGTCGCAGCGATCGAGTTCATGGGACCGATCGTTCTTGCGGTGATCGCTGCTCGCATCGGCCGCAACTTCGCTGCTGTTGCGCTCGCCACCACAGGTGTGTACCTGCTGACGCACACGCGCTTCGCTGGTGACCCAATCGGCTTGGCATTTGCGTTTGCCAATGCAGCGCTGTTCGCCATGTACATCATCCTCGCGCACAAGGTCTCGCGGCGTGAGGCAATGGGTGGTATCGACGGTCTCGCGGCGGCGATGATGTTCGGGCTGGTCGTCGTCACTCCGATCGGCCTGTTGAGCGCTGCGCACGCTTTCGGCGATCCGGTCGCCATCACAGCAGGCTTCGGAGTTGGTGTGTCCTCGTCGGTGATTCCGTATGTGTTCGATCAGCTCGCCATGGCACGCTTGCCGAGGTCGACGTATGCGTTGTTTGTCGCGCTCCTACCCGCAACTGCGGCGATCGTCGGCGTCATCGTCCTGCGTCAATTGCCGACACCGGTGGATCTAGCCGGCATCGTGTTGGTGATGCTCGCAGTCGCGCTGCACAAGAACGAATCCGGGCACGCTGTGGAGGTCGTCAACAGTACCGCGGAACAGCGCTCCCTTCCACAGCCTGCCGAGGTCGGCGCTGTGGCGATCGGGACGCCGAACGCAATCTCGCGGGTCGGCCGGCGAGACCGCTGATGCGCTCTGTGCGTCTGGGATCCTCCGGGCTCCAGGTTTCTCGCATCTGCCTGGGGATGATGAGCTTTGGCGATACCTCGCGGCGCCAGTGGCATCTGAACGAGGAGGCGGCAGAGCCCGTTGTTCGCGAGGCGATCGAGGCGGGCGTGACCTTCTTCGACACCGCCGATATGTACGACCTCGGTGCGAGTGAGGTCGTCACTGGTCGTCTCCTCTCCAAGGTGTTCCAGCGACGTGAGGATTATGCCCTCGCCACCAAGGTCTACTACCCGATGGGGTCGGGACAGAACGATCGCGGTCTGTCCAGGAAGCATCTGCTCTCAGCCATCGACGCCTCCCTCACACGGCTGGGGACGGACTATGTTGACCTCTATCAGATTCATCGCTGGGATGAGGAGACGCCCATCGAGGAAACGATGTCGGCGTTGCACGACATCGTGCGTGCGGGCAAGGCTCGATACATCGGTGCATCCAGCATGTACGCGTGGCAATTCGCGAAGGCGCAGCGTGTCGCTGCTGCCGCCGGCGAGACACAGTTCATCTCGATGCAGAACCACTACAACCTCGTCTACCGCGAGGAGGAGCGCGAGATGATCCCGATGTGCCGGGATTCAGGCGTGGGGATCAATCCGTATAGTCCCTTGGCCCGCGGCCTTCTGACCCGTCGCACCTCAGACGCCGCTGGCACGGTACGAGCGGGCAGCGATCCGCTCGCCAAGAGCATGTACGGCACGCACGACCTCGCGGTTGTTGACGCCGTCCAGGCGGTCGCCGACGAGCGCGGCGTGGCGATGGCGCAGATCGCGCTCGCGTGGGTGCTTGGCAAGCCTGGCGTGTGCGCGCCGATTGTCGGAGCGACAAAGGCAGAGCACGTGCGCGACGCCGTTGCGGCAGAGGAACTAACCCTGCGCGACGATGAGGTCGCCCGGCTGGAGGCGCCGTATCGGCCGCACGCCGTGCTGGGTCACTGACGGAAGGTCAGGCCGCCCTCACTGTTGATAACGACGCGTCGGTCGCGCACACCGCAACGTACGTCTACGCGTGGCCCCTCACGCAGCAGGCTGTGCCGCCGCGAACCGTCCGACCTCTCCACTGCCGAATTCGCTGAACCACATGGTGCCATCGGACGCAGACACCAGATCCTCGGGTTGTGCGAGCGGCGTGTCGACCTTATAGCGGACCACATCACCCCGCGACGTGACGCGATCGATGGTGCCGGCTCCCTGCTCAGCAATCCACACCGTGCCCGTGTTGTCGAGCGCGACGCCCGTTGGTTGATTGAACGTGGTTGGCAGCAGCGTGATGTGCCCGCTCGTATCGATGTGACCCGCACGGCCGCCCTGTTCCTCGACGAACCACAGGTCGTTGCCGGTCCCGTCGACGATGCGCAGGACACCGACGCCGGCCGACAGCGCGTACTGCGCCACGACCCCGGTCGGCGTCACGCGCGCGATGCCGTTGCTCTCGGCAACCCAGAGGTTGCCGTCGGGCCCTTCGACGAGGCCCACAGGTGCCGAGCCACCGCCGAGGTCCGCAGCCTTTGTCACTGCGCCGGTGGTGCTGACACGGTCGAGCACATTGGTGCCGTTCTCAGTGACCCACAACGAGTTGAGCGGTCCAACACAGATGCCGAGCGGCGTGCTGCCCGCCTCGAGCGGCACGCGCAGCAACGCACCGTCACTCGCGATGCGATCGACCTCATTCGCGTCACGATCGGTGAACCACATTGATCCGTCGGGTGCGCGGACGATGCCGAGCCCCGGCGCACCCGGTCGCGGCAACTTGATCTCGCTGACCTGACCGCTCGATGTGACCCGGGCGACGGCGTCACCACCCTCCTCGGTGGTCCACAACGTGCCTTGCGAGTCGAGTGCCACGCCGGTCGGGGATGCGTTCTTCGTGGGCAGTGTCACGTATGTCGCGTGCAGACCGTGCGGTGCTGCGCTTGGCGCGGGACTCGACGACGCCGGCGTCGTCGATGATCCGCAGGCGGCGAGCACAGCGGTTGCAACCAACGTCACTGTTGCGACGACCCCACGGGGAGCGCTATGCCGCGCCACGCAATGCGCCCTTGCGAGTCATCCAGGTCAGCGTCATGATGTCGAGCCTGCCGGCGACAACTGCGGGGTCCTCGCGTGCGAGACGTTTTGCCTCATCGAGCGGCACGCAGATACACGCACAGTCCTCGCCAGGATTCATCGGGCTGATCGACGAAACGGTCCCGCCGCCAGCATGAGCCCGCGCTGGCGCATCGCCTCGAGATGACCGAGATGTCTTGCGCTGGAGCGCCGCACCCTCGTCGGTGTCGTCGTACTCGGCGGCGCGCGGTCCGCGGATCAACATCACCAGTGCGTACTCGTCGAACTCGGTCGGCGGGTCGGCTTCGGGCCTCGGACGGAGTGGTCATCGAACGGTTGCGGCCGCATTGGCCGTAGGTCTGCGCAGCTTGATGCGGCGTGGCCGCCGCGTGAGTTCGCCGCCGCAGTTCATGCATTTGTATCCGAGTGCATCGCCGCACCGCTCGCAGTACGTGCACTCGTAGCTGCAGATGAAGGCGATGCCGTTTGGCGTCAGCAGCACGTGGCACTTCTCACACTCGCGTCGCATTTCCAAGCCCAGGAACTCCTTCAACAGAACGGTGAGATCCGGCAATTCCGGTTCAAGACGAAAGCCGTCGCCGGCCACCGACTTGACGAGGCCGGCGGTCCGCAGACTGGTGAGGTGCTCGTGCACGGTCGACTTGGCCAGTCCCAGCTCACCGCTGATCTGGCCCACCGACGCCGACCCCGCCGCGAGGCGACGCAGGATGCGCAGCCGCGTGCCATCGCCCAACGCTCGGTACAGACCGATCAGTCGCTGGTCCGGCGCGGTCGCCATGAGCGGCATTCTAGCGAAATCGTTCGGCGTTCACCGAACGGCGCGGGTCAGCGTCCAGTGCCACCAGATGGCGTGCAAAGTCAAGTGGTCAGATAGCGTTCCAGGGTCGGTGCGACCCACGCTGCGACGGTAGCGGGGGCTGCGGACGCGAGCGGCTCTACGCGAAGCAGATATCGCGCCACCGCGAGTCCGACGAGTTGGCTGCCCACCAGCGTCGCGCGCAGGGGGGCGTCGGCGGTATCGAGCACCATCGCGACTCGGCCGATCAGCGCTTCGCTGACGAAATCGCGTAATGACTGAGCCGCGGCGTCGTGGGTCAGCGCGGATCGGAGCATCGCAAGCAATGGTTCCCGGGTTGCGTCATCCTCCCAGAGTTCCAGGAAATAGAGACAGAGTCCTTCGCCCAGGGACCCCCCGTCGCCGTTGCTGATGATTGCCGCGATCGCGGCGGGGTCGAGCGTTATGTGCATCGCGCTGCGGAAGAGTGCCTCCTTGGAACCGAAGTAATGGAGGATGAGCGCTGGGTCGACGCCTGCCCGTACCGCAACTCCGCGCAGCGTGGTCGCGGTATATCCGCTTTCTCCGAACATCGCTCGTGCGACCACGAGGATCTCCGCACGGGTGTCACCACCCGCGATGCGCCGGCCACGGCGCGCCTTCACCCGGTTCGCCGTTGCAGCGTCGCCGCTCCCAACGCGAGTGCCAGCGGTATGCAGACGGCGACGATGACGAGGTCCTTCACAAGCGACCCGCCCCAGGCGGCCGAGGCGGCAGCGCGGGTGACCCCGTCGACCGCATACGTCATCGGAAACGCGTCGGCAAGGCCCTGCAACACTCCCGCCATCTGGTTTCGCGGCGCGAACAGGCCGCACACAAGCAGTTGTGGAAAGACGACGGCGGGAAGCAACTGCACAGCCTGAAACTCTGTATGCGCTAGTGCACTCAGGCACAATCCCAGGGCCATGCCGAGCAAGGCGTCGAGCACGCCGAACAGCGAGAGCACCACCACCGACCCAGGAACGCTCACCCCCAGCGGACCGAGCACGACGACAATGACAAGCGCCACCTGGATGATCGCCACTGCACCGAACGCAAGCGCGTAGCCAACAAGGAGATCCAACTTCGCAATCGGCAACGTGAGCAGGCGTTCAAGGGTGCCGCTGGTTCGCTCTCGCAGCATCGACACCGACGTGATCAGGAACATGAGAACGAACGGGAATATGGCGATGAGAATCGGTGCGACGTGCTCGAAGGTGAACTCGCTGCTATAGAAGGCGTACTTCAGCAGGACCATCAACACCACCGGCACCACGAGCAGCATCGCCACGGTGCGTGGGTCTCCCCGCAGCTGGGAGAGCACTCGACGCGCCGTCGCGACGGTTCGTTGCGCGCTCACGCCGTCGACTCGCTTCGGCGGATGAGCTCGAGAAACGCGGCGTCCATGTCGGTCTCGCCAGTTCGTTGGAGCAGCCCAGTCGGCGTATCGTCGGCCAGCAATCGGCCGTCGCGGAGGAGCAGCAAGCGCTGACAACGCATCGCCTCCTCCATGACATGGCTGGAGATGAGGAGGGTTACGCCCGACGCCCCAAGCCGGTGGAACAGCGACCAGAGATCGTCGCGAAGCACTGGATCCAGGCCGGCCGTCGGCTCGTCAAGGATCAGGACTCGGGGATTGCCGAGCATCGCAGTCGCCAGCGAGACGCGCGATTGCTGCCCTCCGGACAAGTTCCCAACCCGGGCATCCGACCTGTCTGCCAGCGACACGTCCTCGAGGACCTCATCGACTCGCCCGCGGTCGACACCGAGGATTGCCGCGAAATACCGGAGGTTGGCGCGCACCGTGAGGTCGCGGTAGACGGACAGTTCCTGCGTGACGTAGCCCACGTTCGCACGCAGAGTCGACGACCCTGCCGGCAGGCCAAGCACCCTCACCGAACCCGAGCTGATCCGCTGGACGCCGACGATCGAACGGATGAGCGTGGACTTCCCGGAGCCACTTGGACCGAGCAAGCCTGTGACGGAGCCCGCGGCTACACCCAGCGAGATCCCGGTCAGCACGGAGCGACCGCCTCTGACGACATCTAGCCGCTCGATCTCGATGGAATTCACCAAGTGGTGAATTATAGAGGATGCTTCGCCGCCGATGCGTCCGTCGGCGCGCTCCCCAGCGCGCCGAAGATGAGGGTGAGGATGACCGGCTCTGCCGGGCGTCCGAGGGAGAAGGATCTGCCTTCTCCCTATCGAAACAGAGGGGCCCCCAGCCAAAGGAGCAGATGCGTGCCCCAGCAACCACCGATCCACGAGCGAGTTTGGCTGGGGAGGAAGGATTCGAACCTTCGGATGGCGGATCCAAAGTCCGCTGCCTTACCACTTGGCGACTCCCCAGCGGCACCACGATCCTAACCGCGGACGCGCGCGCCGACTGGCCCGAGCGCGGCTTCAGCCCGCGGCAACACCCGCGAGCTTCGCCACCGGCACCGCCTCGTGTCGCTGCAACCAGTCGCCCGCCACATCGAGGAACTCTGCCGGCGCCTCGAGCATCGGGACATGACCCACCCCGGCGAACTCGTGGTACTCCCAGTCGGGACGCCGGGACGCCACGAGGCGCGTTGACTCGACGCTGACGAGCCGGTCTTCGCCACCCTGCAACAGGAGCGTCGGCGCGACGACCGACTGCACCCAGCGCGTCACCTGGCGCTTCAATGCGAGCACCCGGACGAGCGAGCGCGCCGCAGCGTAGAAGGACTCCTGCCACCCAGGCTGCGCCAGGCGTTCGGCCTCGAGCGCGATATGCGCGTCCACCACCGCCTGCTCGATGCGACTCGGGTCCGCACTGCACAGTCGCAGCGTCTCGTACACAAGGCTCTCCGGTCCGAGCGCAGCGACGGCGCGGCCCAGTCGCTGAGCCCCCCAGCGCGGCATGAACGCCGCGACAAGAAAGGTGCGCGTCACGCGGTCAAGTCGAGGCCGGAAGCCGCCCGGCGCGGGGACCGCAGGGTCGACGAGCGCGAGGAGCTTCACCAGGTTCGGATGCACAGCAGCCACTCCCAGCGCCAGCAGGCCACCCATCGAATTGCCCATCAGCGCGATCGGACCATCGGAGAG
Organism: Candidatus Dormiibacterota bacterium; assembly: GCA_963757475.1. GTDB lineage: Bacteria > Chloroflexota > Dormibacteria > Aeolococcales > Aeolococcaceae > Palsa-851. The sequence continues at coordinate 200,422 of CAVWRW010000002.1, forward strand.
GCGCGCGATCACCCGAGTGAGCAGGTCGACGTTCGCGGCGATCGCTGACGGTCTGCCGGCAAGCGGCGAGCGTCCGAAGCCCGGAAGATCGAGCGCGTACACGCGATGGTGTTCGGCCAGCTTCGGCGCCACCGACAGCCAATTGAGATGCGATCCCCCGAGCCCGTGTACGAGGAGCAGCACCGGACCATCGCCGCCGAAGTCAACGACGTTGATCGGGCCGTCGACATCGAGGGTCATCGCTTGCATCGGCTCCATCGTACGAAGGCCGTCCCCGGGGCCGATTCCGGCCAGCCCGTATACTCGCGGATACATGGGAGACGGTCCCCAGGCGGTGATCCTCGCCGCGGGGCAGGGCAAGCGGATGCGCAGCGCCATCCCGAAGGTGCTTCACCTTCTCGGCGGGCGCCCACTCATTCTTTATGCTGTCGATGCCGTCCGCGCCGCAATCGGGAACGCGCCCGTGGTGGTCATCGCTCCGGGCGAAACTGCAGCCCGCGACCTCCTCGCCGAGAGCGCAACCTGCGTCGAGCAGCAGGCGCCGCTCGGCACCGGCGACGCGGTCCGCAGCGTCCCGGCAACCCTCCGTCGATCCGGGCCGGTCCTCGTCCTGGTCGGCGACGCCCCCCTGATCAGAGCCGAGACGCTCGAGCGGCTGCTCAGCGCGCACGCCTCATCGCCAAGGGCCTGCACGCTGCTCACCGGCGTGCCCACCGATCCGTCGGGCCTCGGCCGGATCGTCCGCGACCACGACGGCCACGTCCTGCGCATCGTCGAGGAGGGCGATTTCCCGCCGGGCGCGATCCTGCCACTCGAGTGCAACGGCGGCATCTACGTCTTCGACGGCGCGCAGCTCTGGCCGGCGCTCGACCGGCTCACCCCCTCGAACGCCCAGGGCGAGTACTACTTGACGGACGTGGTCGAGCAACTGACCGGTCCCGTGGAAGCAGTCACAGCCGCAGACCCCGACGAGTTCATCTTCGTCAACGATCGCCGCCAGCTGGCCGCCGCGGAGGCCGCCCTCCGGCGCCGAACGCTCGACGCGCTCATGCTGTCGGGTGTGACGCTCGAGGATCCCGGAACGACGTACGTCGATCCACAGGTGGTCGTGGGGCGTGACAGCGTCATCCATCCGATGACCACGCTCCGGGGCGCGACCGTTCTTGGCTCCGGCTGCGAGATCGGCCCCATGGCGGTGTTGAGCGACGTCCGCGCCGGCGATCGAGTGGTCGTCGGAGAGGCCGTCCTCGACGGCTGCGAGCTCGGCGACAGCGTCCGCGTCGGGCCATACTGCCGCGTCCGTCCGAATACCGTCCTCGCTTCCGGGGTAGAGTTGGGAACCCATGCCGAGGTCAAGAACAGCACGATCGGCGCCGGAACTCGCATCAGCCACTTCTCATCCGTCCTCGACAGCGACGTCGGAGCAGCGGTGAACATCGGAGCCGGAACCGTGACCTGCAACTACGACGGTGAGGCCAAGCACCGCACCACGATCGGCGATCGCGTCTTCGTCGGGACCAACTCGACGCTCGTCGCACCGCTGACCATCGGCGATGGCGCGTACATCGGTGCCGGATCCTTCGTCGATCACGACGTGCCCCCGGGCGCGCTTGCGGTGGGGCGGAGCCGGCAGCAGAACATCGAGGGGTGGACGGCTCGCCGTCCAGCCAGGGCATGAGCGACTCGAACCCGTACGGCGAGCTGCTCCTGCTCTCCGGCAGCGGGAACCCGGAGCTGAGTGAGCGTATCGCTCGCGAGATCGGCGTCCCGCTGGCCGAGGTCGACATCACCCGGTTCGCCGACGGCGAGTTCGACGTGAAGATCGCGGAGTTGGTGCGTGGTCACGACGTCTTTCTCGTCCAGCCGACCTGTCACCCGGTCAGCGACAATCTCATCGAGCTCTTCATCATTCTTGATGCGTTGCGCCGTGCCTCGGCGTCGCGAATCACGGCCGTGATCCCGTACTACGGCTACCAGCGCAAAGAGAAGAAGACACAGGCGCGCGATCCGATCAGCGCCAAGCTGATGGCGAACATCATCGAGCTCGCCGGCGCGAATCGCGTGATCTGCGTCGACCTCCACGCCGAGGCAATCCAGGGGTTCTTCGACATCCCCGTCGACGCGCTCATCTGCACGAAGATTCTCGCGCGCCGGGTGCGCGAGCGCCACGGACACGATGTCGTCGTCGTGTCGCCGGATACTGGTGGCGTGCATCGCGCGCGCAACCTCGCGCGCATCCTCGACGCACCCATCGCCGTCATCGACAAACGCCGTCCGCGCGATGACACCGTCGAGGTCGTCAACGTTATCGGTGACGTCCAGGGTGCGACCTGCGTCATCGTCGACGACCTCATATCGACCGGTGGCACGCTCGCCAGCGCAGCCGTGGCGCTGCTCGCCAACGGCGCGAAATCGGTCGACGTTGTTGCGACACACGGCGTGCTCAGCAACGGCGCACTGGCGCGGTTGCACGCCGCTCCGATCGACGAGATCTGCATCACCGACACGATCCCGTATCACAACGGCAGCCACAGCTTTGACGACGCGCCGAAGCTTCGCATCCTCTCGGTCGCGCCGCTCATCGCCGAGGCGATCGTGCGTGTCCATGAGGGGCGGAGTGTCAGCGAACTGTTCCGGTGAGCGGGTCAGACGCTAGGCCGCCTCGGCGCCGATGATCCCCCTCATCGTCGCCATCGTGGCGGGTCTCATCATCGCCGCCTTCGCCGCGGCGGCTGAGACATCGCTCACGAGCGTGAGCCGTATCCGCATGCGCAGCCTTGCCGACGACGGCAACCGGCGCGCCCGCACCGTGACGCGCCTACACGCGGACCCGAACGCATACCTCTCCACGATTCTGACGCTGAACACCGTCGCGGTCATCGTGGTCTCCACATGCACTGCACTCCTCATCGACTCGTACCTGCCCAAGGTGCCGCAGGCGATCGGCGCGATCGTCCTTTCGATCATCGTCCTCATCTTCTGTGAGATTGCACCCAAGTCACTGGCGCTTCGGTTCAACGAGCGGTTCGCGCTCATCCTCGCGGGCCCCGTGCGTGTCCTCACCAGCCTGCTCAGGCCATTTGTCGGCGCACTCAGCGCGTTTGCGCGACTCATCGTCCGCGCTGCCACCAAGGGACATTCGGTGCGTGGGCCGTTCGTCACCGAGGAGGAGTTGAAGCTGCTGCTCTACGTCGGCGAGCAGGAGGGCATCGTCGAGCAGGAAGAGCGCGAGATGATCCACGGGATCCTCGAGATGACCGACAAGTCGGTGCGCGAGGTGATGGTGCCGCGCGTCGACGTCGTTGCCGCGGAGAACACGGACTCGATCGCCGACGTCATCAAGGTCATCATCGAACACGGCTACTCACGCATCCCGATCTACGAGGAGAGCATCGACAATATCGTCGGTGTTGTCTACGCGAAGGACCTGCTCCGTCACGGCGTGGTCGGCGACGATCAGCGTCCGCTCAGCGAGATCGCCCGCCAGCCCTATTTCACCCCTGAGGCAAAACACGTTGGTGAGTTGCTCCGCGAGATGAAGGAGCGCAAGGTCCACATGGCAGTCGTCGTCGACGAGCACGGTGGGACCGCGGGGATCGTGACGTTCGAGGACCTCATCGAGGAGATCGTCGGTCCGATCCGCGATGAGTACGACATGCGCGAGGTCGAGGAGCTGCAGATCGTGTCCGACCACGAGGTCGTGGTCAGCGCCCGCTTTCCCGTCGACGACCTCAAGGAGGCACTCAACATCGAGGTCCCGAACGTCGAGGCCGATACCGTCGGCGGGCTGGTGTACGAGGAGCTCGGCGAGATTCCCAAGGTTGGGGCGACGATCGAGCTCGGCCAGGCGACCCTCACTGTCGAAGCGATCCGGCGCCAGAGCATTCAGACGGTCCGCATCACCAGCCCGGTCTCACTGATCCGCGAGCGTGGCCCGCACTCCTTCGATCACGACCAGCAGCACGAGAGCGACGATACCCCGGAAGAGGAACCGGCGCACGCTCACGGCCAGTAGTCCGCATGATGGGCGGATGCCCACGTACAGCGATGAGGGAATCGTGCTGCGCCGCATCGACTACGGCGAGAGCGACCGCATCCTCACGGTCCTGACCCTCGAGCACGGGAAGATCGGGGTCATCGCTCGCGGCGTGCGCCGCAGCCAGAGCCGGCTTGCGTCACGGACGGATCTTTTCACGCGCAGCCGTATGCAGCTCGCACGCGGTCGTGGCGAGCTCGACGTGCTGACGCAGGCGGAGTCGATCACCGCCACACCTGTACGCAGCGATGCGCGGCGTGCCGCTTATGCGTCGCTCTGTGCCGAGTTGAGTGACCGAGTGCTCGAGAGTCATCACGCCGAACCTGAGATCTATGCGCTCGTCGCGGCGGCGCTCACCGCCTGCGCCGATCCCGAGCGGGATCCGCGCGCCGCGATCGTCTGGTTTGCGAGACGCATGGTTGACCGCCTCGGGTACGCGCCGCAGCTCGTTGATTGCGCGTCGTGCGAACGCCGCCTCCCGGAAAACATTGCATGGTTCAGCGCACCCGGCGGTGGTTTGCTGTGCGAGCGCTGCGCTCCTGGGGATCCCGAGGCTGCGGAGTGCTCGGTTCGGGTGATCAAGGTCCTCCGCGCCGCGGCCGACGGCGACGAGGCGCTCTGGCTGCGCCTCCGTCTCGACACGCCGACTCTGCAGACCCTCGAACGCATCGTCGAGTCCGAGCTCGCCTATCACCTCGACCGCCGGCTGCGATCGATCGACGTGCTCCGTGCCATCGAAGGGCGGAGTGGTGTCGGGCTGCCGGTAGACTGACGCGCCATGGCCGACGCCCCGGCGCGATCCGACGTCATCGAGAAGATCGTCTCGCTGTGCAAACAGCGTGGCTTCGTCTACCCGTCGAGTGAGATCTATGGTGGCCTCAACGCCGTCTATGACTTCGGTCCGCTCGGTGTGCGGCTGCGTCGCAATATTCGCGAGCGCTGGTGGCAGTCGATGGTCGGCCTCCGTGACGACGTCGAGGGCATCGAGTCATCGATCCTCATGAACCCGGAAGTGTGGGTCGCAAGCGGGCACGTTGCCGGCTTCACCGATCCCCTCGTTGACTGCATGGGAACGTGCAGAAAGCGGTGGCGCGAGGACCACCTCGCTGCCGAGCGGATCGCCCGCGGCAAGCCCCCGGACGCACCCGGATGTCCGGAGTGCGGCGGACCGCTCACCGCTGCCCGTCAGTTCAACCTGATGTTCAAGACGTTCATCGGTCCGGTGGAGGAGGACGCGGCTCAGATCTGGCTGCGCCCCGAGACCGCGCAGGGCATGTTCGTCAACTTCGCGAATGTCGTGAGCTCGACGCGCCGGCGTCTTCCGTTCGGTATCGCCCAGCAGGGCAAGGGCTTTCGCAACGAGATCTCACCCGGGAACTTCGTCTTCCGTCTGCGTGAGTTCGAGCTCATGGAGATGGAATATTTCTGCAAGCCCGGGACCGATCGCGAGCTCCACGAGTACTGGTGCGCGGAGCGGTTTCGCTGGCATGTCGACACGATGGGGGTTCGACGCGCGAATCTCCGGCTGCGCGCGCACGAGAAGGCAGAGCTCTCGCACTACAGCACCGCCACGAGCGACATCGAATACAGCTATCCCTTCGGCTGGGGTGAGCTCGAGGGCATCGCCGATCGCACCGACTTCGACCTCAAGACCCACATGGAGCACAGCGGCCGCGACCTCTCCTATTTCGACACGGAAACCAACGAGCGCTACGTGCCGTACGTCATCGAGCCGGCGGTCAGCACCGACCGCATCTTCATCACGCTGCTCGTCGACGCGTACGACGAGGAGGAGGTGCGCGGCGAGAAACGCGTCGTGCTCCATCTGCATCCGGACGTCGCGCCCGTCCAGGTTGCTGTGTTACCGCTCTCGAAAAAGGCCGAGCTCACCGAGCCCGCTCGCCGCATCGAACACGAGCTGCGGCCGCATTTCGCAACGATGTACGACGAGACGCAGGCGATCGGCCGCCGCTACCGACGCCAGGATGAGATTGGCACCCCGCTGGCGATCACGTTCGACTTCGACTCGTCTGAACGACAACGCGGTGACCATCCGCGAGCGAGACGGCATGACCCAGGTTCGCGTGCCTATCGAAGGGTTGCGTGCTGCGCTGGGCGATCAACTCGACGTCTCCCGAGGGCGGGCGCGCACGCGAGCGAACGCCTGACCGCAGGACGGGCATCTAGAACGGTGACCGCACGGACCAACACCGACGGCGTCGCCGCCGAGGTACTCGAGTTGCTGGCCCTCGGGGACACGCCGGACCTCAATACCGTACTCGAGCGCATCGTGCGTGCGGCCCGCCGTCAGGTGGACGCGCGCTATGCGGCGATCGGTGTCCCGGACGGTCGCGGCGGGTTCGCGCGCTTCGTCACCTCGGGCATCACCGACAAACGCGCTGCGGCGATCGGTGAGCTACCACGGACGCACGGTGTGCTCGGCGCGCTGCTCGAGGAGGGGCCGATCCGCCTCGCGGACATCCGCCGCCATCCACGTTTCTCGTATTACCCGGAACATCACCCGACCCTCACCGACTTTCTCGGCGTGCCGATCACGCATCGCGGCCGCGTCGTCGGCAATCTCTTCGTCAGCGGCCATCGTGTCGGTGCGTTCACGAAGACGGATGAGCGCCGCCTCGAAACCCTGGCAGCGTATGCCGGCGTCGCCATCGCCAACGCCGACCTCTACGCACGTTCGCAGCAACTGGCAATCGTGGAAGAGCGGAACCGCGTGGCGCGGGAACTCCACGATGCGGCGACTCAGACGCTCTTCAGCCTCGTGCTCGCGGCGCGCGCTGCGGCACTGACAACAAATGATGACGCCGCCAAGGCGACACTCATGGAGTTCGAGCGGCGCACCACATCGGCGCTCCAGGAGTTGCGCGGTCTGGTGCACGCGCTCCGCCCCAAGAGCCTCGAACGAGATGGCCTCGTGGCAACACTCGCGGATCAGGCCGATGCACTCCGCACGAGCGGACTGCGCATCGTTGTTGACGCCGCCGCAGGAATACGCCTGCCACTCGATACAGAACACGCGTTGCTCCGCATCGCCCAGGAGGCGCTCCACAACGCGATGCGGCATGCGCAGGGCGCCGCAGTGCGGGTCACGCTGCGCGCCGGCGCACGAACCGTCACGTTGCGCATCCGCGACGGCGGACCCGGCTTCGATGCCGGGTCGCTGCCGCACACGAGGCGTGGCATGGGCCTCGCAACGATGCGCGAGCGAGCGCATGAGGTCGGCGCCACGCTGGACGTTCGCGGCCGCCCCGGCGTTGGCACGACCGTGACCGTGACGGTGCCACTGTCGTGAGCACGCCCATCCGGCTCGTCATCGTCGACGACCACTCGGTGGTGCGCGAAGGCCTCCGCGCCTTTCTGCGACTCCAGGACGGCATCGAGGTCGTCGGCGAGGCAGCGAGTGCCGCTGATGCGATTCGCGTTGCGCGCGCGTCGTCGCCCGATGTCGTCCTTCTGGATCTCGTCATGCCAGGAGGCGACGGCGTCGGGGCAATCCGCGACCTGATCGACGCTACTCCCCAGGTGCGCGTCCTGGTGTTGACGAGCTTTGCCGACGACACTCAGATCTTCGCGGCGATGGCGGCGGGAGCCGCCGGCTACCTTCTCAAGGACATCGACCCCGCTGCGCTCGCGGACGGCATCCGCGACGTCCACGCTGGGCGGCCGGCGCTGCATCCGTCAGTAGCGGCGCGCCTGATGCGGCGCGGCGACGTCACGACGTCCGCGCGCCTCGGTATCACCGCGCGTGAGCACGACGTCCTGCGCCTGATGGTCGAAGGGCTTGCAAACAAGCAGATCGCGCAACGCCTCGGCATCGGAGAGAAGACGGTGAAGACGCACGTGAGCCGGGTGCTCGCCAAGCTCGGCGTCGAGGATCGAACCCAGGCTGCTGTCCTTGCGATCCGCGAGGGTCTCGTGGACTGACGCATCCGCCGAATGACGGATGCTGATGTGCGCCAGGGGGCTGACGCGCTCGGCACCGCACTCGCGCAGGATTGAGCCCATGGCAATGCTCACCGGTCAGACCGGTCATGATCACCGGCGCGTCCCGAGGGCTGGGGCAAGCGCTGGCGCTGGCTGCGGCGCGTGAAGGCGCCTCGCTCGCGCTGTGCGCTCGTGGCGCCGAGGCCCTCGAGGCTGTGGCGGAGGGATGCCGCGCCCAGGGCGCCGAGGTAATAGCGGTGCTCGCGGACATCTCCGAGGCCCGAGACGTCGAGCGGTTCGCAGCAACGGCGCTCGAGCGATTCGCCGGCATCGATGTGCTCATCAACAACGCCGCCGACCTCGGACCGCTGCCGACGCCGCAGCTCACCGACGCACCGTCGAGCGCGCTCGAGGATGTGCTGCGCGCCAACGTGCTCGGTCCGCTCCGGCTGACGCAGGCCGTCATCGGCGGCATGCTCCTGCGCAATCGTGGCCTCGTCATCAACATCACCACTGATGCCGCAGTGATCGGCTTCGCGGGGCTGGGTCTGTACAGCGCGTCCAAGGCCGCACTCGACGCGATGACCCGCAGCTGGGCCGCAGAGCTGGCGCACACCAACGTGAGAAGTCATCAGCGTCGATCCCGGTGACATGAACACCGTCATGCACTTCGACGCGGACCCGGAGGCCGACCCGGCCGACCTGCTCAATCCTGCCGACGTCGCGGAGCAGATCCTCACGCTCCTGGCAGGACGCGTGCCCGCTGAGGATCGGGTCGAGGCGAGGAATCTCCAGTGATCGCTGCACCGCGCGAACTGCGCGCATCTCTTCCGGCCGAGCTGCGTGGCCTGCGACGCGACGGCGCTCGCCTCTGCGTCGTCGAGCGCGAGACGGGCAGCATCACGCACACGACCGTCGCGCATCTTGGCGACCATTTGCGGCCGCGAGATCTGCTCGTCGTCAACTCGAGCCGCACACTTCCCGCCGCGCTGACCGTAAGGCGTGCCAACGGTGAGCAGATTCAGCTTCGCCCCGGCGCACTCCGGGAGCGCGAGTGGGATGCGCTCGCGGTCGGCACCGAAGCACCGCACGAGAACGTGCCGCTCCACCGCGGGGAGATCCTCCGCGCGCACGACGGCCTCCGCTTCATGGTGCTGAACGAGCGCAGCGACGCCCCGCTGCTCTGGCGGATGGGTGTCGAAGGCGGGGACCCGATCGAAACACTGCTGCGCGAGGGAGCACCGATCCGCTACTCATACGTCCCGGACCCAGTGCCTCTCGAGCACTACCAGACGGTCTACGCGGGGAGCCCCGGCTCGGTTGAAACGCCTTCCGCGGGCCGCCACCTCACGTGGGAGCTGCTCGGTGCGCTCCGAGAAGCCGGTGTCAGGATCACCGACATCGTGTTGCACTGCGGGCTCAGCTCATTCCAGGACGACGAGGCCGACCTCAACAAACCACTCATCGAAGAGCACTTCGAGGTGCGTCCTGAGACAGCCGCGATGGTGAGTGCGGCGAGTCGCGTCATCGCCGTCGGCACGAGTGTCATCCGCACGCTCGAAACCGCGGTCGACGCGGCCGGCGACGTGCAGCCGACGCAGGGATGGACGAGGCTGGTCATCACCCCGCAGACACGATTGCGTGTTGTCGATGCGCTGCTCACCGGCCTGCACGAGCCGCCGGCGACGCATCTCGACATGCTCGGCGCCCTGCTCGACCAGAGCCTCCTCGAACAGGCGTATGCCGAGGTCCGCGAGCGGCGATACCTCTGGCACGAGTTCGGCGACGCCATGCTGATCCTGTGAGCAACTGCCGCCGTCTGACATGATCCCCTGGCCCACAGGCTGGGTTCAGGTGCAAACGCTGGAGACAGAGATGGCTGAGGTTTTCATTCTCGAGTTCGAGGGCTTCGATCAGGCCGCGTACGACCAGGTCAACGCGGAGCTGGGCATTGACATGGACTCCGGCGAAGGCAACTGGCCGGCAGGGCTGCACACGCACCTGGCTGGACCGACAGAGGGCGGCGGCTGGATCGTTGTCGAGGTGTGGGAGTCGCAGGAGGACCAGGACGCGTTCATGCAGTCGCGGCTCGCGGGTGCGCTCCAAAAGGCAGGAGTCAACAAGCCGCCGAAGCGCGCGGAATGGAGCAAGGCCCGGTCACACCACACCCCGAAGAAGGCGTCGGCCAAGGCCAGGTAACCCGGTCCCGTCGAACCGGTCCGCACCGCGCGCCTCGCGGCTCTTCTGCCGAGTGGCGGCCCGATGCTACGCTCACGCCCTGCGAGGTATGTTCGCGCACCCAACGAACCCATTCACGGTGAGGGCTGATCAATGGCGGTAAGCACCCGGGGAACGAAGTCGTCGGCCACGCGGTCGCGCGGTGCCGCAGCGCGTGGTGCTGCCGCGTCGAAAAAGGTCGCCGCTCGGCCGCGCGCGCACAAGTGGGTGTATCGCTTCGACGAGGGCAGTGCAGCGATGCGCGACCTACTCGGCGGCAAGGGTGCGGGCGTTGCCGAGATGACGCGCGCCGGTTTGCCGGTGCCTCCGGGGTTCACGATCACGACCGAGGCATGCAACGCGTTCTACGCGAGCGGTGCCAAGTTTCCTGAGGGTCTGTGGGAGCAGGTCCAGAAGTCGTTGAAGGTCGTCGAGAAGGCGACAGGCAAAGGATTCGGCGACGCGCGCAACCCGCTGCTGGTGAGCGTCCGCAGTGGTGCCAAGTTCTCGATGCCGGGAATGATGGATACGGTGCTCAACCTCGGCCTCAACGATCAGACGCTCGAGGGGCTTGCGGCGCTGACCAACGACCGCCGTTTCGCGCTCGACGCGCAACGCAGGTTCATCCAGCTCTTTAGCAAGATCGTGCTCGACATCGATGGTCAGCTCTTCGAGGATGCGCTCGACAAGATCAAGACGCGCAAGAAGGCGAAGACCGACGCCGACCTGACGGCTCCCGCCCTGGAGGAGTTGATCGCCGAGTATCGCGCCATCGTCAAGCGTCATTCGCGCGCCGGCTTTCCCGAGGATCCGATGGATCAGCTGCGCGCGGCGATCGGCGCCGTGTTCGAATCGTGGAACAACAAGCGCGCGACCGACTATCGCAACTACAACCGCATTCCGCACGACCTCGGCACCGCCGTCAACGTGCAGTCGATGGTGTTCGGGAACATGGGCGACGATTCCGGAACAGGCGTTGCCTTCACCCGTGATCCATCGACAGGTGAGCACAAGCTCTACGGCGAGTACCTCACCAATGCGCAGGGCGAGGACGTCGTTGCCGGAATCCGGACGCCGAAGCCGATCGCCGCGATGGCGACGGATCTCCCCAAGGCATACAAGCAATTCGAACGGATAGCTCGAACGCTCGAAAAGCATTACCGCGACGTCCAGGACATGGAGTTCACCATCGAGCGGGGCACGCTGTACATGCTCCAGACGCGCAGCGGCAAGCGCACCGCCGAGGCGGCCGTGAAGATTGCCGTCGACATGGTGCGCGAGCGCCTCATCACCAAGCGTGAGGCGGTGCTGCGTGTCGAGCCCGGCCAGGTGGATCAACTCCTGCACCGTCGCATCGACCCGAAAGCGAAGGTCAACGTGCTCGCCACCGGGCTCGCCGCGTCACCGGGCGCTGCGTACGGGAAGGCGGTCTTCGATGCCGATCGCGCCGAAGCACTCGCCAAGAAGGGCGAGAAGGTGATCCTCGTGCGGATCGAGACGAACCCTGACGATGTACACGGCATGATCGCCGCGGAGGGAGTGCTGACATCGCGCGGTGGACGCACGTCACACGCGGCGGTGGTCGCGCGTGGCATGGGCAAACCCTGCGTGGCGGGCGCCGAGTCGGTGCGTGTCGACCTGACCAAGCGGCAGTTCGTTGCCGGTGGCACGACGATCAAGGAGGGTGAGCCGTTCACCATCGACGGCTCCACCGGGAATGTCATCGCGGGACAGGTCGCAATGCTCGACGCTGAGATCTCTGGCGAGCTGGAGGAATTGCTGCGCTGGGCTGACTCGTTCCGGCGCCTCGAGGTGTGGGCTAACGGCGACTATCCGCACGACGCGGTCCGTGCGCGTGACTTCGGCGCCCAGGGCATCGGTCTCTGTCGTACCGAGCACATGTTCATGCAGCAGGAGCGCCTGCCGATCGTGCAGAAGATGATCCTCGCCGCCGACGAACAAGAGCGCCGTAAGGAGCTCGCCAAGCTGCTGCCAATGCAGCGCAGCGACTTCCACGGCATCCTCGAAGCGATGCATGGATTGCCGGTGATCATCCGGCTCATCGACCCGCCGTTGCACGAGTTCCTCCCCTCGCTGGAGGAGTTGCTCGTCGAAGTCACGCGTGCGCAGGCGCTCGGCAAGCCGGAGAAGTCCTACGCCGACAAGGTGAAGTTGCTCGCCGCGGTGCAGAACCTGCACGAGCAGAACCCGATGCTGGGGCTTCGCGGTTGCCGTCTCGGCCTGCTCTTCCCGGAGATCATCGAGATGCAGGCGCGCGCCATCATCGAGGCAGCGGTCGCGCTGAAGAAAGAGCGTGTCGATGTTCGCCCGGAAATCATGGTGCCGCTTGTCGGAACACTCGAGGAATTGCGCAGGACGCGCGAGGTCATCGACCGGACCGCGCAGGAAGTGTTCAAGGAAACCAAGTCAAAGGTCGCGTACCTCGTCGGCACCATGATCGAGGTCCCGAGAGCCGCGCTCACTGCGGGACAGATCGCCCAGTCGGCCGACTTCTTCTCGTTCGGCACCAACGACTTGACGCAGATGACCTTCGGTGTCTCGCGTGACGACGCGGAAGGCAAGTTCCTGCTGCGCTATGTCGAGGACAAGGTCCTGCCGCGCAACCCGTTCGAGACTCTCGACCGCGACGGTGTCGGTCGCCTGATGCGGTTCGCGGTCGAGGAGGGGAGGGCGGTGCGTCCGTCGCTGTCCGTCGGCATCTGCGGCGAGCACGGCGGTGACCCCGACTCGATTGCGCTGTGCGAGGAGCTCGGCCTCGACTACGTTTCGTGCTCGCCATTCCGCGTGCCGGCCGCGCGCCTTGCGGCCGCGCATGCTCGTCTGGCGCGGGTGGAGCGCGACCGCTGACCGAGGTACGGGGCGTCTATCCGCGCGAGGTGGAGACGGAGCGGCTGCTGCTGCGTCAGTTTCGTGAGCAGGACTTCGAGGCGTATTTCCGACTTTTCACCGACCCGGAGGTGCGCCGCTTCGTTGGCGGCGGTGCGAAGCCCACGCGCGGGGAGGTGTGGCGGCACATGGCGATGGTCGCCGGCATCTGGTCGATACGCGGCTATGGGCAATGGGCCATCGAGGAGAAGGCCTCGGGTGAGCTGCTCGGCAGATCGGGCGTCTGGTTCCCCGAGGGATTCCCCGAGATCGAGGTGGGTTGGCTGATCCGTCGCGAGCGTTGGGGCTCCGGTTTCGCCACGGAAGCCGGCGCCGAGGCCCTGCGACAGGCGTTCGCCACGCTGGGCGTGGCGCACGTCATCAGCCTCATCGACCCGGATAACGTCGCATCGCGCCGTGTAGCCGAGAAGCTCGGCGGCACCGTCGAGAAAACCGGAGTCTTTCGTGGTGAACCGACACTCTTCTATGGGTACACGTCGGCGCCGTCGTGACGTCTGAACCTCCGCGATCGCTACTCTCATCCCACATGGAAGTGGCATTCCGTTGAGCGAGCACGTGAGAATCCGCAAGATCGGGACCCGCAGCGGCCGTCCTGAGATGCTCGACGACGGGCATGTCGTCGAGGGCGACGAGCTGTTGCCGCCGACGCCGGGTGTGCCGTATGCCGTGCGCCGTACCGTCATCGAACATGAGGACGCACCGGAAGTCTTCGCGACCTCGCCCGTGCGCGCGGTGATCACAGAGCAACAGGGCGGCGTGATTCTGCTCACCGACAACTCGCGATATGCGATCGAGGTCATCGGACACTAGGTCGATCGTCACAGAACCTTGGTGGTCGCCCATTCGGTGATCCGTTTGACCTACTCTTTGTATTGATGTCCTGGCCGCAGACACCCATGCCCGCAGCCACAACCGAGCCCGGGTGCCGAGCCTTACCTTCCCGTTGAAGAGGTCGCTCGCAGGCTAGATCTCCCGCTCGGTATCCTCCTTCGTCGCGTCGAAGCGGGTGACGTTCCGTCGCGTCGCGAGGATGGTCCTGACGGCGTCCATTTTCTTGTCCGCCTTGGCGATCTCGGCATCGAGAGCCCCGTCGAGGAGCACGCGGCGCCACCACCGCCGATCGACCACAGCCCGAGCGTCGATGTCGTCGGCACGGCAAGCAGACCAGCCCGTTCCCCGACAGCGGTACCTCAGCACCCCGCAGCGCCCTGCACCCGAGCACATCGACGCTCCACCGGCTGGAATGGAGCAGCCCGCGCCGCCGCCGGCGGCGCAACTCCCTACGTCGTGGCCCGACAAAGTGGTGCCTCCGCCCCAGGAGGAGCTCGCCGCCGAGGCGCAGAACAACCATGGACGCGCAGGGGCCTTGATGGATATCGGCTCCAGCGAACCACGCCGCGACGTCGCGGCCATGACCTCGCTCGATCCGCGTGAGCTCGTCGCGGGGCTGCTCGATCGCTGGGAGCGGACGCTCGAGCAGCGCATCTATTCCGAGCAACGGCAGCGTTTCGAGGCGGAGCTGAACGCACGCCAGAATCTCGTCAAGCAACTGCAGCTCGAGCTGCAGACCGCCCGCGCTGAGCACGCGGCTGCGCAGGCTGAGAAGGACCGCCGTCTCGCCGACCGTGACCGCCGGATCAGCGACCTCGAGGGCAGAGTTCCGGACACGCAGGACGTCGCTGCCAAGCGGCGCCGCTGGTTCTTCGGCCGCTAGGCGCAGTCAGGGCGCGGGCGGGCCATGGCGGGTGATGCTGTCGCAGAGGTCAAGGCACGCCTCGACCTGGTCGAGGTAATCGGCGGGTACGTCACCCTGCATCGCGCTGGACGTGAGCTATCTGGCCTCTGCCCGTTCCACGCCGAGAAGACGCCGTCGTTCACGGTGAGCCCCGAACGCCAGGTCTGGTACTGCCACGGCTGCCACGAAGGTGGAGACCTCTTCAAGTTCATCGAGCAGATCGAGCGCATCGACTTTCGCCAGGCGCTCGAATTGCTCGCCGACCGCGCCGGCGTCGAGCTCGAGAGCGGGCCGCATGCCGGGCGCGGTGTCGGCCGGAAACGGCGGCGGTCGATCGAGCTGAACACCAAGGCGCAGGCCTATTACCAGCATGTGCTCTGGTCGTCGCCCGCCGGTGCTCCGGGGCGGGCGCTGCTCGAGGAACGTGGCGTCGCTGAGGCGATGGCGCGGAAGTTCGGCGTCGGATTTGCTCCCGCGGGTGGTCCTGGCGAGGACGCGCTTGCCCGCTATCTCACCGGCAAGGGCGGCGCGAACATCGACGAGCTCGCCGACGCGGGGCTCGCCCATCCGCCCCAGCGCGGTCGCACCCGCGACCGCTTCCGGGATCGTCTCGTCTTCCCGATCCGGGACGACCGCGGTGAGGTCCTCGGCTTCGGCGGCCGCGCCCTCGGTGATGTTAAGCCGAAGTATCTGAACAGCCCGGACAGCAGCGCATACCACAAGTCGGTGGCGATCTTCGGCATCGATCTCGCCCGCAACGCCATCGCCCGGGACAAGACGGCCCTGATCGTCGAGGGGTATTTCGATGTCATCGCGGCGCACGCCGCCGGCGTCGAGTCCACGGTCGCGAGCAGCGGAACGGCGCTCACCCGCGAGCAGGTGCACAGCCTTGGGCGAATCGCGGAGACCCTCATCCTTTGCTTTGACGGCGACGACGCCGGCAGGGCGGCGACGACGCGAGCGGTCGACGTGATCGCCGCGGAAGGGCTGCAGGCGCGGATCTGCCGGCTGCCGCTCGGCGCCAAGGACCCGGACGAGCTTGTCCGGCGCGATCCTGCGGCGTTGCTGCAGGCGATCACCGAGGCGCCACCGGCATGGCAGGTGCTCCTCGACGCCGCACTGGCGGTCGGGGAGGGCGGCAGCGTCGACGCGCGGCGTGCCGCTGCCGAACGTGCAGTGTCGGTCCTGGCGCGGATTCCCGAGGCGACGACGCGCGAGCTCTACCTCCAGCAGGCCGCCCGGCGGCTCGACATCGGCGCCCGTTCGCTCACGACCGATCTCCTCCACGCGGTCCGCGACGGGATGCGACGACCGGCACGGATCGTGGTCGCTGCCCCCGCGGAGCCGGCCGCCGGCGTCACCGACGACGCGGCCGAGCCGCCCGACGCCGACGAGCCGATGCCCGCCTGGGAGGCACAGCTGGCCCGGGTGCTGCTCATCAAGCCGGACCTGGCCGCCGGACTGCGCGGTGAAGGTGGTCTCACGCCGGACGAGTTCACGAATCCCACCGCACGACGGATCTTCGATGCGGCGAGCACCGACCCGGCCGGGTTCACCATCCGGCAGCTCAATCGATGGGACCAGCCGCGCGCTGCTGGGCTCCTGGTGCGTGAGGTCCCGGAGTTCGCCGACAAGGCCGATCCCGACGCACTCAGCCGTCTGCTGGCCGACTGCGTGCGTCTGATGCACGAGGACACTGTCCGGCGGGCGCTTGTCAGCATCTCGAGCGAGATGCATCGGGCCCGCGATGAGGGACGGACCGACGATGCGGACGCACTTGCCGCCGAACTCAGCCGCCTCGCCGCCGACGCGCCGCATCTGCGCCGGACGCTGGCGATTCGATAACCCGTACAGTGATGTTTGATTCGCGCGCCTGCGAGCCACCATCGTCAGGTGCCTGAGTGGATTTCCCTATCCGATCGCCCGAATTGGCACAGTGAGGCGACTTCGGCAATTATTGTGCCCGGTGTCGTATCCATCGCAGAGCGGACGTCTCAGTGTTCGCGTCAGCCTGCGCTGCCCCAAACGAAGTTGAAGTGACCGCAGCTACCACCACCACCCGCTCCCGCGCAGCCACCCTGCCCCCGCCTTCGGGCGCGGACCTGCTGGTCTCCGCCGCCGAGGCGCTGATCATCAAGGGCAAGGACCACGGATATCTCACGCCCGACGACATCCTGGCTGCCTTTCCCGAGATCGATGTCGAGCCGGACCATCTCGAGCGGATCTTCCACGTCTTCCGCGAGATGGGGATCGAGGTCAGTGACGGCGACAAGGACTTCGAGACCGTCGACGAGATCGACGAGGAGCTCATCGCCAAAGCGGAGGCCATTGACTCCGTCTCCCTCGACGACCCGGTCCGGATGTACCTCAAGGAGATCGGCCGCGTCGCGCTCCTCAAGGCCGAGCAGGAGGTCCACTACGCCAAGCTCATCGAGCAGGGCGACGAGGAGGCGAAGAACCAGCTGACCGAGGCGAACCTTCGCCTCGTGGTGAGCATCGCCAAGAAGTACATCGGTCGCGGCATGTCGTTCCTGGACCTCATCCAGGAAGGCAACATGGGGTTGATCCGCGCCGTCGAGAAGTTCGACTACCACAAGGGCTACAAGTTCTCGACGTACGCAACGTGGTGGATCCGTCAGGCGATCACGCGCGCGATCGCGGATCAGGCACGCACCATCCGCATCCCGGTGCACATGGTCGAGACCATCAACAAGCTCGTCCGTGTCTCTCGCCGGCTGCTGCAGGAGCTGGGACGCGAGCCCAACGACGAAGAGATCGCCGAGGAGATGGGCATCACGCCGGAGAAGGTTCGAGAGATCACCAAGGTCTCGCAGGACCCGGTCTCGCTCGAGACCCCGATCGGCGAGGAAGAGGACTCGCATCTCGGCGACTTCGTCGAGGACAAGGAGGCGACCGCGCCATCCGATGCGGCGTCGCTGACCATGTTGCGAACCGAGGTCGAGGACATTCTCGACACGCTGACGCCGCGCGAACGCCGCGTGCTGCAACTCCGCTTCGGCCTCATCGATGGCCATCAGCGCACGCTCGAAGAGGTCGGCAAGCGATTCGGTGTCACACGCGAACGCATCCGGCAGATCGAAGCCAAAGCGCTGCGCAAGCTGCGCCATCCGTCGCGCTCGAAGAAGCTCAAGGACTATCTCGAGTAGCGCGAACGCGCAGAGTCACCGTCCGCGACGAATTCGGGAACGGGTTCACGGTGCGTCACGGCAGGTAGACTTGAGTCATGATCCGGGTTAGCTCAGCGGTAGAGCAGGCGGCTGTTAACCGCAAGGCCACTGGTTCGAATCCAGTACCCGGAGCGCCGACGTCCCACTAATAGCACGCGGCATCGCCCGAGGCGGCGCCGTACACGAGGAATACGGGATGACCGATACCGCATCGCGGCCGGACATGACGCCCGCTGTCGCGACCCTGACCGTGCCCGAGGACACCGAGGCTGTCGAGCCCGCGGTGAGCCACCAGGCAACCGAGGAACTGCCCGTCCGATCGTGGTCGTGGCCTGCGGCTGCAGCGCCGATCGACGGTATCGCCGATCCGGTCGATCTCTCGCCACCGATCGCTGCCGAGATGGAGACCGAGGCACCCCCCACTGAGCCCGAGATCGCCGTCACCGGTGTCGCGGTACCCGAGAAGCCGATGCCCGGCATGACGTCGTCGTTGGGTCCGGTGGGCAAGCATCGCTCGACGTTCGCCGTGGTGATGCTGTCGATCGTGACGCTCGGCATCTACAGCCTGGTGTGGCACAACCGTGTCAATCACGAGGTCGGCAACTTCGACACGCGGATGCATGTCATTCCGAACAGATCCACCGTTCCGGTGACGATTCCGTGGGCGCTGGGGTGGCTCGTCAGCCTCGTCGGCGCCGCTCGGATCGTCCTTGCTGTGCTCAATGTAACGCTGCCGTTCAATCCGCATTTCAGCGTTTTGCAGGCGTATGGCTTGCTCGCCGGCGGTCTGGTCATTCCGTATCTTTCGCTGCTGCTTCCCTTCAGCTTGGGTGCATGGCTCATGACCCTGGAGCGTGTGCGCATCGTCGAGGACCGTATCGGTCGGACCACCGACGTGCAGTTGCGCCCGACTCGCGTTGTGTGCTGGTTGCTGTTCCCCGTCGTCGGCGGTCTGGTGCTGATCGCGACCATGCAGCGCCGTCTCAACCGCGTCTGGGAAGACGACAAAGCGACAACGCCGCCTGCGCGTCCCTCCGTCCGAGTGTCCGCAAGCTGACCACCCGGGCGCGCGATCTGCTCACGACGGTGTGCCGATTGCGGCGGCCTGGACTAGACTAACCGGTCGCGGTGGCAGTTTCGATCGCTTGTATTTCCGGAAAAGGCGGGGTGGGAAAAACAACCACCTGCGCGTCGCTTGCGGCTGTCTTCGCGGAGCGCGGGCGTCGTGTCCTCGCCGTTGACATGGATCCGCAGTCGAATCTGACGTCAGGGCTGGGATTCAATCCGTATGCGCTCACACACACTGTTGCGGATGCGATCCTCGAGCCCGATCAGTCGGTTGACGAGTTGATCGTGCGGACAAAGTGGGCGGGCCTGCATCTGCTGCCTGCAAATCCGGACCTGAGTGCCGTCGAAGCGGGGTTGCCCACCTCACTCGACGCCGAGACCCGCCTGCGTCGCGCGCTCGACCGCGATTGCCGCGACTACGACTTCATCCTCTTCGATACGCCGCCGAGCTTTGCGTTTCACACCATCAGCGTGCTTGCCGCTACCGATTTCATCATCATCCCGATGCAGATGTCCGGCTATGCCGTGAAGGGGTTGAAGGAAACGCTCCGCGCAGTGCATCACGTGCGCCAGGAGTTGAACCCGGAGTTGCGCGTGCTCGGGTTGCTCCCCACATTCGTCGTCATGCGTACGCGCTTTTCGCGAGATCTGCTCGAAGGTCTGCGTGCGATTCCCAATCTCCGGGTCTTCGACACCATCATCAAGGTGACCGTACGGCTGCAGGAATCGGCGCTCGCCGGCGAACCGGTGACCGTGCTCGCGCCCTCGTCGGAAGCCGCCACCGCGTATCGCGCGTTTGCGGATGAAGTCCTCGCCGCGCTCATCGCGGAGGGTGAGCGGGGTGTCTGAAGCGCGCTCCCCGCGCCGCCGTCGCAGTGTTGCCGTTGCGCCGGCCCTGCTCGATCCCGCAGAACTCCCCGAGGACGCCGCCGGACGGGTCACCCTGATATCCGTCGAGGCCCCCACCGACATTCTCGGTACGCCGGGGCCGATCCCGAGCCCAGCACCGGTTGCGGTCGCACCGTCGTTCCTCGCAGCCGGTGACGGATGGGTGGTCGTCGCCATCGCCGGCGTCGCGATCGTCGCGATCTTCATCGTGGGGATGCTGCTGACCCATTAGCCTAAGGATGCGGCGGCAGATACACATGCTTGTGTTAGTATCAGCGCATGCAGTCAGAGGCGGAATCCCGGATCGGCGAGGCCGAGTTGCTCGCCCGCGCGCTCGGCGGATCGGCGCCTGCGGCGGATCTCAGTGCGGTCGCCAATCGTGTGGCGCGCATCCCATGGTGGGAACGTCGCGCGCTGAACGCGGCCGGACTCACCCGGGAGCATGGTGTCCCGCGCGAGCGAGCGGAGCGTCTCGCTGCCATGTGGGAGCTCGCCGAGCGCTGGACGGATGATGACCGGCCGGCGATAGGGTCACCACGCGACGCGCTGCTCATGCTCGACGGACTCCGGCGCGCTCGTCGCGAGCAGGTCGTTGCGCTGCTGCTCGACGCGCGTCACCGCCCGATCCGTCTGGAGACGGTCGCCGTCGGGACGATCAACGCGTCCCGTCTGCAGCCCCGTGATGTGTTCGGACCGGCGTTGCGGAGTGATGCTGTTGCAGTCATCATCGGCCACAACCATCCGAGCGGCGATCCCGCGCCGAGCCGCGCTGATCGCGTCGTGACATCAGCGCTCCGGAGTGCGGGAGTCCTGCTCGGTGTGCCCGTGCTCGATCACCTCATCGTTGCGCGACGCGGCCATCACTCGTTTCGCGAAACGGAGGGGTGGGACGAGGCCGCCTGAATCCGACGAATCCGTACCTGCGTCCCTGACAACCGGGACGCCTGACCAGCCTCAGCTGAAGGCGTTCTCGCCGGTGAGCTCCTTGCCGATGATGAGCGTGTGCACTTCCTCGGTGCCCTCGTAGGTGAGCACCGATTCGAGGTTCGCCATGTGCCGCGACACGGGATACTCGAGCGTGATGCCGTTGGCGCCGAGGATCGTGCGCGCGGAGCGTGCGATGTCGAGTGCAGCCCGGACGTTGGCGCGCTTCGCAACGGACACGTGCACCGCCTGCAGCGTCCCCTCGTCCTTGAGCGTGCCGAGCCTGTGCGCGATGAGACGGCCCTGGATGATCGACGTCGCCATGTCGGCGAGCTTGAGCTGCGTGAGCTGCATGGCGGCGATCGGCTTGCCGAATGCGCGACGTGCCTTGCTGTAATCGAGCGCGGCCTCGAAGCACGCGCGCGCAGCGCCCATCGCGCCCCAGCCGATCCCGAAGCGCGCCTCGTTGAGGCACGACAGCGGACCGCGCATGCCCGTCACCCCTGGCAGCACCGAGCTGTCGGGGAGCCGCACCGCGTCGAACGAGAGCTCGGACGTCACCGAAGCTCGAAGCGAGAGCTTGTTGTGGACGTCGGATGTCGTGAAGCCGCGCATGCCCCGCTCGACCAGGAAACCGCGGACGCCGCCGTCGGTCCGTGCCCATACCACCGCGATGTCGGCCATCGAGCCGTTGGTGATCCACATCTTCGTGCCGTCGAGCACCCAATCATCGCCGTCGCGCCGCGCCGACGTGCGCATCGACGACGGATCCGAGCCGGCGTCGGGCTCGGTGAGTCCGAAGCAGCCCACAGCGCGGCCCGCGGCCATCTCCGGAAGCCAGCGCGACTTCTGCTCCTCGCTCCCGTACGCCCAGATGGGGAACATCGCCAGCGAGCCCTGCACCGACACGAAGGAGCGCAGCCCGCTGTCGCCCGCCTCGAGCTCCTCGGACGCCACGCCGTATGCCATTGCCGAGGTGCCGGCACAGCCATAGCCGCTGAGGTGCATCCCGAGCAGACCGAGCTCGGCGAGACCGGGGATGAGCTCGCGCGGGAAGGTGCCGGCCTCGAAGTGCTCCGGGATCACCGGCAGCGCCTGCTCGCGAACGAAGGCTCGAACGGTGTCGCGGATCAGCCGATCGTCGTCGCCGAGCAGATCATCGACTTGATAGAGATCCGACGGCGAGAGCTGGCGGGTCCGGGGAGCGCGCTCGGTGACTGCCATGCGCTCAGAGTACCCGAGTGGCTAGGCCGCGACAGGCATCCCGGCGTCAACGAGTTGGCGGCGGAGAGTCTCCCAGCTCGCGAAGCCGACATTGATGTCGGTGACGTGCCCCGAACCGTCGAGGACGATGGTGGTCGGCAGCGACATCACCCGGTACTGACGGGCCAGCGCCGGCTCGACCGCGATGTCGACCTCGCGGATCTCGATGCCCTCGCCGAGCCCAGCGGCAAGGGTGCGCAGCGCAGGTTTCTGTGCCGTGTGGCAGATGGTGCACGTCTCGCCGGTGAAGTAGAGGATCGAGGGCAGCGTCCGTTGCGCGTGTGGCTTCTCGACGACGCTGCCGACCAATTCCCGCTGGCCGCCACGTTGCACCCGCAGGAACAGCGCGGCAGCGCCAACGACCGCCAGGGCGATCAGCGGCGCGAGAAGCAGGATCATCGCGCCGGCGCGCGCCCCAACGGCAGCACGCCGACCCGCACCAGTTGCGCATACACGATGCAGCCGACACAGATGTTGAACGCGAAGTTCAGGAACGCGAGCGCGACGACGATCCACGCGAGCACCCAGGCGGCGAGGAGCAATCCGGTGATGACGAACACCGAAGCCACGGCGAGGAACACGCCGCCGACCAGCTGGGCGAACCGATGCGGTGCCGGATCCTCCTGCGCGATCCTCGGCTTGACGATGCCCGACGGCCGCAGCACCTTCGTGTACAGGATTCGCGGGACGTTGAGCGAGGGTGAGGCCACCCCCGCAAGCATCATCACCGCCAGAACGGGGAGGATCCAGGCGATCTGCGAGTAGGCGAGCCCGATCACATAGCCCACCACGATGGTGACCATGAGAATCATCTGATTCACTTTGAGAACGCTGCGGTCGAACGCTACAGATGCCATTGCCCGAAATCATACCGCGCAGGTCAGGTATTCATCTGCCACCGGTCGCGTCAGAAGTGCGAGAGTCGGCAGCCATCAGGCCAACCGGTCGGCCTGACATTGGTCGGAGGTGCCCGTGTCGCTTGACGGATCGGCCCCGCTCCGCCTCGATGAGGTGCAAGTCGGGGCGGCATACGAGTCCCTCCGGGCAGACGAACGGCGCCGTGTTGCCGAGTTGAAGCGCTTCCGGCGTGTCCGGCTCGGGGAGTCGCTGGCGCTCGTCTTCGAGAACCGCGACACCATCCGCTCGACCCTCGAGGAGGCGCTGCGGACCGAGCGCATCGACGATCCCGAGCGTGTTGCGGGCGAGATCGCCGCATTCAATGCGGTGCTCCCGGCGCCCGGCGAGCTCAGTGCCGCACTCTTCCTCGAGGTGGCGGACCCCGCCGACCTCAACGCCGCGGTGATGCGCCTCGACGGCATCGAGAAGACCGTCTTTCTCGAGGTCGCGGGAACTCGCGTCCGTGGGGTGCCGGACGAAGTCTTCGCGCCCGGGGAAAGCGTGCTCGCTCATTACGTTCGCTTCAGGCTCGAGCCGGCGCAGCGTCAGGCAATCGTCAGTGGATCGCCCGTTGCGACAGGGACCGATCACGCTGCGTGCGCGGTTGTCGTGAGCCTCGACGAAGATCAGCGTCGCGCCATCGCCGCGGATCTCTGAGCCTGTCGCCCGTTTAGCGGCGGCGACGAGCGCCGGCGGTGCTCGCGATCTCCCAGTACACGTCCGACGTCATTTCCGCGGTATTCGTCCACGTGAACTCGGCCGCGCGCGCGAGGCCGGCGTGACGCATGTGCGCGTTCCTGACCGGGTCGGTCAGGACCTCGTCGAGCGCCGCAGCCAGTGCCGGGGGAGCGCCTGACGGCACCAGCGCGCCAGCGTCGCCGAGGAGATCGGGGAGGTTGCCGACCGCGGTCGCGACAACCGGAGCAGCCGCCGCCATGGCTTCGAGCGCGGTGAGCCCGAAGCCCTCGTGGGTCGACGGCACGACCACCACCGACGCGCGCCGGTAGAGCGACGCCAGGTCGGCATCGTCGACGGATCCGCAGAGCACGAGATGGACGCGTCGCCGCCACGCGTCGGCCGCGAGCCGGTCCGCCTCTGGCCCGAGCGCACCGACCATCGCCAGCGGTGGTGCGTTGTCGCCGAGGATCTCCATCGCATCGAGGAGCGTGTCGAGGCCCTTGCGCGGATCGCGCGCACGCAGGCTGCCTACCCAGAGCACGAACGCCCCCTCGACGCCGTTCGCCTCGGCGACCCGGGCGTCGCGGAGCTTCGGGCGACCGGTGAAAACGGGCGACACGCCGTTCGGGACCACGTGGACGCGGGCAGGGTCGAGGTGTAGCGTCGCGATCGCATCCTGGCGCGTCGTCTCGCTCACGGCGATCACGCCCGCGCACTGGCGCAGCGCCGGTGCGAGCATCGACGCGTACAGGCCGCGCGCTGTGCCCGCAGCACCGCCGGACGTTGGCCCGCGCCAGAGCTCGACATCGTGGATCGTGACAACCTGACGCGACAGCGGGAAGCCGAGCACCGGCTCGCCACCGACGCCGTGGATCAGGTGGGGATGCGTCGTCATCGCGTCCCTGAGGACATGTGGCTGCGCATGCAGGAATCGTCCCGGCCGGGACTCGCTCCACGCCGACGCAGCCGGAACCAACTCGGTGACCTCCAGGTCAGTGAGGGCATGGAGCGCGTCGGTGAGCTGGCGCGTGTACCGTCCGATCCCCGCTTCCCGGCGCCCATCGGCAAGACAGCTTGCTTCGAGGAGGACGCGCAGTGGGCTCGGCATCGAGGCTTTGTAGCAGGTCTCGACACTCGACCCCTCGGGCACAATGGGATCGATGCCGAACTCACGTTCCCTCATGCCGTTCACGGCGCTCGTCGGGCAGGACGCGATGAAGACCGCGCTGGTCCTCAACGCGATCAACCCGAACATCGGCGGCGTCCTCATCCGCGGCCAGCGGGGCACCGCGAAGTCGACGGCCGTCCGCGCCCTGGCCCGCCTCCTCCCTGAGATCGACGTCATCGCCGGCTGCCGCTACCGGTGCGACCCGGCCACACCCGCGAACTGGTGCGACGACTGCCGCACCCGCTATGGCGAGGGTGGCGACGCACCGATCGTCCGCCGCCGCATCCGTGTCGTCGAGCTGCCCATCAACGCCTCAGAGGATCGAGTGGTCGGCACCATCGATACGGAGGCCGCGATCAAGTTCGGTGAGCGCCGCTTCGAGCCCGGGCTGCTCGCGGAAGCGAACCGCGGCATCCTCTACGTCGACGAGGTGAACCTGCTCGACGATCACATCGTCGACGTGCTCCTCGATGCGGCCGCGATGGGCTGGAACGTCGTGGAACGCGAAGGAATCTCGTTTGCGCATCCGTCGCGATTCATCCTCGTCGGGACCATGAACCCGGAGGAGGGCGAGCTCAGGCCGCAACTCCTCGACCGCTTCGGGCTGTGCGTCGACATCACCGGTCTCCGCGACGTCGATGAGCGCGTGCGGATCGTGGAGCGCGATGCGCGCCGGAGCGTCGATGGCGCAGGACTGGACCTCGAATTCGAGCAGAGCGAGGACCATCTTCGCGAGGTGATCGTCGAGGCGCGACGGCTGTTGTCTCGCACGGAGATCACGCAGACGATCAACTGGTTCATAGCGCTCGTGTGCATCGACGCAGGGGCTCTTGGCCATCGCGCTGACATCGTGGTGAGCAGCGCCGCGCGCACGGTCCGTGCGTGGGAGGAGGCGGACAGAGTGGTCCGCGCCCGCGACGCTGGAGAAGACGCCGAGGCGGAAGAGCGCCTCCTGGTCTCGACCGCCGACGCGACCGTTGCCGCCGAGCTGGCCCTCGCGCACCGCCGGCGGGCACGGCAGGACGGCGTCGCCCAGTCGGCGGGGGCGACTGCCGAACGCGCCAAGGAGCGCTTCGAGGAGATCGCTCAGGAAGCTGAGGCCGCGACCATCTCCGACCAGTCGGAGGAGACCGGCGACCAGCCCCCGGATGACTCTGGCAGCGGGGAGGAAGGCGAGAGCGCCGGGCAGGTGCAGGGCAGCGAACAGGCGACCCAGGCGGTGACGCGCCACAGCGCCGAGCAGCTCTTCGAGGGCGAGCTCTTCCCCGTGCGCAAGATCGCGCTGCCCCGCGACCGGCGCACACGTTCCACCACCGGCAAGCGCAGCTCATCGCAGAGCAGCGACAAACGAGGTCGCTACGTGCGCGCGACCCAGACCGAGAAGACGACGGATATCGCCTTCGACGCCACCATGCGCGCGGCGGCACCGCATCAGAACCGCCGGCGTGCGGAGGCGACTGCCGCGACGGGAGGGCCGGCGCTGCACCTGGAGCGGCAGGACTTACGCCAGAAGGTCCGGCGCCGGCGCACCGGCACGCTGATCGTCTTCGTCGTCGACGCCAGCGCCTCGATGGACGCCGAACAGCGCATGCAGGCGACCAAAGGTGCCGTGCTCTCGCTGCTCCGCGACGCATATCTGCGCCGTGACAAGGTCTCGCTCGTCGTGTTCTCGGGCCGGTCCGCGCGGATCGTCCTCCAGCCGACATCGTCGGTCGACCTCGCCGAGCAGCGCCTGCAGCGTCTGACCGTCGGCGGAACGACCCCGCTGACCCATGGGCTTGTTGCCGGACTCCGCATCGTCCGCACCGAGCGGTTGCGCGACCCCAGCGTCTATCCGCTGCTCGTCCTGATCAGCGATGGGAGAGGCAACATCTCGCTCTTCGGCGAGGAGCCGCTTGTCGAAGCGCAGCGTGTCGCGGAGCAGCTCGGTGCGGATGGCGTGCACATGCTCGTTATCGATTCGGCGCGCGACCACACCAGCCGTCCCATGCCCCGGGTGGGCTCGCACAGCCGGCCGCCGCTCTTCGGTGGCTACGGATTCAACGCATGCCGCGACCTCGCTGATCGCTCAGGTGGCGAGTATCTCGGCCTTTTTGACCTCTCTCAGGGCGCGATCCTCGAGGGCGTGGAGAAGAGCCTGCGAGGGCGCATGGCACAATGACTGTGATGCAAACCGGACGAAGCGTGTTCCCGTTCACCGCGATCGTGGGACAGGAAACGATGAAACAGGCGCTCATTCTCAACGCGATCAACCCCGCAATCGGCGGCGTGCTCATCCGCGGAGAGAAAGGAACGGCGAAGTCGACTGCTGTGCGATCGCTCACCAAGCTCCTGCCCGCGCTCGACGTGGTCGCTGATTGTCGCTATGGATGTCCGCCTGATGACGCAGATCTGCAGTGCTCGGAGTGCACCGATCGCGTTGCGAAAGGCGACACGTTGCCGCGCGGGCGCCGGCGCATGCGCGTTGTCGAGCTCCCTATCAACGCGTCAGAGGATCGAGTGGTCGGAGCAATCGACATAGAGGCTGCCATCAAGCGCGGCGAGAAGGAGTTCGAGCCCGGCGTCCTTGCCGAGGCCAACCGCAACATCCTCTACGTGGATGAGGTGAACCTGCTCGACGACCACATCGTCGACGTGCTCCTCGACGCAGCGGCGATGGGGCAGAACACCGTTGAGCGCGAGGGAGTCTCGGTGTCGCACCCGTCGCGTTTCATTCTCGTCGGCACCATGAATCCAGAGGAAGGCGAGCTGCGCCCGCAATTGCTCGACCGATTCGGACTCTGCGTCGACGTCGAGGGCATTCGTGACGTCCGCCAGCGCGTCGAGATCGTCGAGCGTCGCGAGGCGTTCGAGGAGGATCCGACGGCGTTCGCCGCGCGATTCGAGCCGTCGGAGCATGCGGAGGCAGAGAGCATCGCGCGTGCCATGTCGGTGCTCTCCGATGTCGTGGTGGATCGGAGCATTCTCGTGGCCATCGCGGCCCTCAGCATCGAGCTCGAGGTTGACGGCCATCGCGCCGACATCGTCACGCGCAAGGCGGCGCAGGCACTTGCCGCGCACGAGGATCGTGCCGCAGTCGCCCTCGACGACGTCGAACATGTCGCGCCGCTGGTGTTGGCGCACCGCGTCAAGCCCGGACTGTCGGGGAGCCGTCGGGGTGTTAGCGATATCTCGGAGATCCTGCGCTCCGCGCACGACAGCGACGTTGCAACGGGATCCTAGGGCCGCCCTTTCTTCCTGATGCGCCTCGACCGGATCCGCAACTTCAGCATCATCGCGCACATCGATCACGGCAAATCGACGCTCGCGGATCGGTTGCTCGAGGCGACGGGCACCGTTGCGCTCCGCGACATGCAGGACCAGCTCCTCGACCAGCTTGACCTCGAGCGCGAGCGCGGCATCACCATCAAGGCGCAGGCGGTGCGACTCGCGTACACCGCGGCCGATGGGATCACGTACGAGCTGAACCTCATCGACACGCCGGGACACGTCGACTTCGCATATGAGGTCTCGCGATCGCTCGCCGCGTGCGAGGGCGCGCTGCTCGTCGTCGACGCGACCCAGGGTGTGGAGGCGCAGACGCTCGCCAACGTCTACCAGGCGATCGACAACAACCTCACGATCATCCCGATCATCAACAAGATCGACCTCATCAACGCCGACCCGGAGCTGGTGCGGCGCGAGATCGAGGAGGTCATCGGGATCTCCGCGGCGGATGCCATCCTCACCAGCGCGCGCCAGGGCATCGGCATCGAGGATGTGCTCGAGGCGATCGTGCAACGCGTTCCGCCGCCGCAAGGCGATCGCGACGGTGTGCTGCGGGCGCTCATCTTTGATGCCAAGTACGACGCGTACCGCGGTGTCGTCGTGTACGTCCGGCTCGTGGACGGTCGAATGGCCAGCGGCATGCGCATTCGAATGATGCACAACAAGAGCGAGTTCGTCGTTGATGAAGTCGGCGTGTTCGCTCCGGCGATGACGCGCGTCGATGAGCTTTTGTGCGGCGAGGTTGGCTACTTCATCGCATCGATCAAGAACGTACGCGACAGCAAGGTCGGCGACACGGTGACGGATGCTGCGCATCCGACGACGCATCCGCTGCCCGGCTATCGCGCGGTGACACCGATGGTCTACGCGGGGATTTTCCCCGTCAACTCCGAGGACGTCACCGACCTCAAGGAGGCGCTGCAGCGTCTCAACCTCAACGATGCGTCGCTCGTGTACGAACCGGAGTCATCCGCCGCACTCGGGTTCGGCTTTCGCTGTGGCTTCCTCGGATTGCTGCACATGGAGATCGTGCAGGAGCGACTCGAACGCGAGTTCAACCTGTCGCTCATCACCACGGCACCGACCGTCGAGTACCGGGTGCGGCTGCGATCCGGTGAGGTGATCGCCATCGACAACCCGGAGATGCTTCCCGACGCGTCCAACATCGACGCGATCGAAGAGCCGCGAACCAAAGCCACGATCATCGTGCCGAGCACGTATGTGGGCGCGATCATGGAGCTCTGCCAGGAGCGGCGCGGTGAGTTCCAGCACATGGACTACCAACCCGGAGACCGCGTCGCGGTCATCTACGACATGCCGCTCGGCGAGATCATTCACGATTTCTACGACCAGTTGAAGTCACGGAGCCGGGGCTACGCGTCGCTCGACTACGAGATCACCGGGTTCCGCGCCGAGTTGCTCGTGAAGCTCGACATCCTCGTCGGCGGGCAGCGCGTCGACGCGCTCAGCATGATCGTCCATCGCGATCGGGCGAACGCCCACGGACGCAAGCTGGCCGAGCGGCTGCGCAAGCTGATCCCACGTCAGCTCTTCGAAGTTCCCATCCAGGCGGCAATCGGTGGCAAGATCGTCGCCCGTGAGACGGTTTCCGCCATGCGCAAGGATGTGCTTGCCAAATGCTACGGCGGGGACATCACGCGAAAGCGCAAGCTGCTCGAGAAGCAGCGCGAGGGGAAGCGCCGCATGAAAAGGGTGGGCAACGTGGAGATACCTCAGGAGGCCTTCATGGCCGTGCTCAAGATGGACGAGGAGTAGGTGCACCGCTGATGCCACGGCCCAATCCGCCCCGCAAGCGCCCTCGCCGCCGACCCGATGCGGTCGAGCGAAACACGAAGGCCGAGGTTTCGCTCACCAAGCAGACGGCGCAGGTGAAGGAGCGCGGCGGCCCCGAGCCCAAGCCGTCCAATGCCAAGCCGCAGCCACAGCCAAAGGGGGCGAAACCCACCAAGGGTGGCCCGCCGCCGCGCGTGCGGCGCATCGATGAGCCGTTCGTCCCGTGGGCAAAGCGCTCGTACGCGATTCTCGTCGCGTGCATCGCCGGCGCGGAGCTCGTCATCGGTGCTGCCGCATTCTTCACGCTTACGTCGCCGCGTCCGGAATTCGGTCTCTACCTGCTCGGGCTCAGCTACAACCCGCTGATCGTCCTCGCGGCAGCGCTCGTCGCCGCACCGATCGCGAAATTCATCACCAAGGAAACGCGGGCGCTCCGATTCATGGAGTCGATCATGGCCGGCATCTTCCAGTACTTCATCTGGCTGGCCCTGTTCGTCGCACTCACGTTCATCGTCGGCGGGTTCGGCTCGTCGTCCCCCGCGGCGACCAACGGAACGCCGTCCGCAACGGCAACGCCGCTGCCCACGTCAGGCGCGTCACCAGCGGCCTCGGCCGCCGCATCGCCGTCTCCATCGTCATCTGCCTCCTCCGCAGCGAGCACGACGAACGTCGTCGCGACACCGGTCGCGGTAGCCGGGCTGGCCATCATCGATGTGCTCAGCTTCGTCGGAACCTTCTATCTCTACCCGCCCCTCTACAAACGGATGCGGATCAAGCCGCCGCCACCGCGCGGACCGCGGCCACCGAAGGAGCCAAAGCCCGCGCCCGACGCGAAGGGAGCCACCGCCTCGACGGGGAAGTCGAACGTCGACCGCCTCGACGAAGCAAGAGCGCCTGACACGCAACCAAAGGATCCGACGCCCTGACCCTCAGCTTCAGCGACGTGCGCTCCCTCTACGTGCACATTCCCTTCTGCGAGCGGAAGTGCGAGTACTGCGACTTCACGAGTGTCGCCGGGGCGACCGGCTCCGAGGCGTACATGGACGCGCTGTGCTCGGAAGTGCGGCGTCTCGGTGAGCGAATGGGGCGGCTCTCCCTGGACACCGTCTTCATCGGCGGTGGGACGCCGTCCCTCGTCGACCCCGAGTCTGCTGGCCGCACTCGTGGCGACGATTCGCAGCACGTTTGATGTTGCCGACGACGCCGAGTTCACCATGGAAGCGAACCCCTCGAGCATCACCGAGGCGCGTGCCGACGTCTGGCGGCAGGCGGGCGTCAACAGGATCAGCATCGGCGTCCAGAGCCTCGAAGCCGACGCGCTCAAGTTCCTCGGACGGGTCCATGATGCCGACCGTGCGATCGCCGCCGTGGGCGAAGTGCGAGCAGCCGGGTTCGCCTCCATCAACTGCGACCTCATCTACGCGGTGCCGGGCCTCGGCGACACGAGATGGCGGCGGACGCTCGAACGGGTGATCGCGGCCGCGCCGACACATGTCTCCTGCTACGAGCTCACCGTGGAGATCGGGACGCCGCTGCACACGTCCGTGCGGCGAGGGCTCGTGACACCCGTCGACGGCGCGCGCTCGATCCGCCAGCACCGCATCGCAGTCGAAATGCTCGAAGGTGCCGGCTACGAGCAGTACGAGGTGAGCAACTTCGCGCGCCCGGGCGAGGCCTGCCGGCACAACCTGGTCTACTGGCACAACGGCTACTACCTCGCGGCCGGCGTCGGCGCCCATGGGCACGTGCCGGCATCCGCGGCGGCGGCGCTGGGCCTGGACGTCGAGCGGGACACGGTGTCCGTGCGCTACTGGCACGGGCGCGGCATCGCCGCGTACGGGCGCGCGATCCGCGACGGCGGCGTGGCGGTGACAGGGTCGGAGACGGTCGGGTCGGAGATGCGCGAGCAGGAGCGGCTCATGCTCGGCCTGCGCCTTCGCGAAGGGGTGCGCATCGACTCCTCCCGGGTCGCCGAGGCCCGATCGCTGGAGGGACTCGGGCTCGTCGTCGTGGACGGCGATCGGGTCCGCGCGACCGTTCGCGGCGAGGCCGTGCTCAACCAGGTGACCCTCCGTCTGGTGGGCGACCGGGCGGCCTAGCTGGTACGCTTAGCACTCAACCCTGACGAGTGCTAAGCAGCGCCGTCCCTCTGGCCTGAAGTGCAACAAGTCCCTCTCGATCAGCGCAAACAACAGATCCTCAAGGCCGTCGTCGCCGACTACACGCGCACGGGCGTCCCGGTCGGCTCGGCGTCCCTTGCGGTGCACCTTGCGACGTGGTCGTCCGCGACGATCCGCAACGAGCTCGCGACGCTCAGCGAGGTCGGCTACCTGATCCAGCCGCATACGTCGGCCGGGCGC
Source organism: Candidatus Dormiibacterota bacterium (assembly GCA_963757475.1). Lineage (GTDB taxonomy): Bacteria > Chloroflexota > Dormibacteria > Aeolococcales > Aeolococcaceae > Palsa-851. The sequence continues at coordinate 232,754 of CAVWRW010000002.1, forward strand.
GTCCCGTCCGACCTCGGGTACCGGTACTACGTGGACTTCCTCATGGATGAGGAGGACGTGCCGGCAGCGGTTCGCCGGCAGGTCGACCCCTTCTTCACGGTCATGCCGACGGGCGTCGAGGACATCCTCGAGATCGCCGCGGCGGCACTTGCGCAGGCTGCCGACGCCGTCAGCCTCGTCACCGCGCCCCGCGCGCTCGGCGACCGGGTCAAGCACCTCGACCTCGTCAAGCTGAACGACACTCAGGCGCTGCTCGTGCTCGTCCTCGAAGGCAACCTCGTCCGGCAGCACGCCCTGAGCCTGAACACCCCAACCGATCAGTCGGTGCTCAGCGCGATCGCCGCCGGCCTCAACGCCGTCGTGGTCGGTCTCGACGCCAAGGAGATGGCGAGGCTGCCGGAGTCCGTCGGCACGCATGCGGCCCTCGAGCGCGATCTCCTCGCCCAGATCGTCGCGTTCATGGCGGTGAACGACGCCAAACGGGACACGCTCATCCTCCACGACGGCGTCCGCAACCTCCTGCACCAGCCGGAGTTCGGCGACGTCGAGCTGCTCCAGCAGGTGATCGAGGTGGTGGAGGAGGAGCGCATGCTCGCCGCGTTGATCAGTGCCGCCGATCTCGACCACGGCGTGCAGATCATGATCGGCCGCGAGAGCGGCATGGCCGAGCTCTCACGCTGCAGCCTGGTGCTGACGACGTACCGGGCTGGGCCGGAGCGGCGGGGCACGATCGGCGTGCTCGGATCGACGCGGATGGCGTACGCGCAGGTGAGCCCGCGCGTGCGATACGTGGCGCAGCGGGTCGGACGCGCCGTCGGGCGTGCTTTGAGCTGAGCGTGGGCATAGTGAGCGCATGACGAAGGACGACGCACGCGACCTGGACGGCCTGGAGCCGTCTGACGAGCCGGAGACCGAGCAGACCGAAAGCGAGGAAGTCGACGACCGCGACGCTCGGTATCTGCGGCTCGCCGCCGATTTCGAGAACTTCAAGCGCCGCAAGAACCAGGAGATCGTCGACACCCGGCGTTACGAAAGCGAGGAGGCTGCCCGCGCGATGCTGCCGGTGCTCGACAACCTCCGTCGCGCCGTCGAGCACGCGAGCGAGGCCGGTGCCGAGGAGTTCTTCGTGAGCGGGCTCGAGCTCGTCGTCCGCGAGTTCGAGACGGCACTCGAGCGCCTCGGGGTTACGCGGGTCCCGTCCGTTGGAGAACGATTCGATCCAGCGCTGCACGAGGCGATCGCCGCCGAGGAATCCGACGAGGTCGATGAGGACACCGTCATCGCCGAGCTCGTCCCCGGGTACCGGCTCCATGATCGGTTGCTCCGCCCTGCGATCGTGCGCGTCGTGCACCCGCGCAACGTCACGGCGAAATAGGCGCCATGGCAACCGTCAAACGCGACTACTACGAAGTGCTTGGCGTGTCGCGTGACTGCACGCCCGAGCAGTTGAAAGCGTCGTACCGCAAGCTCGCGATGGAGTACCACCCCGACCGCAACAATGGCGACAAGGGTGCGGAGGAGAAGTTCAAAGAGGTCGGTGAGGCTTACTCGGTCCTCAGCGATCCCCAGAAGCGTCAGCGTTACGACGCGTACGGGCACGTCGCCGACGGCGCGGCCCCGCCTGACTTCGGCAACTTCTCGTTCAACTCGGCATTCGACCTCTTCGACATGTTCTTCGGCGGTGGCGGCCGGCGGCGCGGGCAGACAGGCCCGCAGCGCGGCGACGACCTGCGCATGAACATCGAGATCACCTTCGAGGAGGCCGTCTTCGGCGCCAAGCGCACCGTCGAGGTGCCTCGGGCCACCGCGTGCACCGAGTGTGGTGGCACCGGCGCCAAGCCGGGCACGAAGGCATCGCAGTGCGCGACGTGCGGCGGCGCCGGCCAGGTTCGCCGACAGATGCAGTCCATCTTCGGCCAGGTCACCAACGTGACCGTCTGCCCGACGTGTCACGGCGAGGGTCAGGTGGTCAGCGACCCGTGCACGGTGTGTCGTGGTCAGGGGCGCGTTCAGGGCCGTCACACCGTCGAGGTCACGATCCCTGCCGGAGTGGACGACGACGTCACCTTGCGCTTGACCGGCGAGGGTGAGCCGGGGCCACGCGGCGGACCGTCAGGGGACCTGTATCTCGGCTTCCGCGTGAAGCCTCATCCGACGCTCGTGCGCCGCGGCCAGGACCTCCTCTACGAGCTCCCGGTGTCGGTGCCGCAGGCGGTGCTCGGTGACACGATCACAATCACCACCGTCGACGGCGAACATCCGGTCGAAGTCCCGCCCGGCACACAACCGGGGCGTCAGTTGAAGATGCACGGACTGGGTGTGCCGCATGTGCGCACCGGTCGCCGCGGTGATCTCATCTGCGTTGTTCGCGTCGTCGTACCAAGCCACCTTCCGCATCACGATCGCGCCCTGTACGAGCAACTCGGCGGTCGCGAGGGCAAGCCTGCCGAGGTGAAGAAGGGTTTCTTCGACTCGCTGCGCGACGCGTTTCGCGGCTGATTCGGCGCACGCAGCCGCGCGATGTTTACCGCGCGAATTTCGCGGGTATTTTGATGCTGTGCCGCAGACAGTGCGGCGGAACGGACATCACGAACAAGGAAGCGTTGCAATGGCAGTAGTGCGTTGGAATCCGTGGAACGACGTCTTCGATCTGCATGCGCAGATGGACCATCTTTTCCAGCCCGCGGCAGCGACAACGTCGCGCAACGGCGTCGAGTACACCACCCTTCCGGTCGACATCCGGCAGACGGATGCGGCGTTCACCGTCGAGGCTTCGGTCCCAGGATTCGCGCCTGAGGATGTCGAGGTCAGCTTCGACTCTGGCGTGCTCACCATCGCCGCCCGTCGGAGCAGCACAGAGACCACCAAGGACAGCACCTACGTGCGTCGCGAGCGGCGTGTGACATCGGTGTTCCGTCAGGTTGGTCTTCCCGCCGAAGTGCGTGCTCAGGACATCACCGCAACGTTCGAGAACGGCGTGCTCCGCATCGAGATCCCGCGTGCGCAGAAGGCTGCGCCGCAGCGTATCCCGGTGACGGCCGGCGCTCCAGCAGCCGCACCCGAACACATCGTCGAACACGCGCCGAGCGCGTAACGACCCGGTTCAGCCCCCCTCTCAAGCGCGGCGCGCCGTCGGCAACGATGTGCGCGTCGCGCGATATTCCGAGGTAGCCCGCTAACCGGGCGGCCAGGTCATCCGGCGTCCGCCGAGCAGGTGCACATGCAGGTGGTCGACGGTCTGACCGCCGTTGACTCCCGTGTTGATGACGAGCCGGAAACCGGTCTCGTCAATGCCCTCGTCCTCGGCGATCGACTGGGCGACGTGCAGAAGCCTGCCCCACAGATGATCCTGCGCGGGGGTCAGCTCGAGCACCGACACGATGTGATCGCGCGGCATGACGAGCACGTGGACCGGAGCCTGCGGATTGACATCACGAATCGCGAGCACCTCGTCGTCCTCACGCAGGATCGTGGCCGGCAGCTCGTGGGCCGAGATATCGCAGAAGATGCAATCGCTCATGAGCGCAGCAGGGTACCGCGCAGACAGCCACCCTCGACGGTTTCCGCACGGACCAGGTTGAGCCCTCCCTGGCGCAGCTCTGGCGATGCTGCGATGACCATCTCGTGGTAGCCGGCGGTGAGGCCATGAGCGGTCGCGCCGTCGACCTCATCCCAGACCACTTCGTGCACCTGGCCGAGCGCTCGCGCGCGTGAGATCTCGCCGGTGCGCTGGGTGGCGCGGCGCACCTCCGCGCTCCGCCGCCGTGCGGTCGCGTCGTCCAGGCGTTCGCTGAGGTCGGACGCGGGAGTCCCCGGACGTGGCGACCAGCGAAAGACATGTCCGGCGAGGAAGCCGGCCTCGTCGACGAGCGACAACGTTGCGGCGTGGTCGTCCTCGGTCTCCCCGGGGAACGCAACCATGATGTCGGTCGTGAACTCCGTCAGCGGGTTCACGTCGCGCAGCGCGCGAGTGACGCGCAGGTACTGCGCGCGCCGATAGCCGCGATGCATGGCGCGGAGGACACTGTCGCTCCCGCTCTGCAACGGCATGTGCCAGTGCGCGCAGAGCCGTGGGTGGGCATTGAGGCGGATCAATGCGGGGGAGACGTCGTTGGCGTTGATGCTGCTGAGACGGATGCGTGTGCGGCCGCACGAGTCGAGGATCGTTTCGAGCAGTGTCGCGAGGTTGGTACCACGGTCACGGCCGTACGAGCCGAGGTCGACACCACAGAGCACGATCTCACCGTGACCGGTGGCGATCGCGGCTTGCACGCGCTCGAGGACGGCGTCGGGCGGAACACTGATCGAGTTCGCCACGCGCTCGCCATACGATGCAGTACGTGCAGCGGTGATCGCATCCATCCTGCACCTTGACGAACGCACGCGAACGCAGTGCCGCGGATCCAGTTGCGACAGCGACGCGCTGTGGTGCCATCGACAACACGTGCTCGGCAATCGCGTCCTTGTCGCGGTTCGCGAAGATGGAATCGACATTCGTGTAAACGCCCGGATTCGCGTCGACGCTGCATCCGGTGAGCACGAGATGTGCAGTCGGATCCATGCGACGGAGGCGGCCGAGTCGCTGACGTGTCGTTGCATCAGCCTGCGTCGTGACCGTGCAGGAGTTGAGCACGCGCACGTCCGCCTGTTCATTCTCGGGCACGACTTCGCATCCGCCGGCGGCGAGCCTGCCTGCGAGATCCGCCATCTCCGCGAAGTTGACCTTGCACCCGAGCACGGTCAGCGCGACGCGCAGCGGACGATCTGCGGCAACGCTCATCGCGGCAGCGGTTCCGCAGTGGAGTCGAGGTCGCCGGAGCCGGCGAGCAGCAGCGCCGTCGCGACTGCACCGGCGATGCGGCTCGGCAGCGTGCGCGGTCCGAGATGCACATACGTGGCGCCGGCATTTGCGACCGCATCCAGATCCGCGTCATCAAGACCGCCCTCGGGGCCGATGACGAGGGCGATCTCGTCTGCAGGCGACAGCGCCGCCGAGCGAATCGGCATCGCGTCACGGCGGATGACGCACGCCAGAACTCGCGTGCCTGCAGGTAGTTGCGCAAGCGCGTCGTGGAGCGACATCGCCGATGACACAGATGGCGGCGCGGCGCGACCTGCGAGTTGCGCAGCCTCGCGCGCGATGGTCTGCCAGCGCTCCACGCGACGTGATGAGGTGTCGGGGCGGACGACCGTGCGACCGGTCAACACGGGGCGAATCGAGGCCGCGCCTGCCACGGTGAGGGCTTCGATGGTCGCGTCCATCGTCTGTGCCGGAATCGCCTGCAACACGTGCACGGCGAGGCGGGGTTCACCCGACACAGGCCTGCTCCAGACGACTGTGCCTGACACTCTCGAGGCGGTGATCTCCTGGAGGACGACACCGTGCTCGACGGTGCCGTCCGCAACGATCACGACGGTCTCCCCCGGACGGGCGCGGAGCGACCGCGCGAGGTGCTCCGCGTCGGCGTCGACCAGCGTGGCGCGGTCGTTCTCGATCTGGGAGGCGTCGACGAAGAAGCGCGGCATGGCAGCACGCATGGTGCGACACCGGTCCCCCGGTATGGTGCTGTCATGCCTGCCGAACACTTGACCGCCACCACCCACGACGGCGTCGAGCTCGCAGTGTTCATCGCGGGCGACGGTGCCCCACTGCTGCTCATCCCGGGTCTGGGCGCGCGGAGCTCGGTCTTCGATCCGCTGACGCCTGACCTGAGCCGCCACCATCGCGTGATCACGTTCGATCCGCGCGGGCTCGGCGATTCCGGCAGCGGCGGCGACATCACCATGGCGAACATGGCGCGCGACGCCGTTGCGGTGCTCGATGCCGCCGGCGCCGAGACCGCTGCGGTGTTCGGGGCATCGATGGGCGGACGCATCGCGCAGACACCTCGTCGTCGATCATCCGCAACGTGTTGCGCGCCTGATGCTGGCGGCGACGGCGCCCGGCGGCGGTCATGGCAAGGCCGCGGATCCCGCCCACCAGGCGGCGCTCCTCGGCAAGGGAGCGCGGACGCCTGAAGACGCGTACCGGCTGGCGTGCACGGTGCTCTACTCGCCACAGTTTCAGCGCACGCATCCCGACTTCATCGAGGACCAGATCCGAGAGCGTGCTCGCAATCCGGTGCGTCCACGCGTCTTCTCTGCACAGCTCCTCGCGATGGCACAACCGGACAACTCGTTTGAACGTCTGGCCGCAGTGTCGACGCCGACACTCGTCATGCACGGCACTGACGATGTCGTCACGCCATACGAGAACGCGCGCATCCTCGCGCGCCAGATTCCCGGTGCGACGCTGCGTCCCTTCGACGGCTGCGGGCACCTCTTCTTCCATGAGCGTCCGACTGAGACCGCTCGAGTGGTCGACGAATTCCTGCGCGCTGACTCATAGCGCGTGCCGAGCCGCCTGTGGTCAGCCCTCGTCTGACCCGATCTCGGCGCTGACGTCGACGTCATCCTCGAGGTCCGCCTCGTGGTGGCCGGCGTGCTCGGCGACCGCCGCACGAACGGGGACGAGTTGCGCCGGCGCGGTCGCCATCGCCGTCGTCTCCCGGATCACGGTGACTTTGATGACGCCCGGATACTGCATCTCGGACTCGATCTCGCGGGCGATCTCGGCGCTCAGCGGCGGCATATCCTTGTCCTTGATCTGCGACGCCTTGACGAAGACGCGCAGCTCCCGGCCTGCCTGCAGCGGGAACGCGCGATCGACGCCCCCATGACGTGTGGCGATGGTCTGCAGCTGCTCGAGACGGAGCAGGTACGTGGCCAGCGTGTCGCGGCGCGCGCCCGGACGTGACGCGGAGATCGCGTCCGCGCAGATCGTCAGCATCGCCAGATCGGTCGACGGCTCCTCGTCGAAGTGATGTGCCTTCACCGCGTGCACGATGCCGGCGTCGACGCCGAGGACGCGGAGCAGCTCACCACCGATGATCGCGTGAACGCCTTCAACGTCGTGGTCCACCGCCTTGCCGATGTCGTGGAGCATCCCCGCTTGGCGCGCCATGCTCTGCGGCAGGCCGAGCTCGGCAGCGATGACGCCGCAGAGATGGCCGGTCTCCTGACAGTGCAGCAGCGCGTTCTGGCCGTATGAGAAGCGGTGATGCAACGTGCCGACGAGTTCGGCGAGCTCGGGACGTCCTTCGATCTGCATGAGCCACAGCGCGCGCTCACCAACGTCCATGACCTTGCGCTGCGTGGAGCGCCGCGTCTTCTGGATGAGCGACGGGACTTCGGCCGCCTGCATGCGCCGGTCGATGACTTCCAGCGCAGCCTGGCGGGCGATCTCGCGGCCGATCGGATCGACCGTTCGGAGAGTCACCTGGTGCTTCTCGGTATCGACTCCGAGCTCGGCGCCAGTCTGCTCGGCGATGACCGCGAGCGCGGAGAGGATCCGCTCCTGGCCGTGTTCGTCGAGGCCTTCGAGCGAGAAAGGGGTGATGCGCGGAGCACTATCGACGTTCGAAGCGTCCTGGCGCTCGACCGCTTGCAGGATCAGATCGTTGGCACTCGTCTCGACACGGTCACCGATGATCTCGGCAACAGTCGCCTCGACGAGTGCCGCGCGTTCCGCGACCAGTTCCGATTCGACGCGCTCCAGCACCAGCACGGCCGCGGCATCGCGGTCGAGCGCTGCCTTGGCGCGAAGCGTTGCTGCGATCTCTTCGCCCTGCTCCGCGACCTTGACGCGGCGCTCCTCGATCTCATCGCGGCGCTTGCGATATGCGAAGCGGCGTTCGTCGAACACCTCGCGCCGCTCGCGAAGGTGCTTGTGCCGCTCGGCGATGAGCGCCTCGCAACTCTCCACGGACGCCAGACGCTCCGCGACCTCCTCCATCGCGGCCTCGTGAGCGTGCAGCGCCGACGTGCGCGCATCTGCGACTACGGCTGAGGCCTGCTGGTTCGCCTCGACAAGGGCCTGGCTTGTCTGCGGCACGAACGCCGGCGACGCCGTCCTGCCCCTGGTGCCGACCAGCAGCGCGACAATCCCACCGGCGGCAAGCAGGGCAGCGATAACGATCAGAACGATTGCGATGCTCATTTGAGGAGGAGGGAATTTCGAATAGTCAGGCGCTGGCCGCGAGGTCGAAAGGTTCGCTGGCCTCGGCGATCAGCCGCTGGGCAAAGAGATTGGCGGCTGGTGGAAGGGTTCGCCGCCGATCCCAGCAAAGGGCCATGGTACGCGCGATCGGCGGGTCGCGAAGTGGGATGACCGCCACGCGCGTGCTCGGCACCGGGAGCGGCATCGGCATCAGCGTCGTTCCGAGACCGGCTTCGACGAGGCCCTGAACGATCGTGAAATCGTCGCCCTCGTAGGCGACGTGGGTCGTGAGTCCCTGCGCGGCGAAGGCCGCGTCGATAACTCGTCGCAGCCCGCTCCGGGATCGGGGCAGGATCAGCGGCTCGCCGGCGACGTCCTCGAGGGTGACTGAGCTGCGCCCGACGAGACGATGGTTGACCGGGACGACGACAGCGACGCGCTCGCGGAAGAGCGGATGGATCTCGAGATCGACGACGCCGGTCGGCGGTGGTCCGAGGATGCCGAGGTCGTAGTCGCCACCGAGGACGCCGCTCATCACCTCGGCCGTGGTGCCTTCCTCGAGGGTGAAGCGAACTGCCGGGTAGCTCTCGAGGAAACGGGCCAGGCGCTCCGGGAGCCAGCGGGCGCCCACCGTGTGCAGGAACGCGACGCAGACGCGTCCGCTCTCCGCTGCGACGGCCCCTTCCGCGTCCGCGATGGCATCTCGGAGGTCGTCGAGGAGGCGTTCGGCACGGCTGACGAAGCGCCGGCCGGCCTGCGTCAGACGGATGTTGCGCCCGATGCGCTCGAACAGCTGTACGCCGACTTCTTCCTCGAGGCGAGCTATCTTTCGAGAGACGGTTGATTGATCGGCTTGCAGCGCTTCAGCCGCTCTGCCGAGGTGTTCCACCTTGGCGACTTCGACAAAAGTGCGGAGAAGGTCGGCATTGATGCGGTCCATGCATCAATCTCACCCTAAATGTGCTGTTGATGTCAACGACCAGAGCCGGTACGCTAGGCGCCGTGATAAGAGAACCCGTGGTACTGGAGCGTGGTCAGGTCGTCGACCCGGGGCTTCTCATCGGGAGCGCCACTGAAGAGGTGCATGCCGCTCGCCGCCGTCACCGTCGCGAGGTAGTCGAGCGCACTCAACTCCGCCGGCTGGTTGAACGGGTCGACAGCGCCATCGAGCTCTGCGAGGAGACGCACCTCCAGGGCATCAAGGAAGTCCCACCGGACGTCGCCGAGCGCGCACGCAAGGTATTCGTCTTCGCGAAGGGCGCCGTCCGCAAGACGGGTGACGTCGATGCAATGTCAACGGTCGAGACGGCCCTGGCGCGCCGCCAGGTCAAGATCACCGAGGTCATGGACATCCTCTGGACGATCCAGGAAGTCGTGTTCGACCTGATGCTCCCCTGGCGGACCCAGCTCCCCGAGGACGTCGAGCCCGAGGGCGACGAAGCTTCCCTCGTCGGTTTCTGGCGCGAATTCCGCCTCCACCCGTAGGACGGCGGGATTGAGCCGGCGTGATACGTCGTCGGCTTACGCTCCTCAGTCGGTCACGCACTACGTGTGCGCTCCCTCCTTGCGGTGCGCGCCTCCTAGTCTGACGCTCGCCTCAATCCCGTCTAACCGGGTTTGATCCGGCGCGTCGCGCGCCACTCGTCGGCGACAATCGCGTGATGTCACATCACGTCGCTGTCGACCGCATGATCGTCACGCCGCATCGGATCAATGTTCCGGTCGACTGGAACGAGCCATCCGGACCACAGATCAGTGTGCACGCGCGTGAGGTCGTCGCTGCCGAGAAGGCGGACGATCCCAAATTGCCGCCGATCGTCTGGTTCCAGGGCGGTCCCGGCCACGAGGTCGCATTCCCGGACCACCGTGGGAGCTGGCTCGAGCAACTGCTGACGCGGTATCGCGTGCTGCTGCTGGACCAGCGCGGCACGGGCATGAGCACGCCGCTCGACGCGCGCGCGCTGCCATTCGCCGACCCTGTCGCATGCGCCGCGTACCTGACCAACTTCCGTCAGGACTCGATCATCCGCGATGCCGACCGCCTGCGCGCCACCCTCTACGGCGAGGATTCGGACTGGTACCTGTTCGGTCAGAGCTTCGGCGGCTTCTGCTCGCTGACGTATCTCTCGCAGCTGCCGGAGCATCTGCTCGGCGTGATCATCACGGGCGGCTTCGCCCCCGTTCTGCATGAGACCGAGGAGATCTGCACCCGCCTCTTCAACCACGTCGCCACCCGCAACGCCGACTACTTCGCGCGCTTTTCAATGGACGCGGCCCGCGTGCGCCGCATCGTCGATCATCTCGAATCGAACGACGAGGTCGACGGGCACGGGCAGCGTCTCAGTGCGCGACGCTTTCTCATGCTCGGCGTGAAGCTCGGACTGCAACATGGCGCCGCCGAGCTCCACGGCATCGTCGAGCGCGCGGACAACGATCTCGAGCAACTCGGGATGCTGAGCGGCGTCGTGCATGAGCACGTCGCCGACGTGATGTCACCCGCGACGAACCCGATCTATACGGTGTTGCACGAGGCTGCGTACTCCAACGGACCTGCGACGCGCTGGGCTGCGGAACGCGCGCGCAAGGCCGACAGTCGCTACGCAATCGATGCGCAACCGACGCCGTACTTCACTGGTGAAGCGGTGTTCCCCTGGATGCTCGAAGAGCTGCCGCCGCTCCAACCATTGCGGGAAGTCGCCGACGTGCTCGCCGAGCATGAGGGGTGGGCGCCCCTGTACGACATCGACAGGTTGCGCGCGAACAAGGTGCCGGTCGTCGGCACGCTGTACTGGGATGACGAGTATGTCGAGCGCACAATGGCGCTCGAGACCACGTCCCTGCTCGGCAACTGCAGGCCGTGGATCACGAACGAGTACGAGCACGGTGGGTATCGGGTCGACCCGCAGCGTGTCGGTGCGCGCCTGTTCTCCATGCTGGATGACCTAACCGCACGCGGCTAACCGCGCGACGATCTACTTCGTCCCCGGCTGATCGGGCCACTGAATAGCAAAGGCCGGCGGCGCACTGTCGCCCGATCCCGCGGCGCGCAATAGCTCGCGGATGATGCCGGCATTGCCGTGCGCCCAACCGATCTGCGGTTCCAGGTCCGGATGTTCATCGCGGTACTCGACGTTCGACCATCGAGCTCCTTCGGCATCGATCGTCGCTTGCAGCTGCAGATCGGCGATGAGCGTGCCGGCGAATCCTCGATCGCCAACACCGTCGGCTCGCAGATCCAGTGCCACCGCGAGCACGCCGGCGGTTCCGCAGCAGTGTCCGTTGTTGTCCCAGAAGCCCGGACGGATCCGTTGCGGAATACCTGAGCGCATGACGGTTCGCCAGCACCGCTGCACGAGGTCACGCCAGCCGTCGTTCGGCTGCAATTGTCCGAAGAGCCGGAACAGCTGCGCATCGCCGGTAGGCCCATGACACCACCCAAATGAATAGCGCTCGGAGCCATCAAGCTGCGGGTCCGAGTGATGGACGAGGAATCCATCACCGCCATCGTCCTCGGAAAGACTGAGCACTTCGCGCGTGCCTTCCATTGCCGTGGCGAGAAAATCGGCACGATCGGTCGCTGAGCCGACAGCCGCGAGCGCGTACGCAATGCCCACGGTGCCGTGCGCCATGTTGTGGAGGCGATGCCCAAGCCCTTGCCACACGGTCCACTGGACGCCCGCAGCCGTCGGTTCGGCCAGTGACACGAGCCCATCTGCTGCAAGCACCGCGAGGTCGAGGTCACCGGCCGCGAGCGCTCCGAGTGCGATGCCTGCATGGCCGTAGAGCAGTTCCGCGAATACGTTCCAACGCTCACCGTCAAAGCGCGATCGAACGAGGTCGAGCGCTTTGCGCGACGCCGCCCCGGCTTCCGCGTCACCGAGCGCCCGCTGCACCGCAGACAGGGCATATGCATTGCCAGTCAGCCCGAGGTACAGACCCAATTCCTCGTCGTCTGGGTGATCGGCAAGACACCGAGCGCCCGGAGTGCAAGGTCGGCGTATCGGTCATCACCCAGCACCTTGTGCGCCTCGAGGAGCGTGGTAACGACCCCGGCCGTGCCAGCGTAGAGGGTGGCGTCGAGGTCCGCGTCCGATCGTTGCGCCGGCCATCCGAGCGAACCTCGCTCGCCGTCGCGGGCCGAGGCGATCAACCACTCGAGCGCGGGTTCGACGAGTGCGCTCGAGCCCGCATGGACCTCACTCACCAGCGAAGTATGCCGACACTGACTCGAGGTGGCTGTCCCAGTTTGTTACAGGACAGGATGCGCCGCGTCCCTCCCTGGATCGGCATCTGGGTGTCTACTGTCAACGGGCGCGCCATTGCGACCCGACGTCAGGCCCGAATCGACCTCTGGATGGATGCGCGATAGTGAGCAAAAGACCGGTGTGGCTCCCCAGTCTCTGCGTCTGCGCCGTCCTTGTTGGGTGCGGCGTAGCCTCGGGCGGTCCGCAGGCTCCGCAACGAACGGCGAGAACCGTTCCGGACCTGAGCCCGTCAGCACGTCCCTGCGTGATTCAGACAGTGGGACTGCTGGACGATGCCGAGTTGCCGCCCAGGCTCGCGCCGGACGGCCCTCCGATGAGCGAACTTGGCCCGCGCGCACTCTTGGACGCTGGGATAGACGGGTCGGTTGGCAACGCGAATGAGTATTTCCAGGGAATAACCACCGATGCATCCCCGACGCAGATCTCCCAGCTTGCCGAAGAAGTCATCGCCTACCGGAGTATTGCGATCGCTGATCGATGGATGCTGGGACAGAAGGCATCGAATCAACCCAATGACATACCCATGTACGCCAACGGCGTTGAGTTAACTCCAACGATCCCCTCCCTTGGCGATGATGCTTTCCTGTACCAGATCGACAAGGGCGCGCCGTACGACTCGACTCCGTATATCGGTCCGTTCGTCGGCGACATCTATACCGATATCCAAGTCCGCGAAGGTGACGTGATCTATGCGCTGAGTATCAACTCCGGCCCCGAGGCGAATCCGGCATTCCTCGCAGTGTCGCTGGTACAGAAGTTGATGACAAAGGAGCACGCTGCCTGCGGCTGACGGAGCGTCACTCGTTCGCGAGTGCTGCGCCGCTGAGGCTTTCGACGAGGGACAGAAGGACGTCGTGTACAGCCTCGAACGGTTCCATGCTGCGCTCGGCCCGACAGACGGCGACTGCTCCCTCCGTTGCCGCGATGACCGTCACGGCGAGGGAATTTGCTGACTTGCTGTCCACGCCGCCTGCTTCACACAGGCCCGTGAGCAATTCCGTCCAGCTTCGAAAGATGCTGCCGGCGTGATCGATGAGTCGGTCGTCGTTAGCCGCGACGGTAACGGCGACAACTGCACACCCGGCAGTGAGCCGGGAGTGCTCCAGGAGGCTTCGCCACATGGCGAGAAAGCGCTCGACGACCACCGCGGCCGGTTGGCCTCGTGTGGCTTCCATCGCGGCGAGTCCTCGTTGGCTGGCCAGGTCGAGAGCCGCATGGAGGAGTTCAGGCTTGCCGCCGGGGAAATGGTGATACACCGATCCACGCGGCGAGTCAGTCGTCTCGAGCACCTCAGCAAAGGACGTCCCTTCAACTCCCTTGGTGGCGAGGAGGCGTACGGCGCCCGCCACCATCCGGGTCCGGACGGTGCCCTGCGGGGGTCTGCCCACGCTTGAACGGTTTTCACCTTCAGCCATGGGCGCTGCCTTGAACTCCGACCATGCAAGACATCATAGTCATGCTAATGTCTATGTATGCTGTCATACATAGTGGAGGAACACTCATGCCGATGATCGATGTCTACTCAGCGACGGGCACATTTCGAGATCCGCACCAACTCGCCAGTGACCTGGCTCGAACCCTGATGACGATTGAAGGCGTTCCGAACATCCCGATGTTCCGCCAGAACACCGCGGGCTTCGTCCACGAGATGAATGACACCGCTCTTGCCAACGTGGACGGCGACAGCACCTATGTCCGGGTGCAGGTGCTGACCAACGCCGGTGCCCTCGACCGTGACAAGCAGCTCGCGGTGGTCAGGCAGTTCACCGACCTCGTGGCCGCAGCCGCTGATGATCCGACCTTGACTGCGCGCACCTGGGTGCTTCTGACCGAGGCTGTCGCAGGCGGTTGGGGTCTGAGTGGTCACGCCAACACCAACGAAGAGCTCGTGGCAGCGGCCAGAGCACAAATTGCCGAATTGTCGGGCCAGAAGGAATAAGCCGCCGGCGATTCATGACGACCGGAACTCAGGCTAACCGCGCCTCACTCGTCCGCGAGTGCGGCAGCGCGTCCCTCATCACACACCGTCCGGAAATCGCAGCGCTGACACTGCCAGCGCGATGGCTTTGGCGGGAACATGCCGGTGCTCGACGCGATCGCGAGTTCGCGCGCCGTCGCTGACATGTGTCCATGCGCCTTGCGGAGGAACGGCTTGTCGGCGATGACCCTCGTCACCGCGCCCTGCAGGTAGTGGAACTCGATGGCGACAGTGTCCGCCTGCTCGCGCTGGCTCAGTCCCACGGCGTAGGCGCGGAGCTGCAGGTCGGCGCGCAACGCGCCTTCATCCTTGGGGCGTCCCGTCTTGTAGTCGACGACCGTGGGGATGCCGTCGAATCGTGTGTCCACGCGATCGAAACGGCCGGCGACATCGGCATGGTCCAGTGCGATGGTGACCGGCTCTTCGACGCTGTTGACGATCGTGTCGGTCCAACCCGGTAACTCGACATAGCGGCGCAACTGCTCGTCGCCATGCGCGCGCAACTCCGCATGGCGTCCCTTCGGCCCGTGCGACTGCTCCCATGCTCCTTGCCACATCGCCGAGACGCTGTCGGATGTGACGGCCTCACCCGCCATCCGTTGCGTCGCCGCCGCGCGCAGCACCTCGTGGATCATTGTCCCGTACCAGCTGCGGGCGTCGGTACGCACGGGGAGATGCCAGCGTCGCTGGTAGTTGTAGCGGCGGGGACAGTTCCGGAACACGCCGAGGTCGGATACCGCAATCGACAGCCGCTGCAACGCGGGAATGCCGACGGGCCGCGGTGCGCGAATCGCAACAGTGCTGTCGACGGGGACGTCCTTTGACAGCACCTCACCGCGGAAAGACATCGCCATCGTCAG
The DNA here is from genome assembly GCA_963757475.1 of Candidatus Dormiibacterota bacterium. Classification (GTDB taxonomy): domain Bacteria; phylum Chloroflexota; class Dormibacteria; order Aeolococcales; family Aeolococcaceae; genus Palsa-851. The sequence goes on from CAVWRW010000002.1 coordinate 247,895, forward strand.
GAACGGCGTGCACTGCTCCTCGCTGGACGGCTGCGGGTACGACCTTGCCCACGTGTAGATGAGGCGGTCCCGCGCCCTCGTTGATGCGACGTAAAAGAGCCGGCGCTCCTCATCGACCGCGACGTCACCGGGTGGCGATGGCTCGGGGACGAGCTCATCGGGCAGTTGCAGGTCGAACGATGATTTGGTGCGTCCCTGCCAGCGGCGCTCGGTGCATCGCGAGAGGAAGACAACCGGCCACTCGAGCCCTTTCGACCCGTGGGCGGTCAGCAGCACGACACCATCCTCGATCGGCTCAATGCTCGCGAGCTCGCCCGCCTCGCGACTGTCGCGGAGGACGCTCAGATAGCGGAGCGTGGTGCTGACACGCCGGTCGTCGCTCCAGTCCGCGAAGGCCTCGAGCAGCTCGCCGAACTTGTTGAGGTTGGCGCCCATCTGCAGCCGCGCAACGCCGGACTGCTCGTCGACGATGCCGAGAAAGCCGCTCGCCTCGAGTGCGAGCTGGAAGAGGTCGCGAACGTCCTCGCGCTGCGACGCGGCATGCAACTCGTGGATGCTCTCCACGCATCGCCGGGCTGCCGCAAGGTCGGCCTCGTCGAGTCCCTCGACCGCGGCGTCGACGATGAGTGTGGCAAGCGGCAGGTCGTGCTCGTGCGCCGCGCGCACCAACGCAACGCGACCCGGCGTCGCGACACCCCACTCCGGTAGCGTGAGACAGCGCAGCACCGCCTGCGAAGTCCTCGGGATCCTCGATCGCCGCGAGCAGCGCCAGCGCGTCCTTGATCTCGCGCTCCTGAAAGAACCCTCGACCGCCGGCAACCTGATATGCGACGCCGCACTGGCGGAGCGCGCGCATGGCGGGCTGCATGTCGACGTGCTGGCGGAAGAGCCATGCGATGTCAGCGGGTCGCATCCCACCGGCGACGAGACGAGCGCACTCGCGCGCGACGGCCATCGCCTCGCTGCGTTCCTCCGGAGCGGCCCAGACCTCGACCGCGGCACCCGAGCCGCGTTCCGCGACGAGATGTTTTTCGATGCGCGTCGCCGGGCTGGCGACGTTGATCACCGCGCGTGATGCGGTGACGATCTGTTCGGTGCTCCGGTAGTTGTGCGTGAGCACGAGTTGACGATGCTCGGGGTACTCGCGCGAGAACCTGTCGAGGTTGGCGCGGCTGGCCCCACGGAACTTGTAGATCGACTGGTCGTCGTCAGCGACAACGAAAAGGTTGCGGTGACTGGAGACGAGGGTCTCGACCAGCTTCGCCTGCGCGTAGTTGGTGTCCTGGTACTCGTCGACCATCACGTGGCTGATTCGATCCGCAACGCCACTGCGCGCAGCAGGCTGCTCGCGAAGGAGCCGCTCGGCGTACAGGATGCAATCGTCGAAGTCGAAGACGCCGGCGCGCCGGTACCGCTCATCGAGGCGCGCATAGACGCGCGCGACGTCGGCGTGGCGCTCGAGCACGATGCGCTGCGCGGGGTCCTCACATCCCTCGAGGCGGGTCGCGGCCCACGCCGCATACGAGTCTGGGGTGACCAGCTCCTGTTTTGCCGTCCCGATGATGTCGAGGAGCGGATCCATCAGGTCATGAGGGCGCAGTGGATTCCAGAGCAGCTCCGGACGCAGTTCGTCGAGGACCGCCTCGACGTGCAGCCACCGTTCGGCGGCGTCGGCGATGCGCAGCACTGGCGAGATGCCGAGCAGCCATCCCCACTCACGCACAACGCGGAGCGCGAACGAGTGGTAGTTGGTGAGCGGGGCATCGTCGGAGAACCCGCCGTGCGCCCGCTCCACGCGTTCGCGCATCTCGTCGGCAGCCTTGCGGGTGTACGTGAGGACGAGCTGCCGTCCGGCACCGATGCCGATCGAGGAGAGGCGGTGGAACCGCTCGACGATGATCCTGGTCTTGCCGCTTCCCGGACCCGCGAGCACCAGGCATGGACCGTCGCCGTGATCGACCGCGACACGCTGCTCGTCGTCGAGCACCGCTTCGGCTGGGGCCTCGGGTGGGGAGATCACGCTCATCGGATCCGATTCTGGGCCGCTCCTGCGACATGAGGCTGTCGCCACCGTCAGCGGACAATTCGGGGATGGATCAGGAATCCCCGCTGACCAAAGCGCTCCCGTGGCTCAGGCACGCCCGGCGCATCCTCGTGTTCACCGGCGCCGGGATCTCGACCGAGTCGGGGATACCGGACTTCCGCGGCCCGAACGGCGTCTGGAAGACGACCGACCCGAACCGCTACACCATCGACAGCTACCTCAAGGACCGCGACGTGCGGGTCGAGCGCTGGCAGGCGCGCCTCGAGTCGCGGTTCGCCGGCGCCGCGCCCAACGAGGCCCATCGGGCGATCACCCGCTTGCAGCAAGCCGGCCTCGCGCCTGTCGTGGTGACGCAGAACATCGACGGCCTCCACCAGAAGGCCGGCACGGTCAACGTCATCGAATTGCACGGCACCTCGACCGAGGCGGTCTGCCTCGAGTGTGCCCGGCGAATGCCGATCGACGTCGCGCTCGACCGCGTCCGCGAGGGCGATGTCGATCCGCACTGCGAGCTCTGCGGAGGGCTCCTCAAAACCGCGACGATCAGCTTCGGTCAGCCGCTCGTGGCTGCCGACATACATCGAGCGGTCGAGGAGGCGCGCCTCGCCGACGTCTGCCTGGCGGTCGGTTCGACGCTCTCGGTCTGGCCGGCCGCTGGCGTTCCGGTCGAGACGATCCGGCAGGGCGGGAGGCTGGTCATCGTCAACGAGGGAGCGACCGACCTCGACGGCATGGCCACCCTGATCGTCTCCGGGCGAGCGGGCACCGTCCTTCCCGAGCTGGTCGACGCACTCCTTGGCGAGCGGGAGTCAAGGTAGACTTTGAGGTCCGCGCTCACCAAGCGTGGATCCAGTCGAAAGGAGGTGATTCCGACCGTGTCGGAAGTAAAGGTCCGCGAAGGCGAGACCTTTGAGAGCGCGTTACGACGGTTCAACAAGAAGATCAAGCAGAACGGCATCCTCTCAGAGGTTCGCAGGCGCGAGCACTACGAGAAGCCGTCCGTGCGTCGCAAGCGCAAGTTGCTTGCAGCGCGGAAGCGTCGCGTCAAGAGCACCTGACGCAGCTGCGTCCATGCGGGTGAGCGTCATCCGCGATCCGTCTCTCACCTCGCTCGAGCGCCGTGCCATTACCGAGGCACGCCTCGGCTCGCTCCTTCGCGAGTGTGGAGAGCGGTTGCGGGTGCCGGCGCGCGCCGGGTTGAGCCTGCGCTTGACCAACGACGCTGAATTGCAGGGTTTGAACGCGCGCTTCCTCGGCAACAACGCGCCCACGGATGTGCTGGCGTTTCCCGCAGACGAGCGGGGCCGGGTTGGCGACGTGGCCATCTCGGTCGAGCGTGCCCTCGGCCAGGCGAGCGACGGCGCGGCCGAACTTCGGCTCCTCGCGGTGCACGGTCTGCTCCACTGCCTCGGCCACGACCATGCCGAGCCGGGACCCGCTGCGCTGATGACGACGATGACTCGCGAGTTGCTCCCGGGCGCGGATGTTCCAGAGCTCGAGACAGCCGATGTATGACCTCGGGCGGCCGTGCCGCAGTTGATCATCGGCCTGGGCAACCCGGGCGGGGAGTACGCGCGCACCCGGCACAATGTCGGTTGGATGTGCCTTGACGAGCTCGAGCGGCGCGGCAAATTCGGCCGCGAGCGGCGCGAAGGTGCAGCGCGCGTGCGAGAGGGAACCATCGACGGCTATGACGTCCTCACCGCGCGTCCGCAGACGTTCATGAATCTGAGCGGGAAGGCGGCCGTGCAGTTGACGAGCAAGTACGGGAGCGCACCCCGCGACGCGATCGTCGTTCATGACGAAGCCGACTTCCCGCTCGGGCGCGTCAAGATCAAGCTCGGCGGCAGCGCTGCCGGCCATCGTGGCGTGCAGTCGCTCATCGACTCGTGGCGCACTGACGCCTTTCCGCGCATTCGCATCGGCGTGGGCAGAGACGGCGACAGCAACGACCTCATCGAGCACGTGCTCGATCCGTTCCTGCCCGACGAGCGTCCGCTGGTCGAAACCGCCCTCGCGCGAGCGGCGAACATGGCCGTCGCGATCATGCGAGACGGGCTCGAAGCCGCGATGAACACCTGGAACCGTGCCAGCCCGGACTGATTCCCGACCCACCCCGGCGGCGGTTGCCGCAGCGACGCTCCGAGAGCGGCTCGACCGGCTCCCCGAGTTGGGCGAGCTTGCCGCCGGCAACGGCGGCATGGTCGGCGGGGTGCCCTCGGGCGCCGTCGGCTTGATCGCGTGGTGGCTGCGCGAGCGCACCGGCCGGACCGTGCTCGTCGTGTCGGCGCGAGGCCGAGCGCGTGTACTCCGACGCGCTCGTGTGGGCGGGCGGCGCCGGCGTCGCGATCTTCCCCGCAGGCGACACGCCGCCATTCGACCGGGTCCCGCCATCGGAGGAGGTGACGCGCGCCCGCCTCGCGACGCTCATGCGTCTGCACGCCCGCGCTGAACCACTTCTCGTGGTGGCATCACCGCGCGGACTGCTTCGCCCGACCCTCTCACCAGAGGTCGTCGGCGCGAGCCTCACCGAGGTCAAGCGCGGGGACGTCCTCCCGCGCGACCGGCTCATCGCCAGGCTCGTCGAGCTCGGGTACCGGCGTGAGAGCGCTGTCTCCACCCCGGGCGATTTCGCCGTGCGCGGCGGCATCGTCGATGTCTTCGGTGTCGATCGCGATCGCCCCTGGCGCGCGGAGTGGTTCGGCGACAACGTCGACGACCTGCGCATCTTCGACCCGGCGACACAGGAATCGATTCGAAAGCTCGAGACGGCCCAGGTCTGGCCGGCGCGCGAGCTCGACCTCAGTCCGGGCTCGGTGGCGCGAGCCGTTGCTGCCGTGCAGGCTCTCGACGCGAGCGCATTGCGTGACGACGTGCGCGAGCAATGGGACCGCGACTGCGGGCTGCTCGTCTCCGGCGTCTACGACGAGGGCGTCGACCTGTTCTTCCCATACCTCGGGTCGGATCCGCCGTCGACGCTCCTGGATCACCTCGAGGCGCCGATCGTGCTCCTTGACGGTGGTCGCAATCGCCTCACCGCCACCGCGGAGCGCCACGCGGTCGAGATTGAGGGGCTCCGCGTCCAGGAGGAAGAGCGCGGCGAGCTGCCCTACGGAGCCTCCGCCGGCCTCATCGACGTGGGCGCGCCTGTTCGCGACGCTCGGAGCGCTGAGGCCCTTCGACCTCGCTCGTGAAGCGCCGGCCGGCGCGGCGCACGCTATCGACCTGGGCTGGCGCGGCGTCGACAGCTACGTCGGCCGCTTCGATGCCTTCGTGCGCGAGGCCCTGCACGAGCGCGAGGGTCTTGGTTGCGTGCTGGTTGCGTCCCGTCAGCAGCATCGTGTCGAGGAGCTTGCCGCCGAACACGGGGCCGACACTGTCGACGCTCCGGATTTCACCGCGGCGGAGACGGCGCTGCCTCCAGGGGCGATCGTCGTTGCATCGGCGGATCTCACCCAGGGATTTGCTGTCGCGGACGGCTCCGTCCACGTCTACACCGACGCCGAGCTGTTCGGCGCCATCAAGCGGCGTCGTTCGGTGCTGGCCAGAGGCGCGCGCAGCGCTATCTCCACATCAGCGCGCGGTTCGCGCCGCGCCGCGAGCGGTGCGGCCGCGCGCCAGGCGTTCGTCCTCCAGTTCGCACCGGGCGACCTCGTCGTGCATCGCGACCACGGCATCTCACGGTTCGTCGAGATGCGCGCCGTCACCGACGACAGCGGTGCCGAGCACGAGTACATGCTCCTCGAGTACGCCGAAGGCGACCGCCTCTTCGTGCCGACGCAGCACCTCGACCGCGTGGATCGCTATGTCGGTGGTGCCGAGTCCCACCCCAAGCTCTCACGGCTCGGCACCGGTGAGTGGGAACGCACGCGGCGCCGCGTCAAGGAACGGACAGAGGAGGTCGCGCGCGAGTTGCTCGGTCTCTACTCGCGCCGCGAGCAGGCGCAGGGTCACGCATATGCGCCAGACGGCGCGTGGCAGCAGGAGCTGGAAGGGTCGTTCCCGTATCAGGAAACGCCCGACCAGGTCCTTGTCCTCGAGGAGATCAAGCGGGACATGGAAGCCTCGCGGCCGATGGATCGCGTGGTCTGCGGCGACGTCGGTTTCGGCAAGACCGAGCTCGCGGTGCGCGCAGCCTTCAAAGCCGCGATCGAGGGGCGGCAGGTGGCAATGCTCGTGCCGACGACGGTCCTCTGCCAGCAGCACTTCAGCACCTTCACCGAGCGTCTCGCGGCCTTCCCGATCACCGTCCGCCAGCTCTCGCGCTTCGTCAGCGACGACGAGATCGCGCACACGCTCGCCGGCCTGCGCAGTGGCGCGGTCGACATCGTTGTCGGCACGCACCGTCTGCTCCAGAAGGATGTCGAGTTCAAGAATCTCGGACTCGTCGTCATCGACGAGGAGCAGCGTTTCGGCGTCCTGCAGAAGGAGCGTTTCAAGGAACTCCGTGTCGCGGTCGACGTGCTGTCGCTGTCGGCGACACCGATTCCGCGCACGTTGCACATGTCACTTGCTGGGATTCGCGATCTGTCGGTCATCCAGACGCCGCCCGAGGAACGGCAGCCGATCAAGACGTACGTCACCGCGCGCGAGGATTCGCTCATCCGCGAGGTCATCACGCGCGAGCTGGCGCGTGGCGGTCAATGCTTCTTCCTGCACAACCGGGTCGCCGGTATCGAGGCGGTTGCGGACCGCTTGCGGACGCTCGTCCCTGAAGCCCGCATCGAGGTGGCGCACGGGCAGATGCAGGAGGGAATGCTCGCGTCAGTGATGCGTCGCTTTGGCGACGGCGATATCGACGTGCTCTTGTGCACCACGATCATCGAGTCCGGTCTCGACATTCCCAACGCCAACACCATCGTCATCGACGACGCGCATCGTCTTGGGCTCGCGCAGCTCTACCAGCTGCGCGGCAGAGTCGGCCGCGCCGGACAGCGCGCCTATGCATACATGATGTATCCGCCCGCGCGCTCGTTGACGGAGAAAGCCGACAAGCGACTCGATGTCATCGGTGACCTCCAGGACCTCGGCGCGGGTTTCAAGCTCGCGATGCGCGACCTCGAGATTCGCGGCGCCGGCAACTTGCTCGGCGAAGAACAGCACGGAGAGATCGCCGCAGTGGGACTCGAGCTGTACAACCATCTGCTCGCCGACGCGGTGACGTCGCTCCAGGGCAAGTCGGTCGTGGAGTCGCCTGCGCAGGTCACGGTGACGCTGCCCGTCGCCGCGTTCCTGCCTGCCGACTATGTCAGCGACGAGCGCCTCCGGTTGCGTTGCTACCAGGAGCTCGCCGCATGTGTCAATGAGACCGAGCTCGATCAGCGCGCTCGAGGGCTCGTCGACCGTTTTGGACCAATGCCCGCACCGACATCGGCGCTCATCGATTCGTTGCGCGTCAGGCTGCTCGCCGCCGCGGCAGGCGCGCTCGGTGTCGACACCGAGCGCGGACGCGGCGTTGTCGTGCGTCTGACGCTCGACCACGGTCTGGACCTGCAGAGCGTTGCGCGCCAGTTTCGCGGCGTGACCGCGACGCCGACCCAACTCCACATCGGTGATGCCTGGCAGTCCACGCTCGAACCGATCCTTCGGGAGCTCGGGCGGCTCACGCGAGCCCGCAACCGCGATGCAGTGCCGACACAATCGAGCGCACATGCGTGAGGAGTCCGTTGAGGCGCTGCGCGCCCTCAACGAGGTGATCGAACAACTGCGGGCACCTGGGGGATGTCCGTGGGACCGCGAGCAGACGCATCGCAGCCTGCGTCCATACCTGCTCGAGGAGACCTACGAGGTGCTCGAGGCGATCGACGCCGCCAACTCCACGACGCTGCGTGAGGAGCTCGGCGACCTGCTGCTGCAGGTGCTCATGCACAGCGCGATCGCGATGGAGGAGGACGGCGGCTTCGATATCGGTGATGTCGCAGCCGACGTGCGCGCCAAGATGATCCACCGTCATCCCCATGTCTTCGGCGACGTCGCGGTCGACGGTCCCGCCGGCGTTGTCGTCAACTGGGAGAAGCTGAAAACCGCCGAGAAGCGTGAGCGGCTTTCCCTCCTTGACGGTGTGCCCGCTGCGATGCCCGCGCTCGCACACGCCCAGGGCGTGCAGAAGCGTCCCGCCCGAGTGGGGTTCGACGAGACGCCAACGACGTCGCTCGCGCTCGACAACGTGCAGAGCGCATTGCGCCGCATCGAGGACATCGCCAGGAGCACGGCGCACGAGGCTGAGCGCGGCGAGGACTGGGCTGCGGCAGCGCTCGACCCGGAGGACGCTATCGGGGATCTGCTGTTCTCGGTCGTCGCGCTCGCGCGGCGCCTGCGCGTCAATCCCGAGGAGGCCCTGCGCGGGCGCGCCACACAATTCGCTCGGCGCTTCCGCGCCTTGGAGGCGCATGCGCGTGAGGACGGCATCGACCTTCACGACCTCGACGATGCGGCGTGGCGCGAACGTTGGGAGCGCACAGCGGGCTGATCAGGCTGCCGATTCCCTCGGAGTCCTTGTCAAAACCTCGATGGCGGCCCATCCTATGCCGACACCCGGCGCCACATCGTCCCATTCGTCTCAGACGGTGCCGAGGAAGAGGAACGCGTCATCCGTCCAACTCAACGTCCTGCACTTGACAGTCCGATCACCCTGCGCCGGATTGCCGTCGTGCTCATCGCCGGGATCTGCGGACTGGTCGCCTTCGCCGTCTACGGCCAGGTGGCACAAAGCCGGAATCTCGACGCCCAGGTCTCCGCGCTGACCGCCCAGAACTCGTCGCTCGTGCTGCAGATCTCCGATCGACAGCGTGAGATCGCCGACGCGCAGACGGTTGCGTGGCTCGAGCAGGAAGCCCGCCAGCTCGGCTATATCTTCCCTGGCGAGCACCTCTATGTCGTCGTGCCGCCCGGGGCCGGCACGCCGGCGTCCGGTGGTGTCTCAGTGCCGGTCCCGGTCTTCAAGGTGCCTGCCGTGGCAACCGCGACGCCGTCACCGTCGGCGAGACCCGACCCCGACCCCGACTCCGACGCCAAAGGTGATCACCGTCCCAACACCGACACCCACACCGACCTCCCACTGAGCGTGCGATCCGCCGGGAGCCGGCGGTCACGTGCGGTATCCTCTGCGGGCGGCGTGGAGCAGTGGAAGCTCGTCGGGCTCATAACCCGAAGGTCGTCGGTTCGAATCCGACCGCCGCAATTTCTTTCCCCAGCGCATTGCTTGGCGGTTTAGCTCAGGTGGTAGAGCAGCCGGTTCATACCCGGTATGTCCCTGGTTCGAATCCAGGAACCGCCACCACGCCCGGAAATTCCGGGGCTCTGCCGCCGCGCGAGCGTGTCGCCGCCGTCGCCCGAGTGCGGCGCGCGGCGGCCAGCGCCGTGGATCGGCGCGCGGTCATCCGGCCGGGAGAATCGGTGCTCGTCGCGTGCAGCGGAGGGCCGGACTCAACGGCACTGCTCGACGCGCTCGCGCGGCTCGGGCCGCCACGCAGTTGGCGCCTCAGTGTCGTCCATATCGACCACGGCCTTCGGGAGGGATCGTCGCGCGAGGCAGATGTTGTCGCCGCACTTGCTGACGCACGGGGACTGCCCTTCCGTTCCATCCGCGTTGCGGTGGAACCCGGCGGCTCGCTCCAGGATCACGCCCGCAACGCACGGCATGCGGCGCTTCGATCCGAGGCGGCCCGCGTCGGCGCGTCGATGATCGCACTCGGTCACACCGCCGACGACCAGGCCGAGACCGTCCTGATGCGCCTGCTTGCAGGAGCGTCGCCTGCAGGATTGCCGGCGATGGCGGAACGCGAGCGCGGGCTCGCGCGACCGATCCTTCGCGTCTGGCGCGACGCTACCGTCGCGTATTGCGCCGCGCTGGGGGTCGAGCCGCTGGTCGATCCGAGCAACGCCGACCTGCGCTTCCTGCGGAGCCGTGTGCGGCATGAGGTGATTCCGGCGCTCGAGGCGGTCTTCCCGGGAGCCCGCCGCCGCCTGGTCGTCCTCGCCGACCGTCAGCGACGCTTTCTGGACGCCGCGGCCGAGGCCGGTTCGCCGGGAACGGTGATCTCTCGTTGAGCGCGAGGGTTCAGATCGAAGTCCCCTGGTAGACTGAGTTCGTGCCTCCGTCTCGTCGCAGCCTGACGTACATCTTTATCGCGCTTGCAGTGATCGTGGTCGCCGCGCTCCTCTACAAGACGTTTCCAAGCAGCAGCACGACCACTGCGAGCGCGGGACAGCTCGACGCGGCCGTCGCCCAGTTCAAGACCAACCCGACTGCGTCGGGCGCGATCAACAGCGGCTCAGGACACGAGGCCGAGATCCAGAGCGACGGGCAGACTGTCGTCTGGTGGAACAACACCCCGACCGAGTTCACGACTGTGACCACATCCGCAGACGTGGTCGCAAAGGAGTTCCAGGATGCTGACTACACTAACTACAAAGTCGATTCTGGAAGCGGGGGCAACTTCTTGCTGAGCGTGATCCTTCCCAACCTGATTCTCTTCGGGCTCATGGCGTTGATCCTCTTGTGGATCTTCCGCCAGACCCAGAGTGGGAACAATCAGGCGCTCTCGTTCGGGCGGAGTCGCGCTCGACTCCTCGCGGGCGACAAGCCGGCGATCACCTTCGTCGACGTTGCCGGCGTCGACGAGGCCAAGCAGGAGTTGAATGAGATCGTCGAGTTCCTGAAGTACCCGGACAAGTTCGTCGCGGTCGGCGCCCGGATCCCGAAGGGCGTCCTGCTCGTCGGTCCGCCCGGGACCGGCAAGACGCTGCTCAGCAAGGCTGTCGCCGGTGAGGCGGGTGTTCCGTTCTTCAGCATCAGCGGCTCGGAGTTCGTCGAGATGTTCGTCGGCGTCGGCGCGAGCCGGGTGCGCGACCTCTTCGACCAGGCCAAGAAGAACTCGCCGTGCATCGTCTTCGTCGACGAGATCGACGCGGTCGGCCGCCAGCGCGGCGCCGGTCTGGGCGGCGGTCACGACGAGCGCGAGCAAACCCTCAACCAGCTGCTCGTCGAGATGGACGGCTTTGAGACCAACCAGCACGTCATCGTCATCGCAGCGACCAACCGGCCTGACGTCCTCGACCCCGCCCTGCTCCGGCCGGGCCGCTTCGACCGCCACGTCATGCTCGACCGGCCCGACATCCGCGGCCGTCGCGCGATCCTCGAGGTCCACTCGCGCAACAAGCCGCTCGACGCCGGCGTGGATCTCGAGACGCTCGCCAAGCAGACGCCGGGCTTCAGTGGCGCGGACCTCTCGAACTTGATCAACGAGGCAGCGATCCTCGCCGCCCGTGGCAATCGCAAGGTCATCGTCATGAACGACCTCGAGGAATCGATCGCTCGCGTCATCGCCGGTCCGGAGCGCAAGAGCCGGATGATCAGCGAGAAGGAAAAGCTGACGATCGCGTACCACGAGATGGGGCACGCGCTGGTCGGCACCACGCTCGAGCACACCGACCCCGTGCACAAGGTCACCATCGTCAGCCGCGGTCAGGCGCTTGGCTGGACGATGAGCCTGCCGATCGAGGACCGATATCTGGTGAGCAAGGCCGAGCTCGTCGACCAGCTTGCCCAGATCCTCGGCGGCCGTTGCGCCGAGGACCTGATCCTCGGCGAGGACAACATCACCACCGGCGCGTCGGACGACATCCGCAAGGCGACGAATCTCGCCCGCAAGATGGTCACCGAGTGGGGCATGAGCGACAAGCTCGGTCCGCTCACCTTCGGCGAGCGTCCGGAGATGGTCTTCCTCGGCCGCGATCTCGGCGAGCAGCGCAACTACTCCGAAGGCATTGCCTCGGAGATCGACCAGGAAGTGCATCAGCTCGTGGCCGACGCCTTCCAGCGGGCGAAGAAGGTGTTGCGCGATCGTGAGCACGTGCTCCGCGCCCTCGCCAGCCGGCTCGTCGAGGTCGAGACGATGGACGCGCCTGAGATGAAGCGGATCATCGACGAGGCCGAGGCGCGCAACGGTGTCGGCATCGTCGAACGGAAGCGCGACCGTCCGCCGACATTCCGCCACCTCCACCCGATCCCGAGGTTGTCCCTCCCGCAGAGGCAGCAGCCGGAGCGTAGCGGTACACTCAGGCCGTTCGGCCGTTGTGGCCGTCGACGGTCAGTGACCCGGGGACGCTCCCGCGCCTCGAGGTCGAAACCACCGCCGGCGGAAGGCGGCCCCGCGCTGCAACGCTTGGATCCAGGAGGACCGAGACGTGGAGGGAGCACCCAGGCCGTCGCTGGCCATCGTCGGGGCCGGTCGCGCCGGTTCCGCGCTGGCGATCGCCGCTCACGAAGCCGGCTACGTCGTCGCGGCGGTCGCAAGCCGCCGCGGTGAGGTCGCGCGGCGGCTCGCCGACACCGTCGGCGCTGAGGCCGTCCCAACGCCGCTTGCGGCGGTTGCATCGGCCGACCTGACGCTGCTCGCCGTGCCGGACGGCGCGATCACCTCCGTCGCGGCTGCGATCGCTGCCAGCGGCGTCACTCTCCGCGGCCGCGGCGTCGTCCACCTGGGCGCGCGATTCGGACCCGGCGTGATCGCCTCGCTGAGGACGGCCGGAGCTGATGTCGGCGTGCTCCACCCGCTCCAGGCACTCGCGGGACCCGAGAGCGCGTCGCTCCTCGACGGCGCCTTCTTCCGCATCGACGCCACCGGGATGCTGCACGCGCGCCTGCTCGCGTTTCGTTGCCGCGCTCGGTGCGCGCCCGCTCGAGGTCGACCCGGCGCAGGCGCCGCTGTACCACGCGGCCGCGGTGCTCGCCGGCAACGCCCCGCTCGCACTGCTTGCGGAGGCCACTCGGTTGCTCGAGGCCGCAGGGGTCAGTCGCGCCGATGCCCACCAGGCGCTCGCCGCGCTCCTCGAGGGGGCTGCGCGGAACGCTCGCCGCGGGAGGACCGGCAGCCGCGCTCACAGGACCTGTGGCCCGCGGCGACAGCGGTGCCATCAGCCGCGCACCTCGACGCGCTGGCCCCGTACCCGGAGGCCCGCGACCTGTACCTGCATCTGACCCGCGCGATGGAATCGCTCGTGTCTCCCGCGACCGACGAGCAGGCGGCGTCCGGCACACAGGTCGCCTGACCCATGGCCATCACCGTCCGCGACCTGGCGGCGTGGAAGGCGTCGGGCACGCGCTTCGCCATGCTCACCGCCTACGACTACCCCACGGCTCGACTCCTCGCCGAAGCCGAGGTGCCGGTCCTGCTCGTCGGCGACACGCTGGCTGACAACGTCCTCGGCTACGCCAACACCATTCCCGTGACGATGGCCGAGATGCTCCACCACGCTCGGGCAGTCGCCCGAGGAGCACCGGAGCAGCTGCTCGTCGGCGACCTGCCCTTCGGCGCCTATCAGCGTTCGTGCGGGGACGCCATCCTCAATGCCACCGAGTACCTGAAGGCGGGTATGCACGCGATCAAGCTCGAAGGCGGTGGCTGGGTCGTCGAGACGGTCGCGCGTCTCACGCAGCGTGGGATTCCCGTCATGGGCCATCTCGGTTTGACGCCGCAGTCGGTCAACGCGTTCGGCGGGATGAAGGTGCAGGCGCGAAGCGCCGACGGCCGGGAGCGCCTGCTCGCGGATGCCCACGCGCTGGAGGACGCCGGCGCGTTCTCCGTCGTCCTCGAGGGCATCCCTCGAGATCTGGCGGCGCAGGTGACCGCCGAACTCTCGATCCCGACGATCGGCATCGGAGCGGGTCCGGACTGCGACGCGCAGGTACTCGTGATCTATGACCTTCTCGGCATCACCAGCCATGTCCGTGGCGCGGTGCCGAAATTCGTGAAGCCATATGCCGACCTGGGCGATCGCATCGTCGCCGCGGCTCGGGCGTATGCCGACGATGTGCGCGAAGGCCGGTTCCCGGACGATGCCCACAGCTTCCACTGACGGTCTGACCCGGCTCGACACCCCGGCCGATCTGCGCGCAGTGGTCGATGGCGTGCCACGCCGCCGGTCAGAGCGTCGGCATGGTCCCGACGATGGGAGCGCTGCACGCCGGCCACCGCGCCCTCATCGACCGGGCGGTGCGGGAGAACGACCGGGTCGTCGTCACGATCTTCGTGAACCCCGCGCAGTTCGGACCGAACGAGGATTTCTCCCGCTACCCCCGCAGCCTGGAGGCCGACCTGGACATGGTCGACGCTGGCCGGGGCGCACGCCGCCTTCGTCCCGAGCGTCGAGCGCGATGTATCCGCCGGGCCAGATCATCCGAGTCCACGTCGCGGGACCGCTCGGGCGAGACGCTCGAGGGAGCCAGCCGGCCCGGCCATTTCGACGGCGTGGCGCTCGTCGTCGTCGAAGCTCCTCGCGGCCGGCGTGCCCGACCGAGCGTACTTCGGGCAGAAGGATGCCCAGCAGAGCGCCGTGGTGCGCCATCTCGTCCGAGGACCTGGACATGGCGGTCGACATCGTCGTCTGTCCGACGGTTCGGGACACTGACGGACTGGCGATCTCGAGCCGAAATGTCTATCTCAGCCAAGAGGATCGGGTGCGGGCCCGCGCGATTCCCGAGCAGCCTCAGCGCGGCACTGCGCCGATTCGACGCGGGCGAATATAAGACTGCGGCTCTGAAATCGAACGTCCGCGCCGTGCTTGACGCGGCGGGACTGGACGTGGATTATGTCGCGGTGGTGGAGCCCGACGGTTTCACCGAGGTCGAAACGGCAGTCCCCACATGCCAAATCGTGGTGGCTGCTAGAATAGGTAGCACACGGTTGATTGATGTCGTTCGGCTGGGGGTCGACACAGCGCCCGTTGGTCGTGGCGTGTAGGGGAGATCATGCAGCGGATCATCATGAAGTCGAAGATTCACCGCGCCACTGTGACGCGGGCGAACGTTGACTTCGAAGGGTCGTGCGGTATCGGCCCCGAGTTGCTGCGCGCGTCAGACATCGTTCCAGGGGAACAAGTGCACGTCGTCAATGCCACCAACGGTTCGCGGGCCGTCACGTATGCGATTGAGGGAGCACCGGGCGAGGTGACGCTCAACGGTGCGATGGCGCACCTGGGCAGCGCCGGTGATGTTGTGATCCTGATCACCTACGCGCAGCTCGACGAGCAGGAGCTGCGCGACTTTACGCCCACGATTGTGCGTGTGGACGAGCACAATCGCATTCGTGAGCAGGCGGCAATCGCATGATCACGACGGCGAACCCCACCGATTACGACGTCCTCGTTGTCGGCAGCGGTATCGCCGGACTCTCGGCAGCATTGAGCGCTGCACCCAGTGCCCGTGTCGCCGTTGTCACCAAAGGTGCACTCGATGATGGATGCAGCCGCTATGCGCAGGGCGGGATCGCGGCGGCTGTCGGTGATGATGATTCCACGGAGTTGCATTTCGACGACACCATCGCCGCTGGACGAGGCCTCTGCCATCCGGACGCAGTGCGCGTGCTCGTCGAGGAGGGACCTGCTCGGATCCGTCAGTTGATCGAGTGGGGCGTCGCGTTCGACACACAGGACGGTGAGTTGTTGCTGGCGCAGGAAGCCGCACATTCGCGCGCACGCATCCTGCACGCGCGCGGAGACGGCACCGGACTCGAGGTCGAGACCGCGCTGATCCGCCGTCTGCGCGCAAGCGGCGCCCGCGTCGTCGAGCACGCCGATGTCTCCGGCATCCTGACGACGAGTGACGGCGTGTGCTGCGGCGTGTCGATCACGACGAGCGGCACGCCGGCGCAGACCACGAGCCTGTCGGCGTCGGCTGTGGTGCTCGCCAGCGGAGGCGCGAGCCGCCTCTGGCGCAACAGCACCAACCCGAAGTCCGCAACCGGTGATGGCGTGGCACTCGGTTACGGTGCCGGCGCCGAGGTATCGGGGATGGAGTTCTCGCAATTCCACCCCACGGCGCTTGCCGTCGACGGCGCTCCTCGGTTTCTCATCAGCGAGGCGGTCCGGGGCGAGGGTGCCCTCATCGTCAACCGCGACGGTCACCGTTTCGTGCTCGACGCCGATCCACGCGGCGAGCTGGCGGGCCGTGATGTCGTTGCTCGCGCGATCTGGGACGAGCTCGGCCGCAGCGGCGAGCGCTCCGTCTACCTGGACTGCTCACCACTTGGCGCCCGAGCGGCCATGCGCTTTCCCACGATTGCGGCGACGTGTGCGAAATACGGCCTCGACATCACACGCGATCCGATCCCGGTCGCCCCCGCGGCGCACTATATGGTCGGTGGGGTATGCACGGATCTCGATGGCGCGACGACGCTGCCGGGGCTGTTCGCATGCGGCGAGGTCGCGCACAGCGGTGTGCACGGGGCCAATCGTCTTGCCAGCAACAGCCTGCTCGAGTCGCTCGTCTTCTCGAGGCGCGCAGCACATTCCGCGCTCGGCTGGGCTGCCGAGTCACCGCGCGCCGGGGCTGCACCTGCCGTGAAAAGCTCGGCATCGCGCTCAAGCACGGTCGACCCGCGTGAAGGTTGGAACACGTTGCACGACGCGCTCTGGACGGGCGCCGGTGTCGTCCGCGACGGTGCTGGTCTCGAGGCTGCAGGCCGTGCCTGCGCATCCGTCGCTGCATCGACTGCAGGCGCGAGCGCGTTGCCGATGATGCAGCTGCACGCCGCGGCGTCCACCGCGTCGCTCGTCTGCACCGCCGCTCTGGCTCGTGAGGAGAGCCGCGGCTGCCATCTACGTTCTGATCTCCCCCAAGCAAGCGATCAATGGCATGGCGATCTCGTCATGCACAAGGACAGAGGAGCACGCTTTGACCGTCACCTTTAGACCCATCACCGAGGCGCTGTCGTCGGAGAGCATCGACATGCTCATCGAGGCTGCGCTCGCCGAGGACGTCGGAGCGGGCGATGTGACCACTCAGGCCGTCATCCCTGCCGACATGACCTGCCGGGGGAAGATCGTTTGCAAGCAGGACGGCGTGATCGCAGGCCTGAGCATCGCGCAGCGTGTGTTCCAGCGCGTCGACGAACGCATTCAGTTCGACGCCAAAACCAAGGACGGCGAGAAGGTCCAGGCGGACCAGATCGTCGCGAGACTCTTCGGTCCGGCGCGCGGCATGATGACCGCGGAGCGCATGGGTCTCAACTTCCTCCAGCACCTCAGCGGCATCGCGACGATGACCGCGCGGTACGTGAAGGCGGTTGACGGTACCAAGGCCAAGATCCTCGACACCCGCAAGACCACACCGGGACTTCGGGCGCTCGAAAAGTACGCGACCCGCATGGGCGGCGCGGAGAACCACCGCATGGGCCTGTACGACGCGGTGCTGATCAAGGACACGCATCTCGCGCTCGTCGGCGGCATCACGCCGGCTCTGCGCGCGGCGCGCAAGGCCTACCCGGAGATGGAGATCCATGTCGAGGTGAGCAACCTCCAGGAGCTGGAGCAGGCGCTCACCGACAAGGCGTCGCACATCCTGCTCGACAACTTCTCCTGCGGCCAGGTCCGCGAGGCGATGCAGCTGATCCGCGGCCGCGCGACGGTCGAGGTCAGCGGCGGCGTGCAGGTGACCAACGCTCGTGCGTACGCGCTGGCGGGAGCCGACTACATCAGCGTCGGCGCGCTGACGCACTCGGCAGTGGCGTTGGACTTCTCGATGAAGGTCACTCGCTACTAACGACTGGAGCATTGTGGTGAGCGGGTCCTGTCACCGCGGGGCCCCTCGCCGCTCCACTCCGGGGTCTTACCGCTCTTGCGTGTCAGGGGCGGGTTATGGCTTGCCCCTCCGCGATCGGCGCTGCCCCCCGCGGTGCCACCCGCCGTCCGCATAGCGTGTTAGGGCTCGCATTGCGAGTCCTCGATGGTACGTCGTGGCGTGACGTGACCAATCCGGCGGTGTTTGGTGCGCCGCGGGACCCGAGTCACCGTGACGAGAACGTGGCTCTGCTCGATCCTGCGTCTACGATGGTTCCATGAAGATCGGACCGTCATCATTCGGACGGTCTTCATGAGCCTCGTTGGCGTGCTCCTCCTCTCGTGATCGTTGTTGGCTGGATACATGGCTGGGTATTCCCCGCGCTCCTGGCGATCTTCGTCGCAATCCTCTTGGGGTGGGGATGGTTTGACAACCGTTTCGTGTACCTCGGTCGCCGACCACATGGCGGAAGCGGATGGGGAGGTCCGACGCCGCATGAAAACAGGACCGGCGCAGATAACGACGCCTGGTTCGGCGGCGGTGGCGGCTTCTAGTCGTCCTGATGCCTTTGATTCGGTGACGGGACGGCGCAGGCGATTCATTCGTTTGCGATTGCTCATGCGTGGCTGACGCCCGTTGGTGGTCGTCGTGACCGCCATCTGCATCGGCGCTGTGTCCCGTCGGCGCTGGTGGTCCTCTGGGTTCGGGACCGGAAGTTGCGGGCGGCGGTTGCGACCCTGCTGGGGCTCACCGTCGCCGACAAGCTCTGCCACTACCTCGGGCGAGTTGCAGTACGTGCCACGGCCGTTCGTCGCGTTGCACTTCACGCCGCTCTTCCCACACACCAACAACAACTCATTTCCTTCGAGCACGGTCGCCTTCGCGGCTGTCGTTGCGCCGATCGTTCTGCTCGCGTGGCGGCGCATAGGGATCGTGCTCGCCGTAGGGACCGTGATCATCGCCGTCGGGTGCGTCTATGTCGGCGTGCACTACATCGAGGACGTCGTCGTCGGCGCCGCGCTCGGGATCGTGTGCGGAGCGGTCGTTCTGGTTCGCCCTCGGACCGCCGCCGGTGGGTCGGTTCCTTGGCGCGATCGAGGAGCGGCTGCCCGGCGCTCGAGCTACGAGCCCCAGAACACTCCCGTAAGGTGAACCCTGCGACGAGCACGGCGACCGCGCCCGCCGCACCGAGCGTGCGATCCAGGCATCCGGACGCCGCGCGTGCGACTGGAACCCGAACGCCGCAAGCAGCAGCAACCCGCTGTGATCAACAGGCCAAGGCCGATGCTGAAGATCCCGAGGAAGCCGAGCGCACCACTCCCCGCCGCGGCGGAGATCAGCACGACATCGGCTGTGGCGGATCGGCCGCGAACGATCAGCACGGCCGCAAGCAGCGCCGCCGCGACGATCGCCGCGATGTAGACAACCAGGAACGGCACGACGCCCGGGTTGGGGCCGGTCGCGTGCTGCTCGACGATCACGACGATGTACGCCACGTCAGTGGTGGCGGCCGCGATGGCCGCGACGACTGCGGCTGTCGCATTTCGCCGCCGAGCGACGGCGCTCACGTGCGTGTTCATCCGGCGCAGGAGACCCACACCACCTGCCGAATGGTCGAGCCATTCGGTTCGGTGACCCAGACCCATCCAAACGTGATTGGCGGGCTCATGCTTTCTTGCTTGGCGAGGCACGCAGGACCGCTGCCGCCGAATTGCCAGCTCCCGGCCGAGCTCTCCCAGATCGCGTCAGCGACCGGGATGTCGTATGTGTATCCATCGACGATTGCACCGGCCTGGTCGATTCCGACATAGGCTCGACCGGTCTCCACCGGTGACGCTCGTTCCCTTGACCAGAAAGACGGCGAGTGCCACCACGGCCACGCTACCGATCCACAGCACCGCCACTGTTACCCAGCGCCTGCGCGACATGTCGTTCTCCTCCTGACGGTAGTCAGACGGATCCTACGACCCCATCGCCGCGACCAACTCCTCCTGGAGATATCCGAGCGCGATGAGGACGCCGTACTCCGGGCGTTGCTTGGTCGCGTCGCGTGGCGGTGTCCTCCCAGCCATCGCCCTCGATGCCGAGGATCTCGCCGGCGGCAACGCGGAGGTGATTGAACGCACGAAGCCATGCCAGCGCCTGCGCTTCGGTGAGGGGCAGCGTGTCCTCCCCACCGCTCAGCGCGTCACGCACCATGTTCACGTCGGCCTCGCGACCCTTGTCGATGTCGGGGCGAACCCAGCGGTCGTACTCGGCCTGCAGGTCGTGCCTCGTCGTACGCGCGCGGCGCCGATCGCGAGCGGTGCGGCCAGGCGCGGGCCAGCGAGTCGAGGATGCCGATCAAGCGCCTGACGTTCACGGCTGTCGACCTTGACCTGGATCCGCCCGCGACGGCGGAGCACCGATGCCATCGGACTCGGCTACGTCCGGCTCAGGGCCGGCCCAGCGTCGCCTGGAGCCCGAAGGAGTGCAGCTGCGCGACCGACACCTCGGCCTGCTCGCGCGGCTGTGTCGCCACGACCGCGCGTCCCTCGTTGTGCACCTGCAGCATCAACTTCGTCGCCGTCGCATGGTCGTAGCCGAAGAGCCGGCGCAAGCACGAGCACGACGTACGACATGAGCGTGATGGGGTCATTCCAGACCATGACGTTCCATCCGAACTCGCGCTGATCACGCTCCTGGCGATCCGGCGCCTTCGCCGGCGCGGGAGCCTTGGTCGGCGTGCGGCGTCGTGGTGGTCGCCATGGCACCTAGCGTAGCTCAGGTCCCGCGCTGAGGACCACGGCTGCCGTCAGTGACTGCCCCCCTACCCCGACTGCTGTCTGATCGCGGAGCTCCCGGAGGAGCGGCGCGACTCAGGCGACGCTGCGGAAGTCGACCACGCCGGCCCACGCGGACGGTGTCCGTGAAGGCTGGGCTGCAGGGGCTGTCGTCGGGGAGGTCACTCCGTCGAGTACCGCCTGGAGCGGAAGCTCGCAGTTATGGCACACGATCCAGATCGGCCCCGGCTCACTGACGCGCCGTTCGAGACGGTGGCGCTCGCCGCATTCCTCGCAGGTGATGGTCACTCGCATTTCGTTGCGCAGCGTCGCATGGCGACTGCGACGCCTCGCTGATGGCACTGTCGCGGGCGCGCCAAGCCCCTGCAACGAATCGGCGAAAGGGGAGCGATCAGCCTCGGGTGATACACTCGGCGAGATCGTGATGGCATCGGCGCAAACGCGCCATTCACGCCCCAAACACGATCATTTGAAGGCGAAAGCCCGCATCCCTGACCGGCGAGAGAGATTGGTCTGACGTCAGGAGCACGAGCAAAGGAGCGCATTGACCTCGACGACGGCGCAGGAGCCCGAAACGCTCACCATGGAAGACCTCCTGCGGGAGGATCAGAATTCGATCAGGGCCCTGGCCCACGGCGACATCGTTGATGGTGTTGTCGTCCGCGTCGATCCCGACGAAGTCCTCGTCGACATCGGTGCGAAGAGCGAGGGGATCATCTCGAACCGCGAGCTCTCCGCACGCGGCGAGCAGCCGGTCACCCTCAACTCCGGCGACCAGGTCAAGGTCTACATCATCCAGCCGGAGGACGAGCACGGCAACGTGGTGCTCAGCCTCCGCAAGGCTCGCGCCGAAGGCATCTGGCAGGCCGTCGCAGAGAAGGAGTCCGAAGGCGAGATCCTCGACGCCGAAGTTCGCGAGCAGAACAAGGGCGGCCTGATCGTCAACATCATGGGTCTGCGCGGGTTCCTGCCCAGCAGCCAGGTCGCGCGTCAGTTCAGCGGCAACCTCATGGAGCTGGTCGGCACGAAGATCCCGGTGAAGATCCTCGAGGTCAACCGCAAACGCAACCGTCTCATCGTCTCGCAGCGCGCCGCGCAGGATGAGGATCGCGCGCGCCAGCGCGAGGAGCTGTTCGAGAAGCTCAAGGTCGGCGACGTCATCACCGGCAAGGTGAGCGGCGTGACCTCGTACGGCGCGTTCGTCAACCTCGGTGGCGCCGACGGCCTCATCCACATCAGCGAGCTCTCGTGGGATCGCATCAACAACGTCAGCGATGTGCTCACGGTCGGCGACGAGCTCAGGGTCAAGGTCATCAAGCTCGATCCCGAGCTGTCGCGGATCAGCCTCTCGCTGCGTCAGATGTCGCAGGACCCGTGGGACACCATCGAGAACCAGTTCCCGCCCGGCAAGGCGGTCCCCGGCATCGTCACCAAGACGAAGAAGTACGGCGCGTTCCTGCAGATCGCCGACGGCGTCGAGGGTCTGCTGCACATCAGCGAGCTCTCCTGGGACCACGTCGAGCGCACCGAGGACGTCCTCAAGGTGGGGGAGGAGGTCGAGGTCATGGTGCTCAGCGCGGACAAGGTTCGCCGGCGCATCAGCCTCTCGTTGCGTCAGCTGCACGGTGGCGGCCCGACCGGCGAGAACGGCGAGATCATCGCGCCGTCATACGACTACCCCGAAGATGACGAGCGACGACAGCACGACGGTGACCAACGTTGCAGTCGCAAGTGCACCTGCACCTGCTGCGGCGGCGGACGGCGACGCCGAGGAGACCGACGCGCAAAGACGTGGAGGAGGATGTCGCGGCTGGTCGAGCCACTGCGGAGGAGATCGCCGCCGACAACGCGCTGGCTGACGACGCGGCCGCATCCGACGAGGCCGGCGACGACAACGCCGAGGCTGTCGCAGAACCTGAGGCGCCCGGCGCCGATGAGCAGCAAGTTGCGGACGACGCCCCTGCTGCCGGACGCGGTCCACTGCGGAACCCGAGGAGTAGGATGCTCGGCCCGGCTCTGCCGGGCGGTCTGGGGTTGGTCGCTTGTAACCGCGACACGTAGCGACGCGGCCGTTTCGCCGAAGCTACGCGGCTCGTATTTGCAAAGTTGCTTAGCTGTCGGCCGGGCCGGGCATAATGGTGGACGTTACAGCAGTGCCCGGGCTCTGACCTCTTCCATCCACGGGGGGGCCGGAAGGGCAATGGAGGCGGTTTTGTACCCGTTCGAGCGCTTCACCGAAAGGGCGAAGAAGGTGCTCACGCTTGCGCAGGAGGAGGCGGAGCGTTCGCATCACTCGTACATCGGCACAGAGCATCTTTTGCTTGGTTTGCTCCGTGAGGGCGAGGGACTTGCGGCCAAGGTCCTCAATAACCTCGGCGTGGAGATCAACAAGGTGCGCAGCACGATTGAGTCGGTGCTCGGTCGCAACGAGCGCATCATCATCCAGCAGATCATCCCGACGTCGCGCGTCAAGAAGGTCATCGAGATCTCCTTTGAAGAGGCGCGGCGCATGGGCAACAACTACGTCGGCACCGAGCACCTGCTGCTCGGCCTGCTCATCGAGGGTGAGGGCATCGCCGCCCACGTCCTCGAGGACCTCGGCGCGAACCTCGAGAAGGTCCGCGGCGAGATCGACAAGCTGCTCCACGAGTTCGGGCATCGACGAGGAGTCGAAGGAGGCACAGAAGAAGCCTTCGAAGACACCGCTGCTTGATCAGTTCTGCCGCGACCTCACCGACCTCGCGATCAAGAACTCGCTCGATCCGGTGATCGGACGTGCGATGGAGATCGAGCGCGTCGTGCAGATCCTCAGCCGCCGCACGAAGAACAACCCGGCGCTCATCGGCGAGCCGGGTGTCGGCAAGACGGCGATCGCCGAAGGCCTCGCGCAGCAGATCATCCTCGGCAACATCCCCGAGTCGTTGATGGGCAAGCGCGTGCTCACGCTCGACATGGGCGCGCTCGTTGCGGGCACCAAGTATCGCGGCGAATTCGAGGAGCGCTTGAAGAAGATCCTTGACGAGATTCGCGCGTCGCGCGAGGTCATCCTCTTCATCGACGAGTTGCACACGCTTGGTCGGCGCGGGCGCAGCAGAAGGCGCCATCGACGCCGCAAACATCCTCAAGCCCGCGCTCGCGCGCGGTGAGATTCAGTGCATCGGCGCAACCACGCTCAACGAGTACCGCAAGTACATCGAGAAGGACGCAGCGCTCGAGCGCCGTTTCCAGCCGGTGTTCGTCGACGAGCCGAGCCTCGCCGAGACCATCGAGATCCTGCACGGCATCCGTCCGCTGTACGACAAGCACCATCGCGTCACCATCACCGACGACGCGCTCAAGGCCGCCGCCGAGCTGTCGGTGCGCTACGTCAGCGACCGCTCGCTGCCGGACAAGGCGATCGACCTCATCGACGAGGCGAGCGCGCGCGTTCGCATGAAGCTCACGACGACGCCGGACGACCTCCGTGCGATGCAGCGCGAGATTCGCGAGCTCCAGACGCAGAAGGAAGAGGCGATCGCCGCGCAGGACTACGAGACCGCGGCGAACTTCCGCGACAAGGAAAAGAAGCTCAAGGACAAGTACGTCTCCCAGGAGACCAAGTGGCGTGACGAGCTGGGCGCGAACATCCCGGACGTCACCGAGGAGCACATCGCCGAGATCATCTCGTCGTGGACCGGCGTGCCGGTGTCGCGCCTCGTCGAAGAGGAGACCTCACGCCTGCTCCGCATGGAGGAGGAGATCCACAAGCGGATCGTCGGCCAGGACGACGCCGTCAAGGTCATCTCGCAGGCCGTGCGACGCGCACGCGCGGGACTCAAGGATGCCAAGCGTCCGATCGGATCGTTCATGTTCCTCGGCCCGACCGGTGTCGGCAAGACCGAGCTCTCGCGGGCCCTGGCCGCGTTCCTGTTCGACAACGAGGACGCGATCATCCGGCTCGACATGAGCGAGTTCATGGAGCGCCACTCCACCGCGCGACTGGTCGGATCGCCGCCAGGATACGTCGGCTACGACGAGGGCGGTCAGCTCACCGAGGCCGTTCGCCGGCGCCCGTACTCCGTGGTGCTGTTCGACGAGATCGAGAAGGCGCATCCCGAGGTCTTCAACATGCTGTTGCAGATCCTCGAGGACGGCCGCCTGAGCGACGCCAAGGGCAAGGCGGTCAACTTCAGCAACACCATCATCATCATGACCAGCAACCTCGGCGTCCACGGTCTGAAGCTCAACATGTCGCTGGGCTTCCAGCCGGCCGTCCCGGACGAGCGGACGTCGTCGTCACGAGCACACCAAGATGCGCGACAGCATCATGGACGAGCTCAAGAAGCAGTTCCGTCCGGAGTTCCTCAACCGCGTCGATGCGGTGGTGGTGTTCCAGCGCCTCGACCATCCGCAGATGCGCGCAGATCGTCGATCTGATGCTCGCCAAGGTGGCGATGCACCTCGCGGCGCAGGAGCTCAACTTCACGGTTGCCGACGACGCCAAGGAGAAGCTCGTCGAAGAAGGCTTCGACAAGATCTACGGCGCGCGTCCGTTGCGCC
The DNA here is from genome assembly GCA_963757475.1 of Candidatus Dormiibacterota bacterium. GTDB lineage: Bacteria > Chloroflexota > Dormibacteria > Aeolococcales > Aeolococcaceae > Palsa-851. Next base: position 272,820 of record CAVWRW010000002.1, read on the forward strand.
GCGTGATCCAGCGCGTCATCGAGGATCCGTTGAGCGAAGAGCTGCTCCGCCTCAAGCACGGTCCCGGCGACCAGGTCTTCGTGGAGCTGATCGACGGCGAGGTCAAGATGCGGCTCGTGCCCAAGGGTGCTCGTCGCGAGAAGAAGGAAAAGGCCGAGGCCGTCGCCGGAGCCACGGCTCGGCGGGCCGCCGAGCGCTCCTCCGGCGGAGATTGCACCCTATAGGAGGGTGAAATGGGGGTGTACACCCTGGGCCCGGTCTGGGTGTGCATCGGCATCGCCGCGGCAGTTGTGGTGCTCGCGGGGAGCCGTCTTGATGCGATCGCTACCGCAACGAAGAGATCGACGGCTGGCTACTAGTCGTCCTCGCTGGCTGCTCATCAGCACGTTCGTGCTCCTGCTGCTCGCCGTGCTCTTCGGTTGGGTGCGGTCAATCGATCTCATCAGCGGCGTGGCTGGACTGCTGTTGTTTGTCCTCTTCTTCGCCACGCTCATGGCGCTGGTATCCCGACGTGAGCCTCCTCGGCCCCCAGCCGGCACTGATCGACGCGCCGGGTCGCCCCTAAGTCTTGGGTCGTCTCGATTTGAAGTCCAAGGCGACGTCGCTGCTCTGTTCGGGGTGCTCCTTGAGCCATTTGCGCGCGTAGGGGCACCAGGGCACGATCGTCAGGTGGTCTGCCCGAGCCTTGGCAAGCGCGGCTTCAACCAGCCGGCCGCCGACACCTTGGCCGCGAAAGGCTTCCGGGACTTCGGTATGCACGAGGTGCAACCGATCGCCGCGGAGCTTGTACTCCAGCGTTGCCGCGGTACCGTCCATACGAAGGGCGAATTGCTCGCCGGCGGTGTCGTCGATGATGGACTGACATGGCACGCAACCATGCGAATGTACCGCTCGACCATGGCAACTACCCAGCGTGCGTGAGAAGGGGGACGATGCGGCTGTGCCGATGCCGCTGATGCTGGCGACCCTGACGGACCGTCGCGATTTCGATGGCAACTGGTTGCTCGAGCGCAAGTTCGACGGCGAGCGCTGCGTTGCGCGTAAACGGGGCGGTGATGTGCGGCTCGAGTCGCGCACCGGCAAAGACCTCACCGGCACGTATCCCGAAGTGCGCGCTGCCCTGGTCACGCAGCGCGCACGCGAGTTCCTGCTTGACGGTGAGGTGGTCGCGTACGACGGAGACCAGACATCGTTCAGCCGGCTGCAGCAGCGCCTCGGCACGACCGCACCCTCGCCTCAGCAGCTTGCAGCGTACCCGGTGGTCTACTGCGTCTTCGATGTTCTGGAGATCGACGGGGAAGGCCTGACCGACAGGCCTCTCGAAGAGCGTCGCGCCCGATTGACGCGGGCACTCCGGACGAGCGCGGCCCTGCAACTCTCCGAAGCCTGGCGAGGCGACGCTCAGCGGCGGTTTGACGAAGCGTGCCAGGCCGGGTTGGGAGGGACTGATCGCCAAGCGTGCCGACGCGCCGTACGTAGCCGGGCGTTCGAAGGACTGGTTGAAGCTCAAGTGCGTCTGGGAGCAGGAGTTCGTCATCGGCGGCTACACCGATCCAGCCGGGAGCAGGACTGATTTCGGCGCGCTGCTGGTTGGTTATCACGAGGACGGTCGCCTCCGCTATGCCGGAAAAGTCGGCACCGGCTACACCGCGGCGCGGCTCCGCGATCTCGGCGCTCGACTTCGATCCCTGGAGACGTCGGGGCCATCGTTCGTGGACGCAAAACCCATCCCGCGCGGCACGCACTGGACCCGGCCCGAACTGGTCGCTCAGATCGGCTTCGCGGAATGGACGAATGACGGCCGCTTGCGGCAACCGCGTTTCCTCGGGCTGCGCGACGATAAGCCTCCGGCCGAGGTGGTTCGGGAGCGACCCGGATGAAGCGGTGTTTCGGCGACGGCGATCCCCTCTATGAGCAGTACCACGACACGGAGTGGGGTTTCCCGGCAAACGACGAGCGTGCGCTTTTCGAACTCTTGAGCCTCGAGGCGTTCCAGGCAGGCCTCTCATGGCGAACCATCCTTGGCAAGCGCGAGGCGTTCCGCCGTGCGTTCGCGAACTTCGACGCTGATGCCGTGGCGCGCTTTGGTCCGGCCGACGTCAAACGCCTCATGGACGATGCCGGCATCGTGCGCAATCGGGCGAAGATCGAAGCGACCATTGGGAACGCACGCGCCGTTCTCCAGCTCCGCGCAGCAGGCCAGACGCTGCTGTCAATCCTCCAGCCAGAGAAGCCAGCGTCGCAGCGCCGGCCCCCAGCGGAGTGGAGCGAGGTACCTCCGACGACACCGGCGGCCGTAGCCCTCGCGCACGAGCTCAAACGACGAGGCTTTCGCTTCCTTGGCCCGACAACGCTCTACGCACTGATGCAGGCATGCGGCGTGGTCGACGATCACCTCGCAGCCTGCCCGACACGTCCGGCCGCCGAACGCGCGCGCCGTGCCGCCGGCCTGATCTGATGCCGCGACCAGCCTGACCAGCCGGCACGAGCGCGCCACGCTACGAACATATGTTTGCTATGCTCTCCTCCCCATGGTCTCCGTTTCAGACCCCCAGGGTGCAGGTTGGCCATAGACATCACTTGGGTACGCTAGACGGTCAATGCCCAACGATCAGATCATCATTCGCGGTGCGCGCGAGCACAACCTGAAGAACATCGACCTGACGCTGCCTCGCGACAAGCTCATCGTGATCACGGGGCTGTCGGGCAGTGGCAAGTCGTCGCTCGCGTTCGACACCGTCTATGCGGAAGGGTCAGCGTCGCTACGTCGAGTCGCTGAGCGCGTATGCGCGCCAGTTCCTCGGGCAGATGGAGAAGCCCGATGTCGATCACATCGAGGGACTGAGCCCGGCGATCTCCATCGATCAGAAGGGAACCAGCAAGAACCCGCGCTCCACGGTCGGCACCGTGACCGAGATCTACGACTACCTGCGACTCATGTACGCGCGCATCGGGCATCCGCATTGCCCGAATTGCGGACGTGAGATCAGCAAGCAGTCCATCGAGCAGATCGCCGACCAGGTGCTGCTCTTGCCCGAAGGCACGCGACTGCTGATCTCCGCGCCGATGGTGCAGGGACGCAAGGGAGAGCATCGCGACGTGCTCGACGAGGCCAAGCGACTGGGCTACGTCCGTGCACGCGTCGACGGGGAGTTGCATGACCTCGCCGATCCGATCACGCTCGACAAGAAGTTCAAGCACGACATCGAGATCGTGGTCGATCGCATCATCATCGGACCCGAGTTGCGCTCGCGACTGCACGAGTCGCTGGAGCAGGCGTCCAAGCTCAGCGACGGCCTCATTCTGCTGATCCCGGCAGATCCGGAAAGCAGCATGCAGGAGTTGCTCTTCTCCGAGGAATTCGCTTGCGTCTATTGCGGTATCTCGATGGAGGAGCCGGCCCCGCGCAACTTCTCCTTCAACAATCCGCACGGTGCGTGCCCCGCATGCACCGGGCTCGGGGTTCGGCTCGAGGTGGACCCGGACGCGGTCGTCCCGGATCCGTCCTTGAGCATCGACGAAGGGCGCGCTCTCCGGATGGACGCGCGGCCCGTCGCAGCACTGGATGATGGAAGTGCTGGAGGCGGTGTGCAAGCGCTTCAAGATCCCGCTCAACGTTGCCTGGAAGGACCTGGATCCGAAGGAACGCCAGGTCATCCTCTACGGGCTGCCCAAGGACGAGACGGTGCGCATGCGCTACACGTCGCACAGCGGGCACTCGCGCAGCTTCGAGGCGGGCTTCGAGGGCGTCATCAACAACCTGCAGCGTCGCTACCGCGAAACCGAGTCGGAGTGGGTGAAGCAGGAGATCGAGCGCCTGATGATGCAGAAGGCATGTCCGACCTGCAATGGCGCGCGGCTCAAGCCCGAATACCTGGCGGTGACCATCGACGGGATGAACATCGCCGAGTTCTGCAAGCACAGCATCAGCGCGGCGTTGCGCCGCCTGGACACACTGCGGCTCAGCGAGCGCGAGCTGACCATCGCTCGCCAGGTGATCAAGGAGATCAAGGAGCGCCTCGGTTTCCTCCACGACGTCGGCCTCGACTACATCACCATCAACCGCGGCGCGGCGACGCTGTCAGGCGGTGAGGCGCAGCGCATCCGGCTCGCGACCCAGATCGGCAGCAAGTTGATGGGCGTCCTGTACATCCTCGACGAGCCGTCGATCGGACTGCATCAGCGCGACAACCAGAAGCTGATCCGCACGCTCGATCGCGCTCCGCGACATCGGCAACACGCTGCTGGTCGTCGAGCACGATGAGGAGACGATCCGTGCCGCCGACTGGGTCGTCGACATCGGACCCGGCGCCGGTGAGCACGGCGGTCTGGTCATGGCGTCCGGCACCGTCGAGGAGGTGCTCGCCACGCCCGGGAGCATCACCGGGCAATTCCTCCGCGGCGAGCGCGAGCATTCCGATGCCGCTGATCCGCCGCCCGCGTCACGGCAAGGCACTCGTTGTGCGCGGCGCGCGAGCGAACAACCTGCGCAACGTCGACGTCACCTTCCCGCTGGGGACGTTCATCTGCGTCGCCGGCGTGAGCGGGAGCGGCAAGAGCACGCTGGTCAACGACATCCTCTACAGGAAGCTCGCGCAGTCGCTGTATCGCGCGAAGCAGCGTCCCGGTGCACATGATCGAGTCGAGGGCATCGCGCACATCGACAAGGTGATCGATGTCGACCAGTCGCCGATCGGCCGGACGCCGCGCAGCAACCCGGCGACCTACGTCGGCGTCTTCACCGACATCCGCGATCTGTTCGCGAAGTTGCCCGAGGCGAAGATCCGCGGGTACAAGCCGGGACGCTTCTCGTTCAACGTCTCGGGCGGCCGCTGTGAGGCGTGCTCGGGCGACGGGATGATCAAGATCGAGATGCATTTCCTGCCGGACATCTACGTGCCTGCGAGGTGTGCAAGGGCCGTCGCTACAACCGCGAAGCGCTCGAGGTGAAGTTCCGCGGCAAGAGCATCGCCGACGTGCTCGAGATGACCGTCGACGAAGCGGCCATGCTCTTCGAGCACCAGCCGCGGATTCTGCGGCGGATGCGGACGCTTCAGGATGTCGGGCTCGGCTACATCCGTCTCGGCCAGCCGGCGACGCAGCTCAGTGGTGGCGAGGCGCAGCGCGTGAAGCTCAGCACCGAGCTGTCGCGGCGCGACACCGGCAGCACGCTGTACATCCTCGACGAGCCGACAACCGGTCTGCATTTCGCGGATGTCGAGAAGCTGCTCAGCGTCCTGCACCGCCTCGTCGATGCCGGGCAACACGGTGATCGTCATCGAGCACAACCTCGATGTGCTCAAGACCGCTGACCACATCATCGACCTGGGTCCGGGTGGTGGAGACGCGGGCGGCGAGATCGTCGCCGCGGGCACGCCCGAGGAGGTCGCGGCCAACCCTCGGAGCGCGACCGGCGAGTACCTCGCACGGATGCTGCCCGCGCCGCGGATCAGCGTTGCGGGGGTTCCCACGGGACCCGCGTCGCGACGCCCCGACCGCGGAGACGCGTCCCAGTCTCCACCTGATCGTCGGTGCGCTCGTCCCCGCAGCGACCCGAGGTGCGCTAACGTGGGGCGCGATGACCTCGATGGACGGTGAGGATCGGCGCCTCCGCCTCCGGCGACTTGACGACTGCCTCGACGTGCTCGAGCAGGCGCACGAGCTCAACCTGACCGAGGTCACCGAGCGCATGGCTGAGGCGCTCAGCGAAAGGGTCCCCACCGTCCATCCCGGCATGCTGATCGCCGATGCGATCGAGGAAGTGCTGCGCCAGCAGGAGCCGTACATGGTGCAGATCCGTCCCGAGGTTTCACGCAGGGTTCGCCGCCGCCGCGACCCATTCGACGTGAGGCTGCTGCTCCAACGCCGCTGATCCCGAGCGGCGGGGCGACGCCCCGCAGCTACACTCGGTGAGCCTATGAGTGCTTTCGGATTCGATCCCGAGCAGATTTTCGCTCGACGGCGCTCCCGGCCGCGGATCGTTCGTCCGCCCGGACAGCTCCGGCGCCGGATCATCATTTTCGGCGTCATCGCCGCGATCATCGTGCTGCTGGTGGTCGCCCGCTGGCTGCTCGGGCTTCGCGCGGACTACCTCTATTACCAGAGCGTCGGCCACACCAACGTCTTCTGGACTCCGCTGATCGCGCACATCGTCCTGTTCATCGTCGGGTTCGTGCTCGTCTTCCTCGTCGTTCGGCGCTGCGCGCGTCGGCTGTTCGATTCGGCTGGCGAATCTCGACCGGCGCGGGCGTCAGCATCGTGCTCTGGAGCGGCGCCGTCATCGCCGTGCACTCGCCGGAATCGCGGCGGATCGAGCCTTTCCGGCGAATGGCAGGACATCCTCGTGTGGATGCACCCGGTGCCCTTCGGCGCGACCGACCCGGTGTTCCACCTCGACTTCTCGTTCTTCGTCTTCACCCTCCCGGCAATCGACGACCTCATGGGACTGCTCTGGGGTGCCGTGATCCTCGGGTTGCTCGGCGTCGATCGCGACGGCGGTGGTCGCGATGACGGTGATGAACGCTCCCGAGGAGCTGCCACTGCCGCTCGAACCACCGCCCGGGCGCACGCCCGAGGACGCGCTCCGTGTCTCGGTCATCACCGGCGGCATCGCGCTCGCCGCGATCTTCGTGCTGGCCGCCGTTCGGCGCTCATTTCGGCGTCTATCACCTCGCGACGAGCAGCCACACCACCGGCACGGCAGCAACGGGCGTACGTCGGCCTCGACGCGACGCAGCGCGCGGTCATGCAGCCGATGCTCGGCTTCCTCCAGGTGCTCGCGTTCGTCCTGGCGATCGTGACCTCGTGCTCGTCGGCACTCGCTGGCGGCGCGCGTCCACAGGGACGGCGATCGCGTTCGCCTCGATGCTCGGTGGCTGGCTGCTGGTCGCGGGGCTCACGCAGGGCGTGCCGGCCGCCGTCTACCAGGCGACGAGCGTCGGACCGAACGAGCAGACCGCCCAGATTCCGACGATCAGCGACTTCCTGACCACCAGCCGATACGCCTGGGCGATCGAGAGCGGCGGATGCCAACCCGCAGGTGGAAGCCGGGACTTCGGGACGCCGCATGCGCCGACGCTCAGTGACCTGGAGTCGGACCTCGGGACGTTGCAGAACGTGCGTATCCAGGACACGACGCAACTGCCTGACACGCTCGCGCAGGTCGACCGCAGCCGCAGCTACCAGACCTACTCGACGATCACCGTGGATCGCTATCCCGACGCCGCCACCGGCGACGACGTCGAGGTGATGATCGGACCCCGCGAGATCGCGGAGCAGGACATCCCCAACGCATCGTTCGTCAACACCGTCGCTCAACTACACGCACGGGTACGGCGTCACCGCGGTATCCGTCAACGCGGTTGCCGGCGAGGGCAAGCCGGAAGTGCTGGTCGGGCAGCAGCCGATGACCCAGGTGACTGCCGGCTCACCTCCGGATCTGTCATTCGACAGCAATCCCGAATGCGGATCCAAGCATCTACTGCGGGCTCGACACGACACAGAACGTCGTCTCCGGGACGACGCAATCCGAGTTCAACTATCCCCGGGGAGCGGCGACAACACAGGTGCACGCCAACGCCAGCGAGGACGGGATTCCGGTCACCAATCCCGATCGACAAGCTCGCGCTGTCGCTGCAGGACTTCGGTGGGTTCAACCTGTTTCTCAACAACTCGCTCACCGCGAACAGCCGCGCGCTCGTCAACCGGCAGATCAGCTCGCGCATCACGTCGCTCGCGCCGTTCCTGACCGTCGACGGCGACCCGTACATCGTCGTCGACCCGGACACCGGTCACCTGATGTGGATCGCCGACGCGTACGTCAAGACCTCGTTATTCCCTGAGTTGTATCAGCAGAGCGATGGCACGTCGTACATGCGCAACGCGGTGAAGGCGGTCATCGACGCCAAGACCTGCGCGATCACGCTCTACGCGGTCGACCTGAACGAGCCGATCACCGCGGCGTGGAACGCGATCTACCCCGGGTCTGCTCACCCCGCTGAGCCAGATCTCGCCGTACCTCCGCTCGCATCTCCGCTACCCGGAGGACTACTTCAACGATCAGGCGCAGGCGTATGCGCAGGTGCACATCACGAGCCCGTCGGTCTTCTACAACGGCAGCGACCTGTTCAACATCGCGCAGGAAAGTCTCAATGGCTCGAACACGACCAGGCGACCACCGCGTACTACGTCGAGGCGACGCTGCCGGGAACGAGCAGCCCGCAATTCGTGCTCCTGCAGACGTTTTCGCCAGGTGCGAGCGGCGGTGGGGCTCAGGCAAACAACATGACTGCGTGGCTCGCAGCCGAGTGTGATTACACCGAGCACCGAACGATCCGAAGCTCGTTTCCGTGCGTCTCAACAACGCGGACAACGTGCTCGGCCCGCTGCAGTTCGACAACAACATCAACACCAACCCGACGATCAGCTCTGAGATCAGCCTGCTCGGTCAGCACGGATCAACGGTGACGCTCGGCAACGTGATCATCCTGCCGTTCAACAACGATTCGTTCCTCTATATCCGGCCGCTGTACGTCACTGCTGCGGCCAACGGCGGCACCGCCTTCCCGCAGTTGCAGGAGGTGATCGTCGGCACGCAGAACAGGGTTGCGCAGGGCACGTCGTTCCCTGCGGCGCTGCAGAACCTGCTCAACACGAGCCAACCGATTCCGGGCCTGAGCAATCCGGCGGGTCGGACCACCACGCCCACCCCGTCGCCATCGCCGTCGGGTCCGACGCCATCGCCAAGTCCGGGCGCCACACCGACTCCGACACCGACCGGCACGATCCAGCAGCAGATCCTCGCGCTCGACAGTCAGATCGTCAGCGATAACACGGCCGCCGAGACGGCGCTGATGGCGGGCAACTTCACCGCCTACGGCGCGGCAGAGGCGAAGCTCCAGAGCGGATCTGCAGAAGCTGCAGACGCTGCTCGCCGAGCAGGCGGGGTCCAGCCCGACCCCGAAGCCGTAGCCGCAGAGGCGACCGTGAGCGAAGCAGTCAGCATCGCACCCGGGATCCATCAGCTCGACACGCTGCTCGGCGGCATGGACCAGCTGACCGCCGGATTCCTCGTCGATGGGCCGATGCCGGCGCTGATCGAGACCGGCTCGCAGTCAAGCGTGCCGGCTGTGCACGCCGCGCTCGCGGCGCTCGGACTCGGCGCCGCCGACCTCCGCTGGATCATCGTCACCCACATCCACCTCGATCACGCCGGCGCCGTCGGCGACCTTGCGGCCGACTTCCCGTCGGCGACGGTCGTCGTGCACGAGCGTGGGGCGCGCCACCTCGTCGATCCGACCAAGCTCATCGACAGCGCGTCGCGGGTCTACGGCCCGCTGCTCGACTCCCTGTACGGGCGGATGACCGCCGTCCCCGAGGACCGCCTCATCGCCGCGGGAGACGGATTCCGGGTCGATGTGGGCAACGGGCGTGAGCTCGTGCTGGTGGATTCGCCCGGGCACGCCAAGCACCACCACGCCGTCCTCGACGAGCAGACCGGGACCCTGCTGGTCGGCGACGCGGTCGGGGTGCTGCTCCCGGACCTCGGCGTGCTGCGGCCCGCCACGCCGCCTCCTGACTTCGACCTCGAGCAGGCGGTGCACAGCCTCCGCCGCTTTGCGGAGATCCGTCCCGAGCAGCTCGTGCTGACGCACTACGGCCCGGTCGCCGACCCGCCGCGACCCTCGCTGAAGCAGAGGAGATGCTGCACAGCTGGGTCGAGGTTGCCGAGGGAGTCATCGAACAGGCGGCCGACGCAGGCATCGACGATGTGGCTGCGGCGCTCGCCGAGGCGTTCGCACTCGACCTGGAGACGCTGCCTGCGGCGGCACGCGCGAGAAGGCCGAGATCCTGAACGGCGTCCACAGCAACGCCGCCGGGATCGTTCGCTACCTCAGCCGAAGGGCAACGGCACCCGCCGAATGACGACGGCCGCGCGGCCGCGCGACCGGCTCATCGCCGCCGTGGTGCTGAGCGCCGTCATCGGGCTGGTCGGCGGCGGACTTGCCGCCTGGGCGATCTACGCGCGCTTCGGCCCGGTGGAGCGGGTCATCGTCCAGACGGTCGTCGGCTCGGGCAACGGCAGTGGCGACACGCTGACCGCGGGCGCCATCGCGCAGGCGAAGTCCGTCTCCGTCGTCGAGGTGCTGACGCAGCCGGTCACCGTCGGATCGTTGATCTCCGGCCCGACGGGCATCGTCAACGGCTTCGTGGTGTCTGCCAACGGGCTTGTCCTCACGAGCATCCATGCCATCAAGGGCGCGGCGACACTCCGCATTGCGACAGCCGACGGCCACAGTTATCCGGCGACAATCGTCAAGGCGGATCCGGCCTCCGGCGTCGTCCTCCTCCAGGCAGTGGGCGCGAAAAACCTGACGCCGCTCGTCTTCGCGACCGTCTCGCCGCGTGTCGGCGACCTCGCCATCGCCGTCGCCCACACGCCGTTCTCGCCGGTGACGCTGAGCACCGGGACGATCAGCTCGGTCGGCACCACCGTGACGCTTTCTGACGGCGAGCCGGCGCTGCGTGACGTGCTCACCGTCGACGCAACCCCGGATGCACGGCAGGACGGCGCGCCGCTGCTGAACGGCAACGGCGACGTCATCGGCGTGGTCGTCGATGCCGCCGGGGCCGCACCGGGCGTCGTCGCGCTCTCGATGACCGCGGCGTCGAACCTCATCGCCACTGCCACCGGAAGCGGCAGCAGCGCGCCAGTGCCGAGCCTCGGGCGCGGAATCCGAGGTGATCGACCCGGCGACGGCCGCCGCCGCGGGCGTGCCGGTGGGCGCGCTGATCCTCTCGGTGACGGCGGGCGGGCCGGCGGCGAATGCGGGACTGGTTGCCGGGGACGTCGTCACCGCGGTCGGCAGCACGACGATCGATGCCACCCATCCCTTCGACCCGACCGTCCTCGGCCTGGCCCCGGACCAGCAGGTCACCCTCACGCGTGTTCCGGAATGGGACGACGAAGACCCTCGAGCTCGTCGTCGGGAGCGGCTGAGAGCTGCCGACCACGGCACACTGGAGGCTAGACCAATGGAACTGACGTACCACGGCCACTCATGCGTCCGCCTGCGCGGCCGGGAGATGACCGTCGTCGTCGACCCACCGCAGACGACGCTCCCCGGGCTCGCCAAAGGGCACCGTCGGCATCATCGTCCGCACCGAGGGCGCCACCGATCCCGAGCGTCTTCGGGCCCGCGACGGTGAGATCCAGGAGGTCAGCGGGCCGGGTGAGTTCGAGATCGGTGGCGTGAGCATCCTCGGGCTTGCCGCCGGCGAGACGACAGTGATGCGTGTCTCGGTCGATGACGTCCGCGTGGTGGTGGCCGGCCGCCTGCGCCGCCAGCTTACCGAGGAGGAGATCGACAGCCTCGGGCACGTCGACGTGCTGGTGATCCCGGTTGGCGGCGGTGACGCACTCGGCGCCATCGACGCCGCCAAGCTCGTGAACGCCGTCGAGCCGAGCATCGTCGTGCCCGCGCGCTACGGATCCGGCGACGGCGGCGAGTACGATCCGGTTGGGAAGTTCGCCAAGGAGATGGGCCTCGCCGAAGGAGCCTGGGAAGCGCAGCCGAAGCTGACGCTCACCGGATCGACCGGCGAGACCGACGACACCCGCGTTGTCTTTCTCGAGGTCAGAACGGCCGGCTGACCGTAACGTTCGAACATCGGTGCGTGCGCGCGGCACGCGGCTGATACAATCGCTCAAACCATCCCGGGAGGCTCTGCGCATGGCGAAGTTCGTGTTCGTGACAGGCGGAGTCGTCTCTTCACTCGGGAAGGGAATTACCGCAGCGTCGATCGGCACGATCCTCAAGGCGCGCGGCCTGCACGTCGGAATGCAGAAGCTCGATCCGTATCTCAACGTCGATCCGGGCACGATGTCGCCCTATCAGCACGGCGAGGTGTTCGTCACTGACGACGGCGCCGAGACGGACCTCGACCTCGGTCACTACGAGCGTTTCGTCGACGTCGCGCTGAGCAAGGCGAGCAACGTCACGACGGGGAAGATCTACGCGTCGGTCATCGCCAAGGAGCGTCGCGGCGACTATCTCGGCGGCACGGTGCAGGTCATCCCGCACATCACCAACGAGATCAAGCATCGCATCCTGCGCGTGGCAGAAAATGAGCTCCCGCAACCGGATGTCGTCATCGTCGAGGTGGGCGGGACCGTCGGTGACATCGAGTTGCTGCCGTTCCTCGAGGCGATCCGCCAGATGAAGAACGACGTCGGCCGGAACAACGTCTGCTACGTGCATCTCACGCTTGTGCCGTACGTCAACGCGAGCGAAGAGTTCAAGAGCAAGCCCACGCAGCACTCCGTCAACCAGCTGCGCTCGATCGGTATCCAGCCGGACGCGATCATCGCGCGCAGCGAGAAGCCGATCGGCGAGCCGCTGAAGGAGAAGATCGCGCTGTTCGGCGACGTCGAGATGCGCGCCGTGATCAACGTCCCGGACGCGAGCTCCATCTACCAGGTGCCGCTGATGCTCGAGGAAGCGGGGCTCGGCGATTACATCGTGCAGCTCTTCGGCCTCAACGTCACCGCACCGGATCTCACCGAGTGGCGGGATCTGTGCGCGCGTATCGCGGCGCCGAAGCCGGCAGTGCGCATCGCGCTGGTCGGCAAGTACGTCGAGATGCCGGACGCGTACATCAGCGTCATCGCGTCCCTGCAGCACGCGGCGGTGCATTGCGGTGCCGATCTCGCAGCTGGTCTGGGTGAACAGCGAGCATCTCGACGAGGACATGAGCCCGCTCGAGGGTGTCGACGGTATCGTCGTGCCCGGTGGCTTCGGCCATCGTGGCATCGAAGGCAAAGTGCTCGCTTCGCGATACGCGCGTGAGCATATGGTCCCGTATCTCGGGCTCTGCCTCGGAATGCAATGTGCCGTCGTCGATATCGCCCGCGAGGTTCTCGACGCTCCTGACGCAAACTCCACGGAGTTCAACGCCTTCACCTCGCATCCCGTCATCGATCTGCTCCCCGAGCAGCGCGACATCGAGGAGAAGGGCGGCACGATGCGTCTCGGCGTGTATCCCTGCAAGCTTGACGCCCGGGACGCGCGCGGCCGAGGCATACGGTGAGCCGGTGGTCTACGAGCGCCACCGCCATCGCTTCGAGTTCAACAACCACTATCGCGAGGCGCTCGCGGGCGCCGGCGTCGTGTTCTCGGGCAGCTCGCCGAACGGTCGCCTCGTCGAGATCATCGAGCTCCGCGACCATCCGTTCTTCGTCGGCTCGCAGTTCCATCCGGAGTTTCGCTCGCGGCCGGGCAGGCCACATCCGCTGTTCCGCGCGTTCATGGCCGCGGCGACGAAAGGGATCAGCGTGAGCGGGACCGCCGTGGACGGCGAGGCCCCGAGCGTCGTGCCGAGCGAGGCGCCAACCACCGTCTGACCCGCGCGCAACGTGCCGACTGCGGTAATCGTTACGCGAAACCGGCCGTGCATGGGCCCGTTGCACCGTCATTCGACCAGTTGACGGAGGCACTGACCGATGACCCCGACGCGCGCCGCACTCATCCTTCCAGCCCTGGTGCTGGTGCTCTCCGGCTGCGGGGCAGTCTCCACCCTCACGCTTCGCGCAACCACTCAAGGCGTCGCGTATGCGGATACCACGCAGCACCTACCCGCGTCCCGTCGTGACGCCCGCGGCGATCCCGCCGGTCGACGTCGCAGCCGCTACGCCACGACCGTCGCGACGGTTCCCGGCGTCGGCGGATCCGAGTGGCTGGAGATCCTCAACGGCTCCGGCGCCGTGATCGCGAAGACCGCGATTCACCCGACCGCGACCTGGATGACGGCCGCCGGCCGCCGGCGGCGCCTACTGGGCGCAGGCCGGCGTGGAGCATGAGCTCACCGCGACCGGCGCAGTGCGCTCGCTCGGGCCGATCCCGGCCGATGCGGACGGCGTCGTCATCAGCCCCGACGGCACCTCGTACGCATATGCGACGTCGGATCAGCTGAGCAACGGCACCGCGCTGAATCGGATCGTCGTCGTGCGGCCCGGTACAGCCGCAGCGGTTGTCGCCGACCGCGTCTCCGACCCGAACCATCCGACTGCCGACGCGCCGCCAGAGCTGGGACTACTACCTCATCGCCTGGACTGCAGACGGCATTGCATTCGCACGCGTGCCACGGGCGGGTGTGGATGCGGCTCATTCGACATGCAGATGCAGTCCGCGGACTCAGGGATCATCAATGCGTCCACCGGCGTCGTCACCGCACTGACCGACGACGCCTCGTGCCCGCTCAGCACCGTGGGACCAGGGGCGGAGACGGCGTGCTTCGACACCGCAACATCCGGCGCCACCGCCGGCATCCGCATCGCGTCACGGGGCGTCGTCACGCACAGCTACAGCCTCTCGGGGACGAGCGTCGCCGGGCGACGCGGCGTTCGCGCCGAGCGGCAGCGCACTGGCGTACATCACCATCCCGCTCAGCCAGGACACCTGCGGCGCCACGGTGACACCGACGCTCCGCATCCTCAATCTGGCGACCGGCAGCGCGGTCGATCGCAACGTCGGCGATTTCGCGCCCCTCGTTCTGGGGATCGAACGGGCTCCTCTACGGCCTGATGGCGAGCGGGGCCAACAGCTGGGTCGCTGCCGTCAACCCCACCACCTTCGCCGTCACGCGGGTCGAGCCCGAGCTCGCCGGGAACGGCATTCGTCGGGATCGTCGTAGCGGATCGCTACGCTGGAGCCGATGAGCACGGCTGCGCGCACGACACCGGCGGCGGCGCGAGACTTCACGCGGTCGCAACCGCGGCCTCGAGCTGCTCCGCAGCACCGAGGCGTCGGCGCTCTCGGTGGGCCGCTGGCTCGGCCGCGGCGACAAGAGCGGCGCCCGTGAGGCCGGGCAGAACTCCATGGAGGACGCGCTGACCGGCATGCCGTTCGAGGGCCGGATCGTCATCGGGCCGGAGGGCTCGAACAACCGGCTCGTCACGGGCCGCACCGATCGGCGGCGGACGCGACCGAGTGGACCTCGCGCTGCTCCCCGTCGACGGCATCAGCCTCGTCGCCGGCGGGCTGAGCCAGGCGCTGAGCGTGGCCGCGTCGGCCGAGACGGGCGGCATCCTGCTGCCGCCGCCGGTGGCGTACATGCACAAGATCGCGGTCGGGCCCCAGGCGCGCGGCGCGGTCGACGTCAGCGACACGCCGGAGAACAACCTCCGGCGCGTCGCGTTCGCGATGAACGTGCAGGTGCAGGACCTCGACGGTCGGTGCTGCTCGACCGGCCCCGCCACCAGGCGTTGCTCGAGCGCCTGCGCTCGCTCGGCGTTCGGGTCGCGATCGTCAGCGACGGTGACGTCGGCCTCGCGATGATGGCCGCGTGGCCCGGATCGGGCATCGACGTGATGATCGGGTCGGGCGGGACGCGCGAAGGCGATCGTCGCCGCGTGCGCGATGCGCTGCCTCGGCGGCGAGCTGCAGTGCCGTCCGTGGGTGCGCCACGAGGACGAGGCGGCCGCGATGCGAGCCGCAGGCTTCGACCCCGAGGCGTCGCTCAGCATGGAGCAGCTCGTTCCGGGGCGCGAGGTGAGCGTCGCGGTGACCGGCATCAGCGGCGGTGGCCTGCTCCGCGGCGTCCGATATCACAACTGGTGGGCCGAGACGCACAGCCTGGTGATGCGCGCGCAGAGCGGAACGGTGCGCGAGATCATCGCCAAGCACCACGTGGCGCTGCAGCCGGATCAGGCACCCAAGGTGCTTTGACGCCGGTCCGATGACCGGTCCGTCGCGCGCCGAGGCGCTGCTCGAGCCACCGCCGCGATCGCTCCGCGCGGGTCTGTGGCTCGCAAGCCTGGTCCTTCGCGCGCTCGGGACCGGCCGGTACGCGCTCGCGGACCTCATCGGCACCTGCAACTACGCTGGCTGCACCGGCAGACGCGGCGGCGATGCGTCGCGAACCACCGGCGTCTCGATCCCGGACGTTGAGCCGGCGCGACGCACGGCGTCGCGCGCTCGCATCGTTTCGCAACTACGCCGGACGTCGGTCGACTTCGTCTGGCAGTACGGCGTTCCCGCGCATCAGATGCACCGGCACTTCCGCGCCTACGGGCTCGAGCACGCGCACCGCGCGCTCGAGGAGCACGGCGGGGGAGTGTTCGCGCTCGCGCACTTCGGCAGCTGGGACGTCGCCGCCGGGCTGCGGGCTTGCCTCGGGCTGCGCGTCACGACGGTGATGGCGCCGGTCGGGCCTGACCTCGTCACCCGGATCGCGGCGTGGGCGCGGCGCCGCCAGGACATGGAGGTGCTGGTGTCGTCCCGATGCCGCGCGCGGGCCTGATCCGCGCGGTGCGGCGCGGGCGGTTCGCCGCCATCCTCAGCGACATCCCCGAGCGTGGCGAGACCGCTGTCGTCGATTTCTGCGGCGGCCGGGTTGCGTTCAGCACCGCGGCCGCGTGGCTCGGCCGCGTCGCGCAGGTGCCGGTGATGCCGGTCGAGTGCTGGCGATACGGGCGGGCTGTACCGCCTGGTGGTGCACCCGCCGGTCGATCATCGAGCCCGGGCGACAGCGACGCCGAGGTCGATGCAGCGGATCGCGACTCGGTCTCGAGGTCGCGGTCAGGCGCGCGCCGGAGTGGTGGTATCCGTTCGGCGAGGTCTACGAGGACTGACGGCCGACCGTCAGTGTCGCTGCGTCGCGCCCGGGTCCGTGCGCGGTCCCATGAGCGGGCGCCCGGGACGCTCGTCGAACACGAGCCGCTGATACACGCGCCGCCAGAAGTGGCCGTAGACGCGGGCATCGCTCGGCAGACCCTCGAGGCGGCGCAGGAGGAGCAGCACCAGGATCGCGAGGCATCCGCTCCCGAGGATCCAGCCGTTCGAGCCGCCGAAGACGAACGCCACCACGGGCAGGAGCACGAAGGCGACGAGCACCGCCAGCGCGATCCGGCCGCGAATCGCGCCCCACGCGAAGCACATCAGCAGCGCGATCAGGCCGGCGACCGACAGCGCCGCGACGGCGCCGGTGGCGACCGCGACGCCGCGCCCGCCGTTGAAGCGCATGTAGACGGGCCAGCCGTTGCCGGCCACGGCGCAGACCCCGATGAGCATGCTCGCCTCGAGCGGGAGACCGGCAGACGCGACGCGAGCACCGGCGCGAATCCCTGGGCGAACTGCAGCGGTCCGACGATGATCGCGACGTCGATGCCGGCGTGGCGGTAGACGTTGCTCGTGCCGATGTTGCCGGTGCCGAACTGGCGCAGGTCGAGCCCGTAGCGCTTGCGGCGGACCAGCAGCCAGCCGATCGGGAGCGCCCCGACGAGATAGGCGGCGAGGCACCAACCCGCCACGACCCACGGGGAGATCATGATCGGCCAATCATGCGGCTTCGGTGCGGTAGATGACATTCCGCGAGCGCGCGATCGTCGTCGACGGCGGCGCCGCGCTGCAGGAGGACCTCGAGCATGGCGTCGTGGTCGTCCCGCAGCGCATCACGGTCGGCGGCCGCGGAGTTCATCGACGACGGGACGACGGACACGTACGAGGCCTTCTACGCACTGCTCCGCGCCGGCGGGGTGACCGCCACCGCCACGCCGTCGCCGGGCGCGTACCTCGAGGCGTTCCGGCGCAGCGACGCCGAGACGGTGCTCTGCCTCACGATCCCCGAGCGCTGGAGCGGGATGCACTCGACGGCCACCCTCGCCGCCGACATGCTCGAGGCGGAGGAGGGCCGGCGCCGGGTCACGGTCATCGACACCGGGACCGCGGTCGGCGGGGTTCTCGCTGATCGCCCGCTGCGCCGCCTCGCTCGCCGAGACGACCCGAGCTGGCGCCCGGCTGGGAGGAGTCGGTGCGCTCAGCCTGCGCGCAGGTCCGCGTCTACGGAGCGCTGGCGACCCTCACCTACGTCGCGCGCAGCGGCCGCGTGCCGGCGCTGCTCGCCGGCATCTCGAACACGCTGCGCGTCCGCCCGGTGTTCAAGCTCGTCGACGGCGGCGACACCGGCCGCGTGGGGCTGGCGCGGACGGTAGCCGGCACGATCCGGCAGCTCGAGCACGCCGCGGTCGACGAGCTCGGCTCGGGCCCGCTGTGGTTCGTGGTCTTCCACGCCGACGCGCCCGACGAGGCGGCCGAGCTCGCCGGCCAGCTGTCGCGGCATCGCTTGCACGCGGTGCGCTGCGAGACCCTCGCGTTGAGCCCGATGTTCGGCGCGCACACCGGCCCGGGACGATCGGCTTTGCGGCGCTGCCCTGGCCGGGGGGCGCGCCACCGGACTGATGGATCCGCCGGGTATGATCGCGGATACCGGCGGCGTCCTGATGCGCCTACCATCGAGGCGTGGTGACGGAGGCGGCCCGTGCCGATGAGCAACGCGCTCGGGCGGGGCACGGCGGCAAGCCGCGCCGCACGCGCACGGCGCTGGCTGGGATATCTCCCGCTGCTGCTCGCGCTGGGCGCGATCGCCGCGCTGCTCGTGTACGCGGACCCCCGCAAGATCGGCATCGCCTTCGAGCGATTCAACCTCGTCTACATCCCGATCGTCGTCATGCTCGCGGTCGGCTTCTACGTCGTCCAGGGCGTGCGCTGGTGGACGCTCAACCGCGCGCTCGGCATCAAGTTTCCCTTGCTGGACACGGTGTTTCTCACCGAGACCGGTCAGGCGACTGCACTGCTTCCGCTCGGCGAGCTGACTCGCGCGTTGCTCGTCTCGAAAGCCGCGGCGGTGCATCTCGGCGCGGTGGTCGCGAGCGAGACGGTGCAGGAGTTGCTGTTCGTGTTCATGCTCTTCGTGCTCGCGCTGCCGAAGGCGCTCGGTCTGCACTCATCGCGATCGCGGTGATCGTGCCGATGCTCTTCGTCGTCGCGATCGTCGCCATCCTCACCGTCGAGAGCCTCTATGCGCGCGTGCGCCGCATCATCGAGCGGGTGCCGGTCGCTGCGGCGCATCCGGCCCGCGGTGGACGAGCTGCATCGCGACACGCGCGTGCTCTTCCGCCATCCCGACACGTACCGCTACCTGCCGCTGAGCGTCGGCCCAGGCGGTCATGGCGGTGACCCTGCTCTGGGCGGTCGCGCAGGCGGTCGACCCCGGGAAGCTCAGCTGGACGGGCGCCGGCTTCGTCTACGCGGTGACGCAGGGGGCGGCGTGGCTGAGCTTTTCGCCGGGGGGCCTCGGCGCGGTGGAGGCGAGCACCGCGGGGCTGCTCGTCGCGCTCGGGCTCAGCTTCGACATCGCCGCCGCGATCTCGGTCATGCAGCGGCTGGCGGACAAGGGGCTGAACACCGTCATCGGCTGGGTCTGCTACCTGTTCGCCCGGCGCCGGTACAACCTCACCGGGGCATCGCTCTTCCGCTTCGAGATGCCGCCATCCAAGGAGATATCCATCGGCTGACGCGCGCCCCGGTCCTGATCTCGGCCGAACTCACTCGCTGGGCTCGCGGTATCGGTGGTTGGCAGAGCCGGTACACGCGAGTAGGCTCGACGGATCAGGCATCCCTCGACGGGATATCGATTCAGGAGGAACGCATATGACCATCTTTCAATCTTTCCGAACCGCGCGCTCCGTGCTCGCAATCGCGATGGTGCTGGGCGGCGGAATGACCATTGCCGCCACGCCGGCTACCGCGTCGACTACTGCCCCTGGCATCACGTGCGGGCCGAAGGACACGACGAACAACCCCGCGCCGGGTCATGGCAATCAGGCTTCCTTCCCGGTCGGCAACGGCGGAACAGTCACCCTCGTGCAGGAGAGCAACACGACGCCTCCGGGTGACCGACGCCAAGGCCAGCTCCGGCTGGAAGGTCAATGTCGCCACCAGCCAGACCAGCACTCACCCGCACGTCGGATTCCAGCGCATCGGCATGCCCAACGACCAGGAGCGGTTCTGGGCGCACCTGAACACCAAGGGAACTCCGGGGACTGTGCTCACCGTGGTCATCGAGTTCCTGCAGCTTGAGGAGCGACCAGACCATCAATAAGAGCGCTTCTGGGCGCGGATGAATACGTTCGGGACGCCGGGCACGGTCATCAACGTCGTCATCCAGTCCTGCACCTGAGCGCCCCCGACTAGTCGTCGGTGAGCGACGGGACCCTGGGCATTTCCTCAACGTCTGTGTAATCATGTAATCCATGAAAGGACACAGCGCTCCCGACCCGCTTACCGACGACGAAGTCTCCGGCTGGTTCGCCGGCCGCCTGCCCGAGGGGCTCTACAAGTCTGCCCCCACCATCACCTCCGATCCCGACGAGATCCTGATCGTCGGCGACGATCGATGAGCCAGAGCTCCCCGCTGACGCCGCCGAAGGCACCAAGGCCGCGGCTCGCAGCGCCCGGATCTCGCGATTCCGGAGCGACACCCGCGACGCCCGCGTCAAGGTCGCCCGTGACGCCGAGCGTCTCTTCGGCCGCAAGGTCTCGTGGGGCGCCCGCTGCGGCGGCGTCGAGGAGATGTTCACCACCCTCGGCGTGCCCGTGATGACGCGACTGCGCATCGGCGATCGCCGCGTGCTCGACACCCTCATCGAGGCGGGCGTCGCGCGCAGCCGCAGCGAGGCGCTTGCCTGGTGCGTCCGGCTCGTCGGCCAGCACCAGTCCGACTGGATCGAGAGCCTGCGCGGCGCCCTCACCGCGGTGCAGAAGGCCCGGGCGGAAGGTCCGGATGTCGCCTGACCCGGATCGACGACGGCGAGCTGCTCGACGCCTACTCGCGAACCCTGACCCGGGTTGCCGCGACGTTGGCGCCGTCGGTGGCCGCCGTCCAGGTCGCTGCCGGCGGAGGCCGTCGAGGCCCCGCCGGGAGTGGCTCGGCCGTCGCGCTGAGCGCTGACGGTCTGCTCGTCACCTCCGCGCACGTGGTTGCGGGAGGTGACGGCGGCCGGCTCGATCTGGCCGATGGCCGGCGGCTGCGCTTTCGCGTCCGCGGCCGCGACGAGCTGTCCGACCTGGCGGTGCTCGTCGCCGAGCACGGCGACCTCGAACCCGCGACGCTCGGCGACGCCGGCGCGCTCCGAGTCGGCCAGCTCGTCGTCGCCATCGGCAATCCGCTCGGGCTCGCCGGCAGCGTCACTGCCGGTGTCGTCAGCGCGCTCGGCCGCTCGCTGCCGGCGCGCGCCGGCGATCACGTGCGGGTCATCGACGACGTCATCCAGACCGACGCGGCGCTCAACCCCGGAAACTCGGGCGGAGCGCTCGCGGACTTCAGCCGGACGCGTCGTCGGTATCAACACCGCGCTCGCGGGCGCCGGGCTCGGCCTCGCCGTGCCGATCAACACGACGACCGAGCGCATCATCGGCGCGCTCGTGCGTGACGGCCGCGTTCGCCGCGCCCACCTCGGGGTCGCCGGCGTCTCGCGACCGATCCCGCCCCGGTGGGAAGGCGCGCTCGGCAGCCGGCGCGGTCTCGAGGTGGTTGAGGTCGTCAAGGGAAGTCCGGCCGAGTCGGCGGGGCTGCGTGCCGGCGACATCATCCTCGAGGTGGACGGCCGGCCCATCGAGAGCCCGCGCGACCTGCAGCGGCTGATGGTGGACGGGCCGATCGAGCGTTTCATGGTGATCCGGGTAGCCCGCGCAGGAGAAAGTCACGTTGTGACCGCGATCCCGGACGAACTCGCTGCCGCGTAATACCCTGGATCACATGCCCAACGTCTTCACGCGCATCCCCGATTCTCCCGTTCCTCCGACTACCGGCTTCGGCTCGGCGGTCATCCCGGTCGCTGACGCCTTCATGGTCGCCATGTTCTCCAAGCCTGCGAGCGGCACGCTGCGAACGACGTGGGTGACGCCGTCGACGTACTGGCTGACACTCGCCACCTTCCTGGGAGCGGTGGTCATCGCTGGACTGCTCCTCTCGGGCCTGATCGGTCCGATCACCGGCATCTCGATCGTCGGTATCGTGATCTGCCTCGTCTTCGCCATCGGCGCCGGCGCGGTCGCGGTTGTCGGCAACTGCCAGCGGCGCTCTGCCCACGAGATCGCAAACGCGGGTGGGTCGACACTCGTCCCGTAGCGACCCGAGGTTGACCTGACCGGCCCTGGGGGAGAATCGAGGCATGCGTCCTGTTGTTGCGCGCCCTGACGGCGAGCTCGAGGTCCTCGGCGGATTCCGTCCTGCTGCGCGATCCGGCGGCAAGCTGGTCCCGCTCGATGCGACCGAGCTCATCCCCATCCCCGAAGGGACGACGCTCATGCACCTCCCCGGACGGAGGGCGCTCGCGCTCGACGCCAAGAACCGTCCGGTCGACGTCGAGGCCGACCTCCTCCCCGTTGCGGCGGTGCTTCCGGTCGGGTTCCTGCGCACGCTGCTGCCCGCATCGCGACCGCTGCCCGGCAGCCGCCGCCTCCCGCTATACGGCTACGCCGCTGTGGTGGAACACCACGACGAGTTGCGAGTCGCTGCACTGAACACGGACGGGTTCGGCTGGTGGGAGCCGGCGCGCTACGCGGGCGCGGAACTCCCCGAGGCGATCGAGGCCGCGCGCGCCTCACTTCCCGGAAACCGGCTCGTGGACCACCTCGCCAACTGCGCCACCGAATTGCGCTGCTATACGGCGCAGAACACCTTTCTGCGTCGCTATGAGGGTGCCTTGCCGGCGTCTCCCGCCTGCAACGCTGACTGCCTGGGCTGCATCTCATTGCAGACCGACGGCGCCGCGCCGGCGCCCCAGCCGCGCATGCGCTTTGCGCCGACCGCAGATGAGCTGAGCGGCATGGCCGATTTCCACCTCGGGGGCATCGACGCGGGCATCGTCTCGTTCGGTCAGGGATGCGAGGGCGAGCCACTCACCCGCGACGACGTGCTCGCCGACGCGGTCGCCGCGATCCGGACAGCGCACCCTGCGGCGACGATCCATGTCAACACCAACGGGAGCCGCCCACGAACCCTGCAGCGCCTCATCGACGCGGGCTGCAACAGCGTGCGCATCAGCGCGATCTCGTTCAACGACCCCATCTTTCGTGCCTACTACCGGCCGGTCGGGTACTCGATCGAGGACGTCATCGAGTGCGGGCGGGTGATGTCTGCGCGCCGGCGGACAGGTGTGCATCAACCTTCTGACGTTCCCCGGGGTCACCGACTCGAGCGAAGAGCTGGACCGCACCGCAGCCGCGGCCGTCGAGATGGGCGCCCGTCAGATCCAGTGGCGCTCGCTGAACTGCGACCACGATTGGCTCGTCGACGTCCTGACGGCGCGTGGGCTGCTGCCCGAGGACGGCATCGGGCTCGCCGCCGCATACCACCAGCTCGTCGACCGGCTCCCCTCCGTGTCCCACGGAAACTTCACCCGGCCGGTCGTCATGGCCGTGGATTGAGCTTTGCGCTGCCGTGGTATCGTGCTTGAGTTCCTTCCCCGCGAATCTAGGCGCCCCATGAAAACTGCAATCCATCCCGAGTACCACACCGACGCCGAAGTTCATTGCCTGTGCGGCAACACCTTCGCGACTGGATCGACCCTCGCTGAGCTGAAGACCGAGGTCTGCTCCGTGTGCCACCCGTTCTTCACCGGAACGCAGCGCATCATCGACACCGGCGGCCAGGTTGAACGCTTCCGCCGCCGCGCCGAGCAAGCCAAGAAGGCCTGATTAGGTCGGGTCGTCCGGGATGCCCGGATGCGACGCGATGTACTCCTGCTCGGTTCTTGAGATCGACTCCTTCCGCATCGCTATGCCGGCGAGCGGGGTTTGCGAGTAATCGAATGCGTTGGTGTACGGATACGCCTCTGCGTCGTTGATGCCGAGCGGGGTCAGGCCGAAGGTCTGTTCGACATACGCGAGGATTGACGCGAACGTCGCGTGCGCCGAATCGGTGAACCCCGCCCGGGCGTATGGCGAGACGATCACCATCGGTATCCGCGTGCCCTCCTGCGTGCCGTCGGGATTGAGCCCGGGAGCGACGTGATCGTAAAAGCATCCGCAATCGTCGTACGTGATGAAGATAGCGGTCGAATTCCAGTCCGGGCCGTTCTCAATCGCTGAGACAACCTGGCCGATCCAACTGTCGCCGACCGACATCGACATGCCGTTGTGCTGCGCGACATTGGCTTGCGTCCCCGTGCCATCGAGCACGAGCGAATAGTTCGGCAGCGTGCCTGAGGCAGCGTCGGTGAGGACTTGCGATGTGTTGACCATGTTCTGCGCCTGTCCGCTGTCGAGACATTCGGCAAACGAGGGGCAGACGGCCCAGATGTAGTCAGGGTCCGCACTCGGTGCTGTGTAGAGACGCCAAGTGAGAGCGGCCGCGTCGAGCCGGTCCATGATCGTGGGCACGTACTGCGCCGGCGTGGGCTCGAAGGCGCCGCCGTTTGCGATGCCGAGCGTGGGATCAGGGATGCACGACGGCTGCTTGGTGATGACTCCGTCGAAGGATTCGATCCAGTTGGTCACCTTGTTGGAGTTGCAACCCCATCCCGGTCCAGCGCTGTACCCAGGTGGGGTCGGCACCGGAGGGAAGGGATTGTCGCCGGTGAAGTTGTCATTGGTGGCCGCCACGGAATAGACGTGGCCGCCCCACGACGGGCTGTCGGCCATGCTGAAGGTCTCGTCGGAGACGACGAAATTGGTTGCCAGCGAGATCAGGTTCGGTATCTGAGCCGGTGCGTAATAGGTGAGGCAACCATAGGGAACGGAGCCGACGATCGTTGAGGTTGCACCGCACCCTGGTATGCCCAGCCAGCCGTCCATCAGTCCGCCGTCGATTGCGAGCGCCTGGGACTTGACAGTGTGATCCACATGCGGGACGACGTCCGCGGACTGCTGCATGGTGATCTGCGTGCCTCCGGCGAGGGTCACCGGCTGCGTGACGTCATATCCGAGGCATCGCCCGGGCGATGTGAAGCACCAGTCACCAAGCGTTTCGTCGAAGGAGTGGTTCTCCTGGTAGATCACGACGACATGCTTGATGGGGCTTCCAGACGGCGTCGGACTGGGCGAGGGTGTCGATGTCGATGTGGGACTCGGTGTCGCCGTCGCTGTCGGCGTGGGCGTCGGGGGAGCCTCTGGCGCCTCGAAAGTCGCGAGGATGCCCGTCCATGAAGCTGATGCGGAGAGTGTGGCGCCGTACGTCTGGGGCCCCGTGGCGGTCAGCACGTGCACTGCGGTGGCCTCCCCGATCGGCTCGCCCGTGGCGGTTGAGCGTTGCGTGGGAAGGAGCGTATAGCCGGAGGTCTGTCCGCTCGGCGTCGCCCCACTTGCCCATCCGATGGCGGCGATCGCGATCTCGCTTGGGTTCACGGTGCCGGAGGTCGGACCGATGGTCGGCAGTGCGTTGATGCCGATGTTCGTGGCGGTGACATCAAGTGGTGCTGCGGGGTCGACGCCGTTCAGCTCGACAAAGGTTACGGCGATCGCGGCCGCCAGCGCGATGCTCACGGTGATGCTTCCCGTGGACGTGAGGCCCGCAGCGTCGCCCACATACCACAGCTCTTCATCAACGTTTCGGTTGTGCACCGAGGCGGCTTTGACCCAGGAGTTGCCGCTGCTGTCGCTGATCTTCGTAACCATCGTCAGTCCGGTGATCCGCCGTACCTCGACGATGCCGACCAGGGTATCCCCCGGTGCGGTCGCGACCTTTGGTGAGACCTTGATGAGCGTGCCGGCGGACGTCAGACGGCCGCCGAAGTTGCGCACCACCTGGACTGACGTCGAGGCAGACATCGCGCGCACCGGGGCGGGGACTGATCCGTGCAGCCACAAAAGCGTGAGGGCGCTGATCATGCTGAGGACCAGGAGCCTCGATGCACGCCGGCGGGTGAGCACCTTCGATATGCGCGCAGGTGAAACAGATAGGGTGCGCCGCCGCCACATGGAATCACCTCCCACAGGCGTCACCACGCCTGATCCCGATCTATCCCTTCCCCCTTTGGCGCGGGATCCTACCACGATCTGGGTACTACTACTAGCATGCCGATCATGCCCTCAGCCCAGCGCTGCCGTGACTTCGCGCTCACCGTGGTACTCAACGCCGTGAGCGCGCCGCCCGGCACCTTCTTCTATGGAGGCCAGGCGGTCATCGAAGGGGTGCTCATGCGCGGCCGCGACACCTATGCCATAGCGGCGCGACGTCCCAACGGTGACATCACGGTCTGCACCGACGTGCTGCGGTCTCGCGTGTACACGGCAGGGATCTGGCGCCGTCCGTTCCTCCGGGGCGTTGCGGGACTTTACGAGACCATCCACCTCGGGATACGCGCGCTGCAGTGGTCGGCGACCGTGCAGCTCGGTCAGGACGCCGAGATCGGCGACGGCGCAATGCGCGGGGCGATGATCGCGTCGCTCGTTTTCGCGCTGGCGCTGTTCATCGGTGTGCCGCTGTTGCTCGGCGGCCTGCTGCATCACACAACCGAATCGATCACGTCGGTGCTCATCGAGGGCGTGATTCGGGCGTTCGTGCTCGTCGCGTATCTCTCGTTGATCAGCCTCATCCCCAACGTGCGCCGGCTCTTTCAGTACCACGGCGCAGAGCACAAGGCGATCAATGCGCTCGAGTCCGGAGACGCGGTCGACCTCGACCACGTCCGCGCGTCGAGCCGCCTGCATCCGCGCTGTGGCACCGGGTTTCTCGTGGTGGTCGCATTCGTGAGCGTCGCAGTATTTGCACCACTCGGACTCGTGCCCACTGCGCTGCGTCTCGTCCTCCAGATCCTGCTCGTCCCCGTGGTCGCCGCCGTGTCGTACGAGGTCATCCGTGCGCTCATCCGCATTCGCGGCACCGCCGTCGGCAGGATTGCGCTCGCGCCCGTGCTCGGCGCGCAACTGCTGAGCACGCGGAATCCGGACGATCGGCAGATCGAGGTCGCCATCGCCGCGCTCGACGCTGCTCGCGACGGCCTGCATCAGGGCGATGGTCCTGTCTACGAAATCACGGGCGCTCGCTGATGCCTGAGGCGGAGACGGAGTTGACAGCGTTCGAGCAACGCCTCGCCGCCCTCGAAGCGAGATATGTCGAGCTCGAGACGTTGCTGAGCGCACCCGACGCATACCAGGACCTTGACCGCGTGCAGCAGCTGTCGCGTGAGCAGGCGAAACTGCGCGAGGTTGTCGAGGCCGCGCGTCGCTGGCGCGAGGCGCAGAGCGCGGCGCGCGAGGCGACGGAAATGGCCCATGCGGAAACGGATCCGCAAATGGTGGCCATGGCGGAGGAGGAGCACGAGGCACAACTCGCGGCAGCGAACGACGAGTACGAGCACCTGCGCGCGATTCTGCTCACCGCCGATCCCAATGACGACCGCGACGTCGTCGTCGAGATTCGCGCCGGCACCGGCGGTGATGAGGCGGCGTTGTTCGGTGCTGATCTGTTCCGCATGTACTCGCGCTATGCGGAGCGTCAGCGCTGGCGCATCGAGGTGCTCGACCACAACGAGACGTCCGGTCACGGTTTCAAGGAGATCGTGTTCGAGGTGCACGGTCAGGGTGCGTACTCGCGGCTGAAGTTCGAGTTCGGGTGTGCACCGTGTGCAGCGCGTCCCCGAGACCGAGGCGCAGGGACGCATCCATACGTCCGCCGCGTCGGTCGTCGTCCTCCCCGAGGCGGACGAGCTCGAGGTGGAGGTCAACGAGAACGACCTCAAGATCGATGTGTATCGGAGCACGGGTCCCGGTGGGCAGAGCGTCAACACCACCGACTCGGCGGTGCGCATCACGCACCTGCCAACCGGACTCGTGGTGACGTGCCAGGACGAGAAGTCGCAGATCAAGAATCGCGCGAAGGCGATGCGCGTGCTGCGAGCCCGTCTCTACGACCTCGCCGAAGCCAAACGCGAAGCCGAGCTGCGCGCAACGCGACGGTCGATGGTGGGCAGCGGTGACCGCAGCGAGAAGATCCGGACGTACAACTTCCCGCAGTCACGCGTGACCGACCATCGCATCGATTTCACGGTGCACCAGCTGCCGCGTGTGCTCGACGGCGATCTCGACCTGCTGATCGAGCCGCTTTCGAACGAGGACCAGGCTCGCCGCTTGCTCGAGGACGACCCTGATGGTGGTCTCCCGGGGCACGCTGCCTGAGGTGGCGTCCGCCGCACCCATCCTCATCGATGTCCTCCGTCTGAGCACCACCTACCTCGGTGATCACGGCAGCAGCAGCGCGCGACTCGACTCGGAGCTGCTCTGCGCGCAGGCGCTCGGCATCCGCCGGCTCGACCTCTACCTGCAGTTCGACCGACCGCTCGACGAGCAGGAGCTGAGCGCGATTCGTGAGCTCATCCGGCGCCGTGGTAAGGGCGAGCCGGTGGCGTACATCACGGGCACGCGTGAGTTCTACGGCCGGCCCTTCACGGTGACGAGCGACGTGCTCATCCCGCGCCCTGATACCGAGACGATCGTCGAGCGCGCGTTGCTGGCCCTGCGTGCTCTCGACGGTCGTCCGGCGCGTGTCGCCGACCTCGGCACGGGGAGCGGCTGCATCGCCATCACCGTTGCTGCCGAGGTGCCGGGCTCGGACATGGTTGCGACCGACGTCAGCGCCGCGGCACTCGAGGTTGCGCGCGCGAACGCCGAACGGCTGGACGTGGCCGCCACCTTTGTCGATTGCTCGTGGGCGGATGCGCTCGACGGTGGCTTCGACCTCATCGTCAGCAATCCTCCCTACGTCACCACTGGTGAGCTGGCCGGCGTCGATCGCGACGTGCGCGACTTCGAGCCGCATGGGGCGCTGCTCGGCGGCGTCGATGGGCTCGATGCCTATCGCGCGCTGCTCGCCTCACTCCGAACGCACGTGACCACAACGCGCCTCCTGCTCGAGGTCGATCCGCGGCGCGCCGACGACGTCGGCGCGATGGTGGAGTCCGCACTGCCCGGCATGCGCGTATCGCCCGTGGCCGACCTGACCGGCAGGACTCGCGTCATCGATGCGAAGCTGCGATGACAGTCGACGCCGCGGTCGCCGCGATCGCACGTGGCGGGGTGATCGCTTTCCCAACGGACACGGTCTTCGGGCTCGGCGTGTGATCCCGCGAATGCGGCGGCAGTCGACCGCGTCTACGCGATCAAACGACGTCCTGCCGCCCTCGAGCTCACCCTGCTGAGCGCGTCCATCGCCGAGGTGGAGGAGGACGTCGATCTCAGCCCCGAAGCTCGAAGGCTCGCCGGCGCGTTCTGGCCCGGCGCGCTCTCGATCATCTGCGGGCTGCGCACCCGCCGCTGGGCGATCCCGCGGACCGGGACGACGCTCAGCGTTCGCGTCCCCGACCATCCGATCGCGCTCGAGCTGCTCCGGCGCACCGGCCCGCTTGCCACGACCAGCGCCAACCGTCACGGGGAGCCGGCCGCGACCACCGCGGCCGAGGTCATCGCGGCACTCGGCGACGAGGTCGACGCCGTCGTCGCCGGCGGTCACTGTGGCGGACTTGCCTCGACTATCATCGACTGCACGTCAAACACCCCCCGCGTGCTTCGCGAAGGCCCGATTTCCGCTGCCGTGTTGCGCTCACTTCTCGGGGGTTCACCTTCAACCAGTTCGGAGGGGCAGAGATCGCAGTGACCAGCACACCTGTCGAAATCCGTCCGGGAGCCACCAGCGGCGCCGGATTCACCGACAAGCCCGCGTTGCGCGCGACCGATCCTGAGGTTGCCGCGCTGCTCGATGCCGAGTTGGTCCGCCAGGAGGAGACCCTCGAGCTGATCCCGTCGGAGAACCTCGCGTCCGTCGCGGTCCTCGAGGCGCTCGGCTCATGGCTCAACAACAAGTACGCCGAAGGCGTCCCAGGTAAGCGCTACTACGGTGGATGCGAAGTCGTCGACCAGGTCGAGAACCTGGCCAGGGATCGTGCGAAGGCGCTCTTCGGCGCCGACCACGCCAACGTCCAACCGCATTCCGGCACGCAGGCAAACATGGCCGTCTACGCAAGCGTCCTCACCCCGGGCGACACGGTGCTCGGCATGGCGCTCGATCAGGGCGGCCACCTGAGCCACGGATCGCCGGTCAGCTTCAGCGGCCGGATCTACCACTTCGAGCCCTATTTCGTTGACGAGGAGACCGGCGTCCTCGACATGGCAGCGGTCCGTGAGCGCGCGCTCGAGGTGCGCCCGAAGATGATCGTCGCGGGGTACAGCTCGTATCCGCGCATCCTCGATTTCGCGGCCTTCGCGGAGATCGCTCACGAGATCGATGCGTACCTGATGGTCGACATGGCCCATTTCGCCGGTCTCGTCGCGGGCGGGGCTCACCCGAGTCCGGTGCCGCACGCCGATTTCGTCACGTTGACGACCCACAAGACGATGCGCGGACCCTGGGGTGGCGTCATCCTCTGCAAGTCCGAGCACGCCGATCAGATCGACAAGGCGGCATGCCCCAACGTCCAGGGCGGCCCGCAGATGCATGCGATCGCTGCCAAGGCGGTCATGTTCAAGCAGTGCGCGCAGCCAGAGTTCCGCGACTACGCTCACAAGGTCGTCGCGAATGCAAAGACGATGGCCGCCGGCCTCATGTCGCGCGGTCTGGTGCTCACCACGGGCGGGACCGACAACCACCTGATGGTGATCGACCTGCGTCCGATCGGCCTCCGTGGTCGCGCGGTGCAGTCGGCCTTTGACGAGGTGGGTGTCACCGTGAACGCCAACGCGTTTCCCGGACACGGCGGATCGCCGTTCAACCCCAACGGCATCAGGCTCGGCAGCCCATCGGTGACATCGCGTGGCATGGGCGAGGCGGAGATGGACGAGATCGCGGATCTCGTGCACAGCATGCTCACCGGGTTCGATGACTCCGACGTGCGGGCCGATGTCCGCGCTCGGAGCCTGGCGCTCTGCCGGCGTTTCCCGCTGCCATACCGGGACTTGCCACCGGCGTGATCCCCGCCGACTCGCCGTGGCTGACGGCGCTCCCGCCGTTTCTGGTGGCGAGTGCCGTCTGCATGGCCGCCGTGCCGGGATCCATCTGGCTCGCGCGGAGGACCGGCGCGGTCGCCGAGCCCGACGGCGCTCGCCACCTCCATCGTCAGGCGACGCCCAGGCTCGGCGGGATCGCGATGTTCGCCGGGTTCGCGGTAGCGATAGCGATCTTCGGTTCGAGCATCAACGATCGCTGGCAAGTCCTTGCGGTAACCGCCGCCATCACGGTGGCGATGGCCGTCGACGACATCCTCGACCTCTCGTGGCGGAGCAAGCTCGGCATCGAGGTTGGTGTCGGCGTTCTCGCGGTGCTGTTGGGCATCACGATCACCACCATCGCAGTCCCCGGAGCCCACACACCGTCGGTCATCGATCTCATGTGGCTGAGCGCTCCGGTGACCGTGGTGTGGCTGGTGGGCATGCAGGTGTCGGTCAATCTCCTCGACGGAGCCGACGGGGTCGCGGCCGGCGTCATCGCGATCGTCGCTGCCGTCTGCCTGCTCGCCGCGATCAGCCGGATCGGGCCGCCCGGCCATGAGGCGCAGATACAGACCGGCGTCGTGATCCTGAGCGGCGCGGTCATGGGCTGCTGCCTCGGGTTCCTCGTCTACAACCTGCCGCCGGCGCGCGCCTTCATGGGTGACTTGGGCAGCCACTTCCTTGGCGTCGCCCTGGCACTCATCACCATCCTCGGCGTCGCCAAAGTCGTCGTTGGCCTCTCGATCCTCGTGCCGCTCATCGCGCTCGGCCTGCCGATCGGCGACACCCTGTTCGCCATCGTCCGGCGCACGCTCGCCGGCCGGAATCCCGCCGCCCCGGACGCAGGGCACCTCCACCACCGCTTACGGGCCGTCGGCATGACTCCGCTCGAGACGGCAGTGACCTTCTACCTGGTGACCGCGATCCTCGGCTGCCTGGCGCTCACCATCTACGGGCACCGCACGATCATCTTCATCGCGCTCGGCCTCCTCGTCGTGTCGCTGGTCGGGCTCGTCTGGCGCAACCGGCGCCGGACGCCCCGCCTCCCTTTCGCCGTGGCTGAGGAGGGCGAGGTCCAGGTGGAGGGTCGGCGGAACCGGCCATCGCACATTCACCACCGAGGTGAGCCCGACTGAGCGGCGCTCCGTCGCCTCGACCGCCATCCGGGGGTGAGCTCGCCGGACTCGGGATGCAGATCGCCGTCGCGTTCCTGCTGCCCCTGCTCCTCGGTGAGGGCGTCGACCTCCTGCTGCACATCAGCGCGATCGGCGTCCTCGTCGGGCTGCTGGTCGGCATCACGGCGGGCTGCTACGTCGCGTTCGTCCAGTTCAAACGCTTCATCTGACAAAGCGCTGGGTCGTGTCGCGGCACCCAATTGATATCGTTGCCTTGGTTTGACAGTCCAAGTGAAGGCAGCGGGAGCAGAGGTGACCTCGGACGGCACTTCGTCGCGCCCGAAGACCGCCGCAAATGCGTTGCGCCTCGTCCGAAATGCTGCCTTGGTGTGCGCCGGCGCCGCAGTGATCGCCGCGATCGTGGGGATCATTGTTGGGCATCCAGGTTCGGGCGGTGCGCTCGCGACGGGACTGGCGATCGGATCCCTTAACGGCGCCATGGCGGCGAAGCTGATCGCGCTTCCGATCCCGTTTCTTGCGACAAGCCTCCTGCGAATCATGACGCTGAGTCTCATCGGCATCGCCATCGGCCTCGCCTTCGGGATCGCCAACGTCTGGCTGGTGATTCTCGGGCTCGGGGTTGCTCAGGTGATCCTCGCTGCGGCCGCGCTGCGTGAGCAATTGCGAATCACATGATCGTCGCAGCCTCGCTCATCCCCGCCCCCGGCAACCATCCCACGATCCAGGTGTGTGGCCAGAAGTTCTTGTGCACGTTCAACTACGACACGCTCATCTCGAGCGGCATCGCCATCGTGATCACCCTGGCGATCGGCCTCGGGGTTGCGCGCCGGCTCAGCTCGGGCAAGCCGGGCAAGCTCCAGATGGTGCTGGAGCTGCTGCTCAACTACATCCGCGATCTGATCAAGCAGATGATCGGCGACGACGCGGAGTTCGTCACCCCCATCGCAGCCACGATCTTCCTCTTCATCCTCTTCGCCAACTGGCTCGATTTCTTTCCGTTGACGTCCCCGGTGGAACCCGCAGCCGCTGACATCAACCTCACGCTGGCGATGGCGCTTGCGGTGATCGTGATCGTGCAGTGGTACAGCATCCACGTGCTCGGGTTCCGCGGGTACCTGCGCCGCTTTACGAAGCCGTTCGAGCTGCCGCTCTGGGCGCGCATCGCATTCACGCCGCTGAACATCATCGAGGAGGTCGCAAAGCCGCTCAGCCTTGCACTCCGGTTGTTCGGCAACATCTTCGGCGGCCTCGTGATGGTGTTCCTGCTGACCCTCGGCTACGTCGCGTTTGCAGGATCTTCAGTGTTCCAGACCGCAACGTCGCCGATCTGGGTGATCCTGCTCGTCGGCTGGAAGCTGTTCGATGTCTTTCTCATCGGCACCATCCAGGCGTTCATCTTCATGCTACTGACGATCATCTATTTCGGCATGGCCCGTGAAGGACTCGAAGAAGAGCATCACGGCACAGCAGTACACGCAACGAGTTGAGGAGAGCCACCACATGAACCATGCGCTGATCCTGATGGGAGCGCTGATCGCCGCCGGACTTGCACTGGGCGGTGGCGCAATCGGCGCCGCCATCGGTGACGGTCTCGCCGGTAACGCCACCATCGCCGGAACCGCCCGTCAGCCGGAGGCGCAGAGCCGGTTGCAGGTCACCATGTTCCTGATCATCGGACTCGTTGAGGGGATGTACTTCATCAACCTCGCGCTCGGCTTCTTCTTCATCTACGTCATTGCCGGATAAGGGTTTGTGACGATGTTGCTCGCGGCTTCGCCGGACGCCGGACTGCTCACCCCGAACGGGACATTCTTTGCTGAGCTGATCGCGTTCATCCTGATGATCATCATTCTCGGGAAGTGGGCGTATCCCGCGATCATCAAGGCGGCAACCGAGCGCGAGAACAAAATCGAGGCCGGCCTCAAGGCAGCAGCTGAGTCTGAACAACGCCTGGCCAACGTCAAGGTCGAAGTCGATCAGCAGCTCGAAGAGGCGCGGACCCAGGCTCGCGACATCCTCAATCGCGCCCACCAGGAGGCCACGGCCGATACCGCCGAAGTCCTCGCGAAGGCCAGGGCCGACTCAGAGGTGCTCGTTGAGCACGCGCGAACCGAGATCAATGCGGAGCGTGACCGCGCCATCCAGGATCTGCGCGCCGAAGTGGCGAACATGGTCATCTCGGCGGCCGAGGGTGTGCTGGGATCGGCGATCGATGACAAGACGCACCAGCGCCTCATCGAGGGCGCGCTGCAGAAGGTTGGCGACAACCCCGGCGCCAAGGCCGGCCAGAACTGACAATGGAACGCGCGAGCATCATCGCCCGCCGCTACGCCGAGGCGTATTTCGCGCTCGCGCAGGAAGCGAAGGACATCGCAGGCTGGCGCAACGAGCTTGCGGGCGTCGCCGAGGTCCTCGGCGACCCGGCGGTCAGTGACGCGCTGACCAATCCGAAGACGAGCCTTTCCGAGCGTGTTCGCCAGGGGCTGAAGCTCCTGAACGGCGTTTCGCCCGAGGCGCGCAACCTCGCGCGGCTGCTCATCGAGCGACGCCGCATCGGCATCGTCGCGCGAAATCCTGACGCACTACGACGCATTGGCCGACAAGGCGTCAGGTGTCGTTCGCGCGGAGGTCATCACGGCGATCCCGGTTGACAAAGCGCTCGAGAAGCAGATCCGCGAATCACTGCGCAAGCAACTCGGTACAGATGTTGAGACCACCGTGCGCACTGATCCATCCATCATCGGCGGTCTCGTGATCCGAGTCGGTGACCGCGTCATCGATGACAGCGTGCGCACCCATCTGCAACAACTCCAGGCGGCACTAGCCTGAGATGAGAGAGAGGAACCGCTAGCCAATGGCCATACGCAGCGACGAGATTGGAGAGATCCTCAAACAGCGCATAGCAAGTTTTGAGGCGCCGGTGGTCGATGCCAACGAGGGTGTGATCACCTCAGTAAGCGACGGCATCGCGCGCATCTACGGGCTGGAGCATGCGATGGCAGGCGAGCTGCTCGAGATGCCCGGGCCCGGTGGCACCGGCACGGTGCTCGCGCTCGCTCTCGACCTCCGCGAGGACGGTGTGGGCGCGGTCATTCTCGGTCCGTACGAACACCTCCAGGAGGGTGACGCCGTTCGCACCACCGGTCGCATCGCTGAGGTGCCGGTCGGCGATGAGCTGGTCGGCCGCGTCGTCAACGCGCTCGGTGAGCAGCTTGACGACCGCGGACCGATCGAGACGGCTCAGTCATTCCCCACCGAGCGCGTCGCGCCCGGTGTCATCCAGCGCGAGAACGTCGACACGCCGATGCAGACGGGGCTCAAGGCGATCGACTCGATGATCCCGATCGGTCGTGGCCAGCGCGAGCTCATCATCGGCGACCGCCAGACCGGCAAGACTGCGATCGCCATCGACGCCATCATCAATCAGAAGGGCACCGGCGTCATCTGCATCTACGTCGCCATCGGGCAGAACGCGCAGAAGGTCGCCCAGATCAAGGCGACTCTCGAATCGCACGGCGCCATGGAGCACACGATCATCGTCGCCGCGACTGCGTCCGACCCGGCGCCGCTGCAGTTCCTCGCCCCCTACGCGGGATGCGCGATGGGCGAGTACTTCATGCTGAAAGGCGGCCACGCGCTGATCATCTACGACGACCTCACGAAACACGCCGACGCGTATCGCGAGCTCTCACTGCTCCTGCGGCGACCACCGTCTCGCGAAGCGTACCCGGGCGATGTCTTCTATCTGCATTCCCGATTGCTCGAGCGCGCGGCTCGCATGAGTGATGCCGAGGGCGGCGGCACGCTCACCGCGCTGCCGATCATCGAGACCAAGGCGAACGACGTGTCGGCGTTTATCCCGACCAACGTCATCTCGATCACCGACGGTCAGATCTACCTCGAGACCGACCTCTTCAACGCCGGCATCCGACCCGCAATCAACGTCGGCCTCTCGGTCTCCCGAGTCGGTGGTGACGCGCAGACGAAAGCGATGAAGCAGGTCGCGGGGCAGTTGCGCCTCGACCTTGCGCAGTACCGCGAGCTCGCGGCATTCGCGCAGTTCGCCGCCGACCTCGACAAGGGAACGCGCGACCGTCTCGACCGCGGCCAGCGCATGACCGAGTTGCTCAAGCAGCCGCAGTACGAGCCGATGCCGTTTGCGAAGCAGGTCATCAGCATCTTCGCCGGCGCCCGCGGGTTCCTGGACGATGTGCCCCTTGATCGCGTCCGTGAGTTCGAGAAGAGCCTGTTGCGCTTCATGGACCAGACACATCCGGATATCGAGGAAGTGATCAGCACGAGCGGTCGCATCGCCGACGAGACGGAGACATCGCTCCGCGCTGCAGTGGAAGAGTTCAAGAAGACGTTCGCCGGATGATCGCGCGCTTGCTCATCGGCGCCCGTCGGCGCACCACCCGAGGCTGACGCTCCATGCCCAGCCTGCGCGATCTGCGACGCCGCATCAAGGGCGTCCAGAACATGCGCAAGATCACCAAGGCGATGGAGCTCGTTGCGGCCGCGCGCATGCGCCGTGCCCAGGAGCGTGTGCTTGCGGCGCGCCCGTACAGCGATGAGATTGCCAGCATCATGACCGAGCTGATGCGCCGCTCCCCGCAGTACGAGCACCCTTTTCTCAAAGTCAACGAGCTGCACAAGCGACTCATCATCCTGGTCACGGCCGACCGCGGTCTTGCCGGTGCGCTGAACAGCAACAACACGCGCCTTGCGTTGAACGACGCCACAAAGAGCGCTGTACCGGTCTCCTACGTCACCATCGGGCGCAGAGGGCGCGACGTGATCCGCCGCCTCCATCGCGACCTCATCGCAGACCAGAGCATGCTCGGGGATCGGCCGACCATGGGCGACGTGCTGCCAGCCGCGCGCGTTGCGATGGAGCAGTACGAGCGCGGCGAGGTGCAACAGATCGACATCGTCTACGCGCGTTTCATCAGTGTCGGCCGCCAGCAGACGGTGTTGCAACGAGTGATTCCGGTCGTGCCGCCGGAGGACGCGAAAGCGATCAGCGCTGACTTTGAATACGAGCCCGATCCGAAGGATGTGCTCGACGCGCTGCTGCCGCGATACGTCGAGGCGCAGGTGTATCGCGCAGTTCTGGAGAACGCGGCATCCGAGCAGGCTGCGCGAATGATTGCGATGCGCAACGCGTCCGACAACGCAAGCGAGTTCATCGAGGACCTGACCCTCACCGCGAACAAGGTGCGGCAGGCTTCGATCACGACAGAGTTGATGGAGATCGTCTCCGGCGCCGCGGCGCTCGAAGGCTGAGGAGAGAGAGATGGCAGTTGTGGAATTGCAGTCCGGTACCGGCGCGGTCGTGCAGGTGATCGGCCCGGTTGTCGATGTGGAATTCAGTGGCGAGCGCCTGCCCGAGATCCTTGACGCGCTGGAAATCGATCGCGAGGACGGCAAGCTGCTCGTGCTCGAGGTGCAGCAGAGCCTCGGCAACAGCACGGTGCGCACCATTGCCATGGACACGACCGAGGGTGTGCGCCGCGGTGACGCCGTGCGCGCAACGGGCGCACCGATTCAGGTGCCGGTGGGCGAGGAGACGCTCGGCCGGATGTTCAACGTGATCGGGGATACCATCGACGGCAAGGGCCCGTTCACCGGCAGCGGACGCATGCCGATGCACCGCACCGCACCGACCATCTCCGAACAGTCGACGGAGACGGAGATTCTCGAGACCGGCATCAAGGTCATCGACCTCATCTGCACCTTCTCGAAAGGCTCGAAGATCGGACTCTTCGGCGGAGCGGGAGTGGGCAAGACGGTCATCGTCATGGAGATGATCCGCAACATCGCGCGCGAGCACGCGGGGTACTCGGTCTTTGCGGGCGTCGGCGAGCGCACCCGTGAGGGCACCGCGCTCTACGGCGAGATGGAGGAGTCCAAAGTCCTCGACCAGACTGCCCTGGTCTACGGGCAGATGAACGAGTCGCCGGGTGCGCGCGCACGCGTGGCGCTCACCGCGCTGACGATCGCCGAGTGGTTCCGCGATGAGAAGGGCGCCGACACGCTGCTCTTCATCGACAACATCTTCCGGTACACGCTCGCCGGTGCCGAGGTGTCCGCACTCCTGGGACGCATGCCGTCCGCAGTCGGATACCAGCCCACGCTCGCCACCGAGATGGGCGATCTGCAGGAGCGCATCACCTCGACCAACAAGGGTTCGATCACGTCGGTACAGGCGATCTACGTGCCCGCGGACGACTTCACGGACCCCGCGGTTGCCACCACGTTCGGCCATCTCGGCGCGACGGTCACGCTGAGCCGTTCGATCTCGGAGGCAGGCATCTATCCGGCCGTGGATCCGCTCGAGTCCTTCAGCCGGGTGCTCGACCCGAACGTCGTCGGCGAGGAGCACTACCGCGTGGCTCAGGGCGTGAAGCGCGTGCTGCAGGAATACAAGGAGCTCCAGGACATCATCGCGATCCTCGGGCAGGAGGAGCTCACCGAGGACCAGAAGCTGACGGTCGGCCGCGCGCGGCGCGTGCGCAACTTCCTGTCGCAGCCGTTCTTCGTCGCCGAGGTCTTCACCGGGCGTGACGGCAAGTACGTGCCGCTCGAGGAGACGATCCGCGGCTTCGGCGAGATCCTCGACGGCAAGCACGACGACCTGCCCGAAGAGGCCTTCTACATGTGCGGGACCATCGACGAGGCGGTTCAGCGCGCGGCTGCGTTGCGGGGCGACGACGGGACGAAGCCCGCTGCCAGCTGCAGCCACAGCTGCGACACCGACGGCCGCTGCTCCTGCTGCGGACGGCGTTGCAACCGAAGGTGCAGCTGCCGCAACCGCCCCTGATGGCGACCCGACACCTGCCGCTGATACGACTGCCGCCGGTACCGACTCGGCATCGACGACCGCGGGTACACCCGCCGCCGAGACCGCCAAGGAATAACGGCAATGGCGAAGCTCCAGGTCGAACTCGTCACCCCGGAGGGTCGCGTTTTCAGCGAGGAAGCTGACTTCGTGCTCGCGCCCGGGGTGGAGGGAGACCTCGGGGTGCTGCCGCATCACATCGCGCTGCTCACGCCCTTGCGCAATGGCGTCGTGACCATCCGCAACGACGACGCGGAGCATGTGCTCGTGGTCGCGGGCGGGTTCCTCGAGGTCCTGCCCGATAAGGTGACGATCCTCGCCGACGCGGCCGAGCGTGCCGAGGACATCGACGAGGCTCGCGCCGAGGAAGCACGCAAGCGCGCGCAGGAGCTCCTCTCCCAGAACGTGGGCAATGAGGAGGCTGTGATGGCGCTCGAGCGCGCGACGTTGCGACTCCAGGTTGCGGAGATACGGCGCCGGCGCCATGGTGGGCACCCGCCGGGGCAGTGACGTCGCCTCCCGGGCTTGATCTCGACTCGCTCGCACGCTATCTGGCGCCTCGCGTCGAGGACATTGGCGGGTCATTGCGCGCTGAGGTGATCCCAGGCGGACGGTCGAACCTCACGTACATCGTCGACGACGGAGACCGCCGCTTCGTCGTGCGCCGGCCGCCGCTTGCCCACGTGCTGCCGACCGCGCACGACATGGCGCGCGAGTATCGCGTGCTTGCGTCGCTCAGCGACACGGGCATCCCGGTGCCGAAGGTGATCGCGTTGTGCGAGGACGAATCAGTGATCGGTGCGCCGTTCTACGTCATGGAGTGGATCGATGGTCATGTCGTCCGCAATGCGCTCCCCGCCGAATTCCCTGACACACGCGAGACACGGCAGGCGATGTCATCGGCGCTGGTGAGCACGCTGCTCGAGCTGCATCGCCTCGACCCCGATGCGATCGGGCTTGCCGGCTTCGGCCACCCTGATGGATTCCTCGAACGCCAGGTGCGACGCTGGTGGCAGCAGTGGGAGGCGTCGAAGACGCGCGAGCTGCCGAGCATCGAGGAGTTGCGCCGCCGCCTTGACGAGACGCGGCCGGTGCAGTCCGCGCCAGGGATCGTGCACGGCGACTATCGCCTCGACAATGTCATGTACGCGCCCGCCGATCCGGGCCGCATCGTCGCCGTGATCGACTGGGAGATGTGTACCGTCGGCGACCCGCTGTGTGATGTCGGGCTGCTCTGCGTGTACTGGGCCGATGACGATACCGAGGCAGCCGCCCGAGCGCTCCACGGCATGCCGGTGACCGTGCAGGATGGCTTCTACAAGCGCGCCGACATCGTGCGGGACTACGCTGCCGGTACGCAGCGCGACATGTCGGCGCTCGACTGGTACATCGCGCTCGGGGCGTACAAGCTGGCAATCATCGCCGAGGGCATCACCGCGCGATTCCTGATGGGAATGACCGTCGGCGAGGGATTCGAAGCGATGGGGGAGATGGTGCCCGCAATCGTCGAGGGTGGCTTGGACGCGCTGGCTCGGCTTGGTTCTTCCGAAGGAGGCTGACGATGGAGTTCGAAGAGACGCAACGGGTCCGCGAGTTGAGCGAGAAGGTCTGGCGATTCATGGACGAGCGCGTCCGCCCGGCCGAAGACGAATACTGGCGCGGCTTCTCCGCGGAGACGATCCCGCAGCGTATCTCGCCGGTCATGGAGGAGTTGAAGACCGAGGCGCGCAAGCGCGGCCTCTGGAATCTGTTCCTCCCCGACAAACGATTCGGGGCCGGCCTCACCAATCTCGAGTACGGTGCTCTTGCGGAGATCATGGGCTGGAACTCGATCGCGTCGGAGGCGATGAACTGCTCCGCGCCGGACACCGGCAACATGGAGGTGCTCGCGCAGTTCGGCACGCCGGAACAGCAGGAGACGTGGCTCAAGCCGTTGCTCGCCGGCGAGATCCGATCGTGCATCGGCATGACCGAGCCGGAAGTCGCCAGCTCCGACCCGACGCAGCTCGCCACGCGTATCGACAGTGACGGCGATGATTACGTCATCAATGGCCATAAGTGGTTCACGAGCGGCGCCGCGCATCCCAATGCGAAGGTCATCCTCCTCATCGGCGTGACGGATCCGGAGGCTGAACGCCACGCCCGGCACACCATGGTGCTCGTTCCCATGGATGCCCCCGGCGTGACGATCGTCCGTCAATTGAAGGTGTACGGCTTCGACGATCCCGGGAGTCACTGCGAGATCCTGCTCGAGAACGTGCGTGTCCCGAAGAGCAATCGCATCGGCGACGAAGGCACTGCGTTCATGATCGCCCAGGCGCGTCTCGGCCCCGGACGGTTGCATCACTGCATGCGGCTCATCGGCGCGGCGGAACGCGCGCTGTCGCTCATGTGTGAGCGCGCCAAGTCGCGGACCGCATTCGGGAAACGCCTTGCGGAGCAAGGGGTTGTTCGCGAGCAGATCGCACGGTCGCGGATCGAGATCGAGCAGGCGAGGCTGCTCTGTCAGAAGGCGGCGTGGCTCCTCGACACGCAGGGCAGCCGCGGTGCCCGGTTCGAGATCTCGGCGATCAAGGTGGTGGCTCCGAATGTCGCGCAGGCCGTGATCGACCGCGCGATCCAGGTGCACGGCGGCGCCGGGGTGTCCCAGGACCTGCCGCTCACGCAGATGTTCGCCTACGCCCGGTCAGCGCGATTCATGGACGGGCCCGACGAGGTCCACCTGTCGATCATCGGCCGCGAGGAGTTGAAGCGCGAGGAAGGCCGGGTCTGAGTC
The DNA here is from genome assembly GCA_963757475.1 of Candidatus Dormiibacterota bacterium. Classification (GTDB taxonomy): domain Bacteria; phylum Chloroflexota; class Dormibacteria; order Aeolococcales; family Aeolococcaceae; genus Palsa-851. The sequence goes on from CAVWRW010000002.1 coordinate 314,331, forward strand.
GTAGCCGGTCGCGCCGTCGATCGCCTGGCGGATGAGGTCCGCATGACCGTTGTGCCGCGAGTACTCCTCGATCATGTGGTTGAGGATCCACCGCATCGAGACCTCGCGACCCGTCCGCTGGTGGCCCGTAGACTCGAGCGCGCGCCGGGACATGATCTCGTCGGCGAGGCCGCACTCCTCACGCCAGCTCGCCAGTGCCTCGTCGACGTCCGCGGTGGCGACGTTGTCGAAGTCACCGTCAGGGTCGTCGTCTGACCCGTATCGCTCGGCCACGTCCTCGCCGGCGAGCGTGCGCCGGAACCAACCTCGCTCGACGTCGGCCATGTGCCGGACGAGGCCGAGCAGCGTCAGGTTCGACGGCGGCACCGAAGCAATGCGCATCTGATCGGGGCTGAGGCCCGCGCACTTGCGCGCGAGCGTCGCGCGCTGCCACTCGAGAAAGGCGAGCAGCGTGACCCGCTCGTCGTCGTTGCGAGGGATCTCGTCGTATTCCATGTGCGTCTACGCGATGGTGATGGCGTCGTTCAGGTACACGTCCTGCACCGCGCGCAGGAGTTGCACGCCGTCCTGCATCGGCTTCTGAAACGCCTTGCGGCCGGTGATCAAACCGGTCCCGCCCGCACGCTTGTTGATGACCGCAGTGCGCACGGCGTCGGCCATATCACCGGCGCCGATCGACTCGCCACCGGAGTTGATCAGTCCCGACGCGCCCGGCGTAGCAGTTGAGCACCTGGTAACGGCACAGATCGATGGGATGATCCGACGTCAGCTTCGTGTACACGGCATCGGCGGTCCTGCCGAAGTTGAGCGCGACAAACCCGCCGTTGCTGGTTGGCAGTTTCTGCTTGATGATGTCGGCCTCGATGGTGACGCCGAGATGGTTTGCCTGACCGGTGAGATCGGCCGCCAGCGCGTAGTCGACGCCGTCCTTCTTGAACGCCGGGTTGCGGAGGTAGCACCAGAGGATCGTCGCCATCCCGAGCCAGTGCGCTTCGGCAAACGCGCGCGAGATTTCCTGGATCTGCCGGTCCGCACCGTCGGAGCCGAAGTAGATCGTGGCGCCGATGGCTACGGCCCCGAGGTTCCACGCTTCCTTGACGGTCCCGAACAGGATCTGGTCAGCGCCGTTGGGATAGGTCGAGGAGCTCGTTGTGGTTGATCTTCACGATGAACGGGATCTTGTGTGCCCACCTGCGCGAGACCGCGCCGAGCACCCCGAACGTCGAAGCCACCGCGTTGCAGCCGCCCTCCACCGCGAGCTCCACGATCTTCTCGGGGTCGAAGTACTCGGGATTCGGCGCGAACGACGCGCCCGCCGAATGCTCGATGCCCTGGTCGACCGGGAGGATCGAGACGTAGCCGGTGCTGCGCGAGACGGCCGTGCGTGTAGATGGAGTTGAGGTTGCGCAGGACCTGGTTCGAGCGATCAGTCCCGGTCCAGGTGCGGTCGAAGAAGTCAGGCCCGGGCAGGTGCAGCATCGACTGGTCGACCGTCTCGCAGCGATGCTCGAGGAGGGACGCAGCCTGGTCGCCGAGGAGCTGCTCGACGGTGTCGACGGATTGAAGCGTTGCGGTTGCCATGGTGTCTCCCGATACGAAGCGGCGATCCAACTGGACCCCTGACCCTAATCTACCCGGTCAGCAGCCGCCGTCGAGTACGGTAAGCGGAGATGGAACTGCTGCGCATCCGTGGCGGGCGGCGGCTCGAGGGTACTGTCGCGATCTCCGGGAGCAAGAACGCCGCGCTCCCGGTCATGGCCGCGGCGCTGCTCACCGATCAGCCGGTGGAGCTCGGCAACGTGCCGGACATCGAGGACATCTCGACCATGGCCCGCATGCTCGAGCATGTCGGTGTCGTCGTCGAGCACCCCGACCTGCACACGTGGCGGCTGCACGCGGCATCGCTCGTCCGCACCGAGGTCGACGCCGAGCTCAGCCGCCGGATGCGCGGCTCGTTCCTCCTCCTCGGGGCCCTCGTCGGCCGTGCAGGCGAGGCCCGCATCGCGAAACCCGGTGGTGACGACATCGGGATGCGCCGTGTCGAGCAGCATCTCGAGGGACTCCGTCTCATGGGGGCCGAGGTCGAGGAGCACGACGGCGAGTACTTCGCGCGGGCGCACCGGTTGCACGGTGCGCGCATCGCGCTCGACATGCCCACCGTCACCGGCACGGAGAACCTGATGATGGCTGCGGTCCTCGCCGAGGGGATCACGGTGATCAGCAACGCCGCGCGCGAGCCGCACGTGTACGACCTCGCGCGCTGCCTCATCGGGATGGGCGCGCACATCACCGGGGTGGGCACCGAGCTGATCGTCATCGAGGGGAGTGGCGGACTGCTGCACGGAACGACGCACAACGTGACCGCCGACTACATCGAGGCGGGGACGTACATGATCGCCGCCGCTGCGACGTACGGTGATGTCGTCGTGGAGCAGATGCGCCCGAGCGACGTGCGCTGGCTCATCAGCAAGCTGCGCTCCGCGGGCTGCGACATCGTCGAGGGCGCAAATCACATCCGGGTCAGCTGCTCACACCTGCGTCCCGTCGACGTGACCACGTGGACGCATCCCGGGTTCGCCACCGACATGCAACCGCAGTTCTGCGCGTTGATGACCCAGGCACCCGGCGTGAGCATCATCAGCGAAGCCCTGTACGAGAACCGGTTTCGGCACGTTGCCGCGCTGCAGCAGATGGGCGCGCGCATCGAGGTGCACGGCCGCAGCGCGATCATCAACGGACCGTCGCCGCTGCGTGGAACCCGCATGAGCATCCCCGACATCCGCAGCGGGGCAGCGCTCGTCATCGCGGGCATGTGCGCCGAGGGCGTCACCGAGCTCGACAATGTCTTCCATCTCGAGCGCGGCTACGACGACCTCGTCGCGAAGCTCACGGGGATTGGCGCCGATATCGAGCGGGTCACCACCGACGAGCCCGGAACCGAGGTGCGCGACCTCACCGGTGTCATCGGAGACTGAGGCCTCACGGAAACAGTGCTCGGTAAGAAGGTCGGCATCGACCTCGGCACCACGACGACGCGAATCATCGTCAAGGGCGAGGGCATGATCGGCAGCGAGCCGACGGCCGTCGCGATTCGTGGTGGCGAGGTGCACGCCGCGACCTTCGGCGCCGCCGCGCTCGAAGCCGCAGCCGACGACAAGGAGATGCAGCTCCGCCGTCCCATCGCCGGTGGCGAGATCGTCGATCCCACCGCGGCACGGTGGCTCATCAACCACGCGATGATCCGGGCGGCCGGCAGGCAGCGGATCTTCAAACCCGACGTGGTGATCGCCGTCATGTCCTCGATGGCGGGTGGGCAGCGTCGCGGGCTGCTCGAGGCCGCCGCGCTTGCCGGTGCTCGCACCGTCTACCTCCTCGACGCACCGCTCGCATCTGCGATGGGCGCCGGCGTTCGGCTCAGTGGCCCCAACGGCCACCTCGTCATCGACATCGGCGCGGGCAAGACCGACATCGCGGCGCTCGCGCTGGAGGGGACGGTGAGCGGCCGCTGTCTCGCCGGTCACGGCGGCGACCGCCTCCACGGGTGCGTGGCCGATCACGTGCGTTCCATGCATGGCGCCGTGCTCGATGCGGCCACCATCGAGGAGGTCATCGCGTCGCTTGCCCGCGTCGGGTCCCACGAGGAACGCCGCCTCGAGGTCACCGGCCGCACCGACGCCGGTGAGACCGCGTTCACGATCACCTCGACCGAGCTGACCCCCTGCCTCGACAGTCACGTCGCGCCGATCCTCGCTGCGCTGGAAGCCGTGCTCGGAGACACGCCGGACCGCCTCATCGCCGACATCAAGCGCGAGGGGATCGTGCTCTGCGGCGGCGGAGCGCGCCTCGAGGGCCTCGAGACCGCGATCGCGAGTGCGACCGGCATCGAGGTCCATCGCGACAGCCAGCCGCACCTCTGTGCCGTCCGCGGGACGGGCTACGCGCTCGACAACCTCGATGTCCTCAAGCGCGCTCTCATGTACATCCGCTGAGGACGGGAGCGTCGCATCGGGTGCCATAGCGCGCGTGTTGGATCGGCGACGAGCGGTCCCGATCTCGCAGAAGCCGGGCCATAGGCCACATCTAGTTCGTGACCTGTCACCCTGGCTGCGCGAGTTCTCGCAGTGCAGGCTCGACACCAAACTTCAGGGCGGCATTCCAGCGTACGTGCGATCGCACTTATCTCGTGGTGCCTTGATGACGGAGGTCTTCCATGGCACACGAAATGCAGAGCCCACCACCACGCGAACGGCCACGGTGGAGGCGGCGACGCGCAGGGGTTTCTCTATCGACGGCTAACGCGTTGTTCGTCGGTCGACGCCTGCTCATCGTTGGGGTCCTCGGGTTCGCTCTCGCCCTCACGCCCGTCTGGACGCGCGCGGGGGCTTCGGAGTTGATCCAGACATCATCGGCACCGATCTCGCCTGCGATCGTGCAGAGCTTCGGAACCGCCTCGACGTCGGCGACCAGTCAAGTCAACGTCGCGCCAGAAGTCGCAACAGCCGGCGGCGACCTGCTCGTCGTTGTCGTGGAGGTGCGGCGTGCTGCACCCATCGCGACCGTCACAAGCGTGAGTGATACGGCTGCCAATTCGTGGACCAGGGCAGGAGTTGTCAACCAAGGAACGACCGACGAGGAGATGTGGTGCGCCGTAAACGCCAGTCCAATCCTCACGTCTGGAAGCGTCACCGTGACCACGACGGCAGTTTCCTCGATCGCCATGACCGTGATGGAACTGGGCGGCGTCGCGACCAGCGGCCCGCTTGACACGATCGCGTCCAGGTCCGGTGGGACCCAGACCCCGTCAATAGGGCCGACGGCGGTGACCCAGCAGCCCAACGAGATCGCCCTGGCCGCGATCGGCTGGGACACTCCGGTAACACCGACGCACCAGATGGCCGGTTACAACGTTCTGGCCGCTCAGCAATCAGCAGTGAGTGGTGAGGCGGTCGGTGAACAGGCGGCCTTCCGCGTACTCACGACCAGCGGCGCTCAGCAGTACGGGGCGACGTTGCCGTCGCGTCTTCCGTGGACGGGCATCATCGCGACATTCAAAGCCACGCTCGCACCCCCGACACCGACACCGACGGCCACGCCCAGCGCGCCTCCGCCCGGCGACCCCATCAAGCACATCGTCGTGATTTATCAGGAGAATCACTCGTTCGACAACGTGCTCGGCCCTTGGTGCGACCAGACCGGGAAGTGCAACGGCATTCCCGCAACGGTGACTTCTCAAGGGTGGCGTGGTCGTGACTCCTAGTGAGGCCACAGACCTCATCCCTACCATGGAGCATTCCGTCGCTGGGAACGCGGCTGCGGTGGACGGGGGCAAGATGGACGGTTGGGCGTCGCTGAAGGGTTGTTCGGCGCCGCAGTATGCCTGCGTCAGCGCGTTCCAGCCGTCGCAGATACCCAATCTGATAGCCCTCGCGCGCAACTTTGCCATCAGCGACGCAACGTTCAGCATGTCTGACAGCGCTTCCTGGGGTGGGCATCTATACGCAGTGGCAGCAACGACTGACGGCTTCACTGGAGATATTCCCACCGCGACGAATGGGGTGACGCCTGGCCAGGGTTGGGGATGTGACTCGAATCTGATAGGCAGGTGGCAGGCAACTCTTGGCGGCGCGTACTCGATGCAGCCCAGCTGTATCCCCGATTACAGTTTGAACAGCACGCAATATCCAAATGGGGGTGCCTTCGCACCGACATCGGTCTCACACGTGCCCACCATCATGGACGAGCTCGACGCGGCCGGGCTCCCCTGGAAGTTCTACACCAGCAACTACGACTGGGCGACCTGCCCGAGCTTCGCCGGATGCCTCTACACCTCACAGCGCAGCAACATGGTTCCCACCACGAACATTTTGAACGACGCAGAAGCAGGGACCCTGCCGTCCTTCAGCCTGCTGCTGCCGACCGCATCGACGAGTAGCTCCACGTCGCAGCACAACGACACATCTATGCTCGCGGGTGATAATTGGCTTGGCCAGGCGCTCAGCGCGATCGAAGACGGACCTGACTGGGCAACGACAACGGTCTTCATCACGTACGACGACTGTGGCTGTTTCTACGACCATGTGGCGCCGGGGGTGAATCCAGACGGGACACAGCAAGGACCCCGTTCACCCCTGGTCATCATCAGTCCCTATGCAGTCGCAGGATATGTCGATCACACGCCGACATCCTTCGCCGGTATCCTCGCCTACGTCGAGCAAACCTTCGGGTTGTCGGCGCTGGGTGTCAACGATGCCAGTGCCTACCCGTTCACCAACTCCTTTGACTACAACCAGTCGCCGCTGGCGAGTGTGCCGATGACGGTAACGCCACTTCCCCCCAGCTCGCGGAATCTCGCCGAGCCGGAGGATTCCAGCGACACGTAGGTCTCACTACCAGCCGACGGCTACGACTGCGCTCATTCGAGCTGCGTCGATCAGCCAACACTGATCGACGCAGCGTCGGTCGTTGTGTTCACGGTCACCACGCCGCTCTGAAAGGTTCGGCTGTACACGCCATTGGTCAAGGTGAATGCGCCCGTCGGTGCTCCCAGGGCAGCGAGCTCATTCTGAAAGTAGATCGTCGTGCGATCGGCGCTGGACGAAGGTGTGCTGAACAGGTAGTAGTCGCTCAAGCCGTTGTCGACCAGGAGGTACGCTGCAAGCGCATAGGTGTTCCAAGCGGCCTCCTGCGCTTGTGTGCATGTCGTCCAGAGCTTGGTCCAACCGAAGAATGCCTTTCCCTGCGCATTGATCGCCTGTACCATCGCAAGGTCTGACGCAAGCAGGTTGGCGCTTGGGTACTGCGTCGCTGATGAGTTGCCGAGCCGGAGCCAAGAATCCGTCTGCCCACCGTTGGCTGTCGAGTTGGTGATGTCGTGTGTGAAGCTGGTGAACTCGACGCCGTTGACCAGGCCTGACGAGAACAGATACTTGGCGCCGAGAGCGGCCTTGATCGTGGAGAGGATCTTGCCGTTTGCCTGCATCCAGGACGGCTTGGTGAAGGCCACACCGGTCGAGGGGTCGATCGGCACTCCTGTTGTCGATCCCGAGAGAGGGCCGGGGTCCATTGAATCGATGTATGCGCCGTCCCACCCGTACTTCTCTACGTTGGCGAGCACTCGGGATGCCTCCTCTGCCTGCCATCCAGGGTTCGCCGCGTCCATCAAGTAGTTGTTGGGAAAGGCGCCGGCTCCACTGGCCGCTTTCACCGTGATGAGATTCCCAGAGTTGTCGCGAGCGAAATAATCGGGGTGCTGCGCCATGAGCGCAACGAACTCGGTGCTTCCCTTGACGGTGAATGGACCGAGGTCGTACACCAGCACCTTCAGACTGGGGTTCCACGCATGGAGTTGCGAGATCATGTTGCCGTAGGAAGATCCTGACGAGCCCACGAGGATCGCGTGCGTCATCGCGACCTGCTGCCACTGCGCCATTGTTCGCTGTGCAGAGGCTCCGTTCCAGTCCTGCGCGTACAGCAGGATCGGGCTTGCTGTCGACGTCGAGCTCGCCCGGGCGGTGAGCGGGCCGCGGGAAGCCGTCGTAGCCGCGGTCGCGGCGCGCGATGCCGTGGCAGCCGAAGCGGTACTCGACGCACTGGGTGTAACGGCAGATTGCGCCGTCGACGGAACTCCAGGTTGCGTTGCTGCAACGTAGCCGGTGGCGGAACCCGCGGCGCACCCCGTCATCACGACGGAGGCGCCGAACAGCAGAGCGAATCGGGAAAAGACGTGTGGCATAAGCTTTCGCTCCCTAAAGGGTGGCAACAACTGTCTGGCACTCTGATCGACGGTCGTCTCGTTTCGGTGACTGATAGGTCGCTAAACGCCAATCGCGTGGTCCTTGTATACGAGGACGCCCCGCTAATCTCAGATCCTGGTGTTTGCAGCACGCACTGCAACCGCCACCGACACCCGACTCGCGGGACTTGAATCGCTAGAGAATTCGCCTCGATCCCGGCGAGAACATCCTCCACTCGGATCTGGTCCATGCTCGCCGGCTCCGGCGGGGTGTCCTGATAGCGGGGCGGCGCCTGCGCCTGCACCACCCGATGCGCACGTCCGTAGGCGCCGCCCCGGGTGCCGTCGGTGGGGCCGAAGAGGCCGACCGTGGGCGTGCCCATGGCGGCGGCGAGCTGGAGGAGCGGCGTGTCGGTGCCCACCAGGAGGTCGCAGCGTGCGATCACACCGGCCAGCGTGGCGAGGTCGATCTCCCCGACCAGGTCCGTGGCGTCTGCGCGCAGGTCCATCTTGGCTCGCTCGGCTGCGTACCGATCGAGCGGTGAGCCGACGAGCAGGATCCCGGCCCCATGCCGCTGGGCGAGCAGATTGGCGAGGTGCGCCCAGCGCTCGGGGTCCCATGCCGTTGCCGCCACCGTGGCGTTGTGGGGCTCCGCGAAGCCCGTCCCGGGCGCAATGGCCACGAGGAGCCGTCCGTCCGCGAGGCCGCTGCCGTGGAGGACCTGCTCGGCCCGGCGCCGGGCATCCGGGCCGGGCTCGAAGACCGGGCTGTGGAGCTCCTGATGGACCCCGGCGACCTGCGCGAGCCGGAGCCACGTCTGTGCCCGGTTCTCGGATCGGCCGGGTCGCACACGTCCCGTGAGCAGGAGGCTCGGCGCGCCACCGCCGACGCCACTCCGCTCCGAAACCCCGGCAAAGTACGCGGATACCGCGGGGATGGCGCTCGAGGTGCAGAGGAAGACCGCGTCGAGCCGCATCCCGCGCAATGTGAGCCAGAGGCGCACGCCTCCGGTCCGGGTGCCCCGGAGTTGCGCTAGCGGGATGACCCGATCGACGGGTGGGATGCCGTCAGCGACCTCCACGGCCGTGGATGGACAGATGAGCACGATGCGCGCGGTCGGAAACCCGGCGCGCAGGGTGCGCAGGAGGGGGGTCGACTGAAGGGTCTCGGCCACACCGCCGTTGACGACGACCGCGATATCCACGCGGCGCACGGTATAGCGCGCACGGGTACCCACGCCTGTTTTCACGCGGGGCGCGCTATCGCCGCTCCAGTGCAACCATATGAGCGGATGCACCATTCGCTCGCCGGCCGCGATCTCCTGAGCATCGCGGACCTCAGCGCAGACGAGATCATCACGACCCTCGACCTGGCCGACGCGGCCAAGGCGGGACGCGATCTCGGACGCCCGCTCGCGGGCCGCTCGCTCGCGCTCATCTTCCAGCGTCCGAGCAACCGCACCCGGGTGTCCTTCGAGGTCGCGATCAACCGTCTCGGGGGCCATCCGATCGCGCTCTTCAACCCGGAGGTGCAGCTCGGCGAGCGTGAGTCCGCAGCCGACATCAGCCGCATCCTCGACGGATACGCGGACGGCATCGTCGCCCGCCTTGTCTCCCACCGCGACCTCGTCACCATCGCGGCGGCCGCGACCTCACCGGTGATCAATGCGCTGACGAACTCCGAGCACCCCTGTCAGGTTCTGGCGGACTGCATGACGGTTCGAGCCGTGACCGGACGTCTCGAGGGCGCGACCGTTGCCTACATCGGCGACGGCAACAACGTCTGCACGTCGTGGATCTACGCCGCCGCGCGCCTCGGCGTGCATCTGCGGGTCATCTGTCCTCCCGGATACGAACCACCGACGGCCGTGCTGCAGCGGGCTGCGGGGTTCCGTGACGCCGGCACCAGCTTCGAGATCAGCCACGAGGCTGCTCCGGCGCTCCGTGACGCGGACATCATCTACACCGACGTCTGGACGAGCATGGGTCAGGAAACCGAGCAGCAGCAACGCCGCGAGGACTTCGCGAGCCTGCAGGTGAACGACGCGCTCGTGGCGCTCGCCCCCGCCGGCGTCAAGGTGATGCACTGTCTCCCCGCGCATCGTGGTGAGGAGATCACTGACGCCGTGATCGACGGTCCGCATTCGATCGTGTTCGCTCAGGCGGAGAACCGCCTCTGGGTCCAGCAGGCGTTGCTCGCGCGCATCTATTCTCACGACGAAGAGGTCGCGGCATGAGCGATCTGCTGCGCAACGCGCATTTCTTTCTGCAGAGCCTCAGCTGGCGCGACGCGCTCGACGTGCTGGTGGTCGCGTTTCTCCTCTATCAGCTGTTGAAGCTGATCCGGGGGACGCAGGCCGTGCAGCTGCTCCTCGGACTCGGTGTCATCTTTGTCGTCGGCTGGGCCGCGCAATTGCTCCACCTCCGCCTCCTCGAGTTCATCTTCAGCAACGGCACGCAGGCGATCGTCATCGCGGCGATCGTCCTGTTCCAGCCGGAGTTGCGCCGCGCGCTCGATCAGGTCGGGCGCCTCGGCACGGTCCGCAACGTGCTCGGGCGGCACAACGAGCTGGCGTTCTCGCGAATCGTCGACGAGGTGCTGCGTGCCGCGGGATCGCTCGCCGAGCGCAAGGTCGGCGCCCTCATCGTGTTCGAACGCGAGACCGGCCTCGAGAATCTTTCGGCCACTGGCGTGCACATCAACGGCGAGGTGACCGCCGAGATGCTGGCCACCATCTTCATTCCGGGGTCGCCACTGCACGACGGCGCGGTGATCATCCACGATAACCGTCTCGTCGCCGCCGGATGCGTTCTGCCGCTGGCCGAGACGTTGCCGGGCGTTGGGCGCATGGGCACGCGGCACCGCGCGGCGCTCGGACTCACGATGCAGAGCGACGCAGTTGTGCTCATCGTCAGTGAGGAAACCGGCTTGATCAGCATCGCCAATGACGGCAAGCTGTATCGGGGCCTCGACCAGGCGAAGTTGCACGAGATGCTCGTGACGCTGCTCGAGAAGGAAGGCGGCTCGGGACGGCTCGGCAGGCTTCGCCCGCTCGCACGCGTTGGGACATTACGCACGCTCGGGCGCCGGTCGCATCCATGAATATTCCCGGTTTCATCACCCGCAACTGGCAGCTCAAGGTCGGGTGCTTCTTCATCGCGTTCGTCACGTGGGTCGGTGTCGTCTACGCGGGCAATCCGCCGGAGACGCGACTTGTCACGGTGCCGGTGCCGCAGAGCGCCATCCCCTCGCAGTTCGTGCTCGTGCAACCGGTGCAGGACGTCGCTATCCGCATCGGCGGCGACGAGAACACCCTGGCCTCGCTCAATCCCGCGACTGCGCTCATCGTGACGGCTCGCTGGTCGAGCATCACGCATACCGGCGTGTACGCGATCCCGATCACTGTCGTCAACAACGACCCGGCGATCGAGTTGATCGACCCGCCGACGTCGGTGACGGTCGATGTGGATGCGTTCGAATCAAAGTCGGTCGGCGTCACGATCGTCATCACCAATCCACCACCCGTGGGATACCAGAGCGGTGCCCAGCAGGTGTCGCCATCATCGGTGGTGATCGAAGGGCCGGCACGCGAGCTCGCAGGCGTCCAGGCTCGCGTGACCGTCGATCTGAGCGCGCAGAAGGCGAATTTCCAGGCGGACCTCCGCGTGCTCGCCTACGACGCGAAGGGCGTGCGCCTCAACGACGTCGGCATCAACCACACCAATGTCAGCGTCAGCATCGCCATCTCCGCGGATGTGACGCAGCGGCTCGTCGCCATCATCCCGCGCACCGAAGGCACCGCGTCTCCGGGTCACTACCTCGCGGGCGTCTCAGCGTCTCCGCTGACGATCGAGGTCACGGGCCCGCAGGACCTACTCAATGGCCTCGACTCGGTGACGACGTCGCCTGTCTTCCTGAACGGCATCTTCGGGACGTACACGCAATCGGTGACTCTCGTCCTCCCGCCCGGTGTCACAGCACCGAACAGCAAGGTCACTGTGACCATCGAGATCGCCAGCGTCCCCACTCCGCCGCCCACGCCGACACCGTCCCCGACTCCGTCTCCATCCCCGTAACTCGAGCCGCCTGCGAGCGTTCCAGAGAGGTCCTATGTGCGGCATCATCGGCTACGCCGGCCCCCGTCCCGCAGCCCCGATCCTGCTCGATAGCCTTCGGCGCCTCGAGTATCGCGGTTACGACTCGGCCGGGATCGCGGTCATCGACGAGTTCGGTGACGTCACCACCATCAAGAACACCCACAAGGTCGCCGAGCTTGCCCGCGAGGTCGACACCGTCGGCCTGCCGTCGGGAAATGTCGGCATCGGGCACACGCGCTGGGCGACGCACGGGCGTCCGTCGGTGGAGAACGCACATCCGCATCAGGACTGCACCGGACGCATTCACGTCATCCACAACGGCATCGTCGAGAACTACCGCGAGCTTCGCGCCGAGCTCATGGCTCGCGGCCACGAGTTTCTCAGCGAAACCGACACCGAGGTCGTTCCGCATCTCATCGAGGATGAGTACCGCGGGGACCTCGCCGCTGCGGTACGAGGCGCGCTCAACCGCATGCAGGGTGCGTGCGCACTGGTGGTCATCTCTTCGGATCAACCGGATCGCGTCGTCGGTGCGCGCGTCAACGCGCCGCTCGTCGTCGGGCTCGGTCGCGGCGAAGTGTTTGTGAGCAGCGACATCACCGCGTTGATCCCGTACACCAAGCGCATCGCGCTGCTCGGTGAGGGCGAGATCGTCACCGCGACACCGGACGGGATCAGCGTGCAGCAGCTGGATGGCACCGCCGTCGAAGCGCGCGTCGTCATGATCGACTGGGAAGCGGAGCAGGCGCAGAAGAACGGCTATCCGCATTTCCTGCTCAAGGAGATTCACGAGCAGCCTGAGGCGGTTCGCAACGCGCTGCGCGGGCGGATCGATGACCTGGGCATGGTCGTGCTGCCTGAGCTCGGCATCGATGGCGGACGGCTCGAGGATGTCCACGAAGTCGTCCTGGTCGCGTGCGGGACCGCCTGGTACGCGGCGATGGTGGCGGGGTACGCAATCGAGCATCTCGCCAAGCTGCGATGCAAGGTCGAGGCCGCTAGCGAGTTCCGCTACGGCGAGGCACTCGTTGACAAGCACTCGCTCGTCATCGCGGTGTCGCAATCCGGCGAGACCGCGGACACGCTGGCCGCTGTTCGGCAGGCGCATCGCGCGGGAGCGCAGGTCATCGCCATCACGAACGTCGTGGGGAGCGCGTTGTCACTCGAAGCTGACGGCGCGCTGTACATGCAGGCCGGACCGGAGATCTCGGTCGCCGGCACCAAGACATTCATGACTCAGATGGTCTGCGGTCTGCTCATCGCGCTCCGTCTCGGCGATGCGCGCGGCACGCTCGACGTCGCCGAGCATCAGCGTCTCGTTGCCGAGCTCCAGCAACTGCCCGAACTGCTGACAAAGACGCTCGAGCTGGAGCCGTTGCTCGTTGACCTCGGCCAGCGGTTCGCGCACGCGCGGAGCGCGCTGTACATCGGTCGCGGCATCAACTTCCCGATCGCGATGGAAGGTGCGCTCAAGCTCAAGGAGATCTCATACGTGCACGCAGAGGGGTACGCCGCAGGCGAGCTCAAGCACGGGCCGATCGCGCTCCTCGAACCAGAGGTCCCCGTCGTTGCGATCGCGACGCGCTCCGCGACGCTCCCCAAGATGGTGAGCAACGTCCAGGAGGTGCATTCGCGCGACGCGCCGGTGATCGCGATCGTCACCGAGGGTGAGGATCCATTCGATGCCGGGTTTGCCAGCATCGTCCCCGTTCCCGGTTGTTCCGAGGTGCTCTCGCCGCTCATCAATGTCATCCCGTTGCAGCTGTTCGCGTATCACGTTGCCGTGCAGCGCGGCTGCGACGTCGATCAGCCCAGGAACCTCGCGAAATCGGTGACTGTGGAATAGTCGTCGGATGACGCTGCTCGTCGGGGTCGACGTGACCGTGGTCGATCGCATCGCTGGAGCACTGCGACGCAATCCTCGTTTTGCGCAGCGCATCTACACCGACGCCGAGCAGCGGTACGCCGCAGCCAAGCCCGAGCGATGGGCGAGCAGGTGGGCGGCGAAAGAGGCGGTCAAGAAGCTCTACGGCTCGATGGGCGAACGCATGCCGGCATACAAAGCCATCGAGGTGGTCCGCCGCCGTGGGGGTGCCCCCCAGGTGCACGTTCGCGGCGAGCCGACCGATATCGCGCTCTCGCTGACGCACGACGGCGGTCTTGCGATCGCTGTGGCGGTGAGCCGGACGCCGCGACGGCATCCGGCATTGCCGGACATGCCTTCCGATCTGCTGCTCGCTGCTCGCCCCGACGACGGCCACAAGGGAACGTTCGGCCGTGTGGTCGTGGTTGCGGGCTCGCGGGGTTTCACGGGCGCACCGCGCCTCGCCGCCATGGGTGCGGCGCGCGGCGGTGCGGGGCTGGTCGAGGTATGCGTACCCGAGGGCATCCACTCGATCGTCGCCGTGGGCTGTCTCGAGGTGATGCCGACGGCGCTCGCCGATGCCGGGACGGGAACGTTGCGAGCCGAGGGCGTTGCCGCGCTGCGCGAGCGGCTGCGCGGCGCTGACGCACTGGTGATCGGTCCCGGTCTCGGCCGCTCGCCCGACACAGTCCCGGCGCTGCTCGACATCCTCACGGACCTTCCGTGCCCCGCAGTCGTCGACGCCGATGCGCTGAACATCGCTGCTGAAGCGGGATTCGACTGGCACCGCTGCGGCCAGCCGGTCGTGCTGACTCCCCATCCCACCGAGATGAGCCGGCTTGCCGGCATGTCGACCGAGGCGGTGCAGGCCGATCGCATCGGTCTCGCTCAGCGCTATGCCGATGAACGCGGCGTTGTGCTCGTGCTCAAGGGCGCGGAGACGGTCATCGCAGCCGCCGCGCATCCCGTGCACGTGGACACACATCGTGTCGTGGCGCTGGCGACCGGTGGCACCGGCGACGTGCTGGCGGGCCTCATCGGATCGATGCTCGCGCAAGGTCTCGAAGCGCGCGATGCTGCGGTTGCCGGCGTGACCATCCACGCTCAGGCGGGAATGATGGTGCAGGCCCGTCGTGGCAGGGCCGGCGCGCTCGCATCAGACGTCATCGAGACGCTGCCGGCGGCGCAGGAACTCCTCCGCCAGGCGGTCGAGGCCGCCGCTAGCTCGCGCTAGTTGCCGTAGATGAACCCTTCGATGTCGGCGCTCGTGTTGCTGATGACTCGGTAGTCGACTTGGTTCCATCCGGCGAAGTTCATCTCCGAGAGTTTGAAGTCGCCCGTCGGTATCCCCGCAGCCGGGCCGACCGCCTCGACGTAGGCGACGTGACCTTCAGAGCTGACGCCGTCGACGCCTGGCTTGAAGACGACGATCGCGCCGGGGATTGGTTGCGAGCCTTCCTTGTATCCCATCTGCGCGGCGGCGATGTACCAGGAACCGGCGTTACCGAGCCACGGCACGCAACGGCGCGTCGCGACGTAGTACGTGCAGAACCCGTATGCGAAATGGTCGCCGCACGGTCCGGTGCCGACGTGCGGGCCGGCTTCCAGGAATGAGATCTGGTTGTCGATGTTGGCGATCTCCGCTGCCACCTGCTTCGCCGGTCCGCTCAATCCGGCGAACACGGTGTTGCGGTTCTCGAGCATGACCAGGAGCTGGCTGCTCTGCGCAGCAAGCTGACCTTCGATGGTGGATGCCTGTGCGGCCTCCTGACGAATGCGGCTCTGTTCGGTGGTGATGGCGTGGTTCGCCGTCGCAAGACGCTCCACGAGCGCGAGCACCTGCTGGGACACCTGGTTCGCGGACTTCAGCTCGTCCATCGCCTGGTTGAACGACGGCGCGCTCAACACCGCTGTGAGGACCTGATCGCTGCCGCTTGTCTCGTACGTCGCGCGCGTGATCGCAGCGAGTTGCGCCTTGTTCTGCGCGACGGTGGCGTCATTGCTGGTGAGCTGACTGCTCAACGAAAGCAGGGACGCGTTCAAGCCGTCGAGTTGCTTGCGCTCGTTCAGCACCTTTGTCTGCTGGGCGTTGAACAACGCCTCCGCCGATCCCACGGATCCACCCGCTGCCCTCAGTGTCGGCTGCATCGAGGCGAGCTCTGCGATGAGTGCCGCGCGCCGCTGCTGCAGCGCCGCGATGGCAGAGTTCGGCACCTGCGCGCCGTTTGCCTGACTGTTCGGGATGGTTCCGAGTCCGGTGGCCAGAAGAGTGATGACCCCTGTCACGGTCAGGGCCAACTTCCGGCTGAACGTCAAAATCCGGTGTCCTCCGTGCCTTTCTGGCCGCCCGATACCCGCGCTGGGCTTCGGTCGACGCGTTCCCCAGGCCGCACCTTACCGGCCCGGAGGGACCGAGCGCAACTCGCGCGGCCGCGCCAACAGTACCGTGCGAGCGGTCCACGTATATTGCGGTCGTGTGACGTTGGAGGCTGACGCTATGCCCGGACGGGGGTTCGACACGGGGGGGCCGACCCTGATCGAGGTCGGTGAGACCGAGCTGCTCCGGGCGCTGGCCGAGATCGCCCGAGCCAGTGGGCCGGACTTGGCGGTCGCCTCCGGCGACGATGCCGCCGTCTGGATTCCCGAGCCCGGGCAGCACGTCGCCATCAGCCAGGACGCGCTCGTGGAGGGGGTCGATTTTCGTCGCTCGTGGATCACGCCGCGCCAGTTGGGAGCACGAGCGATGACCGTGGCCCTCTCGGATCTCGCGGGCATGGGCGCTCGGCCGGCGTGGTGCGCCGCCACCCTCTGCGCCCCGCCGGGCACCTCGTTCGAGGATGTCCTGGAGATCCAGCGGGGTCTCTGCGCCGTCGCCGCGTCTGCCGGCAGCGTGGTGGCCGGCGGCGATGTGAGCGCCATCGACGGACCGCTGGTCATCGATGTCTCGGTGGGCGGCACGCTGGCCCCCGGCCGTGCGTTGCGTCGTGACGCAGGTGCCGCCGGGGAGCTGATCCTCGTCACCGGGATGCTCGGACGAGCGGCGGCCGGCCTCCGCCTGCTCCTCGATGGTGGGGAGGACCTGTCCTCTCAGGAGCGCTCCTGGGTCGACGCGCAGCTCGCGCCCAGGGCACGGCTTGCCGAGGGAATCCATCTCGTCGCGGCGGGGGTTCGCTGTGGCGGCGATATCAGCGACGGGCTCATCGTCGAGCTCGAGCGGATCACGGAGATGTCCGGCTGCGGCGCAGAGATCTGGCTCGACCGCGTGCCGGTCGAGGGGGCGCTGGTGAGCGATTTCGGGGCGGCGTGGCCGGACCTGGCGCTTGGGGGCGGGGAGGACTTCGAGCTCGTCGTGACCGTCCCGGAGACGGCGGTCGGGGCGCTGACGGGGTCGTGGCCCGCTGACCTCTCGCCGCTCAGCGTCGTGGGGCGTCTGCGTGGCGGCACCGGCGTCACCGTCCTTGACCGCGAGGGAGGAGACGGCGTGGCCACCCCGCACACCAGCTCGCGCCACTTCACGTGACCAGATGGACGCAGCCGCGCGCTGCGCGACGGAGACGGACACCCTGGCGCTCGGCGAGCGCATCGGCGCGCATGACACAGCCCGGCGACCTCATCCTGCTCAGCGGCGAGCTCGGCGCCGGCAAGACTGTCCTGGTGCGCGGGATCGCCACCGGGATGGGCATCGACCCGTCGGTGGTGCGGAGCCCCACCTTTGTGCTCCACCACGTCTATCGCGCCGGCCCTCGTGTGTTGCATCACATCGACCTCTACCGGCTCGGTCCGGAGGCGGACATCCGCCTCCTCGATGTGGACGAGATGCTCGAGTCGGGTGGCGTCGTCGTCGTCGAGTGGGGCGAGCATTCGTCGCTCCTCGGCCGCGTCCACGTCCGCCTGCAGTTCGAGATCAAGGATGACGGGACTCGCCTGATCACTCCCTCGGACGCGCCGGCCCACCTCAGGCCCGCATGGAGTGACAGATGACCGAGACGGATGTCCTCGCTATCGACACTGCGTCACGGTCGCGGGTGGTCGTGGTGCGGGCTGGACGTGACGGAGTAGTCCTCGCGGCAGACGTTGTGCGCGGCGCGTCGGTCGCGACGTCGTTGCCCGGTCTCCTGCAGCGGTTGCTCAGCGACACGGTCGGCGCGGTCGTCGTCGTCATCGGACCGGGGACCTATACCGGTGTCCGCGCGGGGATGGCTGCGGCGCTCGGCGTTGCTCAGGGGCGCGGGCTGCCGCTGTACGGCGTCGGCTCGCTCGAAGTCATAGCCGCGACGCCACTGCCGGGTTCGTACGCCGGATCGTGGGTCGCGGCGGACGCCGGTCGCGGAGCGCTGTACGTCGCGAGCACGCCGTCAGCTGCTACTCCGCGCCGGATGTTGCTGAGCGAGTTCGGCTCCGGCGGTGGCGTGGTGTTCAGCACCGAGGAGCTGCCGCTGGAACCGCTCGTCGTCATCGATCCTGCAGAAGCGCTCGCGTTCTCGGTGCCGCTGGCGCTCTCCCGTCCGCCGCTCGCGCCCGACGGACTCACCGCCCGTTACGTCGACTGAAGCTTCTGCCTACAGCCAGCCGTGCTGTTCCGCAGCGCGCACGGCTTCGATGCGGTTGCGCGCGCCCGTCTTCTGAATCGCGGACGAGAGGTAGTTGCGCACCGTTCCCTGCGAGAGGAACAGCGCCTTCGCGATGCTCGCGATCGTCGCGCCGGCGGACGCGGCGTGCAGCACATCGCGTTCACGCGGTGTCAGCGGATTCGAGCCGTCGCTGAGTGCGGCGGCCGCGAGCGCGGTGTCGATGACGCGCTCACCCGCGACCGCGCGCCGGATCGAGACGGCGAGCTGGTCCGCGGGTCCGTCCTTGACAACGAAGCCGGTTGCACCTGCTTCCATCGCGCGACGCAGATAGCCGGGTCGCCCGAATGTCGTGAGGATGATGATCACGCACGCGGGCAGGGCGCGATGCAACTGCGCCGCAGCCTCGAGGCCGTCGATGCCGGGCATCTCGATATCGAGCAGTGCGACATCGGGGAGCGCGGTGAGCGCCGCAGCCACCACCTCGTCGCCCCGGGAGCACTGCGCGACCATCTCGATGTCTTCCTCGAGCGCGAGCAGGGTAGCCAGCGCACCGCGGACCATCCCCTGGTCTTCAGCGATCAGGACCCGGATCACGCTGCAGCCTGGGGGATGTACGCCTGCAGCAGGAAGCCGCCTTCTTGTCGCGGGCCTGCCTCGAGTTTGCCACCTGCGGCGCCGACTCGCTCTCGCAGTCCGTGCAGCCCGCTGCCGCCCGCGTTAGCGACGCCGCCGACGCCGTCGTCGACGATCGCGACGGAGAAGCCGCCGTTGCTCGCTTCGAGCGAGATCTCGCAATGGTGGGCGCGGCTGTGCCGCAGCACGTTCGTGACGCCCTCACGCACGGTCCACGCGAGCAGGCTGTCGACGGGGGCCGGCGGTACCGCGCTGTCGCGCGTCACGGCGAAGCTGATGCCGGCGGCGTCGAGCACGTCGCGCGCGCCCTGCAGCTCGTCAGCGAGCGAACGCTGCCGGTACGCGGTGACCATTGCGCGCACCTCGGCGAGAGATTCCCGCGCGACGGTTTCGACGTCACCCATCGCTTCGGCGGCGGCTTCGGGCTCGCTCGTCATCAGCCGCCGTGCGACCTGCGCCTTGAGCGCGATGACGGACAGGCTGTGGCCAAGGATGTCATGAACATCACGAGCGATGCGCAGCCGCTCGTCCGACACCGCCAGGCGCGCGACCTCCGCGCGCGCTGTACGCAGCTCGATGACACTGGCGATCAGACGGCGAAACGCCAGCATCGTGAAGCCGAGCGCGACCGTGAGGAACGTGATGAAGCCGAGGTCGGCCCATGGGTAGCCGAGGAGGACGCCGGAGACGACCATGAAGACGCCGAGCGCGAACAGGACGGGGATGAGATAACGCCAGCGCAGCGTCCAACCGGCGGCGACGCCGAGATACACGAGCAGGCCGGTCCACTGTCCGCGGAAGACGAGTGCGAGCGTGATGCCCACCACGAACAGCGCGATAAGCGGGACGAGCTGCGCGCCAGCCGCGACCCGTGGCACGAGCGAGAGGCACAGCCACATCGCAACGAGGTACAAGGCGGCGAACCCCAGCAGACAGATCCATGCGATGACGGCTTTCGCCGGTGAGTACCCGGTGCCGAGGATGTCGCTGATCGGATATCCGAGGAACACGAGCCAGATCGCTGCCCAGCCGAGTCGCGCGAATGTGGGGATCGGCCACATCACGTTTTCCTGGGCACCGTACAGCGCGGCTGTCTCGACCTCGGTGTTCATGCTCGGGATGCTATGCCACGCTCACGCGGCGCGGAGGGTCAGGCGGCGCGAGACCGCAACGGCGAGCAGTGCCGCGACGCCGAACCAACCGAGCAGGACGAGGCCGTCGCCGAGTGCCGGGGCGACACCGCGGGCAACGTGCCAGCCGAGCTGCGCAAGGTGGTATGAGGGCAGAGCCTTGGCAACCGACTGCAGCGGCGCGGGCAGGATCTGCTCCGGCATCCAGAGGCCGCCGAGGGCCGCAAGCACGAGGTAGACCACCATCGTCAGCCCCTGCGCGCCATCACCGTCGACGATGCTGCCGATGACGATCCCCATGGCCGCGAATGGAATGCAGCCTGCGGCGATGAGCAGGACCAGCACCGGCCACTCCCAGAGCGGCAGCGTCACGCCCTTGACGACGGCCGCCGTCAGGAAGATGAGGCAGATGGCGGGCAGGCTGAGCGTCATCGCGGTGATGAGCCGCACCGCAAGCACCCGGACAGCCGAGAGCGGCGTGAGGCTCAGCTGCCGGAGCCACCCGACCTGACGGTCGATCGCCAGCCGGGGACCGGACGCCATGAGCACGCCGCCCATGGCGCCGAATGTGGCCATGGCGACCATGATCGCGATGGTCGGCGGCAGACCCTCCGAGCTGTCAGACGCCGCTCCGAAGACGGTCGAGAAGAGCAGATACGCGCCGACCGGCCACCCGACGACGAGCAGCAGGTAGCGACGGTCACGAAATGAACGACGAAGCTCGAGGGCGAGGTACGAACGCATTGCTTTGGACTCCCGTGTTCAGGCGGCGACGCCGTCGGTGATGGAGAGGAACGCGTCCTCGAGTGCGATTCCGGTGACTTCGATGTCGTGCGCATCCGGGCGCGCAATGAGCAGGGCGCGCAACGCGATGTCGGTGTCGCGGCAGCGCAGCTCGACGCGGGTGCCGCGTGCCGATGCCGAGACGACACCCGGCAGCGTGTCGAAACCCGAGGTGTCGGAACGCGCGATTGCGAAGCGGATGACCCGCAGACCCACAGAATCCTTGATCGCAGACGGGGTGCCGTCGGCGACGACGCGGCCGCGGGCCATGAGGATGATGCGGTCCGCGGTGACGTCCGCCTCTTCGAGGTAGTGCGTCGAGAAGAGGATGGTCCGCCCGCGGTCGGTGAACCGAAGCATCTCGTGCCAGAAGTTGCGTCGGGCCTCCACGTCCATCGCCGCGGTGGGCTCGTCGAGGATGAGCAACTCCGGGTCGCCGACGAGCGCCATCGCGAGGCGGAGGCGTTGCGACTGGCCGCCGGACAGGCGGTCCACCCGCCGCTTCTCGAGCCCCTGCAGCTGGGCAACGGCGATCGTTTCCTGGACCGACAGTGGCGCCGGATAGAGGTTTCGCACCATCGCGAGCAGCTCGCCGACGAGAACCCCGGGCATCATTCCGCCGTCCTGGAGCATCGCTCCAACCTGCCCGCGCGCAACCGCGTCCGCGGGGGAGGCACCGAGCACGGAGACGGTGCCCCGGTCGGGGCGGGCGAGCCCGAGGAGCATGGTGATCGTGGTCGTCTTGCCGGCACCGTTCGGTCCGAGCAGGGCGACCGTCTCACCGCGTCCGACGCTGAGGCTGACGTTGTCGACGGCGAGCACCGCGCCGTAGGAGCGCGAGACACCGTCGACAACGACTGCGTTGCCGGTCGCTGGGCTGTCGTCGGAGGCGGCCTGGTGCTGCAAGGAGAGCTGTTGTGTCATGCCCAAAGCCTGCCTCAGCCCGGGGAAACCCGATAGTGCTCGCCGTCAGCAACCCGACATGACATCCGTCATACGGCGTCCGCTTGGTCTCGAGTGCGCGGTTATGATGCAAAGACCACCAGCGCTTCCTTTTTCAGGGTGTTCATGCAGGTCGTCCCTCGGCTCTCCGTCGAACCGATGCGCTACGAGGACATTGCTGCCGTGCAAGCCATCGAGCGTCAGGTCTTCGCGTCCCCGTGGCCGAAGAACGCCTATGCGAGTGAGCTGTCGCAGAACCGCCAGGCTTCGTACATCGTGCTTCGCCAGGACGGTGATGTGGTGGGCTATGCGGGCCTGTGGCGGGTTGCTCTGGAGGCGCACATCACCACCATCGGCGTGCGCGCCGGCGATCACTCGAAGGGCTACGGCACCGTCCTGTTCGCGGCGCTCGTGCAGCGTGCATATGCGCTCGGCGCGCGCTGGATCACCCTCGAGGTGCGCGACAGCAACGACCACGCGATCCGGCTCTACGAACGCTTCGGCTTCAAGGCGATCGGGCGCCGTCGCGGCTACTACACGGACAACGGCGAGGACGCGGTGATCATGTGGAGCGACAGCATCCACGCGCCGGGATTCAAGCGCGGTTTCAACATGATCCTCAGCGGCATCGATGTCGCAGGTGTCGGCGGCGGGCCGTCGATGGAGTACCCGTCCGCCTGAATCTCCTCGCGATCGAGACCTCCTGCGACGAGACCGCGGCCGCGGTGCTCACCGATGGACGCGAGGTGCGCTCGTCGGTGGTGTCGTCGCAGATCGCACTGCACGCCGCCCATGGTGGAGTCGTGCCCGAGCTCGCCGCGCGGGCGCACCTCGAGGGCCTCTCGACAGTCGTTGACGCTGCTCTGGCGCCGGTCGCGGGCGGTTGGGACGCCATCGATGCCGTCGCGGTGACGCGCGGGCCAGGCCTCGCCGGATGTCTCATCGTCGGCACGATGTATGCGACGTCCGCCGCCGTCGCGCGCGGCCTGCCGATCGTCGGCGTGTCGCACCTCGCCGGGCACGTGTACAGCGCCTGGCTCGCCGACCCCGAACTCGAGCCCCCATACCTCGCTCTCCTGGTCAGCGGCGGGCACACCGAGTGCGTCGTGCTCCGCGAGCACGGTGTCGCGGAGCGGCTGTCGGCCACCCGCGACGACGCTGCCGGTGAGGCGTTCGACAAGGTGGCGAGGCTCATCGGACTCGAGTACCCGGGCGGTCCGGCCATTCAGCGCATCGGCGCCACCGGGGACCCGACACGATTCCCGCTCCCGCGAACGCGGCTCGACGGCGCGTTCTCCTTCAGCGGACTGAAGACGGCGGTCCGTTACCTCGTTCGCGACCTGGGAGCCGGCGCGCTGACCGAGGCAGGGGTGCCGAGCGACCCCAAGGTTGTCGCCGACCTCGCCGCGAGCTTCCAGGCAGCGGCCGTCGATCAGCTGGTGAGCGGCCTCGAGGCGGCCGCGGATCGATGCGGCGCGACGACGGTTGCGGTCGTCGGTGGGGTCGCCGCCAACCGAGCCCTCCGCGAGGCCGTGACGAGCCGCTTCCGCGGGCTCCGGGTCGTCGTGCCGCCGCTCGATCTGTGTACCGACAATGCGGCGATGATCGGAGCGGCCGGCTGGCATCGCCTCGCCGTCCATGGACCCGACGCCCCGGGCTTCGACGTCGATCCCGCCCTGGCGGAGTGCGCATAGTGTCGACCGACGTCGCCGACGAACAACCGTCGCACCATTCCGAGACCGCCGAACGGTACCTCGAGGCGATCTACTACATCGAGCACGAGGGCGAGGTGCCTCGTCCCGGCCGCCTCGCGGAGTGGCTCGGGCGTCAGCGCGCCGACCGTCACCGTCTCGCTGCAGCGCCTGGCCCGCGACGGGCTCGTCCACATCGCGGCCGATCGCTCGGTCGAGCTCACCGACAGCGGCGCTGAGGCGGCCGCGGTCATCGTGCGCAGGCACCGCATCGTCGAACGCTGGATGACCGACGTGCTCGGGCTGGACTGG
Organism: Candidatus Dormiibacterota bacterium; assembly: GCA_963757475.1. GTDB lineage: Bacteria > Chloroflexota > Dormibacteria > Aeolococcales > Aeolococcaceae > Palsa-851. Next base: position 338,087 of record CAVWRW010000002.1, read on the forward strand.
GCGACGGCCGACCTCGAAGCGCAGACGCTCGCGCACGGCATGTCGGTCACCGTCCTCGATCGCCTCGACGAGCAGCTGGGCAGGCCGCTGACCTGCCCGCACGGCAACGTCATTCCCGGACGGACTCCACCGAGCGGTCGCCGGCTCGTGCGCCTCGTCGACCTCGCCGACGGGGAGATCGCCCCAGTCGCCCGCATCTCCGAGGTTGCGGAGCACGAAGCACCCCAGTTGCTCCGCCTCCTCGACCAACGGGGCATCGTCCCCGGGATCGAGATTCGCGTCGTCCGTCGCGCAGACGCCGGTTGGACTGTTCGTGTCGGGGGGCGCGATGAAATCGTCGTCGACCCGGGCACGGCGCGTGCCGTCTGGGTTGAGACTCCCCGCGGGGCGTTAGCTTAGGCTAAGCTAACCCACCCGCTCGTTCAGACGTCAACCACAGGTTCGATGGAGTCCGCGACATGGTCGGGAGCCTGCTGATCTTCGCCCGGGAAGGACTCGAAGGAACGTTGATCTGCTCGATCCTCCTGACGTATCTGGCATCCGCGGGCAGGCGCGACCTCTTCCGCTACGTCTTCGCCGGCGCGGGGCTCGCGGTCGTCCTGGCGACTGCGACTGGGCATTGTGCTCTGGGTTGTCACCCGCGACGCGTTCATCGGATCGAATGCGCAGGCATGGTTCGAGACCGGCGTCTTCGCGGTCGCGGTCACGGTGCTCACATACATGACCTTCTGGATGCGGCGGCACAGCAGGAACATGGGTCGGGAGCTGCGCGCAAAGCTGTCCGGCGCGGTGAGCGGCGGCTCGGGAATCGCGCTCGGCGTCGTCGCGTTCGTCACCGTCGGGCGCGAAGCCGTCGAGACCGTCATCTTCCTGCTCGCGATCGCCTATCAGAGCTCACCGCTCCAGCTCGTGATCGGCGCCGTCATCGGACTGGCGATCGCGCTTGGCGTCAGCTACTCGATGTATCGCGTCGGGCTGCGGATCAATCTCGGGCGTTTCTTCGCGATCGTCGGGAGCCTGCTCATGGTGGTCGCGGCGGGGTTGCTCGCCGACGGCGTCCAGAACCTTCAGGAGCTCGGCGTGCTGCCGGGGGGGTCGATGACGGTCTTCAACGTGAGCGGCAGCCTTCCGGATGACACCGGCGTCGGCGACGTGCTTCACGGCCTGATCGGATACAGCGCAGCGCCCACCGCCCTCCAGGTGGTCATCTGGGCTGTCTTCCTCGCCGTCGGCCTCACCCTGTTTCTGCGCCCGCAGCGGCGACCGGCGCCGCGCCCACCGGCATCCGCCGCAGCCGTCTGAGTCGAGCGGCGGTGCGGGCTCTGGGCTTGCGCCATTGGCACTCGGTTCGCTAGAGTGTTAGCAGTCACCCACTAAGAGTGCTAAGAAAAACCAGGAGGTCCGTCCGTGTCCCTCAACCTTCGCCCCCTCGCCGATCGCGTCGTCGTCAAACCCGTCGAGCGCGACGAGATGACCAAGAGCGGCATCGTTCTCCCTGACACGATCAAGGAGAAGCCCCAGGAAGGCATCATCGAGGCAGTCGGCAACGGCCGCTACAACGAGCAGACCGGTGTTCGCGTCGCTCTCGACGTCAAGGTCGGCGACCGCGTGATGTACGCGAAGTACGCGGGCAGCGAGGTCAAGATCGACGATGTCGACTACCTGATCCTTGGCGAGAAGGACATCCTCGCCGTCGTCGAGAAGAACGGCAACAAGAGCTAGACAGAGAACATGGCCGCCAAGCAGCTCCGTTTCGAGGCGCCCGCGCGCGCCGCGCTGGCGCGCGGTGCGGCAGTGGTCGCCGACACCGTCGCAGTGACACTCGGCCCGCGTGGCCGCACCGTCGTGCTCGACAAGAAGTTCGGTCCGCCGCTCGTCACCAATGACGGCGTGACGATCGCGCGTGAGGTCGAGCTCGAAGATCACTTCGAGAACATGGGAGCGCAGCTGCTCAAGGAAGTTGCCATCAAGACCAACGACATCGCCGGCGACGGCACCACCACTGCGACGGTGCTCGCCCGGGCGATGCTCGACGAGGGTTTGCGCAATCTCGCGGCCGGCGCGCCGCCGAACGAGCTTCGCCGGGGCATGATGGCCGCCTGCGACGCCGCGGTGGCGTCGATCCGTGCCCGGTCGCAACCCGTGAAGGGTGGTGACGACATCCGGCGCGTGGCGACGATCAGCTCGCGTGACGAGACGATCGGCGCGATGATCGCCGAAGCGTTCGACAAGGTCGGCAAGGAGGGCGTCGTCTCCGTCGAGGACGGCACCGGCATCGACACCGAGGTCGAGGTCGTCGAAGGCATGCAGTTCGATCGCGGCTACATCTCCGCGCACCTGGTCACGGACACCCAGAACATGGAATCGGTGCTCAACGATGCGCGAGTTCTGGTCACAGATGCCAAGATCTCGTCAGTTCCCGACCTGCTCCCCAGCCTCGAGCTGGTGATGCGCGCCGGACGGCCGCTGCTCATCATCGCCGAGGACATCCAGGCGGAAGCGCTCGCGACACTCGTGGTCAACCGCGCTCGCGGCACCTTCAGCGCCATGGCCGTCAAGGCACCCGCGTTTGGTGAGCGCCGCGACGCGATCCTGCAGGACATCGCCGTGCTCACCGGGGCGACGGTGATCAGCGAGAAGACCGGCCTTCGCCTCGACGCGGTGCGCGACGAGCACCTCGGCACCGCGGGTCGGGTCACCGTGACGAAGGACGATACGACCATCGTGCGCGGCGGGGGCGCGAAGGCAGCCATCGAGGGACGCTGCGCGGAGATCCGTCAGCAGATGGAGGAGACCACCTCCGACTGGGACAAGGAGAAGCTGCAGGAGCGCCTGGCCCGGCTCACCGGTGGCGTTGCCGTCGTCAAGGTCGGCGCCGCGACGGAAGTGGAGATGAAGGAGCGCAAATCCCGCGTCGAGGATGCGCTTGCCGCAACGCGCGCGGCGATCGAGGAAGGGGTCGTCGTCGGCGGTGGCGTTGCGCTCCTGCGAGCGATTCCCGCCGTCGAGGGGCTGCAGTTGGAGGGCACTGCACGTGTGGGCGCCGACATCGTGGCCCGGGCGCTGCGCGAGCCTCTGCGGATCATCGCGTCCAACGCCGGCCTCGAGGGTCAGGTGGTCGTGAACACCGTGGCGGAGTCGACCGGCGACGAGGGGTTCGATGCGCTCACCGAGACGTACGGCAACCTCATCGAGCGCGGCGTCATCGATCCGACCAAGGTTGTCGTCTCGGCGTTGACCCATGCGGTATCCATCGCGACGATCGTCCTGAGCACCGATGCGCTGATCGCCGATGCGCCGGAGCGCGAGGAAGGGGCGCCGGCCGGCGGCGGCCATTCCCACGGCGGTGGCATGGGTGGGATGGGTGGCATGGACGACGACGACATGGACTTCTGAGCAACCCGGTCTCAACAATCCTGGGGAGCTCGAAGGTCCGTGACCACGGACGCTGTCGTACCGTTGCGCTGGTCATGCCCTCTCTTTCTGTGACGCCCGCGGCGGCGCCGGCGAACCCCTGACGTGTGTGGCATCGCCGGATTCTGGGGCGCACCGGACAGTGCGCTGCTGGCAGCGATGACCGAGTTGATCCGCCATCGCGGTCCGGACGACGAAGGACATTTCGAGGACGCAGTCGCCTCGCTCGGGTTTCGCCGTCTGAGCATCATCGATCTCGCACACGGCAATCAGCCGATGGCGATGGACGACGGCCGGCTCCAGATCGTCTACAACGGCGAGGTCTACAACTTCCGCGAGTTGCGCGCCGAGTTGGAGCAGCTCGGCCACGCGTTGCATACGGCGTCGGACACCGAGGTCGTGCTCCATGCATACGCAGAGTGGGGAACCGACTGCTTCCGCCGTTTCAACGGCATGTGGGGGCTCGCGATCCTCGACGAGCGCGGTTCGAGCCCGAAGCTCGTGCTCGCGCGCGATCACTTCGGGATCAAGCCACTGTTCTACGCGCGCCACCATGGACGCGTCGTCTTCGCATCGGAGATCAAGGCGATCCTGCAGGACGAGACCTTCCCGCGCGAGGTCGACGAGCAGCAGATGTACGAGTACCTGCGCTTCGGGCTGTTCGACCACAACGACGGCACGTTCTTCCGCGGCATTCGCCAGGTCCCCGCAGCCGCGTTCGCGATCATCGAAGGCGGTGCCATCTCGGAGACGACGTACTGGACTCCGCGTCTTTCCGAGGATGGCGACGCGAGCCCCGAAACGTTTCGCGCCGTGTTCGAGCGCGCCGTGCAACGTCGCCTCGTCGCCGATGTCCCGGTGGGGATCTGCCTCAGCGGCGGTCTCGACTCATCATCCATCTGCACGGTGATGGCGCAGCAATTGAGCGACCACGTGCCCGACACCGATTCGCTCGGCGATCGGCTCAAGACCTTCTCGGCGGTATTCCCCGGCGATCGCATCGACGAGAGCTCGTACATCAAGAGCGTGCTCGACAAGACCGGCGCAGACAACAGCACCGTCAAGCCCACCGACCAGGATTTCATCCGCGAGCTCGAGGCATGGGTCTGGCACATGGAGGAGCCGATGGTGTCGTCGGCGCCGTTCGCGATGTGGATGGTGATGCGCCTCGCGAGACGGCAGGTCACGGTCACGCTCGACGGTCAGGCCGGCGACGAATTGCTCGCGGGCTACGACCACTATCCCTATGTCCTCCTCCGCCAACTGCTGCGTGAGCGCCGCTACACCGAGTTCGCGCACGAGGCATGGCTGCTGCGCGACATCGTCGGACCGCTGGTACGCCGCCGCCTGCGCGAGCGCGGCCAGCGCGTCGACGTCGGATCGCTCCTGTCTCCCGGATTCACACGGGGTCGCAAACCACCCGAGGACGATCGCGTGGCCGATGATTTGAAACGCCGGCTGCTGCAGGACTTTCGCACGTACAGCCTGCCGCCGTTGCTCCGCTACGAGGATCGTGCGTCGATGGCGCATTCGCTCGAGGCACGCCTGCCGTTCCTCGACCAGGAGCTGGTCGACTACATCCTCACGCTGCCGCGCACCGCGATCATCCACAACGGCTGGACGCGCGCGATCGTGCGCCAGGCGCTCCACGGCACGCTGCCCCGCTCGGTCGAGCGGCGGCGCAAGAAGATTGGCTTCACGACGCCGGAGTTCCGCTGGTACCGGCGCCAGCGAGCGGTGCTGCAGAGCCTCATGCGCTCGCCGTCGTTCCGTGCTCGTCCCTACTGGAAGGCGGCGGCCGTGGCGGAGGGTTTTCGACGCGCGTGTGCCGGCGAGGTCGAGGAGTCGATGTTCTTCTGGCGCGCGGTGAATGCCGAGGTCTGGCTGCGCGTCTACATCGACGGCTCCACGCGGGCGCTCGATGACGACAGCTACCAGGGCGGCTTCGTCCGCCGCGGTGACCAGGCGACTGCCGCGAAGATCGCCGGCGGTCAGGCGCTGCTCGACGCGGCCCACCTCAACTGGGGCCGTCATCTCTTTCTCGAGGACAAGGGCCGGATCTGGGCGCGCTTTCCCTTGCGCTCCGCGCTGATCACGCCCGGAGCGGACCTCATCCAGGTCATCGCTGACAGCCTCGAGCAGTTTGGCAAGGACGGCCTGGCGATTGAGGACGGCGATGTGCTGTTGATCAGCGAGAAGGCGCTCGCCATCAGCCAGGGGCGCTCGTATCCAATCGATGAGATCCCGGTGACGCGCGCCGCGCGGCTGCTGTCGCGATACGTGAGCCACGAACCGACCGGAGTCGGGCTCGCGCATCCGACGACGATGCAACTCGCCATCGATGAAGCCGGCGTCCCACGGATCCTCCTCGCCGCGGCGGCAGCTGCGGTCACGAAGCCCCTCGGGATGCGCGGCATCTTCTACAGGGTCGCGGGCAATGGCGTCAATGCGATCGACGGACCCTCGTCGCTGAACCTTCCGCCGTACGACAAGTGGGCGACCAAATCACCGCTCGATCCGTCGGGGGAGGCGCTGCGCATCGCTGCTGAGGTTCGCCGGCGCACCGGCCGCCGGGTCGGCATCGCCATCATCGACGCCAACGACATGGCCGCGGAGGTCTTCGCGACGGTCGGCGTGGATGCTGAGGCCGTTTTAGCCATGGTTGCCGATAACCCGTTGGGGCAGTCCGACGAGCAGACGCCGTTCGGGCTGGTGCGCCGCGTGACCCTCGAGAAGGCCGCCGCTCCGGCGCGGGATCCGTTACCGGTCGGAGCGTGACCGCACCGAGCAGCAGCTCGCTCCGCTGGGTGGAGATCGATGTCGACACCCTGGCCCACAACGCCGAGGTCCTCGCCACGCTCGTGCGCCCGGCTGCGCTTATGGCGATGGTCAAGTCAAACGGGTACGGGCACGGCATCGAGATTGCCGCTCGAGCCGCCCTGGACGGTGGAGCGACATGGCTCGGCGTGTACACACCGGGCGAGGCGCTGGCGTTGCGCGACGCGGGAGTGACGGCACGGTTGCTCGTCCTCGGCTGGACGCCACCGTCGCAACAGGCGCAGCTGATCGCCGCCGACGTGGACATCAGCATCCTCGACGCGGACGGTGTTCGCGCGGCGGCCGCCGCTGCGGATCAGGCCGGACACCGGGTTCGCGGACACGTCAAAATCGACACGGGGCTCCACCGGCTCGGCACCCTTCCCGAGACGGTGGAGTCTCTGGTCGAGGCCCTGCGAGAGGCCGGCGATCGCATCGAGGTGGCCGCTGTGTTCACGCACTTCGCCGATGCCGGCGCGGACTCCGGGTTCACCGTCACGCAGCACACGCGTTTTCTCGAAGCCGTCGAGCTGCTCAGACCGGTTGCGCCGAACGCGTTGCTGCATACGTCTGGCAGCGCAGCCGTGCTCGCTCACCCCGCGATGCATCACGACCTGGTCCGCGTCGGCATCGCTTTCTACGGCTACCCGCCGGTGCCGGGCCCGTCTTCGCTCCGGCTCGCGATGCACGTGTTCTGCAGGATCGCCCAGATCCGCACGGTCGCGCCCGGCGAGACCGTGGGGTACGGGAGGACGTGGCGAGCCGACACGCCGCGCCGCATCGCCACGGCGACGATGGGCTACGGGCAGGGGCTTCCCCGCGCGCTCTCCAACGTCGGGCACGTCGCGATCCGCGGCCGCCGGTGCCCGATCGTCGGTGTGGTGAGCATGGATCAGGTGAGCGTGGACGTCACCGACATCGACGGCGTTTCGGCCGGCGACGTGGTGATGTTCGTCGGCGAACGCGACGGAGTCCGCATCGGCGCGGACGAGGTCGGCGACCTCACCGGGACGCTGCCGCACGAGATTCTCTGCGGCATCGCTGAGGGGATCCCACGGCTTCCTGGGCCCGCACCTGCTGCGCTACCGTGAGAGGGTGAGCAGACCCGTCCGCATCGCCGTCGCCCAGTACGAACCGCACGTCGGCGAGCTCGATGGAAACCTCGCGCAGGCCGTTCGCTGGGCTACCGCGGCCGCGACCGAGGGCGCCGACCTCATCGTGCTCCCGGAGCTCGCCTCCAGCGGCTACGTGTTCCGTGATGCGGAGGAGGCGCAACGCACCGCTGAGGATCCCGACGACGGCCCGACGGTGCGCGCTTTACGCGACGTCTGCGCCGCCCACGGGTGCCACATTGTCGCCGGCCTCAACGAGCGCGACGGCGACTGCCGGCACAACAGCGCTGTCGTTGTCGGTGCGGAAGGGCGCCTGGCCACATACCGGAAATTGCACCTCTACTTCGACGAGCAGTCGTGGTTCGAACCCGGCGACGAGCTCCCGATTGTCGACCTTCCGTTCGGCAGGGTCGGCGTCATCATCTGTTACGACCTCTGGTTCCCGGAACCTGCTCGCGCGCTGGCGCTCGCGGGCGCGGAGATCATCGCCGTCCCGACCAACTGGGTCGCGTCATTCAAACGCACCGTCTGGGACGATCGCGGCTACTGCCAGGGTGATTACGTTGCGATGGCGACCGCCGCGCAGAACGGTGTCGTGATGGCGTGCGCCGACCGGATCGGCGTAGAGCGGGACGTGACGTTCATCGGCGCGTCGATCATCGTCGGCGCCGACGGCTGGCCTGTCGCCGGTCCCGCGAGCAAGGCCGACGAGGAACTGCTCATCGCCGAGGTCGACCTCGACTCGGTCGACAGGGCGCGCCATCGCACACCTCGCAACCATTTGCTCACCGATCGGCGGCCCGACGCATATCGCGCGTCGGCCGGGCGCCCGGCGCCCGCGACCCGGGCGCACGCCTGAGCGCGACGATCGGGGCGACGGCCCTGCTCGATGGGCTGAACTCGCCGCAACGCGAGGCCGTGGAGGCACCCGACGGGCCGCTGCTCATCTTCGCGGGTGCGGGGAGCGGGAAGACACGGGTGCTCACGCATCGCATCGCGTACGTGATCGCGACTCGCCGCGTGCGCCCCGACGAGATCTGCGCCGTGACGTTCACGAACAAGGCCGCCCGCGAGATGCGCTCCCGCGTGGAGCAGCTCATCGGCGACAGCATCAAGGGCATGTGGCTCGGGACTTTTCACGCGCTGGGCGCGCGCCTGCTTCGTCGTGAAGGCGATGCCATCGGCATCCCGCCCGGGTACACGATCTACGACGAATCGGATCGGCTGTCCGCGCTGCGCAACGCAATCCGTGCGGAGGGCATCGACGAGAAGCGATTGACGCCGAGCCGCGTCGCGCACGCGATCAGCGCTGCCAAGAACGAGCTGATGGACGCGCGCGAGTTCCAGTCGCGAGCGACGGGCCCGCTGGAAGAGCAGATCTCGCGCATCTATTTCGCGTATGAAGGCGAGCTCGATCAGGCGTCAGCTCTCGACTTTGACGACCTTCTCATGCGCGCGTTCTTCCTCCTGCGCGACGTCCGTCGGTTCGCGAGTATTACCAGGACAAATTCCTCCATCTGTTCGTCGACGAGTATCAGGACACGAACAAGGCGCAGTACGAGCTGGTGAAGATCCTTTCAGCCAAACACCGCAATGTCACGGTGGTCGGCGACGATGATCAGGCGGTCTACGGCTTCCGGGGGGCTGATGTTCGCAACATCCTTTCGTTCCAGCATGACTTTCCGGACGCGACGAAAGTGGTGCTGGAGCAGAACTATCGCTCCACGCAACCGATCCTCGATATCGCCCATTCGGTCATCCGCAACAACCCTGAGCGCGCCGAGAAACGGCTGTGGACGGAGAGCAGCGTTGGTGATCCAGTGCGGCTCATCTCCGTGTACGACGAGCGCGAAGAGGCGCTCGCCGTCGGTGCGGAGATCGAGAACCTGATCGGACGCGAAGGAGTGTCCCTTGCGGAATGCGCCGTGCTCTACAGGACCAACGCGCAGTCACGAGCCTTTGAAGAGGTGTTTCTGCGCAGAGGGATTCCATACCAACTCGTCGGCGGTCTGCGCTTCTACGATCGCCGCGAGGTCAAGGACGTGCTCGCGTATCTGCGCCTCTGCGTCAACCCGCGCGACGCCGTGTCCTTCGCGCGTGTCGTCAACACGCCGCGCCGCAAGATCGGCGACAAGAGTGTGGCCGAGCTGGAGAAGCTCGCGCGCAAGAAAGGGCTCAGCCCGCTCGAGGCGGCGCAGTTGCTCGACGCCGACGATGCGATCGGACCCGCGGCGATGGCCGCTTTGCACACCTTTGCGACGCTCATGGAGCGCATGAGCGCCGATGCCCAGCGTGTCCCGGTGACGGTGCTCTTCGAGCGCGTTCTCGAGGAGACCGGATACCGCGAGATGTTGCAGGACGGCACGCAAGAGGGGAACGAGCGCTGGGCCAACGTCCTCGAACTGGCTGGGCTCGCCGGGGAGTACGCCGACGTTCCCGCGCCCGACGGCCTGGTGCAGTTCCTCGAGAATGTCGCACTCGTCAGCGACGTCGACTCCATGCGCGAGGACGCCAAGGGCGTGACCCTCATCACGCTGCACATGGTCAAAGGACTCGAGTTCGGTGTCGTCTTCCTCGCCGGCATGGAGGAGGGGCTGCTGCCGCATTCGCGCGCGCTCGAGGAGGGCGACGCAGGCATTGCCGAGGAACGCCGCCTCACGTATGTCGGGATCACCCGTGCTCGCCGGCGTCTCTACCTGCTCCACGCGTTTCGGCGCCACCTCTACGGCACCGCGCAGCTTGCCGAGGCGTCGCGTTTCCTCGGTGAGATCCCGGGCGAGATGCTCGAGGTCGCGCTGCGTCCCGGCACGCAGAGCTTCGGCGATATCCGCGCTTCGGGGACCGTGCGACGTGCGGTGATCGGGCACGCAACTCGGCCGAATCCCGTCGTCATCGCGCCGCAGCGGTTCCATGAAGGGATGCGCATCGGCCATCAGCGGTATGGCGAGGGGACGGTGCTCAAGAGCACCATGACGAGGGGCGGAGAGGAGCTCGTCATCAAGTTCGATGATCACGGCGTCAAGATTTTTGCCGTCGCCGATGCGACGCTCTGGCCGGTGGGCGAATCATGAGCGACGACGCGAGCGAGCAAGTCGCGACGCTGCGCGCCGAGCTGGAGCGTGCTTCCCGGCAGTACCACGTCCTCGATGAACCCGAGATCACCGACGCGGAGTACGACCGTCTCTTCCGCGAGCTCATCGACCTCGAGGCCGAGCATCCGGAGCTCCAGACACCGGATTCACCGACGCAGCGCGTTGGTGGCGATCCCGCCGCGAACTTCACGAAGGTCCGCCACAACAGGGCGATGCTCAGCCTGAACAACGCGTTCAGCCCCGACGAGGTCCGCGATTTCGGAGTGCGTGTCGAGCGTGCCATCGGCGCCGTGAGCGGATACGTCTGCGAGCTGAAGATAGACGGGCTCGCCATGTCGATCACGTACGAGAACGGCGCCTTCGTCCGCGCTGCGACCCGAGGCAATGGTGTCGAGGGCGAGGACGTGACCGCCAACGTCCGCACCATCCGCTCCGTGCCGATGACGCTGAAACCGGTCGATGGCATCGTGCTGCCGGACACCGTCGAGGTTCGCGGCGAGGTGTATCTCCCCAAGGCCGCATTCGCCGCGACCAACGCGCGCCTCGAGGAGGCCGGCAAGCCCACGTACGCCAATCCGCGCAACGCGGCAGCGGGTGCCGTCCGGCAGCTCGACCCGAAGGTGACGGCCGGTCGCGGTCTGCAGACCTTCATGTATCAGCTCGAACCGCCCGGGCCACTGCCCACCCAGGCCGCTGTGCTCGACACCCTCGAGGCATTCGGATTCCGTGTGAACCCGCACCGTCAAGTCGCAGGGTCGATCGATGAGGTGCTCGCGTTCCTGGACCACTGGTCGGAACGGCGTCATCAGCTCGACTACGACACCGACGGCGTGGTCATCAAGGTCGCATCGCTGGCCGAACAGGCGGAGTTGGGGCAGATCTCGCGCGCTCCGCGCTGGGCGATCGCGTACAAGTTCCCGCCCGAGGAGTACGAGACCACAGTTCTCGATATCCATGTGCAGGTTGGACGGACGGGTGCTGTGACTCCCGTCGCGATCCTCGAGCCAACGCTCGTCGCCGGGTCAACGGTGCGGCGGGCCACGCTGCATAACGAGGATGAGGTTGCCCGCAAGGACGTCCGTATCGGGGACACAGTGTTGCTGCGCAAGGCCGGTGACGTTATTCCGGAGATCGTTCGCGTCCTCATCGAGAAGCGTCCGAAAGGCTCGACCCCGTGGCAGATGCCGGAGCACTGCCCCGCCTGCGACACGCTCCTCGTGCGCGAGCCGGGCGAGGTGGTGCGCCGCTGTCTCAACCCGCTGTGCCCCGCCCAGCGTCGCGAGTCGTTGCTGCACTTCGCGGCACGAGGCGCGATGAACATCGAGGGTCTCGGCCCGGCAATCGTCGATCAACTCCTCGACCTCGGCTATGCGACGGAGGCCGCGGATCTCTTCAAGCTCACGACGGAGCAACTGCTGACACTTGAAGGCTTCGCGGATCGTTCGGCGGCCAAGCTTGTCGAGTCGATTGCCGCGCGCAAGCATGTCCCCCTGGCCCGATTCATCAATGCCCTTGGGATCCGGCACGTCGGTGAGCACACAGCCGAAACGCTCGCTGTGCATTTCGGCAGCATCGACGCACTTGCCGCAGCGACGGAGGAGGACCTGCTCGGTGTCGAGGGCATCGGGGAAGTCGTCGCCGAGCACGTGGCGTCGTGGTTCGCATCGGCAGAGGGGCGCGAGGTACTCGAGCATCTCCGCGCGGTCGGCGTCGATCCCGAGCGCGCGGCCGGTGGTGGTGGCCCGTGGAGCGGACAGACGTGGGTGATCACCGGCAGCCTCGAGGGCATGAGCCGCACCGATGCGGAGGGCCGCATCCGGGCGCTCGGTGGCAACCCCAGCTCGAGCGTGAGCCGCAAGACGCACGCACTGGTCGCCGGCGAGTCGCCGGGCAGCAAGCTGGAAAAGGCGCAGCGCCTCGATGTTCGCGTCCTCGATGAGGCGGCGTTCCTCGCCGAGCTGAACAGTGCCGAGGGGCACGCCTGAGCCGCGATACAGTGGCTGGAATGGTGCCGACGAAGCGGGCAGAACGCCTCCTCGACGATCCCGCGCTCCTGAAAGCCCGTTTGCGGGCCTCCCCGAGCGGCGCGGGCGTCTATGTCATGCGCGGCGTCGACGCGCGCGTCATCTACGTGGGCAAGGCGGCGAACGTGCGCAACCGGTTGCGCTCCTGGTTCACGGGTATCGACACGTTGCAGGCGCGCACGCATCAGCTCATCGCGAGCGTCTTTGACTTCGAGGTCATCGCGTGCCAGAGCGAGCACGAGGCGCTCGTCCTCGAAAACTCGCTCATCAAGCAGCACCGGCCCCGGTTCAACGTGCGCCTCAAGGACGACAAGAGCTATCTGTATCTCAAGATCCCGCGTCCCGGCGTCCACGACGCGGTCGCACCCGGCACCGCGCGCGAGGAGGTGCGCAAGCCTCGGGGCAAGAGCGCCGAAGGCGCCACACTGTTCCCGCGCCCGTACTACACGCGCAAGGTGATCCGCGACGGCGCACGCTACTTCGGTCCCTACACGAGCGCGCAGTCACTGCGCACGACCGTTCGATCGCTGCGCACGATCTTTCCGTTCCGCACCTGCAGCGACGAGATCTTCCGGCGCGGGCGCGTCTGTCTCGACTATCACATCAAGCGCTGTTCCGGCCCGTGTGAGGGCAGGATCGACGCCCCGGAATACGCGGAAATTCTCGACCAGGTGCAGGAATTCATGGAGGGGCGCTCGGAGAAGCTGCACGACGAGCTGCGCGATCAAATGGAGGCGGCTGCCGAGGCCCGCGACTACGAGCTGGCGGCCCGTTTTCGCGATCGCCTGCGCGCGATCGAGCGTATCAGCGAGCGTCAGACCGTGCTCCGGGGAGCGCGCGCGGACGAGGACTGCATCGCCGTCGCCGTCGAGGCCGGGCGGGCGATGGCCGCGGTGCTGAGCATCCGTCAGGGACGGGTGATGGGGATGGAGACCCACGAGCTCGAGGGAGTCGCGGGGCTTGATGCGGCCGCGTGTCTCGGCGGCTTTCTGCCCCAGTACTACGCGAACGTGACCTCAGTCCCGCGCCGTCTGCTGATATCGGATGACGTCGAGGAGCGCGCGCTGCTCGAAGAGTTCCTTGCCGAGCAGCGCGGCGGTCCCGTGGAAGTGCACGTGCCGCAGCGCGGCGATGCGCGCCAGCTCGTCGCGCAGGCGGCGGAGACTGCGCTGGTCGCCCTGCGCCAGCAACGCATCGTGGACGACTATGACGCAGCGAAGACCGAGGCGCTGCTCGACGACCTTGCCACCCGCCTCCAACTGCCGGCTCCGCCGCGGCGCATCGAGTGCTACGACATCAGCAACACGATGGGCACCAACTCCGTGGGCTCGATGGTGGTCTTCGAGGAAGGGCGTCCCGCGCCGGCGCACTACCGTCATTTCGGCATCAAGACCGTTGAAGGCGCAAACGACTTCGCATCGATCGAGGAGACGCTGCGACGCCGATTCCGCCGTCTCGCGCCGCGCGGCGAGGGTGGGGAAGAGGACATTCCCGTCGTCGACCCGGCCGGCGCCAACGGTGGCGAGCAGCGCGCACGCCGCACGCCACGACGCGGTGGGGACGACACGGATCTCAGCTTCTCGGTGCTGCCGGATCTCGTGCTCATCGACGGTGGGAAGGGTCAGCTCAGTGCAGCGGTGCGCGCATTGCGTGAAGCCGGTCTGCAGAAAGTGCCGGTCTTCGGTCTTGCGAAACGCAACGAGGAGCTGTACAAGCCGGGGCGAGCGCGGCCGATCATCCTGGAGCGCGACAGCCCGACACTCTTTCTTGTGCAGCGGGTACGCGACGAGGCGCATCGTTTCGCGATCACACATCACCGCGGTCGTCGCGCAAAGGCGGCGTTGCGCTCCAAGCTCGACGTTGTCCCCGGTCTTGGTCCGGTGCGCCGGCGCGCGCTGCTGCGTCAGTTCGGGAGCATCGACGCCATCCGTGATGCTCCGGTCGACCAGCTCACGACGGTAGTGCCCCGCCCGGTGGCACTGCGTGTCAAGGAACTGCTGTGAGCGGAGCGGACAGCGCCCATGCCGATGAGCGTGGCACTGTCCTCGTTCGGCTTCAAGTTCGGGCTCCCTGAAGATGCCGAGCTGGTCGCGGATGCGCGCATGGTGAGAAACCCCTTCTGGGTGGCCGAATTGCGCCCGCACACCGGTCTCGATTCCGACGTGCGTGCGTACGTCCTCGAGGACCCGGTGGCGGGTGAGCTCATCGATCGCGTGTGTGGCTTGGCGACATGGTCGGTGGAGCGTTCCTCCGGTCGCGGCCGCGACGTGCTCCATGTTGCCGTCGGCTGCACCGGTGGCCGGCATCGCTCCGTCGCGATCGTCGAGGCGGTCGCCACGCGGCTTCGCGAAGATGGGCTGATCGTCACAGTGAACCACCGGGATGTCGACCAACCCGATCCTCGCTATGAGTAGTTGCCCCAACTGCGGGCGTGAGAATCCCGCGGACGCCGGCTTCTGCAATGGCTGCGGCAAAGCGCTGGCGGCAGCGCCTGCACCTCGCGAGCAGCGCAAGACGGTGACCGTGCTCTTCTGCGACGTGACCGGCTCAACCGCGATGGGCGAACGGCTCGATCCGGAGAGCCTGCGCCAGGTCATGCGCCGCTATTTCGATGCGGCGCGCACGGTGATCGAGCAGCATGGTGGCACCGTAGAGAAATTCATCGGCGATGCGGTGATGGCGGTGTTCGGTGTTCCTGTGCTGCACGAGGACGATGCACTTCGTGCGGTGCGCGCCGCGGCGGGGTTGCGTGATGCGCTGACTGCGCTGAACCCTGAGCTGGAGCGCGATTTCGGGACCACAGTGACCGTTCGAACCGGCGTGAACACCGGTCCGGTGGTCACGGGAACAGAGGAGCGACTCGCCACCGGCGACGCCGTCAATGTCGCCGCGCGCCTCGAGCAGGCGGCCGCACCGGGCGAGATCGTGATCGGTCCGGAGACGTGGCGACTGGTGCGCGACGCTGTCACCGTCGAACCGCTCGCGCCCCTGGATCTCAAGGGCAAGAGCCTGCCAGTCCTGGCGTACCGCCTCCTCGAGATGACCGGGGACGCGCGTGATATGCGAAGTCGCAGCGATTCGGCAATGGTGGGACGCGCCACCCAGTCGCGAATGCTCGACGACGCGTTCGCCAACGTCATGGACGGCCGTTCCTGCAGTCTGTTCACGGTGCTCGGCGCTGCCGGAGTCGGCAAATCACGCCTGACCAACGAGTTCCTCAGTCGCATCGATGTCCTGAAGGTGCAAGGCCGCTGCCTCTCCTACGGGGAGGGCATCACGTACTGGCCCGTGATCTCGATTGTCAAGCAGGTGCTCGACGCGCCATCCGGTGCTGGAGCGGTAGCGTTGATGGCTCGAGACGTCACGGTTGCGACGGCAATCGGGACGTTGCTCGGCGACCTCGCTGTGACCACATCGTCGATCGAGATCGCGTGGGCGGTTCGCAAGCTGCTGGAGGCTGCCGCGGAAAACAGTCCGCTGGTGGTGGTCTTCGATGACGTGCACTGGGGTGAGCCGACTCTTTTCGATCTGATCGAACACGTCGGCGACTTCAGTCGCGATGCCCCGATCCTCATCCTCTGTCTCGGCCGTCCCGAATTGCTCGATCGACGCCCGGGATGGGGTGGAGGCAAGCTCAACGCGACCACGGTTCTGCTCGGGCCGCTCAGCACCGCCGACACGGAAGCCCTGATCGACGAACTCCTTCCCGCGGCGAGCGGCATCCCCGTTGCGCTGCGTGACCGCGTTCGAGCAACCGCGGCCGGCAATCCACTGTTCGTCGAGGAGATCGTCGCGATGGTGCGCGAATCGACGACCCACGATGTCATCGTGCCGCCGACCATCAAGGCGCTGCTCGCCGCACGGTTCGACCAGCTGCAACCGGATGAACGCGGCCTTCTCGAGCGTGGATCGATCGAGGGCCAGTCTTTTCACCGCGGTGCCGTCGAGGTCATGGCGCCCGGCGAGCGCGACGTGGCGGGGCGCCTCATGACGTTGGTGCGCAAGGACCTTCTTCGTCCAGACCGGGCTCTCTTCACAGGCGAGGATGCGTTCGCGTTCCGACACCTCTTGATCCGCGACGCGGCGTACAACTCCCTCCCCAAGTCAGAGCGAGCGGACTTGCATGCGCGTTTCGCCGGCTGGCTCGTCACGCATGGCGCCGACGTCGAGGAGCTCGACGAGATCGCCGGATATCACCTCGAGCAGGCCTTTCGGTATCGCGCCGAGCTGGGACCGGTTGATGAGAAGGCCCGGATGCTCTCGGCATCGGCAGCGGCACACCTCCAGTCCGCCGGCCGGCGCGCCCTCGATCGTGGTGACACGGCAGCCGCCGTCAAACTCCTTGAGCGTGCTGACCTGCTCATCCCCGAGGAGCACATTGAGTTCGCGCTCGAAAAGGCGCTGATCAATGGACTGGGGATGTCTGGCAGGCTCAACGACGCGCTCGCTCGCGCGGATGGGGCTGCCGAGCAGCGCTCTGCAGCCGGCGACACCGTCCAGGAGATGCAGGCGCGGTTGATCGGAGCGCTCTGGCGAAGGAGTACCGACCCTGAGGCGGGCGACGGGGACCTGCGCGCACAGCTGGAACGAGCCCGGCCGGTGATCGAGGCATCGGGTGACAACTCCGCCCTGGCATTGCTCGAGATGGTGGCCGGCGAGGAACAGCGTTACGGCTGCCGGTTTGAGTCAGCGTCGGCATCATTGACCAGCGCGATGGAACACGCGCGGCGAGCAGGCGAGCCGTGGTTGGTCACGTCTGCCCGTACGTTCGCGTCCGGTGCCGTTGCAAACGGACCGACACGGTGTGAGGAGGCGCTCGTCTGGCTGGCCCGCGAACGCACCGAGAACGAGGGCTTCCTGCCATCACTCGCCCTGTGGGAGGCGTCGACCCTTGCCGAGCGCGGACGGTTCCGAGAGGCGCGCGGGCATTTCACCGCGACGCTCGATCAGCTGCGCGAGCGTGGGTTGACCACACGCGTCGCCACGGCGATGCAGATCGGTTGGCACATCGAGGTCCTTGCCGGCGACCTGGTTGCGGCGGAGCGTGCAGCGCGACAGGGCGTCGAACAGCTCGAGCAGTTGGGCGGACTCAGCTGGCTCTCGACCCAGGCGTGCCACCTGGCTGAGGCGCTGTATGCGCTCGGCCGGTTCGATGAGTCGGAGCACTGGGTGCTCCGCGGGCTCGAGCTCGGTGGGGCCGGCGATGTCCTGACGCACCTGCTGGGTCTCGAGGTTCGCTCGAAGCTCCTCGCGCGTCGCGGCGACTTCAGCGGTGCGCTGACGCTGGCGCATCAGGCCGATGAGTTGGCCGGCACCACCCAGGCGCCGCTGCTGAAGGCCGACGCCGCACTTACGCTGGCCGAGGTGCTGTACCTGGCGGGAAATATGGCGGGAGCAGACGAGCAGGCCGCACGCGCCATGGACCACTTCGAGCGCAAAGGCTCCACAGCAGGTGTTGCCCAGGTGCACCGTGCCGTCGGATCGTGGGATGCGCTGCCGCACGATGTCGCGGCGCGCGACGCACGGGCCGATGCCAGCCCGGAGCTGCGCTGATGATCATCTGCGCTGGGTGCGGTCGCGAGAATCCAGAGAACGCGGGGTTCTGCAACGGTTGCGGCGCCCGTCTCGCACCCGTCGCCGCACCTCGCGAGCAGCGCAAGACGGTGACCGTGCTCTTCTGCGACGTGACCGGCTCAACCGCGATGGGCGAACGGCTCGATCCGGAGAGCCTGCGCCAGGTCATGCGGCGCTATTTCGACACGGCGCGCACCGTGATCGAGCAGCACGGCGGCACCGTTGAGAAGTTCATCGGCGACGCGGTGATGGCGGTGTTCGGTGTTCCGGTGCTGCATGAAGATGACGCGCTCCGCGCGGTACGTGCGGCTTGGGGGTTGCGGGATGCACTGACCGGGCTCAACGTCGCGCTCGAACGCGACTATGCGACGACCGTGACGATTCGAACCGGTGTCAACACGGGTCAAGTGGTGACGGGCACCGAGGAGCGGCTCGCCACGGGGGACGCCGTGAACGTTGCCGCACGCCTCGAGCAGGCCGCGGCGCCGGGTGACATCGTCATTGGGCCCGAGACGTGGCGATTGGTGCGCGACGCGGTGACCGTGGAGCCACTGGTACCGCTCGAGCTCAAGGGCAAGAGCGTGCCTGTGGCGGCATACCGTCTCCTCAGCATCGACGTCGACGCGCTCGCGACATCGCGCAAGGTCGAGTCGCGGATGGTGGGACGTGCGAC
The DNA here is from genome assembly GCA_963757475.1 of Candidatus Dormiibacterota bacterium. Taxonomy (GTDB): domain Bacteria; phylum Chloroflexota; class Dormibacteria; order Aeolococcales; family Aeolococcaceae; genus Palsa-851. The sequence goes on from CAVWRW010000002.1 coordinate 356,793, forward strand.
GCCACTACGGATGCTCCGCGACGCGTTCGCGAATGTCATCGATGGACAGTCGTGCAGCCTGTTCACCATCCTTGGAGCCGCCGGTGTTGGCAAATCGCGCTTGACCAGTGAGTTCCTCGGAAGCATCGACGCAACGATCCTGCGCGGCCGCTGTCTCTCGTACGGCGAGGGCATCACGTACTGGCCGGTGATCACGATCGTGAAGCAGCTCCTCGACATGTCCGGCGGTTCGGTCGCTGCCGAGTTGATGGAGCGCGACGGCAACGTGGCGGCAGCGATCCGGACGTTGCTTGGCGAGCAGGTTGGGGCCACATCGTCGACCGAGATCGCGTGGGCCGTCCGCAAACTGCTCGAGTGCGCCGCGGACAGTCGTCCGCTCGTCGTCGTTTTCGACGACGTGCACTGGGGCGAGCCAACGCTCTTCGACCTCATCGAGCACATCGGCGATCTGAGCCGGGGAGTCCCGATCCTCGTGCTCTGTCTGGGCCGAGCGGAGCTGCTGGACCGGCGCCCAGGATGGGGCGGCGGCAAGCTGAATGCGACGACGGTGCTGCTCGAGCCGTTGAACGCCAGCGAGACCGAGACGTTGATTGATGAGCTGCTGCCGTCTAATGGCGGCGTTGATGCTGAGCTTCGAGCCCGGATACGCACCACTGCCGCAGGGAACCCGCTGTTCCTGGAGGAGATCGTCGCCATGGTGCGCGAGTCGAGCAGCCACGACGTCATCGTGCCGCCCACCATCAAGGCGTTGCTCGCAGCCCGGTTCGATCAGCTGCAACCGGAGGAACGCGGCGTGCTCGAGCGCGGCTCGGTCGAGGGTCAGTCCTTTCATCGGGGCGCGGTGGAGGTGATGGCGCCGGACGAGCGCGACGTGGCGGGACAGTTGATGACGCTGGTGCGCAAGGATCTGCTGCGCCCGGACCGAGCTGTGTTCGCCGGTGAGGATGCGTTCGCATTCCGGCACCTGCTCATCCGCGATGCCGCGTATAACTCGTTGCCGAAAGCGAGCCGAGCCGAGCTGCACGCCAGCTTCGCCGGATGGCTCGAACGCCGAGGACACGACCTCGAAGAGCTTGACGAGATCGCGGGCTATCACCTCGAGCAGGCGTTCCGTTACCGCAGCGAGCTCGGTCCAGCGGACGAGCAGACACGGGATCTGGCCGCGGCAGCCGCGGTGCATCTCGAAGCCGCGGGCCGGCGCGCCCTCGACCGCGGCGACACGACGGCCGCTGTGAACCTCCTGGAGCGAAGCGAGTCACTTCGGCAGCACCACGACGTCGACATCGCCTTGGAAGAGTCACTGATTCAAGGACTCGCGATGGCCGGCAGGCTGACCGAGGCGGTCGCGCGCTCCGAAGCAGCAGCAGCTTCGCTTGCCGCGCGCGGGGATCGCATCGGCCAGCTGCAGATACAGCTGATTGGAACGATATGGCGGACCAACCTTGATCCCACCGCGCACGAAGATGACCTTGCGGTGCTCGTGGCCGAAGCTCGGCCGGTGATCGAACGCAGGGGCGACGATGGTTCCCTGGCGATGCTCGAACTGGCGGCCTGCTACGTCGATCACTATTACTGCCGTTTTGAGGGGGCGCTGCGCTCGGTCACGCGCTCCATCACCTACGCCAAAAACGCTGGAAAGCTCTGGCTGGCACGCAACGCTACGGGGATAGCGGCCGCCGCGATCGCCAACGGCCCAACGCCCGTCGCTGAAGCATTGGTCTGGCTGGAGACGGAGGACGCCGCGAGCTCGATCTATCAGCCATTGAACGCAATCTGGAGGGCGGATCTCCTTGCCTCGACGGGGCGGTTCGACGAGGCGCGATCCCTGTTCAATGCCACGGTTGAGCAGGTGCGTGAGCGCGGCATGGCGACGCTTGCCGCGATTGTCATGCAGACGGGATGGCGGATCGAGACGCTCGCCGGTGACGTTGTTGCTGCCGAGCGACTGGCGAGGGTCGGCGTCGAAGAGCTGGATCCACTCGGCGAGCGCGCGTGGCTGTCGACCCAGGAGTGCGAGCTCAGCGAGGCGTTGTATGCGCTCGGCCGATTCGAGGAAGCAGAGCTGTGGGTGACGCGCGGTCTCGAGCACGGCGGCGCCGGCGATGTCCTGACGCAGTCGATGGGCTTGCAGCTTCGCGCCAAACTGCTGGCGCGCCGTGGCGAAAGCCGTGCGGCACTCGACCTCGCGGAGCGGGCCGACGAGTTGGCCAGATCCACCCAGGCACCGCTCGTGCACGGTGATGCTGCCCTGACCATGGCAGAGATCCTGTTTCTCGCCGGGAGGCCCGCAAACTCGGCAGTTGCGCTCGAGCACGCCATCGACTCGTACGAGCAGAAGGGAGCGACCGGATGCGTGATGCACGCGCGCAGACTTCACGCCGCGTGGTCTGCGGGACGCACGGCATGAGTCCGCCAATGCGATCGTCGCTTTCGAGTTGACCATGGATACCGCGCAATCATTTACGCAGCGGGTCGTCGCCGAGCTCGCCCCGCACACGCCGCTGCTTCCGTGCTGCCGGCGATCGCTCGTCGAGGGTCTGGCGGCTCGTGACCTCCGTCCCCGGGAGGATCGCGACGACGCGGCCGGTGGCGGTGCGCGCCGCGATGCAGGCGCTCCACGCCGAGCACATCCGCGCGCACGTCTCACGTGTCGGTGCAGCGCGGCGCACGCAGTACGTCCTGGTCGGCGTCGACATGGACCTACTGCAAGTGCGGTCGACGAGCGCCTGCTGCACGCGCAGCCGTCTTCGCGGCGCGTTCCTCGGGGCCGGCCGGCTCGTCCGGCCCGACGGGGAGCCGTACCTCGAGCTCGGGTGTGCCGGCGAGGATGGGGCGATGCAGCTTGCGACTGACTTCGCGACGCTCGGAATCGACGCGCAGATCCGGCAGCGCCGCGGCAGGTGGGTGGTCACGGTGCGATCCGGCGCGGCAGTCGGCGCGGCGCTGAGCTCGATCGGCGCGCAGGCCGGCCGTCTCGCGTTCGAGTCCGGGCGGGTCATCCGCGAGGTTCGCAGCGGGGTCAACCGCCGGCTCAACGCGGAGACGGCGAATCTGCGCCGCACCGCGGCGGCCGGTGTCCGGCAGATCGAGTCGATCGCCGTCCTCGAAGCCGACCCGGAGCGCTGGCAAGCGCTGCCTCCCGCCGTGCGCGAGGCCGCTGCGCTGCGCGCCCGGCATCCGGACGACGACCTGGCGCAGCTCGCTGAGCGGGCCGGGTGCAGCCGCCCGGCCATGGCCGGCCGGCTGCATCGCCTGGTCGCCGCGGCGGGCGAGGGCGGTGATAGGGTGGCAGCGCGAGCGTTGGACGCACGAGTGAATCGAGATCGAGGAGGTTGCCGGGCATGGGAGTGAAGAGTTGGTATCAACGGCTTCGGCCGCATCGGGCGCAACGTGTTCCGGGCGGCCCGGGAGCGCTCCCCGGAGCTCGAGATCGTCGCCGTCAACGACATCACCACTCCCGAGATGCTCGCGCATCTGCTCAAGTACGACAGCGTCTTCGGCCGTTTCCCCGGAACAGTTGCTGCCGCTTCTGACAGCATCACCGTCGACGGCCGCGTCATCAAGGTGCTCGCCGAGCGCGACCCACAGCGGCTGCCGTGGGGCGAGCTCGGTGTCGACATCGTCGTCGAGTTCGACGGGCTTCTTCACGGATGCGGTGCGCGCCGAGGCGCACCTCGACGCCGGGGCCCGCAAGGTGGTGATCACCGCGCCGGCGAAGAACGAGGACATCACGGTCTGCATGGGCGTCAACGACTCGGCGTACAACCCTGCCGAGCATCACATCGTCTCCAACGCCTCGTGCACGACGAACTGCCTCGCGCTGGTCGCCAAGGTGCTCAACGACTCGTTCGGCATCGAGACCGGGTTCATGACCACGGTTCACGCGTACACGAAGGATCAGGTGATCCTCGACGCCCCGCACGAGGACAAGCGGCGCGCGCGGGCCGCGGCACTCTCGATCATCCCGACGACGACCGGCGCGGCCAAGGCCGTCGCGCTTGTGCTTCCGGAGTTGAAGGGGAAGTTCGCACGGTATGTCGCTGCGCGTCCCGGTGCCGGACGTCAGCCTCGTCGACCTCATCGCGACGCTCTCGAAGAGCGCGACCGCGGAGGACATCAACGGCGAGATGCGCGAGGCCGCGAGTGGCAAGCTCGAAGGCATCCTCGCGGTCAGCGAGGAGCAACTCGTGTCGATGGACTTCCTCCACGACTCGCACTCGTCGATCCTGGACGCGCCCTCGACGATGGTGCTCGGTGATCACACCGTGAAGGTGCTGGCCTGGTATGACAACGAGTGGGGATACTCGTGCCGCGTCGTCGATCTGGTCGATCTCATCGCGTCGCGCCTCTAGGCGGGCACGTGGCAGCGCTGAACAAGGCGACCATGGACGACATCGACGTCCATGGCAAGCGGGTGCTGCTGCGCGAGGATCTCAATGTGCCGATGCGCGACGGGCGCCATCGTCGACGATCGCCGGATTCGCGAGGCGATCCCGACCATCGAGGCGCTGCGCGCGCGGAACGCGCGGATCATCGTCGTGGCCCATCTGGGCCGTCCGAAGGGGAGGATCGATGACAGCCTTCGTCTCGGCGCCGGTCGCCGCGCGTCTGAGCAGCCTGCTCGGTGCTGACGTGCGGCTCGCTTCGGACGTCGTCGGCGACAGCGCGCAGAGCATGGTGGCGTCGCTTCGCGACGGTGACGTCGGGATGCTCGAGAACGTCCGCTTCGAGCCCGGCGAGGAGTCGAACGATCCGGCGTTCGCGCAGCAGCTCGCGGCATTCGCGGACGTCTACGTCAACGATGCCTTCGGCACGGCGCATCGCGCGCATGCGTCCACCGAGGGCGTCGCGCACCTGCTCCCGGCGGTTGCCGGCAAGCTGATGGCGCGCGAGCTCGAGATGCTCGGCGGCGTCATGGACAATCCGCGGACGCCGGTGGTCGCGATCGTCGGGGGATCGAAGATCTCCACGAAGGTCGGCGTGCTCGACCACCTCCTCGATCGCGTCGACGTCCTCTGGGTCGGCGGCGCCATGGCGTGCACCTTCTATCGAGCGCTCGGTGAGAGCTACGGGAACATCGCTGGTCGAGGAGGACCAGGTGGCAACGGCGCAGCGTTGCTCGACGGTGCCGCGGGACGGCGTGCCGACCTGCGTCTGCCCGCGACGCCGTCATCGCTGAGCGCGTCGCCGCCGATGCGCCGACGCGGGTGGTTGCGGGACACCGAGATCCCCGACGGGTGGATGGTGGTGGACGCCGGTCCCGAGACCGTGGCCCGCATGGCCGACGGACTGCGCGGGCGCCGGGACGATCATCTGGAACGGACCGCTCGGCATCTACGAGATCCCCGTCATTCGCTGCCGGCACTCGCGATGTCGCGCGCGCTGTCGCCGCATCTCCGGGGCCTCTCGGTGATCGGCGGTGGCGACCTTGCGGCGGCCGTGCAGGACGCCGGCGTTGCAGACAAGATCGGCTTTATCAGCACGGGCGGTGGCGCGACCATCGAGTTTCTCGAGGGGAGAACGCTTCCCGGGCGTGGCCGCGCTCCGCGACCGCGAGGCCGCCCGGCGTTGACGGCGGATCGCAGCCGGCGATTCCGGGTTCCGGCCGATGGTGGCCGGCAACTGGAAGATGAACACGACGGTCGCCGAAGGGACGTCGCGCTGGCCGGCGCGGTCGTTGCCGCAGTTGCCGGCACGAGCGGCGATGTCGAGGTCGCGGTGTTGCCGCCGTTCACGCATCTCTGGCCGGTGCGTTCGGTCCTCGACGGATCCGGCGTGCTGCTCGGTGCGCAGGACGTGTTCTGGGAGGACAAGGGCGCTTACACCGGGGAGGTCTCTCCGTCGATGCTCGAGGGATGGTGCGACTCGCGCTCGTCGGCCACTCCGAGCGCCGGCACATCTTTGGTGAGCGCGACGACGAGGTGGCCAGGAAGTTCAGTCGCCGCGCATGCGCCACGGGCTGCAGCGTGATCCTCGCCGTGGGGGAGACGAGTGACGAACGCGACGCTGATGCAGACCTTCGAGGTGGTCGATCGCCAGCTCGACGCTGTGTTCGCGACGCTCGACAGCCCGCCCGCGCCGAGACGTTCGTGATCGCGTACGAGCCGGTCTGGGCGATCGGTACAGGGCGTACAGCCACCCCGGAGCAGGCGCAGGAGGTCACCGCGCACATCAAGGCGCACCTCTGCGCCGAGATTCGTGACGGCGCCGCCGAGCGTGCTCTACGGCGGCAGCGTCACCGCCGCAAACGCCGCGTCGCTCTTCGCCGAGCAGGACATCGACGGCGCGCTGGTGGGCGGCGCGAGCCTGCGTGCCGAGGAGTTCGCGGCCATCGTCGCCGCGGCCGCAGCGTCGATGCCGCGTCGTGACGCCCGCGCAGTCCACCCCAGTGAGCGCGGTGCGGCCGTTCGTGCTCGTCATCCTCGACGGCTGGGGATGCAACGCCGATCCCTACGGCAACGCGATCGCCGCGGCGCGCACACCGGAGCTCGACGACACTCGAGGCGCGCTGGCCGCACACCGAGGTCGACGCGAGCGGGGAGGCGGTGGGGCTCCCGCCGGGCAGCAGGGGAACTCAGAGGTCGGCCATCTCACCATCGGCGCCGGACGGCTCGTCTATCAGCCGCTGTCGCGCATCAACCGCGCCATCGCCGATGGGAGCTTCTACGAGAACGTCGGCTCGTGCGCCGCAGTCGACCGGGCACGCGATCGCGGCGCGGCGGTGCACTGCCTCGGGCTCATCTCCCCCGGCGGCGTGCACAGCCACCAGGATCACGCCGTGGCGCTCGCCGAACTTGCGCGTCGCCGGGGGCTGCATTCGCTGTGGTTCCACGCGTTTCTCGATGGGCGTGACGAGCCGCCGACGAGCGCGGCGGCGTTCGTTCGCAAGCTTCATCGACGACATCGAGCGCGTCGGCAGTCGGTGCGGTGGCGTCCGTTTCCGGTCGGTACTACGCCATGGACCGCGACCACCGCTGGGACCGGACGGAGCGCGCCTACGAGGTCATCGTCGGTGCCGGCGGCGCCGTCGGCGGTGGACGCTGTCGCCGTACATCGAGCAGCAGTATGCCGAGGGCGTCACCGACGAATTCGTCGCTCCTGCATCGATCCTCCAGGACGGACGCCGCATCCGCATCGAGGACGGCGAACTCGATCATCTTCTTCAACTTCCGCCCCGATCGGGCACGCCAGTTGAGCCATGCGCTCGTTGACCGGACGTTCGACGGCTTTGCGAGGTCGCGCGTGCTCGACGACGTCGAGCTCGTCACGTTCACCGAGTACGAGCGCGATCTCGACGCGCAGGTCGCATTCCCGCGCGACGACGTCGCGCACACGCTGGCGGAGGAGGTGAGCGCCGCCGGATCTGCGAGCAGTTTCATGTCGCGGAGACCGAGAAGTACGCGCATGTCACCTACTTCATCAACGGCGGCCGCGAAGACGCCGTTCGACGGTGAGGAGCGGCTGCTGATCCCGTCGCCGCGCGTCGCGACCTACGACCTCGCGCCGGAGATGAGCGCCGCGCGGCGTCGCAGATGCTGTCATTGCGCACGTCGAGAAGGGCGACGGACGCGCTCATCATCGCCAACTTCGCCAACGCCGACATGGTCGGCCACACCGGCGACTTCGACGCCACGGTGCGCGCCGTCGCATGCGTCGACACGTGCATCGGGCGCATCGCGCACGCGGTCGAGGTGGCGCATGGCGGACTGCTCATCACGGCCGACCACGGCAACGCCGAGTACAAGATCGATCGTCGCGACGGATCAATCCTCACCGCGCACACGACGAGCCCAGTCCCTGTGCTCGTTGCAGGAGCCGGCGACGGACCCATGCGTGACGGCGGCGGGCTCCGCGACATCGCGCCGACCGTGCTCGACGCGATGGGATTGCCCGTCCCTGGTGAGATGACCGGGCGCTCCTTGCTGCGTCCGCTGACGCCGCCCGTTACGGCGTCGGTGAGGACGGCGCGAAGGGAACCGGCTCGATCTGATCGACAGCATGCGGACCGCTCAGCCAACCGTCGGCGGGACCCAGCGGAAGGCTGCAGGCGCCGCCGGTCGCCGCGATCGCAAACGACCGGTTGCGTGTGCACGCTGAGGCCGTCGCTCCAGCTCACGGTGATCGCGATCCGGAAGGTCTCGCTCGCGGTGATGGTCACGGCGCCGGCCACCGTCGCGTATGCGTGGCTCACCGCGCACGGATTGGTCCACGTCTGCGTTGACGGGTCGTACGTCGGCAGGCTCGCCGGAGCCGTGCTCGACAGGCCCCGCGGCGGTGGTGGTCGTGCCGTCGCCCCAGCTCCACGTCACCGGTCCTGGGGTGACGGTCACGTCGTACAGCAGGAACAGCGTGTACCCGCCGACGAGCGCGGCGCTGAGCGCGTGCAACGCTGTCGGTTGCGCTGGAACATCGGAGTCCGTCCACGCGCACGTCGGAATGTGCACGAACGTGCGCGACGTCATCCCCGGTCCGGGCAGCGTGGCGACGGTTCCGATCGTCCAGGCCTCGGTCAGCGCGGCGGTCAGCGACGCACCGGTCGGGAAACGGCGGCGTGGTCAGCATGCCCGGTGGCGGGAGCCGGTGGCGGCGCATCACCCGCGAGGTATGGGGCGCTGAACGCGAAGCTCGCGCCGACGCAACTCCCGCCGTACGGTGCCACCGGCTGCGCGTCCTGCCAGGTGCCCGCGTGTGCGCAGGAATGCGGTCACGGCGATGACATGTCCGGTCACATTGGCGGCGGTCGCGAGGCTCCCCGGCGCTGTCGCAGTGGGGTCGCCGCCTGCGGGGATCGCGTTCTGCAATGCGTACGCGAAACGCGCGTCGCGATCCGTCGTAGCCGCCGCTGCTGTTGCTCGTGAACGCTGGGTGAATCGCGATCACGGCGACCACGCCACCGCCCGGCGCCGGGGAACCGGGTCCGACATGGAAGAGGCTCGTCGTGGGGCAGGACAACCCCTGCGGGTTCGGTCCCTGCGGCGGGATCCCGAGCGGGTTGCGCGGGTCAGAGCCTCCGGGAATGTCCGTCGGCGTGATCGGGAGATACGTGCCGCCGGCTCCGGCGACGAGCTTGCCGTGCGTCAACGCAGCCGTGCCGGCGCCCGATGGCGCCGGGCCCGGAGCAGCGGAGCCGCCACCTCCTCCCGCCGCTCTCGCCGTCACCAGCGGCAGCAGGCCCGTCAACGCGACAGTCAGGCACCACCAGCGCAGCCTGCGCGTCACCGACCGCACCATGCAGGCGGTGGTCCCATCGGATCCTGGCAGTTGCCGCCCGCGTCCGCGAACCAGAGATCACCGAGGACCGGGTCGCTGCGGAGCGTGCCCGGCGTGAACACGGTGGTGTTCTCCGTGAAGTCGACGATCGATCGAGGTCTGACCGTCCGCGCTCGTGAGCACCTCGCTGCACGGCCCCCGGTAGACGACCACGAACACGTACGTGTCGTCGGTCGGGAGGTGCTTGCGCGCGAAGTACGCTCGGCCCGCATCGCCGACAGCGAACAGCGTCGAGCTGATGGGATAGAGATTGCAGTCGGGTTGATCGACGGTTCCGCCGTTCTGGAGTGCCTCGACCTCGGCCACGGGGATGAGCGCCGGACCCACAAGGTTGCGCAACACGAAGAGTTGGTCGTTGGCCTGAGCCCACTTCCACCAACCGCTGTCCCAATTGCTGGCGTCGGCCCAGTGCTGCGCAGTCGCGTCGGAGACGGCGCCGCCCGTCATGTTGACCACGGTCGGCGCGTTGGGGACGCGTTCGATCTTGAGCTCGTTCGACGGCGGGACCTGCTGTCACTCCGTACGGCGCCCAGAGCGCCTGGCACGCCGAGTCCGACGTCGTCGATGCTCGTGGTCATCGTCACGTCCGAGCAGGGACCATCTGCTGGCGTTGACGGATCGGGCTGACTGCCGGCGTCGAGTCCGACGGCCCGCGACACGTGCGCGCGTGCCGGCGCCGACGCACCGCAACCGGATGCCACCAGCACCCAGGCGCATGCAAATGCACGGCGCAACGATCCTTCTCACCACCTCACCCCCAAACTCTCGGCGCGGGGGACGGACATTCCACGCCCGATGCGGGCTCAGCCGTCAGATCCCCCGACGCAAGCCAGCATGGCAGTTCGGGGGGTCGATCGTTTGAGCCTCCCTGGTCATGGTTTCGTCAGGGTCTGCGGGCTACTCTGGTGGGGTGGCAGGTCCCGGCGACCTCGATTCAGCGCGCCTCCGCCGCGATCTCAGCCTGGCGCTGCGACGACGTTTGACGGTCTATGCGGCGGTGGGCGCGACGGCACTGACCGTGGTCTTCAGCCTCATCGCGGCGACGACCGCTCCGGGGAAGCCAAAGCCGGCTGCCGATCCCATCGCACAGCCTGACCCCACCCCCACAAGCGCACCGACCTTCGCGCCGCCTGGGGCACTTCCGACGTTCGCGCCCGTCGTGACCCAGCCACCGCTGGCTCTGCCGACTCAGGCGCCGCGTCCGGTCCAGCACACACCGGCGCCGATCGTTTCGGGCGGCTCCTAGCGGGCGAGCGTCGGTCAGCGCAGCAGTTCGATCGCGGACCGGGCGGCCGGCGACATCGCCGGGTCGAGCTGATAGAACGCCCAGATCCCGCGCTTGAAGCTGGTGACGATGCCGGCCTCGCGCAGCTTGGCGAGATGGTGGCTGATGGTCGGCTGGCCGAGGTCGAAGGCGGCGGTGAAATCGCAGACACAGACCGGCTCCGTCGCGACGGCCAGGATGTGCAGCATCTGGACGCGCGTCGGATCGCCGAGTGCTTTGTAGACCGCGGCGAGATCGTCTGCTCGCGCATCGGGAAGCGGATCCGCCACCTGCTGGCTGCAGCCCTTGACACGATCAACCACCGGAAGCGGCAACAGCAGGGCCGGCTTGGTCTGATGGGCACGGCTTCATTCTACCCATTGACAGACATCGATGGAACGGTCTATGCTCGTGGCGATCAATCGACGTTCATCGATAGGAGGCTGACCATGGACTGCGACTGCAACTGTGGATGTGACGGAACCTGCGACTGCGGCTGCGCTGCTGATATGGGTCGCGTCCAACTCGCGCTCAACGTGTCAGACCTCGACGATGCGATCGGTTTCTACACAAAGCTGTTCGGCACCGAGCCCGCCAAGCGCCGCCCCGGGTACGCGAACTTCGCCGTCGCGGATCCACCGCTGAAGCTCGTGCTCTTCGAGAACCCGGGCCACGCCGGCACGCTCAATCATCTCGGGGTCGAGGTGGGGTCAACCGACGAGGTCGTGGCCGCAACGCGACGCCTGGCATCCGAAGGCCTCGCCACTGAGGTCGAGGACGGCGTGACGTGTTGCCACGCCCTCCAGGACAAGGTCTGGGTCGCCGGTGCCGACACCCGGTGGGAAATCTACACAGTGCTCGCGGATGCGCCATTGGAGGCGGCTTCAGCAACCAGCACTGCCCTGCTGCGCGACGCAAACCGAGTCCGCATCCGCTTGCTGCGCCAGCTGACCGTTCACCCGCTCGCTCGCAAGGCCGCTGCCGAGTTCGTCGGCACGGCCTTGTTGCTGATCGCAGTCGTCGGGTCAGGAATCGCGGCGCAACGCACTGAGCCCTGGGAACATCGGGCTGGAGCTGCTCGAGAATGCGCTCGCGACCGGAGCGGCTTTGGCCGCCATCATCATTGCCGTCGGTTCGGTCTCGGGAGCGCATTTGAATCCCGTGGTGTCGTTGTTGACGCCGCGCTCGGCGGCCTGAGCCGCCGCGAGCTGGCCGTATACGTCGCGGCTCAAGTCGGCGGAGCAGCATTGGGTGTGGTCCTCGCCAACCTCATGTTCTCATTGCCCGGGGTAACGCTCTCGACGCACGTCCGATCGTCTCCGGGTCTGTGGCTGGGCGAGGTCATCGCAACGTTTGGTCTCCTGCTCGTGATCTTTGGCGCAGTCCGGAGTGGAAGGTCCGGGACGGCGCCGTTCGCGATCGGTGCTTACATCGCCGGAGCGTATTTCTTCACGTCGTCAACGAGTTTCGCGAACCCTGCGGTCACAGTCGCACGCGAGCTCACGAACACATTCGCCGGCATCGGGCCTGCATCCGTGCTTCCGTTTGTGGCAGCGGAGCTGCTCGGCTGCGGGCTCGCGTGGTTGATCATCGTCGCCCTGTATCCGCACGCGCGCCAGGACGCAGATGCCGTCGTCGTTCGGCACGATCCCGCGTCCATTGGTACGCCATGAGCGAAACGCCGGCGCGCCTTGTGCCCGAAGTCCTCTTCGTCTGCGTGCACAACGCGGGCCGCTCGCAGATGGCGGCCGCGCTCCTCGATCGTCGCGCCGGTGGGGCGGTGCATGTCCGCTCCGCAGGGTCGGATCCTTCGGATCACCTGAACCCTGCCGTCGTCGAAGCGATGCGTGAGCTTGGGATCGATATCAGCCAGGAATTTCCAAAGCGTCTCACCGATAAGTCAGTCAAAGCCGCCGATGTCGTCATCACGATGGGTTGTGGCGACGCCTGTCCCTTCTACCCCGGAAAACGCTACCTTGACTGGGATCTTGAGGATCCCGCAGGCAAATCGCTTGCGACGGTTCGAGGGATCCGCGACGAGATCGACGAGCGAGTGCAGGCACTGTTGCGAGAGTTGGTGCCGGCTCCGTCGGACTAAGCGGGGCGGCCCTTAGCAGCTACTCGCGCATCTCCAAGGGTGCGAAAGTCATCGATGCGTGCGATGCGACCGTCCCGCAATGTGAAGAGCATGAAGATCTCCCCGTCCAGGAACGGGATCTCGCGAAATCGCGGGCCGGCGATGTTGACGATCACCTTGTCGCCCGGCTGCGAGAAACTCGAGACGCTCGATGCCCCGGTCGTCCTCATCGAAGCTGGCACTCACGCGCTCGACGACGGCGACACGACCGTTGCACAAGAGCTCTGGCAGAACTCCCTGATGCACGACGTCCGGGTCGAGGCCGTCGGTGAGCGCCGCAATGTCGCGTCGCCGGCGCGCGTAGAAGTGGTCGAACACGATCTCGAGAGCCGCATCGCTCATCGGATCTCCTTCATGCCGTCAGTAGCTCGCCAAGGAGTGATGGACCGAGATTACCGCCGCTGAGGACTGCGACGGTATGCGACCGCTCGGCCTCCTGCTGCATCGCGGTGAATGCCAGGGCACCGGCAGCCTCAGCGACGACTTTCGCGCTTGTCGCAAGCCGCGCGATGGCGGCGCGCATGTCCCCCTCGGGGACGACCACCCACTCGTGAACCAGCGCACGCAAGCGTTCGAACATCACGTCCGTGACCGGCGCCGTCGTGCCGTCGGCAATCGTGTCGGGAACAATCGCAACCGCGCCGCCCGCCGCGAACGCCTCGCGCCACGAGGGATAGCCGTCGGACTGCACGCCCACCACCTGCACGTCGGGCTTGAGCGCAGCGAACCCGAGCGCAACGCCGCAGATCAGCCCCCCGCCGCCCACAGGCACGAGCACGCGTTCCACATCCGGACAGTCGTCGAGGATCTCAGAAACGATCGATGAGTGACCGCGGATGACATCGGCATCGGCAAACGGGTGCACGAACACCTCCGGCTGGCCTTCCCAGCCTCGCGTGCGAGCCACTCGACCACGCCGTCGCGCGGCAGGAGCACCGGCTCCGCGCCGAGGGCGCGCACGCCGTCGATCTTGGGAGCGGGTGCGTTCTCGTACATGACGACACGACACGGGACGTGGAATGCATGGGCGACATACGCGCATGCGAGCGCCGCATTGCCGGCGCTCACCGACAGCAGGCCGCGAGCGATGCGCTCCGGGTCGATCGCGTTGGCGGCATTGAAGAATCCGCGCACCTTGAAGCTGCCGGTCGGTTGCATCAACTCGAGCTTGAGAAAACCACCGCCGGGCGCCTCAATCAGCGGTGTCCGTCGAATGTGTGGCGCAAGCTGCCGCGCGATCTCGCGCACGTCATCGGCGGTGAGTGCGAGCGACGTCACAACTCGAGCTCCGTGCCGACATGTGCGCCGACTGCCGCGTCGTAGACCATGCGCGCGGTCACTGCGTCCTCGAAGCCGCTGCCGGTCGACTTGTAGACGGTGATCTCGGCGTCATCCTGACGACCCGGCTTAGTCCGGCGAGCACCTCGCCGAGCTCGGTGATGGAAGCGGGATCACGCCCTTGCAACTCATGCGCGCCGGCGGGGGGCGCGCTCTCCGCCGCGCCCTTCCACTCGACGAAAACGCTGCTGCGACGCACCGTCTCGGCATCCAGCTCTGGCCCGAACGTTCCGCCGACTGATGTCACGTGCGTTCCCGGTGAGAACCACTCGTGACGCGTGATCGGCTCTCGCGCATCGGTGCAGCAGCAGACGACATCTGCACCACGCACCGCGTCCTCGAAACTCTCCACGACGACGCAACGCGGGTCGAGCGCAGCGAGGATGTGCGCCTTGTCGATGTCGCGCGACGCGATCCGGATCTCGGTGAAATCGCGCGTCAGCGGAACGGTGGCCATATGCGAGTGGCCCTGCACGCCGGCGCCGAGGATCGCGAGTGTGCGCGCGCCGGTTCGAGCGAGCAGCCGCACCGACACCGCCGCACCGCCGCCGGTTCGCATCGCCGTGATGTGCTCGGCATCCATCACCGCGAGCAGGCCGCCATCGCGCTCGTCGAACAGCGTGATGACACCCTGGTGCGAGGGGAGGCCGAGCGCGCCGTTCCCGGGGAACACGCTCACCGCCTTCGAGCGCGAGCCCGCCACCGGCGACCCACGCGGGCATCGCTCCGAGCAAGCCGGACGGGGTTCGCGCTGCCGTCCTCGGGGGCACCGATGCGCCGCCTGTCGAATACGCACGGAAGCCGGCCTCGAGGGCGTCGAGCATGTCGGAGGGCGCGAGCAGGCCCTCGACGTCAGCCCTGGTGAGGTACAGCACCGCCGCCCTCCGCTCTCATGACCGGGGATCTTGGCACGGTTAGGCACAATGGAGCCGATGAGTGCAGTCGATACCGGGCGCGAGCTTGACGGCGTGATCTTCGATCTCGGCGGGGTGATGACGGAGCCCCTCTTCCGGCATCGCACCGATGTACCCCCGGAATACTTCGCGCTGGTCGCGTTCTTCCTCAACGACTTCCGTGATCACTATCACCTCACGACCGGCGCGCACGATCTGCACCTCCTCGAGACCGGCAAGATCGGTGACGACGAGTTCTTCGATCGGATGTGCGTCCGATATGCCGAGGCGGGAAACGAACCCGTTGATCCTCGCGCAGCCCAGAAGGTCATCTTCGGCCGCGGCATGGTGGCCTGTGGGGCGATGGCGGATGCGGTGCGCCAGATCCGCGACGCGGGCTACCGGACGGCGCTCCTCACGAACATCTCTCGTGAAGGCGAGGCGATCTTTCGCAATCTCTTCCCCGTCGACGAGCTCTTCGATGTCGTCATCGAACTCGTCGAAGGTCGGCCTGCGCAAGCCCGATCCAGCGATCTACCGGCTCACCTGTGAGCGTCTCGGTGTCGCTCCGGAGCGCTGCCTGTTCATCGACGATCTGCTCTGCAACGTCGAGGCGGCCAGCGCGCTCGGGATGCAGACAATCCAGTGCTTCGAGCCGGTCGAGGCCGCAGACGAGGTGGTGCGCCGCGTGCTGGGGCATCCCGCAACCGCCGAGGCCGAGGCAGGCGCGTGACCAACGACCGCGCTTCGCGGTCCATTTCCGGCGGCGAGGGGCGTCTGGAGATCGCGGGCATCAGCGATATCGGACCTGTTCGCACGCAGAACCAGGACGTCTGGGCGGCAAAGGCGAGCCCTGACGGCGACAGCGCCGTCCTCGCTCTCGCCGACGGCATGGGAGGCCACAAGGGCGGACTCGAGTCCGCCGACGCGGCGATCACCGGTGCGATGTCGGTGCTCACGGGTGTCGCACAAGATGCCGATCCGCGTGAGACTCTCCGCCGAGCGGTTGCCGCTGCCAGCGAAGCGGTGGCCGGCGCCCGCGAGCTGATCGGCGGCAACCCGGGGACGACGCTCGTGCTCGCCGTCGTCCGCGGCGGACACGCCACGGTCGCCAACATCGGCGACAGCCGCGGCTACCTGATTCACGGCGGTGTCGTGACGCAGATCACCGAGGACCACTCATGGGCGGCGGCGCAGGTTCGGGCGGGCGCGATGAGCGCCGAGGATGCGCGCCATCACCAGAAACGCAATCTCATCGAGCGAGCTGTGATGGGGGACCCGGTCGAAGCGGACCTCTTCGAGGTCGACGCAGTCTCCGGCGATGTGTTGCTCCTCTGCTCCGACGGGCTTTGGGAACCGCTGGCCGAACTCTGCGCTCGGCGCGCTGCTGTCCTCGCAGGACTCGCTCGGGGTGGCGCTGACGCGCGCGTGCGACGCTGCGCTGGCGGGGGGAGGCACCGACAACGTGACGATGGTCGCGCTTCGCTGGTTGCCCGTGCCATCGGTTAACGTCTGACCTCGATGGCACGTCTCTACGCCCAGTTCGGCGCCGTGGTGTTTCTCGTCTTCGGGGTCGGCGGACTGCTGACCGGCGATGCGGGGACGCTCGTCCACCACCTGCCTCAGGGCAATGTGGGTCCCGTCGCTCTCCATCTCACATACACGCGCGACATCCTCAACCTGGTGATCGCCGGGGTCCTCGGATACGCCGGGTTCTGGGCCGCTGATTCGATCAGCGGCGAGATCGTGCTCACCGTCGGTGTGGTGCTGCTCCTGCTCGCGCTGATCGGCTTCGCGAACCCGGACACACCTGAGACGGCCCGGAACATCGCCAGCTTGCACTTCACGCAGCCGATCAACATCTTCGACGCGATCAGCGGCGCGCTCGGCGTGCTCTGCGGGCTCGGTGGCGTGATCGTCCCAGAGCCTGCGACGACCTGATCCGCCGTCGACGGTGCCACGAGGGAGGGGTCCAACAGGGCAGTTGCTGACGCGCCGACCGTCCGCGCGCGGCGCCGTCCTGATCATGTTCTTCGTCAACGGTGCGGCGATGGCGACATGGGTGCCCCTCATCCCGTCGGTGCAGCAGAAGCTCGATCTGAATGCCGGCGAGCTCGGTGTGGCGCTCCTCGGCACGGCGATCGGCGCGGTGCTGTCGATTCCGTCGACCGGGTGGCTCGTCGGGCGGGCAGGTGGACGGAAGGTGGTGACGCTGGCCGCGATTGCGTGCTGCATCATCCTGCCGCTGCTTCCGCTGGCGCCAAGCCTGCCCGTGCTCACGCTCGCCCTGCTGCTCTTCGGTGCTGCGCTTGGATCGATGGATGTCGCCATGAACATCCACGGTGCAGTCGTCGAAGCACTGTATCGCCGGCCGCTGATGTCGACGTTCCACGCCTTCTACAGCATCGGAGGATTTGCCGGGGCGATCATCAGTGGCTTGCTCGCGGCAGCCGGCCAGGCACCGTTCAACCGCGCGCTGTGGCCCGCGTTGCTGCTTGCTGTCGCCGCCGTCGTCGGTCATCGATCGCTGCCGCCCGAACAGGTCGTTGCAACCGGTGATCGGCCCGCACTGCGCATCCGTCTCCCGCGTCTGTCATGGCCGCTGGCTGCACTCGCAACCATGGCTTTCTGCAGCTTCCTTTCGGAGGGCGCGAGCGGTGACTGGAGTGCCGTCTACCTCCACAAGACGCTCGGGGTCGACACCGCCGTTGCGGCAACCGCGTTCGCCGCGTTCTCCATTGCGATGGCGGCGGGCCGCCTGAGCGGCGACTGGCTGACGCGTCGCCTGGGCGCAACGGTGCTCTTGCGCGGCGGTGGTGCGCTCGCGGCCGCGGGATTGACGGCGACGCTGCTGCTTGGCCGCCCGGGTGTTGCCATCGCCGGGTTCGGCTTGGTTGGTCTCGGTCTTGCCAACGTGGTCCCGACGCTCTTCAGCGCAGCCGGTCGGTCGGCAGCCATCCCTCCGCGGATTGCGATTGCGTCAGTCGCCGCCGCAGGCTACACAGGGATGCTCGCAGGCCCTCCGCTCATTGGCTTCGCGGCGCAGGCATTCACACTCACGCGCGCGCTCATTGCAGTGGTTGTGTGCTGTGCAGTCATCGCCGTCCTCGCGGCAACGGTTCGCTACGCCGATGAACCAGGGAGAACCCGGATCTAGACTTCGGCTCCGCGCGTGGCCCCGGAACCATTCATCGCCGGCTCGCCACGATGCCGGGCCGTCGCCACCAGATGCACAGCGCCGCTTGCCATCGGCCGCGCCCGTTGCAGCGCGCGACCGGCCGTGATCACGCCTTCGCGAGCGGCTGCCTGAGCGACCCGGAGTTGCGCACGGGTCTTGTCCCCTGTCTGCGGAGCGACGCAGAGACCGACCACTGTTCCGACGACCGTTCCGTGCACGAGCCCGCGTACGTATCCCATGGCTGCCAGCCTCCGTTGTTGTTCATTCCCGTTCGAGTCACCCTACTCCGCCGGGACCGGTTTACGTGAGCGACGTTGCCGACCAGGCCCCGTCGGGAATGATGCGCAGCCGCTCGACGGGGCGGCCCGCGACGAGGTGCTCCGCGATGATCTCGTCGACGTCCGGAACCTGGAGGTTCCCGTACCAGACGCCGTCGGGATAGACGATGAGGATCGGACCCTGGTGGTGCTGCTGATTGCAGCCCATGCGGGTCGTCCGCACCCACGTGAGCTCGAGGCGTTCCACCTCGTCCCGAAGACGCTGGAGGATGTGCTCCGATCCCTGCCCGCCGCAGTGATGCCTGCCCACCGTGGTGCAGACGAAGACGTGGAGGTTGCGATGCGCCGATGCTTCCATCAACGTCAATGGTCGCCCACCGGAGGCTGACCACGACGTGCGAACGTATTGCGTCGATGGACCTCAACTTCGCCTTCTTCGCCGACAGCGCCGTCGTTCCGCCGGACGGAAAGCTGTATGTCCTCGGTGGCGGGTTCAGCACGCTCTCGATGATCCAGCTCCCGGGCAGGGTCGCCTTCGCGGTGGTCGCGGGGTTCCGGTTCGGCCCGGCCGACATCGGCCAACCGCACCAGGTGGAGCTCCGGCTGCTCGATGCGACCGGCAAGCTCGTCATCGCTCCGGCGAGCCTGCAGTTCCAGTCGGCCGGTGCGACACTCCGTCCCGGGCAGGAGGTGAGCATCTCCACGGTCACCGTCCTGCAGCCGATGTTCGGCGAGCCGGGCACCTATGCCGTGGAGTTCTGGTCAGACGGCAACCGGCTCGGTTCGGTCAGCCTCCATGTCGAGGAGCGCACCGCGCCCGCACCGGTCGCGGGAGACCGTCCCAACTAAGTCGCCGTCAAGCCCCCTCAGTACTCGTAGAAGCCCCGCCCGCTCTTCTTGCCGAGATATCCGGCGGACACCATCCGCCGGAGCAGCGGCGGGGGAGCGTAGTCGCTGTTGGCGTACTCCTCGTACAGCAACTCGCATACGAACAGCGCAGTATCGAGACCGATGTAGTCGAGGAGCTGGAGCGGCCCCATCGGATGCCCGCATCCGAGGCGCATTCCCTCGTCGATGTCCTCGCGGGTCGCGAACCCCGACTCATAGAGGCGGATCGCATGCGTGAGAAAGGGAATCAGGAGCAGGTTGACGATGAAGCCGCCGCGGTCCTGCGCGACGATGATCCGCTTGCCGAGGCGCTCGCCGAGCGCGCGCGTGTCGTCGAGCGTCTCGTCGCTCGTGGCGATGCTCCGCACCACCTCGATCAGCTTCATCACCGGCGCCGGGTTGAAGAAGTGGGTCCCGATGACCCGATCCGGCCGTCGCGTCGCCCGGGCGATCTCGATGATCGGCAGCGCGGACGTGTTGGTGGCAAGGATCGCCGTGTCGGCAACGATGTCGTCGAGTTGCGCGAACAGCTTCACCTTCGCGGGAAGTTGCTCGACGATCGCCTCGACGCAGAAGTCGCACTCCGCGAAATCCTCGAGCCGCGATGTGAAGGTGAGCAGGCCGGTGATTCGATCCAGGTCCGCGTCGCTGAGCTTGCCGGTCTGACGGCCGCGCTCCAGCGATGCGTTGACACGTCGCTGTCCTGCGGCCAGCTGTTCCGGCCCCGCCTCGGTGACCAGGGTTCGGATCCCGTTGCGCGCGCACACTTCGGCGATTCCCGAGCCCATCAGCCCGGCGCCGATGATCCCCACGCTCCCGATCTCCATCGATGACCCTCCAACCACTGGCGGTGTTCCGGCTTTTCGCCCAGTCTGCCCGAGGGCAGCCCGCTCGCGCACCTATGATGGGTGGCATGGGGTCACCGGGAGCGGTCGCGTTGGTCAGCTCCGATCTGATGTTCGCCAGCCAGGTCACGACGACCATGCGCAATGCCGGTGGGAGTGCGGTCCTCGTCGTTGGCGACGCTGTCCCCGATGTTGGCGTCGTCTTCGTCGATCTCAATACGGCTGTGGACGCCCGCCTCGCGCTGATCGCACAGATGCGTGCGCAGCGGCCCGACCTCGATATCGTCGGTTTCTGCCATCACGCGGAGCGCGACCTGCGCCGGCGAGCGCGCAGCAGTGGCGCAACACGCGTTATCAACAACGGAGCGCTCCAGACGGTCGCCCTCCGCCTCTCGGGTATGAGCATGGGCGAGGCCTCGTGAGCGACAGCGGCCGCGCCCGCGACGCACGCATCCGCTCGACCGTCGACGACACCCGCGAGCAGGTCGTCGAGACTCGTCGAACCTTGCACCGTCATCCAGAGCTTTCCGAGGTCGAGCATCACACGGCGGAGCTCGTTGCGCAGCGCAGTGCCGACCTCGGCTTCACCGTTCGGAGCGGTGTCGGCGGCACCGGCGTCCTCGCCGACCTTGACAGCGGCAGACCGGGACCGATGCTCATGCTTCGCGCTGACATGGACGCCCTGCCGATCCTCGAGCGCGGCGAAGGCCGCGTCGTTGTGTCCGAGCACGACGGCGTGATGCATGCGTGCGGCCACGACGGGCACGTCGCCATGACGCTCGGTGCGGCGAGCGCGCTCGTTGCGATGCGCGACGACTGGTCGGGGCGGTTGCGTCTCTGCTTCCAGCCGGCGGAGGAGGTTGCCTCCGGCGCCATGCCGATGATCGCCGACGGCGCCGCGGAAGGCGTCGATCGCGTGCTCGGCATCCATCTCTGGGCACCGCTGCAGACCGGACGGGTTGCAGTCAAAGCTGGCGTGATCTTTGGAAGCGCGGACAGCTTCTCATTGACGATCCAGGGCCGCGGCGGGCACGGCGGCATGCCGCACACCGCGATCGATCCTGTCGTCGTCACGGCGCAGGTGATTCTGGCCATCCAGTCGATCATCAGCCGCGAGACCTCGCCGTTCTCTCCTGCGGTGATCACGATCGGCAAAGTCACGGCGGGAACGGCGTTCAACGTCATCGCGGACTCCGCTGAGCTACTCGGCACCACGCGCGCGATCGAGGTCGCCGAGCGCGAGCGCCTGCTCACCCGGATCGCCGAGATTGCGACTGCCGTCGCCTCGGGCTACGGCGCGGTGGCGCGGTTTTCACGCGGCACCGGGTGCCCGCCGGTCGTATCGGACGCCGCGACGGCGGATCTCGTGCACCGTGCGGCGGCCGCAACCGTCGGCGATGACCACGTTGACATCGCCGTGCCGATCACCGTCGGCGATGACGTGGCCTGCTTCCTTGATCGCGCGCCCGGGTGCTACTTCCTGGTGGGCGCGGGACATCCCGAGCGCGGCCCGGTGCCGCCGCACCACAGCGCGTTCTTCGATATCGACGAAGCTGCGCTGCCGGTCGGTGTCGAGACGCTCGTCCGCGCGACGCTCGAGGTCCTCGGCTGATGGACTTCATTCGCTCACGTGAGGATCGCAACGACTTCTACAGCAACGTCGACCTCACGCCGCGTCCGACGTCGGAGTCGGAAACACTGCTCTCCGTCGCGATGGAGATCGAGCACGCCAACAACGCCGGCTACGTGCACGGCGGCACGATCATGCGCCTCGTCGACACCGCCGCCGGCATCGCCGCGACCAAGCATGCGCGACGCCGCGTGGTCACGGCCGCGATGGATGAGATGAGCTTCCTCGCACCGGTGTACATCGGCGATCTGCTGACGGTGCGCGCTCGTGTGAACGACGCGCATTACACGTCGATGGAAATTGGGGTGACCGTGGATGTCGAGCGCATCCCGTCGGGCGAGCAGTTGCACGTGGCGACCGCGCACCTCGTCTATGTCGGTCTCGACCGTGAGGGCAAACCAGCCGAGGTGGCCAAGGTCATCGCTGTGACCGACGAGGACCACACGCGCCAGGCCGAAGCCAGGGTTCGCCGGGAGCAGCGCTTGCTCCGCAAACGAGCGCTCGCCGAGGCGTCGCACAGGATCCAGTGACGCCCGGCTTCGCTAGGATGGACGCGTCATGGCTGAGGTAACGGCGCCGGTGACCGTCCGGGATGCGACCGCGCAGGTCCCCACGGCTCGGCAGCACATCCGATTCTCGTTCTACCGCGTGCGCCCCGAGTGGCGCCTGCGCAGTGCGACGGAACGTGCCGCCGACCGCGAGGAGGTCGCCGCGCTCGTCAGGGAGATCGGGGACCGCGATGGCGTCCTCATCCGTCCGTACAGCACCGTCGGGACCCGCGGCGACGCCGACTTCCTCCTCTGGATCGTCAGCGAGCGTGTCGACGATCTGCACGAGTTCTCCGCGCGCCTCAACAGGACGCGCATGGCCGCCTATCTCGACGCGCCGTACAGCTATTTCTCGATGACGAAGCAGAGCATGTACGTCGAGAAACACCAGCACGCAAACCAGGAAGGACGGAGCAACCGGCTCGTCATCTCCCCGACGGGCCGCCGCTATCTCTTCGTCTATCCCTTCGTGAAGACGCGCACCTGGTACCGGCTGAGTGCCGAGGAGCGGCAGCGCCAGATGAGCGAGCACATCGCCATGGGACACAAGTATCCGGGCGTCAAGATCAACACGACGTACTCGTTCGGCCTCGACGATCAGGACTTCGTTGTGGCGTTCGAGAGCGACTCCGTTGCCGACTTTCTCGACCTCGTCCACGAGATGCGGGGGAGTGAGGCGTCGACACACACGGTCCGCGATGTGCCGTCGTTCACATGTATTTCGATGGACGTCGACGAGGTGCTCTCCGCCCTCGGTTAGACCGCGAGGATCAGCCGGCGAGCACCGCGCGCCGGCGTTCGGCGCCCTGCATCGACGCGAGCATGACCTCCATCACGTGCATGACCTTCACGTCGGGGGCGTAGCGCGCCGCACCGGCGCGGAGCTGGAGCAGGCAGGAGACGTTCTCTGTCACGACGATCTCGGCGCCGCTTGCCCGGATGTTCTCGAACTTGCGGCGCAGGATCGCCTCACTGCGCTCGGGCTGGCGCGCGAAGTACGTGCCGGCGCCGCCGCAGCACATCGCGCGCTCATTCAGCGGAACGATGTCGAGATGGGGGATCTGCTCGAGGAGGCGGCGCATAGCACCGCGCTCTGGACCGTCGATCGGGAGCGGACATGGCTCGTCGATGGTGACGCGCCAGCGGAGCGGCCCGAGCGCACCGCGGACGCCGTTGCGGTCGAGGAAATCGCTTGCCTGCGCAGTGTGCCGCGCGATGTCGCGCGCACGCGCGCCGACCTGACGGTCCTCCCCGGCGATGCTCCCGTACTCGCGATAGTGCTCGGTGCACGACGCGCTGTCACCGATATACGCGTCGACGTCCAGCGTCGACATCGCCGCGCTGTTGCGCACTGCCATGTCGATCATCGCGTCGCGGTCGCCGAGGGTGCGCGCTGGGAGGCCGCTGCACCCGACCACGGGCACCTCCACCGCATAGCCCGAAGCCAGCAGTACGCGAATCGTTGCCTCGGTCGACTCCGGAACGGTGAGATTCGAGAGGCAGCACACGAGCAGCGCGACGGTGCCCCGCACGGGCTCCGCGGGTGCCGGCAGGTCGCCGAGCATCTGGTAGACGGTGCGTTGCGGGGGTGGCCCGCTCTGCTCCGCGAGAGCGCCGACCGTGCCCAGCCACGAGAGCAGCCCGATGCGGCGGGCGAGGCCGTAGAGCCCTGTCCGCTGCGTGAACCGTGCGAAACCGTGCAGCGCGCGCAGCGCTCCGGGGCGGGGCAGCACGCTGCGGAGCGCGAACGACTGGCCCCACGGATAGCCGTCCTGGGCGTGGAGCTCCTGGCGGGCACGGCTGACGATGTGTCCGGTAGGCACCCGAGGCGCGCACGCGGCGACGCAGTTGTCGCACGTGAGGCAGGTCGACAGCGGACCGTCCTCGATGTCGCTCAACTCGAGCTTGCCCTCGATCGCGTCCCGAATCAGCGCGATGCGTCCGCGCGCCGTCTCCCATTCGACGGGATTGACGACGTACGCGGGGCAGGTCGCCTGACACAGCGAGCATTTGTTGCACTCGCTCGCCGCCTCGTAGACGTCGGCGAGGAAGCGTGGGGTCGGGACGGCGCCAACGGCCATTGGGCCCGGATTGTAGACGAGATCGCTGATCCCTCCACCCACGGATGGTCCGGCGCGGGAACTCGTAGAGTTGCCGTCGATGCAACCTGAGTACCACGTCGAGGTGTTCACGCCCGAGGAGCAGCGACTGCTCGCGCCGCACGTGACCAACCTCGATCGTCCCGTGTTCGGTCTCGTCAACCTGCCGCAGATCACAGCGGCCGCGCTCTTCGCCCGATATAGCCGGAGCTCGAAGAGCCTGCGACGTCTGCTGCTCGACGAGTTCCTTGCCGGTGGCGCGGTTGGGCCGGCGGCTGCCGATGCCGGACGAGCCCGCGCGTCCGATCTCTTCGGACGCGTGCTCGCCGCGTACGGCGATGACTCGGTCGCTCAGCTCGCCGGCGTCCATCTTGCCTGCGAGCAGGTGTCACAGCCGCTTGCCAAGGCGATCGAGTGGGGGCGCCTCGGCGCCTACCTCGAGCAGTCCACGCGGTACATCCCATACACCGATCGTCGCGACGGCCACTTTCGATATCTGCGCGACAGTGATGTGCTGGCATCGGGGCTCGCGTCCACATATGTCACGGCGATGGATGGGCTCTTCGAAACGTATGCCGCGCTGCGGGAACCGCTCAGCGAGCACCTTGACGAGACGCTTCCCCCCGAGGCTGACGAGAAGGCTCGCAAGCGCGCAATTCGCGCGCTGGCGCTCGACATCATGCGTGGACTGCTCCCCGCAGGGACGGTGAGCAACGTCGGCGTCTTCGCGTCACCCCAGGCGTACGAGCAGATGGTCATGCGGCTGCGAGCGCACCCGCTTCCCGAGGCGCAGGCGTACGCCGAGTTCGTCAACACCGAGCTGCAGCAGATGATCCCCGACTTCCTGACGCGCCTTGACCGGCCCGAGCGCGGCGGCGTCTGGGTCGACTACCTGCGCGATACCGCCGCAGCGCTCGGGGTCGCCGCCGAACGGTTGAGTCCCGAGAACGAGTGGGGGCCGCCCGGCGTGACGCTCGTCGACTGGGACGGCGACGGCGAGGATCGGATTCTCGCCGCCGCACTCTTCCCGTTCTCACACGCATCCGAGGAGCGCTTGCTCGCTGCGGTGCGACCGCTCGATCCGATCCGTCGCGCCGGTCTGTTCGCGGCCGCGGTCGGCGAGCGCGGCAACCGGCGTCACCGACCCGGACGCGGATTCGAGCACTGCGACTACACGTTCGAGGTCATCTCCGACTACGGCGCCTTTCGCGATCTGCAGCGCCATCGCATGCTCACCGTCCAGTGGCAGGAGCTCACGCCGGCCCTCGGGTACGAGGTGCCCGCCGCCGTCGACGAAGCAGGGTTGATGGGCCGCTGGCGGGAGGCCGTGTCCAACGCGGAGGCGGCGTACAGGGCGATCGCCGGCACCTTCCCGCAGCAGGCGGGCTACCTCGTCACCCTCGGACACCGCGTGCGCTATCTCATCAAGCTCAACGCCCGCGAAGCCCTGCACCTCATCGAGTTGCGGACCTCACCACAGGGCCATCCGAGCTACCGGCAGATCTGCCAGGAGATGCTCCGCCTCATCGACGAGGTGGCCGGCCACCATCTGGTCGCGGGCGCGATGAGCTTCGCCGGGTCGGACGATGTGCACCTGCCGCGCTACGCGTCGGAGGCTGGCCGTTCCGCCTCGGACGACTGACGGAGAGCTCGGTCATCGCGGTCGCCTGCGGTACGGCGATGTCACTCTGTGCGCGTGAAGCGGCGCATCGGTTCGATTGCAAAGTGGGCGGGTGACACCTACCCCGTACGGCTCATCGCTGCATTTGGTTCGAGCCAGGCCGGGAACTACGCCTCCGGGCTCGCCTTCAACGCGTTTATCAGCATGTTTCCGCTCATCCTCGGGTTGCTCGCCATCCTCGGGTTTGCGACGCAGTCGTCCTCGACGAGCGAGCAGGTGCTCCGGGCGATCCTCAACTTCTTTCCCTCGGATGCGAACGCGGCGTTGCGATCGGCGTTCGAGGGCGTGAAGCAGCATCCGGGGCTCCTTGGCGTCGTCAGCATCCTCGGCTTGCTGTGGAGCGGCAGCAGCTTCTTCACGTCGATGGAGTTCTCGCTTGGCATGGTCATCGGGACCCGGCAGCGCCCATTCCTGCGCCAGCGAGGCATGGCGCTCGTCATGACGATCCTTTTCGGGCTCTCGATGGTCATCACCGTCGGCATCAACTCGTTGATCGCTCTCCCGGGCCTGGGATGGTTGTTCGAGCCCATCGTCGGGCTCGTCGTCTGGTACGCCTTCATGCTCGCTGTCTACCGCCTCGTGCCAAACCGCACGTACCGCATTCGCGATATGTGGCCGGGCATCCTCATCGCCGGCACTGCGATGGAGGCGCTGACGCTGCTCTGGCCCGTCTACGCGCGCTTGGCACACGGTTTCTCGACGTATGGATCCGTCCTCGGACTGTTCTTCGTCCTCGCCAGTTGGCTGTATTTTCTTGCCGAGTTCATCCTGCTCGGGGCGGTTGCGAACCGCCTGCACGCCGGCGAACCGGAAATGCGTGGTTTGCTCGCTGCGCGGGATCGGGGTCGAGCGCCGGTCGCGAGCGGGTCTCAGCCTGATGGCGGGGTTTCCTGATCGGGGCTCTGACGTATGATGTGGGGGCTATGGCAATTAGTTCCCCGTCGACCGTCACGATCTCCGACACAGCCCGCGAGCAGCTCAAGGGCCTCATCGCCGACCAGCCGGCCGACCACACGCTCGGACTCCGGGTTTTCATCCAGTCCGGTGGGTGTTCTGGCTTCTCCTACGGAATGGGGCTGGACGAGAATCCGCCGCGTGAAGACGACCTCGTCGTCGACGTGGAAGGTGGCCTCAAGGTCTACGTGGACGCGTACTCCACGCAGTACCTGCAAGGCGCCGAGATCGACTACGTCGATGAGCTTATGGGGGGTGGATTCACCATCCACAATCCCAACGCGGTTCGGACCTGCGGCTGCGGGCATTCCTTCCAGACCGCAGACTCCGCCGGCGAAGCCAAGTCCTGCTCGCACTGAACTAAGGAGTTCGGGCCCAGGGGCGACGGCGGCTGCATCCCGCTGGACTCGCCGATCTCGGCGTCAGCTCCGGCGGCACACTCGGTCACGCACTACAGGTGCGCTCCCTCGTGACCTTGTCGCTTCCTTGATCTCGGCGGCCCATCGGGCGCATCCACCGTCGCCCCTGGGCCCGAACGGACCTAAGGAAATGGTCGCTTCCTCGCGACTCTTACCTGAGGTCCGCTAGGCGGCCGGCACCGCCGGATTTTGACCCGCCGTTTTGCTGCGCATCGTCGAGGCGGCGTCGTTGTCGCGGATGAAGAAGGCGACGCCGGCGCCGACCAGTGGCAACGCGGCGGCGGCCAGGAAGGCCAATCGGAACGCGGTGGTGTTGCCGGCGAGCGGGGTGCCGCTGGACTGGAGGCCGACGATCGTCGCCAGGGCGGCGACGCCGAGGGCGGCCGCCAGTTGACGCTGTGCGTTGTAGAGCGCAGCCGCGCGTCCGGTGTCCCGCGGGGAGATCTGTGAAAACACGCCGGCGTTCATCGTGATGACGACGAATGCCCAGCCGACGCCCACCGCGAACATGTCGAGGCGGAAGAACCAGAGGCTCGCGTCGTTCATCAGCAGCGCCAGTAGCGACGTCGTGATCGTCACCGAGATCATGCCGCCTGTCACCAGGCGCCGCGGACCGACGATCGGATAGAGGCGACCGACAAGCTGGGAGGACATGAGCACGCCGAGCGCCTCGGGCGCAGTGCTCGAGCCTGACACCAGGGCGGACAGCCCGCGGCCCGACTGCAGCCAGATCGGTGAGACGAACAGGAGTCCGAGGAAGCCGGCGGCACCGAACAGCGATGAGAGATTCATGACGCCGAAGAGGCGGTTGCCAAGGAGACGGAAGTCGATCATCGGAACGGCAGCGTGCAACTCCACCCAGAGGAGCGCCGCGATGAGCCCGGCTCCAGCGATGCCGGTGGTGAGGATCAGCGGCGACGTCCATCCGAGCGTGGCTGCCTCGCTGAGCGCATAGAGAAACAGACCGAACCCAGACGCAGCGAGCAGAAAGCCGGGGAGGTCGAATCGCTCGCCGGCGCGCGCTCGATGCTCGGGGAGTTTGAGCGCGCTGAACAGGAGCGCCGCGAGACCGATCGGCACGTTGACGAAGAACACCCAGCGCCACGACAGGCTGTCCACGAGCGCGCCGCCGACGAGCGGCCCCAGTGCGGGCGCCATCACGGTCGGGATGACGAGGATGCGGGCGAGACGGGCGCGCTGCGCCGGAGGGAAGGCCCGGTAGAGCATCGCCATCCCCGTGGGGGCAAGCATGCCGCCGCCCGCGCCTTGCAGCACGCGGAAGAGCACCAGCTCGAGGATCGACTGGGAGAGCCCGCAGAGTGCCGACGCACACGTGAAGAGCGTGATGGCGAGCATGAAGGTGCGCTTGGTGCCGAAACGATCCCCCACCCAGCCGGATGCGGGGATCCAGACCGCGAGGCTCACCAGGTAGCCGACGACGACCCCGTCGGTCGCCGGGGCGCTGACATCGAAACTGCGCGCGATCGCCGGCAGCGCGACGTACACGATCGTCGCGTCCATGATCGTCATGAACATCGCGACCACGTAGATGACCCCGATGACCTGCCGGGAGCTCAGCCGGAGCGCGCGCATCCCGCAATCGTCGCGCAGCGGCGTCGCGCGGTGACCTGTGCCGCGGCAGCGCGGAGCAGCCCCCGTTTGGCTGCAGCCGCTGCGGGTAAGCTTGGCGCATGGAAATCAAGGAGCTGGGGCACATCGTCCTGTACGTCCACAACATCGAGCGCTCTGCAGCATTTTACGGAGACGTCCTCGGCTGGAAGCAGCTCAAGCCGTCGTCGTCAGCGACGCTGGGACGGCTGCCGGTGGCCCTCTTCAGCAGCGGCCGGACGCATCACGAGCTGCTGCTCATCGAGGTCGGCGAGGACGCCCAACCACTGCCCGCCGGTCGCCATGTCGGCCTGTACCACTTCGGTCTCAAGGTCGGCGATAGTGACGACGAGCTGCGCGATGCCGTGCGCCGCTGCGAGGAGTCGGGTGTGCGTGTCGTCGGTGCGAGCGATCACACCGTGACCCACAGCCTGTACATCATGGATCCGGACGGCAACGAGATTGAGCTGTACGTCGACGTGCCCGGTGTGAGCTGGGATCTGGACAATGTCATTGCGCCGGTCAAGGCGCTGGTTCTCTAAGGAAGACGCGAATGCCCGCTGTAACCGTCGCCGACATCACTGCTATCCCGCACATCCCGCAGCCCGACCCGACGGCATCGACGATCCGCCCGGTGATCAGCGTCGCCACCGCGCCGCACGGGCTCGAGGGTGAGGGCTTTCCGGTGCGCCGCGCGTTCGCGGGCACCGACCCGGCGCTCATCGATCCCTTTATCCATATGGATCAGATGGGTGAGGTCGAGTACGCACCCGGCGAGCCGAAGGGCACGCCGTGGCATCCGCATCGTGGCTTCGAGACGGTCACGTACATGATCGACGGCACCTTCCAGCATCAGGACTCCAATGGCGGTGGTGGTCTGATCACCAACGGCGACACGCAGTGGATGACAGCAGGAGCGGGCATTCTCCACATCGAGCGTCCACCGGAGGACCTCATCGCCAGCGGGGGTCTCTTCCACGGCTTCCAGCTCTGGGTGAACCTTCCGGCCGCGCAGAAGTGGGTCCCCGCGCGTTATCAGGACATCCGCGCCGGCAACGTCGCGCTGCTGAGCTCGTACGATGGCGGCGCGCTGCTCCGCGTTATCGCGGGCGATGTTGCGGGACACAAAGGGCCGGGCGTCACGTACACGCCGATCTCGCTCGCGCACGTGACCGTGAGTCCCTGGAGCGCGCCTCGTGCTGCCGTGGCCGCGCGATTTCAACGCTCTGATCTACGTGCTCGCGGGCAGCGGCACCGTCGGGGAGGAGCAGCGGCCCATCCAGTCAGGCCAGCTGGCCGCCCTCGGCGCCGGCGACGTCATCGTCGCGACCGCGGGCACGCATCAGGAGAGCCGCCATCCCAATCTCGACCTGCTCATCCTCGGCGGCCGGCCGATCCGCGAGCCTGTGGCTCACTACGGTCCCTTCGTGATGAACACGCATGCCGAGATCGCGCAAGCGCTTGCCGACTACCAGGCCGGCAAGATGGGCGCGGTGCCGGCGGACCACATCGGCAACTGACCCGGGACAGGCTCCTGCCTACAGTCCGTAGGTCTCGAGGAGCCGCAGCCAGATCTCGCTCATCGTCGGGTACGACGGAACCGCGTGCCAGAGGCGGTCGAGCGGCACCTCGCCGACGACCGCGACCGTCGCTGCGTGGAGCAGGTCACTGACGCCGGGGCCGCTGAAGGTGACGCCGACGATGACCCTGCGATCCTCATCGACGGTCATGCGGGCGTGGCCCTTGTAACCGTCCGCCATGAGGGAGCCGCCCGAGACGTCGCCGATCTCGAAGTCGACCGAGCGGACGTTCAGGCCGGCACTGACCGCGCGCTCGTGGGTGAGGCCCACGGATGCCACCTCGGGATCGGTGAACACGACCTGCGGCACGCTCGCGTGGTCCGCGGTCGCGGCGAACGCCGACCAGGCCGGAGGATCACCTGCCAGATCTCCCTTGGCGCGAGCGGCGATCGCATCGCCACACGCACGCGCCTGGTACTTCCCCATGTGGGTCAACAGCGCACGGTGGTTCACGTCTCCCGCGGCGTAGAGCCAGTCGCTCTCCAGGACCCGGCAGGTGTCGTCGACGTTCAGCCACATCCCGGGGCGCAGGCCAACCGTGTCGAGTCCGATGTCGTCGGAGCGAGGGGAGCGACCGGCGGCGACGAGCAACTGGTCGCCGATGAGCGTTCTGCCCCCGCTGATCTCGACGCTGATCTCACCGCCCGCGGCGCGCGTCACCTTTTCGGTGGTCACGCCGAGGAGCACCGAGATACCGCGCTCCTCGAACGATGCGCGGACGGCTTCACCTGCGAAATCCTCCGTATTCACGAGGAGGCGCGGATCGCGAACGATGAGCGTGACCTCCTCGCTGCCGAGCGTCCGCCAGGCGTCGGCCATCTCGCAACCGACGACGCCGCCACCGAGGATGAGCAGCCGGCGCGGCACCTCCGTTGCGCTCGTCGCTTCGTGGCTCGTCCACACGGCCGCGGTCTCGAGCCCCGGGATCGGCGGCATCGAAGCCTTGCTCCCCGTGCACACCGCCACCGCGTGGCGAGCTCGCAGGGTGAAGGGGTCGCCGGAATTCGGGGTCACGCTCACCGCCTTCTCGCCGGCGAGCCGGCCCCTGCCTCGGGCGAGATCGATATGGGTGCGTTCGAGCCAGCGGACCTGCCCCTCGTCGTTCCAGTGCGACGCGAACGAATCGCGACGGCGAAGCACAGCTTGGCTGTCGATCTGGCCGGTGATCGCCTGGCGGGCTCCGTCGACGGCCAGCGCTGCCCGCAGTGCTTGACCGCTGCGGAGGAGTGCCTTGCTCGGCATGCATGCCCAGTACGAGCAATCGCCGCCCACGAGTTCGTTCTCGACGACGGCGCAGGTGAGCCCGCCCCGGACCGCGCGTGCTGCGACGTTCTCGCCGGTCGACCCGGCCCCGATGACGATCACGTCGTATTCAGCGTCGCGATTGATCTCGGGCACGGCTACGCCTCCCTGGGTGTCGTCGGGGCTGAACCGGCAGGTTCAGCCGGCGTGGATCGGCTCGCGCGTCGCCGGTGTGGGCGTCCCCAGCACGTCCAGCGGCGGGGCGGCCTCGGGCTCGGCGGCCTTGCGGCGCCGAAAGAGCAGCGTGCTGCCGATTCCGGCGACCGGAAGCGAGACCGCGAGGTCGATGGCCTGGAGCGTGAGGGCCGCGCTCACGGCGCTGTCGGCACCCATACCCTCGAGGATCAGCGCTCCCGCCCACCAGGCCTGGCCGGTACCGATGCCGGCGATGCCCTGGATCGGGATCGTGAGCAGCAGCGTGCGGATCGACAGGACGAACCAGGTCTGCCACAGGCCTAGGTTGACATCCACCATGTGCAGGAGCGCGGTGTACTGGATCACGGTGGCGACGCGGCAGAAGATCGTGCTCGCGAGGAGGTTCGCCCACCGCGCCCGGCTGTTGAGCTCCTCGAGCTCGGCCTCCGCCCGCGCGGCGAGGCCGCCGAGCCGGGGAATCCGACCCGCGAGCCGCGTCACGAGGGTACGAGGGCCCGGAATGATGAGTGCCAGCAGCGCCCCGACCCCGACAACGAATACGGCGGCCGCGAGCAGGATCACCGGCGTCGGCTCGACCTGGGCCGTGAAGAACGACGCGACCACGGCGATGAGTGCGAGGCTGACCGCGTCCAGCACTCTCGCCACGATCGCGCTCCCCGAGCCCGCGGGCGACCCCGACAGCGAACCGGGTGCGGGCCAGAGCCACGAAGGTGACGTCGGCGGAGGGACCCGGCAGGAGCAGGCCGGCACCCCAGGAGGCGGCGGTGGCGCCGAGTAGCTCGCGTGAGCTGCCATCACGCCGTGGAAGCAGCGCTCCGAACCGCCACGCACGACCCACGAGGAAGCACGCCGCGCCGAACCCCGCCATCGCGACGGACGCTACGGAAAGGTTGACCCCATGAAAGCTGAGGCCGTGGCCGAGCAGACGCCACACCAGCACAAGCACCAGCACGGTGACGACGGTTGTGATCGCAGCGCGGATCAGTAGCCCGCGGCGAGCATGACCGGAGTCCGACACGGTTAAGGATTGTCACTCTTTTGACCCGGGCCGAGTCCCGGAAATGGCCAGCGGGCCCACCGTGTTGACATAATCCCAGTCGATAACCCCTTAGAAAGGTCTTCCTCACGAAGGTCGCAGGGTATGAACATTCCCGGGAGCTTTTTGCATGCTTGACAAGACGGTGATCGTGCTCGGCGGAGACGGCTATCTCGGATGGCCTCAGGCGATGCACCTCTCCAGCGAGGGATACAAGGTCATCGCCGTAGACAATCTCGTCCGCCGCCGCTGGGATCTCGAGTGCGGAACGTCGTCGCTGATCCCGATCTCGACGATGGAGCGAC
Organism: Candidatus Dormiibacterota bacterium; assembly: GCA_963757475.1. Taxonomy (GTDB): domain Bacteria; phylum Chloroflexota; class Dormibacteria; order Aeolococcales; family Aeolococcaceae; genus Palsa-851. The sequence goes on from CAVWRW010000002.1 coordinate 390,202, forward strand.
GCGTCGAGCGCTGGCGTGAGGAGGGCAAGGGCGACATCGAGTGGCGCAACGTCGATCTCACCGACGCCGACGCGCTGACCGAGCTCATAGCCTCCACGAAGCCCGATGCGGTGGTGCATTTCGCGGAGCAGCGCTCAGCGCCGTTCTCGATGATTGATCGCGAGCACGCGGTCATGACCCAGCTCAACAACGTTGCCGGCACCCTGAATCTACTGTTTGCGATCCACGAGCACGCGCCGGACTGCCATCTCGTGAAGCTCGGCACGATGGGCGAGTACGGGACCCCGAACATCGACATCGAAGAGGGGTACATCACGATCGAGCACAACGGCAGGTCGGACACGCTGCCGTTCCCGAAGCTCCCGGGCAGCTTCTACCACCTCTCCAAGGTGCACGACAGTCACAACATCCATTTCGTCTGCCGTGCATGGGGCATCGCAGCCACGGATCTCAACCAGGGCGTTGTGTATGGCTGCAACACCCCGGAGACTGCGCTCCATCCCGAGCTTGCAACACGATTCGACTACGACGGGATCTGGGGAACCGTGCTGAACCGGTTCATCGTGCAGTCGGCAGTCGGCAAGCCACTCACGGTCTACGGCACTGGTGGACAGACGCGCGGCTTTCTCGATATTCGCGACACCATGGCGTGCGTCCAGCTGAGCATCGAGCATCCCGCGCAGCCTGGTGAATTCCGTGTGTTCAACCAGTTCACGGAGCAATTCTCGGTGCTGCAACTGGCCGAGTTGGTCCGTGACGCACGCGCTGCGCATGGCCTCGAGACAACCATCGAACACACCGCGAATCCCCGCTTCGAAAAGGCCACTCACTACTACAACGCCAAGCATCAGCTGCTGGTCGATCTCGGCCTCGAGGCCCACAAGCTCCGGAGCACGCTCATCAACTCCGTGATCGAAGTGGTGGATGCGCACATCGACCGCGTCGACCTCTCGCAGATCGGCGTCTCCGATGTCGAATGGTCTACCGGCCGTGCCCGGTCGGCCACCGGCAAGGCGCAGGTGACGGCTCCAGCGGAGACGGTGGCGTAGCGCCGGTGGCGCTACGCGAGGTGGACGTCAGTCTCACCATTCCGGCCCACAACGAGGCCGAGAATATCGGCCGCGTCCTGCAGGACGTGATGAAGGTGCTGTCCCAGGGCGGCCGCACCTACGAGATCGTGCTGGTCGACGACGCGAGCCACGACGACACGGTCGCGGCCGCGCGGACGGCGATGGGCGCCGATGCGAGCAACCTCACCGTCGTGTCGCACAAGCAGCAGCGCGGTTACGCGATCACGGTATGCGACGGCTTGCGTGCCTCTCGGGGCAAAGTGCTCGCGTTCATGGACGGTGACGGGCAGTTCGATCCCGCCGATCTCGGGCGGCTGATCACCATGCTGGATAACGCGGATTTCGTCGCGGGCATCCGCAAGCGTCGTGCCGATCCCTGGTACCGTTCGTTCGTCAGCGGCGTGTACAACCGCGTCGTCCGGCTCTCGTTCGGGATTCGCGAGCGCGATTTCGACTGCGGGCTGAAAACATTCACGCGCGAGGTCTGGAACGGCGTGACCCCCATTCAAGCGCGCTCTGCGGTGTTCAATCCCGAGATGTTTTTCAAGGCGCACCGACTCGGCTTCAAGGTTGTGCAGACCCAGGTCGAGCATCTGCCGCGGATTGCAGGCGTGCGTTCGGGCGGTCGCCTCATCCCCGTGGCGCGTGCGATGCGCGACGTCATCCGGTTGCGGATCTGGCTGGCGATGCACTGGCGACCGGAGGGTGCCCGCCCGGAGCGCGTGTAGTGATCAGGGTGTCCAGGTCCGCGGTGCCTGGATTGCTCACCCTCATCGTCCTTCGTCTGCCGTCGCTGATGGAGCCGCACTGGTACACGGACGAAGCGGGCTACGTCAACGTCGCTCGCTCGCTGCTCAACGGCAAGATCCTCTACTCGCAGACCTGGAACAACAAGCCGCCCTTGATGCTCTGGACCATCGCCGGTGAGGTGAAGCTGTTCGGCTCCAGCGAGATCGGTCTGCACGTCCTCACCCTGATCACAGGATTGCTGACCGTCGGTGCGGTCATCTGGGCTGCCGAACGCTTGTACACGCCGCGCCGAGCCATGGTTGCGGGGATCATCGCCGCCGTGTTGCTCGGTCTGCCGCTGCTCGATGCGGAGCTGGCGATTCCCGAGAGCTTGATGATCGCGCCGATCACGTGGGCGGGCGCGATCGTCCTCGTGCGCATCTTGCGCGGCGATCGCACGCCACCGACGCAGCGCATCCCTCGCTGGCCGGTGCTCGTCGGCCTGCTGATGGCGGCGGCCATCGCATACCAGCAGACGTCGGTCGCCGAGACGTCTGCGTTCTGCCTGGCGATGCTGCTCGCGCCAAAGCTGTTGCGCCGTGACGCGTTCATCTTCGCCGGCACCGTCGCGCTCATCACCGCCACCTGGCTGATCGCAGCGATCATCACGGCCGGGCTCAACGACGTCGCGTTCGCACTTGCCGGGTTCTACATCGGGTACACGCAGATGGCGCTGCCCTCGTCGGCCTCCGCCGCCCTGGCGCACTTCGCGCTCGCGGGCTTGGCGACTTTGCTCATCGCGGCGGGGGCCGTCCTGGCTCGGGAACGGACACGGCTCGACTGGGTGCTGCTGCTCTGGGCGGGCGCGACGCTCGTCGTGACGGCCGTTGCCGGGCAACCCTTTCCGCATTTCCTGGAGCCCGCCGTGGCACCGCTCACCCTCCTCGTCGCAGGCGTATCGGTTCCGCTGCCGGCTCGGCTCCGCGACGGCGGCTGGAGACCCGCGGCACACGTCGCCCCTGAGATCGCCGGGGTGGCCATCGCATCGCTGATGGCATCGGTGGCAGGGCTTGACTGGCTGCCATTGGTCACGTTCACGCCCGGCTCGACGCATTCACTGAGCCAGTACTACGGTGGCGCCGTGCAGGCGGTGCTCAGCTCGGCCGACCGAACGCAGTGGGACGACAACTTCGACTTTCGGGTGGCTGGCGACGCGGCTGTCGTGAGGTGGCTTGCCGCGAACGGGTTGCGTGGTTCGACCGCTGCGGTGTGGTCATCGGACGCCTGGGTCTACGCGCTGGCGGACCTCCAGATCGTGATGCCGACGCCGCCGATCTACAACGACGAGGTCCTGCTCGGCTTCAGCGGTCCGGTGGAGGCGTATGTGGCGAGCGCCCGTCCCGTCGTGATCGTGACGTCGCAGGACTCGATCCAGGCGTACCCGGAGATCGGCCAGCTGCTCGACGGCGTCCGGTACGTCAATGAGTTCCAGAGCTACCCGGACGCCGTATGGGTGCGCTCGGACATGGCCACGCCTCGGTCGTGAACGCCCGCGTGGCGAGGCTTCGCGAACGCCGCGACATGCCATGGATGCTGCTTGGCGCCGTCATCGCCGTCTTCGTTGTCTTCGCCGTCGTGTACACGCGGATCACGCCGATCGGTGCGTCGCCGGACGAGCTGTCGCACCTGGGCTACATCCGCGGGATCGCCGACCACCTCCAGCTTCCGCCGGCGGGCCAGGCGGAGCGCCAGCAGCCGCCGCTGTACTACCTCCTGGGCGCGGTGCTCTCCAAGCTCACCGGTGGGGATCCGCGCCTCATCCGTCTGCTCTCGGTCGGGCTCGGCGTGCTCACGATCCTCACGGTCTCCCTGATCGCGCGGCGGCTCTTCCCGGCGCGTCCGGCACTCGCGGTGGGCGCTGCAGCGCTGGTCGCGTTGCTTCCCGAGGCCCAGTACCTGGCCGGGGCGATCAACGACGACAACCTCGCGTGGCTCGCCGGTGCGCTCCTTGTGCTCGCCGGCGTCATCGTGCTGCAGAGCGAGGTCCTGACCGATCGCCTCGCGCTCGGTGCCGGGCTTGCGGTGGCGCTCGCGGTGCTTGCCAAGGAGACGGTGTGGCTGCTCGCGCTGCTGCTGCTTGTCGTGGTGGTGGTCCGCTTCTGGTCCAGGATCCGCGTGCCCCAGGCCGCGGCGCTTGTCGTGCCGTCCATGGTCCTCGCCGGGTGGTGGTTCGTTCGCAACGCCGTGCAGTTCGGCAGCCCGCTGCCGCCGCTGCATCCCATCACGAGCCAGCGCCAGGTCTTCGACTCGCTGGCTCAGGTGCGCGGCTATCTCGCGGCGAGCGCCGTGAGCCTCGTCGGCATGTACGGCAACGGCGCCCATTTCGTGGCGATCTCCGTGCTCGGCCTCCGGCCGCTGCCGAGCGTCGTCGCCGGGGTGGCCATCGCGCTGCTGACCGTCGCCGGCGTGGTCGCAGTGGTGCGCGCATGGCCCCGGTGGAATGCGGGGCACCGTCGAATCGCCCTGCTCCTCGTCGTGGTGATCGTCGTCGCGATCCTCCAGTCGGTGCTCAACTCGGCGACGTTCGATCTCCAGCCACAGGCGCGCTATCTGCTCGTAGCCGTCGGGGCCGGGGCGCCGATCGTCGCGTGGACGCTGGCGTGGCGGCGGTCGGGGGACCTGTCGTTGCTGCGGACGGGCGGCATCGGCGTGCTGGTCGCCGTTGCCCTCATCCTCGATGTGTCCGGACTCATCACTGCCGCGCACCTCGCGACCTGATCAGCGAACCTGGCCCCGGAAGCTCTCGAACGTTCGGGCGAGGCCGTCCTCGAGGCTGACCTGCGGGCGCCAGCCGAGACGGTCCGCCGCCAGCGTGTTGTCGAGCGCGCTGCGCGTCACCTCGCCCGGCGGCAGGGGTTCGGCAGCAGGCTCATCGCGGTATCCGGCGAGCGCGCAGAGGCTCCGGACGAGATCGCCGATCGCTGTTTCGTGGCCGGTGCCGATATTCACGGCGCCGGTCGCGGTCGAGCTGAGTCCGAGGACGTTGGCGGCGACGATGTCGCCGACGTACGTGAAGTCGCGGGTCTGGGACCCGTCACCGCGGATCACCGGCGCCTGACCGGCAAGGAGGCGGGAGCTCGAGATGGCGACCACGCCCGCCTCGCCGGTGCCGTCCTGACCAGGGCCGTAGACGTTGCCGTAGCGGAGCGCCAGCGCGTCGAGCGCGCCGGCGCGTGTGAAATGCCCGAGGTAGTACTCGATGCAGAGTTTCGCCGTGCCGTACGGCGACCGAGGCTTCGAGGGTTCGTCCTCCGGTGTCGGCAACCGGCTGGCCGCTCCGTACAGCGCGCCACCGGACGACGCGACGACAACGCGACGGCACCCTGCGCTGATCGCCGCCGACAGGATGCTGACGGTGCCGAGGACGTTGATGTGCGCGTCGGCGGCGGGTTCCCGCCACGAACGGTTGACACCGCCCTGCGCGGCGAGGTGGAGGATCGCGGTGGGCCGCCACCCGTCAATGGCGGCGCGCGCCGGGGCCTCGGCAACATCCGCCCTTTCGAGCTGGGCGGCTGCCGGCAACGGACGGTACGAGGCGTGCCGGAGGTCGTCGATGACCATGACCTCGGCACCGGCATCGAGCAATGCCTCGACGCTGTGCACGCCGATGAAACCCGCACCGCCGGTCACGACGACTCGCTGGCCGGCCATGCTCGTCGCCATCAGTTGCGACTCATCACCGCGCGCAGGAAGAGCGCGGTATTCGCGGGTCGCTCTGCCATGCGGCGCATGAGGTAGCCGTACCACTGCACCCCGAACGGCACGTACACGCGGACCGTCTCTCCATCGGCGGCAAGTCTGCGCTGCTCGTCCGGACGGATGCCGTGGAGCATCTGGTACTCGTGGGGGAAGCCCGCGCCACCGAGCGTCGCAATCAACCGGCCGGTCGCGTCGATGAGCTTCGGATCGTGGGTCGCCGCCATCGGCAGCGCCCCACCACCGATGAGCAGGCTCAAGCAGCGCAGATATGCGGCGCGGATTTCGTCCGGCCGCTGCCACGCGAGCGCCGGCGGCTCCTGGTACGCGCCCTTGCAGAGCCGTACTCGCGAGCCGGGGACGCCGAGCGTCCGGCAATCGGCCTCGGTTCGGTGCAGTGAGGCCTGGAGGACCGCGCCCGTTGTGGGGAAATCCTGCCGAAGCAGTGCGACCGCGTTCAGCGTCGCGTCAGTCGTGGTGTGATCCTCCATGTCGATCGTGACCATCGTCCCGGCGGCTCGCGCCGCCTCGCAGATGAGGCGGGCGTTGTCGAGCGCCATCTCCTCATCGAGCGCCTGGCCGACGGCCGAGAGCTTTACCGACATCTCCGATCTGGACGCCAGACCTTCGGCTGCGAGGCGCCCCGCGAGGGTCCGGTAGGCGTCGACGGCCGCCTGGGCCGTCGCTCGGTCGAGCGTGTCCTCGCCGAGGTGGTCGAGCGAGACGAGGAGCCCTTCAGCGGTGAGCTCGCGGGTCACCCGGAGCGCATCTTCGATGGACTCGCCCGCAACGAAGCGGCGGACGACGCCGCGAGTCACCGGCGCAGCCGTGATCACTCGTTTGATCTGTCGGCGACGCGACGCCCAGAGCAGGATGTGGCGGAGCGCGACCGCGGGAGTCGGGCGCGCGCGCCGGGCTTCGCTGCTCACCGCGGGATTATGTCCTCGCCCAGCACCGGTCTGATCAGACCGCCCAGCGCGGGGGCCGGCGCTCGAGGAAGGCAACCATCCCTTCATGCGCCTCCTCCGAGCCGAAGAGCCGCGCGGAGAGCTCCACCAAGCGCTCGCCGTCGGCCTTGATGGCCGCGCGCACGCCCGCGGTGATGAGTCGCTTCGATTCCGCGAGGCCCTGCGGCGAGCCCTTCAACAGTTGGGCGGTGAGCGCTGCCGTGGTCTCGGCGGTGTTGTCGGTTGCCACCGTCACCGCGCCGATGCGCACGGCCTCCGCTGCATCGAATGTCTCGCCCGTGAGGAAGTAGCGCGCCGCGGCGCGCGCATCGAGACGCGGGAGAAGAGCCACGGAGACGACGGCCGCGGCCAGTCCCAGGCGCACCTCGGTGAGCGCGAACGTGCAGCGCGGACCGGCCACCACGATGTCGGAGGCGCCGATCAGTCCGAGGCCGCCGGCCCGGACGTTGCCGTCGATACTGGCAATAACAGGTTTGGATGTGTCGATGAGCCGGCCGATGAGGCGCAGCAGTGTCGATGCGGTTCCTGTCATCGAGCCGCTCCGCGCCTCGGAGAGATCGGCTCCCGCGCAGAACGTTGTGCCTGTGTGGGTGAGCACGATGGCGCGTGCGCCGGTGTCTGCGTCCGCGTCGTCCAGCCGTTCGATGAGCTCGGTCACAAGCCGCGCAGAGAGGGCGTTGCGGTTGTGCGGCGAATCGAGCGTGATGGTGGCGATGCCGCCATCGGTGTTGAGGTGGACGAGTTCGGTGTCGGTCATCAGATTCCCCCGGAAGGTCGACGAATCCACAGGCCCGGCAAGGCTACGCCTTCGCTAGGCGGCGTAAGCGTGCGGCACTCGTGACCGGTGCCGGACGCCATCGATCGCGAGTATCGCAAGCGCGATCCAGACGAGACCGAAGCCACACAGCAGTGCGAACGATGTCGTCTCACGCAGGATGAGCACGCCGATCACGAACTGCAGCATCGGAGTCAGGTACTGCAGCAGTCCCATCGTCGACAGTGGAAGGCGCGATGCAGCACCGGCGAACAGGAGGAGCGGGACCGCGGTGATCGGTCCCGCCGACAGCAAGAGGAGCAGATGGCCGGCGGTCGCGCCGTGCCCCACCCAGGTTGCATTTCCGGAGACCGCCAGCGCGCCGAGGAGTATCAGCGCTGGAATCGCCAGCACCCCACCCTCGATGACGAGACCCTCGGGCGGTGACACCTTGACGCCCTTCTTGATGAAGCCATATGTGCCGAAGGATGCGGCGAGCGCGAGCGCGATCCACGGCGGACGCCCGTAGTCAAAGCTCAACACCGTCACTGCGACGAGGCCGAGCGCGACCGCAGTCCACTGGACGACACGGAGTCGCTCGCGGAGGATGACGACGCCGAGGCCGATCGTGAGCAGGGGATTGATGAAGTAGCCAAGGCTTGTCTCGATGACGTGGCCGTTGTTGACGCCCCAGATGTAGATGCCCCAGTTGGCGGCGATCGCAATCCCCGCTGCGCAGAGTCGCAGCAATGTGCTGCGATCAATCGCGCGCAGTCCGCCCAGCTCGTGGCGCACGGCGAGGATGATCACGACAACCACGAGGCAGAACAGGATTCGGCACGCGAGGATCTCGAGCGGATCCGCGGGCTCGAGCAGTGGCCAGAACAGCGGGAACAGCCCCCACGCGGCGTATGCGGCGACGCCGTACACGAGTTCCGGTCGCGTTCGAGGTCGGGTTCTGGCGATGGGGCGTGCTCATGTCCGGATCGGCACCACGGTAGCGTGGAGCCGGACTCCGACGATCCGGCGCTAGTCGAGGTCGACGAGACCCTCTGCGACAGTGCGGTCGCGGCCTTTCGCGATTGCCTGCTCGAGGCAGTCGTCCGCGCGGGCGACGAGGTCGTCGAGACTTTCGGTCCCCCGATACGACACCAGACCGGCTGAGAACGATCGGCCTTTGGGGGTTTCCTCGCGAAGGCGCCAGCAGAGCTGTACTGCACTGGCCGTCTGGCAGTTCGGCAGCAGGATCGCGAACTCATCGTGTCCCCAGCGGCCGATCAGGTCCTCTGCGCGAAGGACCTCACGCCAGCGTGCCGTGGCCTCGCGCAACGCATCGTCGTGAGCGGCCGAGTCGGTGTTCTTGTCCAGCTCATCGAATGCGACGAGCGCAAAGCACAGCGGGTGTCCGTTGCGGCGGGCGAAGGCGACATGACGAGCCGCCTCCTCCTCGAAGGAACGCCGATCGGGCAGCGACTCGAGCGTGAACGGCTCAGCGTGAGCGGAAATCGAGGGAGTGATGATCGCGCCCTCCTCGTTCTCGAAGATGGCAAGCTCTTCGTCGCTGAGCGACTCGGCTCGCTGGCCGGCGATCCTCATCGAGAGCGACCCTCAGCGCGCCGGCTGGCATTGGGGCGTGGGGCAGCGGTCGCGGGAATCGTCATGCCCTCAGTCTCGCGGGCGAGCGTCGCTGGACGCTCAGCACTGATGTGACGGGTGTGTCGCGGCTTCCCCCCAGCTTTCTGGGATGGCCTCCGCGGCGATCTCGCGAGAAGCTCAAGCCAACGTCAAATCAATGGAGGAGCTTGCAGTGTTCGCACGTACATCAGTCTGGACCGGGACCCCGGAAGCACTCGACAAGTGGGATGCGGGCGTCGCCACCGTGAGGCCCTTCGTCGCATCACTCGACGGCAATGCCGGTGCGTTCTTCTTCATCGACCGCGCCGCGGGCCGGGCGCTCACCCTGACTCTCTGGAAGACGGAGGCCGCCGCTGTCGCAAGTGACGCTTTTGCGGACCAGAGTTGAGCGAGGACCGTGGCCTCGACCGGGGTCAGCCTCCTCGAGCGTGGCCAGTACGAGGTCGTCGAGCCGTCCGCGGCCGTCTGAGCGTCCATACTCGGAGATGAACGGAGGCGAGGAGAAACCCAAGTGGTGACCGGCGACATCATGCGTCGGGACGCAGAGCAATCGATCATCGAGCTCTGCCGTTCGGGCCTCGACCCCGAGAGCCTTCGTGCGGGGTTGCTGCCCCGATTGCGCCGTGCGGTGCCCGCGGACGGGCTCTGGTGGGCAACGGTCGACCCGGCGACGCTCCTCTTCACCGGGACGTACCAGGAGGAGATTCCAGAGCGGACCAAGCCGTATTTCCTCGAGAACGAGTTCGTCGCCGACGACGTCAACAAATGGGTCGACGTCGCGCGCCACCCTGGTGGCGTCAGAACCCTGGAGGACGCGACCGGCGGCGTGTGGTCGCGGAGCGCGCGATACAGCGAGATCTTCCAGCCGCTCGGTTTCGGCGACGAGCTCCGCGCTGTGTTCAGCGTGCAGGGCGCGTGCTGGGGATTTCTCTGCCTGCACCGGGAGGGGAGGCACTCGTTCTCGTCGGAGGATGCGCTCTTCCTCAAGCGCATCGCACCGCATGTGGCCCTTGGACTTCGCGCCGGGCTCGTCGTCGGGACGCTCGACTCCGCGGACGTGGCCCGAGCCCCGGGTGTCGTCCTCCTCAGCCCCGAACTGTCGCTGCTCGGCTCGACGCCGGCTGCGGAGCAGTGGCTCGAAGAGCTCGGATACGCGGCGGATCGGGACGCGTTGCTGCCGACTGAGCTGCTCGCCGTTGCGGCGCGCGTGGCCGGCGTTGCCACCCCTGGGTCTGCGGTGCCGCGGCTGCGAGTGCGAACGAGGGCGGGCCGATGGGCGGTGCTGCACGCGTCGCATCTTCCCAGCGAAGGTCGCGACGCCATCGCGGTGATCATCGAGAGTGCGTCAGCGGCCGAGGTCGCGCCGATCATCATGCTTGCGTACGGGCTATCGGAACAGGAGCGCACGGTCACCGGGCTCGTCTGTCAGGGAATGTCGACGTCCGAGATCGCGAGGCGTGCGGGGATCACCGTCAACACAGTCCAGGACCATCTCAAGTCAGTGTTCAACAAGGTCGGTGTTCGCAGCCGGCGTGAGCTGGTGGTTCAGGTGTTTCGCGATCACTACGCGCCCGGCGCGCAGTCCGGACGGGAAGTCGGCGCCTCGGGGTACTTCGCCTGACGGAACCGTACGGCGATCACCAGGTGACGGCGATGTACTTGCTCTCCATGAACTCGAGCAATCCGTCGTGACCGCCTTCGCGACCGAGGCCGCTCTGCTTGACGCCACCGAACGGCGCCGCCGGATCGGAGACGAGCGCCCGGTTGAGGCCGACCATGCCTGACTCGAGGGCCTCGCTGACACGGAGGCCGCGTCCCAGGTCGCCGGTGTAGATGTACGCGACGAGCCCGTATTCGGAGGCGTTCGCCATCGTGATCGCCTCCTCCTCGGTGTCGAAGACGACGAGCGGAGCCACAGGTCCGAAGATCTCCTCGCGAAGGATGCCGGCGTTCGCGGGCACGTCCACGAGCACGGTGGCGGGGTAGAAGAAGCCGGGCCCTTCCGGTATATGGCCGCCGACCGCGATTCGCGCGCCATCGCCGACCGCTCCGTCCACCAGCGACGCGACCTTGTCGCGGCCGGCGGCGTTGATCATCGGGCCGAGTTGCACGCCGTCCTCAAGACCGGGGCCGACGCGCAGCGCGCCCATGGCGGCGGCCATGCGATCGCCAAACTCCTTCGCGATGCCGCGCTGCACGAGGAAGCGATTGGCGGATGTACACGCTTCGCCGCCGTTGCGCATCTTCGCGACCATCGCGCCGGCGACGGCGCTTTCCAGGTCCGCGTCATCGAACACGACGAACGGCGCGTTGCCGCCGAGTTCCATCGAACAGCTGACGACGCAGTCGGCAGCCTCACGCAGCAACCCGCGGCCGACCTCCGTCGAGCCGGTGAACGAGAGCTTGCGGACCCGTGGGTCATGGAGCATCGCCGACACGACCGGACCCGAACGCCGCGAGGGCACGACATTCACGACGCCCGCCGGAGCCCCCGCCTCGGTCAGCAGGGCGCCGAGCGCCAGCGCTGTTAGCGGGGTGTCCGACGCCGGCTTGAGGACGACGGTGCAGCCGGCCGCGAGGGCCGGCCCGATCTTCCGGGTCGCCATCGCCGCGGGGAAGTTCCACGGGGTGACGAGGATGCTGACCCCGATCGGCTGACGGAGCACGAGGATGCGATTGGTCCCCGCCGGCGCGGTGTGGAGATCACCGCCGGCACGGACCGCCTCCTCGGCGAACCAGCGGAAGAACTCGGCCGCATACGTCACCTCGCCCCGCGCATCGGAGAGGGACTTGCCGTTTTCGCGGACGATCAAACGGGCCAGCGCATCCGTGCGCTCGGTCATGAGCTCGAACATCCGCCGGAGGATCTCCGACCGCTGCCGCGGCGGGGTGGCGGCCCAGCCGGGGAGCGCAGCCGACGCGGCCGTGACAGCGGCGAGTCCGTCCTCGACGGAGGCGTCCGCAACAGTGGCGATGACATCACCCGTGGATGGGTCATCGACGTCGAACGTGCGTCCCTCCGATGCGTCGACCCACTCGCCACCGATGAGCAGTTGCGTCGGCACGCCGACGGTCTCGGGACTCCGTGTGATCGTGCTCATGACTGCATGGCCCTCTCGATGGTGGTGACAACGCGCTCGACCGACGGAATCGCCATGTCCTCGAGCGCGTCCGCAGATGGAAGCGGGATGTGTGGCGTGGTGATGCGCAGCGGCGGTCCGTCGAGCTCATTGAAGCACTCCTCGGCGACGATCGACACGAGCTCGGCTCCCCAGCCACAGAGCCGAGGGTTCTCCTCGACGGTGAACATGCGTCCCGTCGCCGAGACCTCTCGAAGAATCGTCTGGGTGTCGAGCGGCACCAGGCTGCGCACGTCGACGACCGTCGACTCGATCCCGCGGCCGGCGAGCGCTTCTGCCGCGGCGAGCGCGCGCGGGACCATTGCGGCCAGCGCGACGATGGTGGCGTCGTCGCCTGTGCGCAGCACCTTCGCCGACCCGAGCGTATCGACGATCTCGCCATCCGGCACGTCGCCCTTGCTCGCGTACAGGCCCTTGTGCTCGAAGAAGAGGACCGGGTCCGGGTCGCGAACCGCGGCGGCGAACAGCCCGATGACGTCGGCGGGCGTCGACGGAGCCACGACCTTGAGGCCAGGCACCGCCATCGCCCAGTTCTCGACCGACTGCGAGTGCTGCGCGCCGAAACGCAGTCCGCCGCCGTTGCCCGAACGGATCACGAGCGGGAAGCTCACCTGACCGGACGTCATGTACGAGCTCTTGGCGATCTGGTTGGCGACCAGGTCCCAGCAGACCGCGAAGAAGTCGGCGAACATGATCTCGGCGATCGGCCGCAGGCCGGTCATGGCCGCGCCCATCGCGGCGCCGAGGATGGCCTGCTCGGAGATCGGCGTGTCGCGCACGCGCGCCGGGCCGAAGCGCTCGAGGAGACCGACCGTCGCCTTGAACACACCGCCGGCGCCGCCGACGTCTTCGCCAAGGAAGACGACGTTGGGGTCGCGATCCATCTCCTGCGCGATCGCCCGCGCGACGGCGCTCCGGTACGTCAGTTCCGCCATGACCATCCTCCGTCCGACCACACGTTGCGCAGCAGCATGTCCTCTCCCGGAGGCGGCGACGCCTTGGCTTCGACAGTCGCGGTCTCGACGTCGCTGTCGGCGGCCTCTTCGATCGCGTCCAGCTCAGATTCGCTGACGCCGTGGCGCGAGCAGCCGCGCGCGGTACAGGTCGATCGGGTCGTATGCGGCCCACGCCGCCACCTCGTCCTCGGGTTTGTACGTCCCCGGGTCGGCCCGCGAGTGCCCGCTGGTGCGGTAGGTGCGGGCCTCGATGAGCGACGGGCCGCCGCCGCTGCGGGCGCGGTCGAGGCACTCGCGTGCGGTCAGGTACATCGCGTCGGCGTCGTTGCCGTCGACGAGGATGCGCTCGAGCCCGTAGGCCGCCGCCCGATCGGCCGCGGGATGCGCCACCGCGGTGACCGATCCGATCGGCGTGTACTCCATGTACAGGTTGTTCTCGCAGACGAACACCACCGGCAGCTTCCACACCGCGGCGAGGTTGAGCGACTCGTGGAACGCCCCGATGTTGGTGGTGCCGTCACCGAAGAACGCGACCGCAACGCGCGGCTCGCCGCGGTACTGCGCCGACCAGGCGGCGCCCAGCGCGATGGTCAGGTGCGCGCCGACGATCGCGTACGAGCCCATGACGCCGCGCTCGACGTCGGTGAGGTGCATCGAGCCGCCCTTGCCGGACAGCAGGCCGCATGTCGCGCCCGAGCAGCTCGCCCATGACGCCGGTCATCGGCGTGCCGCGCGCCAGGGTGTGGGCGTGGCCGCGGTAGGTGGCGAAGGTGTAGTCGCCGGTCCTCCATCGCCTCGCCGAAGCCCGCGGCGATAGCCTCCTGCCCGAGCGAGAGGTGGCTGGTGCCCTTGACCAGGTTCTGCATGAACAGGTCGTAGGCGCGCTTCTCGAACCTGCGCATGCGCACCATCTGGCGGTAGAGTGCGAGCTGCGTCGCCGGGTCGACGCTGCCATCGGGGCGGTGCAGTGCGCCGGGTCGACGCCCGGCGGTCCGGTGCGCGCTCGGCGTGGTCCGTCAGTCGATGCCGACATGTGCGTGCCTCCTCTCCGTGCGAGACGGTGCGGCTAGTACCTGTTGGTCACGAACAGCTCTTCGGCGGGGAACAGGGTCAGCAGCGCGCAGCCGTCGGCGGTGACGACGACCTCCTCCTCGATGCGCGCGGCCGAGTGGCCGTCGCTGGCCGGGCAGTAGGTCTCCAGCGCGAACACCATCCCCTCGCGCAGCTCGATGGGATGCTCCAGCGAGTTGAGCCGCGAGATGATCGGCCGCTCGTGCAGCCCGAGCCCGAGGCCGTGGCCGAACTGCAGGCCGAACGCCTCCATCTCGTTCGTCGAAGCCGAAGTCGGTGGCAGCCGGCCACAGCCGCGCGATCTGGTCGGTGGTCGTTCCCGGGCTTGACCATGTCGATCGCCGCGTCGATCCACTCGCGCGCCTGGGTGTAGGCGTCTCGCTGCGCCTGCGTCGAGCTGCCCACCGCGAACGTGCGGTAGTAGCAGGTGCGGTACCCGTTGAACGACTGGATGATGTCGAAGTACGCCTGGTCGCCGGGGCGGATGAGGCGGTCGGAGAAGTTGTGCGGGTGCGGGTTGCAGCGTTCGCCCGGACACCGCGTTGATCGCCTCGACGTCATCGGAGCCCATCTCGTACAGCCGCTTGTTGGCGAGCGCCACGATCTCGTTCTCGCGCACGCCGGGCTTGAGCGCCTCGGCGATGTCCTGGTACACGCCGTCGACCATCGCCGCCGCCGTCGACAGCAGCGCGATCTCGTCGGCCGACTTGATCAGCCGCGCGTCGAGCATCACCTGCTGCGCGTCGCGGACCTCGAGCCCGACCCGCTGCAACTCGAGGATCATCGGCGTCTCGGCGATGTCGACGCCCGAGCGGCATGCTCGGCGACTCCGCGGCGATCAGCTCGAGACGGATCTCGGCCACCGCGCGGTGATCAGCCCGGCGTCCGGCGCGACCGCGCCGCGCAGGCCGAGCATCCCGGCGCGGCTGTTCTCCGGGCGGATCCACGGCGCGAAGAGCTGGTGGTGGCTCGCCGCCGACCCGAAGTCCCAGACGATCGGGTCGCCGCCGCGGGTCAGCAGCACGTAGCGCGCCACCTTGTCGCGCGCCCACTCGCCGATCATCGTCGCGGACACGTAGCGGACGTTGTTGATGTCGAAGAGCAGCAGGGCGCCCAGCTCGGACGCGTCCAGCGCGGCGCGTGCGCGGGAGAGCCGGTACGCGCGCAGGCGGTGAAGTCGACGCGCTGCTCGAAGTCGACGCCCATGCGCCCGGGGCTGGGCGGCACGCCGCCCGAGGAAGTGGTGAGGCTCATCGGCGAC
Source organism: Candidatus Dormiibacterota bacterium (assembly GCA_963757475.1). Taxonomy (GTDB): domain Bacteria; phylum Chloroflexota; class Dormibacteria; order Aeolococcales; family Aeolococcaceae; genus Palsa-851. The sequence continues at coordinate 405,542 of CAVWRW010000002.1, forward strand.
ATCTCCTGCTCGCTATCGCAGTTGATCGCTCATCCAGTCCGCCATCGCCGGCCGGTACTTGTAAGCGATGTTGTTGCACACGTGGTTGCCATCGGGATACATCAGGAGCGTGGCGTTCGGCGCTTCACGGGCGATGCGCTCCGCCTGCGCCGGTGGGAACAAGCGATCGCGCGCTCCGTGGATGACGAGCAACGGCTGCGTGACTCGTCGAGCACACCTTCGAGATTGAGCGTGAACGCCTTCTGTCGCGCCTCCTCCTCGCCGGCCGACTTCGTGTAGAAGACATAGCCGCCGCGTGTAGTGGATTGAGCGCATCCCAGCAATCGCCGAGGTTGTATGGGCCGGCAAGGCCGATGACAGCAGTGAGTCGCGGCTCGTGCGCGGCAGCGCGCGGCCCGTAGATCGCTCCCATGCTGATGCCCATCAATCCGGTCAACCCGAAATGCTGGTCGAGCCCGAGCGCTGTGAGGTGGTCGAGCACCGGCGTGATCACGGTCTCCCAGTTGGGCCGATCGCGAAGTGCACCGAGTTCTCCGACTGACCCGGGCCCTCGATGCTCAATGTCGCCATGCCGCGGCGCAGGAACTCGTTCTCGGTGGTGAACATCTCCTCTTTCGAGGAGTCGAGCCCGGGAACGATGATCACGAGCGGCGGCGTGGCGACTTCCGCGCGGACGGCGCAGATGTCCCGGGATGATGTGGTCCTCGAAGGGGATCTCGATGCGCTCCGCCGGAGGGTCGAGATGCGCGAGCGTCCTCTGCGTACACCGCAACCGAACGATCGCGCAGTTCGGCGTGCAGCTCGGGTCCTCGAACCAGAGGAACTTGCCGAGGTGGTAGCACCAGGCGGCGCGCTGGTACGCGTCGACGGCCGAACTCGTGCGTCCTCGCCTCGGCGTCGCGCCCGCGTGCCTCGTGCGCCTCGCCGACGGCATGCCAGTTGGGACCCCAGTCCGCCAATCGGTGGTCCGTCCGAGGACTCCTCGAAATCATTGACGTCGATGCCGTTGGCGACAAAGCGGGCTGCCAGTGATGCGCGGCCATCTGCACGCGGTTCACTCATCGGTCATGCCGGTGCCCCGAGGAACAGGCGGCCGATCTCGCCGTTGCCGAGAACCTCGGCTCCGGAGCCTTCGAGACGCACGCGACCGCTCTCAAGGACAACGCCATGGCTCGCGAGCTCGAGACCGGAGCGCGCGTTCTGCTCGACGAGGAGGATCGTGCGGCCTGCCTTGTTCATGTCGCGGATCAGGTCGAAACGACCGCGTGTGTCCTCGGGTCGAGCCCCATCGACGGCTCGTCGAGCACCAGCAGCTTCGGGTCGAGCATGAGCGCGCGCGCGAACTCGACGATCTTCTGCTGCCCGCCGGAGAGCGAAGCAACACGCTCGTTGCGCCGCTCCGCGACCTCGGGAACGT
>CAVWRW010000003.1:0-267936 GCA_963757475.1 Candidatus Dormiibacterota bacterium
TCTGACGGGCCACGCTGGATGGACCTCATGGAGGCGGGTGGCAACGGCAGCATCGACGTTACCACCGCCGAATCCCCTGCTTCTGGCTGTGCACCTCAGGGACCACAGGCAGGCCGAAGCTGGCGATGCACCGCCACGCCGACATCCGCACCACGTGCGAGGGATATGCAGCCGAAGTCCTCGACGTCCAGCCCGACGACAAACATCTCTCGGTCGCCCCGATGTTCCACGCATACGGATTCGGCAACTCCTTGACGTTTCCCCTGGCAGCAGGCGCGCAGGCGGTGCTCGAGCCGACCCGCCCGCCAACACCGGCCCTGATCACGTCTCTCATGGAGCGGCACCAACCAACGCTCTTCTTCGCGGTGCCCACGTTCTATGCCGCACTGCTCGCATCCGATCTGCCCGACACAACGTTCGCCCCGCTGCGGCAGGCTGTCTCCGCAGGCGAGTCGCTCCCGGCTGAACTCTTCCTTCGCTTTCGGGAACGCTTCGGTGTGGAGATCCTCGACGGGATCGGATCCACCGAGATGACCCACATCTTCATCTCGAACCGGCGTGGGACGGCAGTTCCCGGCGCTTCGGGAACGCCCGTCCGTGGTCACCGCGTTCGCATCCTCGACGACGACGGAACGCCCGCAGCGATGGGGACACCGGGACAGCTGTGGGTGTCCGGCAACGCCGCCGCCACCGGCTACTGGTGCCGCAGCGAGGAGACGCGCCGAACCTTCGTCGGCGACTGGGTGGCGACCGGCGATCTCTATGCAGTCGACAGCGAGGGCATCTATCGGCATCTCGGTCGACGCGACGACATGCTCAAGGTCGGTGGCGAATGGGTCTCGCCGGCGGAGGTGGAAAGCGTCCTCCTCGGACATGCGGACGTGGCCGAGGTCGCGGTGGTCGGGGCACTGGGCGCGGACGGCCTGACCCGGGCGGTTGCCTTCGCGGTGGCGCGACCGGGAACGGTTCTCGACGTTGACGAGGTCCTCGCACGTTGCCGTGCAGAGCTGGCCGGCTACAAGCGACCGCGCCGCCTGCTCGTCGTTGATACGCTGCCGAAGACGGCCACCGGCAAAGTGATCCGCGCCGAGCTCCGCGTGCAGGCCGCCCAGGCGCTCAACGGCTCCGGCTGAGCCGCCTATGCGAGACGCACGTACTCGTAGTCGACCGCCTGCCCGTTGATCCCCGTTGCCGGCGGCGCGATCCACCCGGCCATCTTTCCCGGCTCGAACACAGGCGTCATGAGCGACTGGATGTGTTCGAAGTCGGCCGCAGTCGGCAGCCATTCCGCCTGACGACGATCCCACGTCGCGCTGTCGACGAGCGCTCCACCCGGTGTCACATGGAGCCCGGAGAACGCCCCGACCCGTCGATTGAAGCCGTGGTGCGGGAGGGCGAGGGTGCGGTCGATGCCTGCAGTCTCGAGCAACCGGTTCCAGCGCCGGACCCCATTGTTGCAGTCCGTGAAATATTCCGATCGAAGGTCCTGATTGAGTGCGGTGAGCGCGGGGATCCCGTGGTCTGGATGTGGCCATCGACGACGACATCGACAGCGGCAGTCGCATCGGTGAGCTGATGGTCGTCATCTCGGCGCTCTTCCTGCCATCGACCTTTGAGTCCGGCGGTGAAGTAGTTCGCGACGTTCGTCGAGCGCTCGCCGCCGAACAGGTCGAGCGAGACGCTGTAGTGAAAGTTGAGGTAGCGCTGGATGATGTCGAGCGGAATACCACCGTGGCGCGCGATGTCGTCAGTGTTGTGCTCGCGCATCAACTCGGCGGTGCGGCGCACAACGCGATCGATACCGGTTGTGCCGACCATCATGTGGTGTGCTTCTTCGCGCAGCATGAAACGGCACGTGCGCGAGAGCGGGTCGAAGCCGCTCTCCGCGAGCGTGCCGAGCTGGAACTTGCCGTCGCGATCGGTGAAGTACGTGAACATGAAGAAGGCCAGCCAGTCCCGCGTCGGTTCGTTGAACGCACCGAGAATGCGCGGCGCGTCGACGCTGCCTGAGTGCCGGAGCAGGAGTTGCTCGGCCTGGTCGCGGCCCTCGCGCCCAAAAAAGGCGTGGAGCAGGTACACCATCGCCCAGAGATGGCGGCCTTCTTCAACATTGACCTGGAAGAGGTTCCGAAGGTCGTAGAGGCTCGGCGCGGTGAACCCGAGCAAACGCTGCTGCTCAACCGACGCGGGCTCGGTGTCGCCCTGGACGACGAGCAGCCGTTGGAGGTCGGCGCGGTACTCCCCAGGGACCTGCTGCCAGGCCGCCGTGCCCATGTGCTCGCCAAACGCGATGCGCCGGTCGGGCTCGCGGTCGGCGAGGAAGATCCCCCATCGGTACTCCTCGAGCGGGATGTGACCGAAGTGAGCCCAGCCATCGCGATCGGCACTGATGGCGGTGCGCAGGTACACGTCCTTGGCGATGAGGTCTGGACCGAGGTCTCGCCACCACTGCATAAAGCGCGGCTGCCATGCCTCGAGCGCCCGCTGCAGACGCCGGTCCCCGCGAAGGTCGACGTTGTTGGGGATGCGATCGGTGTAGTCGACGCTGAGGCTCATCTCACACCCTTTCCTTGTCGAGCGTGGCCCGCCGTCCGCTGCCGTACCGGCGCAGCGCACCATCCGGGCCGATGGCGTTCGGGCGGCTGAAGACCCAATTCTGCCATGCAGTCAGCCGCCCGAAGACCTTGCTCTCCATGGTCTCGGGACCGACGAATCGGAGATTCGCCTCCATACCGGACAGGGCATCCGGGCTGAATGACGCGCGCTCCTCGAGCGCGATACGCACCTCGTCCTCCCAGTCGATGCCATCGGGTGCGAAGGTGACGAGTCCCGCTGCCGACGCCGGTGCGGCGGAGAGATGCGCGCCGGCGAGCGCGACAACTGCATCGAGCTCTGCGGTGCGGCCGAAGAATCGCGACTTCGAGGCGGGACAGGCCGTTACCCATCGGAAAGACGCCGGTATTGGACTCGGTGATGACGATGTCGGGGGGCTGCCGGTCATCGTCCATGGTGCCGTCGAGCATGAACTGCTCGTCGCACGCGAGCGCCAGTTCCAGCAGGAGTCCGCCAAAACAACTCCCCGGCTCGATCAGCGCGATCAGGCTGCGGCTCGTGACATCGAGGCGCTTGAGCACGCGTTTCAGCAGCAGTGCAACCTCGTTGACGAACCAGTCCTCCGAGCGCTCTGCCCGCAGGAAGCGGTCGTACTGCGAGGAGCACGTCCATGCCGCCGTCAGTCTTGATGACCCACGTGCCCATGCTGAGCTCGTTCGTCCGCAGATGCAGGATGAGGTCGTCGAGCTCACGCGCCATCGCAAGGGGCCAGAACGCGCTTCCGAGCCGCCGGGCAGCGCCGGTGTCCGCCGGCGGAGCGTCGAGCGGACCGTTGACGGTGATCGTGACGACACCGGCGTCACGGTCGAACGCTGCTCGCACATGCTCGTACTCGCGGCGGTCCGCATCCATCGTTACGACCACGGGATCGAGGACGACCGCCTGCGACGCTGGAGGCCGCTGCGAGAGCGCCGCAATCGCCGACGCGCGCTCGCGTACCAAGCTGTCGAAGTTACCCCGCGGGAGCGCCGCGTCGATCAGGCCCCACTGCACAGCCAGCGGCGCCTTCACTCCCTCGCTGCGCGTGACGAAAACGTCGGCCAGGTCGCGACGAACGTGCCGTTTGTCCACGACGCGCGTCAGGCCGCCGGTCGCGGGGAGCACCGCCAGCAAAGGCAATTCGGGCAGCGACACGGCCGTCGATCCGTCGTCGATGAGCAGGATCTGCTCGCATGCGAGGGCGAGCTCAAAGCCGCCTCCCGCGGCCGCCCCGTTCACTGCGGCGATGTACGTCTGGCCCGAATGCGCGCTCGCATCCTCGATCGCGAAGCGCGTCTCGTTCGTGAACTTACAGAAGTTCACCTTCCAGGGATGTGATGACTGCGCCAGCATCCCAATGTTTGCGCCCGCCGAGAAGCACCGGTCTTTCGCCGACGTGATGATCACCGAAGCAACCTCGGGGTGCTCGAAACGAAGCCGCTGCACCGCGTCGTGGAGCTCGATGTCGACACCGAGGTCGTACGAGTTCAGCTTCATCGCGTATCCGTCGCGCAGCCCGCCCTGTTCGTCGACATCCATCGCGAGCGTGGCCAGAGGTCCGTCGACGCTCAGGTGCCAGTGGCGGTACCTGCTCGGATCAGTGACAAACGAGACGGGCTGGGACGCAACCTTGTCGGCCGCCTCGATCGCCACCGATGCTACCTCTGTTCTGGGCTGACCCGGATCACATTATCTGCCCGGTGCTCGGGCTACGCGATCGTCAACGCGATCGAGCCCTGTACCGTCCCGTGGCGGAGTTGCGTGAGCGCCTCGTTCGCCTGCTCGAGCGGCCGCGTTTCCACGACGGTGTGCACCGGCACCCGCGCCGCGAGGGACAGGAATTCGACGCCGTCGCGACGCGTGAGGTTGGCGACCGAGCGGATGCTGCGCTCGCCCCAGAGCAGGTCGTACGAGAACGCCGGAATCTCGCTCATGTGGATGCCGGCACAGATCACGACCCCGCCTTTCGCGAGCGCGCTGAGTGCTTTCGGGACGAGCTCACCGGCCGGCGCGAAGATGATTGCGGCGTCGAGCAACTCGGGGATTTCGGCGTCAGTGTCCCCCGACCACACCGCGCCCTCGTCGCGCGCGAACGCCTGGCTTGCTGTATCCCCGGGTCGTGTCAGCGCGTAGACCTGGCGGCCCTGGTGCTGCGCCACCTGGGCGATGATGTGCGCCGCCGATCCGAAGCCGTAGAGGCCGATGCGCATCGCTTCGCCTGCCATCGTCAGCGCGCGATAGCCGATCAGTCCGGCGCAGAGCAACGGCGCCGCCTGCACGTCGGAGAATGAGTTGTCGATACGAAAGCAGTAGCGGGCGTCCGCGACGGCGAATTCCGCGTAACCACCGTCGATGTCGTAGCCGGTGAAACGCGCCAAGTCGCAGAGGTTCTCGCGGCCGCTCCGGCAGTAGACGCAGACGCCGCACGTCCACCCGAGCCAGGGGACACCCACGCGCTCGCCGGTACGCAGATCCTCAACGCCGCTTCCGGTGGCGACAATCTCGCCGACGATCTGGTGGCCGAGGATGAGCGGCAGCTTCGGCTTGGTGAGCTCGCCGTCGAGGATGTGCAAGTCGGTGCGACACACGCCGCACACGTGCACCCGAATCCGGACCTGACCCGGTCCGGGCTCGGGAATCGGCACGTCTGCGCTTCGCAACGGCGTGCTCGGCGCGTCAAGGACCATCGCCCGCATGGCGATGACTGTATCCGGATGGCTCCCTACTGGAACCAGCCCTCGATGTCGAGCACGACATTGATGCTGCTCGCTGCGCTGAACAGGTCGACGGCTCCTCCGGCGCTGCTCAACTCCACGACCGCAAGATTGGCGATCGTCTGACCGGGACTGACGTTGAGGTCGGAGACCCCCGGCTTCGTGGTGAGATCGGCCGCGTAGAGCGTCAGATAGGTGCCGGCGCCCGGGGCGACGGCGGTCAGGTTGGCAACGACGGCAAGCGGAGGATTGGCCGCACCCATCGGCGGCAGACCGCCCACACTGGCCACCTGCACGGTCTCGCCGTGATTCGATGCCACGGGATGGCCCGCGCACGGCTGTCCCGAGCCCGTGCGCGTGTCGCAGACCCGGCTCGGTCCGATCGGCTGGTACTGATCGCCTGGCGCAGCGCTGCCGCTGCCAAACCATCCGTTCACGTCGAGGACGACGTTGATGGAGCCGACTGAGTTGTAGACGCAGATTGACGTGTCCGGCCCGCCCGACGTGGCAGGTCCGAGGGCGACCTCAACTCGGTTCGCCTGCACCCGCCCGGCCGAGATGTTCAGATTCGAGACCTGGGGCGTGCCACACGTGCCGCTCGGCGTCGGCGGGTAGACGCTCAGAAAGGTCGATGTCGTGCCGGTGACACCCGTGAGGTTGAGGACTGCTGCCGCAGCCGACCCGTTTGCCGGAATGGCATTCGAGCCTGCGCCGGTGACGTTGATGAGCCTCGGCGCGCCGCCGACGAAGGCTCCGCGAGCGGCGCAGGCGTACGGGGCCATGCGCGTGTCGCAGACGCGACCCGGGGCGATCGGATGGAACTCGCCGCTGACTGCACTCGAGCCGGCGGGCTGAAAGTATCCCGCCACGTCTGCGAGGACGTTCACCGTCCCAACCGAGTTGTAGATGTTCACGGCCCCGCCCTCACCGATCACCGCGGTGACGAGGTTGGGCGTCACCGTCCCGGCCGTGAAATTCAAGTTGGAGGCATTCGGCCTGCCGGTCCCGGCCGGATACACCGTGAACAGGCTGTTGGCGCTTCCGGTGACGGCGGTCACGTTCAGTACAACCGCAGTGGCGTTCGCCGGAATCGGGGTGGTCTCACTTGGAAGCCCGGTGACACCGGTGATCTGCAGCGTGCGCACCGTGCCGGCGCCGAGCGCGCCACTCCCCCGCTGCTCGACCGAGCCCGGGCGGGTGTCGAGGATTCGAAAGGGTGTGATCGGCACGAAATTCCCGAGGGGCGCGTACACGTAGCCGTCGCCGCTGCTGAGCGTGCTGGCACCGAGCGACGTCGTGACCTGCACCTGCGCGTATCCGGCGGCATTGGCCGGCGTGCTGAAGGTGAACGCACCGAAGCTGACGTTGGCCGGGGTCACGGCGGTGCCGTTCATGGTCACCGTCATGCCTGCAGCGAAACCGGAGCCGGTGACGGTCACGGTCTGTCCGCCGGTCACGGGGCCAGCAGCCGGCGTGACCGATGCGACCGACGGCTTCACCGCCCAGACGATCGATGCGGCGTTGTTGTTGGTGTTGAGCGTGACGGTGCCGTTCTGAAAGCTGCGGCTGTACACACCGTTGCTGAGCGTGTAACCACCGATCGGCGAGCCGAGCGCGGCAGTCTCGTTCGCGTAGTACACAGTTGTGCGGTCTGCGTTGAGGTTGGGCTCACTGTAGGAGTAGTAGTCGGTGGTGCCGTTGTCGACGAGCAGATATGCAGCAAGCGCATATGTGTTCCACGCCGAGTACTGCGCGGCCGTGGCGCCTGTCCAGACCTTCGTCCACCCGAAGAACGACTTGCCCTTGGCGTTGATCGACTGCACCATCGCAAGATCAGACGCCAGCGAGCCGGCACTCGGATACGACGCGGGTGACGAGCCACTGAGGCGGAGCCACGAATCGGTCTGCGCGCCGTTGGCTGTTGAATCGGTGAGGTAATGCGTGTAGTCGGTGAACTCGGAACCGTTGACGAGCCCGGTCGAGAAGAGGAATTTCGAACCGATCGCCGCCTTGATCACCGACATGGCGCGACCTTCGGCGGCCATCCATGACGCTGCGGTATACGGATGCGCGGTCGTCGGGTCGATCGGCAGCCCCGTGTCCCCGCCCGAGGTGGGTCCGGGCGCCATCGAGTTCGAGATACGCGCCGTCAAACCCGTATTGGTCGATGTTGCCAAGAACGCGCGATGCCTCCCAGGCCTGCCACCCGGCGTTGCCCTCGTCCATGAGGTAGTTGTTCGGGAATGCCGGCGAGCCGCTCGCGGCCTTCATCGTGATCAGGTGTCCCGACGCATCGTGCGCGAAATAGCTCGGATGCGCAGCGGTCAGCGTGTTGAACTCCGTGGACCCTTTGATGGTATACGGGCCAAGGTCATACACGAGCACTTTGAGCGACGGGTTCCATGCGTGCAGCTGCGGAATCATGTTGCCGTAGCCGGCGCCCGTGCCACCGACGAGAAGCGCGTGGGTCAGTGCGACCTGCTGCCACTGGGCCGTCGTGCGTCCGTTGGCCGACCCGTTCCAGTCCTGCGCGTAGAGCAGAATCGGCGACGCGCTCGACGTCGCCGGATCCAGTGCGTTGGTCTTCGTCGGCTGGAGCGGTGTTGCCGCACCAGCGGTCGGTGCGAGCGCGAGCAACGCGGTGAGCACCGCGGTAGCTGCGCTGAGGGCGAATCGAAACGGTCGGTTCGGCATGTGGGGGTTCCTCCGGGATAGCTCGACGTCCGTGAGCCACTCTGAGGAGCCACTGTCACATTCCGGTTGCCGAACCGTCGCTGACCGCCGACCTGAGATCGATCAGATCAGCGGCCGGCCATCTCCGGCGGGGTCTCCTCGATCTCGGGGGCGGGAACCTGTGGCGTGTCCGGCGCCGAGGGCTGCGGCTCCTCGGGCACGGGTTGCTCCGGCATCGACGGCGGTTCGATCTGGGGCGTGCTCGGGGGCGCGATCTGGGGTGTCTCGGGTGGCATCGCGCCGGGCGCCTGCACGTCGGTCATCTGCTTCGACCTCCTGCCATGAGCTGACGCCAGCCCCGCGCCTCGATCTCGACGCCGAATCGGCGGGCCGCTGCGCGGATCTTGCGCCAGGCGCGGTCGCGATCAGCGTCGCTGACCCCTTCGACCTGGTCGAACCGTGCCACCGCATTGCGCACGTGTTCCGCATCGTTGAGTGGCTCCTTGCGCTGTTTCGTGAACGCGAAGCTCTGGCTGTCGAGTTCGGTTGCGTGCACGTGTTTCGAGTTCTCCGCTGTGCTTCGTACGTGCCATGAGTGGCCTCCAGTCTTGGGCTTCGGACGTGATAGTCTGCCTATCAAGAATGATCGCGCCATGTACCGGCGCCCGCAACCCGCAGGCCTCTCAGGAGTAACGACATGAGCACTGACAACCCGAACAACGACCTGCCCTCGGACGACGAGCCTGACGACGACGCCATCATTCCGGATGCGATGGAACCAGACCCCGCTGAGGTGGTCGGCGATGACAATGCACCGCGTGACCTCGCAGCGCGTCGGATCAACGACCCCAACGTTCGCGAGAGCCTCGATGAGCGCCTCTCGGAAGAAGAGCCCGACCGGCCGGTGCGCCGGAAGCCCGGTGACGCGGTGCAGGTCATCGCCGACGATGACGGTGCGGATATTGAGGCAGACGAAACAGAGCGTGAAGACGAGGACGACGACCAGAATGATCTCGGTGCCGAGGAGGCTGCCGTCCATATCGAGGACGCGTTTCGCTAGGAGGCGCGCGACCTGACGCGTTCGCCCGCGCGAAGCAACCGGAGCACGGCGCGTTCATCAGACCGGAGCGATCCCGAGACTGACGCAGTTCCGGATCCAAAGCGCAGCTGCAGCAACGTCCCGTCGCCATACGCTTCGAACACCTGCGGATGCACGTAGCACCGGCGGCAGACCGCGACGGTATTGCCGAGTTGCGCGGCAGCCTCGCCCACAGCTTCGATGACGTGTCGCTTCTCCTCGGCCGCAGTGGCCGCCGGGCCCAACTCCCGCAACGCGTGCGCAGTGACCACCGTACCGGCCCATGTGCGGAAATCCTTGGCGGAGAAGTCATCGCCCGCGATCTCACGAATGTAGGCGTTGACGTCGTCTGATGTCACGGCGCGGGCATCGCCATCAGCGTCTTCGTACTGGAAGAGCTCCTCGCCGGGTAACGCCGTGCATCGCTGCATGACCGTCGCCACTCGGCGGTCGTGAGCCTCCGCAACAACGCGCTTGCCGCCCTTGCCGCGGAAGCTCAAACGGATCGCGTCACCCTCTATGACCGCATGGCTCGAGCGCATCGTCGTCAGCCCGTACGACTTGTTGTCCTTCGCGTATTCCGCGTTGCCGACCCTGATGAGCGTCAGGTCGAGGAGCCGCACGACGGCCGCGAGCACGCGATTGCGGACCAGGCCGCGAAGGCGGAGATCCGAATCCACCCGCGCGCGAATGCGCGGCAACGCTTCTGCAAACGCGATGGTGCGGTCGTATTTGTTCGAGTCGCGTATCTCGCGCCATCGCGCGTGGTAGCGGTACTGCTTGCGCTTGCGCGCGTCACGGCCCGTCGCCTGGATGTGGCCGTTCGGGTCGGGGCAGATCCAGACGTCCGTCCATGCCGGCGGCACGGCGAGCGCGCGGATGCGCGCCAGAGTCTCCGGATCGCGAATCAGGGCGCCGTTCTTGAGATAGCTGAAAGCACTGCCGCGCCGGCGCCGGCTGATACCGGGAGCGGTGTCCGTCACCCAGCGCAGATGCGCGCGCCGCGCGTCCGCGAGCTCGGCGTCAACCACCAGTGCTCCTTAACACAGCGATGGCCCCTCCGAACCGCACCGCGCTGGTGCAATCCGGAAGGGCCGATCGCTCCGCCTCAGACGGCGAGATCAGTGACCGCCGGCCTTGACGTGCCCTTCGGTGTCGTCGTCGTCATCCTTCGCCGCGGTGTGGACGGAGGGCTGCTGGGAACCGAAGTCCGGATCGCCGCCGCTCATCGCGGTGTGGACGTGACCCTCGGTGTCCTCTTCCTCTGTCTTCGCCGTGTGAACGCCTGGGGCTTCCTGCTCGTTCGACTCGTCCGTGCTCATTGCTCTGTCTCCTTTGCGGCCCCGCCGCTGTTTTGGTGTTGACGTGATTCTGGCATTCGCGTACTGGTGAGTCAGTCGCCTACCTGACAGTCGCAGCGTCGGCGATCTGACACTTGCCGCGGGTTGATCACCCCTAGTCGGGCTGGCCGGCGCGGCGTTGCAGGAGTTCAGGTTTTCGGATGACGATGCGCCGCCCGTCGAGCTCCAGGTATCCGAGCCGCTCGAAGGTGTTGAGCACCTGGTTGACGCTCTGGCGCGAGCCGCCGACCATGTTGGCCAGGTCCGACTGAGTCAGGTGGAGATCGAGAGCCCGGCCGCCGTCCTCGGCGCTGCCACGCTCCTCGGCCAGCCGAAGGAGCAACTTGGCCACGCGACCGTTGAGGTCGAGGAAGACCAGATCCGCCGCCTGGTCCGTCAGCCGCCGCACCATCGAGCCAAGCGACCGAAGCAGACGTTCGGCGAGCTCGGGCGACTCGTGTAGCGCCTCGAGCAAGGCGGCGCGGTTGACCGTCAGCACGGTGGTCGCCTCGACGGCTGCGGCTGACGCCGAACGCGGGCCGCCGTCGACCATCGGCAATTCCCCGAAGACCGACGCCGGGCCGAGCGTCACGAGAAGCATCTCGTCGCCGTCGGGCGAGGTCCGGTAGACCTTGACGAGCCCGGTGACGACGACGCAGAGCGCATCGCCGTAGTCCTCCTCACGGAAGATGATCTGCCCGCGACCGTACGAGCGCCGTACGGCCTTCTCGGCGATGCGCTGCAGCGACTCGATCGGCATCCCACCGAACAGGGGCGTGTTCTGCAGCAGCGCCGCGTCCTCTGTGCTCACCGTCGTCCTCCCCGCATGCATCCGGCTCTCCGGCCATCGTCGGGCGGTAGAGTGCCGAGCATCATGGACGATAACGGTTCCACGGGCAACGTTCTCTCCGGTCTGGCGCAGCTTGCGTCCGACCTCGGCCCGGTGCTCCGTCCGCGCGGCGACGAGGAGTTTCTGCAGGCGATCGTCGAGTCCGCGCTGCTGGTCTTCGACGCTGCGGCGTGCTCGATCGCCCTCTTCGATGAAGCCGACGAGATGCTGGAGTTCCGGGTGGCCGCAGGAAGCGGCGCCGCAGCGACCATCGGCATCCGCATCCCCGGCGACCGCGGGATCGCCGGTTGGGCGCTGATGTCGGGGCAGTCGATCGCGGTTGACGACGTTCGCCAGGATCCGCGCTTCGCCGCCGACGTCGCCGAGACCACCGGCTACATTCCCAACGCGATTATGGCGATGCCCCTGGAAAGCGATCGGCGCACGTTCGGGGTCATTGAGGTGCTCGATCGCAGGCGCGGCGGCGGTGAGGGCGTTGACGACATGGAGATCCTCGCGCTCTTCGCGCGCCAGGCCACGCTCGCGTTGGAGACTTCGCGGATCTTCTCGAACCTCGGCCAGGCGCTCTTCGAATCCGCCGCGCTCGCAGCACCTGCCGGCGACCTCCGCGCTGCGCTCCAGCGACGCGCCGACGCAGCGCCACGCGCACAGGCGGAGCTGGCGGAGCTCGCCCTGCTCTTTCACGAACTCGGCGTGCTCGGGCCGGAGGAACGTCTTGCCGCGACGCGCATCGCCGAGGATTTCCTGGTGTACGCGCGCAAGCAACGCCGTTGAAGCCGGCGTGGTCGTGGCAGTTCGACCCCGCGACACTGCAACGAGTGCCGGCGTCGCTCCCGGGCGAGATCACCCGCGAGTGGGCGTGGGAGGGCAGCACCGGCGCGGGCGTCAAAGTTGCGGTCATCGACAGCGGGATTGACGCGACGTATCCCGGAGTCGGTCCGCTCGCCGGTGGTGCGGTCGTCGTCGCCGATGCCGGAGCGCCGCGCGGGGCGCGTGTCATCGAAGGCGCGCACGACGACCTGTTCGGCCACGGCACGGCCTGCGCGGCAATCATCCGCAAGGCAGCGCCCGACGCTGAGCTGTACAGCGTTCGTGTGCTTGGTGAGCGGCTGACGGGACGAGGCATCGTGTTTGCCGAGGGCATGCGCTGGGCGCTCGCCAACGGGATGCAGGTGTTGAACATGAGTTTGAGCACGTCCCGCCTCGACTATTTCGGCGTCTTCCACGAGATCGCCGACGAGGCGTACTTCCAGCGATCGATGGTGGTGTGCGCGGTGAACAACGTTCGCGCGCCGAGCTATCCCTCACAGTACGCGTCGGTGTTCTCCGTGGCGGCACACGAGGGGAGCGATCCATTCCGCCTCGAGTACAACACCGCGCCGCCGGTCGAGTTCGGCGCTCCAGGCATCGACCTCGAGGTGGGATGGCTCGGTGGACGGACGATACGGGCAACGGGCAACAGCTTTGCGGCGCCGCACGTCGCGGGACTCATTGCACGCATCCTCGGCAAGCACCCCGGCCTGACGCCGTTTCAGATGAAGTCGGTGTTGATGGCGCTTGCGGATAACGCAGCCTGAGGCCGTGTCAGTCATCCGACAGACAACGCATGTGTGTTCGGCGCAGGATCTGCCCATTCACCGCGTATCTGGAGAAGACATGACTGACAAGAACACGCTCGTCGCGATGCTCCGGCGCAACCGCCTCTTCGATGAGCTCACGACGCAGGACGTCGCCACGATCATCGATCTCTCCAAGGAGATCGAGCATCAGCCAGGCCAGGTCATCGTCATCGAGGGGCGGGACGGTGTCGGCTTCCACCTGATCCTCGAGGGTTCAGCCGACGTCACCGTGAAAGGACGAAAGCTGCGCACGCTGCACCCCGGCGAAGCGTTCGGCGATATCGCCGTCATCGATGGTGGCCCCCGGAGTGCGTCCGTCACGGCCGACACGCAACTCCGCACCCTCTCGTTGCCGCCCTGGGAGTTCAAGCCGCTGCTCCTGGAGCATCCGCAGCTGGCCTACAAGATGCTCATCAAGCTCTGCGCATTGCTCAGGGAAGCGGAACAGCGGCCGCCGGCGTAGCCGCAGTCAACGGCGGGCCGAGCGCCCTCGCCACCCAGGGGTGAGCCTCCAGTCGTTCGAACGTGGCAAGCGCGTTCGCGCGGAGTGGCGCGGCATCTGCGTCGCGCGCCTGCGTCGCCAACCACTCGGCATGTTCGAGCTGCGCTATTGCGAGCCGGAACGGCAGCGCGAGCTCGCGGAGGATCGTCTCGGCATGCACGAAGAAAGGCTCGACCGCCATGTCGTCGCCTCGCGCATGTCCCAGGCGGGCGCGGAATCGTGCCGCGTGCGCCTCCATCGACAGAGGGCGCACCCCGAAGGGCACCGCATCCAGGACCCCGAGAAGCTCGTCCACCTTCGTGAGGTTGCCGATCGCGAATGCCGCCTCAACCGCCTCATGGAAGGAAGCCTTTGCGTCCTGGTGACTGATCGAGTTCGTGCGTCGCGATGACATCGACCACGACTTCTGCATCGGCGATGCATTCCTCGTATCGCCCGACGGCCCGGTACCATCCGGCACGAGCAGTCACGTAGGAGGCCCACTCCTGGCGATCCTCTGACGTGGCGAGACGTGCGAAGACGTCGAGCAGGTGCTCGATCAGTGGTAACTGACCGCGGTGGAGGTACACCTCGGAGAACGACAGCACCGACAGCAGCTCGTAAGGCGCCGTTTCTTTGGTGATCTGACCAAGGGATTCGACGAGTGCCGATGCCTCGTCCCACTCGCCGAGCTGCACCAGGAGGTGCGCAAGCTCGGCCTTGGCGAACCGCTCCATGGGCCGGTCTCCCAGCTTCGTGCGAATGACGAGGCAGGAGCGTTGCAGCTCCAGCGCTTCTCGGTACCGATCCATCCGGCCGAGGATGTCCGCAAGGTTGTTGTATGCGGACATCGTGGACGCGGTCGCGTCGGTGTTCAGCGCGATCTTCAGCGCATGGTTGAGGAGTGCAAGTGCCTCTTCAGGATGGTTGCCGTGGGAAGCAAGCAACCCTCGATAGTTGAGCGCCTGTGAGATCACCGAGTGCAGACCGAGCGCTTCGCTCGTATCGAGGGCGATGCGCAGATATCGCTCCGCCTCGTCGTAGGTTCCTTTGTTGTTGAGCAGACGGAACCCCAGGTCGAGCGCAACGCTTGCCAGGTCTTCGTCATGATCGCCGGCCGACAGCACTGCGAAAGCGTGGCGCCACCGCTCAATCGCCTGATCGATCTGTCCGCGCATTGCCTCGAGCCGGGCAAGATGCCCCGACACACGCGCTGAGGCCCGGCTCTGGCCCTCGCTGTCGTATAGGGCAATGGCGCGCTGGTAATTGTCGACGGCAGCCTCAGTGCGGCCCGAACGCCACGCGACCGTACCAGCCCGATCCCGCAATTCAGCCTCGCGGGCCGGGTCGCCCACGAGTTGTGACGCCTGGTCGAAATATCGCTCTGCCTCCGCGTTCGCAGCCAGCGAGGCCGCGCGCTCACCCGCCTGGGCGAGCACATCAGCTGCTCGGCCCCTGACCATCGCTGCATCGGGATCCTGCGGGGCCAGGTTGTACGCCTCGAGATAATGCGAGGCGACGACCTCGATGACGTCACCCTCTTCCCCACCCCACACCGTCTCGAACCACTCGGCCACCGCGAGGTGTTTCGACTTCCGGTCCCGTTTCGAGAGCGTTTCGTAGGCGACCCGCCTCACGAGGTCCTGGAGGAACCCGTACTGCCCGCGCTCGGGTGAGCGCGGATCGGCCTGCAGTGAAAGGATCTCCTTGCGAACGAGCCCGCCAAGCAGTGCTTGGAGCTGTTCAGTGGACACGCCGCTGACTGCCGCAAGTGAGCGCACCGTGAATGTCTTGCCGAGCACCGCTGCGTCCTGCAGGATCCGCCGCGCCTCAGGTGCGAGGCCGTCGAGGCGTGCGGCGATCACCGCATGCAGGCTCTGTGGCACGTCGAGCTCCTCGACAGGACCGGTCAAACGGTAGACGCTCCCGGCGCGCTCGACGACACCTCGGTCCAGCAACATGCGAACCGTTTCCACCGCGTACAACGGCACCCCTTCCGCCCGGCGCAGGATCTGCTCGCGGACGCCATCAGGGAGGCCGGGGACGAGCCCGTCGAGCACACGCTCCATGGCGTCAGGTGCGAGCGGTTCGAGGAAGACTGAGGTGAAGTTGCGCTTCCCCGCACCCCACGTCGAGTGTCGCTCGGTGAGCTCCGGTCGAGCGATGGTCACAACGAACAGCGCGTGGTTCCGCGACCACTCGAGCAGCAACTCGATGAATTCGAGGAGCGACGTGTCGGCCCATTGCATGTCCTCGAACACCAGCGCTGTCGGCTCCTGGTCGGCGAGCCGTTCGAAGAACAGTCGCCACGCGCTGAACAGCTCGTCGCGCTCCTGGGTGGCGTGCTCCTCGAGCGCGAGCAGATGCGCGAGGCGCGGCTGCACCCACCGCCGCTCGTCGTCGTCGGGGATGAACTCCGTCAGACAGGCCTGCAGCTTCTTCAGCGCGGTTGCGGTCTCATCCGCCTCGCTGATGCCAGCGCGCATCCGCACCATCTCTGCGACCGCCCAGTACGTGACTCCCTCGCCGTACGCGAGGCATCGACCGCGGTGCGTGTACACGACGTCGGAGATCCCGTCGATGTACTTGTAGAACTCCCAGCAGAGTCGTGACTTGCCGATGCCTGCGATGCCCACGACTGACACGAGGTGTGCCTTGTGCTCTTCCGCGCTCGCATGGAAGAGGTCCTTCATGAGGCGCAACTCACGGTCCCGGCCGATGAACGGCGCTTCGAGGCCCTCCGATTTCTCGGCACCGCCGCGCAACGCGACGACGCGCAACGCCCGCCAGAGTTGTACGGGCTCGGACACACCCTTGAGCGTCCGTGCTCCGATGTCCTCGTAGACGACCGCCGCCTCGCTCGCCGCTCGCGTCGCATCGCCGACGAGGACGGTCCCCGGCGATGCCTCCGACTGGATGCGCGCCGCGGTATTGACGAGATTCCCGCGACCATCCCCTGCGCTTCGGCGCCAAGCGTCACCGCCGCCTCGCCGGTGAGCACGCCGGCCCGAACCTGCAGTCCCGGCTCCTCGATCTCGCGACCGAGCGCGGCAACGGCATCGACAAGATCGAGCGCGGCCCGGACAGCGCGCTCGGCATCGTCCTCGAACGCGACGGGCGCGCCCCAGACGGCCATCACCGCGTCGCCGATGAACTTCTCGATGACTCCGCCGTAGCGGGTCACGACGGCCCGGCAGGCGTCGAAATAGCGCGTGAGGAGATCGCGGACCTCCTCGGCATCGCGTTTCTCGGAGAGCGGCGTAAAACCGACGAGGTCGGCGAAGAGGATCGACACGAGACGACGCTCGGCAGTCGTGCCGTTCTCCTCGCTCCGCGTGCGCAGCGGCACGCCTTCGAATCGGCCGGCCGCAACGGCACCGCTGACAAGCGCCGCGCCGCACTCGTCGCAGAACTTGGCGTCGGGCCGCACCAGGCTTGCGCAGTTCGGGCACCGCGCGGAGAGCACCGCACCGCACTCCGCGCAGAACTTGCTGCCTGGACGGTTCTCGGCGCCGCAGTTCGAACAGACCAATACTGAATCCCCTTAGCCGATGCTCAGGTGCAACGATACCCGCCGGTCACCGTCCCTCCATTCAATCACTCCGGTTCGGTGTGGCCGAAGGTGAGTTCCAGGGATGGGTGGGTGCGCGCGAGTCGCATCTGGGCGCGACCCAGAGCGGTCGGCGAAAGGTTGGTCACCGTCAGCGCCTCGACAAAATCCGTCCCGTTGATCCGGTACACGGTGCAGTCGGTCGCCGTAGTCACCGTCGCGGTCCGAGGGCGGTGCTCCAGGAGCCCGATCTCGCCGAAATAGTTCGGCGGCGTGAGCACACCGAGCGACTGTTCCACCCCCGCCTCCCCGGCCGCGGAGACTGCGACCTCGCCGGCGATGAGTACGAAGAAGTCATCGGCCTCGGCCCCTTCGCGAATCAGGACCGTGCCGGCGGGGATCGTCTCCTCCACCGTCGATCGTGCGATGCGTTCGAGGGCAGCCCGGGAAGCCCCGGCGAAGATGTCGAGGCCCTGCAGGGTGAGCACGCGCGGCTCGATGCTCGCGAAGTCCTTGAGCGCGCGCGTGTCGAGGATGCGCACCCAGGGGTATGAGGCGACGGTCAGTGCTGGAATCGCGAATCCCATGATGAGCAGCGTCGTCTCCAGTCCGGCCAGGCCCAGCAGGATGGGCATGAGCAGCGCGCCAAGGGCGATCGCCGCGAGCACGAATGCGAAGAACACGCCGAAGACGCGCGCGACCACGTCGGGCTTGACCAGGCGCTGCAGGGCCGTGATGGCCAGGACGTCGACGACGATCGTGCCCGCGCCACGGACGACCTCGAGGAGAAACGCGATCCACGGCGCGTGCACGATCGACAACAACGCGGTGGGCAGGCAGAACACCGCCATGCCGAGGACGATGATGGCGCCGAGACGTTTGGCCGCAGCGATGCGGTTCATGAACCCCGCCATGAGAATCCCGCCGACACCGAGCGCCGCCAGCAGATAGCCGTAGCCCGTGCTCCCGGTCCCGAGTTGATCCCTGCTGATGACGACGAACAGGACGGTGTCCGTGCCGTACACGAAGCTCGCGAGGATGCTGAAACCCGCGAGCAGCATCACGGTCGGCGATTCGACGAACGCCGCGACACCAGCCGCCATCTGCTTGAGCGGGCCCACGGTGCCGCCCTTGGTGATGTCGACCGCGCGGCTCCGGGTACGGATGCTGCCGACGAGGAGCGCCGAGATACCGAACGTGGCGGCATTGATGGCAAATACAACAGCCGTCGGGCTGAAGAGCAGCAGGATACCCGCGATCGCCGGCCCGACGATCACCGAGAGGTTCTCGACGACCGACTGCGCGCTGTTGGCGGCCGCGAGATGCTCTTCTCCGACGATCGCCGGGGTCGCGGCGCGCGCGGCTGGGTCGTAGGACGACCCGCAGACCGACGACAGCGCCGCCAGGACAATTGCCAGCAGGACCGGTCCGTGCAATGCGGCGACGACCGCGAGTCCCGACTGCAGCACGAGACACACCGTGTCGAGCGTGACCATGAGGCGGATTCGCTCCATGCGGTCGGCGACCAACCCTCCAAACGGGCTCGCGACGAGCGCGGTCAGGAATCGCGTCATCGATGCGGCGGCAACCCACGCAGCCGAGTGCGTGGTATCGAACACGAAGACGACGAGCGCGACGTTGTACGCCCACGAGCCGCTCATGGAGATGGCCAGCCCGCCGTAGAGCAGGCGGTAGTCGCGGTTCCGGAAGAGGGCGCGGTAGCCGACCTTCGCCTTCGGCGCGTCCGGCTGCTCCGCGGCGACGACGGAATCGGTCACGTCGTCAGGCTGGGAGCGCTGTCTGTTCGGTGGTGGTACTGTCGCCGGCCGAGGCTGCGTCCGTGCGTTGGATCCAAGGGTTCGCTCCGAGCTCGCCAAACGCCGAACGGGCTTCCGCGAGCACGGCCTCAGCGTCTGCGCGCTTTCCTCGCTGCATCAACCACTCGCCGAGTTCGAGGCGGGTCACCGCGAGCCAGAATGGCATCTGTCGTTGCTGGAAGGTGTCGATTGCGGCTTGGGAGCTCGGCATAACGTCGTCGTCTCGACCCTCGAGGGCCGCGAGCCGCGCACGGAAGCGCTGGATCAGCGCGTGCACGGTAGGCGCCACCACCGGCGACTGGCGCGTTCCGACCGCATCAAGCTGCTCATGCACCGTCTGCAGATTCCCCGCCGCAAACGCTGTCTCCACAGTCTCGTTCAGGACCCAGCGGGTGAGACCCAGATAGTCCAGCGTGTCATTCATGCGTGCCAGTGCATCGACGAGGAGCGCTTCAGCGTCTGCGGTGCGACCCTGCGCGCGCAGGATGGCCGCGTGAATGGCGTCATAGATGAGCTGGCTCTCCGGCACCACCCGGTCGCGAATGCCGGCGAATTGTTCGAGCAGCTTGCGGGCGTCGCTCACCTGTCCGCGCCACAGATACACCCACGCACCCATGATGAGTTCGCTGCCAAATTCGGAGGCCGATATCCACGGACTGTCGTCCCCGAGCATGTCGCCGAGGACGAGCAGCGCGGCATCCCAGCGGCCGAGATCGAGGAGGACCGGCATCGCGCCGGTGGCGAACATGACCTCCGAACGGCGTCGACCCATCAACCTGGCAAGAGCAGTCCCCGCCTCCACGTACGACAATGCGCGGACGGGGTCCGCGCCTTGCAAGTCGGCAGCAAGGTTGTTGTAGGCACGCAACGCGGCATCGTGCAGATCCGCCGCAAGCGCGTGGTCGAGTGAGACGGCGATAAGCGCGCGTCCCTCCTCGCGACGACCGTGCTCACCGAGGATGAGTCCTTTCGTGTTGATCGCCTCGCAGAATACCTGCGAGTTGCCGTTGCGCTCGGCAATGCCGAGGGCGAGCTCGAGCCGTTCCATTGCAACGTCTTCCGACCTCCTGGCGAGGAAGAGACGGCGACCAGTCTCCGCGGCAACGACGGCCAGGTCCGACTCGTAGTCGCGTCCGTGATCCAAGTCGCGGAGCTGCGCGAAGGCTCGCTCCATCCGGTCGGCGGCCGCGTCGATCTGCAGCTCGTGCGCGTCGATCGCGGCGAGTGTGACGGAAACTCGCGCTGCCGCTCCGATGCGGCCCCCTGCCGTGTGGAGCGCCACGGCCTCTTCGAGGTGGGCGCGCGCGTCGGCGGCATGCACCTGCAACCAGGCCATCTCTCCCGCACGCACCAGCAGCTTCGCCCGGTCCTCGGGAGTCGCGAGTCTGAGCGCGCTCACGAAATAGTGCTGTGCCGCCTCGCCTGATCCCAGTGACGCGGCGTGGTCTCCGGCGCGAACCAGCGCATCTCGTGCCCGATCACGGAGTGCCGGCGCATCGGTCGCGTCGGTGTCGGCCTCGTAGGCCTCGACAAGGTGTGCCGCAACGACTTCGGCCACCTCCTCCTCGTCGCTCCACGAGCTTTCGAGGTATGCGGCCGCAGCGAGGTGGCGCGCCTTTCGGTCGCGTCGCGCGAGCGTTCCGTACGCGACGCTCCGCACGAGGTCCTGCACGAACACGTACTGACCGCGCTCCGGCGAACGCGGGTCCGACTGGATCGACAGCAGATCCTTGTTGACGAGACCCGCCAGAGCACGACTCCACCGCTTCGGGCGGCAGAGTCGTGATCGCCCGCAGTCCCGCCGCGGTGAACGATTTGCCGACGACCGACGCATCCTGCAGCAGTTGCCGCTCGGCGCTGCCGATACTGTCGAGCCGCGCGGCGATCAGCGCATGCAGAGTCTCCGGCACCTCGAGCGCATCGAGTGAACCCTCGACGTGATATGCGCCGTCCTTCTCCACGATGAGCCCGCGATCGAGCAGCATGCGGACGGTTTCAACCGCGTAGAGCGGGACACCGGCAGCGCGCTCGAGGATGCGCTCGCTGAGCTCGTTCGGCAGTCCCGGGACCATGCCGGCGAGGAGCTGTGACATCGCGTCCGGTGTCAGCGGATCGAGGTAGAGCGCGGCGAGCCCTCGCTTGCCGGTCCCCCACCCGGCTCGACGCTCGGCCAGCTCGGGCCGGGCGAGCGTCACGACGAGGATCGGCGAATTACGCGACCACTCGAGCAGATATTCGATGAAGTCGAGCAGCCCTGCGTCTGCCCATTGCAGGTCCTCGAACACCAGCGCGGTGAGCTGCTTCGCTGCCAGCCGCTCGAAGAAGAACCGCCATGCTGCATAGAGATCGCGTGGATCCGCGGCGGCCCGCTCCTCGAGGCCGACGAGATGCGCAAGGCGCGGTTCGACCCAGCGGCGCTCCTCGCCGGACTCGACGAATTCCTCGACAGTGCGGCGCAACTTCTCGCGCGCGGTCTCCGGCGACTCGTTCTCAACGATGCCGCAGCGCATGCGCACCATCTCGTTGAGCGCCCAGTACGCGACGCCTTCGCCGTAGGCGAGGCATCTGCCGCGATGCCACCAGATCGTCTCGGTGACACCGTCGACGTACTTGAAGAACTCCCACGCGAGGCGCGATTTGCCGATTCCCGCGAGTCCGACGATGGAGAGCAGGCGCGCCGTGCGTTCTTCACCTGTCGCGTGCAGCAACTCCTTGAGCAGGCGGAGCTCGCGATCGCGCCCGACGAACGGCGGCTCGAGCCCGGTGGGACGCATCGCGCCTCCCGACGCCGCGACGACCTGTCGCGCGCACCAGAGACGTTCGGGTTCGGGCTTTCCTTTCAGCGTATGGACGCCGGCGTCGTCGTAGACGATCGCGGCCTCCGTCGCCCGGCGGGTCGCGTCGCCAACGTAGACCGTGCCGGGTTCGGCAGCCGACTGCACGCGTGAGGCGGTGTTGACGAGATCACCAGCCACCATGCCTTCGCCGCTGACCCCGAGGTTCACGGCGACCTCACCGGTCAGCAGGCCGGCGCGCGCCCGCAGTCCCGGCGCACCGACTTCCTCGCTGAATGCGGCGACGGCGTCCACGAGCTCCAAAGCCGCACGCACGGCGCGCTCGGCGTCGTTCTCGAGGACGGTGGGGATGCCCCAGACCGCCATCACCGCGTCGCCGATGAACTTCTCGACGGTCCCGCCGTAGCGGGCGATGATCGTCCGGGCGGTGTCGAAATAGCGGCTCAACAGGTCGCGGACGTCCTCCGCGTCGCGCTGTTGCGCGAGCGGCGTGAAACCGACGAGATCCGCGAAGAGGACCGTCACGTGGCGGCGTTCCGCGTTGCGGACGAGCAGCTCGACCTGGGCAGGGGCGACAACGGGACGAGCGGCGCCCGCACCAGTGGGGAGCGCAGCGCCGCACTCCCCGCAGAATCGCTCTCCCTCGTTGTATGCAGCTCCGCACGAAGCGCATGCCCTGCTCAGCTTCGTGCCGCATTGCACGCAGAACCGGACTCCCGGGCGATTGTCAGCGCCACAACTCGGGCAGTTCATGCGGTCGACCTCGACTCGATGGTACCGGCCGTGGACCGGGCCGTTGCGTCGACGCGTTCGACCCACGGCGTCGCGCCAAGGTGTGCAAATGCAGACCGGGATTGGATCAGGAGCGCAGCCGCTTCGGCGTCACGTTCCTGCCGCATGAGCCATTCCGCGAACTCGAGCTGCGTGACCGCCGTCCAGAAGGGCCGGCGCAGCGTTGCGAAGGCATCCAGCGCGCGCGGTGAAATCCTCGGCGACTTCATCCATGTTCCGATGCGCGGCAAGTGCCGCACGCCAGCGGTGGATGTGCGCGTCGATTGCCCGCTGACGCCCGGGACGGTAATGCGTGCGAACCAGATCGATGAGTTCCTCGACCTTCTCGTCGCGACCAAGCGCGAACGCCGCGTCCACGGCCTCGATGAGATCTGCGCAGGCGACGACCGGAAACGACTGGTCGAGGCAGATGCGCAGGCCCGCTTCGGCGGAGGTCAACGCGTCCAGCGGACGCCCTTCCATCGACGCGACCGCGGCATTGCGCGGCAGCGAGCATGCCGGCCTGCTCGATGTTGGCGTCGTCGGCGTGCTCCGATGCGATGGCGAGCACGTTGCGCGCGGCGACCCGATCCCCACGCCAGAGATGCAGCCAGATGCCGCTGCCGAGGAGACGCGACACGACGGGCACTGCGAGCTCAGGCGCGTCGTGATCGAGGTATTCGCCGCAGATTGCGGCGTACTCGTCCCAGCGGCCAAGCTCGAGCAGCGCAGTCGACTGCGTGAGCCGGGACGTCGCGACGCCAACTCGGTCGCCGAGCCGTGCTCGCCAGTGCTTCCGATTGCTCGTAGTGCTCGAGACAGTCGTCGAGTTTGTCTGCCTCCTCGAGCGTGGAGCCCAGGTTCACCTCGAGGGTTCGACGCTGTTCGGCGCCGACGTTTCGGTCGATGGCGAAGCGACTCGCGCCGTCGAAGATCAGCTCCGCCTCGTCCCGTCTCCCGCGTGCCGCCAGGGCTGAGGCTCGGGTGTTGAGCGCGACAACGAACGCCTCCGGCACGTCGAACAGCTCGGCGATCTGCAGTGCGCGCTCGGCGACCACGAGCGCCTCGTCGAGCGAACCGGTGAAGTAGAGATTCAAGCTGAGCTGCGAACTGACTTGCGCAAGCTGCGAGTCTCCGGTCGGGATCCACGACGTCAGCATCCGAGAGCATCGCGACCACCTGGCGAAGGCGTTCGATGCTGGCGTCGCGCTTTCCCTCCATCCCGTCGATGCGCGCGAGATAGGCCAGCGATCGTGCCGCCGCGCTGATCTGACCGAGTCCCTGGTACAACGCTGCGCGCGCTCTCGAAATGGTCGCGCGCGCCGGCGTGCAGACGCCGGTGCGCAGCGAGGCCGGCTCGCGCATGGAGGTAGGCCTGCGACTGGTCATCGCCACCAAGCGTCAACGCGCGCTCGAAATATCCCTGCGCCGACTCCGCCGCGGCAAGCGACATCGCGTGATCGCCGGCGCGGACAAGCGCTGTTCGGGCGCGATCACGAATCTCGCCAGCGTCGTCCGCGTCGGGTTCAGCTGCCAGCGCCTCAACGAGATGCGAGGCGACGACCTCGGCGACCTCCTCCTCTTCGGACCACTCGCTTTCGAGGTACGTGGCGGACGCGACATGACGCAGCTTGCGATCGCGCCGCGCGAGCGTCCCATACGCCACGCTGCGCACCAGGTCCTGGACAAACACGTATTGACCACGCTCGGGCGAACGCGGATCGGACTGAATCGCCAGCAGGTCTTTGTTGACGAGGCTGCTGAGGATGCGTGCGACCGTCGTGCGAATCGAGGCCGGAGATGGCTGTGATGGAATGCGCCGTGAAAGATTTCCCGAGAACCGATGCGTCCTGCAGCAACCGGCGATCCGTCGGGTCGAGGCTGTCCAGGCGTGCTGCGATCAGGGCGTGCAGGCTTTCCGGCACCTCGAGCGCATCGAGCGAACCTCGCGTGCGGAACCGGCCGCCCTCCTCCACGACGAGCCCGCGGTCGAGCAGCATGCGGACCGTTTCGACGGCGTAGAGCGGGATACCGGCGGCTCGGTCGCGAATCCGGATGCTGAGATCCTCCGGCAGTCCCGGGACGATCCCTTCGAGCAGCTGCTGCATCGATTCCGGGCTCAGCGGGTCGAGATACAACGAAGAGAGCCCGCGCTTGCCCGTTCCCCATCCCGGTCGCCGCTCGCTCATCTCCGGTCGCGCCAGCGTGATCACGAGAATTGGCGAGGACCGCGACCACTCCAGCAGGTACTCGATGAAGTCGAGCAGACCGCTGTCGGCCCACTGCAGATCTTCGAAGACGAGCACCGTCAGGTGTTGCGCTGCGAGCCGTTCGAAGAAGAAACGCCAGGCCGCGTAGAGGTCGCGAGGATCGCTGGCAACGCCCTCCTCGAGGCCGACGAGATGTGCCAGCCGCGGCTCGACCCATTGACGCTCCTCGGCGTCCGGGACGAATTCCTCGACAGTGCTGCGCAATTTCGCGCGCGCCACCTCGGGTGGTTCGTTCTCGATGATGCCCGCGCGCATGCGCACCATCTCGTTCAGCGCCCAGTACGCGACGCCTTCGCCGTACGCGAGGCATCGCCCTCGATGCCACCAGATCGTTTCGGTGAGGCCGTCGACATACTTGAAGAACTCCCACGCGAGCCGCGACTTGCCAACTCCTGCGACGCCGGTGATCGACATGAGCCGAGCGGTCTTCTCCTCGCCGGTGCCATGCAGGAGTTCCTTGAGCAGACGCAGCTCGCGGTCACGACCGACAAACGGGGGCTCGAGGCCTGTGGGTCGGAGCGCGCCGCCGGTGGCCGCCACGACTCGCTCCGCACGCCAGAGATGCACGGGCTCCGGCTTGCCCTTGAGCGTGTGCGGGCCCGCATCCGCGTAAACGATCGCCGCCTCGCTCGCCTGACGGGTCGCGGCGCCGACGAACACCGTGCCCGGCTCCGCGACGGATTGCACTCGCGAGGCTGTGTTGACGAGGTCGCCGGCAACGCTGCCTTCGCCGTTATGGTCGAAGCTCACGGCAGCCTCCCCGGTGAGGACGCCCGCACGCGCCCGAAGCCCCGGGGCGCCGGCCGAATCGCCGAACACCGCGACAGCGTCGACCAGCTCGAGGGCCGCCCGAACCGCGCGCTCAGCGTCATTTTCCTGGACCGACTCGACGCCCCAGACGGCCATGACCGCGTCGCCGATGAACTTCTCGACCGCGCCGCCATACCGCCCGATGATCGTGCGCGCGGTGGTGAAGTACCCGCTCAGGAGCTCACGGACGTCCTCGGCATCGCGCTGATCCGAGAGCGGCGTGAAGCCGACGAGGTCAGCGAAAAGGACGGTGACGTGGCGCCGCTCCGCGGTCGAACCCGCACTGCCTGGGGACAGGACATCGCGTCTGGCCACCGGAGCCACTGCTGCTGAACGCGGTGAGGCTGTAACCGACGCGAGCGGCTTACCGCATGCCCCGCAGAACCGCTCACCCTCATCGTTCGGCGCCCCACACGATGGGCACAGCAAATCCAGGGACGCGCCACACTGGCCGCAAAATCGCCTGCCCGCCCGATTTGCGGCACCGCACGCGGTGCAATTCATCGAGGCAACATTACTCGCGGCCGGACGCGCTTGAGGCGGTCCGACGTTGCCGCTCGCCCCGAGGCTCGACGAAGTCCGCCGGAACCACCGGGCGATCGATCAGTTGCGCGTCAACGCCGCTGTGCGCTCGAGTGCCGCGACAGCCGCAGGGCGGGTTCGCCGGCCAAGCCCGCATGACGTGGAGACGTCCACCTCGCGGCCGACGTTTCGCTCGATGAGGCCGCGCAGTTCCCGCTGCTCCTCGAGATCCTGGTCTTCGTGGACGAACCCGGCCGCGAATCGCGTGGTCTGGGGGAGTTTGAGCCGCAGCAGTGGTGCGTACCACGCCGGATCGGTGCGTGGCATCTTCTCGGCGGCCGCAAACGGGGCATGCACGAATTCGAGGCTCCGGCCCGCGGGCCAGGCCTTGATGATCGCGTTGGCAAGGAGCACGACCGGCGTCGTGTCCGGCATCGACGCAAGCGCTCGGTGGTTCATGTCGCCGAGACAGAGATGGATGCCAAACCGCGCGCCGGCGGGCGACAGCTGCACCAGGCGCGCGACGCCTCGGGCCATCGCGGCAGCCATGAGCGGCCGCGCCGGCCCCGGCATCCGTGCGACGAACGCAAGCTCCGCGGGGATCTCGATCTGAAACACCACGTCCTTGCC
Source organism: Candidatus Dormiibacterota bacterium (assembly GCA_963757475.1). Classification (GTDB taxonomy): domain Bacteria; phylum Chloroflexota; class Dormibacteria; order Aeolococcales; family Aeolococcaceae; genus Palsa-851. Next base: position 26,513 of record CAVWRW010000003.1, read on the forward strand.
GCCCCGTCGATAGATCTCGCGGATTTCCCGAAGCGTCGCCTGCCGGAACGCGGGACGGTGGCGGAACGCACCGGCGGGTCCGAGTGTGAAGAGCGCCATGTCGAAGTCGCCGGGCACACCGGCCTGAAACGCAAGATTCGGGTCGTGCTGTTCGTCGCGCAATCGCTCGAACGCCGGCCAGTTCTCCTCGAAGGTCTTCACGTGGCCGAAGTCGAGGCTGTCGGCGCGGAGTGTGTGGCCCTTGCGGACACGGAACACCGGCGTCTTGTCGTAGTCGGACCAATCGCCGTCCTTCTTCACCTCGAGGTCGGGATGGCTCCGCATCGCCTCGATGATGTGGATGATCCAGTTGTGCCGTTCGCCGGTCTCACCGTCGGGCAGCGATCGGAGCGAGGACCCCAGGGTGGTGAGCGCGAGGCGCATCGCATCGTCGGCATCATCGCCCGGGAGGCTCCCTACCAGATGCGCCGATCGTGCCACCGCCACCTCCATCACCCGCAGAGCGATCGGCCCGCTCGGGGCGCGATCTGAGCGTGCATCACTATACGAAGTGGGCACATTCGGACCGATCCGGCCGAGGGTTTCCAGCGCTCGCATGATGGGGGTGTGATGCGCCAGCAGCCCCACCAACGCAGGATCGTCGCGGGTGCGCTCGGGATGGCGGTGGCAGGCGCGGCGTTGATCGGCTTTGTTGTCTCGCGACCGCGGACACCGCTCGCTCCTGTCGCACCAACCTCACTGACGCCGCTCGTCGCGCCGATGGCACCGCCGGCGACCGCCGGGTACAGCGTCGCCGACGACCTCGCGACCAGGCAGGTCGTCGTCTTCGGCGGCATCGCCGACAACCAGGCGACCTGGCTCTGGAGTGGCTCGCGCTGGAGCCTGGCGCAGCCGGCCACCAGCCCCTCTGGCCGGATCGAGGCTGCGGCGGCCTACGATCCAGCGCTTCACCTGGTCTTGCTGTTCGGTGGTCATGCTCCCCCCGGCACCGACCTCAGTGACACGTGGGCGTGGGGCGGCGCGAACTGGCGCGAACTCGATTCGGGTGGCGATTCGTCACCGCCGAGCGACGCGATCATGGCGTGGGATCCGGCACTGAATCAGATGGTGTTGATCGCCGGCGCTCCGACCGGGGCAAGCACCGGCACCTGGATCTGGGCGGGTGCCCGGTGGACGCGGCTCGCGAGCGCGCTGCCGTTTGCGCCGTCGAGCGTGTCGCTCGCGTTCGACCCGCCGACGCAGCAGTTGCTCGCCGCCGCGGTTCCCGTGGAAGGCATCGCCGCGCAGACGTGGGCTTGGGACGGTGCCGTGTGGCGCAACATCAGCATCGGCGGCGCGCCAGTTGGCGATACCGTGGTCGGGATTGGCTGGGATCCGCCGAGCCGGCAGCTGCTGCTCTTCAGCACTCGTGTGTCGGATAGGACCGAACTCGATACGTGGGAACGGAATGGCACCGGATGGCAGCGGTCATCAACGGTGGGCGGTGCCATTCTGAGTGGCGCGATCGTCAGCGCCGACACGTCGCTCCTGCTCGTTGGGGTGCTCGACACGGGTGCCGGCGTGCCGGCGTCGATCAGGGTGTGGGCTTGGGCAGCCGATGGCTGGACCCCCGCGTGACCCTGCGGCCACTCTCGGAATATCAGCCCACTCCGTACCGGCCCAAATGGCCCGCGGTCACGGGGTTATTCGTTGCTGCGGCTTCCTATGTCGTCTCGATGCCACTGCACTGGGCTGGGGTCGTCACGCCACTCGGCAGGTACGTGATCGTCACCGGCATCGAGCAGGCGAACTGGATGATCGTCGCAGCCGTCGCAGTTGTCGCAGTTGCCGTGCGTCTGATCCGCGAGCCCCCGGGCGGCTACGTCCGATTCTCCTTTGTCTTCCTCGATTTCTTCATTACGCTCGGGCTCTACATCGAGTACATCGACAACGACGGACGCGCCGAGACTGACGGTTTCACGCCGTATCTCGGCCCGGGGTTCTTTCTCGCGCTGGCGGGGACCGCCGTGCTCATCGCGTCGGGTGTGTTCGCCTGGCGCGAACGCGACGATTGACGCTCGCACAGCCGAGTTGGGAACCCTAGCTGCTCCCATGCCGTTGTCCGCACAGAGATGTTGGTACGGCGCCATTTTCGGAAGGGACGGCTCGCACAGCCGCGAATCACCGGCCGCCTGCTGGTTGCAGCAATCTCCGCGGGGGCCGTCCTTGTCGCCTGCAGCTCGACAGGTCCGGTGACCCCGGCAGCGCATACCCCAGCACCAACGTTTCCTCCCCTGCCAACGCTCGACGCCACGCCGGCCCCGAGTGCGACGCCAACTCCCATCGGCTCGCTCCCGGTCGGTCCGGTGCCGCAGGACTTCGTTCCCGCGTCTGTCACCTTCGTTTCGCTCGACGAGGGATGGGTGCTCGGGTCGGCCCCATGCCAGACCGGGTCGTGTGTGGTGCTGCTCAACACCCTGAACGCCGGTCGAACATGGAGGAGCGTCAACGCGCCACCGACGCCTTTCAATGACGGCGACAACGGGGATATGGCGAGTGTCAGTCAGATCCGGTTCGCCGATCCGAATGACGGGTGGGCCTTTGCACCGGGCCTGTGGAGCACACATGACGGCGGTGCCCACTGGCATGAGGCCTTGCTGCCGTCATCGGCTGCTCCCGGATTCATCGACGATGTCGAGGCTGCCCGCGGGATCGTGCACATTGCGTTGTCCGACAACTCCGGCGTGCGAATCGTGACAAGCCCAGTCGCGACCGATGGATGGCACGAGACGCCGATCGCGATCGCATTGGGCGCTGGAGGGGAGCCATCGTCCACCCTCACGTTGAGTGGGAGCGAGGGCTGGATGGTGCAGGTCGACCGAACCGTGATTGGCGGCGCGCGTTTCGGGGCGACCGGATGGTTGCCATGGCAGCCGCCGTGTTTGTCAGGCGGAGGCGGGCTGCTGCTGGCCGCGTCCACCGCCACCAACGTTGCGGCTGTGTGCAGCGACGGGCAGTGGGCGAACTTTCCGATGCGCGTTGAGGTCGCTTTCTCGCGCAACAGCGGAACGACGTTCACGCCCGCGGCACTCCAACCCGGGCTCGTCGAAGCGGGCGGCGCAGCGAGCCCGGCGCCTGGGGCGGTCGTCATCGCGACGCTCGGGACCGGCGGCAACGTCGTCTTCATCGCGACATACAACGCCGGCGCGACGTGGGAGAAGGTCTTTGGGACGATCACCGACGATTACACCGGGTACATCGGGTTTACCAGCGCCTCGCAGGGAGTCGCGATCGTGGATGATGTCGGCGGCACCATCGCGACCCTGCTCATGACGTTCAACGGGGGTCGGAGCTGGGCGCCCGTGACGTTTCGACAGGCGTCCTGATACGAACCTTCGGGAGGACAGTGACCGGTGACCGTCGAGAAGATCAACCCGCCTGCGCTTCCGGTCCCGGTCGGCTACACGCAGGTGGTTGCGAGTCACGGGACCCGCACGATCTACATCGCGGGTCAGGTCGCCGTCGACGCCATCGGCAACGTCGTCGCACCGGGTGACGTCGATCGGGCAGGCGTCACGCGCTTTTGCCAATGTGCGCTCGGCCGTGACAGCCGCCGGTGGAACGGTCGCCGACATCGTCAAGGTGACGTGGTACGTCGTCGGCTTCCGGCCGGAATTGCTGCCCGCGCTGGCGCGCGCGCGCCGCGAGATCTTCGGACAGCACGAGCCGGCAAGCACGCTGGTCGGCGTTGCGGCACTCGCGAATCCGCAGTACCTCGTCGAGGTCGAGGCGATCGCGGTGGTCGACTGACCTTGGTGCGCCGGATCATCGTGGCGCTGTCGTGCGGCGCCGGTCTGTTGCTGACGGGATGCGGCCTCGCCACGTCGTCTGCAGCCGCCATTTCGCCTCCGGTCCCGACAGTCGTCTCGAGCAGCGTCGCACCTCCCGCAACGCCGACTGCCACGGCCACACCGCTACCAACAGGACCGTGTGGCTTTCCCAACTGCTCGACACCCCAACGCGAAGGGGCGAGAGCATCCTGTGATGACGCCGCATTCCCGCCGCTCGTTCAAGCGGAGATCGACGGAGCGATCGACATCGGCGGGAGCGCCTGCGACGGCAACTATCTTGTCCTGAATCTCGCGCACCGAACGTGCGCCACCACCGGCCCCACTCCATGCACCAACGCGCTCGGGACTCGCGTTTTTCGTCGCGCAGAATGGTGCGTGGACGCTCATTACCTACGGGCGCAACGACACGTGCGCGCTTCGTGGCGAAAACGTTGGAGCAACCACGGCTTCCGCAGGGCCTGTGTGCCCAGGCGCTCAAGTAGGCATGAGATGACAGCGCTTGACGGCGTCGAGATCGGACTCGGGGTCGCGCTGACCGCGATCACGCTCTTCGATGTGTTCCAGTCGGTCGTGTTTCCGCGGCCCTCCGTCGGTCGCGTGCAGCTGAGCGTCAACCTCGTCCGATGGACGTGGAGTGCGTGGCGCGCCGTGGCGCAGCGGCCGCACAAGCTCCAGACCCGCGAGGCGGCGCTCGCTGCGTTCGCTCCACTGGCCGTCGTGGGACTGCTGGTGCTCTGGGGACTGCTCATCATCGTCGGCTATGCGCTGATCTTCAGCGGACTCCACGACGGGCTTTCGCCGCAGCCCGATTCCTTTGGAACGACACTGTTTTTCTCGGCCGGTCGGATGCTCGCGTTTTCCGTCGGCGGTATCGAGGCAACCCAGGTAGCGACACGCATCTTCACGAGCCTCGAAGCCGCGACAGGCTTCGGATTGTTCGCGCTGGTGATCAGCCTGCTGTTCTCACTGTTCAGCGCGTTCCAGCGACGTGAGGCAGCTGTCGTGGCGCTCGACGCAATTGCGGGTGCGCCGTCGACGGGTCTGCAGCTTCTCGAGACGTGCGCAAAGGATGACCTCGCCCCAGAGCTCGCAGTCACGTTCGACGAGTGGCGGATGTGGTCGGTGGATGTCCTCGAAACGCACCTCACGTATCCGTTGCTGTTCTTTTTCAGATCCAGCCACGACAACGAGGCCTGGGCCAACTCCTTCGGCGCCGTGATGGACGCCGCGGTGCTCGTCATCAGCACGATCGACGGCGGCCCTGTCGGCCATGCGACGCTCATGCACAAGGTCGGCTCGCACCTCGTCGCCGACATGCGCCACTACTACTATCGCGGTGTCCACGGCGAATCGCCTGGAGTCGAGCACGAGGAATTCCTGTCCGCATGCGACCGTCTCGAGCGCGCGGGATATCGCCTCCACGAACGCGATGCGGCGTGGGAGAAATTCAGCACGCTGCGTGGCAAATATGCGCCGTGGCTCAACGAGATGACCAAGGGACTTGCCATTCCTCCTGCGCCGTGGATCGGCGATCGCTCGTACCTGCCGCACCGCGATCGCGGACCGCGGCGCCGGCGCACGTAGCCAATCCCGCGTCAGATCGCACGCATCCGATTGCTCCGGGGGTTGTGCTCCACCTCCGCGAGACCGAGTGCCTCGAGGACGGGCGGGACGTAGTTGCCGAAGCGGCCGCGCAGTCCCTTCTTCATCCCATACCAGCCACCGACGGGATTGGCGAGCGACCGGCCCCACGCCTCAACGGTTCCGGGTGCGGCGTCCTTCTGCTCATCGGCATTGCCGAGCGGCATCCAATCGCCGTGCTCGACGAGCATCGTGTGCAGATCCTCGATGCACGAAAGGTGGTAGCGGAGTTGGGTTTTACCCACCTGCACGACGAGCGCCGGCGGCTTGCTCTCGGGGTCGCGAAACGCTTCGAACTCGCTGTTGCCGGGAGGGGTTGTCAGTTGCCAGGGATCCGAAGGCGTACCGGTGCCGATCACGTCATCTTTGTTCATGGCGGCCACCCTATCAGCACTAACCAGACATCTCCTGTCGTCTTTTTCTAGACTGTCCCGATGCGTGCTGCGCGGGTGCTCGACATGCTGCTGGTGCTCCAACGCCGCGGCCGGCTGACAGCGCGTGAGCTCGCTGAGACACTCGAGGTCTCGGAGCGAACGATTCTTCGCGATGTCGAGGCGTTCAGTGAGGCAGGCGTTCCGATCATCGCAACTCGGGGAGCGGGCGGCGGGATCGAGCTGCTTGACGGATTCCAGACCCACCTGACCGGACTGACGACTGACGAGGCGCTCTGCCTTTTTCTCGTGGGGCAACCCCAGGTGGCCCACCGCCTCGGCCTCGGCGCTCCGACCAGGAGCGCCCGCAACAAGCTCCTCACTGCGCTGCCGCCACGGCTCGCTGCAGAGGCCGATCGCCTCTCCACGTGGTTTCTCAGCGACCCGGATCCGTGGACGGGCAACCAGCTACCGCACGGCGAGTTGCGACGCATCGCTCGATGCGTGCAGGAACGCCGTAGCATCGAGCTCGCGATCGCGCATAAGCCGGTGCGCTCGATTCGACCGCTCGGCCTCGTCATCAAGGCCGGCTTGTGGCATGTCGTCTGCTACGGCGATGTGGCGGTCGATGTTGTCTGTATCGATCAACTCCGCGGGACGCGCTTGACGAATCGATTCTTCACACCGCCCGCCGATTTCGACCTCGCGGCATTCTGGGGACGTTACGTCTCCGGACGATAATGACGTCACGATCCCTGGCGCGGCATCTCGTGATACGCGGCGAGAAGCTGATCTTCGGCGGCCTGCCACTCTCGAGCCGCCGCATCGACGTCGGCAGACGTCCCAGAGCGCGCGGCCTCGACCGCTCGCCCCCAGCGGTCCACTGCTGCGAGCAGCCGCTCGATGCGACCGCGGACCACGTTGCGATATTCACTGACAGACTTGCTCCCGCCTCCCGTTGTCACCCCCCGAACTCTACGCGTCAGCGTCCGTCGGGGACGAGGTCACCTTCGCGACGATTTCAACGAGGTTCCCGTCCGGATCGCGGAGCAGGGCATTCCTGTTGTTGTTGCCGGTGTTGTGCGGCGCTTGCACCACGCGCACTCCGGCATCCGCCAGCTTCGTGCAACTTGCATCGACATCGTCGGTCCACACGACCAGCGACATAGCAGGGCTGCCGGGCACAGCGTCAACACCGTGCACGCGTCGAGCGGCGTCCACCGCTCCCAGCCCGAGCGTGAAGCCGCTCACACGGAATTCAACGTGCTCGGGCACGCCGTCGATCGGCGTGCGGAAGGTCTCCTCGAAGCCGAGGAGATCACCGTAGAAGTGCATCGCGGCTTCGATGTCGCGGGTGTACAGATTGACCAGTGCGTCTAAAAACACGAGCAGAAAACATACCGCGCGGTCTGCCGGTCAAGCGTGGCAATACGCGCCGGCCGGGCGAGATCATCTGAACGCGATGCGCCCGCAGCGGCCCACCTGCGGCGCAAGTGACAGATATGCCGCGGATTCCGCGCTTCCCGCACGCACAGGGGACAATCGCCCCATGGAAGGGATCAGGGTCGACGGTCGAGCGGGCACAGCCACAACGTCCGTGTCTCGTGGTATCGACCGATCTCGCCCCGTAGGTCCCCTGCTGTCGAGACACGGTCACAGTGGCTAAGGGAGCAAGGGCTGTCCCCGCGGAAACGGAATCGCCGGCGGAGCCGCCACGTCCGAGCGGACACGCCAGGATCACCGCAGCAGCTGCTGAGGCAGCGGCAAATGCCGCGAGCAGCCGCACTCGTCTGTGGCTGATATACCTCGTCTTTGCACACAGCCGAGCGATCGATCGCTCCCTGGCCGGAAACCCGGCTATCGGGGAACGGTTGTTGCGCCGGGTCGCCCAGCGGTCCCTTCGCCGCAGACACTGGAACGTCGCGGTGATTGCAGTAGAGAATCCGGCTTGTTCATTACGTCTTTTCCGTTGGCTCATCTGGTCCAGCTACCCGGCTGTCGAGGCCGCCGTCGCTACCAATCCGCGAGCGGCCTCGGTTCTGATGAACCGGCTCACCGACGGATATCCGGAAGCGCGGATGAGGCTGTATGTCGCCGCGAACCCGGCCGCGCCACCCGAGGTTATCGATCGTCTCCTTGCTGACCGCGACCCCTTTGTCCGGCGAGTCGCTGCGGCACACCCGGCCGCCTCGCCCGAAAGCTTGCGTCGCTTGTGCTCGGACATGTCCCAGCCTGCATGGACCCTCCGCGCCGCCGCGACGAATCCAGCCTGCCCTTCGGATCTCGCCGACCAACTCCTCACTTGGCTCGCGCTCGGCGGGGCAGGGCCGTCCGACCCGCATTTCGATCCCATCGCGTGCACAGGTCACCCCGGTTCAACTGAGGTCCACCCAACGGTCTGGTATGCCAATGCCGCGCGTCAGGACCGTGCCGAGACCCATCCGCTGTGGCGGGTTCGAGCTGCCATACCCAGCGCACGGCCTCGGATTCTGATCTCTGTCCTCAAGCTCCTGGCTCTCGATCCGCGGGCCGACGTTCGGCGTCAGGCGGCCAGGTTTCAGGCGCTACCGTTTCCGGTGCTCCGCGAGCTGCGATTTGATACGGATCCGGCGGTAGCGCGTCTGGCCGAGGCGGCTTGGAAGAACAAGCCGAGAGACCCGCGCAAACGGCTGCGGTGGAGAGGAAATCCGCGCCGTCTGGGCTCGCTCTCGCCATCATCGCGGCATTCGTTCTCTTCAATACAGTTCTGTCACGGCCGGTAGAGTTGCCTGCATCGAACGCCGGATATGTTCAGTTATCCGACGGGACGTCACTCCCTGGCGTCGTCTCGACAATCCGCACGGTAGCTGGTGGCGGAGTGATGTCCTCGGGCACCGTGACCGGATATTCCGGCCTGCCGAATTTGCCCTTCGTTTCAGTGCTTGCGGGTAGGGTTCCCCTCACGGTGACAATCCCTGGCGCCTTCACCACTGGCTCGACGCCGACGATCCTCTCAGGCGCGGTCGAGGTTGCTGCTCATCAGCGAATGGTTGTGGTGCTGCCGACAAACCCCACGTCCGTTACCGTCACGCTCCTTGTTCCCGGTCAGCTCCCGGACACTCTGTCTTTCGGATTCGGCGGCTGAGCTATGAGCACGACAATCCGCTCGGCTCTCGGTATTGCCGTCGGCGCCAAAGTACCCGTCTTGCTCTGGGGCGGTGCAGGACTCGGCAAGAGTTCAGCCGTGCGAGAGATGGCTATGGCGGCCGGCATTCCGTGTGAGACCGTGATCGCAAGCATCCGGGAGCCATCGGACTTCGCGGGACTCCCGATCGTGTCTCCGCTTGCGGACAGCGTGCATTTCGCTCCCCCCGACTGGGCGAAGCGGCTCGCTGAGAGCGGACGCGGGGTCTTGTTTCTTGATGAGATCTCCACAGCACCGCCGGCTGTCCAAGCGGCGCTTTTGCGCGTGGTGCTCGAACGGACCGTCGGTGATCTCGCCCTACCCGACGGAGTGACTGTCGTTGCGGCCGCAAATCCGCCCGAACAGGCGGCCGACGGTTGGGACCTCTCGCCGCCGCTTGCAAACCGGTTTTGCCACCTCGACTGGGATCTCGACCCCCGGGAGTGGGCCGAAGGCGTCCTCGCGGGTTTTCAACCGGCGGCCGTACCCGTGGTCGACGAGGAACAATTCTTTGCCGAGATGACAGCGGCGCGCGCTGCTGTCGGTGCATTCGTCATGGCTCGTGGCCACCTCCTTCACGCCCATCCCGGCAATGAGGCAATGGCGGGACGTGCCTGGCCGTCTCCGCGCTCATGGGAGATGGCCGCGCGGCTGATCGCCGCGACGAACGCATGCGGTGCGACGGACGCAGTGAGATCCATCCTCGTTGCAGGCGCCGTTGGCCCTGCTGCGGCCGCGGAATTCCTCGCCTGGCGCGAGGATTTGGACCTCCCCGATCCCGAGGAGGTGCTTCGCGATCCCACATCATTCCGTCTTCCTGAACGCGGTGATCGTGCCTACGCCGCGCTGGCCGCCATCACCGCCGCCGTTCTGGCGAACAACACCGCTGGACGGTGGGAGGCAGCGTGGCTTGCGATCGCTGCCGGCACGGAGAAAGGACACGCTGATATCGCGGTCGCCGCTGTCCGCTCGCTGATCGCTCACCGCCCGGAAGGTGCAGCGCCGCCGCCCGAGGTGCTGACGAAGATAACTCCTGTCTTGAAGACAGCGGGGCTCTTCGATGTCCTAACTCGTGGCCGTCGATAGATCTGTTCGTCTCGACCTCACGCGGCTGGCAGCTGCCCGACTGCTTGCGGCCGAGTCGCATCCGTTTCTGGCGATCGCTCTGTATGCGCTCACGCCGGTCGCCGATTACACCCGGCCGACGTTCGCCGTCGACGAGAGCTGGCGACTGTTTGTCAACCCTCAGCAACTGATCGATTGGTCCGTTCAGGAAGTGGCTGGCGTCCTGTTGCACGAAGTTGGCCATGTGGTCCGGGATCACGCGGGTCGCGCGAGGACCGCAATCGTCGCCGACGAATCTGCACGAGTGCTATGGAATCTTGCCGCTGACGCGGAGATCAACGATGACCTTCGCAATGCCAAGGTTGTGTTGCCCCAGCCTGCCATATTTCCTGAGACCCTCAAGTCGCCCACTGGAAGAGTGGCCGAGTTCTACTACGCGAACCTCACGGAACACGCAGAGCCGCCCGAGTTTCTCGTTCCCGACTGCGGGGCTGGATGTCATGCCCACTCGGAAGATGTCAATGCACGGGTGTCTGCTTCGCTGCCCGCTGGATTCTCGAGCAGCGAGGCGTTGCTCCTCCGACGCCGCGTGGCAGAGGCAGTTCTCCTCGCGGCCGGCCAACAGCCCGGTCAGTTTCCGGGCGGTTGGGTGCGCTGGGCGGAGGCAACGCTCAGCCCAAAGTTGGACTGGCGAAAGCTCCTGAGCGCTGCCATTCGTTCGGCGATAGCAGCTGTTTCTGGCGCCTCCGACTACTCTTATCAACGCCCCCCGCGCCGGCGGGTGCCGCGAGTGGTCCTGCCGTCAATGCAGCGCCCTGTGCCCAGGGTTGCAGTGATCGTGGACACCTCGGGATCGGTTGGCGAGTCAGATCTGCAGCGTGCATGGAGCGAGGTACATGGTTGTCTTCGCATGCTCGGCGTGCGTCGAGATCTGCTGACCGTCTTCGCTGCTGACGTCGACGCACATCGACTGACAGGACCTCCACGGCGACAGATAGCGCTCCTTGGAGGAGGCGGGACAGACATGGCCAAAGCCATCGAGACCGCACTTCAGTCGCCCGCTCGTCCAGATCTCGTCGTCGTGATCACCGATGGGTTCACGCCGTGGCCCACGCGAAGACCGTCGCGTCCAGTGATTGTCGCCCTGCTCCCCAGCATGATGAGCCGCCCACCAACGCCGAGTTGGGCCCGAACCGTCGACATCGACGACGCGGAAGTGGGCATTGAAAATGTTCAGCCGCCGCAGCACACATCTGCAAAATCCAAGCGTGGAACGCACGCGGCGTAAATCACTTCTCGCCCGCCAGTCCTAGCCCCGACAAGGCGCTTGGTCCGCAGCTGTCGGAGCGTCCAACGCAATGGCGTCCTCGCACTCCGGCGGCTGGCTGTGGAACATCGCGGCGCACAGGCGGGTACCCTTTCCAGAGATGTCTCGCCACTTCGCCGTCCTGAGCGGCCTGGCGCTCTGGGGAGTACTGGCTGGATGCTCGCCCGGTCCGAGCGCGTCCCCGCCGGCATCCACCCCCAGCGCACACCCTTCCGCATCGGTGTCGACATCCGGTCCTGGCTCGCGAAACACAGGTGCCGGATGTGCGGGTACAGCGGTTGACACCGGCCCAGGACTGCCGTCGTGGGCTGACGTCGGAGGGGGGAGCATCCCGTGGGCGGTAGGGCAACCGCCGGGGGTGGTCGGCGTTATGTTCGCGACAGAGTTGGTGGCCAAAGGTGAGCGTCCCGACGGGAGTGCAAACAAGGTTCTGTGGTTGACCGAAACGCCAATGGCATCTACTCTATTGACGCTTCGCGCACAACCGGATGACGCTGCGACGCCCGTTGTGAACCTGAGCTTCCCGGGGGCGGACGGAAACCGGCAGTTTCCGTCGATTGTTGATTTGCCGACCCCAGGCTGCTGGCGAATCAATCTCTCGTGGGGTGCGGGGTCCACGGAGAACTCGACGTTCGGACTAATGGTGCTGCCGAGTGGGTCACTTCCTCGACGACCCTAACGTCGTCATCAGGCGCCAAGGTCACCCGGGACACGGTGCGGGTCGTGCGGCTGGTTATCTCTCGCTCCCCGTCCGCGCCCGCTCGCACCACATCATTCACTGCGGGCGCGCCATGCGTCGAGCACGTCTTGTTCCTGGAAATGCGCGTAGCGCTGAACCATCGCGAGCGTGGAGTGACCGAGCGCGTGTTTCAGGACCAGGCTGTCAACACCGGCTGCCAGAGCACGCGTGGCAAACGTATGGCGGAACTTTTGTGCGTGGACGTGGATGCCCGTGTCGTGGCCGATACGGCGCAGGATCATCTTGATGCCCTGCGATTCCAGCGGTCCGAATCGCCGGTGACCGGGTCGCGTCGAGTCGTCAGGAACAGATGCCGGTCTTGGGCATCCGCCGGCCGGTCGTTTCGCAGGTACTCGGCCAGCGTCCGGGAGAAACGGTGACGTGCCCGTGTCCAGCGGAACGATCCGATCTTGCTCCCTTCCGCGAACGCAAGATATGACGCCTTCGGGGCCGGTGACGATGTCGTCGAGCGTGACGCTGCGACCTCGGTCCGGCGCAGACCAGTGCGCAGCATGAACTCGACCAGGAAACGGTCACGGCCGGTCCTCGCCGCATCGAGGATGCGCTGCTCCTCCGCCTCGCTGTACGTCTCGGGTTCGACGGCGGCTACCGCGGCGGCGCCACCTCGAGCGTCTCGGCGATGACGCCCCAGCCCTCGCGGCGGCAGAAGCCGAGGAAGTTCCGCATGACCCGATGGAATGTCGCCGCGGTCCCGCCGACAGGCCGGCTTCGTGCAGCTCCGCCTGGAATTTGCGGAGCTGCCGGCGGGTGATGTCCGCGGGCGAGTGGATCCGGTAGTCGGTAGGAACTGCTCAGCCCTCGGGCCGAGCAAATAGGTCCGGTAGTTGTCGATCGTGGCGGGGCTGCAGTTGCGCGATCGCGCGTCACGGAGGAATCCCTCGACTGCTTGATTCCAGCTCGGCGATGCCGTTTCGGGCACCGCAACATCGACTTCAAGGTAGTCGCCGCGCCGGCGGTGGGGCCGCATCGGCGCCTGGGGCATCCCTTGATCTAGGCGCTTTGTATCTGAAAAGTTCGATAAAGGGGTCACCGAGGAGACCCGATCTTTGAGACCCCTGCACCTTGAGCACGGGCCCGGAACCGAATTGACCGAGTCGCTGAACTCGAGGATCAGGGGTTGGAGCGGGAGACGAGGCTCGAACTCGCGACCCCTACCTTGGCAAGGTAGTGCTCTACCACTGAGCTACTCCCGCTCGTCGTGCGCTCGTCCGGACAAAGCGGCGGGCCGGACGAAGGTGCGGCCGACATCGTAAGGCACGCGCCAGCGGTCGAGGGATTCGGACTAGCCCTTCACGATCGACAATGGCGACAGGCGCGGAAGCTCGCGCGCGGGTGGTACTCGGCCAAGTCCGGCGTCAGACGGGCTGCGCCGCCTCCTGGCGCTGCGAGGCGATCCACCGCTCGAGCGCATCGCCCGACTCGAACGAGGTGATCAGCGCATAGCGCGGCCCGGGCCCGGGGTTGTGCACGACGTGATACAGGCGCTCGGTGTCGAGGACGAGCTGACGGCGCGGATGCAGCGGGATCCGCAGCTCGGTCGAAGGATCGTCCTTGACCTCGCGGAGGATGAACTCCGATCCTTCAGGTGCGTTGAGCTCGAGCCACGCACGCACGACCCAGCCCTCCCCATCCGGGTTGAGGCGGTTGTTGTCGTCCTGGTGGAGCTGGCGAACGCTGCCTCCTCGGACGAAGGGTTGAGCTTGATGACGCGCACGCGCCCGAACCGCGCCCCCACCGCTTCAACGTACTTGCACAGCGTCGGCGCGATCTCGCGATTGGAGGTCCACATGCCGTCCTTGTCGGGCTTGCCGTGGTCCCAGAACCCCGCGCATTCCATCTCGCCCATCGCCGAAGCGAGCGGGGCGAAGTTGGTGTCACCACCCGACTTCCAGTCGACGTACTCGAGGCCCTCCCACTCCGCCGGGGGGATCGCCGGACCGTCGCGCAGGACAACGGAGCCAGTCGCGGAGAGCACGTCGAGTTTCCTGTAGGTCATGGGTGTTCCTCTCGATCTCTGATGACGCGATTCAGCAAATGTGGGATCGACCGCTAAGGCTACACGCGGCGGCCGGCCGTGGCACATCCCGACCGGACTAAGCTGCCCTTCGGTGACAGACGACCTCTCCCTCGCACTCGAGCTGGCCGACGTCGCCGACGCCATCTCGATGGAGCGCTTTCGCGCACACGATTTGAAGATCGACGCGAAGCCCGACCTGTCGCCCGTGACAGAGGCGGACCGAGCCATCGAACGTCACGCCCGCGAGCGCATCGCCGCCGAGCGGCCGGATCACGCGATCATCGGCGAGGAGTTCGGCGTCGTCGGCGATCGCAACGCGACGTGGCGCTGGGTGATCGACCCGATCGACGGCACCCGCAGCTTCGTCCGCGGCAACGAGACGTGGGCAACGCTCATCGCCCTGCAGCGTGATGGAGAATCCGTGGTTGCCGTCGCTTCCGCGCCGGCGATGCGCCTTCGATTTTCCGCCATACGCGGCGGTGGCTCCTTTCTCAACGGCCGCCAGATCCACGTCTCGAAGATCGCGGACATCTCCGAGGCGCTCATCACCCACACCGCGATTCGAGGGTTCGTGATCACCAAGCAAGCCGACCGGCTCGTCGCCCTCGCCGGCCGCTGCTGGGACGCCCGCGGCATCGGCAACTCCATGTCCCATCTGGGCGTGGCCCGTGGTACCGCCGACATCGGGTGGACCTCGCGCGCCAATCTCTGGGACTACGCGGCACTCTCGCTGATCGTCACCGAGGCCGGCGGCCGCTTCATGGACCGGAGCAGCGATGACCCGAGCTCGGCGGCACCGGTATCTCCTCCAATGGGCTGCTCCATGATCTCGTCCTCGAGGCCGCGGGCTACCCGGAGACAGCGTCGTGAAGATCGGAACCCTCCGCGACGGCACCGCGCATCTTCCGGCGCTCATCGAGGGCGAGCGCGCCTACCGTCTCGACGACGTCCTCGGTGCCATGGGCGGCGTGGCCGTGGCTGTGCCCGACGGCGCCGACGCGGCGACCGTGCTGGCGACGCCGGCCTTTGCGACTGCCGCGCGCTCGGCCGTCGAGGCGCTCCCGGATCTCATCACACGGGGCGCCGCCCCCTCGTATCCGCTCTACAACCTGGGTCCTCCGGTGCCGCGCCCCGGCAAGATCGTCTGCGCGGGCCGCAACTACGCCGACCACGCCAAAGAGCTGGGCAACGATGTGCCAACTCGGCCAATCCTGTTCGCGAAGCTGGTGACGTCGGTGCGCGGACCCTTCGACGACGTCGTCCGTCCGCGCGAGGTCGACGACCTCGACTACGAGGCAGAGCTCTGTGTCGTGATCGGGACCGGTGGCCGCCGCATCTCCAAGGATCGGGCGCTCGCGCACGTCGCCGGGTACTGCTGCGCCAACGACATCTCAGCGCGCAACGCGCAGCTCGGATTGGGCGACCAGTGGCTCCGCGGCAAGAGCTTCGACACGTTCTGCCCGATCGGTCCCTGGATCGTCTCCGCCGATGAGATCCCCGACCCGCAGGCGCTCAAGGTTCGCTGCCGCGTGGACGGCATCCTTCGCCAGGACGGCGACACCGCGGACATGATCTTCGACGTGGCGACGCTCATCTCGTACATCTCGGACGCGTTCACGCTCGAGCCGGGTGATCTCATCCTCACCGGCACACCGGCCGGCGTCGCGATGGGTCAGCACCCGGCGCCGTGGCTGCAGCCGGGACAGCTCTGTGAGGTGGAGATCCCGGAGATCGGCATCATCGCCAACCGCATCGTTGCCGAGGACCCCGCGCAGGGCTGACAGTGACCGCGTCGAAGGGCCGACCGGATGGCGGTCGACGGATGGTGGCGCTGCCTCGCTGGGCGCTGCGTGGCTTCGGTGCGTTCGCATTCCTCCTGACCCTGTCGATCGTCGGCGTGACGACGGTCCTTGCGGACTGTGGCAACGTCGCCGCCGCGACGATCACGGGACCGTGGCAGCTCAGGGAAACGGTGACCTCGTACAGCGCCGGAGCGGTGCCGTCGTATCGCAAACCGGTGGGATTCGAGAGCACCGACGACGTGACCTTCGCATCGACCTGTACTGCTGCCGGGCAATGTGACGTGACCATCGACGGGAATCAGACAAACGGCAGCATCCAGTTCATCAGCCCGTCGCAGATCGGCTTCGTCGGACCTGACACCGACAAGCCGATGGTGCAGACGGGCGCGAATCTCGTCGACACCTATTCAACATCCGGTGGCATCGGCGGTCCCGGTCTGCCGTCATGCCTCCCGCCCGAGGGCTTTATCGACGCGACGCTCTCCTTGCACGTGGCAGCCGCAACCCGCGATGCCGGTGGCGCGTGGGTCGCCACGTTGATCACGGGTGCATACAGCCAGGAAGCGGGCCTCTGGGTGTGCAACGGCGGCGTCGGTGCTCCCGGGGCGATCGAGCACGTGACCCTGGAAGGCGTTCCCGCCGGCAGCGCATTCCCGGCACACATCACCGCGAACTGCGCTCCGGTGACGACATCCGCACCGGGGGCGCCTCCGGTGAACCCAAGCGAATCGTCGATCTCGTCTGCATTGTCGACACCGGCAGACGCGTTCTCGTCGCTCGGTAACAGCCTCATCAATGCCGCGATCACGCTCGGGATCATTCTGTTCATCACCTTCCCGTCGCAGTTGTTCAACCACACGTTCGAGGAGAATTACGACGAGATTCGCGCCATCGCAACGCGACGGCTGCGCTGGTTGCAACGCCTTCGGCGTGAAGCGTCGAAGTCGTCGACGACGATGCGATCGGCGCTCATCTTCGCCGTCGTCGTCCTGGTCGGCGCCGTCCTCGGCGGCCTCAACGACCCGAAATTCGGATTCAACGGCCGCTCCGCAGCGACCTATGTGGCGGTCATCCTCGCAATCCTTGTCGGCGTCACGGTCTCGGCGCTCGTCAACTACTCATACCGGCGCATGCGCGGACGTGACCTCCACTGGGAGTTCCACGCGCTGCCCGCCGGTCTCGCCGTCGCCGCAGCCTGCGTTCTCGTGTCACGGCTTTCCGCCTTTCAGCCGGGGTATCTGTACGGGATCATCGCGGGCATCGCGTTCGGAGGGACCCTCGCCAAAAACGAGGCGGGACAGAGCGTTGCGCTCGGTTCCATCACAAGTCTCGTCATCGCCGTGCTCGCCTGGCTTGCCTGGGTACCGGTACATGGCGCCGCCGCGCAACCCACAGCCGGATTCGTCACCGTCGTCGCGTCAGACCTGCTGGCGTCGCTGTTCATCGGCGGGCTCGTGGGGAGCGTGATCGGCCTGCTCCCATTGCGTTTTCTCCCCGGTGGGACGCTCGTCGCCTGGAGTCGCGCGGCCTGGGCGGTGATGTTCGGCATCGCCGTTTTCGGCCTGCTCGAGGTGGAGTTGCGCCCCCAGTCGACGGCCGCGCATCCGGGCAAGGCGCCGATCGTTACCGCGATCGTCCTCTTCGTGCTCTTCGGCGGACTCTCGATCGGCCTCCGCGCCTACTTCGCGAGGCGCAAGCGCCGAATCTCGACCACGACCGCTGCCGTCTGACAGCGCACCCTAGATCGGTGCGCGCAACTCCGCCTCGCGCAAACGCTTGCACAAGACGAGCAGGAGTTTGAACCCGATGCTCGGATTCTCTCGGAGTGCTCCCTTGAAGTTCCAGGTGGCGAGCGACAGCGTGCTGAGCGGCGTCTCCGCCTCGACGGTCGCCGAGCGAGGGCCACCGTCGATGAGGGCGATATCCCCGAAGGAGTCGCCGGGACCGAGCCTCCGGAGGCGCCGCCCGCCGCGACGCACGACCGCGCTCCCCGAGACGATGAGGAAGAACCTGCCGCCCTCCTCCCCCTCGCTCACCACTGCCCGCCCTGCGGGAAACTCGTGGTCGCGCATGTACTGGAGCACGAGGCCGACCTCTTTCCTCGACAGCCCGCTGAAGAGATCGACCCCGCTCAGCAGGTCGATCTGTTCACTCCGCTTGGCCATGGTGTCCTCCTCGTCGCCCCTGACGCGTTGCACGGGCAATAGTGCGGCAGCGCCTGCCCGTCCGACTGATCACAGGTGAATGCCGCGCATGAGCATGCCGAGCGCGTAGGCCTCGGGAGTCACCGAACTCATCGCCGCGCTCGCCGTCCTCTCGCGCCGAAGCGCTGTCGGGGAGCATGTGAAACGCGCCGGCCATGATCAGCTGGTGCACGTTGGGCGCGATCGCGTGGACGAGCTCGCCGAACTTCCCGACGCGTGTCGACACCTCATGGGGCCGCTTGATCAGTGCTTCGACGACCATTTCCGCGGCCTCGTCGGAGCTGATCGTCGGGAAGTTCTTGTACATCCCCGTGGGAGCGATCATCGGCGTGCGAACCAGAGGCATGTGGATGGTGGTCACCGCGATCCCTTCGGCCGCCACCTCGGGGGCGAAGCAGCGTGAGAAGCCGTCGAGCGCGTTCTTGCTTGCCACGTATGCCGCAAAGCGCGGCGGATACGCCTGGCCGCCGATCGAGGTGATGTTGATGATGTGCCCGTCCTGGCGCTCACGCATCCCGGTGATCACGGCCATGATCAAGGCGATCGCGCCGAAGTAGTTCAGCTTCATCGTGCGCTCGAAATCGTGGAAACGGTCGAGCGAATCGAGCACCGATCGACGGATCGAGCGCCCGGCATTGTTGATGAGCACGTCGACCCGGCCGTGGTCGGCGATGACCTGCTCGATGAGGTGCGTGCATGCGTCGTGGTCGCTCAGGTCCGTGGGATAGATGTACGCCCGGCCACCAGCCTGCGCGACCTCGTCGCGCATCTCCTCCAACTGCTCGACGCGGCGCGCGACCCCGACGATGATCGCGCCCGACGCCGCAAGGTGACTGCACACCGCCCGGCCGATGCCGCTCGAGGCGCCGGTCACCACGACGACGCGCTCGCCGACAACGCGGCGGATGTTGGCCGGCGTCGGCAGCTGCGGATCGAGGTGGCGCTCCCAGTAGTCCCAGACCTTCCACGCGTAATCGTGCAACGCCGGGCAGACAATGCCGCTCCCCGCGAGCGCCGCCTGCGCGCCGGTGGCGTCGAACGTGGCGGGATAGTCCATATAGGTGAACGCCGCCTCGGGGATACCGAGTCGCGCCAGCGCCTGCTCACGCATCCGTTTCACCGCCGGCAGCGAGCCCATCGCCGAAAGACCGCCGGGAAGCATCCGCGCCATCCGCCGGTCGATGCGTAGCGCGAACTCAGGAGCGTGCGCCGCCCGGCAGAAGGTGTTGAGCGTGTCACCGAGCGACAGCGGCGCGGGATCGACGATGTGGAAGGCACGACCGTCGAGACCATCGACGTGAGCGATGTGGTCGATGGCGTTGACGACAAAATCGACCGGAACAAGGTTGAACGGCCCGCCTTCGGGCCCGATGAACGGCACCCACTGCGGAAACGCGTCGCGCATCTGTTGGATGAGCTTGAACGCGTAGTACGGACCGTCCACGCGGTCCGCCTCCCCGGTCTCCGACGAGCCGATGACGAGACCCGGGCGATAGATACGCCAGGGCACTGTGGCCTCCTCGCGCACGATGCGCTCGGATTCATGCTTCGTCCGGTAGTACGCGTGGTCGAGGTCCTGTCCCTCGTCGAACATGGCCTCCGTGAACGTGCCCTTGAAGCGGCCCGCGACGGCGATCGAGCTGACGAGATGCAGGCATGCCGCGCCGATCTCGTTCGCGACCGCGACAAGGTTGCGCGTGCCGGTGACGTTGGCGCGCTCCGTCTCTTCCTCAGGCGCCGTGAGGTCATACACGGCCGCGAGATGGAACGCCTTCGCGCCGCGCAGACGTTCGCGATCCTCGGCTGACAACGCCAGACCTGGCTCGGTGAGGTCGCCGCGCAGCACGTGGAGGTGTTGACCGCTCGGATCGAGTCGCCGATGGTGCGGCGCAAAACGCTCACCCGAGCCTTCCCGAATGAGGACGAAGACGTCCTCGCCTCTCGCCATCAGGAGCGGCAGGAGTTGGCGGCCGATGAACCCTGTTGCCCCGGTGACGAAATAGCTCACGCGGCGAGAATAGTCGGCGCATGACTGCGCCCGCAAACGCGGTCCACTGTCCCGAGCCGGTGGGCTGTGCGATCAAGGGGCAACGACCAGCGTCACCGTTACCAATGCGATGGCAGTCGGTGACCGGCGGAACCGGCACTGCCCTGACAATCCGGCCATGCGTCGCTTTCGGGCAAAGCGCGCGGGTGTCGCGGCCGTCGCCGTGATCGCCATCGCGGGCATTGCCGTCGCGCTGACTGCCTCGCAGGCACAAGGGCGGAACAATCGAGCAGGCGACGTTTCAGGTCCGGGCAAACATCGCAGCGCGATTCGCCGCCACATACGTTGCCGACCTCCTGCAAACCGAGGACCTGGCAGCCACCCAACAACTCGGCGGCTCCCCTCCGAGTGCATCTGCCTTCGCAGCGGCCAACGAGGCGTTCGGGTTTGAGGCGGTCGTGCTCCTCGACAATCGGGGCGACGTGCTCGCCATCGATCCGCCGAGTCCGAAGCTGATCGGCACGAATCTCTCGAGCAAATACCCGCACCTTGCTTCGGCCGTCGCCCACCACGCGGCCGTGTCGAACCTGGCGCTGTCCGCCGCGCTCGGTCTTCCCGTCGTCGCCTTCGCGACACCCTTCATCGCAGCGAACGGATCGCTCCGTGTCTACAGCGGAGCGTACGAAGTCGCTGACACGCCGCTCACCGACTACCTCGCGAACGCCATTCCGTATGCCGGCCATCGAGGCTATCTCGTTGACGCCAACGGGGACATCGTGACGAGCAGCCCAGCACTGAGTGAGAGCTCGATCCACACGCTGCAGCAAACCGATCCGAACCTCGCGGCAGCAATGCGGACCTCAACGCACGGCATCATCAACGGCCCGGATCAGACGTATTTCGCGACGCAACCCGTTCCCGGCACTCCGTGGCGCATGGCGGTCAGCGTGCCGACCGCAAGCCTGTTCTCCGCCCTCTCCGGAGCGACGCTCTGGGTGCCATGGCTGGTGTACGCGTTGTTCTCCATCGGCCTCGCCGTCGGACTCCTCTTCTTCTTCCGCTATCTCGACGGCCGCGAACGCCTCGACCGGCTCAACGTCGACCTCGACCGCCTCGCGCGTGTCGACAGCCTCACCGGTCTCTACAACCGAAGGCACCTCGACGAGCAACTCACCGCTCTCCTCAGCGTCGCGCGCCGGCGCCAGGAGCCGGTCAGTGTGCTGCTCATCGACGTCGACCATTTCAAGCACGTCAATGATTCAGCCGGGCATGCAGGCGGCGATCGCGCGCTCAAGCAGGTCGCCTGCCGTCTCCGCAGCGTCGTGCGTACCGAGGACCTCGTCGGGCGATGGGGCGGCGAGGAATTTCTTGTGCTGCTCCCGAACAGTGGCTCCGCAGCGGCGCTCGTGCTCGCCGAGCGCCTCCGATCCGCAGTTGCCGCGACACCGATCAACCTAGGCGAAACGTCGGTCCTGGTCACCATCAGCATCGGCGTCGCAACCGGCATCACCACTGCCGAGGACGTCCTCGTCAGGTCAGCGGACGACGCGATGTACGAGTCCAAGCACCTCGGCAGGAACCGCGTGTCTGCAGCGGCCCAGCCGCTCGCCGTCGCCGGCTGACCAGCCCGTCCTTGACGTTCGGTGAGCCGGATGTGGCACGCCGGACATCTCGATGAGCTCCGCCGTCGATCGGGCTGCCCTCGGGCATCGTTGATGTCACCTCGGGGAACAACACCTTCATCTTCGACAACGCGCACAACGGCGGCGCGCTGACGACGGTGCACGGCTTCGCGGCAGGCACCGGTTACGACCTGGCGAGCGGCGTGGGCACCATCTGGGCCCGCTCTTCGTCAAGGCTCTCCCGAGCTAGGAAACACCGATACTGGAAGGGCCGGGTCGCCGTGACCCGGCCCGCCGCTTTTAGCCGTCACCAGAACCACGACACCTCGGAGACCACCCCATGCCTGAGCCAGTCATCGTCGCCCTCGGTCGCTCGCCAATCGGGCGTGCGATGAAAGGCTCACTCGTCAACATCCGCCCGGACGACCTCGCCGCAAGCGTCGTGATGCAGGTGCTCGACCGCCTGCCGGAGCTCGACCGCGCGACCATCGAGGACCTCATCTGCGGATGCGGTCTGCCCGGGCGGCGAGCAGGGCTTCAACCTCGGGCGCGTGATCAGCATCCTGAGCGGTCTGGACGTGCCCGGAACGACGGTCACGCGGTACTGCTCGTCATCGCTGCAGACGTCACGCATGGCCGCACACGCGATCCGCGCGGGTGAGGGCGACGTCTTCCTCAGTGTCGGCGTTGAGTGCGTCTCGCGCTTCGCAAACGGCAGCAGCGACATGGGCCAATGCCGCAACGAGCGCCTCGAGCCCGGCAATCCCGAGGGATTCCCTGACGTGTACATCGCCATGGGCCAGACCGCCGAGAACGTGGCGGCGCGCGAGGAGATCTCGCGCGAGGAGCAGGACCGCTTCGCGCTGCGCAGCCAGCAGCGTGCGGTGGCGGCGCAGGACGACGGGTTCTTCGCCCGCGAGATCGTGCCGATCACGCTGCCCGACGGCGGCGGCACCATTACCAAGGACGACGGGCCGCGGCGCGAGACGACGCTGGAGAAGCTTGCCGAGTTGAAGCCGGTGTTTCGCGAGAACGGGACGGTCACCGCCGGGAACGCATGCCCTTTGAATGACGGCGCGGCGGCGGTGGTGATCATGTCGGACACGCGCGCCAAGGAGCTCGGCCTGGCGCCGCTGGCGCGCATCGTCGCCACCGGCTTGACCGCGCTCGAGCCCGAGTACATGGGCCTCGGTCCGATCCAGGCGTCCAGGCAAGCGCTCGAGCGGGCCGGGATGACCATCGGCGACATCGACGTCGTGGAGATCAACGAGGCCTTTGCGGCGCAGGTGATCCCGTCGGCTCGCGGCATCGGGCTCGACCCGTTCGACGACCGGCTCAACCCCCACGGCGGCGCGATCGCACTCGGCCATCCCTTCGGCATGACGGGCGCTCGCATCCTCTGCACGTTGCTCAACGACCTGCAGACCGACAACAAGACGATCGGCCTCGAGACGATGTGCGTCGGCGGCGGTCAGGGGATGGCCATGATCGTCGAGCGTCTCAACTGACGCCCGCCGAGAGCGCGATCGGCTAGCTCTGAGCGCTCCGAAGATGCGACCGCTGCCGGCGCATCGAGCGCCCGGGGAGCTCAACGGCGACGGCGTCGTCGATCGGAGCGGTGACAGACCGGCGGCGCGGTGGGCGCGTTGCCAGGATGACCGCGGCGAGCGTCTCGACGACGACGTCCGCCTCGCGACGGTCGAGGATCAGCGGCGCCAGCAGGCGGATGCAGCCCGGGCCGCCAGGAAGGGCGAGCACATCGCGGCGCTGCAGGTGGCGAAGCAACATGGCTGCATTCAGGCTCGTTTCGACGGCCACCATGGCCCCGCAGCCCCGAACCTCACGAATCTCGCCCAGGCGCAGCGCGCGCAGTCGAGCCTGCAACCGGTCGGACGTGAGGCTTGCAATCGCTCGCAGCGTGGGACTGAGCACGGTCCGGATCGTCGCGTTGGCTGCCGCGCTCACCAGCGGCGGGCACGACGCCTCGAGCTCACGGCCCGCCAGGCGAGTTCGCCGGGCGATCGACGGTCCGACCGCGGTGACGCCGAAGGGCATGCCATTGGCGAGTGACGATCCGAGACAGACGATGTCGGGTGCCACATCGGCTGCGGCGGATGCGAGGACCGGACCCATGCGCAACGCTGTGCGGACCTCGTCGACGATGAGCAGGGCGCCGACCTGGCGGCAGAGCGCGCCGACCGCGGCCAGATATCCCGGCGCGGGAATCCTGATGCCGGCCTCAACCTGAACCGGCTCGACGATCACGGCGGCGACCCCATCGTCGAGCTTCCCCTCCAGGGCTTCGATGCTGCCGAACGGGACGCGCTGGATGTCGAGCGGGCGTCCGGCGATCGCGTCGAGCCGATCGCCCATGCTCGCGGCGCGCCCGCCGATGCCGGTGCCATGGTCGGAACGCTGCATGGCGATGATGCGCGGGCGCTCGGAGGCTGACGCGGCCAACATGATGGCGAGGTCGACGGCTTCCGACCCTGACGCCGTGAAGCTGACATGCGTCAGGGGCGTGGGAATGATGAAGCTGAGGGCCTCGAGCAGTTCCTCCCGAAGGTCGTAATCGAAGCCCGGCGGGACCGCGGTGAACACATCGAGCTGACTGCGGATGGCCTCGTTGATGCGCGCATCGTTGTGGCCGAGCAGCGTCGTGCCGCCGTTCGACGTCAGGTCCAGGTAGCGGCGCTCCTCGTCGTCCCAGACGTACGCGCCGTCACCGCGCACGAGACGGAGATCCCGCGACGCGCGACTCAATTCATTGAGCCACCGGTCTGGAAGAACCGCGGTCACTGCTGCCTCCGCTGCCGCAACTCGGCTATGTCGGCTAGCGTACCGCCAAGCGAGGATCAGTGACGATGTTCTTTACACCGCTGGCCTGTCGCGTTACTCTGCGTTTGAGACGCAAGGCTCGTGCGACGCGTTCGCCGCGTCGGAACGGCTCCAACTCAGCTCTTATCAGGGGGTCGGCGTTCGGGGGAGCGCCGGCCCATCTTTCTTCAAGTGCCGGTGGCGATCGGCCGGCTCGGGTCGCTGATCCACTCGCTCCAGGAGCCCGGGTACAGCTCGGCGTCGATGCCGGCCACCGCCATTGCCAGGATCTCCTGGGTGGCCACCACGCCGGACCCGCAGTACACGCCGACGACTTCCCCCGGGCGGACACCGACTGCGGCAAAACGCTCGCGCAACGCGTCGGCTGGCAGGAGTCTCCCGTCGGCACGGAGGGTCTGCTGCGCCGGCATGTTGCGTGCGCCGGGGATGTGTCCCGCCACGGGATCGACCGGCTCCACATCGCCGCGAAATCGTTCGGGCGCTCGGGCGTCGACGAGGATCCCGCGCGACGCCAGCGCGGCCGCTCCGGCTGCATCGAGGAGCGGCATGCCGCCCGCAGTGCCACGGAAGTCCCCTGGTGCAACCGACGGCTCATCCCCCGCCGCAACCGGGAGTCCGGCCGCCGTCCACGCGGCAAAACCGCCGTCGAGCACGGCAACGTCTGGATGGCCGAAGTAGCGGAGCAGCCACCATGCGCGTGCTGCCGAGGTGCCCGTTGACGCGTCGTAGGCGACGACCTGTCGAGAAGCGCTGACGCCATGACGCCGCATCGCAGCCTCGAAGTCGCGGGGGCTCGGCAGCGGATGCCGACCCGGCCCTGGCGGGGCGCTCAGCTCGAGATCAAGATCAACGAACCGCGCTCCCGCGATGTGGCCGCGGCGGTACTCCCCCACGCCGGGCGGGCCGCCGAGCGACCAGCGAACATCGAGAACGATCGGCGGCGTGCTGGACGCCAGCCGTGCAGCGAGGTCGTGACAATCGAGCAAGAGCGATACCATTGGGTCAGCATCCCCCAGTGAAGTGGAACGACGAAACCTCAGCGGTGACGCCGGCGTTATCAGTGACGTTGCTCAGACGTCGAACGCGCCCTGAGACCGAACAATGGTACGGTGGAATTGCATGGCTGACCTGACGAGGCGGGGCCGCCGCGGCCTGTTTGCCGGTGGCGTCGTGGCCTTCGGCGGACTGCTGCTCACATCGTGCGCCCTTCCGGGGACGCAGGGACCCGTCGCCGCAGTTGGCGTTCACGTCGCCGGCGCTCCGGTGGTCGCGGCTCCTCCCACCATCGCCGTGAGCCCGACGAATGCGACAGCCGGTGTTGGCCTCGACGCACCCATCGTGGTGACGGCGAGCACCGGCCACCTCGACACCGTATCGCTCACCGAGGTTGGATCGTCAACGCCGCTTCCGGGCGTGCTTGCCCCCGACGGAAGGAGCTGGCGGATGAGCCAGCCACTCGATGAGGGCGCGCACTACACGGTCGTCGCCACGGCGACGAGCACCGCGGGCTCGACTGCCACGACGAAGTCAAGCTTCTCGACGCTGACCCCGTCCGGACGCTTGCTCACCGGCATGACCCCGCTCAACGGCGAGACGGTCGGCGTCGGCGAGACGATCGACCTGCACTTCAACACCAACATCCCGGCGGCGTCGCGCGCGGCACTCCTCGAACGGATTCAGATCACGTCGACCCCTGCTGTGACCGGCGCGTGGCACTGGCTCGCCGGCAACGAGGTGCACTTCCGCACTCAGACCTACTGGCCCGCCGGCACCAAGGTCACGGTGACGGCCAACCTCAAGGGCTTTGACGCCGGTGGTGGCCTCTGGGGCCTGGCCGGCTGGACCTCGAGCTTCACTGTTGGTGCCAGCCATGTCTCGATCATCAACAACAACACGCACACGATGCAGGTCTTCAACGGCGGGAAGCTGATGGCCACCTGGCCCGTGAGCCTCGGCAAGGGCGGCTTCGCGACCATCCAGGGCACCCTGATCGTCCTCTACAAGACACCCGTCGTCGTGATGAAGTCCTGCCCGACATTCCACACACCGGCCGCGTGCATCCCGGGTGGGTCCGAGTACTACAGCGACCCCGTCTACGAGGACACCGCGATATCGACGAGCGGCTACTTCATCCACGCCGCCCCATGGTCGGTAGGCTCGCAGGGCCGCGCCGATGTCTCGCACGGCTGCGTGAACCTCAGCAATGCGCGCGCCACCACGTACTACAACTTCAGCATCCCGGGCGACGTCGTCCAGATCGAAAACACCGGGTACAACGCCGGCTACTCCGACGGCGAGGGCGACTGGCAGATTCCGTTCGCGCAGTTCTCGAACACGGCCGGCCTTGGCGCGGTGTGGACTGGCCCGATGGCCACCTCGTCGCTGCCCGGACTGATCTCCTAGCCGGCGCTCGCGCGCTCAATTCCGCGGCTGACTGATGCGCGCCGTCGTGGTCGCCGAACCCGGCGGGCCAGAGCAGTTACACGTCGAGGAGCGACCCGATCCCCACGCCGCTGACGGCGAGGTCCTGATCCGCGTTGCTGCCGCCGGTGTCAACCGTGCGGACCTGCTCCAGCGCAGGGGTCTCTACCCACCACCGCCCGGGGCGAGCGACATCCTGGGGCTCGAGGCGTCCGGCATCATCGACGAACTCGGAGGCGGGGTCGACGGGGTTTCGACCGGCGACAGAGTCATGGCGCTCCTCGAGGGCGGCGGATATGCCGAGC
The DNA here is from genome assembly GCA_963757475.1 of Candidatus Dormiibacterota bacterium. GTDB lineage: Bacteria > Chloroflexota > Dormibacteria > Aeolococcales > Aeolococcaceae > Palsa-851. Next base: position 53,866 of record CAVWRW010000003.1, read on the forward strand.
TCGTCACCGTCCGCTCGGCGCAGGTGGTCCGCGTTCCAGACAACGTTGACCTGATCCACGCGGGTGGCATTCCTGAGGTGTTCATCACCGCGCACGACGCGCTGTTCACCCGCGGACGGCTTGCGCCCGGTGAGACCGTCCTCATCCATGGCGGCGGCGGCGGTGTCGGGACCGCCGCGATTCAGCTCGCGCGCCTCCACGGATGCCACATCGTCGTCACCGCGGGCAGCGCTGCAAAGCTCGACCGATGCATCGAGCTGGGAGCCGACGCAGGCATCAACTACAACACCGAGGACTTCGTCGCGCGGACTCGCGAGCTGACCGAGGGCCGCGGTGCCGATGTGGTCCTCGACATCATGGGAGCCTCATACCTGGAGCGGAATCTCGATGTCGTGGCAAGCGACGGACGCATCGTCGCGATCGGCATGCAAGGTGGCACGCATACGGATATCGACCTCGGCGTCATGATGCGGCGCCGCATCTCGCTTATCTCCACTTCGTTGCGCTCACGGCCCGCGGATCAGAAGGCGACCATCGTCGCAGCGTTCGCTGCCGACGTCGTTCCTGCGCTCGCTGACGGGAGGCTGCGACCGGTCATCGACCGGACCTTGACCTTCGACGAGGCCGGCGAGGCGCATCGCCTCATGGAGGCCGGCGACGCTGTGGGCAAGATCGTGCTCGTTCCGACCCCACGTGCCTGAAACCGACGTCTGGGCCGACTGGCTGCGTAGCGGACGCGACGGTGGCAGCGAGCGCATGCGCGCCATTAACCTTGCTCGGCTGGCCTCCGTTCGCGACCGCATCCTGGACAGGGCGGAGATCGGGCACGGTGACACCGTTCTCGACGTCGGCACGGGCCACGGTCTGCTCGGAATCGCCGCACTCGATCGTGTTGGACCGGAGGGACAGGTCATCTTCTCCGACGTGTCAGAGCCCTCCCTCGACGATTGCCGTGCGGAGGTGGAGCGGCTCGCGGCGCTCGATCGCGCGCGCTTCGTCCCCGCATCCGCAGTCGACCTCTCCCCGATTCCGGCCGCATCGGTCGACGTCATCGTCGAGCGCGCGGTGCTGCTGTTCATCGAAGATCCCGGGCACGTGTTCGAGGAATATCACCGCGTGCTCCGGCCCGGTGGCCGGCTGTCGCTCGGCGAGCCGCTCAACATCTGGATGTCGGTGGACAGACCCGGATATCTCTGGGGGTACGACGTCACGGAGGTGACCGATCTCGAGCGCAAGCTCGTCGCAGCTGAACGTGCGTCCGGCACGGGAGACCGTGACCTGCTCTGCGGTTTCGACGATCGCGACCTCATCGCCATGGCCCACGACGCCGGCTTCCACGACATCGACGTGCAGACCGATCTCGCACTCGCTTCGCCGCCGGCGCGCGACGACCTTGACGTATTCCTCGACACTGCACCGAATCCGCTGGCGGCGACGACGCGAGCGCTCATGGAAGCCGCGTTGACCGCGGACGAGGCCGAGCGCTTTCGGTCCGTACTCGGTGTCGCGCTGCGCGAAGGCCGTGGCGAGCGGCGGCAGGCCAGCACGCTGCTGCGGGCCCGCGCGTGAGCACAGCGGCCGTGGCACAGCACTGGGACACCATCGTTGTCGGGGCGGGCCACAACGGGCTCGCGGCGGCCACGTATCTCGCCCGCGCCGGCCAGCGAGTGCTCGTGCTCGAGGCGCGAGATCGCATCGGTGGCGCCTGCACGCTCGAGCGCCCCTTCGAGGACCAGGGCTTCGTCGTCAGCCCGTGCGCCTACCTCGTCGGTCTCCTCCATCCGCGGGTGATCGACGAGCTGGGGCTCCGCGACCACGGCTACCGCGTCCATCTTGTCGATCCGCACCTCTGGTGTCCCTTCGATGACGGCACGTCGGTGAGCCTCTGGGACGACTCGGACCGCAACCATCGAGTCGTCGCGGCGATGAGCCCCGGCGACGCGGACGGCTACTCCCGGTATGAGCAACTGTTCGCGCGCATCCGTACCGCGTTGCGTGCCGAACCGCACGACACCTGGGTCGGCGATGCTCCGGATCGGCCGGCGCTCGAAGAGTTGCTCGGCCACGATCCCGAGCTCATCGAGGTGATGTTCGAGGAGTCGATCGCGTCGGTCATCGAGCGCCACGTCAGCGATGAGCGCCTGCGCACCGCACTGCACGGGCAGGGTCTCATCGGAACGTGGGCAGGCCCGCGCGATCCCGGCACCGCCGCCATTCACGCGATGCACTCGATGGGGACCATCGAGGGCCGGCCCGGAGCGTGGGGATACGTCCAGGGTGGTATGGGCAACGTTTCATTCGCACTGGCGAGCGCCGCAAAGGAAGCCGGCGTGACGATCACGCTAGGTGCGCGGGTCGCCGAGATCGTGCCCGGAGAGGCGGTGGTGCTCGAGGACGGTTGGCGCCTGGCGGCGCGCACGGTCGTTTCGAACGCCGATCCACGCACGACGCTTGCCCTCTGTTCCGACGCAGCGCCGGAGGCTTTCACGCGCAAAGTCAGCGATTGGCGAATGGAAGGTCCGGTGTTGAAGATCAATTGCGCTCTGTCACGGCTTCCCACGTTCACTGCGGCTGGACCGGATGACGCACCGCATCGTGCAATGGTCACGATCGCGCGGAGCGTTGACGAGACGCAAGCCGCGTACGAGCGCAGCAGGCGCGGCGAGCCGGCACCGCGCTGGGCCGAGCTCTATTTCCACAGCGCATACGATCCGTCGGTGGCGCCGGAGGGCAAGCACGTCATGAGCGTCTTTGCCGAGTACGCGCCGTACACGCTGGCGAGCGGCTCGTGGGATGAGCGCCGTGAGGCTGTCGCGGATGAGGCGTTCGCCGAGATCGCCCGATTCGCTCCCGACATCGTCGACTGTGTTGAGTCGCGCCAGGTGCTCGCGCCGCCCGACATCGAGCGCGCAGTCGGCCTCTCGGGCGGTCACATCTTCCAGGGAGAGTGTCTCCCCGATCAGATGTGGGACCGCCGGTTCAGCCCGCGGACTCCGATGCCCGGGTTGTACATGTGCGGCGCGAGCACGCATCCGGGCGGCAGCGTCATGGCAATCAACGGCCGGAACGCTGCGATGGCGGTGCTTGCCGATCTGGCGGCGGCCCCCGTCTCGGTCTAGCGCCGGATCCTGATCGCGTTGCGGATGAGGCTCAGCTCCTCACGATCCGCGACGCGAAGGACGAGCAGCACGGCGAAATAGATCAACGCCGACGCGAACACCACGACGAAGAGCAGCGCACGGCTCTGGTGGGGGTTCGCCACGTAGATGAACGCACCCATGACGAGGCCCGCCACGATCGCCTTCCATGACGTGCTCACCGCCCTGAGGGCACCGAGTTGCGCGCGGAGGACGAACCATCCGACGACCACGAGCGCTGCCTCGGTCACGACGACTGCCCAGCTTGCGCCCAGGTATCCGTAGCGCGGAATGACAATCAGATTGACGCCGACGTTGATCACCAGGCCGACCAGGGCGACGAATGCGAAGACGTCCTGTTTGTCGATCGCATTGAGGGTTGCGGCGAACGTGTTGTCCGCGAACATGAAGACGATTGCCAGCGCGAGGATCTGCAGTGCGGGCTCCGACCCGGGATAGAGTTGGAGCAGGCTGTTGAACTGCGGGGCGAGCAGGAAGACGCCGACGGTGATCGGCCACCCGAGGATGACGAGAGCCTTGAAGAACTTCTCGGCCAGCGGCAACACGCGAGTCGGCGAGCGCCGGTGGTAGACCGCGAGAACGGGGAAGACTACGCTGCGCAAGGCGAACGGAATGAACAGCAGCGCCTCGAACGGCTTGTACGCGAACGTGTAATCGCCCACCTCAGAGTACGGCCGGAACCGCTGCAGGATCGGCACGTCCACCTTGAAGTAGACGGTCGTGATGATGAAGGTGATGCCAAACGGAATCGCGATGCGCACCCACCGCAGCAGCAATTTCGGCTCGAAGGCAACCCCGGGACGGAGCACCTTCATCGACATGAGCACGGTGCCGAAGTACACGCAGGCGAATGCGTACGAAATCGCATACGCCCAGAGGAAGAATCCCGTGTCCGCATGGATGTGTACGCCGACGAGGACGAGCGCGAAGACGACGAGCGTCTCGGGAACGATCTCGAGAATCTCGAACTTGAGGCGCTGCAACGCGTACAACGTGTTGCGCAGCAAGAGTTGGTAGCCGGAGAGCACGAGAATCGCGAAGCACGGCCAGAGCAACGACCGCACACCAGCGAAATACAGAGCTCCGAAGATGAGCGGCAGTCCGATGGCTGCGCCGACAACCTTGAGCGACGCTACGTTGTTCCAGTAGCGTGCGATCTCGTCGGTGTGACGGGCACCTTCCCGTACGTACAGCGCGGAGAAGCCCAGATCCGTGAGCGTCCCGACAAGCCCCACATACGTGATCGCCGTCTGCATCTCACCGAATCTGGTCGGGTCCAGGTAGTTGCCGATGATGATCACCGCGACCAGCGCGATGATCCGCGAGACCACGCGCACGACGAGGATCAGGATGGTGTTGCGCAGCGCCCGCATCCCCAGGCCGCCGGGCTCGTCGGGCGTGGCGACCTCCACGTCCGGCGCGGGTTCGTCCTGCAAGGCGCTCATTCTATCGCCGCGTCAGCACAGTGCCCGCCGACGATACCGGTCGATACACTCCGAATTCATGCCTGACGTCGCCGCCGAGCAACTCCACAGCGAGAGTGCTTCCGCGCGCACGGACGGCGGCGCGCTGATAGCGCGAACGCTCCGCGAGCGTGGCGTCAGCACCGTCTTCGCGCTCCCCGGCGGGCACATCCTCCCCTTTCTCGATGCGTGCATCGACGAGGACATCCGCGTGATCGACACGCGTCACGAAGGAGCTGCGGCCCTTGCCGCCGAGGGATGGGCGCTTGCCACCGGGGACGTCGGCGTCGCGGCCGTGACGGCGGGTCCCGGCTTCGCCAACGGCCTCATCGGACTCGTCGACGCGGGTGCGTGGAGCGTCCCGATGGTGATGCTCGCCGGCCGCACCGGGCTCTCGAAGCAAGGCCGCGGAGCGGTCATGGACATCGACCAACGAGCCATTGCGGCGCCGGCGACGAAGTGGGCTGCGAGCTGTATTGACGCAGGTCGGGCACCTCGCTACGTTGCGGAAGCGCTGTACCGAGCCCGGAGCGGCTGCCCGGGAGCGGTGTACCTCGACGTCGACGCCGACGCGGTCTACGCCCAGGCGAAGCCGCTCGATGTGGCTCCACCGGGATTCCCGGCCTCGATTCCGCGCCCGGCGGCTGCACCGGCCGAGATCGGTTCGCTCGTCGCGGCCCTTGCCGGCGCCGAGCGCCCCGTCGTCGTCGCCGGGAGCGGCGCGTTCTGGTCCGAGGCCGGCAGTGAGATCGCGCGTTTCGCCGAGCGCGCCCAGATCCCGGTGATCACCGCCAGCGCGGCTCGGGGCGTCATCGCCGACTCGCATCCGTGGAGCCTGGGATCGCTCGTCCATGGCGGCCTGGCGATCCCGAGCGCTGACTGCGTGCTCGTGCTCGGCTCGGCGTTCAACGCGAACGTCATGTACGGCGGCGCGCCGCTCTTCGGCGCCGACCAGACCATGCTTCAGGTCGACATCGAAGCCGATCGCATGGGTGGGAACCGCGCCGCGAATATCGCGGTCGTCGGGGACATCGCCTCGGTCGTCCGCGACGTCTGCGATTCCTGGGGCGCCACACCGCCGGGACGCGACGAGTGGCTGACCCAGGCGAAGGCACTTGCCGCAGCTTCGCTCGGCTTCTGGGATCGCCAGATCGATGAGCACGGAGGGCAGTTGCTGCACGCGGGCGCCGTGGCTCGCGAGATCGCGTCCTTCGTCCGCGAACGCTCCGGCGGCAACGCGACGCTGGTCGCCGACGGCGGCGACGCGCTGGCCTGGGCGCTGGCCTACTTCGATGCGGAGCTGCCGGGCCGCCTCCTCAGCACAACGACCGCCTTGGGAACGCTCGGTGTCGGCATGCCGTTCGCGCTTGCCGCGCAGGCCGCCCGTCCGGACGAGCCGGTCGTGCTCTTCACCGGCGACGGTTCGTTCGGGCTGAGCGCCATGGAGGTCGACACCGCGGTCCGCCACAAGCTGCCGATCGTCGTCGTCGTCTCGAACAACGGCGGCTGGGTCGACGTCCAGCACGAGCAGGACGCGGCCTTCGGCCCGGGGCGCCACGTGGCGAGCACCTTGCCCGGTGTGCGATACGACCGGCTCGCAGAGGCCCTCGGCGGCCATGGCGAGCGCGTCGAGACCCTCGACGAACTTCGTCCGGCGCTCGAGCGATCGCTGGCCTCGGGTGTCTGCAGCGTCATCGACGTCCAAACCGACCCGGCGGTGCTCTCGGAACTCCTCCGCATGGTCGCTCAGCTTGGGCTGATGTGATCGATGCGAGCAGTCAAGCTCCTCGACGCACACGTCCTCGAGATGGAGGACCTTCCCGAGCCTGAGGCGGTCCCCGGCGAGGTGGTCATCCAGGTTGACGGCTGCGGCATCTGCGGCTCGGACCTCAGCTCGTACAAGGTGGGCCTCTTCGCGGGCACCGTCCCCGGCCACGAGCTCGCGGGCACCGTGCATGCCGTGGGTGACGGGGTCACGGCGTGGGCGGTCGGCGACGTCGCGGTCATCGACCCCAAGATCCCCTGCGGTTCGTGCGAGGACTGCCGGGGCGGCGCCGGCTACCGCTGCGCGATGGCGCTCACGGCCGGCATCGGGTTTGCTCGGGACGGCGGGTTCGCCGAGCGCGTCGCGGTGCCGGCCGCGAATCTCCACCACCTGCCGCCCGGGCTCGCGCTCGAGCACGCGTGCCTGGTCGAGCCGCTGTCTGTCGCGATACACGGCGTTGAACGCGCTCGCGTCGCTCCGGGTACTGCCGCTGTCGTCGTGGGCCTCGGTCCGATCGGGCTGCTCACCGTCGCAACGCTCCACGCGCGTGGCGTCTCCCCGATCATCGGTGTCGACCCGGTCGCCGATCGGCGGCAGCTCGCGCTCGATCTCGGCGCCAGCGCAGCGGTGGCCGAGATCCGCGAGGTCCGAAGCCTCGTGGCACCGGTCAGCGCCGTCATCGAATGCTCGGGCTACGCGCCGCTGCTCCAGGCAGCCGCGGACCTGGTCGCCCCCGGTGGCCGCCTCGTCCTCGTCGGCGTGCCGTTCGGAGAGACGACCGTCGCGCCGATCATGTGGGTGACCCGAGAGATCGAGATCATCGGCAGCATCGCCTCGAGCACCCCTGATTTCGAGGTCTCCCTCGCGATGCTGGCGGAGGATCCGGGCATCGCCCGCATCGTCACCCGGCGGGCGTCGCTCGCTCAGCTTCCCGACGTGTTCGAAGAGTTGATCACACCTTCTTCGGGCGGGAAGGTGGTCGTCGACCCGGTGCTGTAGGGGCGGCCTTGCGCGCCGGTTTGGCCGCGGGTGCCGGGACCGGCAGGACGGTCGCGACCGCCCGCCAGCAGTACCAGGCGGCAGTGCTCCGGTACGGACGGAACGGATCACCGAGGGCGGCGAGCTCCTTCGCGGTCGGCGGTTTCTCGAGGCCGTGAATCCGTGCCCAGCCGTTGCGCACCCCGAGGTCGTCGACCGGCCACACGTCAGGGCGGCCAAGGCGGAACAGCAGGAACATCTCGGCGGTCCACCGCCCGACGCCGCGAATGGTGACGAGACGCGCGACGATGTCGTCGTCGCTCATGTCGTCGAGATCGTGCGTCGGCACGGTCCCGTCCACGAACTTCGTGGCGAGATCGATGATCGCCGCGAGCTTGTTGCCGGAGAGTCCCGCTGCCCGCAAGGCTTCGGGGCTCGCCACAAGCACGCTCTCGGGCAAGACCGGCGCGCCACCGAGCACCGCGACAACTCGACCGTGGATCGTGCGAGCCGCCGCGCCAGCGAGTTGCTGGTACACGATCGCGCTGAGGAGCGACTCGAAGGGCGAGCTTTCTTCGCGCTGCAGGTCCATCGGCGGCGCGGTGTCCACGATGCGGCGAAACGCTGGATCCGCTTTGACGATGCGCGCGGCCGCTGCCGTCATGCGGGTCACGACGCAGGCGCCTCGTAGACGTTCGCCAAGCCGTCGACGACGGTGGCACCTGGGATTCGCAGCAATCCCTCAGGTGCCACAACGACTTTGATCGAACGGCTGCCACCGCCGATGAGCACTCGCTCCTGTTCCATCACGTGGGAATCGATATAGAGCGGCAGCGCTTCGGTCAGCCCGAACGGGGTGACGCCACCGATCATCATCCCGCTGAGGTCGCGTGTCTGCTCGGCGCTCGCAAACGATGCCTTGCGTACCCCGAGCAGGTCGCAGACGGTGTGGTTGACGTCGAGCCGGCACGTCGCGAGAACCACGCACCCGCACGCCACCGCGGGATCCTTGCGCGAGGCAACGATGATCATGTTCGCCGCCTGCTCCGCGGGAAACGCATATCGGGCGCAGAACGCAGCGGTGTCGGCGAACTCCGGGTCGCATTCGACGATCTCGTGTTCGACGCCGAGCGTGCTGAGACGCTCACGCACCCGAGCCTCGATCGCCGCGCTCTCGTCAGCGAGCACCGCGTCCGCAGCGCCGACCCGTAGAGTCCGTCACCGTGCGCATCTCCGCTCCAGCAGAAACCGCGGCCGGCGAGACCCGGGTCGCCCTGGTCCCTCGCTCGATCACGCAACTGATTGCCACGGGCGCCACAGTAGCTATTCAGGCGGGAGCCGGGATGGCCGCCGGGTTGCCCGATGCGGCCTATACCGAGGTCGGCGCTGACGTCGTCCCCGACCGCGCCAAGCTTCTCGCCGATGCGGACATCGTCATGGTGGTCCGGCGGCCGGACGCGGCGTTCGTCAAAGAGCTCAAGCGCGGAGCGATCCTCGTCGGCGTGCTCGAGCCGGCGAGCGACCCGGACCTGGTGCGAGCGCTGATCGATCAGGGCGTGACCGCCTTCCGGCTGGAGGCGATGCCCCGCATCAGCCGGGCGCAGGACATGGACGTCTTGTCGTCGATGGCGACGCTCGCGGGATACCACGCGGCGGTGATGGCCGCATACCGGCTGCCGCGCATCTTTCCGCTGATGATGACCGCCGCGGGAACGATCACGCCGGCGCGCGCGCTCGTCCTCGGCGCCGGCGTCGCCGGGTTGCAGGCGATCGCCACGTGCAGGCGCCTCGGCGCTGTCGTCGAAGCGTTCGACGTCCGCCCCGCAGTGCGCGACCAGGTGGAGTTGCTTGGCGCGCGGTTCGTCGAGACCGGCGTCGAATCCGACACGGCGCAGGACACCGGCGGCTATGCGAAGGAGCTTGCCGCGGATGCGCAGGAGCGCCAGCACCAGGTGCTCGCGGAGCACGTGCGCGAGTCCGACGTCGTCATCAGCACCGCCCAGATCCCCAATCGCAAGGCCCCGATTCTCGTCACCGCCGACATGGTTGCCTCGATGCGGAGCGGCTCCGTGATCGTCGACCTCGCTGCCCCCGGCGGCGGCAACTGCGAGCTCACGCGTCCCGACGAGGAAGTCGTCGACCACGGCGTGCTCATCCTTGGCCCGACGAACCTCCCGGCGTCGATTCCCGGACAGGCGAGTCAGCTCTACTCCCACAACGCCACGCGATTCGTCAATCAACTCCTCAAGGACGGACAGGTGCATCTCGATTTCGATGACGTCGTCATCAGCCAGACCTGCATCACGCACGAAGGCAAGCCGGTCGGCGAGCAGATCGAGGCGCTGCTGCAGGGAGCAGGCGCATGACGCGCGGTCAGACGCTCGCGCTCGGCGTCTTCATCTTTGCGCTCGCCGTGTTCGTCGGATTCCTGCTCATCTCCAAAGTGCCGACGATGTTGCACACGCCGCTGATGTCGGGAACGAACTTCATCCACGGCATCGTGCTCGTCGGTGCCCTCACCGTCGCGGCAGCGGCGAACGACACGCTCGGCTACATCATTGCCATTGCGGCCGTCCTGCTCGGCACGCTCAACGTCGTCGGCGGCTGGGTCGTCACCGACCGTATGCTGCAGATGTTCCGGCGGCGCACGACGCCTGAGAAGCCGAAGGCCGATACGCCGCCGACGGCTCCGGGCACCTGATCCACATGCAGCCGTCCGCGCTCACGACTCTCGGCTACATGCTGACCGCGGTCAGCTTCATGTTCGGCATCCAACTGCTTCGCTCCCCCGCCACGGCGCGAAGGGAAACCGCGTTGCCGCTGTTGGGATGCTGCTCGTGCTCGGCATCACCGCCGCGCTCATCCACAACACCGGGAACTGGCCGCTGATCATTCCGCCGATCATCATCGGCGCGCTCATCGGCGCGGTGTCGGCACGGCTCGTGCGCATGACGGCGATGCCGCAGATGGTGGCGCTCTTCAACGGGATGGGCGGCGGCTCGGCAGCGCTCATCGCCGCGCAGGACTTCCGTACCGCGGTCGTCGCACGGGACGGCAACCCGGACATCACGTGGGCGATCATGGTGAGCTGCCTCATCGGCTCGTTGAGCTTTGCCGGCAGCCTCGTCGCCTTCGCGAAGTTGCAGGAGCTGATGCCCGGACGTCCCTTGACGTATCGCCTGCAGAGCGCGGTCAACGGCCTGCATCCTGCTCGTGATCCTCGCGCTCGGTGTGTACCTCGTCGTCGGTGATCAGAACCTCGCGTTGTTCCTCGTGTTCATCATCCTGTCGCTCGTGCTCGGCGTGCTGTTCGTCGTGCCGATCGGCGGCGCCGACATGCCGGTGATCATCTCGCTGCTCAACTCGTTCACGGGATTGGCCGCAGCGACGACCGGATTCGTCCTGAGCAACGACGTGCTCATCGTCAGCGGCGCGCTCGTCGGAGCATCGGGAACGATCCTGACCCTGGCGATGAGCAAGGCGATGAACCGTTCCCTGTTCAACGTGCTCTTCAGCGGCTTCGGCTCGACCATCGAGTCCGCCGGCACTGGGGCCGCAGCCGACGGCGGCACCATCCACCCCACCACGGTCGAGGATCTCGCCCCATTGCTCGCGTTCGCGCAGCTGGTGATTTTCGTCCCCGGGTACGGCATGGCCGTTGCGCGCGCGCAGCACGAGGTCAAGGAGCTTGCGGACGAGCTCGAGAAGCGCGGCGTCACGGTTGAATACGCGATCCATCCGGTGGCGGGACGCATGCCCGGCCACATGAACGTCCTCCTCGCCGAGGCCAACGTTCCATACCCGCAGCTCAAGGAGATGGATGCGGTCAACGGCGATTTCCCGCGTGCCGACGTCGCTGTCGTGATCGGCGCCAACGATGTCGTCAATCCCGCGGCGCGCACGCAGGCCAACAGCCCCATCTTCGGCATGCCGATCCTCAACGTCGACGAGGCAAAGACCGTCGTCGTCCTCAAGCGCAGCATGGCCACCGGCTTCGCGGGCGTCGACAACCCCTTGTTCTACAAGCCGAACACCCTGATGCTCTTCGGCGACGCGCGCACCTCAGTGGCGTCGCTGGTCGCCGAGGTCAAGAAGCAGTAGGGGCTTTCCCGGTTGCGGCGATGCTGCGCAACGCGTTGAGCAGATCAGCCGGCGCCGTGTCCTTCACGACATAACCCACTGCGCCGCTCTTCAGCGCTTCCACCATGCGCTCGTGCCCGCCGAAGGACGTGAGCATCATCACGCGGGTTTACGGCCGCGGTCTCGACGAGGCGCCGCGTCGCCTCGATACCGCCCATGCCCGGCATCGACAGATCCATGAGCACGATATCCGGCAGCAGCTCAGCGGCCATCTCGAGCGCCTGCTCGCCGGAGTCCGCTAGTCCTACGACCTCGATGTCAGGCTCGTGTCCGAGAAATGACGCAAGTCCTTTGCGCACGACCGGATGGTCGTCCACGATCATGACGCGTATTGCAGCCTGGGACATCCGCCAACTCACTGTACTAGATAGGCAGCGTCAAAACGACAAGCGTGCCGCGCCCGGGTTCGGAGTCGATGGTGAGCGTCCCACCAGCCTCCTCGGCTAGATCGACGATGGCCGACGTGCCGAGATGTCCTTCGGCTCTGCGACGCGCAACGTCGCGCCTCGCTGAATCCCTTCCCGTCATCCTGGATGCTGAGGACGGCGGCGCCGTCCTCGGTGCTCAACTCGACGGTGACGTTCTTCGCCTGCGCGTGCGCGGCAACGTTGCGGAGCACCTCCTGGGCGACGCGGAAGATCAGCGCCGCGCGGTCTTTCCGCAGGCGCAGGTTCGGCGGCAGATCAAGCTGGGTATTCGTTCCCTTGCGCTTCATCTCGCGCGAGCACCTCGAGGAGCGCGGCCTGCAAGCCCTCGCGACGGAGTGTCGGTGGAGCGAGGTCGATGATCAAGGTGCGCAGGTCTTTCATCGCCTCTCGCGCGTCGGTTCGCCGACTGGTCGAGGAGCTCGATGAGCGCGTCAGTGCCGTTCGCCGCGCCCTCGGTGTTCGCCTTGAGCTGCGACGCCTCGGCCGACAGCATCAGCGCCATGCCGGCAAGGTTCTGCACCACGCCGTCGTGGAGATCCCCTGCGATCTTCGTCCGCTCCCGCTCGGATGCCTCGCCGCCTTCTGCAGCAACAGCTCTTCGCGTTCCTTTTGAAAGGCCGCGGCCTGCTGCGCGTGGGCATACGTCCCTTCGCTCGAAGAAGATGAGATACACGTGCAGGACGATCACCGGCGCGAGCAGCGCCATGAACCCGACTGCGCCCGCACTCGTGTGCACGATGACGAACGTGAAGGCGGCAAACCCGTACGCGATGCTGATCGGGAGCACCCAGAGGCGCGAACGCAGGAAACCGAGAATCGACACCTTGCGATCCGAGAGACGGATCACCACGGCGACGAAGCCGGAATTGACCGCGAAATGAACGAAGCCGGCAACGAGGCCGGCGGCAAGTGACAGTCCAGTCCCGTGCACCCCGGAACCGATATTCGCGATCGAGCTGAACGCGGCCCACGCCGCCACGTTCGCGAGGAAGTGGTTCGACATGTTGAAGAACGTGCGGAACGCACCGCCGCGACTGCGAATGCTGACGCCGAGCAACTCCGCAACAGCACCAACGCCTGCGCCGACAGGACCGAGCGCGACCGACAAGCCAAGATGCACGAATGTCGTCGGCGTCCAGGTGATATTCGCCGGGGGACGTTGGCGGATTGCGTAGAGGGCCATCAGAAAGATCGTGACCCCGCCGATGACCAATGTCGGCACGTCGAGCTGGACGTGCACGGTGAGCGCCGAGACCACCGCGAGACGTCGCCGCTACAACATAGGTCCCCACGACATACGCGACGAGTGCCGGGGTATACGCAACGCGCGGCAGTGCAGGCGGCGTCGGCAGATCGAGCCGACGCAGCAAACCCATGCCGACGTGCAACCATCGGCTTGCGTTGTCATGACGCGTTTGCGGCGCGACGGCATCCTGCGCCATGGCAGTGATCCTATTCCGCGCGACGGGAGCGAGACGCTCGACGTGACAGGATTGTTTGCGCTAACTCCATTTCTTCCTTGCTGTACCTCGCGTTTGACGCAATAGCGACGGTCGCTGCGTCAATCGCTCCACCGAACGGGAACGCAAGATTTTGCGAAGAAATGTGAACGCGCGATGCAAACCAAGGTCTTAAGCCCCGTTACGCACACGAGGGTTACAGTACGCGCAATAACCAGCAGCACCGCGAGCTGTCTCAAGCGGCCCACGGCGCAAATCAAGGAGTACACCAATGGCAAGTTGGGGCGACGGCGACAACTGGTAACTAGTCTTATCCGGGGTTCACTGTAGGGCTCCGGTGTGACGAATCTTTGGATGGTTTCGTGACGGCCTGATACCAGGTCAATCACGTCATCGTCACGGAGGGGGGCGGTCACAGGCCGCCGGGTGCGCATTGGCGCATTCGGCCCTGTTTGGCCATTTCACGCGTACTCTTACGCCGCGAGTCAAAACTCTGGAAGGAGCCGACGCTGATTCCCTCGGCGGACGCGCCCTCGGCGCCAACAACGCGCGGCATCGTGGCGAGCCCGGCGGTTCGGTTGCTCGCGGGAGCCGGCACGTCTGCATACGGCGATTGGTTGACGACGGTTGCGCTCGTCGTCCTCCTGTTCCGGCTGACGCATTCTGCCGCTCGGTCCGGCCGTGTACATGCTGGCCCGTGTCGCCCCCAAGGTGATCGGGCCGTTTCCCGGCGGTGCGCTCGCCGACCGGTACGGGCCGGCTCGGGTCGCCACCGCTTGTGCGCTGCTCCAGGCGGCATTGACCGCGTCAATCGTCGTGTCCGCGAACGATGGCGCGATCTGGCCGATCTATGTGGCGGTTGCCCTGGCGCAGTTCTTCGGTGCGGCGGCGCAGCCCTGCTACAGCGCCCTGATCCCGCGCGTCACCACCCCGGACCGTCTCGGCCGGATCCAGGGCATCTACTCGGCGCTCGGTAACTCGAGCCTGCTCGTCTCGCCGGCGCTCGGAGCGCTCGCGCTATCGGTCACGAGCCCGCAGGTGCTCATCGGTATCGACGCGGCCACCTTCGCAGTCGCGGCGATCTTCGTCGGGTCGATCATCAGCATCGGTCAGGTCACACGAGACGTACCGACATCGATCCGCATGTCGGCCGGCATACCGATCGTGATGCGGGATCCGACCCTCCGGTTTCTCGCCGCGGCGTACATCTCGAACGCGGCTGCGGTCACCGCGCTCCAGGCAGTGCTCGTGGTCGCGGCGGCGCAGCGCTTCGGGCACGACGCCGACGTGGGCTGGCTCTATGCGGCAGTCGGAGCCGGCTCACTGCTGGGCACGCTGCCGGTGATCCGAAAAACGCCGGGGCGCGTCAACACGCTCCCGATCGCCATCGCCACCGCCGTCGAGCTGGCGCCACTTGCGCTGTTCGTCTTCGCCACGGCGCTGCCGGAAGCCATCGTGCTGCTCTTCGCAAGTGGCCTCGGCGCCGCCCTGTATCAGACGAGGGGCGTCATCGGCGTGCAGCAGCGCGTTCCTCCCGAGCTGCTCGGCCGGACCATGGCGGTCATCCGGTCCGCCCAGTACACCGGCATGCTGATCGGTGCCATCGTCGCAGTCGCGCTCGTTCAGCCGCTCGGCTGGCAGGCAACCGTTCTCGTCGTGTGCGCAGTCGGGGCGGTCTTCCTGTTCTTCACCGCAGTGAGCGAGACCCGCACCTCCAGCGGCTGACCAGATTCCCGCGCGAAACACTCATCGGCTGGAGTAAAAACTTATGTGTTTCCAGAAAGCAGGCGTAAACCACTGAGCCTACAGACCGAACGCCTCGATCGCTGAAACCGCATCCTCCGCATGCCAGCCTTGGACGAGGTATGTCAAGGCTACCCGGTGCCGGCGGAACCTAGGAGGCAAATCGTGGCGGACGGCTGCGGCTGGGCCTGATTTCAGGCCGTTGATTCCCGAGTAGCTCTCGGGATTTCGAACCCGTTTGGTGCGACGTCGTCGGGGCCTCCCGCGGCGTCGCGCTCGTTTGTTGCCCGGGCCACGGAGGGATAGATGCCGATCGACACCGCACGGTTCTTCCCGAGAGCCGCGACCACTCGGCCACGGGCCGATCGATCAGCGCGCCTGCTCGTAGCGGCGGGCGTCTCCACCTACGGGGACTGGCTCACTGTGGTCGCGCTGGCGGTCCTCCTCTACCGGCTCACGAATCAGCCCGAGGCGCCCGCCGTGTACATCTTCGTGCGGGTCGCACCCCGGGTGTTCGGACCCACGCCCGGCGGAAATCTCGCCGACCGGTTCGGACCTGCACGAGTCGCTGGATGGTGTGCGCTCGGGCAGGCAGTGCTCACGGGTGCGATCGTCCTCTGCGCCTCGAACGGCGCGGTGTGGGCAATCTACGTCGCGGTGGCCGGCGCTCAGTTCCTCGGCTCGATGGCACAGCCGGGCTACGGCGCGTCCATCGCGCGTGTGACGCGTCCGGACCGACTGTTGCGCGTCAACGCCATCTACAGCGGGCTCTTCGAGTCGAGTGTGCTTGCGGCGCCGGCAGTCGGCGCGCTGCTGCTGTCGTGGATCCAACCGGAGGTGCTCATCGGCGTGGACGCAGCGTCGTTTGTCATCGCGGGGGTGCTCATGATCTCGTTGCAGTCCCACCCGCCAGCGCGGGCTTCTTCCCGGTTCATGGCCGCCTGACCGTAACGCGCATCGCAGCAAAGGACCCCGTCGTGCGCTCATTGGCGTTGTCGTTCTTCTGCAGCGCGGCGGCGATCACGGCGCTCCAGGCGGTGCTCGTCGTGGCCGCGGCGCAGCGCTTCGGCCAGGACACTGCCGTTGGCTGGCTCTACGCCGCCGTCGGTGCGGGCGGAGTCGCCGGCAGTCTGGTGCTGCTGCGCTGGAAACCGCGACCGATCGGCGCAGGCGGTATCTCGATCGGCTTCCTGCTCGAGGTCGTGCCGCTCGGCATCTTCGCGCTTGTCGGCTGGCTGATCCCCGCGCTTGCACTGCTGGCCTTCAGCACTGCGGCTGCAGCGCTGTATCAGACGCGCGGCCAGACCGCACTGCAGCAGCGCGTGCCCGCCGACGTGCTCGGCCGTGTCACCGGTCTGACGCGTCTGCTGCTCTACGCCGGCATGCTCACCGGCGCCGTCGCCGCCGTGGCGCTCGTCGATGTCGTGGGCTGGAGCACGCTCGTCGTCGGAGCAGCCGCGGTGTCAACCGGCGTCTACCTTGCGGCGAGTGTCGGCTTCCGCATTACACGACCGCAGCGCGGCGACGTCACCCTCGCAGGGACACCGCTCCTGCGCATGTCAGATCAGACGCCGACGGCCTCACGGGCCGCCTTCTCGATCGGCAAACCGACGGAGTTGCCGCACTCGCTCCACGATCCCTCGTAGCCGGGAGGGTCGGCGACCGTCATCCCTCGGCCGGCGCACTCACTCGCCGCGCGAGCAGATATGCCCGCGCCGTCTGCACCTCGACCCCCTCATACGGTGAGCGGACGACCCGGGCTTCGACCGCGAATCCAGCAGCGGTCACCGCCGCGGCGAGCTCATCCCCATCGAAGAAACGAAAGTCGATGTCGACGTTCACACCGAGCATCTCGTCAGTGTGTTTGATCTCGTCGCCGTGCTCGCCGAGATGGACGGCAACGAGGAGGAGTCCGTCAGCAGCGAGGACCCGGTGGAACTCGCTGAGCGCGGCGCGGACCTCGGCGTCGCTGCTGAGATGAATGATCGAGTAGAAGGCGACGATGCCCTGAAAATGAGCGTCCGGAACGCCCAGGGAGGTCATGCTCCCCACCTCGAACGTCATCTCCGGGTGGAGCGTTCGGGCCCGCTCGATCATCGACGGTGAGAGATCGATGCCTGTGACCATGAGTCCTCGGGCGGCGAGGAATGCTCCGACGTGGCCCGGGCCGCACCCCATATCGCAGACGAGGGCACCGGTCCCTTGCTCGGATTCGAGCTGATCGGCAAACGCGATCAGCAGCCCACGGTCAAGTGGTTTGTGTCGCAACTCGTCGTGCACCCGCTCGGTGTACGTCGCGGCCACGGCGTCGTAGCTCGAGCGGACACGCTCCTCGTCCTGCGGTGGGCGATCCTGGGCTGTTGCGTCATTCATCTGCGTGATCGGGAACTGCTGCGTCCCCTGCTATGTTCGCTCCCCATGCACCGTCAACGTCTCTTCCCCGCCGCCATCGACGCTTTCTGCCTGGCGGTGTTCGTCGTGCTCGGCCGTGAGAGTCACGACATCGGCTCCGGGATCACGTGGTATCTCACTGTCCTCTGGCCCTTTCTCGTCGGATGGTTCGTCGCGGCGGTCGCCGTCCGCGTCTACGCGGCATGGCCGGAGCGCTGGTCGCTGCTCGCCGCAACGTGGGTCGGTGGCGTCGCCATCGCGCTCGTGCTCCGCGCAGTGGTCACACAGCGCGCTACGCCCATCGCGTTCATCATCGTCGCCTACGCCTTCATCGGGCTGGTGACCTTCGGCTGGCGGCTTGCCGTCCGGGGACTGGTACTCCTTCGCGGGCGCGCCTGAGATCGGCTGATGACCCGACGCATCCCGTTGCGATAGCCCAATGAACTGCCGCACTAACGGCATATCGAGAGCGCTCGTCTGTCAACCCGTCGACCGTTGCTCTCGTACACTCGAGGCCATGGTCGGTGTGATCCTCCTGATCGTCCTTGCGCTGGGCGTCGGGGTCCTCATCGTGTGGGGCGCCTCCGGGCCGCCGACGCGTCCGCGCCCCGACAGCCGCTATCGCGGCCGGACGTTCATGGAAGTGGATCGCAAGCTGAAGCGAAAGAAGCCGGGCGACTGACCAATCGAGCAAGTCGACCACGCGCTCGTCGATCAGCGACTAGGCGCGCGCAGCGTCAGAGGGCCGCGAGTCACACCTCGCGGCCCTCATTGCACCTAGCTGAATCAGTTGCGGATCAGTCGCTCGGGACCCCGCTCGATGGTGGCGTCGACGCGCTGCCGGTGTACGTGGTCACCGGACCACTCGCCGTGTCATCGGTCACCTCAACGGAACCGAGCGCCATCGCGGTGCCGCTGCTGCCGATCTGGAAGATCTGCACGCCGGTGAAACCGAGGTGATCGCTCGACGAGTAGCCGTACGGAGTCAGGCCCGGCCCATCCGTCCATTTGCTCGTCTCGATCGCCTTGACGATGCTCGCCCGGGTCGGGTTCTGACCGGCCGCCTTCAATGCCTGAACGAACGTGTATGCCTGCGCCAGGCCGTAGAGCACGTTGCCGTCCCACGGAAGGCTTGGCGCGTACGTGTTCTTGATCGACTGGAACAGCGCGATCCACGGGTTGCTCGTGTCGTCCTCGAGCGGCAGATACGTGTCGCTGATCATGCCGTCGATGAGTGCGGCGGGAAGCTTGGTGCCGAGCCCGCCGCCGGTGAGAATGCCGTCCAGCGTTGGCGGATCCGACCCGACGTTGCTCACGACGAACTGCGGCGCGTAGTGCAGCCCGGCTGCGCTCGCCTCAGCGACTGCGGTGAACGTGGGAATCGAGAAGCTGATGATCACCTGCACACCGGCTGCCTGCAGCTGCGCGATCGCCGCACCGACGGCCATTGCACCTGCTGCGGTTGGCGTGTAGTACGCCGGCGTTGAGTCGAGCGTGACGCCGCCGCTGCTCAGCGCGTCGGTTGCCCCGAGGATCCCGTCGGTACCGAACTCGTCATTCGGACCCTGTGCGAAGAATCCGACCTTCTTGCCGGCGAAGTTCTTCGCGACGTACTGTCCGAGGATCTTGCCCTCGATCGTGTAGTCGGGTTGCCAGCCAAAGGTGTACGGATACTGGGACACGTTGTTCCAGCAGTTGCAGCCGGACGAGACGAACAGGTCCGGGATCTTCTCGCTGTTGAGGTAGCTCACCACCGCGAGGTGGGTCGGCGTGCCGAGTGCGCTGAAGATGGCGAAGACGTTGTCCTGCAGCACCAGCTTCCGTGTCTGCGACGTTGTCGTGGTCGGGTTGTAGCCGTCGTCCAGATACGTGTAGTTGATCGTCCGTCCGTTGACGCCACCATGAGCGTTGACGTACTTGAAGTACGCGTTCGACGCCGGGGCGATCTCGTCGTATCCCGGCGCGGCGGGTCCTGTGAGCGGCTGCGTGCTGCCGATGGTCACCGTCTTGGCGGTGATCCCTGGCGCCGACGCGGAGTTGGCTGCGGGGCCCGAGGACCCGCTCCCGCAGGCCGCGGTCATCACGGCGATGGTCGCCCCCGCGGTGGCCACCGCCCAGGTCCTCGATCTCCTGATCTCTGAACGCATTCCGGTGCTCCTTGTGTTGATTGATCCGCTATGTCCTGATCATTGATTCGGCGCCGCCGGTGCTGTCGGCAGGGTACTCGCCTTGCGGCCTGTGTGACGCACCCGCGCGATGGCGCGACCAGCCGACGCAAACCCTCCGGCGATCCCGCGCGGGAAGAGCAGGATCGCGACGATGAGCACGATCCCGTAGATCGCCAGTGGGACGTTGTTGGCCACGTTGCTCGGCAGGTTGAGGCTGCTCGCGTATCCGCTCGTCCAGACCGGCAGGTACACGAGGATGAACGAGCCGATCACCGCGCCTGTGAGACTGCCGAGACCACCGATGACGATCGCGGTGAGCAGCGAGAGCGACAGCGTGAGCTGGAAGCCGGTTGGTGACGTGATCGTTGCCCAGTAGGCGAAGAGCGATCCGGCGAGCCCGGCACAGACCGCGCTGATCACGTATGCGAGCACCTGCGTGCGCGCCACGTCGATGCCGGCAAGACGCGCCGCCACCTCGTTGTCGCGGACCATCCGCAAGCGGCGTCCTGTCGCGCCGCGCACCAGGTTGGCGAGCACGAAGAACGTGATCACGGCAGCGGCGAGACAGATCCAGGCAAACCACTGCTCCGGCGAGAAGCTCGCGCCGAGCGCATCCGGCGGCGACGGCGTCGGCACGCTGATCCCCTGGTTGCCGCCGAAGATGCTCGCGAAATGCGTCGGCACCTGGGGGAGCGCGACTGCAAGCGACAGCGTCGCCCCGGCAAGGTACGGACCGCGCAGCCGGGCGCCGGCGATACCGATGATCGCTCCAGCAATCGCGGTGCTCAGCATCGACGCGATGAGCATGAGGATCACCGGCAGATCCGGATGCCACTTGAGCAGCACCGATGTCGTGTAGGCGCCAATCATCATGAGCGCGCCGTGACCGAGTGACACCTGCCCATTGATCCCCGTGAGCACGGTGAGGCCGGCGGCGGAGATGGCGAAGATCGCAATCTCGGCAACGTTGTAGTTGGTGTACGGGTCGAACACGAACGACGTCAGGAGCGCGAGCACAGCCGCCAGCAGAAGAAAGAACAGGCCATGGCGCAAGAGCGTCGAGTTGCGCAAGACGCTCCGCACGCGCTCGTCGTCCTCGTCCGGCAGCAGCTGCGACGTGAATTGCGGTGTGGTGGTCCCGGAGTCGCTCATACCTGGCGCTGCCGTCCGAACGAGAAGAGCCCCTGCGGCCGGACCATGAGCACGGCGATAAGGATCACCAGACCGCCGAGCGGCGCGAGGTCAGCGCCGATGTAGCCACTCACGTAGCTGAGGACGAGGCCGACGGCGAGTGCGCCGACGACGGCGCCGACAGGGCTGTCGAGGCCGCCGATGATTGCGCCCGTGAAGCCGAAGACGAGCACCTCATCCATGTTCGTGGGATACAGAAAGATCGCCGGTGCGGTGAGCATTCCGGCGAGCGCGCCGAGCAGCGCCGCGAGACCCCAGCCGATCGTGAGCATGCTGCCGACCCTGATGCCGAGGATGCGCGCGATCTCGGGGTTGAACGCGGCGGCACGCATGCGCAACCCAAGCGTGGTGCGCTGAAACACGATGAAGAACAGCAGCATCATGAGCAGCACGGCGCCAACGGTGAGCAGCGCAAACGGTGAGAAATAAAGGTCCGTCTTCCCGACGAGGATGTCGATGTTCGATACCGGTGCGGGGAACGATTGCGTCTGCCCGCCGAAGAGCATCGGCGCGACGGCCTCCAGCAGGATGAGCACACCGAGCGTGAGGATGACCGCGTTGAGCGGTGGTCGCGACTCCACCGGGCGCACCAGCACACGCTCAACGACGGCACCGAGCACCAAACCGGTGGCGAGCGCGATGGCGAAAGCAAACCAGTACGGCACACCGTGGTGGATGACCACGAACGCGATGTATGTCGTGAACATCGCCATCGCGCCCTGCGCGTAGTTGACGATCCTCGTCGCGCGCCAGATCATGACCAACGCGAGCGCGACGGCTGCGTAGATCATCCCGTTGACGATGCCGTCGGCGGTGTAGATCGCGAAGAGGTGCATCAGAATCCCAGGTACGCGTGACGCAGCGCGTCATCGCCGGCAAGTCGATCAGCGGTATCGGTGAGCGCCACGCTGCCGAGCGAGAGCACGACCGCCTGATCAGCAACCGACAGCGCTGAGCGGGCGTTCTGCTCGATGAGGAGCACCGCCAGCTTGCGCTCGGCCACCAGCGTTTTCAGCCGCTGCATGATCAGCGCAAGCAGATTCGTGGCGAGTCCGAGCGACGGCTCGTCGAGGAGCAACGCCGTCGGCCGGGCCACGAGTGCTCTGCCGATGGAGAGCATCTGGCGCTCTCCCCCGCTCAGGTTGGCCGCGTGCAGCGCGCGTCGTGTCAAGAGTGGCGGAAACAGCTCGTACGCCTCCTCGATCGCAACGCGCTGGTCCGCACGATCGCGCCGCCAGAGGCCGCCGAGACGGAGGTTCTCGTCGACCGTGAGCTCGCTGATGATGCCGTGGCCCTCGGGCACGTGACCGACGCCGAGGCGCGCGATCGCCTCCGGGGAACGCCCGAGCAGTTGCTGATCGCCGAGCTTGATCGAGCCGCTCCGCGCCTTCACGAGTCCCGAGATGGTGCGGACCAACGTGGTCTTCCCGGCACCGTTGGCGCCGAGCACGGCGGTGATGCTCCCGTCCGGCACCGAGAGCGATACCTGATCGAGCGCAACGACCCCACCGTACGCAACCGTCAGCTCGCGGATCTCAAGCATGGGCAACCTGCTGACCGAGATACGCTGTCGCCACCGCCTCATTGGCGCGGATCTCGTCGGGTGTCCCCGATGCGAGGACGCGACCGAGGTTGAGCACGGTGATCGTGTCGCTCACCGCCAGCACCATGTCGACGTTGTGCTCCACCAACGCGATGGCCATGCGCCCGCGGAGCATGCGAAGGAGCTCGACAAGCTGGCTGACGTCGGGAGCCGACAGTCCACTCGCCGGCTCGTCGAGCAGCAGCAGCGACGGCTTCGCCATGAGCGCGCGGGCGATGATGACGCGCTTCTGCACACCGTGCGGGAGCGCACCCGGAAGCGACGCCGCTCGATCGGCGACACCGAGCTCCTGGAGGATGGCCATCGCGTCGCCGCGCAGCGATGCGGTGCGGCGATCCGAGCTCGGGAACGCGAGCATGTCCGCGCCGAGTCGCGTGCGGTCCGGCGCGCCGGCCATGACGTTCTCGAGCACACTCAGCGTTGGCCAGAGTCCGAGCCCCTGCAAGGTGCGCGCGATGCCCACGTGCGCCAGCCGCCACGCGGGCATCCGCAGCAGCGAGTCCCCGCGATACGTGATCGTCCCGCCCGAAGGACTCACGAAGCGTGACACCGCGTTGAACAGCGTCGTCTTGCCGGCGCCGTTCGGGCCGATGACGCCGACGATCTGGTTTGTTCGAACCGTCAGCGAAACATCGTCGAGAGCGATGACGCCTTCGAAGCGCACACCGACCCCGGCGACCTCGAGCACCACAGGCTCCCCGCCTGATGTCTGTCCGGTCACGCTACGGTGACCCGCAGGACCCCATACGTGCCCGGAAGGTTACAGCGATCATCGGAGGTCTGCCAGCACGCGCACGGTCTGCATGTGTCACTCGGATGAGTACCCGGCGGCGAAGAACTCGATGATCGCGCTTGCCGTACTGTCATTCGTGGCGATGGTGTAGTGGTTCGCGTCGACCTCGACTAATCTCGCCCCGGGGACCGCTGCGACAAATCGCTCGCTGTCACGCTGCGAGAGGATGTAGCCGGTGCCGGCGGTCATCTCACGCTGTGCGCGAAGCACGAGCGACGGCATCGTCAGCGACTGCCACAACCCGTAAACACCCGCTGCGTCGCCGAATGCAAATGCGCCCTGACCGAACATCGCGTCCTCCATCACCGCTGCCGCGCTGGTACGAGACTGGACGCCACCATCGACGGGCCGCGCGTCGTAGCGGAAGTACTGCTCCCACTCATCGCTCCACGGGCTGATGACCCCCGCGTTGCGCGCGAGGTCGACGTACGCCTCGACGGACGGGAACACGACGCCGAGGCGGGCCAGCGAGGCGCCGATCGGCCCCGCCGTCGACGGGTCCGGCACGCCGCACAGGTCGATGAGGACGATGCGATCCAGCCGGCTTGCATCCTGGGCCGCGGCGGCCATCGTGACTGCGGCTCCCATTGAGTGGCCGATCACCGAGAACCGCTGCGCGCCGAGGTGGTCGGCGACCGCAAAGAGATCAGCGGCGTGCTTGACCCATCCGTACGAGCCGACAGGGCTGGCGTCACTTTTCCCACGGCCGCGGAGGTCGAGCGCAACGACCTGCTGTCCGGCCGCGGCGAGCCGGGATGCGATGAGCTCGAGGCTCATGAGGTTGGCCGACAGGCCTGGGACGGCAAGCACCAGCGGCGCATCCACCGAGCCATGGCGCTTGGCATGCAACCTGCCGGACTCGAGCTGGATATCGAACTCCGAATCCACCACGGCGGCATGGTGCCACACCCAGGTTCTAAGCGATGAGCGCTGGCGCCACCGTCTCGAATACTCGGGTGACCGTCCGACGAGCTCCCTCGGCGTTTCGCTTCGTAGAGCGCGCTATCCGCAGTTCCCTGCACCGGTCCGGTATCGCCACCGGGCTGGGCGACACAACAGCCGATGCTCAACTCTGGGCAGCCCGCTCACCAGGTCAACATGCGTGACCGCCTCATGGATGCGAGCTGCAAGGCTGCTCGGCCGCATTGACAGAGGCATCCAGCATCAGCACCGCAAACTCGTCGCCGCCGACTCGCGAGACCGTGTCACCGCGCCGAGCGACGCGGGCGATCGCTGTCGCCGACTGCCGACGATCGCAGCATCACCGGCGGCGTGTCCCCACTGATCGTTGATCGACTTCAATCCGTCAAGATCGATCGCCACATAGGCAAATGGAAGGCGGTCGGGCAGCCGCGCGAATGCGCGTTCCAGCTCGCGACGATTGGCAAGCTTCGTCAACGGGTCGGTGAGCGCCTGCTCCTCGAGAAGCTGGTGCGCGGTGGCGTTCTTGATGGCCAGCTCGGTGAGGCTGCCGAGCACCTGGAGGCGCTCGAACGAGACTGGCCTGGATCGCCTCCCCGCGCGCCGAGGCGCTCAGAACGCCGCCGATCTCGGAGCCGGAAGCTGATCGGCACATATGCGGCGTGCGTGATCCCGAATCGTTCCAGCGTCTCGCGGAGCGCAGGGCCGCACTCGTTCATGGCGATCGGTCCATTCACCGGTGCCCCGCTCGCGAGGACGGCGCGAACCATCGGGTGTTCGTGCGCCGGCATCGAGAGATGAACGGCCTCCATGCCCGAAGCGTCGCTCTCCGACACGCATCGTCACGCACGTCCCCGTGACACCTCGAAGTACTGGCCCCGACGAGCGTCGTGGGTGCTCGGAGCAACCAGCTCCGCCGCGAGCCGCGTGGCGGCCGCGATGACCAGGTCCCGATCGACGGTAGCCTGTCAGCTCGCGTGTCGCCTGCGGCCACGACTGCGCTCTGCCGGGCCTCCTCGAGGGCCAAGTTGACCGAGGCCTGCAGACTGCGACGGAGGGCGTGTGCCGCGAGGCTGATCATGACCAGGAGCGCCATCCAGAACACCAGGATGCGGATGAGCACGATGCAGCGTGTCGTCGTTCGAGATCCCGCAGAACGGCCTCGGTCACGCTGATCGCCGGAATGACGACATAGGACAGATTCCCACGGCACGCCGTAAAACGCGGAAAACAGGAGCGGCAACAAGCACGAGCGATCCGAGGCCCGTTGACTTTCCGGCCGACGCGATGAGACATCCGATCGCCGCCGTCGCAAACAGCAGCGGTACCACATGGAATCGCTCGGACACCCTCGACCACGGCGTGAAACGGCGGAGCAGTCCGACCACGGCTGCGAGACCGATCGCCAGGAAAAACCACTGGGGGCGTGCAGGCCCGGTCGGGACGAGCACGCTGACGAAAGCCAGCAGCGAGGATGCCCCAGAAGAGCAGGCGACCCTCTTGCGGGCTACGGGCCGGACGCGAAGGCGCCGTCGCGGTTACGGAAGCCACGGGACGGATCGTATGAAGAGCCGGAACTCGGCTTGTGCCCTGGGTCACCCTTGTTACCCGGGGCGCTCTCGGTCGCGACATGACGGTATTCGACGCCGCATCGATATCAGCCGAGCGTCCTCGACGCCTCGGTGCTCCTCGGTCGAGATCCTGCGCGCGCCGGCGTCAGCGAACGGCGATCAGCACCCGGTTCGACAGGCGCTGCCAGACGGTACCGACCTCGGCAAACCCCGCGGCGAAGAGCGCCGCGCGATGGAACTCGTAGCTGTGCGCCTCGTTGTCGTGCGGGTGCGTGTGCGCCCGCCGCGCCCGCTCGGCGACCTCGGCCGACAGCGCGGGTTCGGCGACTGCTGCTTCCCACCAGGTGTCGTAGTCCTCGGCGCCGTCGGGTGCGTCGGGCCACTCGGGACGGATCTCGCGAGCGCCCGCGGCGATCGCCGCCTGGTCATGGTCGAAGTCGAGCCGATCGCCGTCGAGGAACACCCCGCCGGGGCGAAGCACGCCGCCAAGCGTGTGGTACAGGCGGACCAGTTGATCGAGGCCGAGCCAGTGCAGGGCGGTGGTTGAGACGGCCGCGTCGTACGGCCCCGGAGACGGCAACTTGCCCACCCAGTCCGAGCGAAGGTCGGCGTCGACGAAGGTCAGGGTCGTGCGGTCAACCTGCGCTCGCCGGCCGATGGCAAGCAGGACAGGATCCGCGTCGACGGCGACCACCGTCGCGCCAGGCAGACGCTCGAGCACGCGCGCGCTCAGCGAACCCGGCCCACAACCCAGGTCGAGCACGCGCGGTTCCGGGCCCGCGAATGCTGCAAGGGCGTCGACCATCGCGGTGAACCGCTCCTCGCGGTCCGGGATGTGGCGCTGCTGCTGCGCGTCCCAACGCGCGAGCCAGCCTGTCCAGTCGGTGGTGGTTGTCTGGGTGGTCACTGCTCCAAGGGTAGGGGTGACGAACCGTTGGCCGCTGCGATCGGCAGGATGAGGCTGATCGCCGTTCCCGCGCCGGGTGTGCTGGTGGCCTCGACGGTGCCGCCGTGCGCCTCCACCACGTCCCTGACGATGGCGAGGCCGAGACCGGATCCGGTGGACGCCGGCCCCTTGACGAAGCGGTCGAAGACACGCGGCAGGAGATCGGCGGGGATGCCCTCCCCATCGTCACGAACAGTGAGCCGGATCCGCCCGCCTGCGGCGATCCCCTCGACCCGGATGCTGCCGCCTCGCTTGCTGTGCGCCAGCGCGTTGTTGACAAGATTGCCAAGAACACCGCGGAGGCGAGCAGGGTCTGCATCCAGGGGTGGAAGCTGCGGATCCACCGCCTCGATGAGTTGCACACCGGCGCTCACGGCCTCAGGACGGAACGCGTCGAGGGTCTCGTTGACGAGCACGTCGACATCGATGGGCTCGCGCCGCAGACGGAGCGTCCCGCCTTCGAGCAGTGTCAGCGTGCTCAGATCGTTAACGAGCATCTCGAGTGATTCGGTTGCCGTGACGATCGGTGCCATGTGCTCGGCATCGGCCGGGTACATGCCGTCGGCGATCGCCTCTGCCTGGCCGCGGATGATCGTCAGCGGCGTGCGCAACTCGTGAGCGATGTCGGCGACCACCGAGCGGCGCCGCGTCTCCTCGGCCTCGAGACGGCTGCTCATGTCGTTGAGTGCGCGCGCCAGGGATCGGAGGTCGGCCGGACCGCGAACCGGGACGCGCGTCGAGAGATCCCCGCCTTCGATGCGGTGCGCACCTTCGATGAGCGCGCCGACGGGTGCCGCGAGACGGCGCAGCACGAGGAACGCGATCAAAATCGACGACGGCGCCGAGCGCCAGAGCGGTCACGGCGAGCGCGGTGTGACAGCGGCGCCGACGTCACGACTCGGAACAAGCTGAGCACGAGCCAGACGACGCCGACCACTGCGCTCAGAACGACGAGGAGCACCAGACCGAGCGCGCACCCGATTCGTCGAGCCATGCGGCGTCCATGGCGCCGCCAGTTGCTCCGTCGGGTGACGCCCACGGTTGTCCCTCAGGCCACCACGGGGGCCGGCCGCCCGTCGGTCCCCCCCCATCGCGGTCCCGAGCCGGTCATACGGGCACGTCGACGAGGCGGTACCCCACGCCGAACACCGTCTGGAGGTGGCGAGGTGCGCGCGGATCCTGTTCGATCTTGCGGCGCAGGTTCTTGACGTGCGCATCGATGGCGCGCTCGTACGACTCGACTGCCACACCGTGCACAGCATCGAGCAGCTGCGCACGCGTGAAGACGCGCCCGGGCTGACGCGCCATGTGCAACAGGAGTTGAAACTCGGTTGCCGTCAGCAGGACGTCGCGGCCATCCACCTGCGCCTGCATGCGCGGCGCGTCGAGCGTGATGGAGTCGCCGACGCGAACGACGTCGTCGCCCATCGCAGCGGTCTGCGCCCGGCGCATCACTGCGCGGACGCGCGCCACCAGCTCTCGGGCGCTGAAGGGTTTGGTGACGTAGTCGTCGGCGCCCAGCTCGAGGCCGGCGACACGGTCGGCTTCGTCGGTGCGCGCAGTCAGCATGATGATCGGCACGTCGCCGGAGCGACGCATCGCGCGCGCGACGTCGAGCCCATCCGTTTCCGGCAGGGTCAAGTCAAGGACCACCAGGTCGGGACGGCGCCGGGAGAACTCTCGCAGTGCGTCGGCGCCATTTGCGGCAGTGGTCACCTCGAATCCGCCACGCTCGAGATAGTCGCGCACGAGCCGCAGGATCTCCGGCGCGTCGTCGACGATGAGAACGGTCTTCACTGACGTTTCATCCTAGGGGCGAAGCGGGGCGACGACGATGCGCCGCCCCGCTCGCGGTCAGACCGATTGCGCGGTTGGTGGTCGAGGGCTGCTTGTCGGTGGCTTCGCGCCCCGGGCAGCCGCCGCCCCATGCGCCCCTGCCACGCGGGCCGAAGCCGCGCTTGCCGCAGCGTCTCGGCCCGATGCCGAGAACCCGCGGCAGCGCGAGCGTCCCAAGAAAGGTGATCACGATGAACCCCGGGTTCTTCGTGGTCACGCCGACGGCAGTGGCGGCTCCAACGGCAATCAGGCCCCAGGCGGTGCGTCCTGCACGGTACATGTCGAGTCTCCTTGTGGAGGTGAACGGTATGTCCATCACAGTCGCGCCGAGATGTGAACCTGGTGTGAACGCCGCGCGGAGGTCTGACGATCAACGCTGCGCGAGGATCGCCTTGCGCAGGAGTGCATTCACCGCGTCCGGCGCCTCGAGGTTCGACATGTGCCCAGCGTTCGGGATGTCGACGCGCTCCGCCCCGGGGATGCGCGTTGCAAGGATGCCGGCCATGGTCAGAAAACACGGCACGTCGCATTCGCCGATCACGACGGTCGTCGGGACGTCGATCTGCTCGAGCATCGCGAGCGGGTCCGGGCCGGATCGTGCCTGGGGATCCTCGTGGGTCCAGTGGAAGCCCGAATAGGGTTCGATAAGCGCGGCGAGACGTCGCGCAAGCTGCGGGTCGCGGCAGGCCGGGGCGAAGAGCGGATGCCGGAGCCAGATCGCTTTCGCCGCGGAAACACCTTCAGTTGTCGCGGCGCGTTCGGCGGCCTCCATGCCCTGCTCGGATGCGCTGTCCCACTCCACACCGTTGAGCACCGAGTTGAGCAGTACCAGGCCGCTGACGCGATCAGGCGCGATGAGCGCGGTCTCGAGGACGACGCGCCCACCCAGGGATAGACCAACAAAGAGCGCCCTGTCTATCCGGAGGTGATCGAGGACCGCGAGCAGGTCCCCGGTGTGCGTATATGGAATGCCGGGCGCAGGCTCGCTCGATCGTCCAAAGGCCCGCAGATCGCAGCGGACGACGGTGGCGACGTCGCGCAGAGCGGCAACCTGGTCGTCCCACATGCGCCCGTCGAGCGTGAATCCATGGACGAGCACAACGGCCGGACCGCTGCCATCGACCTCGAAGTACAGATCGGCTCCCGAAACCGGGAGCCGACCTGTGCGCGTCATCGCGGGATTGTGCAGGAAGGCCGCCTCGTCTCCACACGCAGATTATCAGCCGAGCTATGCTCGGCCCCGCCGACGTGACACGCAGCGATAGGGGCGCTACCCCGACTGGGCGAACGACGATATGACGATCAGGACAACACCATGACCACTCAGTTGCAGGGACTTCGAACCGTCATCTATCCGGCGTCGGACCTCGATGCAGCCAAAGCGTGGTGGACGTCATTGCTCGGCGCCGCACCGTACTTCGATCAGCCGTTTTACGTCGGGTTCAACATCGGCGGCTACGAGCTCGGGCTGCTCCCCGATGCTCACCCGTCCGACGGCGCACTCGTGTACTGGGGCGTTCCCGACGTTGACGCAGCCGTCGCGGCGGCGATCGAAGCCGGCGCGGTCGAGCACATGCCTGCGTCCGACGTCGGCGACGGCATCATCACCGCGACGGTGCGCACGCCGGAAGGCACCATCGTCGGGTTCATCTTCAACCCACACTTCACACTCGACTGAAGCCGCTCTGGGCGCGCGCCGCACTGAAGCGATGAGCGGCGAAACAGTCATCCGCGACGCGCGACTTGGGCCAGGAGCGATCCCGACGGATGTGCTCGTCGCCGACGGCCGCGTGGCCGCAATCGGCAACCTCGACGACCGGTCGCATGAGAGGGATGAGCTCAGTGCCGGCGGCAGATTCGTGCTTCCGGGTCTGTGGGACCACCACGTCCATTTCGACCAGTGGGCGCAGGTCCGTGCGCGTCTCGACGTGTCAACGGCCGGCAGTGCTGCCGGCGCAGTGCAGCTCGTGGCCGACCATCTCGAGCGTCGTGGTCGGGAAGCCCAAACGCCGCTCGTCGGCTACGGATTCCGCGACGCGCTGTGGCCCGACCTCCCCCACCGCGAACTCCTCGACATGGTCGCCGGCGATGTGCCCGTCGTCCTCATCAGCGCGGACCTGCACTGCGCCTGGCTCAATACCGCAGCCCTCCGCCGATTTGGAGAGGACACCGACCAGTCCGGACTCCTCCGTGAGGACGCGGCGATGCGCGTCACCGCAAAGGTGGACGTTGCGGCGCAGGACGTGGGCGATGCCTGGGCCGACGACGCGGCGCGGGCGGCAGCCGCGCGAGGCGTCGTGGGCATCGTTGACATGGAGAAGCCATGGCCGCTGCCGGCGTGGCGCCGGCGCATCGCGGCCGGACAACGATCGCTGCGCATCGTCAGCAGCGTGTGGTCGGAGTGTCTCGGACCTGATTGAGCTGGGCTTGCGGACCGGCGACGTCATCGATGACACGTCGGGATTGCTCACCGTTGGCCCGTTCAAAGTCATCACGGACGGCTCGCTCAACACGCGCACCGCGTATTGCCATGACGCGTACCAGGATGGGCCGGACGACGCCGGTGGGTTCGGACTGTCGCTGGTATCCGAGCCCGACCTGGTGCGCCTCATGCAGCGAGCCACCGACGCTGGACTGACGTGCGCGATCCACGCGATTGGCGACCGCGCGAATGCGCTGGTGCTGCAGGCGTTCTCGGACACCGGTGCACGCGGCAGCATCGAGCACGCGCAATTACTCGATGACGCCGACATCCCACGATTCGGGCAGCTCGGAGTTGTCGCAAGCGTCCAGCCGGAACACGCGATCGACGACCGCGACGTCGCAGACCGCTACTGGGCGGGCCGGACGCGGCGGGCGTTCGTGCTGCGCTCCCTGCTCGATGGAGGCGCCGTCCTCGCGCTGGGATCCGACGCTCCCGTCGCACCACTGGACCCATGGATCGCCATTGCCGCGGCGGTGCACCGGACACGCGATGACCGCGAGCCGTGGCATCCCGAACAGGCGATCACGCTCGAGGAAGCGCTTCTCGCGTCGATGCCGCTGGGGCGGCGGAGCTTGGCACTCCGTGTCGGCGATCCTGCCGATCTGATCGTGCTCGACGCGGATCCGTTCGCGGCAACTTCGGCCGGCCTGCGCGCGATGCCGGTCGCCGCGACGATGGTCGACGGCCACTGGAGCCATCGCACGGCGATCTGACGGCGGCTGCGTTAGCGCAGCGTCAGCAGTGCGTACTCGAGGCGCGCGCGGCTTTCTGCTCGCCTCGCCGCGTCGTCGATCATCTCGACGAGGCTGCGCCGCGTTGGATAGCGAATCACCTCGAGATCTTCCGAGACATCCGCCAGCCATTGCTGCGCCTTGCGACCTTCGGCCGTCCCCTGTAGTTCCACGTGTTTCCCCCCAGAGTTCCCCAACCCCGTCCATCAGTTGTATCACGTCAAAGGGGTCATTTGCACCGCGCTAGCGGGAGCTGACCAACGCGGTCGAACCGAGATCGGCGGCCTTAGGCTGCGGCCGATATGGCACCCGGCCCGTTCCGGGGCACGAGCAGCGCAACCACTGACAGCGCCACACAGAAGGGCAAAACTGTCTCCACCGATCCGGCGCGGAGAAACAGGTCTGTGCTGAAGATGCCGTACCCAGCGAACTGCAGAGCGATCGCGGCAACTACTGCGCAGCCGGTCGCTCCGCATACAACGACCTGTGCGACGACGGGGAGCCGGCGCCAGAACAGGATGACGCCGCCCATCCCAGCGACGATCGGAGCCAGGAGCGCGACCAGCAATGCCGGACCGAATCGCAACAGGAATCCGAGCGGTCCAAGGTGAGGCAACGTGCCGCTCCCAGTGGATCCTTCCGCGATGTTGGCATCAACCCAGAGCGACACGAGGACGCTATCGAATACCCAAACCGCCAGCTCCGCAACAGCCCCGAGCGTGACGACGATGCCAAGGACGAGGCAGACCCGCCGCGCGATGCCCGCTGCCATCCACCTATCCACGCATCCATAACGATCGCCACCGCCCAAGCGGAACGTAGCGCCTACTGGACGCAACCGTCAGCGCGCGCCGTCGAGCGTTGACATTCCTTGCCAGTTATATTACTGTCTGGTTATGGAAGCAAACGATCCCCTGAGCCGCGCCTTTGCCGCGCTGGCTGACCCGACCCGCCGCGCGATCCTCGAGCGGCTCACGGCAGGGGAAGCCGGCGTCGTCGAGCTTGCGGCTGCCTCGCCATTGACGCAGCCTGCCATCACGAAGCACCTCAAGGTGCTCGAGCGGGCCGGCCTCATCGGCCGGGGTCGCGACGGACACCGCCGCCCTGCACGGCTGCAGCTCGACGGCCTGCTCCCAGTGGACGACTGGCTCCGTCGCGCGCACGCCGAGTGGACCGACCGACTCGACCGTCTCGAATTACATCTTGACGCCCAGACCAAAGCAACTACGGAAGCAACCATGAAGGAGAGCGACGATGCCTGAGACACATACCGCGGTGGACGTTCGTACGGCGATTCCGACCAAGCAACTCGTCATCGAGCGAACGCTCAAGGCCTCGCCTGAGCGCGTTTTTGACGCCTTCACCGATCCGGACCAACTCAAGCAGTGGTGGTGGCCTAACGGGTTCACCTGCCCCGCTGCGGAGGTGGACCTCCGCGTCGGAGGGACGTACAAGATCGGTATGGAGTGGCCGGACTTCATCCCAGCCGATGCCCAGTTCTCTCACTACCTTGGCGGCGAGTACTACGAGATCGATCGTCCGCATCGCCTCGTCATGAGCGGCCGGGCCATCAACAACGAGCAGGGCGAGCTCTTCGCCACGCTCATCGAGCTGACCCTCGAGGCGCGCGATGAGGGCACCGCGCTCACGATGCGGCAGTCCTACTTCGACCCGATGCCGCCCCCCGAGGCTTTGGGCGGAGCCGAGCAGGGCTGGTCCGAGCAGCTGGACAAGCTGGAGCGGCTGCTCGCGAGCTGACACAGCGACCGCCTGGGCGGTGCCCACGTACCCTGAAGGAGACGTGGGCGCCGCGCAGCGACAAGCGAGCGGGTGATGTCGGGGCGACTGGACTTCGAACCAGCGACCCCCTGCTCCCAAAGCAGGTGCGCTACCACTGCGCCACGCCCCGACGCTTTTTGATCTCAGATACCGCGCCTGCTTCTTGTTTTGCGCACTCCCGGCGCGCTTATCCTCAGCGGAGATCTAACGCTGATATCAGGCCCGAAAGGTAGCACGCGTCGGTTCTTGCGCGGTCGTGGACGGGCGCCTCCCGGAGGCAATGCGCGGTCTTTGGTACGCTTGTGGTGCAACGTTGGCGATTTCGTAGCACTACAAAGGTCGATAATGATCCAGGATGTCGCACCAGCCCTCAAGATCCAGCGACATCCCGAGCGCGCCGTCGCGGACCGCCAGGTGGCGTTCGCGATCCTCGACGAGGCGATGATCTGTCACGTCGGCTTCGTCGCCGACGGCCGGCCATGGGTCATTCCGACGATGTACGCCCGGGACGGCGAGGTCCTGTATCTGCACGGATCGCCGGCGAGCCGAATGCTGCGCGGTCTGGCCGGGGGTATCGACGTGTCGGTCACCGTCACGCTGCTCGACGGCCTGGTGCTCGCTCGCTCCGTGTTCTCACATTCCATGAACTACCGGTCCGTCGTCATCGCCGGAACAGCCACGGAGGTCACCGACCCCGACACCAAGCTCGGAGCCATGCGCTCGCTCGTGGAGCACGTCCTTCCGGGTCGCTGGGACGAGGCGCGCCAGCCCAGCGCCAAGGAGATGCGGACGACGATCGTGCTGGAATTGCCCCTCGACCAGCTCTCCACGAAGGTACGCAGCGGGCCGCCGAGCGACATCCCGGCGGACCGAAGCCTGCCGGTTTGGGGCGGCGAGATACCGGTAAGCCTGACCTTCGGTGACCCTGCGGCCGATGCTCTGGTCACGAACGCCGCCTTGCCGGCGAGTGTCACCGCCCAGATCGCGCGAGGCACGCGCGGCTAGACTCGGTCGCGACTAGGGCTTCGGGGCCGCTCGACGGTACCGGAGGTTCGCGTAGATGCGTTCGCCGCATCCGGAGCACTTCGCCATCGGACGGCGCAACTGCACCTCGTCACCCGATTCCCGCCGGTAGACCGGAAACGTCAACGGAATGAGCCGATCGGCACCACAAGCCGGGCAGTGCAGTTTCGGCGGGTCTGGCAGGCGCCTCGGCATTGGTCCAACTCCCTAACAGATGGATCGTTGCCTCCCACGCGGCGATCATGGCGCCGCGCGCCGAGCCCGTCTGTCATCTGCCGCACCAATGAAAGGTTCGAGAGTTGCGCAGCCAGTTGCGCAGCTACTTGGTCAAGCCGTTGCTGATGTTGGAGAACACGTTGTTGACCTGCTTGCCAACCGTGGACAGGATGACGATCACGACGATCGCGATGAGCACGAGAATGAGCGCGTACTCGACCATGCCCTGTCCATCTTCGGGACGCTCAAGCAGTTCGGTCAACTGGTTCACGGCGAACTCGCGGCAACGAAGATATCCCGTCAGCATGGTGTGGCTCCTGTGTCGATGGATTCGTGTCTTCAGGTTGCCGTCCGAACCTGAACGCCACTGAAATGTGGTGTCACAAGCACTCGGATGCTTCGTCGCGCTGACGGTGACGCGCGGGTGACCAGCCATCAGACAGGGCCGGTGCCACCCACGGCACACTGTCGCGATTGTGGACTACCTCGACGTCATCATCCTCATCTTCGCAGTCGTGTTCGCGCTTGCCGGGCTGCAGCGCGGCCTGAGCGGCGTCGCCTTCTCTCTGGCCGGGCTCCTCGCCGGCATCTTCCTTGGCGTCGTGATCGCGCCGCCGATCGCCGCGGCCATCACCCAGAACCGGCTGTTGATCATCGGCATCTTTCTGGCGGTTGTCGTGCTCGTGGAGGGCATCGGTGCCGCCATCGGGCATCGGATCCGGCAGCGGACCAGCCAGACCATCTTCGGTCCGGCGGACGCCGCGCTCGGCGCCATCATCGGCCTCGTCGGTGCGCTCGCCGCGGCCTGGTTCCTGGGACTGACCTTCTCCCAGAGCCCCTGGGTCGGGCTCGACAACCAGATCAGCGGCTCGACGATCGAGCGCGCGCTGGACGGGGTGATGCCTCGGCCGCCCGCCTTCCTCGCGACGCTCGGCAATCTCATCCGGCCTGGGAACTTCCCGAATCCGTTCTCGACGATCCTCAGCCTGCCGCCCACGCCGGTGACGATCCCTCCCCTCGTCGATACACCCGGCATCCGTCAGGCGACGAGCGTGACATCCAAGGTGATCGCCGTCGGCTGCCACGGCGGCGCCGAAGCAGGATCGTCCTGGCCGCTGGCGGCCGGCTACCTCGTCACCAACGCCCATGTCGTGGCCGGATCGACCAGCGTCGAGATCGATACCCCCAACGGCAGCCACTTCGGCGCCCGGGTCGTGCTCTTCGATCCGAACACCGACCTGGCGGTGCTCTACGCCCCGGGCGTGACGCTGCAGCCGCTCGTGACCGTCGACGCCGACCCAGTCCGCGGTACGGGCGGCGCGGTGATCGGCTATCCGGGCGGGGACGGCGAGCAGGTCGTCGCCGCCGCGGTCAGCGGCACGGAGACGGCCCGTGGCTACAACATCTACGGCGACGCGCTCGTCACACGCGACATCGAGGTGCTCAGCGCACGGGTTATCCCGGGCAACTCTGGCGGTCCCATCGTCAACGACGACGGTCAGATCATCGGGGTCGTGTTCGCGGCGAGCACCACGCAGCCGAATGTCGGCTACGCGCTGACGATCCCGCAGATCGAGAGCGATCTCCAGGCCGCACGCGGCAAGACGTCCGCGGTCTCCACCCAGAACTGCACCGGCTGACCTGTCGCCGTCAGTAGGTGATGATCACCGTCGTGCCGATGGGGCTCCACGAGTAGAGCCACGCCATCGTCGGCGTCGGGAAGTGCACGCACCCGTGGCTCGCGTCAGGTCCGTTCTCGCTGCCGGGTCCGAAGCCGGTCGAGGGCTCCCACGGCGCGTCGTGGATGAAGAAGCCGCCGCTGCGGAATTCCATCCCGTACTGGGCGTTCTCGGGCGAGTAGTAGTACTTGGAGGACTGCGGCCAGGGTGAGATGAAGGTGATCGGCGAGTACTTCGCGTAGATGTGGAATGTCCCGGTCGGTGTCCGCAGCCCGGGCATCCCCGTGGTCACGAGCGACGACCCGGCGAGGCATCCGTCGTCGTAGAAGACCGCTGACTGCGTTGTCAGATCAACGTCGATCACCTTGCCGTTGGGCACGTTGTGACCGCAGCCGATGCTCGTCAACGCCGCGTTCACGGACCGCTCCACGGTCGCGATCTGGCCGGATACGCTCTGCAGGTTGGAGGTGGTGCCGCCCGCATGCAACGACGACGCGAGCGACGCAGCCTGGCTCGCGAACCCGGCCGCTCCCGGTGCGTTGTGCGCCGATGCGAGGGAGACACGGCCGTTGAGTCCGCGCAACTGGCCGGCGACCCTGTTGTCGAGACTGATGAGCGTGTTGAGCTGGCTCAGTGCCGTCACCAGCGAAGCAATGGCCTGAGTCGTCGTAGTCGGCGCAGCACTGGTTGCCGACAGCGTGGTGATGAGTGCCGGTACCTGTCCGGTCACCAGGTTATCGCCACGTGCGACCGCAACCGCATGGTTGGCACTCGCGAGGAGCACCGGCAGCCCGCCGTACGGTGCGGCGGCAACCGTGACCTCGTCGAGCATGGCGCCGCGCCGTGCGACATCGACGTCACCCATCCAGACGCTGACGAGCCCATCGATCTGCAGGGGCGTCGTAGCCGCAGCGAGCTGCGCGCTCCATCGGGCGGCACCGCTCGCCGCGCTTGCGTCAACGTACTTCCCGTACTGCAACTCCATCTGGCTCCACGCCGTCATCGCCGCTTCGGCCTTCACCGTCGCGGCGGACATCGCGGCTGCCCACGCCTGCTTGGTCTCGTGGCGGAGCGTCCCGAGGAACGTGCTGCCATCGTCGAACCACCACATCGGTGACCACCCCGAGGCATGCAGGTACTGCGAGGTGTCGAGTGCGTGGCGTATCGGCGTCACGCCTGCCGTCGGCACACCTTCGGCGACGTCCAGCGTCCATGTGCGTTCGAGCGCAGCAGCACTGTGCTGGAACGAGGACTCACGATCCATTGCGCGCGCGGTCGCGGTCCCACCCGCCCCTATCAGTGCAAGTGAGACCGCGGCCGTCGCTACCGGTAGCAGTCGCATCGCAGGCGATGCTACCCCGAACTCAGCTGGAGAGGAACCCGTTCTGGACGAGCCAGGTGTGCGCGACGTTCGCGTAGGTCATGTTCTGGATCTCGACCATGGCGTTCAGCTGCAGCATGACGGGAGTCGTCAGCTTCGCCGCAACCGGGGCCATGAGCGCCGCGATCGCGGGGTACTTCTGGAGCACGGTGTCCTTGACGATGAGCCCCGCATTGTCAGGCGGGAAGAGGTTCTTGTCGTCCGTCAGCGTGACCTCGTTGTTCGCCGCGATGCCCGAGTCGGTCGTGTAGACCTCGCCGGCGTCGCACTGACCGCTGGCGATCGCCTTCTCGGCGGTCGTCCCGATCTGCTTGTAGTTGAAGCTCGAAGCGGCCGGCCAACCGTAGCTGCTGACAAGCCCCGGCAGACCGTCGGGCCGGGTGAGGAACTCCGACTGGATGCACACCTTGGTGTTCGGATGCGAGGTCAGGTAGCTGCCAAACGCCGCCAGCGAGCTGCCAAACGTGCCGCTGTTGCTCTGCTTGATGGCGATGCCGTTGGTGTCGTCGAACTGCGTCGGTGCAACCCAGCAGAGGCCGTGCGGCTCGTCCGCCTTCTGAACGAACGTGAACGCGGCGGCGAGGTCGGTCGGGTACGAGCCCGTCGTCAGACCGAGGTAGTCGCCCAGCTCGGTGCCGGTGTACTGCCAGTACATGTCGATGGTGCCGTTGACCAGCGCTGTCCCAATGGCCTTGTCAGCAGCCTGGAAGGTGTAATTGACGGTGAAGCCGTGCGCTCCGAGCACGTCGACGGTCATCTGGGCCATCAACTGCTCCTCGGCAAAGGCTTTGCTGCCGATGGAGAGGGTCGCGCCGTTGCCGCTGGTCCCCGATGGGGCCGGGCAGTTGGATTTCGCGCGGTCCTGCAGTGGGAGAGCTGCCGCCGGAGTTTCCACCCCCGCACGCAGCAAGGACTGCGGTAATCGCCACAGCGATGCCCGCGATGCACTTGCGCCTCATGGATGTGTTCCTCCGCATGTCGGACTGTTGAACCCTTCTCGGGACTGCGACACGCTCCACCATGGAGAGTGCCCAGTCGGCAAGTAACGCGAGTGATGCCACCATCACGGCCCCTACGAATACCACCCGATCACTGTTGTTGATTCCATTGGCGATGACATCCCCGAGTCCACCGCCGCCAATGAAGTTCCCTAGCGTTGCGGTGCCAATTATAAGGACGAGTGCAGTTCGCAGGCCTGCGAATACCAGCGGTGATGCAAGGGGTAATTGGACTCGCATCAAAGCTTGCCAACGCGTCATGCCCATTCCCCGCGCCGCATCGACTGCGGCAGGGTCGACACTCTGAATGCCGGCGACAGTATTCCGGAGCACCGGCAGCAGTCCGTACACGACGAGCGCGATCACCGTCGGTGTCGGCGCCG
Source organism: Candidatus Dormiibacterota bacterium (assembly GCA_963757475.1). Classification (GTDB taxonomy): domain Bacteria; phylum Chloroflexota; class Dormibacteria; order Aeolococcales; family Aeolococcaceae; genus Palsa-851. The sequence continues at coordinate 93,096 of CAVWRW010000003.1, forward strand.
AGGCCGAAGAATGCAAAGAGCAGCACCAGGAGACCGATGCCGGGGATCGCCTGCCCGAGGTTGGCGAGCAGGAAGACCGGTGCACGGACGATTGGACCGGCCTGCGCGATGAGCACCCCGACCGGAACCCCGATGGCCGCCACGATGGCGAACGACACGCCGGACAGGAAGATGTGCGGTGATCGTCTCGCTCTCGAGCGACGGCGCGTTGATGATCTCGGAGTTGTACGGCTTGCCGATGAGCGTCTGATACACGCCGATCGACAGCAGGATGGCAATCGCGACCCAGATGGGCACGGCGAACGGCCGCAGCCGGTGCATCCAGCTTGGGCAGGTGCGGCATCAGCGCGCACCGCATCGATGCGGCTCGAATGACGTCCGCGTCGACGATGCCCAGCGGTGCGGTCCCCGTCGACGACCCGCACTCGCCCGTCGGGGGCGCGAAGCACCGCATCGAGCGCGTCGCGAAGCGTTCCGCCGGCGTCAACCGAGGCGTCGGGAGGCGCGCCGTTGACGGCGGTGAGCTCGATCGCGCTGATCGGGATGAGCGCGAGGCGGCGGACCAGCGGGCCTTCGCCGAGGAAGCCCGTCACAAATGCCGACTGCGGATGCGCGAGCAACTCCTCCGGCGTCGCGAACTGCTCGAGCACGCCGCCCTTCGACAGCAACGCGACGCGGTCGCCAAGCTTGACCGCCTCATCGATGTCGTGGGTCACGAAGACGATCGTCTTGCGCACCACCCGCTGGAGGCGGAGCAGCTCGTTCTGAAGGCGGTCGCGCGCGATCGGGTCGATGGCTCCGAAGGGCTCGTCCATGAGCAGGATGTTGGGATCGGCGCCGAGTGCCCGCGCCACACCGACGCGCTGCCGCTCGCCGCCGCTCAACTCCGACGGCAGGCGGCGCGCGTAATCCTTGGCCGGCAGCGCGATGAGGTCGAGCAACTCCTCGACCCGCGCCTGCGTGCGTTGCTTCGTCCAGCCGAGCAGCCGCGGGACGGTCGCGATGTTGTCGGCGACCGTCTGATGCGGGAAGAGCCCCACCTGCTGAATGACATAGCCGATCGAGCGGCGCAGGTCGTTGACGTCGTACGTGCGCGTGTCGCGCCCGTCGATGCGATCGTCCCGCCCGTCGGCTCGATGAGGCGGTTGATCATCTTGAGCGACGTCGTCTTGCCGCACCCCGACGGCCCGACGAGGATCACGGTCTCGCCGGACTTGATCTCGAGCGAGAGGTGGTCGACGGCGACCTGGTCCCCGTATCGCTTGACGACCTTGTCGAAGGTGATCACGTCGCCGCCACCGAGACGCGGCCGCGCGAGAGGGATCGCTGGATGCCGGCGAGAATCACATCGGCGAGGATGCCGATGGCGGCGACCGGGATGATCCCCGCCAGCACGGCGTCGAGCGTGCCGGTGCTGCGTCCGATGGCCCCGAGAATCGTCTGTCCGAGGTCGTTGACCCCGACCGTGGCGCCGACGGTCGCGATCGCGACGATCATCACCGTCGCCTGGCGAATGCCGCCGAGGACGACGGGAACCGCAAGCGGGAGCTCGACCTTGAGCAGTACCTGGCGCGAGCTCATGCCCATTCCGCGCGCCGCCTCGCGCACCGCGGGATCGACAGCAAGGATGCCGGCGCGCGTGTTGCGCGTGACCGGCAGCAGCCCGTAGAGCACGAGGCCGATGATCACCGGGCGGATTCGCAAGGCCGAACCAGATGGAGAGCAGTCCGAAGAGCGCGAAGCTCGGGATCGTGAGGATGGTGCTGGTCACGGCCAGGATGAACGTGGACAGGGGCTCGGATCGCGTTGCGGCGATGCCGAGCCCCAGCCCGATCAAGCTCGTCAGCACGATGCACTCGGCCACGATCTCGAGGTGGGTCACGATCTGGGGACCGATCTGGTCCCAGTTGTCGGCGATGTAGGTGAAGACGCTCACATTTGTGAGGCGTCAGTATCCATATCCTCCGGTGCTGGTGCTCGGAGTCGCAGCAGGCGGCGGCGTCGTCGTCGAGCCCGCCGTGGTCGCGCCGGTCTCGTCTGCGGTGGTACCTGGCTCAGCCGCGAACCACGTGTTCGTCGACGTTCTGGCCGTTGGTCTGACCGGACGCGGAATCACCGGAGAACGTGTGCAGCGGCCAGCCGTTGTACGTCACCTCATTCACCGAGGCACCGTTCAACGTGATCGCGACCGTGCTCGAGAGTCCCGGTGACGCCCGACGAGCTCGACGGTGTGCCGGTGACGACGACCGGTGGCCAGGCCGTGAGGCATGCGGCGTTGCAGGCACTTGCCACGCCGCCCTTCTGCGGCAGGAAGTAGTACAGGGTCAGCCCGTGCTCGTCGGTGAGCACCGTGCCGAGCGAGGTGGTGCCTGTGGAGACAGTCGTGCTCGTCGATGCGCCGGAGCCGCTCCCGGTGCCCGGCGACGATGACGATGGAGCGGCAGCACCGCACGCCGCGAGCGCAGCGAGTGCCGCAACGGATATCAGGGGAAGAAACAGTCGTCGCATAGCGTGTGAACCTCTGCTGAAATGGACGAAGAGAGTACGAACCGGCGTTACGTCTCACCCTGCCCGGCGCGTATTCTCGACGCATGTGCCGGAGCATCAAGACGCTTCGAGGGGCCGAACCCGCTGCGGGCGAGGACGAGGCCCGCGCCGCCGCCCTCCAGTTCGTCCGCAAGATCAGTGGTTATCGGGTGCCGTCGGCGACGAACCGGCCGGTCTTCGATGAGGCGGTCGAAGAGGTGATGGCCGCCACGACGCGCTTGCTCGAGGGTCTGCAAACTCGATGAGCGCGACGGATGTCGCGCGCTGGCAGTTCGGCATCACCACCCTTTACCACTTCATCTTCATCCCGGTCACCCTCGGCCTCTCGTTCGTCGTCGCGGCGATGGAGACCGTCTACGTTCGGACGAAGAATCCGGCGTGGCGGCGCATGACCCTCTTCTGGGGTCAGATCTTCGTGATCAACGTTGCGATGGGCGTCGTCACCGGCATCGTCCAGGAGTTTCAGTTCGGTATGAACTGGTCGACGTATTCCGCATATGTCGGTGACGTGTTCGGGGCGCCGCTCGCGCTCGAGGGACTGGTTGCCTTCTTCCTCGAATCGACGTTCATCGGACTCTGGATCTTCACGTGGGATCGCTTCTCACCGCGATTGCACGCGACGGTCATGTGGATCACTGCCGTCGGCAGCTGGATCTCCGCAATCTTCATCCTCGTTGCGAACGCGTGGATGCAGCATCCAGTCGGCGACATCATCAACGCCTCGACGGGACGCGCCCAGCTGACCGACTTCGGCGCCCTGTTCACCAACCCGGTCTTCCTCGTCACCCTCCCCCACACCATCCTCGCCGCCGGGCTGACCGCGGGCGCCATCCTCCTGGGCGTCGGCTGCTGGCATCTGTTCCGCGCAACGGACGCCGCGGTCTTCATGCCGACAGCTCGCATCGGCGCGGTGCTGACGATTGTCAGCGCCGTCCTCGTCGGATTCAGCGGCCACGTGCAGGCGCAGATCATGACGAACGTGCAGCCCATGAAGATGGCCGCCGCGGAAGCCCTGTTTCACGGTGGGCATGGCGCGGAGTTCTCCCTGTTCGCGATCGGCGACGTTGCTGAGGGGAAGGACACCTTCAACATCGCGCTCCCGCACATGCTGAGCGTGCTTGCCACCAATAGCTGGAACGGCTACGTGGCAGGCATCGACGACCTCGAGGCGAAGTATCAGGCAGACCTACGGTCCCGGAGACTACGAGCCGAACATCGCGGTGAGCTACTGGACGTTCCGCATCATGGTCGGCATCGCATTTCTCTCGGGGTTCGTCGGATTCATCGCCGCGCTGATGTGGCGCCGAGGCATCCTCGGACGACAACGATGGTTCCAGCGAGTTGCGCTCGGTGCCATCGCGCTGCCGTTCATCGGTAATTTCACGGGCTGGATCTTCACCGAGATGGGACGACAGCCGTGGGTGGTCTTCGGGTTGCTGCAGACCAACAACGCCGCGTCCCCATCCGTCGATGCCGTCTCGGTGTGGTTCAGCTTCATCGCGTTCACCCTCCTGTACGGCGTGCTCGCGGTGATCACCGTTCGACTCGTCATGCGACGCATCAAGTCCGCGTCCACGCCGCCGGCCGATGGTAGCGATGACAATCCGCTCGCGGCGATGGCGTACTAGGGGTCCGCTGATGCCAGCCGCCGACGGCCTGCAGATCTTCTGGTTCGGCGTCATCGCACTGCTCTGGATCTATTACTTCTTCCTCGAGGGCTTCGACTTCGGCGTCGGCATGTTGCTGCCGTTCATCGGTCGCGACGACATCGAGCGACGCATGGTGATCCGCAGCATCGGCCCGGTGTGGGACGGCAATGAGGTGTGGCTCATCTTCGCCGGCGGAGCGACGTTCGCTGCCTTTCCGCTCTGGTACGCGGCACTCTTCAGCGGGTTCTACATCCCGCTCTTCCTCATCCTCGTCGGGTTGATCCTGCGCGGCGTGTCGTTCGAGTTTCGCCATCAGAAGGACGACGAGACGTGGACGCACCGTTGGGACTGGATGACCTTCGCCGGGAGCCTGCTCCCCGCGGTCTTGTGGGGTGTCGCGTTTGCGGACATCGTCCAGGGAGTGCCGATCAACGCACAGCATCAATTCACCGGCACCCTGCTCGACCTGCATCAATCCCTACGGGTTGCTTGGCGGTCTGACCTTTGGTCTGTTGTTTCTCCTGCACGGAGCGACGTATCTCTCGATGAAACTTACAGACGCCGTGGGAGAGCGCGCACACACCGTTGCGTCGCGACTCGCGTGGCCCGTCGCCATCGTGGTGCTCGGTTTCCTCACGTACACCTTCGTCAATGCGGTCGCGTCGAACAACACCGGTGTCGTTCCAAGCCCGATCCCGATTGGAGCCATCGCGCTCGTGGGAGTGAGCGCGCCGCTGCTGCGTGCCCGGTATCACGGCTGGGCATTCCTCTGCACGGGCGGCGCGATCACGTTGATGGTCACGACGATGTTCCTCAACCTCTACCCGCGAGTCATGGTGTCGAGCACCAATGCTGCGTACAGCCTGACCATCGTCAACGCGTCGGCAAGTCACTACTCGCTGACGGTGATGACCATCGCGTCGGCGATCTTCCTGCCGCTCGTCATCCTCTACCAGGCGTGGGTGTACTGGGTCTTCCGCCAACGCATCACCCGGGCCGAGTTCGAGCTCCCGAAGATCCTCCAGAAGCGAGCGCCGCAGTCCAAGCCTGACGGCGCGTGAAACGCTTCGATCGGCGTCTGCTCGCCGGGTCCGAAGCCCGGCGGGGAGTGCTGATCGCGACCGCGTGTGGCGTCGCCCAGAGCGTCTGCGTCGTCGTCGGAGCGATTGCGCTCGCGACGGTCATCACGGGGGCGTTCCAGCGCCATCAGGGTGTCGGCGCACTGGTTCCGGCACTGAGCGTCTTCGCCGGCGCTGTCATCGTTCGCGCTGCGCTCATCTGGCTTGGCGAGGCAAGCGGGCACGCGGGCGCCGCCGATGCCATCGCCGGTCTTCGCATGCGCGCGCTGACGACTCTCGTTGCGCGTGGACCGGTTGCGCTTGCCGGGACGCGAAGCGGCGAGACGTCGGCGAGCTTGACCTCCGGGCTCGATGCGCTCGACCACTACTACGCGCGGTTTCTGCCCCAGGTCGTCGTTGCGGTTGCGGTGCCGGTCATCGGCATCGCCTACGTCCTGAGCGTCGACTGGGTGTCGGCGGTGATCCTCCTCGTGACGCTGCCACTTATCCCGCTGTTCACGGCACTCATCGGACGGGCCGCCGAGCAGAGCACGCGCAAGCGCTGGGTGACATTCCAACTGCTCGGTGGTCACTTTCTCGACGTCCTGCAGGGGCTGCCGACGCTGCGCTTGTTCGGGCGCGGCCGCGCACAGGTCGCTCGCCTGCGCGAGATCTCCGACCGGCTGCGCAGCACAACCATGGCGACATTGCGCATCGCGTTTGTCTCGTCGTTCGCGCTGGAATTGCTCGCGAGCCTCGGTGTGGCGCTGCTTGCGGTGACGATCGCGGTGCGCCTCGTCAACGGGACGCTCGATCTGCGCAGTGGCTTGACCGTGCTCATCCTCGCGCCGGAGATCTATCTCCCGATGCGCAACCTCGGCGCCGCATTCCACGGCAGCATCGAAGGGGTCGAGGCTGCCGGGGCCATCTTGGACATGACCGCGAACGTGAATGCCGGGATCGCTGCACCCGCATTGCGCATCGCGAGTCCGAGCATCACCCTCGAGCACGTCGGTTTTGCACATGCCGGACGAGCGTCGGGGCTCGCCGACATCAACGTCACCATAAACGCCGGAGAGCGCGTCGTCCTGAGAGGCCGCACCGGCGCCGGCAAGAGCACCGTGCTGGCACTCATCCTCGGCCTCGTGGACGCGGACCACGGCACCGTGCGCGTTGCAGGAACGGACGTCGCCGGCACGCAGGTGCTCGCGTGGCGCGACGCGATCGCTTGGCTGCCGCAGCATCCGCATCTCTTCCGCGGCTCCGTAGCCGCAAACGTCCGTCTCGGATTGCCCGACGCAACCGACGCCGATGTGCGTAAAGCGCTGGCAACAACGGGTGCCGCCTTCGTCGACGAGCTCCCCGACGGCGTGAACACGATCATCGGCGAGCGCGGTTTGACGCTCAGTGGCGGTCAGCGGCAGCGGATCGCGCTTGCTCGAACACTGTTGCGCGATTGCCCGATCGTGCTCCTCGACGAGCCGCTCGCGCACCTCGACGCGCGAAGCCGCGCGTTCGTCGCGCTCGCGATCGAGCGCTGCACACGCGGACGCACGGTCGTCATCGCAGCACATGAGCTCGACAACTTCGGCTGGGTCGATACGGCGATCGACCTCGAGGAGACCGCACCCGATCCCGGTCCCGCGGTGCTCGAGGCGGCCGCACCGTGATCGCCCAGCCCTGGGGGTTCCTCATCGACCGCGCGACGCCGCGCCTTCCGCGGCTCGCGATGGCGGCGCTCGTGTCCTTGCTCTGCATTGCCGCAGGCGTCGCGCTCCTCGCGGTGTCCGGATACCTCATCCAGGACGCGAGCCTTCGCCCGCCGATCCTGTCGCTCGACGTCGCAGCCGTTGGTGTGCGGTTGTTCAGCCTTCTGCGAGCGTCGGGCCGCTACCTCGACCGCCTCGCCACACACGACGCCGTGCTGCGCCTGCTTGCAGACACGCGTGTCGCCGTCTACGAGGCAATCGAACCTCGCTCCCCCGGAGCGTTCGACCAAGACCGTTCCGGCGACCTGATGCGCCGGATCGGTGGTGACGTCGAGGCGCTTCAGGACGTCTACGCGCGGTCGCTGTTGCCGCCTGCGGTCGCGGTGCTGGCAATCGTTATCGCGGCGATCATCGCCGGGATCGTCGCCGCGCCCGTCGGCATCACCGCTGTGGCCGTGATGACCGCGGCGGGGATCGCGATCGTGCTCGCTGCAACGCTTTCCGCGCGCGGCGCCGCCTCCCAGCTCGCCGGCCTTGCCGGGACCCTCGCGGCGGAGGTCACGGACACGCTGCAGGGGTGTGCCGATCTCGTCGGCTCGGGCGCGGTGGAACGCCAGCTCGACAAGGTGCGCGGCATCACCGTCGAGATACAGCGCGCGTCGATCCGGCTGGCGAGATCGCGGGCCGCAGCAAGCGGTCTTGTGTCACTCGCGACCGGCATCACCGTCGTCGCCGTGGTGGTCGCGGCGGCCTCGGTGGCAGCAGCTGGTGCCCTGCCGGCCATCGCAACGGGCATCTTCGCGCTCGCGGCGATGGCGATGAGCGAGCCGCTCGCGATCCTTCCTGCAGCGGTTGACGGTGCTCGAACGGGGCTGCCGTCAGCCGCCCGCCTCGTCGACATCACGACCCGTCCGATCCCGGTCCCCGAGCCAACGGCGCCGCGACCCCTGCCCGATGCGAGCGTCGTCGTCCTCGACGGGATCTCGATGCGCTACGCGCCCGACCGCTCGCCCGCGGTGGATTCGGTGTCGCTCCGGCTCGAGCCAGGCAGCCGTGTCGGTATCCAGGGACCGAGCGGCAGCGGCAAGTCGTCGTTCGCTGCCGTGCTCGTCCGATTTCGCGACTTCGAGCCGGCACGTTCACGCTCGGCGGAGTCGACGTCCGCGAGCTCGACAGTCGATGACGTGCGCAGCCGCATCGGGCTCGTCGCCGCAGGACGCGCACATCTTTGCGACCTCCATTCGCGAAAACCTGCGACTGGCACGCGTGTCAGCAAGCGACGCCGAGCTCGACGCCGCTGCGGCGGGCGCGCATCTCCTCGAGTGGATCGAGACGCTTCCCGAAGGATGGGACACGACTCGTCGGCGAGCATGGCGCGCAGGTCTCCGGGGGCCAGCGTCGCAGGCTCGCGCTCGCGCGCGCGCTTGCTCGCGGACTTCCCCGTCCTTGTCGTCGACGAGCCCACCGAGGCGCTCGACGACGCAACCGCTGCCGCAGTCATGCGCGACGTCACCGCCGCTGCTGAGGGCCGCGCGCTGCTCGTGATCAGCCATCGCGCCGCGGACATGACGTCGATGCGACGAGGTCTATTCCATGCGCCACGGCGTCCTGGCGCGAGCTGGGCCCGTCGAACAGCGGATAATTCACCCAGTGCGAACGAGCCGGATGAGCTACTCCGAACTCGGTCGCACCCATGGTGATGCTGCCGTTCACCGTGCCGCCGTCATCGACGCGCAGGCGCGCGGCGCGGACGTCGCCGAGGACCACGCCGCTGCCGGCGACGCTCAGGCGCGCGCGCGCGGTCACGTTGCCGGTGACGTTGCCGCGGACCTTGATGTTGCGTCCGTCGATGCGCGCGCGCACGGTGGCCGAAGCCTCGACGTCGACATCACCGGAGGCGTTGATCTCGCCGTCTGCGGTGCCCTCGATATGGAGGTCGCCGTCGATCGTCAGCGAGCCGTTGAGGATGTCACGAGGCCCCAACGTCACCGCCTTGGCGCCCGCGGAGCCGTTACGGTGACCACCACGTGGAATTGACGCTTCCTCGATCTCAGTGATGATGTTCTCCATGGATGTTTCCTCTCCTTCTCGTCCGCTGCTCGGCGCATATCGTACTGATCCGGCGCCGCCTCCGCAGACCGGGTTGCGCGGGATCGGACTCCAGGGCAGAGGAACGGTGACGATCGAGCGCGAGACCTTCCGGCAGGTGCAGCTCGACTTCTATCGCGAGGCTGCACAGCGGTACGACGCGTGGGCCGGCGGCGCAAACGTTCGGGCTGCGGATCGCCTCGCCGAGTTCGCCGAGGTCGCAGCCGAGCGAGCGCGTGATCGACATCGGCTGCGGCACCGGGCTGGTCAGCCGCAGCCTCGGCTCCGAGCGATCGCCGCTCGAGCACATGGCGATCGATCTGTCGCCCGACATGATCGCTGTCGCGCGCGAGCACGCGCGCCTGAAGGACAATACGCAGTACGTCGTGATGGATGCGCACGACCTCGTCTTTCACGACGCGATGTTCGACGTCGCGATGCTCGGGCAGTCGCTGGCATGCCTCGAGGATCCGTGGCGGGCGTTCACGGAGATCCGTCGCGTGCTGCAAGCCGAACGGGCGCATCGCCGTGTCGTGCCGATGCCGCAGCCTCTCCACTCCCGCGCAGGGCGTGTTCTTCGAACGGCTCGAGCGATCTTGCGATTCGCCGGCCGCGGACGCCACCGCATCACGCGTTGTTCGGCGAGCCGTGGGTGCTCACGGAGATGCTCGAGATGGCCGGGTTCAGCGATATTCGCGTCACCCAACTCCTCGTCGGCGTGCGCGCCCGTGACGTGCACGAATGGACCGAGATGATGCAGTGGTCCGGTCCGTGGACGCACGCGATGGTCGGCGTGCTCAGCCCCGGCTCACGCGCGACATTCGAGGAAGAGCTCGACCTCACCATGCACGCGGCTCGGCGAAGGTGACTACGCGTTCCACGGCGCGTTCACACTCGCCAGCGGGCCGCCTCCGCGATCAGCCCTCGGAGCCCGAGGAAACCCTCGTCGCTGTCGACGCATCGGAATCGCCAGCCCGCAGCTGACTTCCGCGTAGGCAGTCTCATCACCGTCGTGCTCGCCGCCGGCGGCGGAGCCGGTGACATCGATGGTGGCCTCGTCGCACTCCTCGTTCGTGCGCGCGTCGTGCCGGAGGCGCATCGGAGGCGCCCATCGAAATCGTTGCGTTGACGTTCGCGCCTTCGTCGACGCGCAGCCGCGCTGACCGAATCTCTCCGGTGATCATGGCGGTATCGCCGATGCTGATGAAGTCGCTGTCGCAACGGCGCTGCCGTCGACGGTGCCATTGATGACGATGTCGTTCGCTGCGATCTGCGCACGCGCAGTCCCTGTCGATGCACGCTGACTTCGCCGGTCGCGGTGACATCGCCTTCGCATCGTGCCCTCGATACGCACGTCGCCGTCAACGGTGAGCGTGCCGACGAGCGAATCGCGCGGCCCAAGCACCACATGCCCAGTCGCGATTCCGGCTGCGCCGGCGTCGCTGCACCACGACGCCCGCGCCCACGGCTCGATGTTCCGATGTCGCTCGTGTCCATGGCGGCTCCTTCGCTACGGAATTGGCGGACGGCGGCGCGGGTATCGTACAGGCCTCGCTCCGCGCCGGTCAGCCGTCCAGGTTACGAATCGAGAAAGACGTGAAGTCAACAGTCGACGATTGCGCAGCGGTCGTCGATGTCACGAGCGCGGCGTCCAGCCCCCGCCGGTACGCGGCGCCGAGTCGATGATGTCGGCGACGATCGCGTTGCCGACGGCGAGCACGAGACGGACCGTCGCCCTCCCGTCGGCAGCGCTGACGAGGATGCACGCGCCGGTGATCGACGTGCGTCCGCCGACGCGCGGCCATTGGGCGCGAACCCGCGGTCGAGGCACGACCGGCGTTGCGGTCGGGCTGGAATATCGGTCGACCAGAAGCGTCCCGCCGGGGTTGACGAAGAACGCATACGACGGCTGACCCGCGGCCACCGGATCGCAGCGGACGCCGTAGCCGGAGTTGCCGGATCGCCACTCGTGACCGATCGCGGTGACCGTGATCGCCAGCGCCTGACAGCGAGGTCGTAGTACGCGCGGCGCGACGTAGTGCGAAAACGGCGCCCTCGCCGGCGACGAAGTAGCGGCCGCCGTCTCCCCGCCATAGCCGAGTCGTTGCCGGACGCCAGCGTGGTCTGCGGCCAGCCCGAGTGCGCCGACGTGAACTGGTCGCTGAACACGACGGATCCACTGGTCAGGGTCATCGTTCGGGGTTTGCCGCCGGGACGCTGATGAGCGTCACAACGAGCAGGACGACGCGGCGCGCGATGGCGAGGACAGACGAGCATCCCCACGACGATCAGGATCGGAGCGGCTGTCGGCCCCGGGCGGTGCCGAGGCCACGGCGACGGCCGGTCTGCCGGAGCTGCGCCGACAGCGGGGGTGGCGGCGGGACTCCACCGCGGTCAGGCACTAGCAGGTCGCGAGCCGATATCCGCGATCCGGCGACGCCGGCCAGACCCATGGCATGCGCGAGTTCATCGCGGAATGCCTCGAGGACGCGCTGGACGCCGGCGGCCCCGTGGGCAGCCGAGGCCCCAGAGCAGCGGGCGGCCGACCATCGTCGCGGTCGCGCCGAGCGCGAGCGCCACCAGCACGTCGGTGCCGCTGCGGATTCCGCCGTCGACGAGGACGGGCCCGCGTCCGCCGACGGCCGCGACGACCTCGGGAAGCGCGACCGCTGGTCGCGATGGCCCGGTCGAGCTGCCGCCCTCCGTGGTTGGACACGACGATCCCCGCCGCACCCGCGTCCATGCACTGCGGCGGCATCGTCGCCCCGCAGCACGCCTTTGACGAGCACGGGCAGACCGCTCGATGCTCGGCGAGCCAGCCGATCGTCTCGAACGAGATCGACGCGTCCTGGTTGATGCGCTCGGTCGACTGCTCGACGGGGTCGGGGTCGGCCCGAGATGCGTGCCGAAGTTGACGAGGTGCTGCTCGAGTGCTCACCGGCGCGAAGTGCCCGCGACGCTTGAAGCCGATGTACGGCGTGTCCACGGTCAGCACGAGCGCGGCTGCGCCGAGCCCGGCAGCGCGACGCACGAACTCCTCGTTGATGACGGCGTTCGTTGACGACGTACACCTGGAACCACCACGGGCCGTCGAGCGCCGCTGCGATGTCCTCGAGCCGCATCGTCGCCCGGGTCGCGACCACCATGAGGCCGCCCGCCGCGCTGACCCCGCGGGCCATCTCGACCTCGCCCTCGGGATGCGCCACGCTCTGCCAGGCGGTCGGCGCCGCGACAGTGGCATGCGCGAGCAGCGTGCCGAGCATCTCGACGGACGAGATCCGGCGACGGCGGCGCCCGGAAACGCGTGCGGCCGGAGGCGGTGACGCCGCCAGGCGATGCGCGACTCCTCGAGGCTCAGCTCGTCGCCCGCTCCTGCCGCGAAGTAGTCGAACGCCGCGCGGGGTCAGAGTCGTCCGAGCCGCGAGCTCGTAGCCGGCCAGCAGGTCTGAGAGTGCTTCGTCCATGCCGTGCGATTGTCGGCCAGCGCTGCATCAGCCGGGGGCGGGCGTCGGAGTGCCGGAAGGGCTGGAACTCGTTCATCGGGAATGATCGGCGCCGCGGCGCCGCCGGCCACCCGCCGCCGCATTGCGTCAGCTGGACCTCCTGCTCCCCCGGCGCACCGATCTGGTCCGTCAGTGCCGGGCAGGTATAGGTGGCGCTGAACTGCATCGGGGCTGATGGCGGACCGTAAGTCACGGAGTCGGTGAAGTGGCACCGCGCATTGGCGATCCTGCACGATGCGATAGCGATGCGTGGCGATCCATCGGAGCCGGTCACGCACGGTGAGCGTGCTGCGGCTCGCAATTCGCGGCCGCTGCCGCGAAGCACTGTCCGGCGTTGGCGGAGCCTGAGGTGGTGGCCCCGCCGGAGCCGACGCTCGCGGTACCGCAGGACGGCGCCGGTGCCAGGGCGGACGACGACGAACGAGGCGGCCGTTCCCACCCCGAGCGCCGCGATGATCACGAGCAGGTTGCTCGTCGCGTTGCGGATGCCGCCGCGCCCGCCCCGGGCAGGAGCAGATAGCTGCAGACGAGCGTGTCCGCGCCGAGCAATACTGCGAAGAGGACCGAGGCCCGCGACGTCAAACCCGGTCGCGATCATCACGATCAAGGCGATCGGCAGCGCCACGATCTCCGCGATGCACGTACGGCGGTGCGAGATATCGGTGCCCGCCGACGAGCGCCAGCGGAACGATCCCCGCGAGGAGCAGCAGCGTCATCACCAGGACGAAGTTGGCGCCTGCCCAGAAACACAGCGCAGCCCAGGCGACGAGAAACAGCCCGAACAAAATCTGCGAAGGGAGCCGCTCGGAGCGCGTTCTCATGGGACGCGTAGCATGGCAAACAGGCGTTCGTCGGTGCCGTGCCGTCCGGGGCATCATGCCGTGATGCCCAGACGCTACTGCGGCGGAGCCGAAGGCGGGGTTGCGAGCGTGACCGTCGCCTGGCCGTTCTGGCCCGCCGCGTCGACCCACGCGACGATGACGTTGTCGCCCGGATGGTGGAGCTTCAGGATCTGCTCGAGCGAAGCCACGGAAACGACCGTCGCCCCGCCGACGGCGGTGATCACGTCGCCTTTCACCAGCCCGCTCGACGCGGCGGGTGATCCCGACTGCGTTCCTTCGACGACCGCGCCGGGAGGGGCTGTGCTGTCGAGCACGTCCACCCCGAGAAAGCCGCCCGATCGGCGTTGACTGGAATCCCGACGGCGACTTGACGATCTGCGCCGCGAAGCTGATCGCCGTGTTGATGGGGATCGCGAACGCCTCGACGGCGCCGGTCTGATCGAGCTGCCGCCCGCCGCTGGCAGCGGTGTCCATACCGATTGCCTGACCGCCGCTGTTGAGCAGCGGCCCGCCGGAGTCACCGGGCTTGATCGGCGCGTTGATCTGGATCATGCCGCCGAGTGTCTCGAGCGGTTCCGTGCCGCTCTCGTCGGACGCGGTGATGCTCTGGTTGAGCGCCGTGACGGTCCCGGGAGCCGATGCCGGTGCACCGCCGCGGCCGAGTGCGTTGCCGAGGGCGGTGACGCTGTCGCCGACCTGCACGTTCGATGAGTTGCCGATCGGCATCGTCGGCAGCCCGGATGCGCCGTCCAGCTGGAGGACGGCGATGTCATCGCGCTGATCGAAGCCCACCACGTGGGCGCTGTACATCTGGCCGGTCGACGTGACCTGGACGCTGATCGACAGCTCGCCGTAGATGACGTGATTGTTGGTGAGGACCTCACCGGAGGAGGTGAGCACCATGCCGGTCCCCGCGGCGGACGCGCCCTGCCCGAGCGTCGTGTTGATGTCGACGATCGCCGCTTCGGCGCCCGACGTGTCTCCCGAGCCATGGATGCTGCGGGTGGCGATCACCGCTGTCGCCGCGGCGCTGGCCCCGAGGACGACGAGCAACACCGCGACGGCGATGAGCTTCAGCCGGGACGTGCGGCGTGGCGGCGGCGGTGGCTCGTAGGTGTAGTAGTGCTGCGGCCACCATGTGGGCGGCGGTGGCGGGGGCGGCGACGCCCACGCAGGCGCGCCCCAATAGTCAGGCAGCTTGCCCCCCGGCCCCTGCCGGCACCCCGGCGGGGACCTCTTCCTCGCTCATCCTGACCCTATTGTCGCCACTTCAGGCTGTCGCCTGCATGACACGCGACCGCCCGCGACCCACGCTGATGCAGCGATGGGCGCGGGGGTCTTGTGCCGATCTGCCGGAGCGGCATTGCCGATCCGACCGAACTACATGACGTTGAAGGTCTCCGCAACCTCGATGCGTCGCGCCGCCGCCGAGGACAGGGCATCCCTTGGCAAGCTCCACTGCCGCGTCGAGGCTGTCGGCCTCGATCAGGCTGTAGCCGGTCGCGGGGTTTGCGCCACCTCCGTCAGAAACAGAGCCGTCGGACGCGATGGTCTTGGCCTGTCCAACCGGATTGCCCCCGTCTGCGAGGGCCGGGCCGAGATTCTGGAACCATGTTCCCCAGGCTGCCATCACCGCGCTCTGTGCGGCTTCGTCCTCGGGCATGCTCGCCGCCGTGATAGACGAGCAGGTATTTCGCCATGGTCGTGCCTCCTTGTGGTCAGTTGTTGTTCGCGCCGATGGCGCGGATTGCGTTGGGATCGAGACGCGCCTCGAGCAGTGCGCGCTCCGACGGGTTGTCGGTGAGCTCGATGGCGCGGCGGTCGGCCGCGGCGGCCTCGTCGAGCCGGCCGAACCGGCGCAGCAGCTCGGCCCGCGTCGCCCAGTAGAGGTGGTAGCCGTCGAGCTCCGTGCGCAGCGCGTCGAACTCTTCCATCGCCGGCACCGGGCCGGCGACGTGCTCGAGGGCGATCGCCCGGTTGAGGCGCACCACTGGGCTCGGATTCAGACGCGTCAGCGCGCCGTAGAGGGCGAGGATCTGCGGCCAGTCCGTTTCGTCGAATGTTGGCGCCTCGGCATGGCACGCCGCGATCGCCGCCTGGAGCCAGTACGACGCCGGGGCTGCCGAGCCGGCGTGCCTGCTCGAGGAGCGCTCCGGCCTCAGCGATCGCCGCGTGGTCCCAGTGCGCCCGGTCCTGGTCGCGGAGCAGGACGAGCGCGCCCGCCGGCGCCGAACCGGGTGGAGCGCCGCGACTCGTGCAGGCGCATCAATGCGAGGAGCGAGATCACCTCGGGCTCCATCTGGCAGCAGTCGTGCGACGAGACCGCAGAGCCAGAGCGCGTCGGTGCAGAGATCCCGGCTCGTGGCGAGGTCGGGTCCGCTGCCGAGATAGCCCTCGTTGAAGACGATGTACAGCGACGCCAGCACCTCGGCGAGCCGCTCCGGCAGCGCGTCCGCGTCCGGCATGCGGTACGGGATGTGAGCGTCGACGATCTTGCGCTTCGCGCGGACGATGCGTTGCGCCATCGTCGCCTCCGAGACGAGGAAGGCGTGCGCGATCTGGCTCGTGGTCATGCCCATCACGGCGCGCAGCGTCAGCGCCACCTGGGCGTCGCGCGCGATCGCTGGGTGGCAGCAGGTGAAGATCAGCCGGAGGCGATCGTCAGGGTCCTGGTGCACCTCGGGCGCCCATCCGTCGGTCAGCAACTGCAGCTTGCTCCGGTACGCTGAATCACGGCGCAACCGGTCGATGGCCCGCCGCCGGGCGGTCTGGAGCAGCCACGCCGCCGGACGCTCGGGAACGCCGTCGACCGGCCACTTCTGGAGCGCGATGACGACGGCATCCTGGACGAGGTCCTCGGCGAGGTCGAAATCGCCGGTGATCCGCACCAGCGATCCGCAGATCAGTGCGACCTCGGTGCGGAACACGGCGTTGATCGCCTCCGTCGTCGGATCGTTCACTGTGAATCCCGGCTCTCCACAAGGCTCAGCCGACTGGATGGTTGGGCATGTCGTCGTGTGGGATGACCGGGCGGATCTCGACGGTCTGGTCTTCGACGGCCAGCGCTTGGTGATGGCGATCGCGTCGTCGAGGTCGGTCGCATCGACGGTCACGAAACCCGGCGACGTTCTCCTTGCTCTCCATGAACGGCCCATCCGTTACCAGCGGGTTCCCGTCCTCCAGCGGATGGTCGTTGCTGTCCTCGACGGCTGCAACTCCTCGCCGCCGCGCAGCTTCCCGTCGCGACTGAGCTCGCCGAACCAGGTCTCGATCGCGCGCATAGCGCGCCTTGAGCGCGGCCTCGTCGATGACCTCGTTCTCGTCCTTGATGAACAGCAGCATGTATTTCACGGTTCAGCTCCTTGCTGGTTGGAATGATTCGCCCCAATGATGACGACGAACGGCGAATCGCCCAAATCGACAGACCGTCGGCAGCGCCTGCGGAGCACGGCGACGCCGCGCCGTGCTAAACGCTGTGCTGCATGAGTGAATGGACGGTGACCGGGTTCGATGTGCATTGAGCGCGACGGATCGAGATCGTGTTGACGTCGTCCGTCAGGCCTGCGAGTCGGCGGAGCCTCTCGACCTCAAGCTCGAGATCGACGGAGTCAGACGCCGCCGGTGAGCCGATCCATTTCCTTGCCGAGGCGGATGGCGACCTGTCGGATACGCAGGGATCACCCCGGGCGATGAAGCCGAGGCGTGCGGCATGGTGCAGCTCCGCCTGGCGCGGCCGCGGGGTCGGCACCGAGCTGCTCACCCATGTCTCGGTGCGGGCCGCCGCCTCGGTCGCGAGAGTGTCCTCGTTCATCTGCGAGGACGCCGGACCGGTGGCGCTGGGATGGCTGCGACGCCTGCGGCGCTGCCGATGACTCCGCCGAGCTGCGCATGACGGTCGCCTCGACGCCGCGGCGGGATGCCGGCACTGGCCACGCAAGCAAGGGTGCACCGCTCGAGCTCCGCCCGGCCGGTGAGGCGGACCGCGACACGCTGGCGAGGCTCCGCGGAGACGGTTTCCTCTCGAGCCTGTAATGACTTCGTCGGCGCCCGATCGAGGACTGCTGATCGCGCTCGACGCGGGTGTCGTGGTCGGCACGCTTGCGCCTCACTGCAACCCCGCGACGCTCGATGATCTATGGCTTCGTGATCGATGCCGAGCGGCGCGGGCAACGGCTCGGGACCCGAATGCTCGAGGCAGTGCTCGATCTGCTGCGGTCTCGCGGCGTCGCCGAGGTTGGGCTCGAAGTCGATCCCGAGAACACGCCGGCGGTGCGCCTCTACACGGCGTTCGGCTTCTCGCGGGTGACGACGTATCGCTACCTGCGCCTGGCGTCGTCGCTCGCTCGAGACTGAGTGCCCATCAGGCCGTTATGGCCGAGGACGGTGAGGCTCATCACCGCTGTCGCGAGACGCGATCGTTAAAGAGTACTACGGATCGGCCAGGATGTCCAGCTCGAAGATTTGCGCGACGGGCGCGTTTCAACTGCACGGGAGGAAAGTCGCTCACCGTACAGACGGCTTTGGAGGTCGCTTCGACGATAGGAAGCCGTCGTCATCCGTTCCCGGCGTGTGGGCGAGACGGATACCAACTCAGTACAGGTGAATATCGTGTCAGTCCTTCCGGCGTTCCATACGGGGACCGACAACCTTCGCTACGGCACCGACGCCACCGAGGTCTATCACGACCGCAGCGAGTGTCTGCGAGGCCAGAAGATTCTGGAAGATCACACGCAGACGAGCGGCAAGGGCGGTCGACGGCTTTGCTCGGAGTGCCGCAGGTACGGAGCCGTCTGAGCCGTCCAGTCCCAACTGACCCACGACCGATTCCCGCAACAGGTGCCTAGCCGCTGTCTCGCGAGATCGCATCAACCAGGCGAACGGCAACTTCTTCCGGGGTGGCCCGCAGCCGCCATTCGGAGATGAAGTGATACTCGTTGCTCACCACCGGTTCCTCCCACCAGCGACCTCCGCAACCTCAGGGTCGCGGCGATTCTACCCAGTCAGCGCGCGGTTTTTGACCCATTCAGATCCAGCCGCGGCGGCGAAAGAACATCAACTGGACGACGATCGACAAGATCATCACGAGAACGCCGATCGCAAACGCCGCGAAGCTGCCGATATGCGAGACGAGCCACGCAAAGTTCATCCCGAAGAACCCGGTGAGAAACGTCAGTGGGAGGAACAGACTGGCCACCACCGTGAGCGTCCTCATCGTGAGGTTGAGCCGATTCGAGACCATCGACAGGTACACATCCATCGCGCTCGCCAGCAGGTCGCGCATCGAATCGACGTTCTCGTACTGGCGGATGATGTGGTCGTAGACGTCGCGGTAATACGCGGTCGTCTCCTGATCCTGTTCGAGTGAATGCGTGACAAGCCGCTGGAACATGTCGCGCTGCGCGCCGAGAATGCGCCGCATCTCCGGCGCATCGTGCTTCAACTCCTGCAGCAGCACGAGTTGCGGCGTAGTCGCGTCCACGAGAATGTCGTCCTGCAACTTGTCGACCGATGTGTCGAGCGCCTCGAGCGAGTTCGAACGTGCTGTCGACGAGGGCATCCATGACCAGATAGGTCAGGAACGACGTCTTTCGGCATGCGCTCTGCGGCGACTTGGCAATGCGCTTGTTCAGCTCGGAGAAGCCGGGCTCGGGCAGGTCGTGGACGGTCACCAGGAACTGCGGAGCGATGTACATGTGGTGCTCCCGAAACTCAACCTGGTTGTCCTTGAAACCGATGACAAACAGGACGGCAAATACATAGCCGTCATATTCATCGAGCTTCGGTCGTTCGTTCCGGCTCTTGACGTCCTCGATCGTGAGTTGATGAAACTTGAAGGTGTCGGTCAGCAGCTTGAAGTCGTCGTCATCCGGCGCCTCAATATCCAGCCAGAAGGTTTCCTTTCCGGCGGTCACGAGGCCCTCAACCACTGCGGAGTCGATCTGACGGCTGTGCCCATCGGCCGTGAACAGCGTGCGCATCTCGCCCGATCCTACGGCCTGACGTCGCTGTGCGGCGCCGTTCGACCACTGCGCGGCAATTCCGTGTCAGGAGGGGCTCGGCGTCGGCACCTCGGTGGGATGCGGCGGCGCGGGATTCAGCAGCGGCCGCTCGTCGGCCAGCGCGATGGCGAGCTCGCCGGCGGCGTTCGGGTGCAGCGGCGCCGCGGCGCCCAAGACCCTGCACGAAGGACTGGGCGGTGCAGAGCTCGTGACCCAGAAAGCTCGGGTCGACAGCAGCGAAGCCGAAGCTTGCAGCTCCCTCGCTGAGCACTGTGTTGAAGGCGGTCAGCCGATCCAGCAACACAGCGGATTTCGCGGCGGTCACGTCGGGCTGCGCGGGGCACGCCGGTTTCGCCGGAAGCGGGTCGTAGTACTCGTTGATGATCACCTGCGGAGCACCCGGCAGCGTCGCGAGATGCTGGAGCAGGTCGTAGTAATCGACAGTGAAGCTGTCGAGCGCCTGCATGAACCATGCCGCGGAAGCGCTGTCGTCGCACTGCGGGCGACGACGAGGCACAGTTCCATCAGCTCGCGCCCAGTGCATCTCGTTCGCGCCGATGCTGACGATAACGGTGCGGACGCCGGACATGCGTCGCCAGCGTCGCGAGCTGCGGCGGCACGATGCGCGCCGTTGATCAACTCCGGGCCGAAGAGGCCCTCCTCGATCGAGGCATTCGTGCACGCGAGATTGACAACCGCGGCGCCGTTGACCGCCGCGATATCCGCCGCGTAGCTGTCTCGGCTCCGGCGGCACGCGACATCCTCCGGCTTGGGTTCGGCACGAGGGGATTGCCCGCGCCTGCTGCCGTCGAGTCGCCGATGACCACAGTGGTCGCGGTCGTGGTCGCGGCTTCGGCGGCGGCGCGATCGACAGT
Source organism: Candidatus Dormiibacterota bacterium (assembly GCA_963757475.1). Taxonomy (GTDB): domain Bacteria; phylum Chloroflexota; class Dormibacteria; order Aeolococcales; family Aeolococcaceae; genus Palsa-851. The sequence goes on from CAVWRW010000003.1 coordinate 113,366, forward strand.
CAGCGGCGACCGGCCGACGAGCTCGTCGAGCGTCCGCACCTGCGAGAGCTGGCCGAGGCCCTGTCGCCGCGCTCGAGACCCCGAGCGCGTCCGCCCCGCCCGCGATGACGGCCCGCGACGAGCATGCCGGCGAGCACGAGCCGCCATCGCCGTCGCGCCAGCAGCGAGCGTCGAACGCCGCAAGCGCCGAGCGCGATGAGGACGGTGATGACGAGCTGCGCGCGCGAAGTACGCGGTCCACCCGTCGCGGAGATTCTGGCCGAGGTCACGCGGCTGCCGGAGCGCGAGAAGCAACTCGTCGTAGTGGGTCACCTCCGACCACTGCAGGCGCGGCCGGATCGGTCCGCTGAACTGCTGGGTCGTTGGGATCGACTGCCCGAAAAGTGCCAAGCGTCCCAGGCCCTGACGTCGACAGCGACGGCGGTCCGGCACTCAGCTCGAGCGACTGGCCGGCGGTCTGAATCGACTGCGCCGGCGACACGAGCAAGGAGATCGCGATGCTGGCCAGGGGCACGACGAGCGCCACGCAGAGTGCGAGGAGCCCGATACCGATCTTGTGGGAGAGGTTGCGGGGCATATGACCACGCTACCCGCGTTGCCCCAAATCGATGCCGCTATCCTGTCGCGGGCACCCGCCCAGCCGGCATCGAGGGAGAACAGCAGCCATGCCCGAGGTCAGTCCCGAAGCGGCCGCCCTGCATCGCAGCTCGATCGTCGTCGACACGCACGACGATCTGCTGATGCTCTGCACGCGACGGGCGCCTGCCGAGCAGGGCGCCTACTTCCGGAGCAACTGGCTGCCGCAGCTCCGCGCCGGCGGGGTCCGGATCCAGGTCCTGCCGGTCTTCATCGACGACGACTTCCGGCCCGAGGGTGCGCTCCGCCAGACGCTCCGCATGCTCGAGGCCGGGTGGCGCATAGCAGCGGCAAACCCGGATGCGGTACGCATCTGCCTCACCGGAGCAGACGTCGACGCTGCGCTCGACGACGGCCTGATCGCGCTCATCCTCGCACTTGAGGGCTGTGAGGCAGTCGGGATCGATGTCGGGCTCTTCGAGACCTTGTTCCGCCTCGGCGTGCGGATCGCGTCGTTCACCCATTTCGGCCGGACCATGCTCGCCGACGGTTCGCTTGAAGACAACGCGGGGAGCAGACTCACGAACGCCGGTATCGAGGCAGTGGCGATGTGCGAGCAACTCGGCATCACGCTTGATGTTTCCCACCTCGGCGCAACATGCACCGATCACCTGCTGGAGCTCGCGACTCGCCCCGTGATCGCGTCGCACTCGTCAGCCTTCGCAGTGCGTGCCCACCACCGCAATCTCACCGATGATCGGCTGCGGCGTCTGGCCGCGACGGGAGGTGTCGTCGGCATCAATGTCATCGCCGCCTTCATCGACCCGGACGTCCACACCGTGCCGCGCGTCATCGATCACATCGAGCACGTCGCCGGCATCATCGGCGTTGAGCATGTCGGACTCGGCCCGGATTTCTGCAAGGAAGTGTTCGACGAGATCAATGGACCCAACTGGCAGCACATCGTTGGCGGCGTGCAGATGAATCGGTACATCCCCGGCCTCGAAGGTCCGAGCGGCATCCCGCTCATCACCGAGGAATTGCTGCGACGCGGCTGGACAGACGGTGACATCCGTCAGGTCCTCGGCGCCAGCTTCCACACCCTGTTCTCGCGTGAGCTCGGGGTGCCCGCCGCGCAGCGATAGCCTGCGCCTAAGGCTGGCCGGGACCCGCATTCGGGCCCCAGCAGCCGGGACGATGGGTCGATCTGCTAGTGGCTGTCCGCCGCCACCAGCTCAGGAACGAAGAGCGCTGCGTTGACCGTGCCGACACCGGTCGCCATGTCGTACAGGCTGTTCGCCGTGAATCCGTTCACGGTGTGAGTCGCGCCGCTCTGCGGGAAGGTCACGGTGGTGTTGCCCGCTTCGACATCAACGATGCCGGGCGCGCGCGCCGCTTCCATTGCGTAGAGGGCGGGGTTGATGAGGCCGAGACCATGACCGGCCCACTGGTCCGCGATCGCGATGACCGCCGCGAATTCCGGGGACGCCTCGCTCGTTCCACCGATGAGGTAGAAGCCCGCGGCTCCCTGCGCGGCGTTCGCATTCAGGTACACGAGCGCCGCGCCGTTGACGGCCGCGCTCATGGAGATGTCAGGGAAACCGCGCATCGCGCCGACGGTGCCCGCGACGGAATTCTGGTACGCCGGGCGCGTGAAGATCGACGACCGACCGCCACCCGATGCCGCGGGTGAACCGAAGAGCGCCGTGTCATTCCAGACGGCATCCGGCTGGGTCTCGTTGCCCTTGGCGTCGAGGAACAGTTGCGTCCCACCAACACCGGTGACCAGCGGGTCATCCGCAGGCCATTCAGAGACCCGGCGAAGGAAGAACTTGTCCGCGAACCCCTGCGGCGTGAGGGTCTTCGCGCCGGTCGGACCGGCATCGCCGGAACCGGCAAGCACGGTCACGCCGTGAGCTGCCGCGTTCTTGTAGTCGCTGCGGAGCGCGAGCAGGGAACTCGCGCTCGGGAAACCCTGCTCCGGTGCCGCGAAGCTCTGCGTGATCACATCACCAAGGTGATGATCGACGACGTAGTTCTCTGCCTCGACGATCTGCGGGAACCCTTGCACGCCAAGTGTTTCCGGGACGGTCGTCTCGACGAGGAGGATGTTGGCTCCCGGTGCCATGGCGTGTGCGTACTCGACATCGAGCGAGGTCTCCTGCGCCCACCCGACCATCTGCGGACGCTTGGTCGGGTTGAACGGCGGGATCGGGCCGTTCGGCTGGAGGATGGTGAAGTGCGGTGGCGGCGGCAGGCCAAACGACTTGTCGAAGACGTTCAGCTCCTGGCCGATGCCCTGGAAGCCGTACGAGTCGACGATCACGATCGTCTCGCCCTTGCCGTTCAGGCCCTTCTTGTACAGCGGTCCGAGGTTGTAGGCCTTCTGAAACTGGAACGGGGCGTAGCACGCGATCCCGATCTGAGCGATGCAGTCAGCCGTGGTGGGAGGTGTGAGAAAGCTCACGTTGCTGGCCAGCTTCGCGAGTGGGATCGGTCCCGCGCTCGCGCCTGAAGCTGCTGCACCGCCGCCGGCGGTAAGAAGTGTGGCTGCAAGGAGTCCGGTTCCTGAAACCAGACCGGTCATGCGCCGTGTCAAGCCAATCATCAGTGGAGATGTCCCCCTAAATCGTTGCTCGGCGCTCTCGCCGAGTTGCATCCTGTGGACGGTGCCCGTCGTCGCGGGACGCTTCGTCCGAACGTCACGTGCCGGGTATTCCGGCGACCTTCCCAGACAGCTATGTGTTGGCCAACGGCACTCGCCTCCATGGACACCCGACATCGATGACGAAATCGGGAACAAAGCCTACGCTCCGGTACGTTCGCAGCGGGGTGCGCCCGATGCCCGCTACTCCCCCGTCTGGCCGTCGATGGACTCCCTGATGAGGTCGGCATGACCGTTGTGCCGGCCGTATTCCTCGATCATGTGGCAGAGGATCCAGCGCAGGCTCGGGGCTCGCCCGTCGGGCCATGCGCGTTTCGCGAGCTGCTCGAGGCCGCCGCCGGTGAGTGCCTCATCAATGTCGGCGCGGGCGTGTGCGACGGCATCCTCCCAGAGCGCTCGCAGCTCCTCCGGACTGTCGTGTGCGGCGGAGTGCCAGTCCCAGTCGGGGTCGGCATCCCAGTCCACCGCGTCCCACGGAGGCCCGGGGTCGCGCCCGAGCAGGTTCTCCGCAAACCAGTAGTTCTCAACGAGAGCAAGGTGCTTGAGCATCCCACCGAGCGTCATGGTGGAGACGCCGACCGTGGCGGCGAGCGCGGCCGCATCGAGCCCCGCGCACTTCCACGCAAAGGTCGCGCGCTGGAAATCGAGGAATCCTCGAAGCGTGTCGGCCTCGTCCGCCGCCGGAGGCGGTTCCGGGCGGCCCTGGGCATCGAAATCAGGCATGGGGCGAGAGTTCTAAAGGGAGGTACCAGGCGCGGCGTGCGCGCGCGCTGCTAGCATCCGGCAATGCTTTTCGGCATCGACGTGGCACAGCAGCGCCAGCCGTTTGACGAGATCGTCAGTCGTGTCCAATTCGCCGAGGACACTCGGCTTCGACGGTGCATGGGGATTCGACCACCTTGTCCCGATGTATGGCGAAGGTCCCGGTGAGTGCTTCGAGGGGATGACAACGCTGGCTGCACTCGCCACCGCGACAAGCCGTATCCGCCTCGGGCTGCTCGTCACCGGTGTCACGTACCGACATCCGTCAATGCTCGCGCTGGAGGCGATCACCGTCGATCACGCCAGTCATGGACGGCTCGAGCTCGCGCTCGGTGCCGCGTGGTACGGCCGCGAGCATGAGGAGTTCGGGATCGACTTCCCGCCGCTTGGCGAGCGCTTCGACCGTCTCGAGGATTGCCTCGAGATCGTCGCTCGCCTCATGACCGGCGACGTGGTCTCGTATCACGGGCACCACTTCGACCTCAGGCACGCGCGCGCAGGCCCGCTCCCCGTGCAACTGCCACATCCGCCGATCTGGATCGGCGGCAGCGGACCGAAGCGCACGCTGCCACTCGTTGCGCGGTACGCGGATGTCTGGCACGCATACGGCAGCCCAGAATCGCTCGCAGCACTGTCCGCGCGTATCGACAGTCTCGCCGAAGGAATCGGCAGGGACCCTGCCGCGATTCGCAGAGCGTCGTCGGTCTCACTCTCAGAGCCCGAGGATGTCATCCGCTCGAACGTCGAGGCAATGCAGAGCGTCGGTATCAGCTATCTCATCTGCGGATGGCCGAGCGAAGGCAGGGATCGCGTGGAGTTGTTCGCAACGAACGTGATGGCGGACTACGCGGGCTGAGCTTCCCGATACGGGACCCAGCGATCGATCATCGCCGCCAAGGTCGCTGCCTGCACCGGCTTGCTCAGATATGCATCCATGCCCGCCGCGAGGCACTCCGCCTCGTCGCCGGTCATCGCGCCCGCCGTCATCGCGATGATCACGGTGTGACGGTTCACACCTTCACGAATCCGGATGATCCGTGTCGCCTCGAATCCGTCCATCTCAGGCATTTGGCGGTCCATGAGGACCGCGTCGTACGTCGTGTGCGCCACCGCGGCGACGGCCTCGGCTCCATTGTTGGCCACATCCACCTGATGGCCTCTTCGCTCCAGCATGCGCATCGCAACGCGCTGGTTCACCGGGTTGTCGTCGACGACGAGGATGCGACCGAGACGCGGCGCCGTGGCGGCGATGATGCTGCCGGCAGCCTGACTAACCGGCTGCGCCACCGCGAGAGTGAGCGGCAATGTGAACCAGAACGTGCTGCCCCCGGCGGCTTCGCTGCGCACCCCGATGGCGCCGCCCATTGCATCCACCAATTGCTGGCAGATCGCGAGGCCGAGACCGGTCCCGCCGAGACGCCTCGTGCTCGACGCGTCCCCCTGGATGAAGCTCTCGAACAGATTCGGTTGCGCAGTCATGTCGACGCCGATGCCGGTGTCGGTAACCTCGACGAGCAGCTCGGCACGCGCCCGGGCCGATGGTCCGGCGCGCGCACGCACGACGATCTCTCCGTCGTCGGTGAATTTGATCGCGTTGCCGAGCAGGTTGATGAGGATCTGCCGGATCCGTCCAGGATCGCCGCGGAACGTCGTTGCGGCTGAGGGATCGATGATCACGCTGAGCTCGAGCTGCTTCGCGGCGGCCGCGGGCGTCACGAGCAGGGCTGCATCTGCGATCACGGCCTGCAGGTCGATGTCGTCGACCTCGATCACCATCTTTCCCGCCTCCATCTTGGAGAAGTCGAGGATGTCGTTGACGATCGTCAGCAGCGCCTTGCGCGGACGTATTGATGGTGGCCGTGTACTCGCGTTGCTCGGCATCGAGTCGCGTGTCGAGGAGCAACGCCGTCATACCGATGACGCCGTTCATCGGCGTGCGGATCTCATGACTCATGTTGGCGAGGAACTGCGACTTCAGACGTGATGCCTCTTGTGCCTGATCAGACGCCGCTGCCAGATCACTGGCGATACGTTTGCGTTCGGTGATGTCGTTGAACGTGACCACGGCGCCGGTGACAACGTCGTCTTCCGTGATCGGGAACGCCGAGTACTCGGCGGCGAAAGCGGTGCCATCGCTCCGCCACATCTGCTGCGATGCGGAGCGGACGCTGTCACCGCCACGCAGGACGTCGAAGATAGGACCCTCTCCGGGTGCGTACGGCGAGCCGTCATCGCGTGTGCGGTGGAACTGCGGATGCACCGTCCGTCCCAAGACGTCTGCAACGTCAACCCGCAGCGCTGCTGCGGCCGCGGCGTTCATGAATGCGCAGAGCCCGTCGCGGTCCGTTCCGTAGATCCCCTCACCCGCCGAACTCGAGGAGGAGCCGCAGGCTGCTCGCGAGACGCCGGCGCTCATCCTCGGCTGCGTGGTTGACAGCACGAAGCTGGTCGGAGAGGCTGCTGATCGCAACGGCGCCGGCAAGTGGAGGGGCGAGGATTCGCGCGCGATCGCTTTCGAGTGCGCCGAACTGTGGCCGGTCCGCCAAGCGCGCGACGGTGACCGCTCCGATGGTCTCGCCGCCGCTGACGAGCGGAATCGCCATCACCGGTCCGAGGCCTGTTTCCTCGCGCCACAACTGGGTGCTTTCGCCCCAGACACGCGCATCGAGGGCGCCGATGAAGATCTCGCCGCTTCGTACAGCGCGGCCTCCGGGTGATTCGCCCTTCACCGCCGTGGGCGTCACCGTTGGATATCCGTCGACGACACGCAGGCCGCCCGGTTCAACGAGGCTGACGACTATCTGGGCCGCGCCGAGCAGCTCTGCGACATGCGCAAGCAGGCCATGGTCAAGCACCTCGGATTGCTCCGCAAGGCCGGTCAGACGGGCGACCGTGACGCGCTGCCATGACGCGAGAAATTGCGCGAGCTCGTCGACCTCATGTTGACGATCGAGGAGATGGGCGTCGGGCCGCCCGGCATCGCCGGCATCGGCGACCGGGTAGCCCGCAGTGCTCATAACAAGCTGAGAGGTGCCAGTGGCCCGAACCAGTGGGGCAGCCAGCGCGCCACTGCGGCATTCAGGGTGCTGGTATCGATCGGCTTGGGCACGTACGACGACGCGCCCGCCGCACTGCAGCGCCCCTCCTCGTCCGGGCCCACTTTCGCGGTCACGGCGATGATCGGCAGGTCCGCAAATTCAGGCAGCGCACGGAGCGCCCGCATGGTGTCGTACCCATCCATGAGCGGCATCATGATGTCCATGAAGACGATGTCGATCCCGGCAGTTTCCTGCAGCGTCGCGATCGCCTCCCGGCCGCCGGACGCTCCGATGACGGTGATGCCGTGGCGTTCGAGCAGCACCGTCAGCGCGAAGACGTTGCGCGCATCGTCGTCGACGACCAACGCGGTGAAGTCGCTCGAGCCGGCTTGGACGTCCAGGTTCGCTGCAGCTTCCGGCTCTGGATCGCGCGACGGCTCGGGCGGGCGGTGCGACGGCGACAACGGTAGGCTGGACCGCCGGCTGAGCGACGATGACCGTAGCCGCGGCGGCAGCGGGCAGTGCGGCGACAGGTGGCATCGCCCGGCGGCTGGGTACCGGGGCGAGAATCGGCTGCCGGCGTGGCAGCGGCCTGCCGGGTGCGACATGCACGGCTGCCATTGCGTTGGGATCGCCCATCGGCAGGTAAACGGTGAACACGCTGCCTTGGCCTGGAGCCGAGCTCAGCGTGATCTCGCCGCCGAGGAGTTGCACGAGCTCGCGGCTGATGGAGAGGCCGAGGCCGGTGCCGCCGTAGCTTCGCGATGACGCGCCGTCCGCTTGTGCAAACGCCTCGAAGATCTGCCGATGCTGCTCGGGCGCGACGCCAATACCCGAGTTGCTGACGGCGAATGCGAGCACCGCTCGGCGCTTCGTCAAGCGTTGCTTGACCCGGCGTCCAGCCATGGCTCGCGAGCTCGCATCTGCAAGGAAACGCGACCGTGGTGCGTGAACTTGAACGCGTTCGAGAGCAGGTTCTTCAGCACCTGACGCAGACGGTCCGGGTCGGTCGTCATGACGTCGGGGACGTCGTCGTCCACGCTCACGTTGAACTGCAGCTTCCGGCTCTCGGCGACGTGTGCGAAGTCGCGCGTCATCGCGTCACGGATCTCGCGGATGTCGATGGGACTCATCTCCATGCGGACCGTGCCGGACTCCACTTTGGCGAGGTCGAGAATGTCGTTGAGCAAGCGTGAGGAGATCAGAGCCCGACGAGCGGATGATGCTCGCGTATTCGACCTGCTTCACCGTGAGGTTGCCGGTGGGGTTGTCCTGCAGCTGCTCGGCGAGAATGAGCAGCGAGTTGAGCGGCGTGCGCAGCTCATGCGACATGCTGGCGAGGAACTCGGACTTGTATTTCGAGGAGATCGCGAGCTGCTCGGCCTTGTCCTCGACGAGGCGCTTGGCGACCTCGACCTCCTCGTTCTTGCGCTCGACCTCGATGTTCTTCTCTTCGAGCTGGCGCGCCTGCGTGCCCAGGTCTTCGTTGGACGAGCGCAGCTCCTCCTGCTGCGCTTGCAGCTCCTGTGCCTGGGACTGCGACTGCTTGAGCAGGTTCTCGGTCACGGTGTTGGCCTCGATGGTGTTCAGCACGAGCCCGATGCTCTCCGTGAGCTGCTCGAGGAATGCCTGATGCACGCCACTGAACCGGCTGAATGAGGCCAGCTCGATCACTGCTCGTACGGAACCCTCGAAGAGCACCGGCAGCACGATGATGTTCAGCGGCGTCGAGTCGCCGAGGCCCGACGAGATTCGGACGTAGTCGCTGGGGACGTCGGTGAGCAGGATGCGCCGCTTTTCCTTGGCGCACTGGCCAACGAGGCCTTCGCCGAGCGCGTACTGCTTGGAGAGGTGCTTACGCTCCTCGTAGCCGTATCCGGCCTGGAACCCCAGCACCTGCTCACCGCCCGAAGCGCCGGGCCGCATGGTGTACAGGACACCGTGCTGCGCGAGCACCAACGGTGCGAGCTCCGACAGGATCATGTTGGACACCGTCGACAGGTCGCGCTGACCCTGCAGCAACCGTGTGAATCGCTCGAGGTTGGTCTTCAGCCAGTCCTGTTCGGTGTTGACCCGCGTCGTCTCGCGCAGGTTGCGGATCATCTCGTTGAGCTTGTCCTTGAGGACCGCGACCTCGCCGCTTGCCTCAACACTGACCTGCCTCGTGAGGTCACCCTCGGTCACCGCCGTCGCGACATCAGCGATTGCACGAACCTGGTTGGTGAGATTCGCGGCCAGCTGGTTCACGTTGTCGGTGAGGTCCTTCCAGACCCCCGCGACTTCCTTGGACTGCGCCTGGCCGCCGAGCTTGCCTTCAACACCGACCTCGCGTGCCACTCTCGTGACCTCGCCGGCGAAGCTGTTGAGCTGATCCACCATCGCGTTGACGGTGTTCTTCAGCTCGAGGAACTCACCCTTGACATCGGCGGTGATCTTCCGGCTGAGGTCGCCGTTCGCGACAGCCGTGGTGACATCGGCGATGTTCCTGACCTGTGCGGTGAGGTTGTCCGCCATGATGTTGACGTTGTCGGTGAGGTCCTTCCACACGCCGCCAACCTCGATGGTGACCGCCGCGGCCTGGCCCAACTTGCCTTCCGTACCAACCTCGCGAGCGACACGCGTCACTTCCGAGATGAAGCCGTTGAGCTGGTCCACCATCGCGTTGATGGTGTTCTTGAGGTCGAGCATCTCGCCCTGCGCGTCGAGCGAGATCTTCTTGCTCAGGTCACCATCCGCAACTGCGCCGATGACACGCTGCATCTCCTTGGTGGGACGCACGAGGTCATCGAGCAGCGTGTTGACGGAGTTCGACGCAGCCCGACCACGCATCGCCTGAGCGGCCGAGCAACACGCGTTGCGACAGCTTGCCTTCCTTGCCGACGAGGTGGCTGACCCGCGCCAGCTCATGTTCAAGCGACTCATTCGATGCGATGACCCGATTCAGCGCATCGGCGACCTTCCCGGCGACGCCGGTCCAGATCACCGGCATGCGAGCGGTGAAATCGCCGCGCTCAACCTCCGCAAGCACCTTCAGCAGCGTGTTCGCGTCGATCGAATCCGCCTCTTCCGTTTCCCGATGCGGCTCCGGAGGAGCGATTGTGGATGCGCCGTTGGTGGGAAGGCTACGCACTGTCATGGGGCGCTCCAGTTCGTGAGTCCGTCATATGCGGCACCCACTCAGTTCCGAACCCCGGCGAGGGCTCAGAGTCGGACGGGCTGTGCGCAATCTGGGCGCATCGATGAAAGCGAACGGTGCGGCGGCGTACTTAGGGCTTGGATCGTCGCAAGAGCGTGACATCGGGCAGATCCGCTACGGCAGGTCCATGGGCGCACGCCGGCAAGGCGCGATCTCCCTCGTTTGACCGGGCGGACCTACGCGGTACCAAAACTGCATGGAATCTCGTGAGCAGCTCTGGCAGCCGGACCTCTTCGCACAGGGGGAGCCCCGACCAGATCCTGATTTCACCGGGCTGGTCCGCCAGCAACTGGATGCGACCGCCTGGGTCGACCACGTCCCCGGCTGGCTGCAGGGAGCAGATGCCCTCTTTGAGGATCTGCTCCACGCGACGCCCTGGCAGTCGACCACCCAGGAGCTCTACGGCAAGGTCATGGTCACCCCGCGGCTGGTCGCGCGGTGGACCTCGCGCGAGGAGGTCCTGTCGCTGCCGCCGGTCATCGAGCAGATCCGCGAGTTGCTCGTGACGCGCTACCAGCGTCCGTTCGACTCAGTCGGCGCCAACCTCTATCGCGATGGCCGCGACTCGGTCGCGTGGCACGGCGACCACATCCCGGTCCGGATCGTCGATCCGGTCGTCGCGACAGTGTCCCTCGGATATCCGCGTCGCTTCCTCATGCGTCCCCGTGAAGGGAAGACGGAGCTCTCGCTCGCGCTCGGCATGGGCGATCTCGTCGTCATGGGAGGCAGCAGCCAGCGCACATGGCTCCATGCCGTTCCCAAGGTCGCGTCCGCGGGGCCGCGGATCAGCGTCGCCTTCCGGCACTCGACCGGCTAACTCGATCGGTGCGGCCCTACTCGGCCGCCGGCGGTGCAAGGTCGCGAAGCGAGGGCATCAGGTGGCTGCGAATGTCTGCTGACACGCTCTCGGCGTCGGGAGTGGTCACGACGAGGCGGGAATAATCGGCGCCTTCGAGATCCACGACGACGGCCGGGCCGCGACCGTGGACGGCTGCGAAATCCTTGCCGAACGATCCCCGTCGCGTACCGACCGCGATCACACCCGGAAGCCCGGTCCCGGGTGCCCGAATCCCGCGGAGCTCGGGCCACGCGTCATCGACGGCACGAACCTCGCGCACCGCGGCAAGCGGGACGTGGATGTCGACATGCACTGCCTCGACCTTCTCGAGGTCTGACATCTGCACCACGAGTTCGGCGCCGTCGACGATGAGCGAGGCCATGCCCGAATCTTACGGGCCGCCAGGATCGCCGGCGCCGATTCACCGCGGCAAACGACGGGCTACGAGTTCGTCGCGACGCAATCACGATTGCTCCGGACGAGGTCCGCGCCGATAGGGTCGCCGAGATCCCCTGTCAGATGTCGCGAACCTTTTTGGGTGAACCAACCATCGGTACTCTCCACGTCCCCGCACCGCGCGCTTTCGGTCTGACCCTCGGCTGCGATCGTTGTCGCCGCGGGACTCGCACCGGTGCTGCCGGCGCAGGCGCGCCAGGTCTCCGGTCGAGCATCCGATGTCGCCCTCAGCGCGACATATGCGGGCACGATCGGCGGTCCCGGACATGCAGCGATGTATCCCTCCGGCATGGAGATCGCGCCGAATGGCAATGTCGTGATCGCTGACGCCGGCAACGATCAGGTCGCGGAGTACACACCTGCGGGCGTTCAGGTCTGGCGCGTCGGGAGCGAGGGCAGCGGAGCCAGCGCGAAGGTGCTGCAGTTCGAACAGCCTCGCGATGTCGGTGTGGATGCGTCCGGGAACGTGTACGTCGCCGACGACGGCAACGGCCGCGTGGTGGTCCTCAACGGCAGCACCGGTGCCTACATCAACAAATGGAAGAGCGCGCTCACCGGCGGCGGTGCACCGATCGGCATCACGGTGAACACGACCACGGCCAACCTGCCCAACCTCCCCGCCGCCCAGCGAGTGTATGTCGCCGACGGCAACAGGAATCAGATCACCGTCTGGAACACAGACGGCACGGCGGTCACGCCGGCCGCCGCGGCAACGATCACCAGCACGCGGCGCGTGCAAGCTCAACCGCATGCGCGATGCGGCCGCCGATGCCGACGGCAACGTGTACGTCGCCAACTACGAGAGCGACAATATCCTCGAGTTCACCTGGAACGGCACTGCGTGGGTGTGCGCCGCGGCCTTCGGCACGCAGGGAACCGCGAGCAGTCCGACAGCGGTTTGCAGCGGCAACGGGGGCGGCGCCTTCGCCAATCCGTACGGGGTCGCGATCGGCACCGATCCCTTCATCAACGCCGGCACGCCGGGCGAAGCAGTCTACGTCGCCGACTCCAACGACGATTGCATCCAGGAGTTCACGCCGGCCGGGACGTGGGTCGCGAACATCGGCGCTCCGGGCGGCGACACGCAGCCGGGAACATTCACGCAGCTCCGCCGGGTTGCGGTCGACAGTGCCGGCAACGTCTGGGGTGCGGATTTCTGGGGATATCGCGTCGAGGAGTTCACGCGCACGGCCGGCGGGTACACGTACGGCGAGACCATACCGGCGCCGGTGATCCCCCCGGAAGCAGCAGCACATCGGTGTTCAACCAGGTGCGCGGGATGTCGTTCGACACGTCTGGCGACGTTGTCGCGATGGACTCCGTGAACCAGCGGGTCGACGTCTTCGACCCGAGTGGTCAACTCATCAACATGTGCGGTCAGCGCGGCTTCACGAGCGTTGGTGACTTCAACTGGCCGCGCGGCGTTGCGGTCGATCCGGTCACCGGCGACTACTGGATCGCCGATACGAAGCAGAGCGACATCCAGATCCTCCAGCCGGTCAGCACTCCGGCGCTGGCCGGGTGCACCCCCGCAGGCTACGTGACGCAGACACTCGGCACCGCCCTCGGCGATGTCGACTACCCGGATTCCATCGCCATCGCGGGCGGCTATGCCTGGGTCGCGGACACGAAGAACAACCGCATCGAGTCGTGGAACGTCGCGACGCAGACACCGGTGAGCACCTTACGGAGCGCTCGGCGTCGCAACCGGGCAATTCGACACACCGACGAGCGTCAGCGTTGACCCGACCACCGGCAATCTCTTCGTCGCCGACAGTGGAAATGACCGCGTCGTCGAGCTGAGCGTCAGCAATGGGTCGGTCCTCTCCACCGTCGCGACGTTCACCGCGGGTTTCAACAACCCAAATGGTGCGGCCTCGAACGGTGCCGGGCTCCTCGCCGTTGCCGACCGCGACAACAACCGCGTCGTCGTCATCAACGAGTCGGCGGGGACGATCGCGACGACCATCACGGGAAGCACGGTCACCGGCGGCGGTCCGACGTCGCTGCTCAACCCGGAGGACGTCGCCTTCGGCCCCGATGGCGATCTGTACATCGCCGACACCTATAACGACCGGATCCTCATGTACACGCTCGGTGCGTCGACGCAGCTCGACCGCTCCGACGTACTCGAGCACGTTGGTAGGCCCGGGGACAGCGTCGATGTATCCCGTCGACGTCACCCAGGATGCGCAGTACTACTTCGTGCTCGACGCCGGCAATTACCGTGTCGTCGCCGTCAACCGCGCAACCGGCAACATCGACTGCCAGGTCGGCGGGCTGCAGGGATCGGGACCGGGCCAGTTCGGTGATGCGCGAGCCCTCGACTACGACGCCGTCACCGGCCAGCTGTACGTTGCTGACACGCCCCACAATCGCGTCGGAGATCTTCTCGTTCTCCGACCTCGGCGTGTGCGGTGAACTCCCCCACCGCCTTCACGTATCTCACGCAGTTCGGCAGTGCTGGCAGCGGCAACGAACAATTCAGCCAGGTGTACGGCGTCGCCGTGGATCCCGTGAACGGCTGGGTCTACGCCGTGGACGGTGCGGGGCGCGTCGAGAAGTCGGACCTCGCGGGGAACTACATCAGCCAGTTCAACGCCGGCGGCACGCTCAACGAACCCCGGCAGGTGACGGTCGCCCCCAACAGCGACGTCCTGGTGATGAACGCGCGCGATCACGAGTGCGACGTGTTCAGCAGCGACGGCTCGCTGCTCTTCAGCTTCGGCAGCCAGGGCACCGGTGACGGTCAGTTCAGCAACGATCCGCGCGGTGTCTCGGTGAGCGCCGACGGAACACTCGCGTTCGTGACCAACTCGGGCGGCAAGCGCATCGAGGTCTTCAACCTCGCATCGAGTGGCGCGGACTACACCGGTGCGACGTTCGCGTACACGATTGCTTCAGGGACAGGGAGCGGTCAGTTCGTCGGCCCGCGCGGGCTGACGACGACCAGCGACAACCATCTGCTCGTCACCGACGAGTGGGGATTCGGCCTCCACGAGCTGACGTTCACGTCGACCGGCGCAACGCCGACGCGCGACCTGTTCGAGGTGCCTCCCCCGCTGCCGGTGTCAACTCGCCGCGCGGTGTGCAGGTCGCTGCCAACGGGCAGATCTACATCGTCGACTACTGGAATCAGCGCATCGAGTACATGAACCCCGACGGCACGGATGCGCAGTCGTTCGGGTTCCGCGGCAATCCGTCGCAGCAGGGCGCGATCAACTTCGCGTGGAGCGCCGCCATCCAACCCGGAACGGGTGACATCTTCGTGGCCAATCGCGAAAGCGATCAGGTGCAGGTGTTCTCGCCGACGGGCACATCGATCCTCATCTTCGGCAGCAACGGTGCCGCGACCGGCCAGTTCCATCTGCCACAAGGCATAGCCTTTGGACCCGACGGCACGCTGTATGTCGACAACTCCGGCAACGACCGTGTCGAGCGATTCAGCATGGCCGCCGGGAACACCGCCGCGATCTGGATGGCGACCTACGGGCAGAAGGGCGCGGGCGCGACGTCGCCTCCAGGCGACCTGAACAACCCGACCGGCATCTCCGTCGCGCCGGATGGCACGGTGTGGGTCGCGGACACACGCAACAACCGCGTGCAGAGCCTCTCGACCTCGGGCGTGTGGACGGCCATCACGACGCCGGTCGGGATCCGGTACGCAGCAGAGCTTCCACGCACCGTGGGGCGTGACCGTCGCACCCGACGGCAGCATCTGGGTGGCCGATACCGGCAACCACCGCATCGTCTCGATGGATACCGCCGGCGACCTCATCTTCACCGCCAACGCGGCGAGCATGGGGGTTCCGGCGGCCGCTGATCGACTCGGTCATCTACCCGTTCGCGATCGCGTTCAACGGCAGCACCGTCTATCTCAGTGACATCTGGAACAACCGCGTCCTGGTCCTGACAGCGGGTTAGCTTCGCCGGCTCCGACCTCAAAGGGCCGCCGCGAGCGCCGACTGGATGGTCGACGACGAGCCCCTGGGGCGTGCGCGCCAATAAACTCAAGGTCCTTCTCGTCAACTGTCGAACAGGAGCACGAACATGCCCCCAACCAAAACAGCGACCAAGAGCACAAAGAAGCCCGCCACTCGCTCCGCCGCGAAGAGCACGGCATCCGCGGGATTCAGCGCCGAAGAGAAGGCCGCGGCGCGCGAGCGCGTCCGGGAGCTCAAAGCCGAGGCGGCCAAGGCGGACGGGAAAACGGAGCTGCTGGCGGCGATCGCCAAGATGCAGGAGCCGGACCGCGCCATCGCCAAGAAAGTCCACGCACTGATCACGGCGGCAGCGCCCGATCTGACACCGAAAACGTGGTACGGAATGCCCGCGTACGCGAAGGACGGCAATGTGATCGTTTATTTCCAGAACGCGGGGAAGTTCAAAGTCAGGTACCAGACACTTGGCTTCAGCGACAAGGCCAAGGTCGACGACGGCAACATGTGGCCGATTCAGTACGCCCTCAGCAAGTTGACCGCCAGCGAAGAGGCCAAGATCACCGCGCTTGTGAAAAAGGCCGTGCGCTGAGGGCGTTCGTGGCGCTCTGATTCAGAGCGGTACTGAGAACATCCGTGTCCACGTGGCTCGGTCATTCGTGGTGCGCCGCATCGCCGGGAATTCCGCCGCTCAGTCCGTGGCTGCCACCATCGCAATCGATACCAGCAGCCCCGGCCGATCGACGCCGATTTTGCTCACGCAGCGCGGTGGCCGGACGTCAGGAAAGAACTCGTCGAAGACGTCGGCTAGGTCATCGGCGTCTTCGGGTCGCATCAGCAAGGTGTGGACCATTACGGCATCGCTCAGCTCCGCACCGGCGGCGCGGAGAATTGCCTGGCAGTTGAGCAACGACTGGCGGGCCTGCTCCTTGACGGTGGCACCGGCGAACTCGCCGGTGGCGACGTCAACTCCGGTTGTCCCAGCAACGTAGATCGTGTTACCGACCTTCACGGCCTGGCTGTAGGCGGAGGACTGTGGCGCCTCAGGAGTGGAGATGATTTCTTTGGGCATCGAAGGAGAACCTCCCGATAGTTGGAAGCGAGGTGCATTTAGTATCGCTGATCCAAACGAGGCGATGTAGGGCGCCGATGCACATTGAGCACAACGCCGGATCGAGCAATGTTAGATTCCACTACGCAAATCCTACCTAGCCGATGGCTCGGTCGCGGCGGCGTCGGCCCGGCGGCTCGCCGCTATCGTGCGTCCTAGCCGGTTTCTGCGCCGTCTTAGTGCGTTTCAGCGGCTCGCCGGATTTGATCGACCGCGCTAGCGTCCTCGTTGCGGACCGCTCTTCCGGCGGCATCATTACGGTCAAAGGTTCAAGAGGGGTTGGGAATCGTATCCGCCCGCCGCACCACCGCCGCCACCGCACGTAGACACTGTCGCACCGACGCTAGGCACCGGAAGTCTTGGTGGAAGCACGCAGATCGTGGAAATGGTGGACGGTGACCGGAGTGGCTGCATTCGTAGTTTTGGTCGTAATCGTTGCAATCGCCGCGCCGGCGAAGAAACCTACGATCGCTGCAACGCTTCCGAGCTCGACCGCACCGGGCCGACTTTGGCATTCCGACGCGGATGGCTCGACAGCAATCCACGACACCACCTCCACGACAGCCGACGGCAGCGCCGACCGCAGTGCCGACGGCACTGCCACAGCGCCGCCACGCCTGCGCTGACGGAGCAACAGCAGAACGCCGCGACTGCGGCCAGAACTACTTGAGCTTTGCGGGCTTCTCGAGGCAAGTATAATCGACAACTAACTCTTCGTATGGCGATGGCTACTCGGTTCACGACGCGACAGTCGCTGTCGACAGTCTCGACGTGAATTGGAATGCCGAAGCCGTTGAGTCGGCAAGGAATATCTGGCTACTGGACCGTTCTCATGCAAAGGCCTGATCCAGCAACTAACTCGTCATATGGGGACGCACGTCTCAGGCTACGTATGGTGCAAAGCAAGCCGGAGCCTGTTGACCAAGCGGTAGCCGCGCACGGGGAGCTTCACCAAGCGCTGGCGCTCGATGGCTGACACTCGCGGAACATGGTCGTCAACTTCTACGCCCTCAGGCACACGGGGAGACGGTCGCGCTCGACGACGGCATGCCGTCGCACGTGGTCGCTGCGACGCTCGACCATGCATCTGTCGCCACGAGGCTCCGGCTTTACGCGCGTCCGCACGCATCGGTCCAAACCCTCGCCGACGCGATCGATGCTCGCTACGGTCCTCGCCTCCGCGTGGTCTCAGCAGCGAATCGGGACGGGGCACGTCACCAGCGTGGCGATCACGGGTAGTGCTGCGGCGCGAGTTGGTTCATGAGCGTCAAGAAACTGTTGTAGAAGCTCGGATTCCCGGGCTCAAATGCTCCAATCCGTCCGTTGTCCAGGGTCTCGCAGCCGCTGTCGCTGAACCAGAGGTCCACGTCGCTTCGGCTGGCGTACTCGAACGCGATGATCGAAGCAGAACCAAAGTCGGCGGGACACGCAACCGTCCCCTGAGGCGCCGCGGTGTTGATCGCGTCTATGACAGTCGCCAGGTGGACGGCGACGACGGCAGTAAGCGGCACGCTCGAGTCGAGCGACCCCGGGGCTCCAGTCTCGTCAGGCTCAGCGAGGCTGGCCCGATAGCGACAGATCCTGCCGCTCACCGGATCGGGTGGAACCAGTTCATCTCCCGTGTATGAATTCGCAACGTCCTTATCGCCTTCCATCGTCGATGCGCATCCGCTCAACACGAGCACGTGCACTACTGGATGCCCGGGAGTGACGATCCACGGTGCCGTAGCACAGGAACTAGTCGCCGCAATGACGAAGCCCAACATCGGGAGCAGCATGGCGATGCGGCGGCGTCTCATATCGGTGGGCAGTGTGATCTGACCGATAGTACGCACAAGAATGCTCCGGCTTCCGGTTCCCGCGTTTGACCGAATGGGGACGCGATTGGGGACGGGAATGACGACGCTCCATTCCACAACAGCGGAAAAGAAGTGCCGAGAAAGGGAATCGAACCCTTACGCCCTTACGAGCACAGCGCCCTGAACGCTGCGTGTCTACCAGTTCCACCACCTCGGCAGGTGCCCGGAGATGGTACCAGCGCCTGCGCCGCCCTACCGCAACTGCCAGGATGCGATGTCGTTGTAGCGGTCGGCCTCGTCGCCGAGCGCCGGCATCGGCGCGAGCGGCACCGGTGATCTGAAGACCATCGATACTCGGGGCGTGTAGAGGAAGACCGCCGGGGCGTCGTCGGCAAGGAGGGTCGCGACCTGACCGGCGGCATCGATCCGCAAGGTCTCGTTCGGCGACTCGGCGAGGGTGTCCAGTGCGGAATCGAGGAAGGGATCCACCGGACCACCGGACACGTCGTAGCCGCGTGGCGGCACGGCATTGGATCGCCAGAAGGCGCTGACGTCGGGATCGGGAGCTGGGCTCCAGGATTCGATCGCCATCTGAAAATCACCGGTGTCGAGCGTGCCGTTCAGGAAGTTGCCCGGCGCGATCACCTTGACGGTGATGTGCACGCCGATGGCGTCGAGCTGGTTCGCCACCTCGCCGGCGACGACCGGCAGCGGGTCGATCCCCGGCACGACCAGCGAGAAGGCCAGCCGCGCCGACCCTTTCTGGCGAGTGCCCCCGGGGCCCGGCACCCAGCCGTCGTGCGTCAGCACCTCCTCCGAGACCGCCGGGGAGGTCGCCTCAGGGCTCGACGGACCGATCCACGGCAGACCTACCGAGAACGGCCCCGTCTGCACGGCCCCTCCCCTCGTGTCCAGCGCCCCGGCGACGACCGACGAACGGTTGATCGCATTGCCGATGGCATGCCGGACGATCGAGTCGGAGAGACCGGGCACGCGCTCGTTGAAGATCATGTCGACGAAATCGGGCGTCGTCATCGTCTCGGACTGCGCTCCCTTGGTACGCAGGAGCATCGTCATTTCCTCCGGCGTGGTCGCGAGCATCGCGTTGACATTTCCCTGGGCAAAGGCGCCTGCAGCCTCATGGAACGTCAGGAAGAGGCGTAGTTCGTACGAGGTGATGCTCGGACGCGTCGCTGCGTGTGGGTTCGGCTGCAGGTCCATGACCAGCGCGCTCGTCGACCGGACTTCATACGACCCCGAGGTCGCCATCGGCGCCGTGGGTTTCGCGGCAGCGGCAAGGACGGCTGGTTCGCTCAAACCGCCGAGCGGAAGGATCGGCAGCTCGGTGAGCGTCGATGCAAACGACGCGCGCGGGGTGGCCAGCGTGAACGTGACGATCGATCCCTTGCCGGCGACCGTGATCCCCCGCAACGCGGTGCTCAACGTCGCGTCACTCGCCTGCGGGGAGAGCGCGAATTTCGTTGTGGCAACAACGTCTTCCGCAGTGATGGGTGTGCCGTTGGACCACTCGAGATTCGGCCTCAGCGACACGGTGTACACAAGGCCGCTCGGGGTCACCGTGCACGTCGCGGCGAGATCGGGACGCGGGTAGCCCGTGCTGTCGAGTTTCAGCAGCGACCGATACAGCAGGTGACCCACATCCACAACAGCGGGATCGGCTGCGTCGACGAGGGGATTGAGTGACATCGGGCGTTCGCTGACGACGACGCCTTCGGTGAACTGGGGTCCGCCGATCAGCCCGAAATGGAGCGAGAGCGTGAAGCCGAGCGCGCTGATCGCGAGAAGAACGAGGACCGAACCGGTCGCGACCTCAAGCGCTCGGTGCCGGCGCAGCCACCTTACTTGGTGACGTAGGTGGCGAGGATCGAGACGACGACGAAGAGCACGATCATTGCCGCCGAGAACCGGAGCAGGCTGGCCTCGAGGCCGCGTCTCCGCCGGTACCCGCCGCCGGAGTCTCCTCCACCACCGATGGTCCCGCCGAGCCCGGTCGCTTTCGGGGTCTGGAGCAGGATGCCAAGGACCGCGAGAACCCCGATTACCACCTGGGCCACGCTGAGAGCGGTCTTCACGCAACAACGCCTCCTTGGCAAAGCACGGGCCGAGTATAGGTGCATCGACGCGACGCGTCCCCGCGTAGACCGGTCCGGAACGGCGGGAGCTACTCTGCTTTGTGGTACTTTGTGCGCGAAATGTACGTCCAGTGTATGGCGCGCCGAACGCTCCGCCGCTGCGCTTCGGCAGCGCTCGTCGTCGCAACGCTTTCCGGGTGCGACGCGGCTCAGGCAGTCGGCCGGACGTCGACGCCACTGCCGGCGGTCCTGCTCGGACCAGCGCCACCGGTTACCGTCGGCCCCGACCAGGTGACGCTGCTGCGCAGCGGTCCGCTGACGTTCGCGCGCTTGCGCTCGCTCATCGACGGCGCTCACGTCAGCATCCACGTTGAGATCTACGAGTTCGGCCAGCCGGGCCTCGCCAACGCGCTGATCAGCGCGAAGCAACGCGGCGTCGCGGTGACCGTCATCGATGACCCGTCGGAGGTGAGCAGTGTCGCAACCGCCGCGCTGTTGCGAGCACACGGCGTCGACGTCGTCGACTACCCGATCCGCTCGATGATGATCGACCACGTCAAGCTTCTCGTCGTCGATGCGCGCGTTGCTGTCGTCGGTGGCATCAACTGGGGTGTCAACTCCCCCGCCAATCACGACTACGACGCTCAGGTCGCCGGCCCCGTGGTGACCAACCTGGACCGTGTCTTCTTTCGCGACCTCGTGACCTGCGGGCGCGAGGTCGCCGTGCCCGCCTCACTCGCGGATCCATCCATCGTCGTCGCGGCGACGCTTCCGGGCGCAGAGATCCGCCCGCTGGCACTCGCGCTCATCAACGCCGCAACGCAGACGCTCGACCTCGAGCTGTTCGTGCTCACCGATACCGGGATCGTCCATGCGCTCGAGGCCGCGGCGGCACGCGGCGTGCACGTCCGCATCCTGCTCGACCCGTCTCAGCCCTCAAGCGCGCCCTCCTACACGGCGCTCCGGAGCGACGGCGTCGACGTCCTCTGGTATCGCAGCCACGGGGAGTTGCTCCATGCCAAGGCGATCATCGCGGACGCCACCTCCATCCTCTTCGGGAGCGCGAACTGGTCCGGCGGCGGATTCGCGCGCAACCACGAGCTCGACATCGACCTGCCCCGCGCGCCTGGCGTGGCGGCCGGAATGCTGGCCCAGATGGGCCTGGATTGGACGGCGAGCGCCTGAGATTGGTTTGACAAACGATCCCTCTCGATATATCGTTCGACACAGAAGTCATCCACCACCTGGAGCCAATCCAATGACCAGAGAACGATTCGACACCAGCTCGCATGACGAGCATCGTGGGGCGCACCTCGAAGCCGCCCACCGTTTCCACCATCTTCGCCACCAGATCGAGCACGGCGTCCGGAACCGCCACCGGCGCGGCTGGCCGCCCTTCGAGGCGGCGGATTTCGCCGCCGGATTCGGCCCCGGCGGCATGGGTCCTGGCGGTCCCGGACACTTCGGCCACGGGCGGCGCGCCGCACGCGGTGACGTCCGGGCAGCCATCCTCGTGCTCCTCGCCGAGAAGCCATCGCACGGCTACCAGATCATCCAGGAGCTCGAGCGCCGCAGCGACGGGGCATGGCGCGCCAGCCCAGGGTCGGTCTACCCGACCCTCCAGCAACTCGAGGATGAAGGTCTCGTGCGCGCCGTTGAGGCTGACGGCGGACGCCGCGTCTTCGAGCTGACCGACACCGGACGTGAAGAGGCCACCCGGCTCGCGGCCGGACCGGCGCCCTGGGATGAGGCGGCAGGCGCCGTCGGCGGCGATCATCGCGATCTCCGCGACCAGGCGTTCCAGCTCCTCGCCGCAACATGGCAGGTGAGCCGCGCGGGTGACACGGCCCACATCGCCGAGGCCCGAACCATCCTCAAGGATGCCCGTCGCAAGCTGTACCTGCTCCTTGCCGGGAGCGAGGGCTCGCCGTCGGAAAAGACCGAGGAATAGCGACAGGCAGGTGTCGCGGACGGGTCAGAGACTGAGGCCATGCCCCAGAACCTGACCGTCCTCGACGCCGCCACCCGGTTCCTCCGAACCAATCCGCAGCTGCTCGATCTGGCCGTGCGCGGTGCCGGCGAGAGCGGCATCGCGGTCGAAGTCCTGCTCGCCGATGCGGTCCGCAGGGTTCGCCGCTCAGGTTTCGAGGCTGTATCGCAGGAAGAGGTGATCCTCGGACCTGTGGAGCGAGACAAGCGTCGCGGCGCGCAGCGCATCCCCGTCAGCGGCCCAGCCGCTGACGATCCCCGGCCGCGCCTCGTTGTGCTGACGACCGGCGATCTTCGGCGAAACGGTGAGAAACAGCTCCTGAACGGAGCTGCTGGCTAGCAGCCGCCCAAAGAGCGACGGCCCGCCCTCGCAGAGAATCAGTCCAGGGCCGAACGCACCGGTCACCGCGTCGATCACCGCTGCACCGTCGATCTCGCCGTTGCCGCCCACGACGAGGGTGCTCACGAGCGGGTGAGCCCTGCGGACGTTCCCGGCGCCTCGCTCGGTCGTCACGACTGCGGTGCTCGCCGCGGGCGCATCGAGGGCGACATGGGCAGGGAGATCGCCGCTTCCGGACACCACGACGAGCGGTGCCGGCTCGGCGGTGCCGTGCAGAGCCACGCGGTACGACTCGATGAGGGCCGTCTGATCACCGGCGACCGCCGACGGAATCCACTGATGGCCCGGTGTCGCTCGGATGTTGCCGGCACCGATGAGGATCACGTCAGCTCGGGCGCGCAGCAAGGCCATGAGATATCGGTCCGCACTTGAGCTTCCACCCAGCTTGGTGGAGTCGGTGCCGTCGGTCACCCCCAGCGACGCGACACCGTCGATGGAGGCGACGAAATTCACCACGACGTACGGACGCGGCGCCACTGGGAAGTCGAGCGCCCCGCCGTATGGCTGCTCCGCAGGCGTCGGGGCGCGACCATCCAAGGCGACGAGCACGTCGAATGCGGGCGCCGCCACGCCGCGCCTCAGGCGGGGGTCGCGGGAGCTGCCGTCAGCACCTCGTCAAGCATCCGGAGGAAGTGTTGCACCTTGACCGGTTTCGTCAGATAGGCGTGAGCGCCGGCCGCGAGCAGCTGCTTGCGCCGCCGCTCCGTGGCGTCAGCGCTGCACATCACGACGGGAATCCCAGCGGTGCGAGGGTCGGCGCGCAGCTGCGCGAGGACCTGATCGCCCGGAATATCGGGAAGGTGCTGGTCGAGCACGATGAGATCGGGAAGGTGCTCGCGAGCGAGCTCCAGGGTCAGCCCGCCCTGCATGGCGGTGAGCAGGTGGATCTGGGGTCGCATCGAGAACACCTCCTCCATCATGCCGATGGTCGCGAGGTTGTCTTCGACGTAGAGCACGGTTCGCTGAAAGGCGAGCACCGGTATGGGAATGACTGGTTTGCGCTTCACGCGCGGCTTCGGCGCGGGTCCCGCGGCTCGCGGGAGCCGGATCCAGAACGTGCTGCCGATACCCGGCTCGCTGTCGACGCCGATGGTCCCGTCCATCCCCTCGACGAGCTTCCGGGTCAGCGCGAGGCCGAGGCCGGTTCCGGGGACTGTGGTGCGTTCGGCGCCGAGGCGCTCGAACGGTTGGAAGAGGCGGGCCTTGTCCTCGGCGGTGAATCCGGGCCCGGTGTCACGCACGGCGATCCGGATCCAGTCGCCGTGCACCGCGTTCGTCCCCTCCGCGACCACGCCGACCTCGCGCGACGCCTCGACGAAGATGTGGGCGCCCTCACCCGAGTACTTCACTGCGTTGGAGAGGAGATTGAGCAGCACCTGCACGAGGCGCTGACGGTCCGCGAGCACGTATGCGTGCGCGCAGTCACCGAGCGCGCGCGTCACGGTGTTGTGCCGGCCGAGGGCCGACGGGGCGACCAGGCGCACGCACTCCTCGACGATGGCCTCGAGCGCGACCGAGTCACTCGAGAATGTTTCCCTGCCCGCCTCGATGCGGGCGATGTCGAGGACATCGTTGACGAGGCTGAGCAAGTGACCGCTCGCCTCCTGCACCGCCGAGATCGCTTCGGTCTGATCCTCGCGGGGCTCGCGCATCTCGAGCAGATCGCTGTAGCCGAGGATCGCGGTCAACGGCGTTCGCAGCTCGTGACTTCATGCGCGAGAGGTATTCGCTCTTGGCCTGCGATGCCTCTTCCGCGACGTCGCGCGCCACGCGCAATTCCGCAGCCGCCACCTTGTCGGCCGTCACATCGCGGGCAATCTCGATGACCGCGTCGGGCAGGCCGGCGTTGTCGCGCTGAAGTGCCCATCGAGCGGCGACGCTGATGCGCTTTCCCGCTTTCGTTGTCTGAACGATCTCCCCCTCCCAGCGCCCGTTGGCGCGAAGCACCGTAAGGATTTCATCCTTGCTTGCGGGCAACTCGGAGCGGAGCAATTCGCTCGCATCGCGACCAATCGCCTCCGGGCTCGTCCATCCGTAGAGCTCCGTGGCGCCCTTGTTCCAGAAGGTGATCAGCTGCGTGCGCACGTTCCAGGTGGTGACGGCGTCGTATGCCAGGTCGAGCAACTGCGCATTGCGACGCATCCGCTCGACGAGCAGCACACGATCCAGGGCGGGAGCAAGCGCGGTGGCGTACTGCGTCAGCCGGAGCGCCTCGTCGTCACCGAAGAGCGGTGTCAGCGGGCCCGACGTGACGGCCATGACCCCGCTGCTGAACTGGGCCTCGAGCGACACGCGAACAACGCCCGGCGGGGCGGCTTTCATGCTTGCGGCACTCGGGCGCCCGAAGCCGATGACGTCGGAGACGAGCTTCCACCCCTCCGATCGGTCGATGCCGTGCACCGCGAGGACGTTGCCGTCGCGAGTTGCGATCACCGCGCCGTCGGCGCCGACGAGACGCGCCGCCCATCCCACCGCGCGATCGGCGAGCTGCTGCCGGTCGGGCGCGTAGAGGACGAGGTCGTTGAACGCCTCACGGAAATGTCCCTCCTCGCGCTGCCGCCAGTACGCGCGCAGCCAGCGAGGCGGCTCGAAGCCGATGTAGAAGAACGGCAGCACCGCGAGCACCGGCAGGGCGATCGTGACCTCCGGGTGGTTGCGCCCGAGCACGACGCTCGTGCCGATCGAGAGTGCGAGCACGATCACGAGCCCGGCATAGGCGAGCGTGATCGCCCGCAGCCGGGCGCGCTGCACCGGCGGGACCGACTTCGACATCTCCCAGAGACGCAGCGTCGGTTCGGCTACGCAGCCGAGCCACACCACGGCGAGCAGCACGCCGACGAGACGTTGTTCGACCGACACCGGTCCCGTCAGCGAGACGCCGGCAAACCAGACGAGCACCACGGTCGCCACAACTGCGCCGCTGATGAGCGTGCTGAGCGCCGACCGCACCTGCAGCATCGCGGCACGAAATGCGAAGAACGCCCAGCCGGATGAGAGAAACAGCGTCAGGGTGACGTCGCTCGTCCAGATGTCGTGCTCGTGCGTGAGAACCGTTGCTGCGACGGCGAGCCCGGAGGCGCACAGCAGCACGATCGACAGCGCGAGGAACGCGCGCGTCCGATCTCGGTTTCGCAGCCAGCCCTCGACCGTAAGCGCACCGAGCAAAATGCAGGCGGCGCCGACGGCCCAGGACAGGACCAGGGTCGCGGTGCTCAAGACTGGAGCAGTATCCGTTACGAGATCGCAATCGCTCCAAAGTCACCGCATCGTTATGGAGTCGCGAGATAAAAGCGCGACCTAAACGGACCCCGCCTCGGGAGTTGCGGCGTACAGCGGATGGTCGCGGAAGACCGACATGATCTCGACGTCGCGGAGCCGCCCGTCGAGCCACAAATGGCGGCGCAGGAGCCCTTCGCGGACGAACCCCGCCTTCTCGTAGGCGCGCCGCCCGCGTTCGTTGCCCTCATAGACGTCAAGGCTCACCTTCTCCATCGCGAGGTGGTTAAAGGCGTACGCGACCGAAAGCCGGCACGTCTCGGTGCCGAAACCCTGCCCCCAACGATCGGGCGGACCGATCCAGATTCCCCACATGCAGTTGCGGTTCTTGTGGTCGATCTCGTGCAGGCCGGTCGAGCCAATCGGCTGTCCGTCGGCGAGACATTCGATCGTCCAGCTGACCGCGTCTGGTCGCGGCGTGCGAATGAACTCGAGCGCCTGCCTCGGCGTGTACGGGCCGCGCGCCCAGTCAGCGAGAAACCGCGCCACGTCGGGATCGGCGAGCGTGGACGCGAAAAAATCGGCGTCCGCTTCGGTGTGCGCGCGGAGCCGCACGCGCTCGCCGGTCACATCCAACGAGACGTCCTCAGCGGGACACGCCGTTGTGCGACGTCCCCAATGCTGCGATCACCGCATCGGCAACCTCCGAGGTGCCGACCGCCGTGGGATCGTCGCGGTCCGGCTTCATGTCGTACGTCACGTCGCGCCCTTCGGCGATGACGCGGGCGATCGCGTGCTCGAGACGATCGCCTGCCGGCCCCTCGCCGATGTGGCGAAGCATGAGCACGCCGCTCAGCATCATCGCCATCGGATTCGCCTTGTTCTGACCCGCATATTTCGGCGCGCTGCCGTGCGTGGCCTCGAAGACCGCAACGTCGTCGCCGGTGTTCGCGCCGGGGGCGAGACCGAGACCGCCGGTGAGGCCCGCGCACAGGTCGCTCAGGATGTCGCCGTACAGATTCGGCATCACCATCACGTCGTACAGCTCGGGCTTCTGCACCAGCTGCATCGCCATGTTGTCGACGATGCGATCCTCGAACTCGATCTGCGGGAACTCCTTGCTCACCAACTCGGCCACGCGCAGCCACAGCCCGTCTGTGTGTTTCATGATGTTTGCCTTGTGCACGGCAGTCACCTTGTGACGGCCATTCTCGATCGCCCACTTGAACGCGAAGCGGAAGACGCGCTGGGTGCCGAAGATCGATATCGGCTTGATGCTGATGCCCGAGTCGTCGCGAATCCGCCGGCCGCCGAGCTTCTCGATGTCGCCGATCAACTCCAGCGTCTCGGGCTCGCCTTCGGCGAATTCGATGCCTGCGTAGAGGTCCTCGGTGTTCTCGCGCACGATGACGAGGTCGACATCCTCGTAGCGGCTGCGCACTCCTGGATATGACTTGCACGGACGCACGAGCGCGTAGAGATCGAGCTCACGACGCAGCGCGACGTTGACGGACCTGATGCCCTTGCCGACCGGTGTCGTCAGCGGACCCTTGATCGCGACCTTGTTGCGCCGGATCGAGTTCGAGCACGTGCGCGGGCAGCGGGTCGCCGTACTGCTCCATCACGCCGAGCCCGGCGTCGTGGACTTCCCAGTCGATGTCGACTCCGGTTGCGTCGATGACCCGGCGCGCGGCCGTGCTCACCTCGGGGCCGACGCCGTCCCCGGGAATCAACGTGATCGTGTGTCGCGCCATGGTCGTGTTCTCCTCAAGATGCCGGCGCCCGGAAGTCTGACAAACTGCGACCCGTGTGGACCCGCGGGCTCGCGCGCTGGTATGCGGAGAGCGGCCGGCATCACCTGCCGTGGCGTGCGACCGACGACCCCTGGGCGATCCTCGTCAGCGAGGTGATGCTCCAACAGACGCAGGTGTCGCGCGTCGCCGGGCGCTGGGAATCCTTCATGGCTCGCTGGCCAAGTCCCGAGTCCTGCGCGGCCGCACCGCTCGATGACGTGCTCCGCGAGTGGCAGGGACTCGGCTACCCGCGGCGGGCGCGCGCGCTCCACGACACTGCCCGCGTCGTCGCCGAGGGCGGCTGGCCCGACTCAGAAACCGGACTTCGCGAGCTCCCCGGCATTGGCGCGTACACCGCTCGTGCGCTCCGGGTGCTCGCCTTCGGCGCCGCCGGCGTACCGCCGCAGGACGTCAATATCGCTCGCGTCACCGCCAGGGCCGCGCTCGGTCACGAACGCCGCGACGTCCGCACCTCCGCGATCGAGTCCGCGCTTGCCGCAGCGCGACCTCGCGCGCTGGCGTCACGCGAGTTCACCTATGCGCTCTTCGATGTCGGCGCGCTCCACTGCCGCGCGCAGCCTCTGTGCGAGGGGTGTCCGCTCGCGGCCACCTGCGCGTCCCGGACACGTCTCGCGATCGGACCGGCACCACCGCGGCACCCCTCGATCCGGTACAAGGGCAGCACCCGTGAACTCCGTGGAGCCGTGTTGCGAACCATGCTCGCCAACCCCGCGCCGACGAGCCTCGACGAGTTGCACACGCGTGTCGGTACTGCCGTGGCAGGGCATGATCGCGGAGAGGTCGCGACCGTGCTTGCGGCGCTGATTCGCGAGCGACTGGTGAGGCCGATCGCCCTGACAGGTAGCATCAACTGAGATGGCTACCGACTCCGCGTACCTGGACGCCGTTCGCGGCGATCTCTGGGCACGCGAGATCTTCACCTTCATCCCCGATCGTGACCTGCCTCCGCCGCCCGAGATCATCAGCGCCGGCCCCGGGCCGCGCGTGGCATTCGCGGGCTTCCCATCCGACTTCAGTCTGGCCTTCCTGCTCCGGCTGCTCCAGCTCGACGTGCAGCCGGTGGGAATCATCACCTCGCCCGGTGCGCATCCGGCCATCCTCGGCGACAACGCGCTGAGCCGCATCGCCGACCACCTCGGCATCCCGCTCATCCGTGCGTGGCGGATCAATGACGAGCACTCGCGTTTCGCGATCGACGAACTCGGTCTCGACGGCGTCGTGATGGCGAGCTTCGATCAGATCGTCGGACCCCGCGCCCTGGGGCTCGCGAAGCACGGCTGGCTCAACGTCCACCCAAGCCTGCTTCCCGCATATCGCGGCCCGGAGCCCGTGTACTGGGCGATCGCCGACGGCGCGCCGGTGACCGGCATCAGCCTGCATCGCGCGGCCCCCAAGGTGGACGCCGGTCCGATCCTCGCCCAGGCGCCGCTGCCGATCCTGCCGACCGACACTGCAGGGACCTTGACCCGAAAGCTCGTCGAGCTCGGCATGGACCTGCTCCCCAAAGCTGTCAGCGGGTTGCTCTCGGACTCGCCGGGTCTCCCTGTGGACATGGCGACCTCCTCGTATCGAAGCTCCGTCGGCCACCGCTCACTCGACGAGGCCGGCTCAGCCGAGGAGGCCGAGCGCATGGTGCGGGCCGGAGTGCCGAACATGCTGCCGTGGGTGCAGCTCAACGGCAAGTGCGTGTATGTCTCCGCAAGCGCGGTCGTCCCCAGCGGTGCCGACACCGACGGGAAGCCGGTCATCCACTTCGCTGATGCGGACCTGGAGCTCCTCAAGACCATGGAAACGTGTGGTTGTCATCACAACGTGAATGACTGCGAGCACCGCAGATCGCGGACGGTGACGGCTCAATGAAGGAGTGCGCCTCGAGCGGTACTCGCCGCGGGCGCCGGGTATGATCCAGCCGCCATGGCAGCAGCCGGTTCTCCCACCGTTCTGATCGTCGAGGACGATGACGGCGTCCGCGGATTCCTGACGTTCGCGCTCGAGCGTGCCGGGTACGTGGCGATCGGCGTGCGGACCGGTGAGGAGGCGATGGCCGAGCTACATCGCACCGCCGCGCCGGTCATCCTCATCGACGGGATCCTGCCGGATATGCACGGCGTCCGCCTCGCACGGGCCATCCTCGGGGAGCCCGGTCTCGAGCGTGTCGCGATCAACTTCGTCACCGGCGCGATCCGTGACGGCCGCGCGCCGGAAGCCGGCCTCGGCGCGCTGAGCAAGCCGCTGCGGGTGCGCGACCTCACCGATGCCGTCGAGACATTGCTGGAGTGGCGCGACGCCGGCGGTAGCCCCGCGGCCGACCGCCTCGCGGCACTGGACCGTCTCGAACACCTTTTCCTCGTCGGCGCATGACCGACGTCGCCACTGAACGTGCATGACGGAGAAACCCGCGGATGAGTGACTCGAGAACCTTGTCGTTGCTGCCCTGGCAGGTATCGCTGGATGAGTTCACACGCTCCGCGCTTGAAGTCGGGCCAGAGGCTTCCTGCTGCGTCTTCGTCGTCGACCCCTCGATCCCGTCGGCCGCGCGCGGCGGCTACGCCTCGCTCGTCATGGCGTACTCACGGGCCGATGAGCCGGTCTGCATTCTCGAGGACGGTGCGGCTATCGTCCTCGTGCGCGAGGGCGGCAACGCTTCCGGGAACGCCCTGGCGGAGCGCGTGCTCGGCCAGATGCGGAAGCTCGCGCTCGATCTCACCCTCACCGCCGGTGTCGCACTGCTCGGGGACGACCCGACTAGCGGCATCGCCAAGGCTCGTGCCGCCGCGGGTACTGTTCCCGCCGGCGAGGTCGGCACAGCGAGCTGATCCTGGCCCCGGTCACTCCGGCCGGGTGAGGGCCGAGGCGATCCGGCGTGGGAGCGGATCGTCACGCAACTGCTCGAGCGAGCGCGGCAGCGGAATCGACCAGTTCGGCCGGTCCAGCGTGCCCGGCAGGTTGGGCCGCCGCTCTGCCAGCGCCGCGTCGTCGAGTGTCGCGATGACAAGACGGCTGGGCGCGGTCCCCAGGGCTTGGTAGGCGCGCTCAACGACGAGGGACGCGGGATCGCTCTCGGCAGCGCCGGCGAGGCGGCGCAGCCGGCGCCGGACACCGAGCTCCGCGTCGCGGTTCACCGCACGACCTTCGGACTCCAGCTCGCGGAGGTCGGCGCCGGTCCACACTCCCGCTGCCGTCGGCAGATCGTGCGTGCTCAACGCCGCCAGCGCGCCGACCGGGAAGCGGCTCGGCTGCTCGGCCTCGAACCAGGCCAGACGGTAGGAGAGGACGCGGCGGTGGCGGAGCTCCGGCCGCACGCCAGCCTCGACGGTGCCGAGATCCTCGCCGATGACGGTGCAGCCGGCGCGCTCGCTCTCGATCGCCAGGACGTCGAGCAGCTCGTGCGCCGGGTAGCGCACGTAGGCGCCCTTGCTTGGGTCCTTCGCGCTCAGCGGCACCCACCACAGCCGGAAGAGCCCCATCACATGGTCGATGCGGATGCCTCGGCCGCTGCGCATCATCCGGCGGAACGTCGCGACAAGCGGCGCGTAGCCGCTCGACCGGAGCCGGTGCGGATCGAACGGAGGGACGCCCCAGTCCTGGCCGGCCGGGTTGAAGTCGTCCGGTGGAGCGCCAACACGCGCCGTCGACGCGACCTCGTCCTGCCAGAGCCACGCATCGGCGCCGTCGGACGCGAACCCGATCGCAAGGTCGTGGATGACGCGGCAGCTGTTCACCCGCACGAGCGAGCTGTGTGTCGATGCACCACTGCAACCAGCGATGGAAGTCGAGCCGGTTGCGGGCGCTCGTGGCGAGTGCCCGAACTGCTGCATTGTCCGGCCTGCGGTATTCCTCCGGCCACGCGGTCCAGGGTCCCGGATGGCGTTCGGCGAGCAGGCAGAAGGACGCGTATCTCTCGAGCAGGGCGCCCTCGTGGGCCACGAAAGCGTCGAATGCCGGGTCGCCACTGAAACGCGACCAGAGGGACTCGAGCGCGCGCATCTTGAGCGGCAGGATCCGGTCCCGATCGACGTACGGCGCGTCACGCAATGCCGCGGCAGCGTGCATCGTCTCGGCGACCACCGGATCCTCCGCGGCCCCCGGCATGTCCTCGATGCGCAGGTACAGCGGATTGCGATACAGGCGGCTCGACGGAAAGTACGGGCTCGGTTCCTGGGGCAGCCCCGGATGAGCCGCGTGCAGCGGGTTCAAGAGCAGTGCCGCTGCGCCATTGCCCCGTGCCCATGCTCCGATCTGCGCAAGATCGCCGAGATCCCCGATGCCCCAGTTGGCGCGCGACCGGACCGCGTACAGCTGCACCGCCCACCCCCAGCCCCGAATGTCCTCAGGAAGGGCGCATCTGCCCGGGCTGGTGATGAGCCGCGTCCGGCGCCCGTCACGGAAGACGAGCCGGTGATACCCGAACGGAATCCCACGATCGAGCCTCGCGCCGGCGCCGACCTCGCGGCCATCCTCGAGCTCGATGCTCGCGGCCCCGGATGGGAGCTGTTCGCCACGGCGGACGAAGAGCGGCACCTCGTCAGCCGGATCGCGGGGAAGCATCGACGCCTCCACCGCCCGGACGTCCTCGGGCGCGATGACGCGGCGAGCCCTTGCCGCATCCTCGTACTCTCTCTGCACGCCCCATGCCGGCAGCCCGCCGGCGCGTGTCGCGCGTTTCACGCCGGGGGCCATAGATCACAGGATTGAGTTGAACGATGAGCGTACCCGAGCCCCCCGGCGCCGGACACAGCCCCGGTAACCGCGACGCCTGGCCGGGTGTCGACGCTCCACTCGGCGCGACGTGGGATGGATCCGGGACCAATTTCGCGCTGTTCTCCGAGAACGCCGAGGCCGTCGATCTCGTGCTCTTCGACGAGCGCGGCGAGGTTGCCACGCATCCACTGGTGGAACGGACCGACCTTGTGTGGCATGGGTTTATCGACAATGTCGGCCCGGGTCAGCGCTACGGTTTCCGCGTCGCAGGGCGCTACGCGCCGCACGAAGGTCTCCGCCACAACCACGCGAAGTTGCTCCTCGATCCGTACGCGAGAGCGATCTCCGGACGCTTCCGGCACGCTCGCTCCCTGTTCGGCTATCGCATCGGCAGCGACGACATGCGCATCAGCACGCTCGACTCCGCGCCGGCGATGCCGCGCTGCGTCGTCGTGGACCACTCCTTCCCATGGGGTGACGACCGCCGGCCCAACACCGCGTGGTCGGACACGATCATCTACGAGCTGCACGTCAAGGGTTTCACCGAGCGTCATCCCGACATTCCGCACGCGCTCCGAGGCACCTATGCCGGACTCGCGCATCCGGCTGCCATCGAGCACCTCAAGAATCTCGGCGTCACCGCAGTGGAGCTGATGCCCGTCCATCACCTCTACGACGCGGCGCAACTCGTGGAGCGCAACCTCGTCAACTACTGGGGCTACGACTCGATCGGCTACTTCGCGCCCGAAGGGCGCTACTCGTCCGCCGGCACCAACGGCGAGCAGGTGCGGGAATTCAAAGCGATGGTGCGCGCTCTGCATGCTGCGGGACTCGAGGTGATTCTCGACGTTGTGTACAACCACACCGCCGAGGGCGATCAGCTTGGTCCCACACTGAGTTTTCGCGGCATCGACAACGCCGCGTACTACCGGCTCAACGACGACGACCGGCGCTTCTATTTCGACGTCACCGGCACGGGCAACAGCCTCAACGTCCGCAACCCGCACACCCTCCAGCTGATCATGGACAGCCTGCGGTACTGGGTCAACGAGATGCACGTCGACGGTTTCCGCTTCGACCTTGCATCCGCGCTCGCGCGGCAGTTCTACGACGTTGATCGGCTCTCCGCATTCTTCGACATCATCCATCAGGATCCCGTTTTGTCGCGAGTGAAACTGGTTGCCGAACCGTGGGACGTCGGCGACGGCGGTTACCAGGTCGGCAACTTTCCTGTCCGCTGGGCGGAATGGAATGGTGCCTTCCGGGACACCGTGCGTGATTTCTGGCGTGGCGCGACCGGCGTCCGCGACCTCGCGTACCGGCTCACCGGGTCGAGCGACCTCTACCAGGGAGACGGGCGGCAACCGTCGGCGAGCGTCAACTTCGTCACTGCGCACGACGGCTTCACGCTCTCCGACCTCGTCTCGTACAACGAGAAACACAACGAGGCCAACGGCGAGGACAACCGCGACGGCACAGACGACAACCGCTCGTGGAACTGCGGGGTCGAAGGTGACACCGATGACCCCGGGATCCTCGAGCTCCGCCGGCGCCAGCGCTGCAATCTCATCGCCACCGTCCTGTTGTCGGAGGGCTGCCCGATGCTGCTCGGCGGCGACGAGATCGGACGGACCCAGCACGGCAACAACAATGCGTACTGCCAGGACAACGAGATCTCGTGGGTCGACTGGGACCACATTGACGAGACCATGCTGGCGTTCGTCCAGCGCATCGTTGCGTTGCGGCGCAGCGAGCCGGTGCTGCGCAGGCGTCACTTCTTCTCCGGCCAGGCCGTGCACGGGTCAGGTCGTAAGGACATCGCGTGGTTTCTGCCGTCCGGCCACGAGGTGAGCGACACGGAGTGGTTCGACGACCGCCAGCGGTCGCTCGGCATGATCCTCAACGGTGACGAGATTCCCGACCGCGGCCCTCGCGGCGAGCGCATCCGGGGCGGCACGCTCATGGTGCTGCTGCACGCGGGGGACGATCCCGTCAAGTGGGTGATCCCGAGCGGATGGGGGGAGAACTGGTCCGTGTACACGGATACGGCCGACCGCAACACCGAGCCGTCGACGCGTCATCACCACCCCGGCGAGGCACTCACCGTCACCGCCCGTTCGCTGGTCGTGCTTCTCCGGGTCTGACTTTCTCTCAGGCGGTCAGCCACCGGCGCCAGGCGACCTGGTCCTCCAGCGTTACCCGCGCCATGAGCTTCGAGGCTTCCTTCACCCAGCCGGCGTCGCGTCTGGCGAGATCGGCGCGGACCGCACCGACCTTGCGCTTCCCGCTCCCGAGATGGACGTTCGCCGTCTCCACACCCATCGAGTAGAGCAACTGCGGCTGATCGACTGCGGGGGTGACCGTGAACTCGATTCGGCTGCAGTCGGGAGCGAGGCGCCGGACGACCCAGCGGTCGTGGACCTCGAGAAACGGGTCCGCGCAGCGGACCGCCCCGGCGACGATTTCGCTGTAGTGGATCTTCGGGTTGGTCTTTGGATCCTCCGCCCACGCGGCAGCCGAGCCGACGAGCGCCTTTGCCTCGCGAGCGATGAGACCGCCGCGGTGCTCCGCAAACGCGACGATGCGAGGGTGACCGAGGCTCCCCAACCCTGCACGTCGCGCCACATATCGCGGCGCGTCGGAGTCGCGCAGCTCGGCGCGGAGCAGCTTCACCGCCTCGGCCTGAGGCGCTCGAATCACCGGCAGGCCGCGCATCCTCGTCCAGAAGGTGACCGGGTCGCGCAGCTCGGATTCGGCCTCACCGCGCAAGACCGGATGGTCCTCGGCGAGCACGAACGGGAGACCGTCCCCTGCGATGCCGTCGCGATAGCCGTCGAGGATCGCCGCGCACGCCGCGCGCGGCGTGATCTGCAGCGTGCCTGCGTCAATGGACAATCGCGCCGACGTGGCGAGGCGCACCAGGTCCGTTGTGTACGCGAGCGGATATGCCTCGTCGAAATCGTTGATACCCCAGATCAACCGGCCTTCGTTGTCGCGCCAGGTACCGAAGTTTTCGGTGTGCAGGTCACCCACGGCGAGCACTTTCGGCGCGCGAGCAAGGTCCGCGAAGTTGGCGTGCCACTGCTCCATCCAGCGATAGAACGTGGCGCGCAGGAAGGGGAATGCGCCGACTGCCATCTCCTCGTGCTTGAACGCGATGTCGGCGCGAACCAACGGTACCTGCGCGCCCACCCAGGCCTCGTAGTTCCGGGTGGCCGTGACGATCGGCACAGGCGACGCGGTTCGGGGCAT
Organism: Candidatus Dormiibacterota bacterium; assembly: GCA_963757475.1. Classification (GTDB taxonomy): domain Bacteria; phylum Chloroflexota; class Dormibacteria; order Aeolococcales; family Aeolococcaceae; genus Palsa-851. Next base: position 149,210 of record CAVWRW010000003.1, read on the forward strand.
GATCGCCCGATGTTCGCGCAGCTGACGATCCTCATGCTCGCGGGGATCGTGGGACCGCTGCTTGCGTATGGGCGACGCGGCCTCGTTCCCGTGGTGATCGGCGAGCTCATCGCCGGTTTCGTGCTGGGGCGCACCGGGTTCGGCGTGATCAACTCGGCGACGCAGCCGCTGCCGGTGCTGAGCGCAATCGGCTTTGCCATGCTCATGTTCACCGCCGGTACCCACGTGGATGTCGGTTCCCCGGCAATCCGTCAGGGGTTCGCGCGCGGCGTGCTCGCGCTCGCCGTCGTGGCTGTCACGGCGGTGCCGATCGCGCTCCTCATCGATCATTCGCTCGGAGTCGGCCATCCGGCGCTCATCGCGGTAATCGTCACCGGCAGCTCGGCGGCGATCGCGTTTCCGATCATCGAGGAGCGGAAGCTTGCAGGACCGAATGTTGCGTTCCTGATCGCCTGGGTCGCCCTCGCCAACTCCGTGACCGTGGTGATCATGCCGCTGACAATCGCCAGATCGGGCAACCCGCTGAAGGCGATCGGCGGCGATGCCGCAATCATCCTGGTCGGGATCCTTGTCCTCGTCGCCGCCGAGCGGGTGCGCCGAGTCCGCGTCATCAGGCGGATGCGCGATCAGTCGGAGCAGCGGGACTGGGCCTGGCAGGTGCGCATCTCGCTCGTGCTGCTGCTCGGACTCTCCGCGATCGCCGAGAAGACGGGAGCAAGCACTTTGGTTGCCGGATTTGTCGCGGGCATGATCCTTGTGCGCCTGGACGAGTCCAAGCGCCTGGCGCTCCAGTTCACCGGAGTAGCGAACGGTTTCTTCGTGCCGCTGTTCTTCGTGCTGCTCGGCGCCGAGCTCAACCTTCGAGCGCTGCTCACCGAACCATCCCGCATCGTGCTGGCGCTCGGCCTGGTCTGCGCCGCGATCTTTACGCACGTGATCGCCGCCCGCGTCGCCGGACGCGAGCGCTCCCTCGCAACAGGTCTCGCCGCATCGGCGCAGCTGGGCATGCCCGCTGCCGCGGCGAGCCTCGGACTCAGCACAGGACTGCTCACACCCGCCGACGCCGCAGCGCTCGTGGCGGGCGGCGTGCTCACGCTCATCCCCGCAACCATCGGGTCGCTTCTCCTCGCGCGCGGTGCGACCGCAGCCACGCCGTCGACGTCCGGTACAGCCGCCGCGTCGACCACCTGATCATCGGAGACGGGCAGGATGCTCAGATACATCGTCGGACGGCTCCTGCAGGCGCTCGTCGTCGTCTTCGGGGTCGTGACGCTTGTCTTCGTCCTCGAGCACCTCCTTCCGGGCGACCAGGGCCGCATCATGCTGGGTCCGCGCGCAACTCCGGCGCAGTGGGCGGTCTACGACCACGAGAACGGACTCGACCAGCCGATCTACGTGCAGTACATCTCTTTTCTCGCGAATGTCGTGCACGGCAGGATCGCATTCACACCCCGGGATTCGCCGACCAGATCAACCCGATTCAAGGCGTCCAGGTCGATCTCGATCTCGATGCGCTCATCAACGGCCCGGCGACCAACTCGCTCATCCTCATGGGCATCTCGACGGTCGTGGTCGTCGTGTTCGCAGTCCCCATCGCGCTGTACGAGGCGTCGCGCCGGCGCACGCGAGGCGCACACATCGCGAATATCGTCGCCGTCGCGCTCTACTCGACTCCCCCATTCCTGCTTGGCACCCTGCTGATTCTCGTGCTCTCGTCCGACCTGCATCTCGTCGGGCTCAACACACCGTCGTGGGACACCGGCAACGTAGTGGCTGATCCGGCCGGCCTCATCCTGCCGGTGTTGACGCTGTCGCTTGGGACCATCGCCCTCTTCAGCCGCTATCTCCGCTCGTCGACCATGGAGGAGCTGACCAAGGACTACATCGCCACCGCGCGATCAAAGGGTGCATCGCGTGCCCGAGTGAGCATGCGTCATGCGCTCCCCAATGCTGCGCTCCCCATCATCACGCTGCTGGGAACGCGACTTCCGCAGATTTTCGGGGTGCAACTCGTCGTTGAAGTGCTGTTCTCGTACCCGGGCATCGGCCTGGCCCTCTGGAACGCAGCGGTGTATCGCGATTTCTACACGATGCTCGGCGCGATCCTCATCAGCGGGGTGCTCACCGTGATTGGATCGCTGGTCACCGACCTGCTGTACGCCGCAGTCGATCCGCGGATCAGGTACGTCTAGGTGCCCTCGCGTGCCAGGCGGCCCGCTGCATCGGCGCGATCGCGCTCGACCTTTTCCGTCTTGTCTTTCTGACGGCGATCGTCGGCCTGCTGCTGCTCGATGTGCTGTTCGTCCTCGGGCGGGGACGGCGGCTCTGCTTTCTGCATCCTGCTCACGAGCATAGGCTCCTTCGCTGCCCGATGCTGAATTCGCGCGTTAAGAAAGGCGGGCGCGCGGCCACCAGCTGCCGCGCGCCCAAGTTGGGCACAAGAGATAACCAGCGGAACCAGCACCCGCCGATAGATACCCTATGTGTTGAGAAACATGATAGCAGCACTATCGCAATAATTCAAGCGCCGGCGTCAAGCCTTCGCCGGGTCAGCGGGCTCCACCAGGCAGCACGTGGAGTTGCCAGCACTGAAAACCCCGAACCCGGGAGGGCTCAGATCTTGACGTGCTCGATGTCGATGTCCGCCAGCTCCGGCGGCCGTGCGATCCCGTTGGCGTCGAGCAACTGGAGGCAGAGGATCAGATAGCGCGCGCCCACCAGGTTGAGCCCATGGCCGCGCGTCAGGCGCTGGATGGCGCTCAACGTGACGATGTCGCGCTGCGAGTACAGGCGCCGATTGGTCGCCGTCCTGCTCGGGATGACCAATCCAAGGTGCTCGTACATCATCAGCGTCCGCGCGTGGGTCGCGAGGATTTCGGCGGCAACGCTGATCGTGTACAGCGGCTTGTCGAGATTGATCATGTGCCCGGTGCTCGGGCTGACCGCGGTCCGGCTCATCCGAGGCGCCCCGCGACGCGCTTCCTCATCGCCCACAGTTTGGCAGTGCCGCGCCCGCTTGCGTGAATCATCGTGTCGGTGGCCTCCGCGTTGGCGGCGACGACGAGGTCGTCCACCCGCCTGCCGAGTGCTGCGGTGGGGTCGGCAGAGCCACTGTCAGCGCGGCGATGCGCTGCCGGCAACCCTACGTGTCCCCCACAGCGCGTCGACGGCAAATCATGATAGTCAGTCTATATCCCGTGAACCGGCACCGGGAAGTTGTGAATACGGGATTGCGACTGCGCGTCCGGGACTGCGCAACCCACCAGCGGATAAGCGAAGATGGCCAGTGCAAGTGCACTGTCCGTGCCGGCGACCTACATGGGGAGACTCCGAATCGTGGAGGACGACGTCAAAGTCCTGCTGATCGAGGATGACGATGCGGCAGCCGAGATGTACCGGCTTCGCCTCGTCGCAGACGGCTATGCAGTGGTTGTGGCCGATGACGGCGAGAAGGGCCTCGCGATGGCCGCTGCGGAGCGGCCCGACTTCATCTATCTCGACCTGCGCCTGCCCAAGGTGGACGGCTTCGAGGTGCTCGAGCGCCTCCGGACTGACCCGCAGACAGCGGCCATCCCTGTGATCATCCTCAGCAACTTCGGTGAGCCGGAGTTGCGCGAGCGCGGCCTCAAGCTCGGCGCCCTCGAGTTCCTCGTCAAGGCGGACACCACGCCGTCGCGGCTGTCCGAGACCGTGAACCGGGTTACCGCTCCAAGGGCGCTCCCGTCGGCCTGAACCGGGTTCCGCCACCAGATCAGGCTCGGTACCACGTGATGTCCCCCGCCTTCGACCTGCCCGCTGCGGCAGACGACCGCGATCCGTTCTTCGACACCGCAGCCAGGATCGCCGCTCAGATCGCATCGCCGCCCGACGAGGCGACCCGCCGAGCCTCCTACCTGCGGCTGGAAGGCGACGTCCTCACGGCGGTTGCTGAGTACGACGAGACCGGCGAAACGTTCCGCGGCCGGTATGAGCTTTCACTGTTCCCGAATTTCGAGCGAGCGGTCATTAGTGGCGAGATTCAGGTGATCGGCCTCTCGGAGCTCGGCAACCTCAGTGCGGTGGGTGCCGCCGTCGTGACCCGTCATCAGGTCAAGTCGTGCGCGCTCGTGCCTGTCGTCTCCGGCGGGAGCGTCGCCGGGGTGATTGCCGTCAGTGCCCGCGACGATGCCGGATTCAGTGATCACGAGGTGCGTCAGCTGGCCACTCTTGCGCAACTCGTCGGCCTTCGCGTCACCCATGTCGCGTCCGATCGCGCACTGCGCGAGGAGGCCCATCGGATCACGGGGCTCGAACGCCTGAAGGGCGAATTTCTCAATATCGCCGCGCACGAGTTGCGCAGCCCGCTCGGCATCATTACCGGGTACGTGTCGATGCTGCTCGACGGGACGCTCTCCGGAACGGACCGGCGCACAGCGCTCGAGCGGATTGCCGAGAAGTCCGATGAGATGGGCCGGCTGATCACCGAGATGCTCGAGACCGCGCGCATGGAAGCCCTCGGCATGGAGTTGATGCTCGCGCCCACCGACCTGGTGGAGGTCATCGACGAGGCGATACACGCGGCCGAGCCACTTATCGGTGCGCGGCATCGGCTGGCAACCCGCGGCCGGCGAGACACGCTGCCGGTCATCGCGGACCGGCTGCGGGCCACCACGATGCTGCTCAACCTGCTCGACAATGCGGTCAAGTACTCGCCAAACGGCGGGGACATCCTGGTCGCCTGGGGGCGGCGCTCAGGTATCTGTCATGTCAGCGTCACGGACCACGGCGTCGGGATCAGCCGCGAACAGCAGTCGATGCTGTTCACGCGTTTTGGCAGGCTCGTCACCCCTGAGACGAGCCACATCCGGGGAACCGGCCTCGGCCTCTATGTGGCCCGCGAGATCGCCCGCCTGCACGGGGGCGACATCGTCGTCCGGTCCGAGGTTGGTCAGGGGACGACGTTCACCATCACGATGCCGCTCGCCATCGAGGCGCTGGTTGCGCAGACACCCGAGGGCGTTGGGACGGTGAGCCGATTAGTTTCCGAGACGCCTGATCCAGGTCCTGGAGGTGGGTTGACGGGCGGACTGAGCTGATCGGGACGTGATAGTCCACCGGCCCCAGCTCGACCAGAACCTCCAACTTACTCGGTTAGTTGCCCACCCCGACCGGGTCATTGACCCGGCCGGGTAGGGCTTGGGGAGGGAAGGTTTCTGGTGTGCTGACCGACCTTGCGATCGACCGTCTTCGACGGTAACAAAGTGGTACCAGGGATGTCAAGAAAGCTGGTACTCGCAATACCACTACGACTTCACGGTCGAACCCCCTGGGCTGACGGCGTCCTCGCTCCCGAGTGCCCGCTGACAGGGCTCGCCGCCCCGCGCTGTGCAGGAATGCCGTGAAGGGCCGAGGACATCCTCAAAAGCCGATGGTTCACCGAGGCGGCAGCCTTCGACGGCACCCTCGCAGAAGCCGCGCCTAAGTGATAGTGGTGCTATCATATAAGTTCATAGCCTCAGTAGGAGAGTGAACGATGCCAGATACCAACGAGAACGATGACCGCAGCCGGCGGGTGGCCTCCGGGTTCCCGGATCCGGCGGACGTTCCTGGTCCGACACAGCGTCTCCGCGAGCTGCACGGCGACACCGCGACCGAGCCAAAGCCCCCGAAATATGGGCGCGCGTCAGCCTCCACCGCGGGATCGGACGACTACATCCCGCTCGATGACATGGAGCACAGCTCGGGTACGGGCGGCGCCGCCGACCGCGTCGCGTCGTTCGCGCAGCGGGTCGCGGAGGAGACGGCCACACGGCTTCGCGGCGAGTTCGACCGCCGCGGTATCTCCGCCAAGGCGAAAGCTGCCGGCGTCGGCGCGGGGGAGATCGGCCTGGCCGGCGCTCTCAGCCTCGGCGTTCTCGGCGCGACCGGCACCGCGATGGTCGCGGAACTCAGCCGGGTGATGCCCGTGTGGGCGGCAGCGCTCGTCACCGCCGGAGCGTTCGGCGTGCCCGCGGCTGTCCTGTCCTCACGCGGGCTCAAGCGCATCAACGCGGTGACCGCTTCCTGAGCTAGAAGATGATGTGCCGCTTGAGCGACGCATCGACGATCCCGGTCGTCATCTGCTCGCACCACTGGCACATGAAGCGCAGCGCGCGCATGCCGGTCTGGACGCGGCAGGCGTTGGGCCAGCCGCACCGCCCGCACATCACGGTCTGAATCCGCACGTCATCGACCGGCGATGGCGATGCGGGGTCGGGGTCCGGCGGTGGTTCCATGAGACGCTGGTCTCTCAGCCTAGCAACAGGCAGACGATCGTGCGACGACGGTCGCGAAACCGCTCCGTCAGCAGATGCGCGGCAACGGGTCGCCGATGAGCATGTCGACGACACGTGTTCCGCCGAAACCGGTGCGGATGAACACCATTCCCTCGGGGGCCTCGAGCACCTCACCGATGATTGCCGCCTCGCTCCCCTCGGTCCGCGAGCGCATCAACTCGAGCGCTCGTGGTGCATCGCCCCGGGCGACGATCGCGACAAGCTTGCCCTCGTTGGCGATATAGAGGGGATCGATCCCGAGGATCTCCGCGACACCCCGCACCTCGTCGTGGATGGGGAGCGATGCCTCGTCGATCGCAACGGCGACACCGGCCGCCTGCGCGATTTCGTTGAGGACGGTCGCAACGCCTCCGCGAGTTGCGTCGCGCATGAAATGCACATCGATACCGGCTGCAAGCAGCGCCGCCGTCAGACCATTGAGCGCCATGGTGTCGCTGCGAAGATGCTCTGCCTCCAGATCGACATCGCCGCGCGCGAGCATCACGGTGCTGCCATGGTCCCCCATCGCACCGCTGAGCACGACGACATCGCCGCTCCGGACGCGGGCGATCGCGACACGCTGCGGCAGTGCCACGATGCCGACGCCCGTCGTGGTGATGAACAGCTGGTCCGCCTTGCCGCGAGGCACGACCTTCGTGTCGCCGGTGACGACGCTGACACCCGCCCGATCGGCGGCACCGCGCATCGACTCGACGACTCTGCGCAGGACTGCAACGTCCAGACCCTCCTCGAGGATGAAGGCCGCGGAGAGCCCGAGCGGCGTGGCACCACCGACTGCGAGGTCGTTGATGGTGCCGTTTACCGCGAGCTCCCCGATGTCACCACCCGGGAAGAACAGCGGGCTGACCACGAACGAGTCCGTCGTCACGGCAAGCCCGACGCTGTCGACACCCGGAATCGCAAGCACCGCCTGATCGCCGAGCTGATCGAGGACGGGATTGCTGAGGATGTCGCCGAACAGCGCAGTCACCAGCGTGTGGCTGGCCTTGCCGCCGGCGCCGTGACTTATCGTGATGGCTTCCTCGCGAAGCGACGGACGGCGCTTGCGGATCTCGGCAATGCGCTCGAGCACCCGCTGCTCGGGATCGGCGATTCGGGCTGACGCCGCGCGGATGGCCGCGCCGCTGCCGGGCTCGACGATGGTCTCGCTCATCGGGCCTGCACCGCGATCGGATGCAGCCCGTTGGCCGCACCGTTGCCGTTGTTGTGGCCGTTGCTGCCTTCGCCGGATGCAAGGACGCGCTCGCGCTCGCGCGCACGAGAGTAGCGGCCGAAGTTGTAGTACGCGGCGCACGCGCCCTCGGACGAGACCATGCACGTCCCGATGGGCGTCTCCGGCGTGCATGCGGTGCCGAACACCTTGCACTCCCACGGCTTGAGCACGCCCTTGAGCACCTCGCCGCACTGACATGCCTTCGGATCGGCGACGCGAACACCGGGCACGGAGAACACCTTCTCCGCGTCGAAGTCCGCATACGCGTCCTGCAGCTCGAGCGCGCTCTGGCTGATGAAACCGAGACCGCGCCACTCGAAGTGGGAGCGCAGCTTGAACACGCGCGCGAGCACCTCGAGCGCCTTCGGATTCCCATCGTCGTGGACGACACGCCGGTACTGGTTCTCGACCTCGCAGCGGCCCTCGAGAATCTGACGGATGATCATGTGCACGCCCTGAAGAATGTCGAGCGGCTCGAACCCGACGACAACCACCGGCTTGGCGTACGTCCGCGTCACGAAGTCGAAGGGCCGGATGCCGACGACGGTGCTCACGTGCCCCGGGCCGAGGAAACCGTCCAGCTGCAGATCCGGCGAGTTGAGAATCGCCTTCATCGGCGGAATGATGGTCACGTGGTTGCAGAACACGAAGAGATTGCGCAGGCCTTCGGCCTTGGCCCGCATGAGCGTCAAGGCGGTCGACGGCGCCGTCGTCTCGAAGCCGATCGCGAAGAACACCACCTTGCGATCGGGATTGTCGTGCGCGATCTTCAACGCATCGAGTGGCGAGTACACCATGCGCACATCGGCACCCGCGGCCTTGGCATCGAGCAGACTGCCCTCGCTTCCCGGGACGCGCATCAGATCACCGAAGCAGGTGAAGATCACGCCGGGCTGACGTGCGACCGCGATGCCGTCGTCGAGCCTGCCCATCGGGATCACGCACACGGGACAGCCGGGGCCGTGCACGAGCTCGACGTTGCTCGGCAGGAGATCCTCGATGCCGTACTTGAAGATCGTATGGGTGTGCCCGCCACAGACCTCCATGATCTTCCAGTGCTTGTCGCCCGCCTCGCTCGCGATGCGCGCCGCGAGCGCATTGGCGAGGTCGGCATCGCGAAATTCGTCAGCGAACTTCATGCGGGCGACCCTCCATTGTTCTCGCGGTAGTTGGCACCGACCAGCTCCTCCTCCATCGCCTGCCACTGACGGATCTGGTCGATCTCGTCGTTGTACGCGGGACCCATCTCCTCGAGGATGCGCAGGGTTTCCGCAGCCTCGGTTTCGCTCACGCGACTCAATGCGAATCCCACGTGCACGAGGACGTACTCGCCCGGCTCCGTCGCGTCCTCACCGACCAGCAGTGACGTGTTGATCCTGCGCTGGACGCCGCCGAGCTCGACCTTGCCGTACATGCGATCGTCGTCGATGTACTCGACAAGTCGGGCGGGAATCGCTAGGCACATGCTGACTTCTCCTGCAATCGTGCGTTGCACCAAGTCGGTGAGGATGTGGTACAGCGTCATCTGCACCTCCTGGATACGGTGGACGCTGCTCGACCGGACGATGAAGCAGTGATCCGCGGTCTGCTCGCGGAACATGCGGCCGCCGTCGTAGCCGCAGATGGCGATGGTGCGCATCCCGCGGTCACGCGCCTCGGCAAAACCGCGGACGAGATTCTCGGAGTTCCCGCTCGCGGACACGGCGACGACGACATCATTTGGCCGTCCGAGCGCGATGATCTGACGCACGAAGATGTCGCCGAATCCGACGTCGTTGCCGACACCGGTCACGGTCGCGACGTCGTTCGTGAGGCTGAGCGCCGGCAGAGGCCGACCGCCGTTCTGGGGCCAGAGCAGCTCCGTTACAAGGTCAGCCGAGGACGTGGCGCTGCCGCCGTTGCCGAGCGCAAGCAGACGTCCACCCTCGCGGAACGCATCGGCCATCTCCTGCGCGGCGAGAACGATGCGGTCGCCGAACTCGTCGAGCAACTCCAGGCGCAGGCGGTTGCTCTCCGCGGACTTCTCGAGCGGCGCGCGCGCGAGCTCGAGGATGACGGCATCACCGACAGCCGGCTGCGGGCTGAGCATGGGATACAGCAATTGGGAGAACGGATCGCGGCCGGTGTCGCTCATCCGCCCACCGCCGCAAGCGTCCCGCGTTGGAGGGCGACCCCTCCGTGGCAGAGCAGCACCTCACCCGCAGTCACCGAGTTCGAGCAACTCGATGCTGACCTCAACGGGACTCCCATCGACCGTCCCGCGCGCTGTCGCCCCCGACTCATCGACGGAGACGACGACGACCTCGAGCAATTGATCCGAGCAGGTGATGCAGACATCGTCGTGACACTCGCCGCTCATTCGCCCCCTCCGATACCGCGGTGATTGAGCACGATATGCACAAGCTCCCAGAGCATGTGGTACGTGGCGAGATGCACCTCGTGCGCGATGCCACGGTCGTCGCTGGGGACATGGAACGGAAATGCAGCGACGGCGGCCGCCGGCCCGGGATCTCCTGAGGTCAGCGCAACGGTCAGCATGCCGCCCACCGCTCCGGCCTCGAGTTCGCGGACGATCGAGGGATGCTGGGGGGCGTGCGCGAACCCGAGCGCGATATCCCCGGGGCGTCCGAGCACACCAAGCTGATGGGCAAAGACGTCGAGCGCGCCGTCCCCGTGCACCATCCCGAGGACGGTGGCGATATCGTTCGTCAGCGAGAGCGCCGGAAGGGCGCGGCAGCCGGGCAGGACGGGATGCACGTACTCGACGGAGTTGTGCTGCGCGTCGGTGGTGTGCGGGCCCGAACCGAAGACGAACAACGTCGCCCCGGCAAAGAAGCGATCCGCCATTGCCGCGGCGCACTCGGCGATCGCGTGCGCGTGCTCAGCGAAAAAGACCTCGCTGACCCGGTTGGACTCCTCGATGCGGGCCGTCACGAAGTCACGGTCCGCGACACGCCCGGCGCCGCGTGCGGACTTCACCGAAACAACCATGTCAGGCTACCTCCGGGACTTGGGAACTGGCGACGAGCGCCTGGCCGAGGCTGATACCGCCGTCATTGGCAGGAACTTCGTGGTTGGCGTACGCCTCCAGGCCCCGCGTCGCGAGGAGCATCTCCACGCGTGCGAGCAGGAGCGCATTCTGAAACACACCGCCGCTCAGCGCCACGCGAGTCAGGCTGAGCTCAGCGCCGAGCCGAGTGCAGGCCGCTGCGATCGCCTGCGCGAGGCTCTCGTGGAAGATCGCCGCGAGCTCGGCGCTCGACCGGCCATGACCGCGATCGCGCGCAAGCGCCGTCACGAGATGCACCGTGTCCAGCACGAGCGGATCTCCCTTGCCCTGCACCGCGACGATGTCCGCGGCCGCGACTGGACCGCAGGATGCGGCCAGCGACTCGAGACGCATCGCTGCCTCTCCTTCGAAGGTGGACACCTGCGCCACGCCGAGCAGGCTCGCGACGGCGTCAAACAGACGCCCCGCGCTCGTGCTGCGTGGGGCGGCACGCTCGGCGCACGCGACGCGCGACACGAGCCGCCATTGCCGCTCCGTCGGGGCATCCGGCGACTCCGAGATCCAGGCGGGCGGCGTCTCGTCGAGCTCGCCGGCGGCCGCAAGGTACGCCACTGCCATGCGCCAGCCCTCGCGGGCGCAGGCGTCGCCGCCAGGCTGGCGCACGGATGCGATATGGCCGACTCGGCGGTACGACCGCTCGTCGGCGAGGAGGAACTCACCACCCCAGATGGTCTGGTCGGGTCCGAGGCCGATGCCGTCAAAGGCGACACCCAGGACGGGACCGCGCAATCCATGTTCGGCGAGCACGCTCGCGATGTGCGCGTGGTGATGCTGGACGCGGACCTCGCGCGCTCCGCGCGCCCACCACGCCTCGGCGATGCGCGTCGAGGCGTAGTCGGGATGCAGATCGGCTACGACCGCGGCGGGCAGCGCGCGGAAGAGGCGGAGATACGTCTGCAGCGCCTCATCGTGATGCGTCAGCGTCAGGGGGTTGTCGAGGTCACCGATGTGCGGACCAGTGAACGCGTTGCCGTCCTTGAGCACGGTGAACGTGTTCTTGAGATGGGCGCCGAGCGCGAGGACCTGGTGACCACCGGAACGCACGCGAACCGGTACCGGGCAGAGGCCGCGCGCTCGGCGGACCGTGCGCACCGCTCCATCGATGACGCGCACGACGGAATCGTCGTAGCGCGCATAGATGTCCCGGTCGTGGAGCAGGAAGCTATCAGCGATGTGGCCGAGCCGCTTCACGGCTTCTTCGTTGTCCTTGGCGATCGGCTCGTCGGTCACGTTCCCGCTCGTCATGACGAGCGGCCCGTCGACCGCCGCGAGAAGCAGGTGATGCATCGGCGTATACGGAAGCATCATCCCGAGCTCGTCGAGGTGCGGCGCAACCGAGGCCGCGATGTCGCGGCCGCGGCCATTGCGCCGAAGGCGCAGGAGCACGATCGGCCGGGTCGAGCCGTCGAGCAACGCAGCCTCCGCATCGCTGATCGCAGCGATGCCGCGCGCCGCCTCCAGGCTTGCGCACATCACAGCGAAGGGTTTGGCGGGACGGTGCTTGCGACTGCGCAGCCGGCGCACCGCAACGTCGTCTCGCGCGTCGCAGCAGAGTTGGAATCCGCCGAGACCCTTGAGCGCGACGATCTCGCCGCGAGCGATTGCCGCGGCGGTCTGGTCGATCGGGTTCCCGGCAATCTCGTTGCCGTGCACGTCGGCAAACCAGAGGCGCGGGCCACAGACAGGACACGCGATCGGCTGGGCATGAAAGCGGCGGTCCGCAGGATCCTCGTACTCGCGACTGCATGCGGCACACATCGTGAAGTGGCGCATCGTCGTCATCCGGCGGTCGTACGGAACGTCCTCGATGATGGTGAAGCGCGGGCCGCAATTCGTGCAGTTCGTGAACGGGTAGCGATACCGGCGATTGGAAGGGTCGAGGACGTCGGCGATGCACTCGGGACACGTCGCCGCGTCCGGGGCGATCGGCTGATACTCGCCCGCCACCGCGCGGCTTGCAACGATGTCGAAGCCTGCGCTTCCCAGCGGCGTGCACTCCACCATCTCGACGCTGTCGACTCGCGCCAGTCGCGGCGCGGCCGAGCGCAGCGCATGCGCGAAGCTGTCGAGCGCGAGCGGTGCGCCCTCCACTTCGACGATCACGGCGCCGGACGTGTTCTGTACCCAGCCGCTCAACTCGAGGTGTCGCGCGAGGTTCCAGACGAACGGGCGGAAGCCCACCCCCTGCACCACGCCGCGCACGGCGAATCGCCGCCGTACCGGCACGGCGCGCGAGACCGCGCTCGCGGGGGGCGCAACGGCCGTCATGTCATCACGCCGCGCGGAACTGCTCCGCGGTGGAGTTGAACCGCTCCTCGAGGAAGCCGGTCGCCAGGCTGACCGCCATCTTCACCTCGTCGCGCTCAGCGAACTTCTTCGCCGCGCTGACGAGCTCGTCAAAGCGTTCCTTGCCGGCCCGCGTACCGAGGACATATCCGATGCCGAAGATCAAGAGCTTCTCAAACATTGCATGCCACTCCAGGTGCTGTTGTCGTCATGACTGCAGGTCGGCAACGATATGCACCTGCAGATCCACGTCTGGCTCCACTTTCAGGATGATCAAGCGAGGCGGGTCGATCCCGAAGTCCTTGACGTTGATCACCTGCTGACCGTCGATAGTCATGGTCGTTCCGTCCACGCTCAACGTGATATCCCCGGTGATCGGGCGCGTCTGCCCGTGCATCGTGAGTTGCGCGACCGCCCGGTACCTGCCGGGCCCGTCCAGCGCCTCGCCGTGCGTGACCCGGGCCGTGATGTCCGGGTATCGATTGACATCGAAGCGGCGGCGCATCTCGCGATCCTGAATGCCATTGCCTGATTTGATCGCGTCGACGGGAAGGCTGAGCTCCGCGCTGTAGGGCTGATCGAGACGCGGCTGCCCCTTGTCGTCGACCTCGCACTCGATGACTCCGCTCAGCGCGTTGGCATTGATGTGCGACGGATGCAGATTGATCCGCAGGCCGACGTTCACCGTCGACTTCGAGGTGTTGACGCGAAAGCGTGCCACGTTGAGCCTGTTGCGCCCTACATCCCGCGGATTTTCAGATAGCGCTGGATGTCCTTGGAGTTGAGCACTGCGCCAACGATGGCTCCGATCACGAGCCACTGGACCAGCGTGCGCAGGGCGCTGTTCTGGTTGCCGAGCATGAGCGACATCCTAGGTTCCTCCGTGCGTGTTTGCTGTCATCGCAGGCGTCGAGATGGCGCCGTCATCGCTGGTGTGCGGGTGGTCGTGCGGTGGCTCGATCACCTCTGATCCTGGGCGCCGGAGGATGGTCGGCGGATCGCCGTCGAGCTCGATCTCGTCGACGAGAACGATCGCGCCCGAGACGGCGACGCACTGCAGCGCGGCGCCTTCGCAGACGGTCCCCTCCGCAAGTAGCTGAAAGCCGAACTCCAGGCTGTCCGGCACGATGCGTTGCTCCTCACCAATGCGTACCACGATCCGCGTGACGGCGTGCTCGCCGGCCATGTCGCTGGCAAGGGTGAGGATGCCTTCTGCAAGGCCGAGTTCGTGCATCAGGTCGTGCTCCCCGTCGGCGCGAGCCGCGCGATGAGTTGCTCCACAACGGCAACTGCTTCGCTGACCGATCCGGCAACGGGCTCGCTGAGCCCCATCTGCCCCTCGTTCTCGGGTCCGAAGGTCAGCGGTTCGCAGCCCACCACGGTGACGTTTCGTGGACGTCCACCAAGGGTGCGCACGAGTGCGAAGACCGAGTCCGGCGTCATGGCATGTCCCTGAAACGAGCCGTCGGCGTGATCGACCGTCGATTCGCCGGTGTCGGCATCGAGGTCGGGTTCGAGGACGTACACCGTACCCGGCGCCTGACCGCGCGGCATCGCGTCGATGAGGATCGTCGCCTCCGGTTCGTCGAGCAGGGCGAACGCGAGGTCGAACCCGCGGATGCCGAAATCGGTGACGCGGACGCCGTCGGGTTGCGGCCGTGCCGCAAGCCGCTGCGCGACCTCGACGCCGAAACCATCGTCGCCGAGAAAGATGTTGCCGATCCCCGCGACCAGGACGCCAGGGACGCTCATGCGCGGTTCTCCTCACCGTCAGTCACCGGCACGATGTCGTCGAGCCAGAAGAAGAAGCGATGCCCCGGCTGGCGCATCGCACCAAGGTCCTTGCCGGGGTCGTCGTCGATGAGCAACGCGACGTGGACAAGATCCTCGTAGTCCCGCTCGATCGATTCGACCACCGCTGTGCGCCCGTCGAGCACCATGTCCATGATGTCGGCGCGCTTGCGCGGGTGGATGCGCACCCGGTCGCCGCGACGGAGCGTCCCGTCTCGCCAGCGCACCAACTCGGTGGTGCTGTCCGTCCCGGCGGGGTCCCAGAGCGCGAGATCGAAGTCGCTCATCGCCGCTCCCGCAGAGCCGGATGGATCTCGCGAATCGTGCCGTGCATGCGCATGAGGTCCTCACCGGTGAGCGCCTCCGTGCGATCCAGCAACGCCCGGCTGCGAGCGTCCGCTGCGCGCATCTCAGCTTTCTCATCATCGGTGAGCGCCAGGATCCGCAGGCTCAGGATCTCGTCGATCTCGGTCGCGTCGAAGAGGTCGCCGGAGGACTCCGGGGCGACCTGCGCGTGGTCCTCGAGAATGATCGGCGATGCGAGGACCGTGTCCGACGTGCCCGGTTCGCCGACGAGGACGGGCCAGAGCCCGGTGTTGCGGCATGCGGCGGCGGCATCAGCGGCGTCCGCCGGCGGATCCGCGAGCGAGAGCCACTCCCCGTTCTCCACGGTGAGGATGGCGTGGGTCGATATCAGCGAACGGCGGAGCGCCCGGTCGCGATCGCGGTCGCCGTCGAGCTTGAAGGCTCCGGCGTTGCGGATGACCACGCGCACTCGCGTGATGTCCGCGGTGACGCGCTCCGCCTCGACGCTCACGTCCACGTCGAGCGTCTGGCAATCGCGGATCAGCGCTCCAACGACGCGCCCGCCCTCGTCGGCGAGCGGTTCCACGTCGCAGTGGTCATGGAACGACCGCTCAACGTCCACCTCACGCGCGAGCAAGGCCGCGATCTCGTGCGAGCCACAGTCGATGTCGAGCTCGGATGCCTCCTCCCAGCCGCGATGGGTCATCCCACCGACGCGCAACTCCTCGACATCCTCGAGTCGCTCGGCCGCTTCGCCGTCGAGCGACTGCGCTCGGCGGGTCGAGCCGGGCGACGGTTCTGGTCACCAACTGCAGAAACCTGGCATGCACCGAGACGACCGCACCCTCCCCGGAGCGCAGCAGGCACTCCGTCTGCACGAACCACGGATCCGTCCCGCCGGATGCCTCGCTCCAGGCACGGGGATGCACGCCGCCGAACGTCCAGCGCACCTGGTTCTTGACGGACGAGGGCCGGTACGGGTACAGGATGTACCCCTCATAGAGGGTTGCCGCGACGAGGCGATCGAGTGTGCTCGTGCTCATGCCGGTGCAGCGCCCGCGGGCGCCGTCGCGTCTGCCGCGTCGAGCAGTCGCGAGAGTGCGGCGTCCCATCCGGCAACGCCTGAATGTGCCTTGTAGCGGTTCAGCTTGTCGACCGTGTCGCGGCGCAGGCAGAGCCACGCACTGTCAGGATCGTGCTCTTCCATGAGGGCGCGCCACGTGGAGACCGGCAGCCGGTACGCAGCTTCCTTCGACCACGAGATCGGCGCCACCTGCAGGCTTCCGTCCTCATCACGCCAGAAGACGGTGCCGCTGAACTGGAACATCAACGGCACCTCCCCCTGCTCGAGCGCGAAGAAGTACTTCCCTGCGGTGACTGTCAAGTCATGCGTGCACGCAACCGGGACGACTGCCTCGGTCGAGTCCGGTGAATCCGGCGACATCGACGCTCGCGTGCGTCCAGAGCATCGTCTTCAAGGTGGTGCCCCAGCGGGCCGGCGTGCCGAAAAGGTCGAGCAGCGCCTCCTGCTCCCCGGGGCCATAGGTGCGGCGAGTGGCCTGGACCATGATCTGGCAGCGCAGCGAGATCGAGTCGACGCGGCGACCTTCGCGCTCGCGGATCCTGACCCGGAAGTTCAGGATCGGGATGAGCGTGTCGGGCTCCGCGCTCGCGGACACCACTTCGAGGTCCAGATCAGGCATCGACGAGACCCTTTTCGGTTGCGGCATCGCGCAGCTCGGTGAAGAACGTGGCGATGCGGTCCCAGACCTCCTGACCGCCGCCGAGCCCGCGCCAGCTGATGCGGATGAGACCCACCAGCTCATAGCACTTGTCGATCGGCGCGATGTAGCAGTCGCGTGCACCGCTCACGCGGTTGACGAGCAGCGCCTCAACGTCGGGAAGCATGCCGGTGAGCAGAGGGTTGTCTGCAACCATCTCCGCCCACCCGTCGAGACTCAGCGTCGACTCGGTTGCACCTGCCGGACTTGGGTAGAAGGCACGGACGCCGCCCCCCGGCGACATGGTGTGCAGGAAGGCCATGTTCACCGGTATCGCCAGCGACTCCCACTGCATGTCACTCAGCGCGAACCCTTCGCAGGTACCAGAGCCGGCGCGGGACACGCCGGTACCGCTTCTCGGCGTCGGCAGGAAAGAGGATCGCGCACGCCGTGCAACTGCAGTGGAACTGGCGCGACGACGGCTCGAAGAGATGCTCGTGGTGCGGATGCGGGGACAGCTCTGCGCTGCACAGTTCGCAACGCTCCGCGGGAGCGCGCTCACGGATGAAATCGCGAAGCCCCGGAAGGCGGATCGATGTGGTCATGCCACCGGGGCCAGCAGCGCGATCCTGAGCACGCCGGCGTCCTCGAGCAGCGGCAGCGGCTCGATCCGGCTGTCCGAGCCGATGCCGGCACCGGCGCGGCGGATGTCGAATCTCGGCCGAGCAACGGTCGCACACAAGCGCTGCTCCGTCCAGCGCGGCGCGCTCCATGTCTCCACCGCACGCCGCGCACGCCGCGACGTACGCGTAGAACACATCACCGGCTCGCGCGACGAGCACGGCGCCGAACCGTCGACCGATGTTCGCAGGACCGAGCCGTCGTGAATGTCCGAAGCACGCGCCGGACCGTCACCCACTCCCCAGCGGGTGATGGCGCCGGACGCGATGCTGGAGGAGCGGCGGATACATGGATGGGCAGCGGGACCAGGCCGGGGATCGACGGCGCGCCGGCGGGCGCTGCATCGGGGGCGTCATCAACCTCGATCGCGGTGACATCGGGCGCCGCCTCGTAGATCGCCTTTTCGACGGCGAGTTTGAGCGTCACCAGTCGACGACGGGCACCCCTGGCAATGACCCTGAAGGCGGATGCGAACCGTGTCGCCGGAGACGCCGACCAGCTCGACGCCCCCGCCGTGCGAGCGCATGTAGGGACGCACCGATTCGAGCGCGCCTTCGACACGCGTGCGCAGGTCCAGCGGGTGCAACCCGTGCAGGAGCAGCACGCCCTTGATGACGTCGTCGTCGGCCATGCGACGGCAGCAGCCGATCGGCGTCAGGATCCCCCGCGGTCCTAGCGCGTCGAGCATCCGTGACAGCGCCTCCCCGTGGAGGTCGAGCACGGTCGAGAGCAACTCCTCGACCCGTGCCCACGACGCAGGGTCGGAGAGCTGCTGAAGCTCTCCGACCAAAGCGTCGACGTGCGCGAGTCGTTTCTGGAGCTCCCGCTCCTCAACAAGACGAGCTGGCGCTGCCATTCATTGTTGCGGGCCGAAGTTCGGCGAGTGCCGAGTCTCCAGCACCTTGCCGTTGCCGAGGTACATGTGCACACCGCACGGCAGACACGGGTCGAAGCTGCGCACCGCGCGCATGATGTCGATCCCCTTGAAGTTGTCGGGCCCGTTCTCCTCGAAGATCGGCGTGTTCTGCACCGAATCTTCGTACGGTCCCGGCGTGCCGTACATGTCTCGCGGCGTCGCGTTCCATGGAGTTGGCGGGTAGGGGTGATAGTTGGCGATCTTCCCGTCACGGATCACGACGTGATGCGAGAGAACGCCGCGCACGGCCTCGTGGAAACCGCATCCGATCGCCTCGTCCGGCACCTTGAACGGCGTGAACGTCTCGGTGCGTCCGGCGTTGAGCTCGGCGAAAGCCTTCTCGAGGAAGTGCAGCGCCGACGCGGCGGCATACGCCTGGAAGTAGGTGCGCGCACGGTCGCGTTCGATCGCGTTGCTCCACTTCGGCACGTGCCACTCGAACTCCACCTCGGGCTTCGAAGCGGTCTTCGGCAGGTAGATCTTCGTGCTGGTGCCGGTCGCCTTCACGTAGCCGACGTCGACGAGGCCGGCAAGCGACGTGGCCAGCAAGCGCGCGAACGCGCCACCGCCGGTGTCCATCGCGAGGTGCTCACCCTCGTGCAGATACCGCGGGCACATCACCCAGCTGTAGTTCTTGTCGAAATCGCGCTTGCCCGGCTTGGGAATCGTCGTCTGGTTCCACGGATGCCGCTTGTCGATCGGATATCCAAGCGGGTCCTTCTCGACGAAGACCTCTCCGTCGTCCGCCCAGTCCTCGTAGTACGAATGCCCGAGCAGGATGCGGATGTTCCGGTTGATCTCGACGAGATCGGTAGTGACCAGCTTGCCGTCGACGACGACGCCCGGGGTGACGAACATCGACCGGCCCCAGTTCGTCATGTGCCGGTAGGTGTAGTCGCACTCGTCCGGATCGTTGAACGAGCCCCAGCACACCGTGTCCATGCGCCGCCGGCCGACCTCCTCGTAGCCTGGGAGAGCCTCGTAGAAGAAGTCGAAGATGTCGTCGTGGAGCGGGACGACCTTCTTCATGAACTCGACGTAGCGCATCAGGCGAACGAGGTAGTCAGAGAACAGCTGCACCGTCGGCACCGTGCCGACGCCGCCCGGATAGAGCGTCGACGGATGGACATGGCGTCCTTCCATCAGGCAGAACATCTCGCGCGTGTAGCGGCTGACGTGCAGGGTCTCGCGATAGAACTCCCCGGTGAACGGATTCAGCGCCCGCATGATGTCGGCGATGGTCCGGTAGCCGTGGTCGCTCGGCGTGCGGGGCGGGCGTGTTCTCCGCCTTCGCGAGCACGCCAGGGTTGGTCTCCTTGACCATCTGCTCGCAGAAATCGACCATGAGCAGGTTGTCCTGGAAGATGTTGTGGTCGAACATGTACTCGGCCGCCTCGCCGAGGTTGACGATCCATTCCGCCATCGCCGGCGGCCTGATGCCGAACGCCATGTTCTGCGCGTAGCGTCGCGCAGGTCGCGTGGTTGTCGCCACAGATGCCGCAGATCCTGCTCGTGATGAAGTGCGCGTCGCGGGGATCCTTGCCCTTCATGAAGATGCTGTAGCCGCGGAAGATCGACGACGTACTGCGGCAGTCGGCGACGACTCGGTTCGCAAAGTCGATCTTGGTGAAGATGCCGAGGCTGCCGACGATCCTGGTGATCGGGTCCCAGGCGACGTCGACCGAGAATCAGGATCCTTGGTCCTGGTGGCGTCGCTTGCTCAACGACTGTCATCGCGCATTACTCCTCAGTACGTGGTCGGCCGGTAGCCGGTGGTGAGCTCGGGCCGTCGTGTGACGCCACCTGGGCTCTTTGTTGACAGTGGTGTTGGTGACCTTGCGCAGCGCGCGGATCGCCGTGCCGTACACGCCGATCACGCCTGTCGAAAGGTGCGCGCCCGGCGGTTCATCCATGAACGGCATGAACTTGTCCGGGAACCCAGGCATCGTGCAACCGATGCAGATCCCGCCGACGTTGGGGCAACCGCCGATGCCGGCCATCCATCCGCGCTTCGGGACGTTGCAGTTGACGACCGGACCCCAGCAGCCAAGCTTGACGAGGCACCTCGGCGAGTTGTAGTCGGCTGCGAAGTCGCCTTGCTCGTACGAAGCCGCGCGATCGCAGCCATCGTGCACGGTGTCGCCGAAGAGCCAGGTCGGGCCGCAGCTGATCGTCCAGCGGGATGATCGGAGCGAGCCCCGCCACCATGTACAGCAGGTAGAGCACCGTCTCCATGAAGTTGTCGG
The DNA here is from genome assembly GCA_963757475.1 of Candidatus Dormiibacterota bacterium. Classification (GTDB taxonomy): domain Bacteria; phylum Chloroflexota; class Dormibacteria; order Aeolococcales; family Aeolococcaceae; genus Palsa-851. The sequence continues at coordinate 169,754 of CAVWRW010000003.1, forward strand.
GTTGTACCGGGCATCCCGGGACATTGACGATCGGCAGACCCGCCTTCGACTTCCAGTCCCATCCGAGGTAGTCGGCGAGGCCCATGGCTCCCGTCGGATTCCCCTGCATCGCATGAATGCCGCCGTAGGTTGCGCACGTCCCACACGCGACGACCGCGAGCGCCTTGGGCGCGAGGCGGTCGATCCACTCGCACGTCGTGATCGGTTGTCCGGTTGCGGCGTCGGTACCAACCGCTGCCCAATAGCCCTCTTTCTTGATCGTCTCGTTGGGAATCGACCCCTCCACGACGAGCACGAACGGGTCGAGTCGACCATTCGCAGCGGCGTGCCATGACTTGATGAATTCCTCGCCGTTCTCGTACGCGAGGACCGGGTTGTAGAGATGGACTTTCGGCAGTCCCGGGATCGCGCCGAGCAGCACATCCTCGATGCTGGGTTGCGTTGCTGCGGTGATCGACACCGAATCGCCGTCGCAGCCGAGGCCGGCGGTGATCCAGACGATGTGGAGATCGAGACACAGGCGAGTCCCGCTGGGTCTTCCGTCCGTACGGCACGGTATCCGTGGCCATCCAACCTCCTCCTATGGGTGAGCGATTGGCAGCGGCTGACCGCGGGCGGATCAGGTCCTGCGAAGTCCGCCTCGATATGCGGACTTTGGCGATAGCCGCGATGCGCCAGTCAATCCGTGTTTTCCGCACTTATCCGCGCTGCGCGGATATCGACTACGGTGCCACTCCATTCGCGGCAAGCGCCTGTGCGCGTCGAGCAGTGGCGGCGCCGACGACATTGCGCCGATTCGCGTCGATGCCGGCTGCGACGGAGGCGCGCCGTGCCGCCCGCCTTGCGCATGTCGAGAAACTCCTGCGCGACAGAGCGGAGTTGTTCCACTGGTGCGACAAACGCGTCGACCATGTCCAGGCCGGATTCGCTCAAGCTCGTAGCGACGCCGACTGCGTCCTCCGGCGTGCGCTCCCAGGAGGACCGCAGAAGCCCTTCGGCTTCCATCGTGTTCAGCGAGCGGTACACGGTGCCGAGATCGCACTCCAGGCCGATACGCAGCAGCCAGTGGTGCAGCTCATACCCATAACCGTGTCGCCGCCGATGAGATGCGCAAGGATGCACGGCCGCAGCAAGCAGACGCTCAACGCGGCCGGACGATCCGGCCGTGGCGTCCCCGCTCATGTCGGCACCTCCAACTGGGCCACTGCATCCGACTCTACGCGTCGTGCCGCGATTTGCCCCAGGGTACGACCCTAGTGTTTTCAGGCTCAGCACAGCCCTTGGACGTGCGCGAGAGCGGCGGCGCTTGGTGGCGCATTCGATTGGTCCGAAGATCGGCACCAGCTCCTGTCGCGAACGGATGTGCAGCTTGCCGTACACATTCAGCGAGGTGATATTCGACAGTTTTGATGCTGACGACCAGCTCGTCGGCGACCTGCCGGTTCGTGCGTCCGGTCGCCACGAGGCGCGCAACCGACATCTCCTGGGGCGTCAGTCGCCAGCGCGCTGCATGGCCGCCCTCGTTCGAGGCGGCAAACCGCAGCGCGCCAGCGCGCGAGGCACTCGGCAACATAGGGCCGGGCGTCGAGCTCGGCGAAGCGTCTCGCGGGCTGCTTCGAGCTGCCAGACGGCCGCGCGATTGTACCCCTCGCGCAGGAGGAAGCGGCCGTACTCAAGCTCGGTCAGGGCGCGCTCGAACGGAAGGTCGACGACATCGAGGATGGCGAGACTTGAGACGAACGAGACCTCGGCGTCGTCTGCGTGGCCGAGTGCCGCGTCGAGCATGCCCGAATCCGTTCGGCGCCGGCGAGGGCCTGGGCTCGGTTGCGCTCCCGCGCGATACGCGTGAACGCGTGCGACCACGGCCTCTGCATCGCGCAGCCGGCCGAGGCCCACGAGCGCCTCCGCGTAGAGCGATCGGCCAGTCCAGGATGCCGGCTCGCGAATCGCCATCCAGATCCGCAAGCGGAAGGAGCGGCTCGAGTGCGCGGATGACGGCCTCGTGATCACCCCGTGCGCGGGCAACGAGCGCGCCGGCCATCGCTGCCTGCGCGAACCCGCGAACTCGGCCGCGACGAGCTCGGCCGCCCGACGCGGCCGCATCGCGTGTGCGTGTGCTGCTTCCCAGTCGCCGCGACCGGCGAGTGGCGCGCATGCGGCGGAATGGGCGCGCGGCGAGCAGCCATGTCTGGTCGGCGTCTTCCGCGAGCGAAGCGGCGAGCTGACCGTGCAGCGATGCGTCGTCCCATGCGCCCATCCGGTATTCGGCGGTCGCCAGCACCGTCAGCGCTTCGATCGCCTGGTGAGCGGCACCGCGAACGGCGAAGATGATCGGCGACGGGGCGAGGTCGCTCGCGCACCCGACGGGATCATCGGTGATGAGCGAACGTAGCCGCGACCGAGGAAGCCGTCGAGCGGAGCGTGCTCGTCGAGCGAGCGCGGGTCGGGAAGCTCGGCCACCGCCGCCGCCGCCTCCGGGGCGCGGCCGGCAAGCAGCAGGCCCATTGCGAGGACTGACAGCGAATCCGATACCGGGGAGGGTGCCTTGCGCGATGTCGAGCGACCGGGTCGCCCACAGCGCAGCTTCTGCGCCGTGACCGCGACCCATGTGGACCCGGGCAAGCTGCGCCGCGATCTCCTCGGCCAGGGGATGGTCGCGGACCGGATCGATGTCCTCATAGGCAACGGTGAGCAACACCTGCGCCTTCTCGTAGCGGCCGGCAATCATCGCGAGGGTGCCGAGCACGAAGCCACGCCGAGCGGTCGGGGCCTGCGCCTCGATCTCGTCCACGATCGCCAGCGCGTCATCGACAGCGCCGCCAGGAGCATGTACTCGCAGCCATGAGCATCCGAAGGTCGCGCTCCGGGCCCGTCGGCGGTAAGCCGGCTTGCCGATAGGAGGCATCAGCAGCCGCGTCCCACGCCCCACGCCGAGCCGACCTGTATGCCATAGATGATGAGGTCCGCAGCGAGCTGCGGGTCGGCGCCGCTGCGCCGCGGCGACGCGATGGTGCAGCGCCGCGGCCTCGTCGTTGGCCAGCGTCGCAGCGCGCTCGTGGAGCGCTGCGCGTCGCGCCGGACCGAGCGAGTGATACGTGGCCGCCTGGACCAGCGGATGCGGGAACGCGATGGCGCGATCCGCGGGCGCTCCGCGCTCCTGGAGCAGATGCGCGGCCATGGCCAGTTCGAGAGGCGCGAGGGTCATTGAGGTCGGCAGGCGCCCCGCTTGCACGCAGCGCGGCAGGTGAGCCCGAGAACGGACGCTGCTCTCCACGAGCCGCTGCGCGTCCGGCGAACACGCTGTCGAGGCGGGCGCGCACGAGGGCATCGAAATCGGCCGTCGACGGCAGCGGCAGATCGGAGGGCTCGCGCAGGACGTCGGGAACGATCTCGTCGAAGATTGCCGTGGCGTGGAGCGGGCTGCCACCGGTGTGCGCCCGGATGCGGTCGGCGGCGCGAGACGAAAGGTGGTTCGACGCCCATCGATGCGCCGAGGTCACGGATCGACGGCGGCGTCGAGCCCGCGAACACGAAGCCAGGAGCCATGACCGTGCTCGACGAGGCGGTGAAAGCCGGCGAGGTGGCCACGCGGTGAGCCGCTGCGCGAGACCATGAGGGTGAGCACGCGGTCGGCCTGCAGCCGTCGCAGCGCGAAGACGAGCGCCTGGAGCGACGGCCGGTCGGCCCACTGCGCATCGTCGATGAGCAGCAGCACGGGCCCGGTGGCCTGCATCGTCCCGAGGAGGTCGAGCAGACGCGGCGCCCATCCAGATCGGATCCCGGCCGCTGGCCGTCGCCGTGACCGTGAGACTTCGAGTGCACGGGATACCGGCAACGTGAGCGCCGCTCGGACGAGCTGCTCGATCACGCCGAACGTCGAGCAGTTGCTCGGCTTCCTCGCCACTCGCCTCCCAGCGCTGAAACCCGTGCGCCTGGCTGACAAATCGATGCGCCAGCGCGGTCTTGCCGATGCCGGGCTCCCCGGTCAGCAGGACGACACGCGGATGACCCGCGCGAACGTGGGCGGCCTGCGCCAGCAGGGCAGTCAGCTCATGCTGGCGCCCGACGAACGTGGATCCGGGTCGACGCGGATCGTCGAGATCTGAGCCCATCGGAGCACCAGCGTAGCGCCGTCCTCCAGGGCTTGTGGGAGCGCCCAGTGAGCGTTCTCAGACGGTGCAGCTGTCGTCCGTGCAGCTGACGTCGTCGCCACCGGACGGCGCGACGAGCTGCAACGGGTGCGCATCGGACCACGCCTTGTCGAGTGTCGCGAGGATCAGCTCGGATGGCTGCGCGCCGGAAATCCCGTAGGCACGATCGACGACGAAGAAGGGAACGCCGGTGATGCCGATGTCGCGCGCCTCCGCTTCGTCGTGGCGGACTTCGGCGCTGAACGCGCCGCTGTCGAGGACGTCGCGAGCGGCCGCTGCATCGAGTCCGACCTCGGTGGCGAGACGCACGAGAACGTCGGCCTCACCGATCGCCTCGCCTTCGACAAAGTAACCCGCCATGAAACGCTCTTTCAGCGCGTCCTGCTTGCCGCGTTCGCGTGCGTAGTGGATGAGACGGTGCGCATCGAACGTGTTTCCGGTCCGCGCTTTGTCGAGGTGAAAATCGAGCCCGACGGTTGCCGCGTTGGCGGTGACGCGTGCCTGCGCCGCCTCGGCGTCGGCACGAACTCATGCCGTACTTCGCAGCCAGACGCTCGACCGGATCGCCGTCGCTCGTGCGCGCCGCATTGGGATCGAGCTGGAAGCTGCGCCAGACGACATCGACGTCATCGCGATGCGCGAAATCCGCCAACGCAGTTTCGAAGCGGCGCTTGCCGATGTAGCACCAGGGACAGACGACGTCCGACCAGATCTCGACGTTCATCGCTCGACGAGCATCCCCGCACCGATCCCGAGCATCCAGACGTCCTTGCTGACCGCGGTCCCCGCCGGAGTCGGCCAGATGCTGCCCGGCTTGCGCATCGTCGGCGTCCGCCAGTACATCGTCAACAACGAACCGGAGAAGCCCGTCAGCACCGCGCCGGCAATGTTGTCCGGCAGCAGCGGCGTCAAGAGGACGGCGCCGACTGCCAGCTCGCTCGCGGCAAGGAGGCGCAGGAACCTCGCCGGGGGAATGGCCTTGAGCGCCGGAAACGCGTTCGCGGCAGTGCCGTGCAACGCCGTGGCCTGCTGTTCGGTCCCATGCCACTTGCCCCAGCCGGCATGGAGGATGAAGGCGCCGGTGGCGAGCCTTTCCGGAGCGCGACGCAGATGAAGGTGCACGCGAACTAGCGTAATACAAGTAGCTCGCGGGACGGCGTGATACGTCATTCGCCAGTTCGCCCGGCAGAATGGCGCCCGTGGGTAGCCGCGCTGTCTTCGCCGGGGTCGGCGCCCTCTACGTGGCGATGTTCGCCGTCGCATCGCTTGCCCTGAAGACGACACCTTCGGACCTCGACTACTTCTTCTGGCCCGCATCCGAAACAGTTGTTTCGGGTCATCCCCTCCTCGTCTATTCCACCCCGCTGACGATCGTCTCAGCGAACGACAACGGCCCGCTCGGCCTCGTGCCGCTCGTTCCCGTCGCCGCCGTGGCCAATGCGCTGCGTGTCGCCGGAAACCTCGGCATCCGTGCCGCTCTGGTGGACAGCGTGATGGCCCTGTTCATCCTGCTGCTCGCGTATCAGGCGGTGCGTCTCATCACGCGCGCACGCGGTGAGGTGGCGTGGCCGCTCGCTGCTGCGGCGACGATCGCACTCGCACCCGCCGTGTTGATCGGGGTCCTCGACTACGGGCATATCGAGCAGCCTGTCGAGCTCTGTCTCGTGCTCCTCGCCGTCGAGTTCGCACTGCAAAACCGTTCAGCATCAACGGGTATCGCGATCGGCGCGGCAGTGCTGGCGCGCACCGTTGCGCTGTTCACAGCGGTGCCGCTGGTGCTCATCCCCCTGGCAGCACACCGAGTCCGCCCCGCCGTGATCGTCGCGCTCGCCGGTGCCTTGACCATCGCGATCGGCCTGGCTCCGTTCGTCCTCGCCGACCGTGCCGCAGCAGTGCACTCGCTCGTGGGATTTCGCGGCACGCTGCCCATCGTCGGCGGATCCTTCTGGGTGCTCGCGCGCGGGTCGTTGCTGTCGGGAGTTGCCCAGCACTGGGATGCGGGCATCGCTGCGGTGCTGGCAGTCGCGCTCGTGGCAACCACCCTCGTCCGTCGCCCGGCGACGCCGTCGACCGTCGCGGGGCTGCTCGGCTTGTTGACGGTCGCATCATGCTGCCTGCCGCTCGTTGCCAAAACGGTGTTCCCCTACTACCTCGTCGAACCCGCTGCCCTGAGCACCGTCTGGTGGCTCGCGCGTCCGGGAAGCGCGCGCAACTGGCGCGATTGCGGTACCGGTCGTGCTCAACGCCGATGTCTTCATCACCAAGGCCGGCACGACGGTGACGAGTGGCGCCGCGTGGACCGTCGAGGGTGTTGTGTCATCGGTGCTCACAGCCCTCGTCATCGCAGCAGTTACTGCCGATCTCTTCCGGAACTCGCGCGTCGCGGCCCGCGTCTGACCCGGATCAGCCCTCGTCGAGGACGTCGACGAGGTCCGGCGTCACGGCATTCGGCAGCACCGTTCCCAGAAATGACGCGACCGCCTCGCTGAGGCCCACGTCCCGTCCGGCCGCCTCGGAGAGATACCAGCGATGGTCGAGGACCTGGTGGAAGAGCTCTGCGGGCTCGAGCCTGCCGCGGAGCGCTTGCGGGACGGCGGCGATCGTCGGCTCGAAGACGTCGATGAGCCAGCGATTCGCGGCGATCGCCTCGGGAACCGGCCCGCCACCGGCCTTCTCGAGCTCCGTGCGATAGCGTGCGATGTCACCGAGGAGGCGCCGCGCTTGATTCTCCTGGACCTCGAGTCCCGTGAGCGCTTGCAGCGTGCGCACGTGGTGGCCCGGTTCGACGACGCGGGGCTGCAGCCGCAAGCGGTATTCACCGTCGTGGGCGACCACCTCCACCTCGTCCACGTCGAAGCCGAGTCCGTTGAGGCGCTGGAGCCGTTCCTCGATCCGGTACCGCTGGTCGGGCGCGAAATTCACCTCGCGGGTCAGCTCCGACCAGAGCGCATCGTAGCGACGGCCCAAGCCTTCGGCGGCTTCGATCGGGTCGAGGTTGTGGACGAGTCCCTCGGCAGTCACATCGAGCAGCTCACCGCCGATGTTCTCCTGCGCGACGAGCACATCGTGGAGACGCTGGCCGTCGCTGAGCTGGGGATGGAGCTCGCCGGTTTCGGTGTCGACGACATACGCCCCGAGCGCACCCGCGTCCCGCCGGAACAGCGTGTTCGACAGCGAGCAGTCGCCCCAGAAGAACCCGGCGACATGCAGCCGCACCATGAGGTTGACGAGCGCATCCAGGAGTCGATCGCGGAGCGCGTCGTCCGCGCCGGTGGCGCCCAGCACGCGCCGGTACGGCAGCGAAAAGTCGAGGTGGCGGGTGATCAGGATCGCCTCGAGCTCATCCGTACCGCGGCGTTCGGTGACGAGTGCCGCCACCTCGACGACCGGGATGAACAGCCGGTCGAGCTCGGCGAGCAGACGGTATTCGCGCTCGGCCAGCCTGCGCGGCAGTTCCTTGAGCGCATAGATCGCGTCGCCATATCTGACGAAGCGGACGACGTGCCTCGAGATGCCACGCGGGACGTCGACGATGCGATCGTCCTTCCACGTCTCGAGCGGACGGTCCCAGGGCAGGTCCAGGAAATCCGGATGGCCGGTACGCCGACGCATCTGGAAATCCACCGCCGAGGGTGAAGCTGCTCACCCCCTAAGCGTGACTTCAGGCGGCGGCTGCGCGCTCCTCGCTCGCGGCCGGCTCGAGCGCGGCAGCGAGCACGTCCTCAACGCGACTTGCGAGGTGGAACGTCATCTGCTCACGGACGCTCTCGGGCACGTCCTCGAGGTCCTTGCCGTTGCGCCGCGGGAGGATCACTTCCTTGAGGCCCATGCGATGTGCGGCGAGCACCTTCTGCTTGACGCCACCGATCGGCAGGACAAGACCCTGGAGCGTGACCTCACCGGTCATGCCGACGGTGCTCTTCACACCGCGTCCGGTCAGGAGACTGACGATCGCGGTCGTCATCGTGACGCCGGCCGACGGTCCGTCCTTCGGAATCGCTCCTTCGGGAACATGGATGTGGAAGCCCTTGTTGGCGAGCTCTTCATCGACGCCCAGCTCGGCGGCGTGAGAGCGGACGTACGACAGCGCGATCTGCGCAGATTCCTTCATGACATCACCGAGCTGGCCGGTGAGCGTCAGCGAGCCCTTCTCGCCGACCGAGGTCGCCTCGACGAAGAGCACGTCGCCACCCGTACCGGTGACTGCGAGACCCGTCGCCACGCCGGGGACCGAGGTGCGCTCTGCCACCTCGTTGTCGAACCGGATCCGGCCGAGGAACTTCTGCACCAACTCCGGCGTTACCGCCACAGGTGGCTGCAACTCGCCGGTCGCGAACGCGGTCGCGACCTTGCGCGTCATCTTGCCGAGCTCACGGTCGAGATTGCGGACGCCCGCCTCGCGCGTGTACCCGGTCACGACCGACTCGATCGCCTCGTCATCGACACTGATCTCCTCCGGATGGAGGCCGGCCTGGGCGATCTGCCGACCCAGCAGGTGATCGCGAGCGATCGCGAGCTTCTCCTGGATGGTGTATCCGTCGAGCCGGATGAGCTCCATGCGGTCGAGCAACGGCGCGGGAATCGTCTCCCAGACGTTGGCGGTCGGAATGAAGAGCACCTCGGAGAGGTCGAGGTCGACCTCGAGATAGTGGTCCCGGAAGGTGTTGTTCTGCGCCGGGTCGAGGACCTCGAGCAGCGCCGCGGACGGATCGCCACGCCAGTCGTTGCCGACCTTGTCGATCTCGTCGAGCATGATCACGGGGTTCTTGGTGCCGGCCTCCTTCAGGGCGCGCACGATGCGACCCGGGAGCGCGCCGATATACGTGCGCCTGTGGCCGCGGATGTCAGCCTCATCGTGGATGCCACCGAGCGACACGCGCGCGAACTTGCGTCCGAGCGCTCGTGCAACCGACTCGCCGAGCGAAGTCTTGCCGACGCCGGGAGGCCCGACAAGCGTGATGATCGCGCCCGAACCGCGTCCCCCGAGCACCGAAAGGCCGCGCTCCTGGCGTAGCTTGCGAACTGCGAGGAACTCGATGATGCGCGACTTCACGTCATCGAGACCTGTGTGGTCCTCATCGAGGATCCGGCGCGCGTCGGCGAGGTCGTAATTGTCCTCGGAGCGGACGTTCCACGGGATGTCGAGCATCCAGTCAAGGTACGTGCGGATCCACCCGTTTTCGGGATTCTGCTCACTCGTGCGCTCGAGCCGCGAGAGCTCGCGCTCGACCTCGGTGCGCACCTTCTCGGGCATGCCCGCTTCCTCGATGCGCTTGCGGTATCCGGCAACGACGTCGTCGCCACCATCACCGAGCTCCTTGCGAATTGCCTCCATCTGCTGACGGAGGAGAAACTCGCGCTGCGTCTTCTCCATGCCCTCGTTGACCTCACTGCGGATCTTCTCCTTCAGTGACGCCTCGGCAAGGATCGTGCGCGTCCAGTCGATGAGCAGGTGCAGGCGCGCCTCGACGTCGAGCGTTTCGAGCACACGAACCTTCTGCTCCATGCTGAGGTCCGGCGAGAAGCCGGCGAGATCGGCGAGCTGTCCCGGTGTCCGGGCGGCGCGCAGGAACTGCACCACACCCGGCGCTCCGCGGCTCTCCACGAGATTCTCGAGGATGGCCCGGTACTCACTCGCGAGCTCGAGCTCCTGCGGCGTGGGCTCCGGCTCGGTGATGGGCTCAGCGCGAACCCAGAGGGCGCCTCCGACGTCAGCCTGGCCGCTCCCAAGGCGCGCGCGGTACTGGCCGCGAACGATGGTCACTTCGGTGCCGTTGGGCAGCTTCCCGGACTCCTGCAGGCTCGCCACCGTGCCCATGGACGTGAACTGTCCATCGATGCGCGGCACGAGCAGGATGAGATGGCTCCCCTCGCGAGCGGCGTCGACCGCGGCGCGCTGCTCGTCGGGAACGGCGATGGGGACGGTCATGTGTGGGAGCACCACCATGTCGTCGAGGGCGAGTACGGGTAGGAGTTGCGGGGTTGGTTCGGTCATGGCTACGTCATACCCCCGACCGGCCGGTCCTACGCATTCACTAGTCCCTAGCGGCGACTCGGGGCCCGCCGGCACCATCAGGGAGGTCTCGTCATAGGGCGTCGGTGGGTCCCCGTTTGCTAGCCTCGATCGCGCGATGACACCGGTTGAGATCATGACCCCGCCGACAGTGCGCGAACGCGCTGTCTTCGATGCCGCGACCACCGGCACGCCCCGAGAGTTTGTTCAGGCGTGCCGCGCGGCCGGCCTGGAGCCGCGCGAGATGCTCGACACATTCGACGCCATACCGTGGCGTTGGCTGTACTCCTTCTCCCCCGACGAGCCCGTCACGGACGAGGTGCGTCACCGTACATTCCAACCATCAGTGCGCCGCCGGCTCGACGCGACCCGCGAGTATGTCGAAACACCGTGGTGGCGCCGTCTCTTCAGCAGTCCTGAAACGTTTTCGGCAAACCACGACAGCGTCTCGAGAGCACGCTAAAGCCCAGACGCAGCACGGTATAATCACGCAGAGCCAAGCCAACTGCAATCGCTCCGCGGGATTGGGGGAAAGCATCGAAACGAGGGCTGGCATCAAGGAGAATCCGTGCTGACGCCTACTCACGAAGACCGCTTTTCCTTTGGGCTTTGGACCGTAGGCTGGCAGGGAGTCGATGTGTTCGGCAGCGCGGTGCGCGCGCCGCTCGATCCTGTGGTTGCAGTCGGCAAACTCGCCGAGCTCGGCGCATACGGGATCAGCTTCCATGACAACGATGTCTTCCCGTTCGCCGCAACTGCGGCGGAGAAGAGTCAGGCAATCGGGCGGCTGCGCAACGCCGTTGACAGCGCCGGTCTGGTGATCCCGATGATCACGACAAACCTGTTCTCACATCCCGTGTTTCGGGATGGCGGCTTCACGGCAAATGACCGCGACGTGCGGCGTTTTGCAGTCCGCAAGGTCGCGGACAACCTCGACCTCGCGGCAGAGCTCGGTGCCGGAGTGGTCGTGTTCTGGGGTGGTCGCGAGGGCGCCGAGTCCGGTGCCGCGAAGGACATCCGCGCCGCACTCGACCGCTATAAGGAAGCGTTCGACATCTTGACGAGCTACGTCATCGAGCAGCACTACGACATTCGCTTTGCAATCGAGCCCAAGCCGAATGAGCCGCGCGGCGACATCCTCCTCCCATCCATCGGGCATGCACTCGCCTTCATCAACGAGCTCGAACATCGAGAGATGGTCGGCCTCAATCCGGAAGTCGGGCACGAGGAGATGGCGAGCCTGAACTTTTCGCACGGACTGGCTCAAGCGCTCTGGCACGGCAAGCTGTTCCATGTCGACCTCAACGGCCAGCACGGACCCCGGTACGACCAGGATCTTCGCTTTGGCGCTGGTAACGCGCGCGGCGCATTCTGGACGGTCGACATCCTCGAGGCCGGCGGCTATCAGGGACCTCGTCACTTCGACTTCAAACCACCGCGCACCGAGGATATGGACGGTGTGTGGGCGAGCGCCGCGGCGTGCATGCGCAACTACCTGTTGCTGCGCGACCGGACGAAGGCATTCCGCGCCGATCCGGAGGTGCAAGCGGCGCGCGTTGCGGCGCGGCTCGACCAGCTCGCGCAACCGACGCTCGCTCCCGGCGAATCACTGTCGGCGCTGCGCGCCGAGAGCTTCGACGTCGAAGCGGCCGGCGAGCGCGGCATGGCATTCGAGCAGCTCGATCAACTCGCGCTCGACTACCTGTACGGCATCCGCTCCTAGCGACATGGCGGCCGCGCCGGCAGTGATCGCGACGTCGGTGTTTCGATGACGACGGCCGCGATCGTCGGCATCGACATCGGGACGAGCGCCGCCAAGGGCCTCGCCGTCGATCCGGCGACCGGACGCGTGCTCGCGAGCGCGGAACGCAGCTACCCGGTGAGCTCGCCGCGCGCCGGCTGGATGGAGCAGCACCCGGAAGACTGGCTCGCCGCAGCGCAGGAGGTGCTTGCCAGCCTCAAGTCCGGTGTCACCGAGATCCTCGGGATCGGCTTCTCGGGTCAGATGCACGGACTCGTCAGCCTCGACGTGTCAGATGTGGTAATCCGTCCCGCCATCCTCTGGAACGACCAGCGGTCGGCCCCGCAATGCGCGGAGATGGAGTCGGGTGACGGGCTCGCGCGCCTCCTTCGCCTCACGGGCAACCGCGCCCTCCCCGGCTTCACCGCACCGAAGCTTCTCTGGATGCGTGAGAACGAGCCGGACGCGTACGCGCGCATCCACCGGATCTGCCTTCCCAAGGATTTCGTCCGTGATCGCCTCGTCGGCGGTCATCGCATGGACGTGGCCGATGCCTCCGGAACGCTCCTCCTCGATGTCGGCGCGCGGCGCTGGAGCGCGGAATTGCTCGACGAGCTCGGGATCCCGGCGTCGTGGCTCCCTGAACTCGCGGAGAGCACTGATGCCGTCGGCACGCTCGACGGCTCGACGATGGCCGCGGGCTCCGGCGATCAGGCGGCGGCAGCCGTGGGCGCGGGGATCACCGGCCCGGGTCCACTCTCCGTCGTCATCGGCACCTCCGGGGTGGTGCTCGCTGCCACCGATCAATTCCTCGGCGATCCGCAGGGACGCGTGCACGCCTTCTGCCATGCCATCCCCGATCGCTGGCAGGTGATGGGCGTGATGCTCTCGGCCGCCGGCTCGCTGGCGTGGTTCCACGACACGCTCTTCCCGGCCATGGACTACGACCAGATGCTTGCGCAGGCGGTGCCCATCGCACCGGGCTCCGATGGCCTCGTCTTCCTGCCGTATCTCGCCGGCGAGCGGACGCCATACGTCGACCCCGATGCGCGCGGGGCGTTCTGCGGCCTGACGCTCGGCCACGGGCCGGGTGCGCTGACCCGGGCGGTGTTGGAGGGTGTCGCCTTTGGCCTGCGCGACTGCCTCGACACGGTTCGCGACGTCGGCGCCGCCGGCGTTCGAGGGCGCGTCTCCGGAGGCGGCGCCGAGAGCCGGCTCTGGCTGCAGATCGTCGCCAGCGTGCTGGAGGTGCCGCTCGAGATCATGGCGACGAACCAGGGCTCAGCATTCGGCGCGGCATTGCTCGGCGGCGTCGCCGCCGGCGTGTATCGCGATGTCGACGAAGCCGCCGGCGCGTGCGTCCGCGTCACTGAAGTCGTGGAGCCCGTCGCCTCCTGGATCGAGCCGTACCGCGAGGCGCGGCGCCGGTTTCGCGCGTACTACCCTGCGCTTCGCTCCGTCACGTAGACCGAAGCCCCTACGCCGACCGCCGCTCGGCGGCACGGGCCTGCACCAGGGTCGGTTCGTCGAGCACGCGGGCGAGCGCGAGTTCGGCGGCGCCGAGCAACGGGCCGTCGGCCCCGAGATGCGCTGCTCGGATATCGACGACGTCGAGGCTCGGCGCCATGACCCGGCCGCGCAACTCCGCCTGCACGATCTGCTCGACGAGCGGCCACATGTCGCCGAGGAGGCCCCCGACGACGACTCGCTGGGGGTTGAAGACGTTCATGAGCCCCGCAAGGCCGGAGCCGAGCCAGTGGCCGACGTCCTCCACGGCGCCGAGCGCGACCGGGTCGCCCCAGGCGGCTTCGCGAAGGAGCCGCGTCACCGCCTCCGCCTGGTAGGTCTTCTCGGTCCGGCCGGCACGGCGCAGCAGCGCCGGACCGCCGATCTCGGTCTCCCAGCAACCAATCGCGCCGCAGCGGCAGCGCACACCGATCGGGTTGACCTGGACATGGCCCACCTCGCCGGCGCAGCCGGCCGCCCCGACGAGCGGCCGCCCATCGATGATCAGGCCGGCGCCGACGCCCACCTCGCTCGAGACGTAGATCAGATGATCGACGCCGACGCCTGCTCCCCAGGTGTGCTCCGCGAGCGCGCCAAGGTCAGCTTCATTGGCGATCACCACGGGCAGGCTCGATCCCAGCCGTTCGCTGACGAGACGGCCGAGCGGCACATCACGCCAGCCGAGGTTCGGGGCGAAGTGCACCAGCCCGTCCGCCCGGCTGACGACGCCCGCGACCGCGATGCCGAGACCGGCCACCCAACAGCCGGGTGGGATCGCAGCCTTCGCCGCCTGAATGAGTGAGCCGACGTCCTCGATCGTCTGGTCGACCGCAAGGCGGCGCGGCTGATGCGGGACACGAACGAGGTGGAGGATCCGCCCGCCGAGTCCGACCACGGCAGCAGACAGCGAGTTGACCGCGATCTCGGCGGTGATCGCCGCAGCACCCTCGGGATTCGGCCGCGCCACGAGCGACGGCCGCCCGGGTGCGCCGAGGCGTGCCGGATCGCCCTCCTCCACGAGACCGCGGGCCCGCAGGTCGGCGACGAGCTCGCCGATGGTGCTTCGGGTCATCCCCAGGGCCGCGCCGATCTCGGACCGCGAGAGGGCGCCGGACTGATGCAGGAGCCTGAGCAGCAGGCTGAGGTTATGCCGGCGAACCGACTCGGGCGAGGCCATGGGACTCACGTATCGACGTCCCCAGGGATCAGGCGCGGGTCTGCGCGCCGCGGCGGGAGAGGACGTCGATGGTCCCGGCGGCAAGCAGCACCAGCGCCACAACGATGGCGATCCAGTCGGACGTGATGCCGAGCAGGAAGAGTCCGTTGTAGATGCTGCCGATCACAAGTCCGCCGAGGACGCCGTGGATGGTCTTGCCGCGGCCGCCGAACAGGCTCGTGCCGCCGATGACCGCGCCGGCAACGGCAAGGAGGACGTAGCTGTTCGAGTCCTTGATGATGTTGGTCGTGATCGAGACCTGCCATGACGCGAAGAGCACGCCGGCGATGCCGGCCGTCAGCGAGGCGAGGATGAAGCCCAGGGTGCGGATCCTGGGCAGGCTGATGCCGGCTCGGCGCGCTGCCTCGGGGTTCCCACCGATCGCGTAGACGTAGCGGCCGAACCGCGTGCGCTGGAGCAGGATCGTCCACGCGAACAGCACCGCAAGCACGATCGGGATGATGTACGGCAGGCCCTGGATGACCCCGAAGTGCGCACGGTTGACGTTGCAGAGGGCAACGACGAGGATTCCGGCGAGCGCGGCGACGACGATCTTGGCGAGGGTCAGGCTTGCCGGCGGAGCGACGAGACCGGAGCGACGGCGGCGGTCGTCGGCGAACCAGACGGCGGCTGCGCCGATGACTTCCACGACCGCGAGGGCGATCCAGCTGAACAGCGGGTCGAAGTGTCCGTAGAAGATGTTGTAGATCGCGACCTCGCTGCTGTAGTGCGAGTTGCCGATGCCGACGAGGCTGCCGCCGAGCACGATGATCGCGATGCCTTCGAGGACCAGCAGGCCGCCGAGCGTGACGATGAACGACGGCATCTTCAGCCGCGCAACCATCGATCCCTGGATGGCGCCGACTGCCGAACAGACGAGCAGTGACACGATGATCGCCAGCCACCACGGCCAGTTGAGGCCCGCCGGCTGCACCTCCTCAGCAACCATGACGGCGCCGAGGCCCATGACGAGCCCGACCGAGAGATCGATCTCACCGAGCAGCAACGCGAAGATCTCGGCCATCGCCAGAAGCATGTAGATCGAGCTCTGCTCGAAGAGGTTGACCAGGTTCTGGGGCGACAGGAACTTCCCGTCGGCGATCTGGAAGGCCACCGCCACGATGACGATGCCGAGGAGCACAGGCAGGACGCCGCTGTCGCCAGCGCGAATGCGCTGCCACCAGGCGCCGAGGAACTGTCCGAGCGTCTGTGCCGTCAGCGCCGGAGGAACTTCCGCAATGGCAGCTTCTCCAGTGGCGGCGGTGAGGTCGACCAGTGGTGCGGGAGTTGCCGGGGCCGGCGCCGTGGCCACGGTCAGCGGGTCGTCGTTCTCTCTCCCAGGCATCTCAGACACTTCCTCCGCCTGCTGGGGCTGCCACCGACGCGTGCGCGCGTCCGTTCAACGTCCCCGTGGTCATGTACTCGATCACGCTCTGCCGATCGAACTCGCCCACCGGGCCTTCCGCAACCATCCGACCCAGGTGCAGCACCGCGATCCGATCCGCCACCTCGAACACGTCGTTGAGGTTGTGCGAGATCACCATCACCGCCAGACCGCGGTCACGCAGGCGACGCACCAGGTCCAGCACCATCCGCGTCTGCACCACCCCCAGCGCCGCCGTCGGCTCGTCGAGCAGCACCACCTTCGAGTTCCACATGACCGCCTTGGCCACCGCCACCGACTGCCGTTGCCCGCCCGAGAGCGATGCCACCGGCTGCCGGATCGAGCGCACCGTGGTCACCCGCAGGCTGCTCAACGTCTCCCCGGCCGCTCGCTCCATCGAATCCTCGTCGAGCAGACCTCGGCGCAGCCGTTCCCGGCCCAGGAACATGTTCTGCACGATGTCCAGGTTGTCCGCCAGCGCCAGGTCCTGGTACACCGTCTCGATCCCCAGCCCCGCCGCATCTCGCGTCGTCCGGATGTGCACCGGCCGACCCTCGAAGAAGATCTGCCCGTGGTCGATCTGGTGCACCCCGGCGATGCAGCGCGTCAGCACCGACTTGCCGGCTCCGTTGTCCCCGCACAGCCCGGTCACCTGACCTGCCGGCAGATCCAGGTTCACCTGGTACAGCGCCTGCACCGGCCCAAAGTGCTTGTCAATGCCCCGCAGCTTCAACAGCGGCTCCACCGCCGCGGCAGGGGCCGTTGCCGCCGGAGTCGCTGCGACCTCAGACACGAGCCACGCTCCCCGTCCGCGCGCCGCGCCGCGATGACACATCGACGAGGACGGCAATGAGCAGCACCGCGCCGGGGAGGATGTATGTCAGCGGCGTCGACAGTGATCCCAACTGGAGCAGCGAAACCCCATATGCGATGCCGCCGATGAGGAGGCCGCCGAGCAGACCGTGGATCGGCTTGCCGCGGCCACCAAACAAGCTCGTCCCACCGATGACGGCCGCGGCCACCGAGTACAGGATCAGCTGGCCGGGGTCGGCCGCGTTGGTGCTGTACTCGCCGTAGAAGAAGGAGCCGAGCAGGATCCCGCCGAACCCCGCAGTCGCCGAGCACAGCGCGAAGGACGCGGTACGCACCCACGGCAGGCTGACACCGGCGCGCCGAGCCGCTTCAGGGTTGCCGCCGATGGCGTAGACGTAGCGGCCGAATTGGGTGCGCTGGAGCAGCAATGTCCAGACGCCCACAATGCCGAGCACGATCGGAATCACCCAGGGAACACCGGCCGGGAGGTTGATGCCGCAGATGGCAACAACGGCGACGCCCATCGCCGCGATGAAGACGATGCGGATCGCGATGAGGCTTGGAGGCGGCGCGACAAGACCACTCTTGCGACGCTGCGCCCCGCGAACCCACAACGCGACGCCCGAGATCAGCAGCAGCACGACAAGCGCAATCCAGCCTACGGTCGGGTCGATGACACCCTGGACGAGGTTGAAGATCACGCTCTGATTCGGCACGTTCTGGCTCACCGTGAGCGTCCCGTCAGCCCCGCCGAGGATGAGGATGATGATGCCCTGGAAGAGCAGATAGCCACCGAGGGTAACGACGAAGGACGGTATCTTCAGACGCGAGACCAGCGTTCCCTGGAGAGCGCCGATGAATCCGCAGCACACCAGGGTGGCGAGGATCGCTGCCCACCACGGCCAGTTGGGCCCGGGATTCACCTGCACCAACTTGAACGCGATGGTCCCGCCGAGCAGCGCTACCGAGCCGATGGAAAGGTCGATCTCACCGAGCAAAAGGACGACGATCTCGGCCGTGGCCAGGACGACGTAGACCGTGCTGAGACCGAAGATGTAGACGAGGTTGCTCGCACGGAGATACGAATTCTCCGGCGTGATGATTTCAAAGGCGATCGCGACGATGACGATGCCGAGGACGACGGGCAGGACACCACTGTCACCGCTCCGGATGCGCTGCACGCTGGCGCGCAGGTATTGACCGAGCGTCTGCGCCATGATCGCCGCCGGTACCTCGGCTGCAGCTGCGGCGTCGTCGGTGGCGGCGGTGAGGTCGACCAGTGGTGCGGGAGTTGCCGGGGCCGGCGCCGTGGCCACGGTCAGCGGGTCGTCGTTCTCTCTCCCAGGCATCTCAGACACTTCCTCCGCCTGCTGGGGCTGCCACCGACGCGTGCGCGCGTCCGTTCAACGTCCCCGTGGTCATGTACTCGATCACGCTCTGCCGATCGAACTCGCCCACCGGGCCTTCCGCAACCATCCGACCCAGGTGCAGCACCGCGATCCGATCCGCCACCTCGAACACGTCGTTGAGGTTGTGCGAGATCACCATCACCGCCAGACCGCGGTCACGCAGGCGACGCACCAGGTCCAGCACCATCCGCGTCTGCACCACCCCCAGCGCCGCCGTCGGCTCGTCGAGCAGCACCACCTTCGAGTTCCACATGACCGCCTTGGCCACCGCCACCGACTGCCGTTGCCCGCCCGAGAGCGATGCCACCGGCTGCCGGATCGAGCGCACCGTGGTCACCCGCAGGCTGCTCAACGTCTCCCCGGCCGCTCGCTCCATCGAATCCTCGTCGAGCAGACCTCGGCGCAGCCGTTCCCGGCCCAGGAACATGTTCTGCACGATGTCCAGGTTGTCCGCCAGCGCCAGGTCCTGGTACACCGTCTCGATCCCCAGCCCCGCCGCATCTCGCGTCGTCCGGATGTGCACCGGCCGACCCTCGAAGAAGATCTGCCCGTGGTCGATCTGGTGCACCCCGGCGATGCAGCGCGTCAGCACCGACTTGCCGGCTCCGTTGTCCCCGCACAGCCCGGTCACCTGACCTGCCGGCAGATCCAGGTTCACCTGGTACAGCGCCTGCACCGGCCCAAAGTGCTTGTCAATGCCCCGCAGCTTCAACAGCGGCTCCACCGCCGCGGCAGGGGCCGTTGCCGCTCCCCCACCATTCGCCGCTGCTCCGGGGTCGTGGTTCATCTCAGTCGCCTCAGATCGATGAAGTCGTGGATGGCGATAACGCGACGCGCCTGGCCCACCCAGCGCTGCTCCAGGCATCCGCGCTGCCCCGAATCGCTCCACCCCACATCCGGATGATGCGATTCGGATCGCGCTAGGGCAAGCCGGGCCGCCCCGCGGGGGCGACCCGGCCGCACTTCCTGAGGAGGCCGGCTTCGCGCCGGCGCTCCGTCAGCCGATTACGAGATTCCTGCCGCCGAGCAGGCAGCCGCGCCTGCGATGGCGCAGATGGCCGAGGCCTGGTCAAAGCCGTCCTTGACCACGGTGGATTCCATGTTGGTCGCGTCCACCCAGGTCGCGCTCAGGAGCGACGCGGGCTCGGTGATGCTGGAGTTGGCAGGATCAACCGTCGTGCCATTCAGCAGACCGGAGGGCACGGTGTTCTTGGAGAGGAGGATGACAGCCATCGCGACCGCGTCCTGCGCTTCCTTGTAGACCGGCTTGTAGACGGAACCGCACTGGTAGCCCTCGAGAATCCACGCCATGCCCTGGGCGGTCGCGTCCTGGCCAGTGGTCGGGATGGTCTTCGAAGGAACGCCGTCGTTCTTGAGGTCGGTGATCACCGCATTGGCGAGACCGTCGTTGGCCTCGATCGTCGCGTTGATCGAGGAATGACCGGTGAACTCCTGCTGGAAGATCGTGCCACCCTGGGTGTTCGACCAACCCGGGGAGAAGTTCTCGCCGACCAGGGTCATACCCTGGCTGTTCGTCGCACCGGCTGCGACGGTCTTGGCCGCCTGGCTCCAGACGACCTTGTTGTAGCCAGTGGCGAACGAGATGGCGTTCGGATCCGTGTCCTCACCGCCGTTGAGCACGAAGACCTGCGGGCTCTTGGTGCCCCACGCGGAGACGCACTTCAGGAATCCGTTGCCGATCGCCTCGCCGACAGCCTCGTTGTCGAAGCTGACGTAGTAGGTCTTCGAGCCCTGGAAGGTTGCCCGGTCGTAGCTGATCAGGGTCACGCCCTTGGACGTGGCCAGCTGTGCGATCGCCTGTCCGGTCGGTCCGTCGAGCGGGCACATGATCAGGACCTTGGCGCCGAGGTTGATGTCCGCGGTGGCATCGTCGAGCTCAGTCGCATCGCTGCCCTGCGCGTTGTCGATGCGGTACTGCGACTGGGTGAAACCGGCGTCCGCGAGCGCGTCGTTCAGGTACGGCTGGTCGAAATCGACCCAACGAACGGAAGACGTCGTGTCGGGGAGGATGACCCCGATCAGAAGGCTGTTGACGCCCTGCGTGGCGTACTTGGTCAGCGGCTGCAGCTGACTCATGGTCGACGCGATGTCGGTGGTGAACGAGCTCACGGTGACGCCCGAAGGGACGCCGGGGTTGGAGATGGAGCCTGATCCCGATGTCGTGGTCGAGGTGCTGCCGCAGGCCGCGGCCACGAGGCCGGCGGACGCGACGAGCGTGACCTTGCTCATCGTCGACAAGCGGGACCCCCGGCCCCTGATACCAGATTGCAAGCGCATCAGACCTTTGCCCTCCGAACCGGACCCAACGTGAGCGACGCCACCCGTTCCGGTAGCGACAAGCGCCGCGCGCATCTCAACCCACTTCAACCTCGTGAGATGGCGTCGGGATTGTCTGAACAACCGATAGGGGTTTGTCAACTTGTCGAACGAAAAATCACCCTAACGGGTGACTTACTGTGCGAAACGCCCAAGAATCAGGACGCGATCGAGGCCCTCAGCGAGTTCGAATCGCGCCGGTCGCTCAGATCGAATCGACAAAAGCACTTTGTCGCCATACCGCTTCACCTCGGCGGCGATTCAAGCTCCTCGAGCGTCGCCGGCAACCCGAATCTCGGAAAGATGTCCGGATCGAGAAAGGCCGTCACAGCGCTGATCCGCGAACCCCGGAGCGTCAGCACATCGATGACCTCCAACTTGTACAGCCGTTGCGCCGCGTCCCATATGTAGCACCCGGTTGCGAGCTGGCCATTGGCATGGGTCGGCGCGTGCCGCCAGCGAACAGAGAACGCATCCTCCACCAGGAACCGAGTGATCGCAGCCTGGCCGCCATACCAGGTCGTTTCCGGCGGCATCGACCAGGTGGCGTCCTCGACGAGCAGGTCAAGCATGGCGTGGAGGTCAGCTCGGTCGAGGGCGTCCATATATCGCGCCACGAGCGCCTGCGCGTGCGAATCACCGAGCGCACGGAGCGTCGCCTGCTGGCTTGGATCCCGGCAACGTTGCGCCACAGCGGTGCGCGCCCGCTCGAGCGCGCTGTTCACCGCAGCGGCGGTCATGCCGAGCGTGTCCGCCGCCTCGCTGGCGGAAAACCCGAGAACCTCGCGGAGCAGGAGCACGGCTCGCTGGCGCGGCGCGAGGTGCTGCACCGCGGCGACAAATGCGAGCTCTACGCTCTCGCGCAGCTCGTAGCGAGCCTCCGGACTCGCCAGGCCTGCTGGGAGTCCGAGCTGATCGCTGGGATAGGGCTCGAGCCAGGCGATCTCGGTCACGGGCTTTCGGGGGGCGCCGCCGGTTCCTGTGGCCAGCGTGTCGTCTAGGGGCAGCACCCGCATCGGTCGGCGGGCGGTCAGGTCGAGTGCCGTGCGCGTCGCGATGGTGTACACCCAGGTCCGGAACGAGGCGCGCCGCTCGAACTGGTTGAGCCGTGTCCACGCCTTCAGCAACGCCTCCTGGAGCGCGTCCTCGGCATCCTGGACCGACGCGAGCATCTGATAGCAGTGGGCATGCAAACCGGCGTGGTACGGCTCCACAAGGTCGCGGAACGCGGCCTCATCTCCCTGAAGCGCTGCGTCCAGCGCCGCACTCTCATCCCTGGCAGTCGCCATCGACTACCCCCTGAGTCATAGCTTCACCATCCTTCGAACTCGTCATGCTGCAGCAGGATGTGATGCCGCCGCCTGCTCCCGGCGGCCCTTGCCGAACGACCGCCAGACACGGCTGACGGCTCGTGCCATACGCGCGGGCATCCGCTCGGCTCCGGGCTGCGGCTCCGCCCGACCGGCGTCCGGGCACCACGTGGCATTGGCCTCGCGCTCGCGCGCGACCGACCGCGCCAACTCGAGGAGCATTGGTCCGCTGATCATCGTCACCTCCGAGACTCGACATTGCCGAGTTCCTGCTCTGTCCAACACCCGTTAGACGGAGCGAGTGGACGAGAAGTCATCGGTCGCGGCGCACATCCGGCCGCTACGGACGTTTGCTTAGGAGTTGCGCGCCCGCTTCAAGCGGTCGACCTCGACGTACCGGACACCAGGTGAGCTGTCCATCAGGGCTTGCCACGACGTCTCGTGCCGAGCACGACCGTCACTGCGCCGACCATCGTGACCAGCGTTCCGGCGAACAGCGCGACACCCACGCCCGCGCCCGACGACGGGACCGGAACGCCGGCAGCCACGACCGCCGATGCATGCGCCACCGCCTGGGGGCCGCCGTTGCGGAGCACGGTCTGACCGGTGAACACGATCGAGGTCGACGTGCCGCCCGAGTCCGTTTCGGTGACCGACGCGGCAAACGTGCCCGCATGGGCGTACGTGTGCGTCGTGGTCGGCGTGGTTGTGGTGCTTGTCGTGCCATCGCCGAACGTCCACCTGTAGGTCGCTACCGTCCCGAACGCGACCGTCGAAGCGGAGGCGTCGAAGGCGGACGGGGTGCCGGCCGGTTCCGCGGACACGCTCAATGCCGCATGCGGTGCCTGATCCGGCGTGATGGCGAGTGGGATGGGGTTATGCCCCACCGCGATCGAGGTCCCGACGCCCGTCGCGAGGGTGAGCGCCGTCACGATGCCCGACGCCGTGTCCGCGGCATAGAGGTCCTTCCCATCGGCGGTCACGGCGAGCCCTGACGGTGCGGTGCCGACGGGGAAGGGTGGCCCCGCCGTATTCGTCGCAACGGTGATGGGCCAGACGCTCGCCTCGCCGCCGTTTGCGATGTACGCGGTGCGGCCGTCGGGCGAGATGGCCACCCCGTCAGGGCCGGCTCCGACGGCCAACGGCGTCCCAGCTGTGTTCGTGGCCACCGTGATCGGCGTGACATTCCCGGATCCCGAATTCGCCACATACACAGTCGACCCGTTGGGCGTCACGGCAATCGCGTCTGGATCCGCACCGACGGTGATCTGAGGCAGCACGGTGTCGGTCGCCAGCGTGATCGGCGTCACGGTGCCCGAGTTGGTGTCGGCGACGTACGCGGTGGCGCCGTCGGGCGTGATCGCGATCGCCCGCGGGCCCGTGCCGGCTCCGATCGGGATTGGGCTGCCCGCCGTGTTGGTCGCGATCGTGATCGGAGTCACATCGCTGCTGTTGTTATTGGCCACGTACGCCATGGTGCCGTCCGGCGTGATAGCGATCCCGCTCGGCGCGTCACCGACGGGGATAGGCGCCCCTGCGACATTGGTCGCGACGGTGATGGGCGTGACGGTATCTGAGCAATCGTTGACGACATACGCAGTGGTGCCGTCAGGAGTGATCGCGAGTCCCTGTGGACAACTGCCGACGTGGATAACCGTGCCCGCTGTGTTCGATGCGACCGAAATCGGCGTCACCGTCGCGTCGTTGTCGTTGGCAACGTATGCGGTTGGCGACGCGCCGGTGGCGAGCACCCGCTGGGGCTGAACAAGGGTCAGCATCCCCAGTGCCCCGATCGACGCCACAGTGATGAACGCGCTCCTACGGGACACTGACCAACTCCTTTTCATCGCTGACATTCATCTCGCACATCGCCGGCCGGCGACGGCGAAGAGGGTACCGCGGTCCCGCGCCTGGGGCGAAGCGGCGTATCGCGACGGCGTGTCGCCTTGATCTGTCGTGGGGCGCTCGCAAGCGTTCGGCTGCCGCAGAATAAACGGATATGGCCACTGCAACCGAACCGACGGCGGCGCAAACAATTCAATTTGATGCAACGCCGTACACGCTGGACGAATGGACTCTGTTGCGCTTGCCCGCGAAGTCCAGCAGGATGCTGCCGTCGCGCGGCCAGGTGGCGGTTCGGGGGACCATCAACGGCCATGCATTCCAGACGGTGCTGGAACCAGACGGCAAGAGTGGGCACTGGATGAGGGTCGACCGGAAGCTCCAACGCGGCGCGAGAGTGAGCCCGGGCAAGACAGCGACAGTTGCGGTGGTGCCACGTGATGACTGGCCCGAGCCGGACGTGCCGCAGGATCTCGCCGCGGCGCTTGCCGCTGCCCCGAAGGAGATCCAGAGGATGTGGAACGACATCACGCCGATGGCGCGCTGGGAATGGGTTCGCTGGGTCAACGCAACGCCAAACCCTGAGACACGCAAACGGCGCGTCGACGTCAGCATCTCGAAGATGGAGCACGGAAAGCGACGGCCGTGCTGTTTCGACCGCTCCGCGTGCACCGACCCGAATCTCTCGAAAAGCGGGAGGCTCGTCGAGTCCGTCTGACGAAGTTTGGACACGGCGCGTACATCGGGTGTACAACGTGAGTGTCCAGACCATTTGATCTCCCCCAGGGAGCAGACGAGGCAGCACGCCCATGCTATGGCGCCTTTGGCAACAACACCGCGCTGACCGCGCCGAGGCTCAGGAGCTTCGGCGGTACATCAAACGTCATGTCACCCATCGCGCGATGTGCGACGTCATCGTCGATGCCGGACGTCGCGCCGACGTTCGACGGCGTCTCGACGCCGCGCTGGCCGTCCAA
This sequence comes from Candidatus Dormiibacterota bacterium, assembly GCA_963757475.1. Taxonomy (GTDB): domain Bacteria; phylum Chloroflexota; class Dormibacteria; order Aeolococcales; family Aeolococcaceae; genus Palsa-851. The sequence goes on from CAVWRW010000003.1 coordinate 194,453, forward strand.
CGCGAGGGGCTCTCCGAGCACATCGTCTAGCAAGCGGCGTTCACTCCGAAAGCTTCAAGCCTGACAAAGGCGATCCGGCCGGACTACACTCCGTGGCCGGACGACAAGGCGAGGCTGGCTCGCCGGCCAGCAGCACCGCGCGCTGCCGCAACACTTTGTGGAAGGGAAAGACCGATGAGAAGGTTTGGACTGACGCTTCGTGCAGGTTCCGCGGCCGGCCTCGTTCTGGCCATGGCCGCAGCCGCGTCGCCGGTTTCCGCCGCCGGCGGAAGCGTGAACTACTGGGGCTTCGTCTTCGCGAAGGCACAGCTCACCCCGGCTGTCATGGCCATTCCGGGCACCGTGGTGCAAGTGGCCTCGTCGAACACCACGTTGTATGCGCTCACCGCCGACGGCCAGGTCTACGCATGGGGACAAGGTGTCCACGGCCAGCTTGGCAATGGGGGAACCACCGGCTCTGTCACCCCCGTCCAGGTCGACTTCCCGGCCGGGGTGACCATCGCCACCTTGCCGACCGACGTGATGCCCAACGCGGGGGCGCTGGCGGTCGACACCGACGGCAACGTGTGGGCCTGGGGTGACGACGTCCATGGCGTCGACTGCATGGGCACAACGCAGTACCTGACCCCCGTGGAGATACCACTCAGCCACGTGACGCTCATCTCGTCCGCCAGCGGTCATGCGCTCTACGAATCGGACGGCACGCTGTATTCCTGCGGGGGGAACGGCCTCGGCGAACTCGGCGACGGCCATCCCGGACCACACGCCGGACCGATAGCGGTGACCGGCCTGGAGGGTCAGACCGTGGTTGGGGTGTACTCCTCGTCCGAGGACGCCTATGCGCTCACTGCTTCCGGGGCCCTCTACGCCTGGGGCGGCAACGCCCAGGACGAGCTCTGCAACGGCTCGAGCGTCAAGGACTTGGACGTGCCGGTCCGCGTGCCGTTCACCAACTCCGCTCCGGTCACCCAGGTGGCGGCCGGCGGCAGCCTGGACACCAACGGATCGCTCTTCGTCGGCCTCGGCGATGGCACCTTCTGGGCCTGCGGGAGCGACACGTATGGTCAGCTCGGCGATGGCGGATCCGTCAACCAATCCCTGCCGATCCAGGTTTCGCCGCCGGCAGGGGTGACCTACACGTTGATCGCGATGAGCGGGGCCACCGCGTACGCCGTCGACAGCAACGGCAATGTGTGGTCGTGGGGCTGGGACGTCGAGGGTCAGGTCGGCAACGGGATGAAGGAGAACGCCGTGTTGCACCCCTTTGAAGCCTTGACCGGACAGGGAGTGACGCAGATCTCGGGGACCGCGCAGGACGTGGTGACCTTCTCCTGATCGCGGTGGGCTGACCGCACTCGTCGATCCGATCGCAATCAGAATGCAATCGGATGCGTGGACGATGCGGATGTCGTCCACCACAAGGAGCCGCGCAATGTCCAACCCCATCGACCGGTTCACTCAGGCCATCGAGAACGCATCGTTGCCCGGATCGGGGGTCTTCGCGGATGACGCGGTCCTAGACGCGACCGTCCCCAACTGGCGATATGCCGTCAACGGCGCCGGCAATATCGAGGCCGAGCTCGGTCGTTGGTATGCGGACCCCGGACGTTTCGAGGAAATCCGCCGTACACCCCTCGCCGATGGCGAGCTCGTGGAGTTTGTCCTCACCTGGGAGGAGAATGGTGAGCCGCACATGTGTCATCAGGCACACCACATCGAGGTCCGCGACGGACTGATCACACGCGATCGCGCCTGGTGCGGAGGCAGATGGGGCGCGGCGTTGCAGGCGGAGATGGCACAGGCGACGTCCCTGTGACCACTGCGACGCGGCCGGACCGGACGATTCCTGTCGCCGAGTCGCTCGATCAACTCCTCCACGCGTGCGAGCAACGCGAGCCGTGGAGCACCGCCGATTCGCTGTCGGGCAGCCGCTTCGAGCGAGTTGTCATCAACGGCGAGCCGCACATCGTCAAGTACATCTCCGTCGAGAACGACTGGATCATGCGCAGCACCGGCGACCTTGGCCGGCGCCAGCTGGCGCTCCTCTCGTCCGAGGTGCTGGCCGCGCTACCGGACTCGATCGATCACGCGATCGTCGGGTGCGCGGCGCTGACGTCAGACAGCGGCCACGCCGGCGTTGCCCTCCTGATGCGCGACGTCTCCGAAGCGATGATTCCTCCGGGCAACGACCCGATCGCAGTGCGCGTGCATCGCGGCTTCATCGACGACATGGCGGCACTGCACGCGGCGTACTGGGGCTTCGAGGATGACGACGTCGCACTGTTCCCGTTCGCCCATCACTATGTCTTCCTCACGCCAACCATGGCAGCACTCGAGGCAGCCACGCCGCACTCGGATCCAGTGCCTCGCGCCGTCGCCGAAGGCTGGCGGCAACTCAGCGAGCGACATCCCCTCGACGCGCGCCGATTGCGTGCACTCGCAGATGACCCGTGGCCCCTTGTCGCAGCACTCCAAACGGGACCTCGGACACTCATCCACGGTGACTGGAAGCTCGGCAACCTCGGTCGCGATGGGTCGCGGACCATCCTGCTCGACTGGGACCGGACCGGGAGCGGCGCGCCGCTCGTCGACCTCGCCTGGTATCTCGCGGTCAACTGCGATCGCTTGCCGGAGTTGAAGGAGGCGACGATCGCCGCCTACCAGGCAGCGCTCGAATCACGTGGTATCGCGACCACAGCATGGTGGGATCGGCAACTCGCCGCGGCACTCGCCGGTGCGTTCCTGCAACTGGGCTGGTCGAAGACCGGCGACGATCGCGAATTTGGTTGGTGGAGCGAGCGGCTCGCGGCGTGGAACCCGTAGCCACTGCTCCACGCAACGCATACCAGGGCGTGGCGGCGGCGTGGGCCGACGGCCCAGCGTTGCTCTACGACAGACTCGCATCGATCGCGATCGCCCGAGTCGCCGAGCAACTGCATAACCAGGTGGTCCTCGATGTCGGGGCGGGAACGGGCGCACTGTGCCGCGCGCTGCGGGACGCTGGGGCGATTCCCGTCGCCCTCGATACGTCACGCGACATGCTCGGCTGCATCGGCGACGCTACGGCCCTGTCGATCGCCGGCGATATGTGTGCGCTGCCATTTCCCGACGGCTGCTTTGACGCGGCGGTGAGTGGTTTCGCCATCTCACACATCGAGGCGCCACGCGACGCACTCCGCGAGATGCGGCGGGTGGTGCGTCCTCACGGATGCGTTGTTGCCGCGGTCTTCGGCGAAGTGCGTTCCAACGCCTCGAAGGATGCCGTCGACGAAGTCGCTCGCGAATTCGGGTACCGACCGCCCGATTGGTACGTGCAGCTCAAGACGCAGACCGAGCCGCTATCGAACACCCCGGCACTGCTCGCAGCGTGTGCCGAATCGGCGGGACTCGAGGCGATCGACGTCGCTGACGTCATCGCCGATTCCGGGCTCGAGACGCCGGAGGCCATCGCCGCTTATCGCACTGGGCTCGCGCATGTCGCGCCGTTCGTCGCCTCCCTTGGTGACGAGCGGCGGTGCGAATTCAACGATCGCGCCGTGGCCGCGGTTCGCGAACGCGGTCAACCCGTACGTCCGCGGATTCTCGTGCTCTCGAGTCGCGTTCCCGCGTAGTCGAGGAAAGCTCGTCGCTGCGGAGCGTCGAGGTGTGACGCAAGCCGGTCGCGATGCGCCGCCGCCAGCTGGAAGCTCACGTCCGACTGCAGCGCCGCGCCCAACTCCGCCATCAGCCACCACGCCTCGATACCGGCCACCGCGGCAAGCGACGAACTGAGCTCTCGCAATGCGCTTGCCGTCGGAGGCTCGTCATCGAGTGCCGCACCCGCCTGCAGGCGGAGGATCTCACCGAGCTGCGCGTAGCGAGGCGCGTATCGATCGACTGCAGTTGCGATGAGCCGCTCCGCCAGACCACGTGCCGTTTGAGGATCCCCGCCGAGCAGCGCAACACGACCCTCGAGGAGGTCGACACGGAGCTCGTGACGCCAGCGATACGCGTACCGGTCCTGCATTCGTGCTCTTGCCGCCTCGAGCGTGCGAGTCGCCTCGCGGAGGTCTTGCGTTGCGATCGCATCATCGCAGGGGTCGAGCAACGCATACACCTCGAGCTCGCGATATGCGGACTCGCGAGCACCTTCGAGCGCGGCAGCGTTGCAATCGCGCGCGCGGGCGACCTCCCCGATGTTGCGCAGCACCCAGCCGCTGAGATTCACGCCGTTTGCCGCATACCGGGTCAGGCCACGGCGCCTCCCATCTGCAGATGCGCGCTCGAGAACGGTCAAGGCGTCTGCGGCACGACCGCATGTCGCGAGCGCATACCCGTGGGCGAGATATCCATGTACCGGCGTGTAGATCGTCGACCCCGCATCGAGAGCCGCAGCCGGACGTGCCTCGACAGCCGCGATTGCCGTTTCGGCCTCGCCCATGTGCACCTTGAGAAACGCGTACACCGAGGCGGGCGGCAGGAGCCCGTGTTTTCGGCACTCCGCCATGGCGCGTTCCATGATGTCGTCGGCGGCTGCGACGTCACCGATCGCGTGCAACGCTCTGGCGCGGATCACGTGTCCCTGCACGCGCTGACTCGGTGCGGCGGCCTGCTGCATCACCGCCCCACCGAGCGCCGCGGCGCGCTCGAAATCTTTGCAGTAGTAAGCGATGGCGCCTGCCACTTCCAGTGCACGGGCATCGCCGCCGGCTTCGATCGCCTGTTCTGCGTCCGCCTGTGCCGCTTCGAAGCGAGTCAGGCGAAGTTGCACGATCGCACGCTGGATGCGCGCGTCGGGCGTGTCGTCGGCGTCGACGGCTTCATTCGCCAGAGCCAGCGCAGTGTCGTAGTCGAAGCGGTCGGCCGCGATCCGGCTCGCCGCGGTGAGCGCCAGCGATGCAAGGGTTCGCGCGCCGCTCAACCGCGCGTGGTGGGCGACGAGCAGCGGATCCGACCCGGGTAACCCGGATAGCACCCGCGCAGCTTCACGATGGAGCAGCGCGCGGCGAGGCGACGTCGTGGATAAGTCGAGGACCTCGCGCACGATCATGTGGCGGAAGACGTAGCCGCCATCGCGTGCCTCGAGCAACCCCAGCCGAACGCCAACTTCGAGGTCCTCGAGCAACGTCATCGGATCGGCCCGGACCACTGCAGCAAGGACATCGATATCGACGGACGTTCCGAGAATCGCGGCGCTCATCAGGGTGCGTGCCGCGGCACCGGCTTCATCGCACCGCGCCAGGACGACGGCTTGCACGGATAACGGCGGCGTCGCGCTCTCATCGCTTGCCGCCAGTTGTGTGAGGAAGAGCGCGTTACCGCCGCTGCGTTCGTGCAGCTGTGCGGCGTGCTCATCCCCGACGATCAAACGCGCGGCTGCAAGGGAGAGCGGCGACAGCGGGATCCGCATTGCCTCGTCAGGTATCTCGCCTTCACCGGTGCGACGGGTCAGCAGGACAAGCAGAGCGAGATCGGGACTCGCGACCAGGTCGGCGATCCATGCCCACGTCAGCGGATCCGCACGCTGGACGTCGTCAACGAACAACACCGCCGGCGCGGTGCACGCTCGCCGCACGACGCGTCGCAGCGCCGCGAACAGCACAGCCAGGCCGGATGGGGACGATGCCTGCACTTGCGCGACGTCGGGGATCGGCTCCGTCTCGTTCGATGTCCAGTCGAGCATCGGCTCGAGCAGCGCCGCGTCTGCACCGAGAATCTCGGCCCTCACGTCCGTCCCCATCCGGCGTAGGTGATCCCGGATCATGCGCACCACAGGCTGGAGCGGCAGTGCTCTGCTCAGCTGATCGCATCGTGTCTGCAACACCACGGTCTCGGTGCCGAGGGACGCGATCCATGCAGACGCCACAGCCGTCTTGCCGATGCCTGGCTCACCCTCGACAACAACCGCGACCGGCGTGCCGTTCTTCGCTCGGAGGAAGGCGTCGTCGAGCAGATGCATTTCGTCCTGACGTCCGGGCAGATCGACACCGGAGGTGAGTCCGCCAGAACGTGACTGCGGAGTGGCCACCACGACTCCGGATACCGGGAGCCCTTTCAGGACGGCGATATGGGCTGCGTCCGTCGCCTCGGACGGCGACGTGCCGAGCTCATCGGCGAGGCGCGCTCGCATTCGCTCGTACATCACGAGCGCCGATGACGATCTGCCTTGCGCTGCCAGGGCAGCCATGACGAGCCGCAACGCTTCCTCGTCGAAGGGATCCTCGTCGAGCGCCTGCTCAGCCGCCTCGACGCCGGTGCCGAGATCTCCGGCTGCGAGTGCGGCGCGTGCGACGAGGTGCCGAGATCGTGCGGCGAGCCGCTCGACGGCACGCCGCTCCTCCACGAGCCACGCCTCGTCATCGAGCGCGGGATGTGCAAGGAGCGCTCGCGCGGCCAGCGCTGCCGCCAAGGCGCGCGCAGGCTCGCCTTCGCCCAGCCGGCGCTCGGCCTCCAACTCAAGCTCGGCGGCGGCAGCGAGGTCAATCCAGTCGGCCCGCAACGCGTAGCCCGCATCACTGTGGACGACACGCGAAGCGCCGAGCACACCACGCAACCGGCTCATGATCACCGCGAGTTGCGCGGGTGGATCACGCGGCTGATCGTCGAGCCAGAGCACGTCGGCCAGCCGCTCCACACTCACGGGCCGGCCCTGGGCAATGCCGAGCATCCGGAGCGCCACCCTAGCCTTGCGACTGCCGAGTCTGTGCTCAGCGAAACCCTCGACGGACAGCCCGTCGATGACGTGGACGCGCAGCGCGTCCGGCTGCGACACCGGGCGCGCCGACGGCGAGGCCTCGGCGCGGACCACGGCACCAAGCATACGTGCCGCGGGTCCGCGCGAGGGAAGCAATGATGGGCGCGCGGCTTACGCCTGGCCGTAGTTGCTGGCGCCGTTCCAGTCGATGAGGACCACCGGTTCGTCGCCGACCACCCAGGCGTCGTGGCCCGAGGGCAGCGCGGTGATATCGCCGGTACGCGCCTCGAACTCGCTTCCATCTGCCATCTGGATCCGCAGGACGCCAGACGCGTGGTACTGAAAGTGCGGCGCCTCGCAGAGCTCGGTCCCTGCCAGTGGCTTGACGTGCAACGACCAGCGCCAACCCGGCTCGAGGGTCAAACGGCCGACCGACCCGCCGCCGATGTTGACGAGGTCAACTCGGCCTTTCTCGAAGACGCGCTCCTCGTCGGGGTTGCTGAGAGTTCTTGTGTTCCGCGGCGATCGTGCTGGGCATCGCGTGCCTCCTGTCAGTGTTTGGCGCCGTCTGAGCGCCTCACGACGCATGCTGCGGCGGCGTGATTGCAGGATCCATGCAGCAGCGCGACCCCTCGAACTGCAATAAGGCGCCTGGCGGCCGTCAGCGCGCCGCGCCGATTGTCAGCGTTGCTCGTTGGTGAAGCGTGAGATCACCGCTGTGATCTCGAGGTCGTCGCCACCGTACTCCGACGTCTCTGCGAAGACGTCACGTGCCACCGTCGTCATCGGTGCGCGGGCTCCGGAACTCGGTGAACATGTCGAGCGCCAGGTCGAGGTCCTTCCGAAGGTCGCGGACTGCGAACAGCGTCGGGCTGTGTCGCCGCTCGACGTACCCGGCACGGCGGAGCTCGAGCGATGGCACGAGGCGGGCCAGCGCCCAGAAGACCTCCTTGGCATCGAGCCCGACAGCCTCGCCGGCTTTCTGGAGCTCTGCCGCCGCAACGGTGAGTGCCCCGAGCATGCTGTTGGCGACGAGCTTCAGCCGCGCTCCACTGCCGAGGGGTCCGATCTCGTGGACCTCACCGATGAGCTCGAGGACCGGTCGAACGCGAGCCAGGTCAGCAGGCGCGCCGGCCGCAAGGATCGCCACGCCCCCTTTCAGCAACACGCTCGGGCCGCCGAGGATCGGCGCCTCGACAATGGTCGAGCCGGTGGCGCGCACCTGCGGGTCGAGCTCGAACAGCACGTCCGGGCCGGCGGTACTCATCTCGACGAACACCTGGCCGTGCGCACCTGCGAGGGCGCCGGTGGGACCGTGAAATGTCGAACGAAGGGCCTCCGCGCCGGTGAGGCTCGAGATCACGACGTCGGCGTCTCTGACGGCTTCGGCCGGAAGTCTCGACGGCATGCCCGACGCCGACCGCCTTCGCCCGGCCGGGGGTCCGGTCCCAGAGGGCCGGGTCGAGCCGGATCAGGCGTTGTGCGATGGCGGACCCCATGCGTCCGGTGCCGAGAATGGCGACCCGGGCGCTCATGACCGACGTCCTGTCGGAGTCGTTACCGGGAAGACAGCGGGCTCGAGATCGGTTGAGCCGAACCGCCGAGTGGTCAGTGTCTGAGTCGCTGTCGCCATGGCATCTGCTCCGTAACTTGACGAATCTTTCGACATAAAGATACTTGACGTAGTATTACGGCGTCAAGTATCTCCACGTCGATCTATCATCACAGGGCATGAACGCAGATGCGATCGATCGGATCGTCGAGCAGTGGAACCGCCAGCGGCCGAACCTCGACGTCTCGGTGACCCACGTTCTGCAGCGCATCTCGCGGCTGTACGTGCTGCAGTCCGCAAGTTTCGCGGACGTCTTCGATCAATTCGGGATCACGTTCGGCGAATACGAAGTCCTGGCAGCGCTGCTGCGATCGGGGCCGCCGCACCAGTTGAGCCCCGGCGACCTGGTCGACGCCGTCGTGCTCTCATCTGGAGCCATGACGAACCGGATCGATCGAGTCGAGGCGCTGGGTCTCGTCGAACGTCGACCGGACCCAAACGATCGACGCGGCACCCTTGTCGCCCTGACCCCTGAAGGAGTACGGACCGTGGACGCAGCCGCCGTTGAGCATCTGGCAAACGAGGAGCGGCTCCTCGGCGCTCTGTCTGCAACCGAGCGGCGAACACTCGCGGAACTCCTGCGCAGGCTCCTCCTTTCGGAGCCGTTCATCGCGCTCGAACTCATCCCGGACCGTGGATCCGAGCGTCCGGCGAGCCCGTCGAGCGGGCGGCCGGGGGAGAGCGCGCCCCACAGCGTAGTGCGCGCACGGCGCGCGACACCCGCGGGAGCGCATCGATGAACATATCGACTGCGTATGGCCAACCGTCCGCGTGTGGTGATCGTCGGCGCCGGGTTCGGCGGGCTCGCCGCGATCCGTGCATTGCGCCACGTCGATGTCGATGTGACCATCGTCGACCGCAACAACTACCACCTTTTTCAGCCGCTGCTGTACCAGGTGGCATCGGGATTGCTTGACCCGTCTGCGATCGCGAGTCCGGTTCGGACGATCGTCCGGCGCAGCCGAAACGTCGACGTCCTCCGCGCCGAAGTCACGGCGGTGGATCTGGTGCAACGGCGGGTCACCACGTCCGCCGAGACACTCGACTATGACTACCTGATCATCGCGTCCGGCAGCGTGACGGACTACTTCAACAACGAGGATGCGCGACAGCGCAGCACTGGTTTGAAGGATCTCGGCGAAGCGCTCTCGTTGCGGTCGCGTCTCCTCGGCGCATTCGAACGCGCATCGCTCATCGACGATGCGGCTACGCGCCGCCGGCTCCTGACCTTCGCCATAGTCGGCGCCGGGCCGACCGGCGTCGAGTACGCAGGTGCCGTTGCGGAGCTGATCAAGCATGTCCTGCCGAAGGACTATCGACGCATCGATTTCGCCGAGGTGTCCGTCGTGCTCATCGAAGCAGGCGATCGCATTCTCGCGACCTTCGCCCCGCGTCTCAGCCGTCTTGCTACGCGTTCGCTGCAGCGCAACGGCGTGCGCATCGTGCTCGGCAAATCGGTGCGCGGCATCGACGAACAGGGCATCGTGCTCGACGGCGGGGAACGCGTCGACACGGAAAACGTCGTCTGGACGGCCGGCGTCCGCGCAACAACTCCGCTCGACCTCGACGGTGATGCGCTGGCCCGATCCCGGCGCGTCAAGGTGACGCCACAACTCCAGCTCGCCAGTCACCCGGAGGTGTTCGTCATCGGCGACGCTGCCGCGTGTGAACAGGCCGGTACCGTGCTACCGATGCTGGCCCCGGTCGCGATTCAGGGCGGCAAATACGTCGGCGATGCGATCGCGGCACGGCTCAAAGGTGAGAGCAGCCCACCTTTCCGCTATCACGACAAGGGGACGATGGCGACGGTCGGCCGCGGTGCCGCAGTCGCACAGATTGGGCCTATCCACATCAACGGACTGATCGGCTGGTTCATCTGGATCTTCGTTCACCTGCTCTACCTGGTCGGGTTTCGCAACCGCGCGCTGGCCCTCTGGTCGTGGGCCTGGAACTACTTCTTCTGGGACCGGCCGGTTCGCCTGATCATCACCAACGCCGGCGACAGCTGAGGCGAAACCACATATGCCAAGCCCGGGGATCGTGATCATCGGAGCCGGAATGTGCGGCGGCAACGCTGCGGTCACGCTGCGTGAAGAGGGATACCGGGAACGCATCGTGCTTGTTGGAGACGAGCCGACGGCGCCGTTTGGGCGCCCTCCCCTCTCCAAGACGTATCTCCGCGGCGACGAGGACTTGACGGCATGGACCGTCAAACCTCCGAGCTGGTACGGAGACAATGATGTCGAGCGGCTGGCTGCTCGCGTGTCGTCGATCGACATGCAAGCGCACGAGGTCGTGCTCGAGGGGTCGCGCGAGCGCATCGCGTTCGACCAGGTCTTGATTGCGTCGGGCGGTCGCAACCGTCAGCTGTCGATACCGGGCGCGGACCTGCCTGGCGTGCTCGGACTGCGCACGCTGGCCGACTGCGAAGCAATCAAAGCGGTCGCGGTACCGGGCACGCACGCCGTCGTGGTCGGGATGGGTTTCATCGGCAGTGAGGTCGCCGCATCGCTCCGCCATCTCGGCGTCAGAGTCACGGCAGTGTTGAGCGGAGTCGGCCCTTTGGCGAAGGTCCTCGGTGACGACGTCGGTTCGGTCATGGCCGCCATCCATCGCGAGCAAGGCGTCGAGATGATTCTCGATGACCGAGTCGTCGCATTCATCGGAGACGCTCGCGTGGAGCGTGTGGTGACCAGTCGCGGCATCACCGTGCACTGCGATTTCGCGGTGACGGGCGTCGGCATCGAGCCCGCGGTGGAGGTCGCGCGCGACGCCGGCATTCCCGTCGATAACGGCATCCTGGTGGACGATCGCTGCCGCACCGATGTTGCGGGTGTGTTCGCGGCCGGCGACGTGGCAAACCAGCGCCACCCGGTGTTCGGCCGTCTCCGCGTTGAGCACTACAACAACGCGGAGCGCCAGGGCCGCGCGGCAGCGCACTCCATGCTTGGCGCAACGCAGCCATATGACGACCTGCTCTCGTTCTGGTCCGACCAGTACGAGGACGCGCTCGAGTACGTCGGCTATGCGCCGCAATGGGATCAATTCGTGGTGCGAGGCAGCCTCGAGGAGCGCCGCTTCCTCGGCTGCTATCTCCTCGACGGCACGGTGCGCGCGGTGATGGGACTCAACCGTGGCGGTGACCCGGAATTGGACGAAGACGGCGAGCTGTTTGCCGCCAAAGCGCTGGTGCGCAATCGCGCCGCCGTTCCTGCGAGCGTGCTGGCAGACGAGGCGACGGACTTTCGCGCGCTTTGACTGACCGCGGTGTCAGGAGAGTTCCAGGAGCCCTTGCACGACCCAGGCCTTGAGATCCTCGAAAGCGCAGAACGGTGCGTTGTCCGCCTCCGCCCGTGAGAGGACCTGCTCCGCACTCGCGCCTGCCCGGAGGCCGGCATAGAGGTAGACCGTTGCAGATGAGCGTGGACCGACGCGACAGGTCACGAGTGTCGGCCGCGGCAACTCGTCGAGCGCCGCAACCTGCTGACGCGCCAGGGCCATATCGAGCGTTCGCGGTGGATCGGACACGACGTTAGCTGACTTCGGGACTGCCGCCTCGACATCGGCGTAGGACATGCCGCCATCCATAGCGGCAAACTCCTCCCCACAGAGATAGAGCCATGAGGCAGCATCCGCGTCACGGGCGAACGCCGCCGGATCCGCGATCAGCCCGCGGTTGTACGTGAGCCCCGCGGGACCTTCGAAATCGGCCATGACGCGCAGTCTATCGCCGTCTGATCGGTCGCTGGATATCGACGCCCGGTAGACCTGGGGTAGCGGGGCCGTGCGCGCAACACATACCATCGTTGGCACAGGGGGCCGCTCAGCCACAACGCCAATCGATCACCGGCATCCGCGACAAAGATGCGAGATCGGCGGAACGGCTGAGTTATCGTGCGTCGCCCCCCACAGCGCGTCAGTACGGGGGTGGTCGAAATGAGCGATAGCCAAGTGATCGAGTGTCCGGAGTGCCGGTCGACTGAAGTGGTCGTGCACAAGCCCACAGCCACCGCGCTCAGCACCACAACGCGAACGGTCGTCTCTGGCTGCGAGTGTGTCGAGTGTGGTTGCCGGTGGGTGCCGGACGTCGAGTTGACCGGACACGCCGCGCAACCCATCCGGCGCTACTCCTGATAGACGCCCCGGCACCAGGGTGTCAGCCACGGTGTCACGTTTTCCGGAACGACCTTGCTTGCGTTGTGCGGTTCAGGTGGCGTAGGTTGCCGAGGTTATCGATCTCGGCTCGGGGCGGTCGAGGAACCCAGAATGCCGTAATGGAGGCAGCAGCATGTCCTTGACCGTGCGAAAGATTGCCGTGACGCTTGGCGCCGCCACGCTCGGCGTGGCAGGAATAACGAGCACCGGCTGGGCAGCCGGTTCGGCCGCTCAGGCGAGCGGCCCGACCTCCAGCTTTGCTCCGTTGAGCCCGAGCCAGGTGAAAGCCAACTCCGCCGGCAAGCGCGAGGCGGTTGTGGTGGTCTTCGCCAACCAGCTCAGCACCCTGCCGGCGAACGCCGCCCACCGCAGCGCCCGGCAAGCAACCGCCGCCTCCATGCAGGCGCCGCTCGTCGCTCAGCTGAAGCAGGTCGGGGCCACGCACATCACCACCCTTTCGCTCCTCAACGCCGTCGCGGCGACGATGCCGACGGCCGAGGCACAGGCACTCAGCCATGCCGCCGGTGTCAAGGAGGTCGTCCCTGACGGCAGCATCATCATCGGCGACCGCTCATCGAGCACGAAGACCGTTGCCGCATCCCGCGTGCAGGAGTCGAGCATTCAAGCGGTTGCGACAAACGGGCAGCAACTCTGCAATGCGTCGCCCGCCACCCCGCTCCTCGAGCCCGAGGCCCTCACCAGCATCCACGATGCATCGAACGACCCGAGCGATCAGCAGGAAGCCTCCAGGCTAGCGACGGGCTACGGCGTCATCATCGGGAACCCCAACGCCGAAGAGCTGGCCGGGAACCCGAACATGATCCGGCCCAACGGGCAGCACGTGGTCATCGATGCACCGAACCCGCACGAGAACGTCTTCGACGACGAGTTCAACGGGGACGAGTCCACGATGGCCGCGCAGGGCACGGTCACCTACACGTACGCGTCGCAACTGCCCTACTCGAACATCCCCTCGAAGTGCACCTTCCGCATCGTGGGCGACGCCACCGGCGCCTCCATCCTCTCCACCGGGTTCTTCACCGACACCAACTCGGCGGGTCAAGTCGTGGCTCCGGAGTCGCAGGTCATCTCTGGGCTGCAGCAGGCCGTCGATGAGAACGTCAACGTGGTGTCCGAGTCGTACGGCTACGGCGCGCTGCCGGGTGCCAACGACGATCTCCTCGCCCCGACGAACGACGCCATGGTGAAAGCGGGCGTTACGGTCGTTGAGAGCGCCGGCGACAGCGGCTCCTCGGGCACGGTCGAGGCTCCCGCCGACGACCCCCTCGTCATTGACGCCGCCGGCACGAATGACCTCAGGCTCCTTGCCCAGGCCGACGGCTATACCCACGGCTGGGAAGACGACAACATGACGACCCTGTCGTCGGGTGGCACCGCTCCGAACGGGGCCGTCGTGGACCTCGCAGCCCCCGGCTATCTGGGACTTGCTGCAGCGGGTGCCGGCCAGGAGCCGCCACTGCCGACTGAGGCATTTGGCGGCACGAGCCAGTCGGCCCCATTCATCGCCGGCGCGGCCGCCGACGTGATTCAGGCCTACCGCGACACCCACGGCGGTGCGAGCCCGACGCCGGCCCAGGTGAAGGAGATCCTCACCAGCACGGCAACGGACATCGGCGCTGAGTCGGACCAGCAGGGCGCCGGCCTCCTGAACGTGTTCGCAGCGGTTCTGGCGGCGCGCCAGATGCCAGGCACGACACGGGCGAACTCGAGCACTCCCGAACTGGTGGATACCCCCACTCAGCTCGACGTGCAAGGCCCAGGCGACTCAACGGTCAACACGTCGGTCTCCCTGTACAACGCCTCGTCCAATCCAGAGACGGTCACCGGCACCTACCGGGTGCTTGGCAGCGAGCGGCGTCTCGATCCGCAAGTCACCGAGAGCGTCAGTGCGCCGAACCCGAGCCTTCCGATTCCCGCGCAGGGGGCCGCGGCGGCTCCAACGTTCACCTTCAACGTGCCGAGCGGCGTCGACGTCCTCGATGCCGACATGCGGTGGCCGGACCCGACGAACGGCAGTGACAACATCTTGACGTTCCTCTTGACCGACCCGGCCGGGAGGCTGGCCCAGAGCTCATACGACTACGGCGCGTCCAACGGGCCGAACGCCAGCCCAGACATCCAGCACAGCACGGTCGAGCGCCCGATGGCTGGAACGTGGACCGCCCAGATCCTGTGGGCCAACGGCCGCGGCCACGTGCAGTCACCGCCGGACGTCCCAGGGAGCTACACCGGGTCCGTGATCTTCCAGGTCAGCGGCCAGAACTTCATCACGAGCCACGCTTCAGCGCCCGTGACGATCCCGGCTCGAAGCTCGGCGAGCGTGCCGCTTCACATCAAGCTGCCGGCGGCGGCCGGCGACGCCCCTGAATCGGTGCAGTTCACAGGCCCGAACGGGCTGGAAAGCTCGGTACCGATCGCGCGCCGTTCCCTCATCCGGTCGGCCGGGGGCTCGTTCACCGCAACTCTGACCAGCTCGGTGTCGCGTGGCCCCGGGCAGATCAAGACGTTCTACGTGCGCGTGCCCGCAGGCAAGAAGGACCTCGACATCACGCTCTTCGCGCCGGATCACGCGGTCAACGATCCGGTCTACTACTACCTGTTCTCGCCGGCTGACCTGCTTCCTGCCGTCACCGAATCAGGCTTCATCGACGTCACGGCCACCGATGCGACACCAACGGCCGGGAACCCGACCGGAAACGCCTCGCTCATCGCCACCGATCCCGAGGCGGGCTTGTGGGAGATCGATGTGATGCAGGGCGCCACGACGAATGGTGAGCGGTTCTCCAACCCGGTCACCGGAACTCTGGCGTACAACCAGCTCGCACCGGTCACGGAGCACGGTCTGCCGATGTCGACGTCGAGGGTCATCCACGCCGGCGCCAGCATTCCTATTTCGGTGAAAGTCAAGAACACGACCAATCACGTCGGGTTCTTCGCGTTGAAGTCGACGGGCGCCGACATCACGGGCGGCAACGCCGAAACCGCGCTGAAGGTAGCGCCCGGCGCATGGGGGACGCTGACGGCGACGCTCTCCCCGACGGCGACTCCCGGCACCGCGGTCGACGAGTTCCTCAGCGTGATCGAACTCGACGGATTTCTCAGCGACTGATCCCGCGATCGGGGTCTCGGAGTCGTACAACGACTTCCACGACTTTGAGTACATGTATACGGTCGGGAGCTAGCTGAGCCAGGCCCGGCAACAACGGCACGGCGCTGACCCGTCGCTTCGGCGGGTCGGTGCCCGCGCCGCGTGGATCCCCCGCTCAGGATTGAGCCGGCAGCCGCTCCAACCATCGATGCGGCATCTGCTGAGTGAGCCCAACCACTCGTTGAGATCGCGTCCGCCATCGCGTTGCGGCGGCCGGGTTCGTCATGGTCCGTTAAGTCAGAATCAATCGATGGCTTCGTACTCGGTCAATCCGGGCGCTGTCGCACGCGCCGAACGGCTGATCGACGCGCATCAGTACGTCTTGAAGAGCGACTGGGGTGAGAATCAGCCGAGCGCCGACGACGAAAACGCCTTCCTCGAGCACCATTCGTGGGAAGAGTACGGCGAGTGGCACCTCGGTCTCACCGACGGCGCGAACGACGACACCAAAGCCCGATATGCGTTTGTGTACGGCGACTTTCGGCGCGTCCATCGCATGGGGCTGATCGCCTGCCAGTTTCGTGCGGCGGAGTGGGGCCACAAGGAGCTCGAGCTCGCCGCCCACGACCTGCTGCAACGGCTCGATAACGGTCAGTCGTAACGCGGGCGCGCGTTAGCGGTCCACCGTCTGTTGACGCATCACGCCGCTCAACAGGAGGGCGCGTGCGGACCAGGCGTCGAACTCGCGGTGGAGACGTCGTACGCCGGGCTATAGATGGTGGTGGCCGCCACCAACTCAGTCGTCACCGTGGGCGCGGGGGTCGGGGGGTGGCGCCGAAGTCGCGGTCGGGGTGATGGTCGCCACGGAGATTGGTGTCGTGGGAGCCGATGCCGGCAGGCTCCGGGCGGATGACGACGTTCCACACGCCGTCACAAGCCCGAAAGCGCCGCCGACACAGACAAGCGCGACGTTCAGCCTGACAATCAGGACTTTGTCGCGCTCCAGTTGCCGCTACCCCCTCCGGGGACCGTGTAGGTGCCGGACATGCTGTTGCCTGAGACCGAGCCCGTATACGCCACACCACCCACTGCGCCGAACTGGATCGCGCTTCCCACGACGGTCCCGGTCACGTCGAGCGGTTTGGGGGATGACGAGACGGCGATCTGGCCGTTCAACGCCCCGCTTGACTGATTCCAGGTGAGCGTGAAGGTGCCGTTGAAAGTGCCGCTGTACTGGCCGGACCAGGACCCCGAAAGGTCTACGGCGGGCGCAGCAGTCGCGGGCGCGGCGGTCGGGGTCGTCACCGGTGCGCTTGTCGCGGGGATGGTCACTGTCGTCGAGGACGTCGGCGTGGTGTCGGTGGAGGATGCGCCGCAGCCGACGAGCAGCGACACCAGGGGAATCGCGGTCAGTATCACGATGCTTCGCTTCACGATTGATGGCCTCCGTACTTCAAGTTGCTGTTCGCGTGCCGCGTGCATCACCTGATGCGCGGCAATGCATAACGCGTGTTCCGTGCTTCCCCGTCTCACAGATCCGCCTCGTCCGAACTGGGTGAATGACCGGCCTCGAGGATCCGCTCGAACGGAATCCCGGCCCGCTCGACGACGCGACGCACGGCTGACTCCGGTCCTTCAAACCGGCAGAGGACAACCTCGTCCTGACGCATGACGAGCGAGCCGAGGTAGCGAACCGTTACCCCGTCATCGGACAACGCAGCGGCGCTGGCGCTGGCGCGCTCGTCCAGCGAAATCAAGTCGGACTCTTGCACGCCGGGCCAGAAACACTCGGCGAGGTATTCCGTCGCGTGGCCTTGCTTCATGCTCCCCAACGTAGGGGTGCGACGGACAAGTCGCTAGCGGGAAGACCCTATGTTTTACCCGCCCTGTCTCGCTCGCCCATCACGCGACCGAGCTCCGCACGTGAGCCCACACCCAGCTTGCCGTAGGCGCGTGCGAGATTCGCCTCGACAGTCTTGACGCTGACGAATGCACGCCTCGCGACCTCCTTGTTCGTCAGACCCAGCGCGGCGAGACGTGCGATGTTCTCCTCGGTTGGGGTCAAGCCCGCAGGTGCGCGGCGTACCGGTAGACGCGCCAGCTCGCTCGCGTACACGGTCGGCCCACGGCCGTATGCCGAGTTTCGCAAACATTGCCAGCGCTTCTTCGAGTGCGGCCCTGGCCGCGCGCCGCTCGTTCCGCCGTCGCAGCACCTGCCCGAGCGCCAGCAGCGTGCGCGCTCGCTCGAACGGCATGTCCAGGTCACGGTGCATCTCGAGTGCTTCGTGCATCACCGATGTAGCAGCGTCGAGGTCACCCCGTGCGGAGAGCAGCAGGCCACGGCTGCGCCTGCTCACCGACTGGATCCACGGCCTCGGCAGCGCTCGCGCGCGTGCCTCCATGCGCGCGATCACCTCCTCGGCGCGATCGAGATCGCCGACACCGATGAGCGCCTCGGCGTAGTCGGCGTGGACGCGGTCGGCTGCCGGCTCACGGGTGTGCGCTGAGTCCAGGAAGGCATCGACGCGCTCCAGCTGATGGACGGCTTCAGCATCCTCTCCCGCCGACAGTGCAACCAGCCCCAGCACCCCTCGAACCATGGTCTCGATGGGCGGATCGGGCTGGATCTCGAGCCTGTGCAACACCGATTCGGCTGTTGTCCGAGCTGCCGCGAGTTCGCCTGCTCGCGCGGCGACCTGCGCTTGTACGGTCAGTGCGACATTGATCCAGGTGTCCTGTTCGGTCTGATGCGCGAGCTCGAGGGCCTCGGCGGCCCGTTGACGTCCAATGTCGAAACGGCCCGTCAGCGCATCAATTGCCGCCAGCTGCGCGAGGATGCAGCTGCAGCTGGCCTCGTCGCCCAACTCCCGGAACACGCGGAGGGCTTCTTCGAACCGACGGACCGCCGTCTCGAAGTCATCGAAGTCCCTCGCCCAGTACGCGGGCGTGGTACTGATCTCCCAGCCTGTCCCTGCGCGCTGCAGGAGCGTGCCCTCCTCCATCGCCGCGTGGTCGGCACCCCGGCCCGCATAGAAGTTCGCACGGGCGAGGTTGTGCAGCGCATATGAATACACGAGCGGATCCTGCCGCGCATCGGTCAGCCGAAGGGCTGACTCGGCATGTGCCGCCGCGATCTCAAAGTCATCGGTCATCGACGAGATGCGTGTGTGGATCCGTGCACGGAGCGCGGACGATTCCGCCTCATCCAAGGCCTGCTGGAACAAGGTCGAGCCAGCGTCCCCTTCCCCTTGATTCCAGAGCACGCTGCCGAGTTCGAGCAGGACTTGGGCTCGCACCTCGCTCGGCGGCAGCTCTCGCAGCGCTCGCTCGAGCTCACGGCGCGCGCCTGGCGCGTCGCCTGCAAAGTATCGGCGTGACGCCAGCTCGAGCTTCCGCCGGGCGACGCTCTGCGTGTCGTCAGGCGGGGTCAGGGCCAGGGCCAGCTCCTTGAGGTCGACGGCGGCGCCGGACGCTCCTCGAGCGCCGGCGGCGTCGGCAGCGCGGTCCAGGACATCGGCGCTGCGTGCATCAGGATCCGACGCTGCGAGCGCCAGGTGCCGCGCCTGTTCCTCGACATCGGTTTCGGTGGCGGCGAGCTGGCGGTGGAGCGCTCTCCGTGTCGACTCGGGAAGCGACGCATACAGGGCTGAGCCGAACAGCGGATGCGTGAAGTCGATCCGATCGTCCGCGAACACGCGAACGATGCCCGCGCGTTCCGCGGGGCCCAGGGCGCCGACGTCGATGTCCTTGGTGGACGGGCGAGACCTCGCTGCCACCTGCGCCAGTGCATCGCGGGTCGCGCGCGGGAGCCTTCGGAGCCTTAGGAGTGCGAGCTCACGACGATCCAGAGGGACCGGAAGCGGCTGGCCGGGTGCAACGGTCCCCAATCTTTGGATCTCGCTGGCGATCTCCAGCGCGTAGAAGGGATTGCCGCCGGCTGCCTTGTGGATGCGGACGAGCATCGGCCGTGTCACCGACTTGCCGAGGACCCGCACGAACACTGAGTGAATCGCCCCGACGCTGAGCGGACCGACGCTCAGGCGCTGTATGTGCTCCCTGCTCAGGGCATCGTCGAACACAGTGAGCACCGGGAAGGCCCGTTCCGGCATGGGTTCAATCCGGACCGCCATCAAGAGGTGCACGTCCCGATCGTCCAACCGATGCAGGGCAAACGCCAGGGCGTTCGCCGACGGCGGATCGAGCCATTGCGCGTCGTCAACAGCCACCAGTAACGGCGTCGAGTTGCTGAGGCCGCCGAGCAGTGTTGTGAGGGCGGTGGCGACGGCGCGGGAGTCCAGTTCGGCGTCACGGGCCTCGCGGCGCAATGTGGCGATTTCGATCGCAAGTCGCTGCGGGGCGGGCAGCCCCCGAAAGGCGTCCGCGGGCACGGATCGGAGCAGGTCGGTCAGCGCAAGGTGGGACAGGGTCGCATCCGAGCGCCGCGGCCGGCACGACAGCACACGGATGCCGCGGGCGCGAGCCATCTCGACTGCCGCGTCCCAGAGCGTCGTCTTCCCGATGCCAGGTTCGCCTTCCACAACAAACGCAGTCGTCCGCGACGTCGGTCCTGACGGGCGCCCATCGCCCTCGTCGATCCAGTCGCTGATGGCAAGCAATTCGGCCTGCCGCCCAATCACATCGATGGCCGACCTCCCTCAGATCGTTCGCACTCGAGACGAGGTCTCGCGCCTACGGATCAGCAAACTACACCACGGGTGGAATATCGCCGCCAGAGGTGTCACGTTCGGTGTCACTGCGGCTGGCCGGTCCCCGCAGCGATCACTTTGTACGGATCTGTAACGGATGGACCACCGACTGTTTGCGGGAGTCGTGGAACCACGGGCCTACTCTGCTCGCGTGTCACTGGATAACACCCACCTTCTTGCCGTGCGCGCCTCGGTGTCGGCGCCTCGCGCGCCACGTCGGGTCATGGCTGCCTATGCGGCGTTGGCGGCTCTCCTCGTTGCATACGGCCTCTCGCTGATCATCAGGCAACCCGACCAGTCCAACACCATCGTCGATGGCTGGGGCATCGGGGCCTTCGAAGTGGTCACGAGCGTCCTGTGTCTCTGCCGCGCTGTCGGCTCGCGCCGGCGAGTCGTGACCCTCATGTTGGGTCTCGGGATACTCTCGTGGAGTCTCGGCGACACAATTCTCGCGGCGGAATCGGCAGGCGGCGGCGCAGTGGCCGTCCCTTCACTTGCCGATCTTTTCTGGCTGGCCTTTTACCCCATCACGTATGTCGCGCTCATAGCCTTGACGCGCAAGCACGTCGCGCGTGTAGGAGCGACGACATGGCTTGATGGTGCTGTGGCCGGTCTGGGTGCGGCAGCCTTGTGCGCCTGCTTCGCGTTCAACACGATTCTCCACTCGGTCGGCGGCGACGCCACGACGGTCGCGACCGATCTTGCGTATCCGATCGGTGATGCATTGCTGCTCATGCTCGCGGTAGGCGGCACTGCGATCATCCCTGGTCGCAAGAACACGCAGTGGCTGCTCATTGCGTGTGCCATCGGTTGCACCGCGATCGGCGATACGTTCAATCTCTTCGCCAGCTCGGGTTCACCGTCACACATCGGCGCGATTCTGAATGGCCTTGCCTGGCCATCCGCCATTTTGCTGATCTCCGTCGCTGTCTGGGTTCGCCCCATCCACACCAACCCCCTGGCGCGCAGCGGGACGCCGGGGTTTCTCCTCCCTGGCCTCGGTGCGCTCGCCGGGCTTTCCATCCTCCTGGTTGACACGCTGCACCAGGTCGCGCCGGTTGCGCTGGGACTCGCCACGGCCACCTTGGTCACGGTCGGCATCCGGCTGGCGCTCTCCGTTCGGAGCTTGCGATTCCTGACCGAGATGCGCCACCGCCAGGCCATCACCGACGAATTGACCGGCCTCGGAAACCGCCGGCAACTGTTCAACCTGCTTGACGCCTTCTTTGCCGACTACGCCGATCCGGAAACCCTGGACCGCACGCTGTCGCTCCTGTATATCGACCTCGATCATTTCAAGGAAATCAACGATTCGTTTGGCCACTCAGCCGGCGACGAGGTGCTCAGGCAGTTGGGTCCGCGCCTGACCGCTCACCTGCGGGAAACAGACGTCCTTGTCCGTGTCGGCGGCGATGAGCTTGCAGTCCTCGTCATGGACACGGACTCCACGTATGCGGCAACGATCGCGCAGCGTCTCATCACTGAGCTCGAGCAACCATTTCTCCTGGACGCGCTGAGCGTCCGTGTCGGCGCGAGCGTTGGCATCGCCAGCGCACCGGCGGATGCCACCACAAGCATTGCACTGCTCCGATGCGCTGACCTCGCTATGTATCGCGCCAAGGTCGGCCCGATGCCGTTCGAGCTGTACAGGCACGACATCGACGACGGAGGCAACCGGCTGCGGCTTGTGGACGAGTTGCGCAGCGCCATCCTCGACGACCAACTCGAGGTGCACTACCAACCACAGATCGACCTGATCACCGGTAATCGCTCGGCGATGGAGGCCCTTGTGCGCTGGCGCCATCCGCGCCTTGGACTCGTGCCGCCTCTCGAATTCATTCCGCTGGCCGAGGAGGCCGGTCTCATGCAGGCGCTCACCGCGCTCGTCCTTGAGCGCGCTGTGGAGCAGTGCGCCGCGTGGCGAGCTGCCGGTGAGATGGTGACCATATCCGTCAACGTTTCGGCAACCAACCTCCTCGATCCGGGATTCAGCGACTCGGTGATGGAAACGCTCCGTCGGTACGGCGTCGCCCCCGAATGTCTCATCCTCGAGATCACCGAGACCACGATCATTCGAGACTTTGATCTGTGCAAGAGCGTCATCGAACAATTGCGCAAACTCGGATTGGGTGTTTCCATCGACGACTTCGGCGCCGGGGTCACCTCACTCGCCTATCTTGGAAGCCTCGCCGTCAGCGAGTTGAAGCTCGACCGCAGCTTCCTGACTCGACTCGCCACTGGGGACACGGAACGAAATCTTGCGTTGGTGCGAGCCACGATCGCACTCGGTCATAAACTCAATATGCGTGTCGTCGCGGAGGGCATCGAGGACGTCGACGCGCTCAATCTGCTCGCGGCAATTGGATGCGATCTTTGCCCAGGGATACTTCATCAGCCAGCCCATGTCGGCCCAAGACCTCGCGCTCCCGTCAACTCGCGTCAGTACGGATACCCGACCGACCGACACGGCGGTTGCATAAAGAACACCCATCCCGCAGTCACCGCGCATCGTCGCCTTCGGCGGCGCGCGCTGCACCGGGATCGCCGCCGCGGCCGCGAAGCACAACCGCAAAGATGACCGCCAAGAGCCCGCCGGCGAGCGGACCGACGATGTAGACCCAGGTATGCGAGAGATCTCCGCGGATCAGGTCAGGCGTAAATGAGCGAACCGGATTCATTGATGCGCCGCTGAGCGGACTCGACCACAATCCGGCGAGCGCGATGTATGCACCGACTGCGACGGCAGAGAGGGCGCCCACGTTCTGCGCAGATGATGCGGTGCCGAGAATGACGCTCACCAAGCCCATCGTCAGTACCACCTCGACAAGCATCGCCCGCACATCCCCCACCATCGGCGCTGGAACGGTCGCAGCGAGCGTGTTGGGGCGCGCAACGACTGCCCATAAGAAGAGACAGGCGAGGATGCCTCCTGCGAGTTGGGCCAGCACATAGCCGGGTACGCGTCGCCAAGGGAATTCCGAACGAAGGGCGAACGCGAAACTCACAACGGGATTCAGATGAGCGCCGCCAACTTTTCCCATGAACAGGATGACCGCCATGACCGTGAGGCCCGGTGCCGTAACGGCGGCCGCTCGGGAAATCGGAACGCCCGTTTTGGATGCAACGGTGCCGGCCCCGGCGGCGGCGAGCACGAGAAGAAAGGTACCGAGCAATTCGGAGAACAGCCGGCGCCACTCCCTGGCCGGGTCTGCGAAGTCCCTCATCCATTCCTGGTCCTCGCGACTCGCCAAACCAGTCCGGGCACCCGTGCCGATGGCTTCGAGGGCTGGCTCAGATGGCATCAACGCGCGCGGCGACCTGAGCGTGGTGTCGCCGGGACAGACGTGCGTCTGAGCGGGAATTGTCGCCGCTTTGGGTGCCTTCGCATACCTACGGTGTGCCGGCGGACACCGGCGATTGCTGTTCAGCGTGGGTCGATCGGCCAGTCACTTCCAACTGCCGCCCCGGGTGCAGGATGACCTTGGTGTAGCCGGCTTCCCGCTGGTCAAAGCGCTCATAGGCATCGGGAATCTCATCGAACCCGATCTCCTTGCTGACAATCCGGCCCGGCTCGATGGCCCCGGCAATGATCAGGTCGCGTAGTGCCGCGTTGTATCGCTTCACCGGTGCCTGACCCATACCAACGGAGATGCCCTTCTTCCAGATGGTCCCGAGGGGTAACACGAATTCGCCGTGCTGCGCATGCATTCCACCGGCGCCGGGATCCTCAGCGAGGTAGACCCCGATAAGCCCGATACTGCCGCTGGGATTGACGAGTTGCGCGAGATCGTCGATGGCTTGCGTCTGCTTCTCGTCACCCGGCTGATCATGACTTCCGAGCCTGGTAGCCGACAGCGTCGATGCCGCACATGACGCCGTCCATCTTCTCCTCGCCTGGACGCAGGCTCTCATGCGCAGCGCGATTCGATGCACGATGCTCACGAATCTGCTCCACAGGGTTGGCCTTCGTCGCGTCAATGGGAATCGCGCCGAAGTCACCTGCCAGCTGTAGCCGTTCCGCGACGTGGTCGACGACATAGACCTCCGCAGCACCCAGTACATGTGCGCTGATGGCGGCCATCAGCCCAACAGGCCCTGCGCCCCAGATGGCGACGCTACTGCCGGGTTGGACATTGGCGAGCTTCGCGGCGTGAAAGCCGGTCGGCAGCACGTCCGCGAGCATCAGGAAATGGCTCTCGAACTCGTCACCCTCGGTGCCGGGGAGCTTGAGGCAGTTGACATCCGCAAATGGCACTCGGAGCAATTCAGCTTGCGCCCCGTGATAGGGCCCCATACCGACGTAGCCGTACGCGGCGCCGGCGCCATCGGGATTGGTCGTGAGGCACGCCGACCAGAAGCCGCGGACGCAGTTGCTGCAGAACCCGCAGGCGATGTTGAACGGCATGACGACGCGATCGCCGATAGCGATGCTTTGCACTCCAGCACCAATTTCCTCGACGACGCCCATCGGCTCGTGTCCGAAGACAACCCCCGGTTCCGCCGCGGTGCGACCTTCGTACATGTGCAGGTCACTGCCGCAGATGGCGGCTGACGTCATCCGAACGATGCAATCGGTGGGAGCTTCGATCTTCGGGTCGTCGATCTCCTCGACGACGACCTGCATCGGAGCGCGGAACGTTACAGCCTTCATAGCGCATCTCCTGAGTGATGGACGCTCAATAGCTTAAAGACCCTGTACCGTCGCGGGCCAGTGGCTCGTCTACCAGTACCGAGGTCGCATAATATGACAGCGCCACTATCAATCCGGGACGTGCTTTCCCGGCCAATTTCATTTGACGATAGGTCCCTATCACCAACAACCTCTGGAGGCAGACGACATGTGCATGAGTTGCGGATGCGGCGACCCGAACGAGCGCCATCACGCCGGCGACATCACAGCCGACGACCTGGCCAAGGCAGCGTCTGAGGCGGGTATCGACCCCGAGACGGCTGCCGATAACATTCATGCCGCGGCCAAGCAGGCGCGCGATGGCGGCTCGACCGAATAGAGCCAATGGTATGCAGGGCCTCGACACCGGGGTCCTGCATTTCCGTCGGGCCCAGCCATGACGGAGGCGCAGCCAGGCCAAGGGAGCAACATGGTAGCTGCAGATTTCAAAGTTCTGTTGATCGAGGACGATGAGGTCGCAGCGGACATGTATCGGCTGGCCTTGATAGCCGCCGGCCGTATTGTCGTCGTCGCTCGGGATGGCGAAGAGGGCTTGCGGATGGCATCCGCCGAGAGCCCCGACTTCATCATCCTCGACGTACGCTTGCCGAAGCTCAACGGCTTCGGCGTCCTGGCAGATCTCCGGACCAACCCGAAGACGAAGGACATACCGGTCATCATCCTCACCAATGTCGGCGATGCTGACATGATCGAGCGTGGGTCGAAATTGGGCGCCTTGGAGTTCATGATCAAGGCGCACACAACTCCTGGCCAACTGGCTGTGCGAATAGCCGAACATGAGCGCTGGATGCGGCAAACGTCCGAGGACGTCGACCATACGACGACCGTGCGGCCTCGACCCACACCTCGCTCCTAGAGCTCGACCCTAGCGTCGAAGTGGCGAATCCTCGAGGTTGCCGAGGAGATCACCAACGCTGTCGAAGACCGCGAGCGCTCCCGCGTCCATGAGCTCCAATTCCGTGTGTCCTCCCGTCCGCACTCCAATCGTCCGAACCCCGCATCGCGCCGCCGCCTCGATATCCCAACGGGTGTCCCCGACGAGGATGGCGGCATCGGCGGATACACCTGAGCGCTGCAGCGCAACGGCAACGAGGTCGGGCGCCGGCTTGGTGGCGACGATGTCGTCGCGGCAGACGATGGTATCGATGATCGACAGATCAGGCAGGATGCGGCGGAGGTTTGCGTCCGTCGCGTCAGCGCTTCCTGAGGTTGCGATCCCTAGGAGGAATCCACGCCGATGGAGCTCCTGCATCAAATCCGCAGCGCCCTCGAAAGGGCGGGATTCCTCGGCGAACACGGCGATATGGCGGCTCTGCGCCTCCGCAAGTCCAGGCTGTTCGTGACCCAGCAGAGCGGGGATGAACTGATCTGCCCCCATCCCAAAGAGGCGGTGGAGCACCGCCATGTCGATGTTGAGATCGAAGTCCCTACATGCACGTGACCACGCGATGACCTGAAGGTATGTGTTGTCAATCAACGTCCCATCCACATCGAAGAAGACTGCGTCCGTCACTTAGATGCGTTTGCGTCCGCGAGCATAGCGGCGCGCGACGCGGCGTATCTGGAGCATGCGAGCGGCTCCAAGGAGGAACGCAATCACGCCTCCCACCAAGGCTGCCAGCAGGAGGTCGAGGCCCAGGGGGATGGTCCACTTGAGCCCGAAGAAACTGGTCGTTGCATCGGTGAGGTTCTGCAGCACGAAGATGAGCACGAGGACGAGCAGCAACAAGCTGAAACCCAACGCCCACCATGCGACGCCGGTTCGAGTTCACCGGAACGAGCGGTGTCGGCGTCTCAGCGCCCGCCGGTTCCGCTGGTGAAGGATCGTGCCGCAGCGAGGGCGTGGATGGTGGCGGGCCGCCCGGCTGCATGCTCGTGCTATCGCTCATCGAGCAGTGATATCACGGTTGTACCGGCCGGGTTCGTCCGGTTTGCGCCGGGCGTACCCTCGCATCTCCGTTGCGTGGGCCGTCAGGTACCGAAATTCACCGAGCGGCGATCCGACTCAAGCCGTCGCATCCCTGCTTGCCCCGAGCATCGCAGCGGCCTCTGGTCCATCAGCTTCGTCCGATGCGGTCGCGACGTGACAGGCGGCGTCATGACCGGGCCCCATGCGTCGAAGCAACGGCGTGACCTGCGCACAGGTGTCGATGGCGTACGGGCATCGTTCGCGAAAGCGACAGCCGTCAGCCGGGTTGATCACGCGAGGTGGCTCGCCGCTATCCGCTGAGACCGGAGCGAGCACCTCATGCGGGTCGGGCACCGCAGAGAGCAGCAGCTGCGTATATGGGTGTTTCGGCGCTGACAGCACTACCTCGGTCGGCCCCTGCTCGACCGCGTGTCCGGCGTACATCACGATGATGCGGTCAGCGACGTAGCGCGCACTTGCGATGTCGTGCGTGATGTAGAGGATCGACGCCCCCTCCTCCTTGCGAAGGGTGGCCATCATGTTGAGGATCCCGGCGCGGATGGAGACGTCAAGCATCGACACCGGCTCGTCGGCGATGATCAGCTCGGCGCGCACTGCGAGTGCCTGTGCGAAGCCGACCCGCTGGCGCTGACCACCGCTCATCTCATAGGGAAACTTCCGAAGCATCTCGGCCGCGGGGTTCAATCCCACGATGTCGAAGACGCGCTCGGCCTCCGCACGACGCTGTGCACGGTCGAGCTCCGGGCGGTGCAGCTTGAGATTGCGCATGACACCGTGCGACACGCGGAAGACCGGGTTCATCGCGCTGTACGGGTCCTGGAACACCATCGGCACCTTGCCGCGGTACCAGAGCACATCTTTCCGCGAGCGCAGGCTGTGCACGCTGCGCCCGTGATAGGTGATCTGACCGCTGGTCGGCGAGTAGATCATCGCGAGCAGTCGCGCGACGGTCGTCTTGCCGCTGCCGCTTTCGCCGACGAGCGCAACGATTTCACGCTTGTGGATGACAAGGTTGAGGTCGTCGACCGCGTGCAGGATCCGCCCCGAGAACAATCCGCCGAGGCGGAAGTGCCGCGTCAGATCGGTGGTGCGCAGGATGACGCCGTCCGCGTCGTCGACGTCGCTCCGTGGTTAACTCATCGGTCAGACAGCATCCCGTAAGGACTCGTCGTACAGCAGACAGCGCACCTCCGTGGTGTCGACCCCGTACAGTGCCGGCTCCGTCGCGCTGCACCGCGCCATCGCCTCACTGCAGCGCGGGTGGAACCGGCATCCCGACGGCGGCCGGCTGAGATCGGGAGGGCTCCCAGGAATCCCAATGAGCGGACGGCGCGGCCCGCGGACCGATGGAAAGGCATCGAGGAGTCCTTTGCTGTACGGGTGCATCGGACGCTCGAAGATCGAGCGGGTGTCACCGATCTCCGCCACCTGCCCCGCATACATGACCAGCACACGGTCCGAGTAGTGCGCAACGACCGACATGTCGTGGGTCACGAAGATGACGGCAAAACCAAACTCGAGCTGCAGCTCCTTGATCTTGGTCATGAGCGAACGCTGCGCGACCACGTCGAGCGCCGACGTCGGCTCGTCCATGATCACCAGCTGCGGCGTGAAGAGCAGGGCCATGGCGATCATGGCGCGCTGCCGCATGCCGCCACTCAACTGATGTGGATAGCTGTCGAGATGCTCGGCGTCGATCCCGACCAGGTGGAGGACCTCAGCCGAGCGAGCGCGGATGCTCTCTCCTGACTTCTGGCCGTGCGCGCGAAGGGTGTCCTTGAATTGCGCGCCGATGCTCTTCATCGGGTTGAGCGCGTTCATGGCGCTCTGCATCACCACCGAATAATCGCGCCAGCGCACATGCCGGAGCTCGCTGTCGGTGAGTTGCACGAGATCCTGACCTCGGAACACGACTCTTCCCGACGTGATCTCTGCCGGCGGGGACAGCAATTGCGCGATCGCGAAGAGCAGCGTCGACTTGCCGCAGCCGAACTCGCCGACGATCCCGAGAAACTCTCCGGCATGGAGCGTCACGCTGACATGGTCGACGGCGCCGACCGACGACGTATCGGTCAGATACGAGACCGACAAGTCCTGGACGTCAAGCAGTGGTTCAGGCACGTCGCTTTCTCACCGGCCGCAGCGCCGGGTTTCCGATCTCATCAAACGCGTAGTTGACCAGCGCGAAGCCCGCACCCATGAAGGCGACGGCCGCGCCGGGTGCCAGCGCCCACCAGGCATTGCCCGCTTCGAGCGCGCCGCCCGCCTGCGCGTAATAGAGCATCGTCCCCCATGTCAGCTCCGTGCTGTTCCCCAGCCCGAGGAACTGCAGACCGGCCGCGAAGCCGACGACGAAGACGGAAAGGCCGAGGAACGACGCGACGATGAGCGACGTCATCGTCGGAATGATCTCGACAAGGATGATGTATGAGGTTCGCTCGCCACGAACCCGAGCGGCAGCAAGGAAATCCCGGGCGCGCAGCGAGAGTCCTTGCGAGCGCAGCTGCCGCGCCTGGAATGCCCAGCTGGTGAGCGTGAGCACGACTATCATCGTGAGCGACCCGGGCGGCAGATACGACGCGAGCACGATGAGCAGCGGCAGCGTCGGGATGATCAGGAAGATGTCCGTCACCAGCGACAGCGCGCGGTCGGTCACGCCGCCGATGTAGGCGGACGTGACGCCGATGACCATCGAGATGATGGTCGCGAGTGCGCTCACGACGACGGTGACGATCAGCGTGAGACGTGTGCCCCACACGAGCTGGGAAAACACGTCCTGACCAAGCTGCGTGGTGCCGAGCAGGTGCTGCCAGGACGGGCCGAGGTCCTGGCCGTAGATCGCCGCCTGGGGATCGTCACGCCCGATCAGGCCCGGAAAGACCGCCACAAAGACGACGATCAGCAGGATCACTGTCCCCGCCGTGGCTTTGCGGTTGTGGAGGATCGCATACGCGAGGCGAGCAAGCACGCTCTGGTGGCCCGCCGGAGTAACCGGATCCACCGGTCTCGTGTCGGTACTGATCGCTGCGATGCTCATGCCGGCCCCCTACGCATCACGTGTGCGCGGATCCAATCCGGCGGTGAGCAGATCGGCGATCAATACACAGATGAGCACAGCGAGGGTGTACACGAGGAAGAGCGTCTGCATGAGCGGCAGGTCGTGGTCCGTGGTGCTCGTGTAGAACAGGTATCCCAGACCCGGATACGAGAAGGTGTATTCGACAAGGATCGACCCACCGAGGACGTAGCCGAGCTGCATGGCGAATCCCGTCAGATTGGGTAGGATCGCGTTTCGGGCAGCGTAGTCGAGCATGATGCGCCAGCTCGGCAGGCCCTTTGCCCGCCCCATCTTCACGTAATCCTCAGCGAGCGTCGTGATCATGTTGTTGCGCATCGAGTAGATCCAGAGACCTGCGGTCACGACGACGAGGCTGAAACCCGGAAGCAATGCATGGGTGAGCACATCACCAATGAAGGACAACGAAAGCGAGGGCGTCGCGCCGATGCTGTAGTTGGAGCTGAGCGGCAGCCAGTTGAGGGTAACTGCGAACACGAAGAGGAGCAACAGTCCGACAAAGAAGACGGGAAACGTCGCGACGATGAAGAGCATCGGCGGAAGGATGCCGTCGAATCGGCCGCCTCGGCGCCATGCGCTCACCACGCCGACCATCGTCCCGATCGCGAACGCGATGATCGTCGTAATGCCCACCAGTGCCAGCGTCCACGGGAGCTTGCTGACGATCTCGGTCAGCACGGGAACCCGTTGTGCAGTCACGCCAAACTGTCCGGTGAGGCTGTTGGCCAGGTACTGGAAGTACGTGACGATGACGTTCTGATGGACGTTGATGCCGAACTCGATCTGGAGTGCATGCAGCGCCGCCGGGTTAACTCCGCGGAACGTGGCGAGCACCGCTTGCGCTTCATTGCCCGGCATCACGCGCGGGATGATGAAGTTGACGGTGAGCGCCGCCCACAGCGTGACGACGAAGAGCCCGGCGCGGCGAATGACGTATCTCATCGCCGCGCCGGGAGCGCCCTGACCCTGCGCATCGGGACTCTGTCTAGCTCACCGGGTAGAGGCGGGTGAGCACCATGCCGTTATCGGGCGTCGCCCACACCGGAGGCTGCGCGTACGGGTTGGATTGCGTCGGCCATCCGCCAAAGCTCGTCGTGTCGTACTGGTACCAGTCGACACCGTCCACCACCGGGATGGCCGGAAGGTCCTGCGCCATGACCCCTTGGATCTGCTGGATGATCTGCAGTTGCTGTGACGGCGAGGCACCGGAGTATTGATTGAAAAGTGCGTCGGTTGTGGCGGACTTGTAGCGCGAGTAGTTCGTCGAGCCAATGTTGCCGCTGAAGAGCATCGAGCGCAGCTCGTAGTACGGCCCGGGGCCGGGAACGGGCATCTCGCCATACGCGAGCTGGAACGTTCCGTTCTGCGTGTCATTGGTGTACGGATCACTGTCTTCGTCCTGCACCGTCACCGCGATGCCCACTGCCTTGAGCTCCTGGGTGATCACCTGCAATGAGGCATCCCAGTCCGTGTAGCCACTGATCGACTTGATGGTGAACGAGAGCTTTTGCCCTTGCGCGTTCTGATAGATGCCGTCGGAACCCTTGGTGAATCCCGCCGCCTGCAGATCCTGCTCGGCCTTGGTGGGGTTGTACGCCGTGTCGTCGAGGGACTTGTCGTACCAGGTCTGATAGGTCGGTAGCACGATGCCGGTCTGGTTCGCCGGCGGTTCGTAGCCACTCTCGCCGCGTTGCGAGACCTGCGAGCGGTCGATCGCCAACGAGATTGCCTGGCGGACCGCGAGGATGCTGAGCAGCGGGTTGTCCAGGTTGGGGAACAGCGACACGTTCAGCGTTGGCGGGAACCAGTAGTGACGCGTCGATGGGCTCTTGCTGATGTAATACGACTGGATGTTCGGGATGTACTGCGCGCCCCACTGCGCCTGGCCCTGCGCGAGATAGAGGTTGGCCGACGTGTTGCTGAGGAATGCCGGGTAGTCGACCTCTGCCACCTGCGGGACCGGATGCCCCTGCTTGCTCTGCCAGTAGCTGGTGTTGCGCAGATACTTGATGTTGTCCTGCGAGCACGTCGTCATGAGATACGGCCCGGTCCCGACAGGGTTGGTGTCGGCCTGGGCGTCGAGCTTCGTCTGATCGAACGTGCTCCAGATGTGCTGCGGAATGATCGGCGTCTGATCGGCAACGTAGTAGAAGTACGACTGCGCAGGGGCGTTGAAGGTGAAGACGACCTGGTCCGTGCCCTGCAGCGTCACGCTCGTGAGCGGACCGCTATCGACCGACCAGAGCGCGTTGAGATCCAGCGCTGGATCGGCCTTCAGCGCGTTGAAGGTGTAGACGACGTCATTCGCGCTGAATGGGCTGCCGTCGCTCCACTTCGCGCCGCTGCGGATCGTCATGGTCAGCGTCGTGAAGTCGGGGCTCCAGGTCGATCCCGTCGCCAGCCAGGGAGTCACCTTCGGCGTGCCGTCCGGGTTCGTCTGGAGGATGTTGATGAATTCGAGCGGCTCGTAGACGAAGCCGACTGAAGTGATGTTCACCGCCGGGTTGAACGGGTTGAACTGGCACGTCCATGTGCTGCCGCTCTCGTTATCGATGAGGAGCTTGCCGCCCACCTTGCCGGTGTTGGCGCTCCCGCTGCTCGTCGAGCTCGTTGATGCCGAGCCGCAGGCGGCAGCGAGGACTCCCGCGACGACCATCGCGGTGATCGGCCTCATATGTCGCACCGGCCTATTGTCGGCGTTCCTGTTCGGTCGCCACGTCCAAACCATCCGGGTTCCTCCGAAGTCCGCTGTCACCGCGTATCGGGTGAAAAGTGACCCGCGGCCGGTAATTTATAGGAAAGCTACCTTAACATCGGTCGCACGGTCAACCACCGATCAGGGTGAGTTTTTCGACCGTCTCGCCCGCTTCGCGAGTTCCGGCGGAGCCCGGCGCTTGACACAGCGCCTGCTGATAGGAAGAATCCCTAACCATGTCCGAGCGACCCGCCCGACGCCGCCGAGGATTCACCCTGCGCCATCGTCTTGTGGTGGCTGCCTGCCTCATCACACCGTTGACCGGGCTTGCTGACGCGCCGACGGCGGCAGCAGGCGAGACTGCCGCGGCCGCGACGGCTCAGGTGCGGGTCGACCAGGTCGGCTATGCCGCCGGAGCGTCGAAGCGCGCCTACCTCATGACGTCAGCGTCGCGGCGGGGTGCCACATTCCGCGTCGTGGACTCGGAGGGCCGCACCAGGTTCGAGTCGGTGGTCGGCGCCGACCAGGGATCGTGGAGCAGCACGTACACGCACGTGTACGCGATTGACTTCAACACGCTCCGGCGCACGGGCACGTATCACATCGTGGTCGCCGGCGCGTCGGGGCAGGTGCGATCGCCGGCCTTTCGCATCGACACCGCGGCGCACATCTACGCGACCGCGATGGCGAACTCGCTGTCGTTCTATGAGAACGAGCGAGACGGCCCCAACTTCATCCCTTCGGCACTCCGAAACGCGCCGGGCCATCTCAACGACGAGAACGCGATGACGTACCTCATCCCCACCGTCGACGGGAACGGCAACTTCAAAGGCGACCTCACACCACTCGGCATGACGATCAATGCCGCGGGCGCCTGGTGGGACGCCGGCGACTACCTGAAGTTCACCGAGACGATCAGCTACGTCGTCGGCATGATGGAGACCGACGTCCGTGACTTCCCGAACCAACTCGGAACGGGATCGGCCACCGCGAACTACAGCGCCGAGGCAGCGTTCGGGCTCAGCTGGCTCGAACAGATGTGGAACGACAGCACGAAGACGCTGTATCTGCAGGTCGGCATCGGCGAGGGCAACAACGCGATCACCGGCGACCACGACATCTGGCGGCTGCCGCAGGCGGACGACACGTACGGCGGGACCAACCCCGAGGATCGATACATCCGCAACCGGCCGGTCTTCCGCGCGGGAGCGCCCGGATCGCTCATCAGCCCGAACCTCGCCGGCCGTCTCGCCGCGGACTTCGCGCTCTGCTATCAGCTCGACCGGGTCACCGAGCCGGCGCAGGCAGCCACCTGTCTCAAGGACGCCGAGGATGTGTTCGCTCTCGCGAACACGCATCCCCTGGGGAGGCTCCAGACGGCGATTCCCTTTGACTTCTACCCCGAGAAGGAATGGCGCGACGACCTTGAATGGGGAGCGACCGAGATCTACGACGCCCTCGCAGCGGGCCCACCGCCGGCCGGCATCCCGAACGCGCACCCCACCGACTATCTGAGGGCCGCCGCGCACTGGGCTCACGAGTACATCGATGGCCCCAACGATGCCGCCAACTCGCTCAACCTCTACGACGTCACCGGCCTCGCGCATTTCGAGCTGTACGACGCAATCGAGCATGCGGGCAATCCGACTGACCTCCAGGTGACCAAGGCGGAGCTCGTCGGCGACCTCGGGAAGCAACTCGACAACGCCGTCACGCAGAGCGGCACCGATCCCTTCGGGTTCGGGTTCCCGTGGGACACGTTCGACACGACCGCTCACGGAGCAGGGCTTGCGGTGATGGCGGGCGAGTACGACGACCTCACGGGCAGCAACGCGTTCGCTCGCTACGGCTCGCGCTGGCTCGGGAACATCCTCGGGGCCAACGCGTGGGGCACATCGTTGATCGTCGGAGACGGCTCCACGTTCCCCGAGTGCATGCAGCACCAGGTCGCGAACCTCGCGGGTTCGCGGAGCGGAAGGCCGCCGGTGCTCGCGGGCGCGGTGGTCGAGGGTCCGAATTCCTTTGCCGCCACGGGGGTCGTCGACGGGATGCGCACCTGTCCGGCCAACGGCGTCGACAGATTCGCGCAGTTCAACAGTGCGACCGCGGTGTTCCAGGACAACGTCCAGTCGTGGTCAACCGATGAGCCGGCGCTCGATCTCACCGCGGCGACGCCGATGGCATTCGCGTGGCAGATCGACAACGAGCCGAGCGTTCCCTGACGGCCGTCGGGCACGATGCGAGAGACAACCACCCTTACTAACGTTCCTCGGGAGAGACGCTCGATGCGGCCCACAGATGCAGCGACGCCGAGCCTGCTGCGCACCATCAACCTGCGCACGACCTTTGAGCTCGCGCGCACCGGCGGACCCGTCGCCGCACCGCACGTGGTCCGGAGCACGGGTCTGTCGAAGCCGACCGTTTCGGAGGTGCTCGGCCAGCTGGTCGATCTCGGTCTGCTCCGGAGGATCGGGCGCACGCGCGGCCTCCCCGGACCGAGCGCGCAGCTGTACGACGTCAACCCTCGTGCCGGGTGGGTACTGAGCCTTGATGTCGGACGCGAATGGGTTCGGGCTGCACTCGTCGACCTCGCAGGAACGGTCGTCGGGCGCTGCGCGATGCGGACACCGCGCAGCACCGCCAAAGCCGTCATCTCACAGTTGCGCCAGGCCGCGGAGACGCTCGCAGGTGACGCGGGGATCGGCCTCGACGACATCAACCAGGTTGTCGTCGGGACCCCGGGCGTCCTGCGCCCGGGCGCTGATCACCTCTCGCTCGCGCCGCAGCTGTCCGGTTGGGAGAGCCCGCGCGTGATCCCGTCGATACGCGAGGCGCTGGTCGCGCCTGTCGCGTTCGAGAACGACGTGAACATGGCGGCGGTCGGCGAGCATGTCCACGGTGTGGCACAGGACAGCGATGACTTCGTCCTCCTCTCGGTCGGGACCGGGGTCGGAACCGGGGTTTTCCTTGACGGGGCGCTGCGTCGGGGCGCGGCGGGCCTCGCTGGTGAAATCGGCTTCCTGCGGCTCGACCTCGCCGCCGACGTCGGACCAGGGCATCGCGCGACATGGGGTGCCGGCGCCTACGAGAGCCTCGTCGGGTCGGCGGCGATCGTCGCGCTCGCGCGCGAGCACGGCGTCCGGTCTGCAAGCTCCGTCGCGACGATCTTCGACGCCGCCCGCCACGGAGATCCCGACGCCGACCGAGTCGTGCGAATCGAGGCACGCCGCCTTGCGCATGGGATCGCCGCCGTTGCCGCCGTGCTCGATCCCGAGCTCGTCGTGCTCGGCGGCGGGATCGGAACGGGCGGTGGTGACCTGCTCCTCCGACCGATCGCGGAGGCGCTCGCCTCGATCTCACCGTTCTCGCCGCGCCTGGAGGTGTCGACGCTCGGCGTTGACGCGGTGATTGCCGGCTGCACCACGATGGGTCTCCGGCTCGCGCTGGATCGCATCTTCGGATCCGACACACCGATCGCCAGAACGGCAATCGATCTCATGCGAGTGCGTGAGCAACGTCGCGGCGAGGACACCGCTGCAGACCAGAGCGCATGAAGGTCGCGGTTGTCGGAGGAGGCAGCACATACAGCCCGGAATTGGTGGAGGGGTTCGGGCGCGTCGCCGATCAGCTCGGCATCGATGAGCTCGTGCTCCAGGACGTCGACACGGCGAGGCTCGACGTCGTCGGTGGGGCAGCGCAGCGGATAGCGCGAGCGCACGGCTTTCGCGGCCGGCTGACGCTGACGAGCGATCTCGACGCGGCAGTCGACGGCGCCTCCGCCGTACTCCTGCAGATCCGAGTCGGTGGGCAGGCCGCGCGACATACGGACGAGACGATCCCGCTCCGCTGCGGATGCGTCGGCCAGGAGACGACGGGAGCGGGTGGATTCGCCAAGGCGCTTCGCACCGTACCGGTCGTGCTGGATATCGCCGAACGCGTGCGCCGACGTGGCGCCGACGGCGCGTGGATCGTGGACTTCACGAATCCCGTCGGTATCGTGACCCGCGCGCTCCTCGACCATGGTCATCGCGCTGTCGGGCTCTGCAACGTCGCAATCGGTTTTCAACGAGCTCTTCGCCGGATGGCTCGGCGTCACACCCGAAGCCGTGCAGCTCGGCCATGCCGGCCTGAATCACCTGACATGGATCCGGTCCGTATCGGTCGACAGTGAGGACGTGCTGCCGGACCTGCTGCGCGATCACGGCGACGAGATCGCCGCGCATGTCGAGATGCCCCGGCGCATCATCGACAACCTCGCCGCCGTGCCCTCCTATTACCTTCGCTACTACTACCAGCACGACCTCGTCGTGCAGGAGCTGCTCGAGTCCCGGAGCCGCGCCGAGGAGGTTATGGACGTGGAGCGCCGGCTCCTGGATCTGTACCGCGATCCGGCGTTGCACGACAAGCCCGACCTGCTCATGGAGCGCGGCGGCGCGTACTACAGCGAGGCCGCGCTGGACCTGCTCAGCGGCCTCTTCGGCGCGAGCACAGACGTTCAGGTCGTTGATGTCCGAAACAACGGGATCATCCCCGAGCTTCCCGCGAACGCGGTGATCGAGGTGCCCGCGCACATCGGAGCCGCAGGCGCGGATCCCCTCCCAGTCCCGGCGCTGCCATCACACCAGGCCGGGCTCGTCGCGCATACCGCGGCGTACGAAGCGTTGACGGCGGAGGCGGCAGTGACCGGGGATCGCGAGGTTGCGTTCCGCGCGTTGCTGACGCATCCGCTGATCGGCCAGAGCGGTCTTGCGGAACAGTTGCTGGACGATCTCCTCGCCGCAAACCGCAGCTATCTGCCGGCCTTCGCATGAGCGTTCCCGAGCTCGTCGTCGCTGTCGACGGCGGCAATTCCAAAACGGATGTGCTCCTCCTTCGCTCGGATGGCGCCGTGCTCGCCTCGGTTCGCGGCACCGGCTCGTCGCCGCACCAGCTCGGCCTCGAGCCGGCCGTTCATCTGGTGGGCGACCTGGTCGAGCGCGCATGGGCGGAGGCGGGGCTGCCACCGCGCAATGGGGCGCGAGCGGCGGTTGCCGCAGTCTTCATGGCGGGCGCCGATCTGCCCGCGGAAGAGGTCGCGCTCGCCGAGGCGGTGCGCGCGCAGGGGTGGGCCGAGGAAAACCATGTGGCCAACGACGTCTTCGCCGTCCTCTGGGCGGCGACCGGCTCCGGCCACGGCGTCGCTGTGACCGTCGGCGCCGGCGTCAACTGCGTCGGCATGTCTCCGTCGGGTCGACGCGCCTGGTTCCCGGCGCTCGGCGAGATCACCGGTGACTGGGGCGGCGGACCCGACATAGGACTCGCGGCTCTGGGTGCGGGCGTGCGCAGCGAGGACGGCCGCAGTGGACCGACGGCGCTCGCACACGCAGTCGCTGCGTACTTCGGCTACGCAACGGCGCTCGAGGTCGCGGTCGCGATCCACCAGAAGAGGCTCAGCGCCGCGCGGCTCGTGGAGCTGCCGCCGCTCGTGGTGACTGCAGCTGAGGCCGGCGACTCGGAAGCCATCGCGATCCTGCGCCACCAGGGATCCGAGGTCACCCGGCTCGCGGTGGCGGCGCTGCATCAACTCGAGATGGCCAATGCCCCGGTGCAGGTCGTCCTCGGCGGCTCGGTGCTCACCTCGAGCCGCTCGCTCCTCCTCGATTTCATCGCCGAGAGCATTCGGACAGAGGCACCGCAAGCGCAGACAAGCCTCTGCACGACGCGGCCGGTCGTGGGGGCGGGGCTCGCCGGCCTTGCGCTCGCCGGCGCCGACGGACCCGCCACGCAGCGGTTGCGTGCCTGGCGGGACGAGGGTTCGGTCGAGGATCCCGCATGAAGGGCGAGCACATGGCTGCCGAGATGGCCGAGCAGCCTGCCGTGCTCGACCGCCTCGTGCGACGCCGCGAGTCGATCACGGCATCGATCCGTGCGCTGCTTCCCGAACACCTCTGCGGCACCGTCCTCCTCGCCCGCGGATCGTCGGACACCGCTGCGCTGTACGGGCGATACCTCTTCGAGATGGCGAGCGGCCGGCCGGTCGCGCTCGCTTCGCCGAGCCTCCACACCCTCTATCGAACGCCCGCAGACCATCACGGGTACCTGGCCGTCGGCATCAGCCAATCAGGGCGCACGCCAGAGGTCGTCAGCGTGCTCGAGCGGATGCGCGCAACGGGTGCTCGGACCGTCGCCATCGTGAACGCAAACGACA
Organism: Candidatus Dormiibacterota bacterium; assembly: GCA_963757475.1. Taxonomy (GTDB): domain Bacteria; phylum Chloroflexota; class Dormibacteria; order Aeolococcales; family Aeolococcaceae; genus Palsa-851. The sequence goes on from CAVWRW010000003.1 coordinate 233,286, forward strand.
GCCCGCTGGGCGATGCCGCCGATGTGATCATCGATCTTGCAGCGGGGGACGAGATCGCGATTCCGGCGACCAAGACGTTCAGCGCAACGCTGATGGCGCTCGCCATCGTGGCAGCGGCGATGGGGCCGGTCCCGTGGAGCGATCGAGATCTCACGGCGCTCCCGGAGCACGCCGGTCACGTCCTCGACGATCGCTCACGCGCCGAGACGGTCGCGCGCCGCCTCGAGGGAGCCAACCGGGTGCTCACCGTGGCTCGCGGGCCTCTCCTTGCAGCGGCGAGCGAGACGGCGCTGAAGATCCGCGAGACCTCAGCGATCTTCGCCGAAGCGTTCTCCGCAGCGGACCTTCGCCACGGCCCGATCGCTGCGGTGACGCCCGACGTGCCCGTACTCGCTTTCTCCGCTCCCGGGCCTGCTGCCTCCGACGTCGCCGCACTCTGCGCGGAGCTGCGCGGTCGCGGCGCAACGGTGACGGTGATCAGCCCGGAGGCGGGCGCCGACCTGTCCCTTCCGGGGGCCGTTCCCGAGGCATTGCAGCCCGTTACCGCTGCGGTGCGAGGTCAGCAGATCGCGCTGTACACAGCCCTGGCGCGTGGCCTCGACCCCGACTCCCCCATCGGGCTCAGCAAGGTCACGCTCACTCGCTGAGTTATTGGGCGACCACCCCGGCCAAGAGGCTCTGCTCGGGGAGCGGCTCGGCAGCACTGCCGCGGGCCAGGATGAAGCGCTCGCTGCCGAGCGTTGCTTCGAAGATCTGCGCTGCGATCGTCGAAAATGGACTGTCGGGTTCGTACTGGCTGAGGTGGGACAGGAACGCCGCGCGTTTCTCTTCGAGAAACGCCGAGACGTCAACGACGGTGGTGATCTCCGCGTCAGGAATACCGACGATCTGCCCCACCTCGATGGGAAGCACCGCTCCCGCTGCGCGTGCGCGTTGTGCGATCTGTTCCACGGCACTGCGCGGCACCGCGTGCATGTATGCCTTCACCGGCTCCCACTGCTCCGCGCGGAGCCGATCAAGCGCAGCGAAGGTCGCCTGATGCGCCTTGACATGATCCGGGTGCCAGTACGTGCCGTCCGGTGTGTACGTGACGACGACATCCGGTCGCTCCTCGCGCAGGAAACGGGCGACATGGTCTGCGGCCTCATGCAGCGGCGCCGCCGCGAACGAGCGCGGGTCGCGGTTGCTCGCGGAGCCTGCCATGCCGGAGTTGCGGTAGCCAAGGAACTCCTGCCGGTCGACGCCGAGGATCGCGCACGACCGCATCAGCTCCGCAGTGCGAATCTCGCCGAGACGCGGCCGGACGGCGTCCGCATCCATGTTGTGGATGTCCCCCTCCTCGCCTCGTGTTGCGGTGAGCAGCACGACACGCACACCCTCGTGGTGCGCGCGCAGCATGACTCCACCCGTCGCAATGCATTCATCGTCGGGATGCGCGTGAACGAGCAGCAGAGTCGTCATACAGACTTCGTCCTAGGAGAAGTCTGAGACTACCCGATTCCTCCCTTGGTGCTTCGCGGCGTAGAGGTTGCGATCCGCTTGTCCCAGGAGCGCTGCCTGGCTGACGCGCCCGGTCTGGCGAGCGGTGACGCCGATGCTGGCGGTGAGCACTTCGCCCTTCATGGCACCCTCCCAGACAAACGTCTCGATCGCTCTGCGGAGGTCGTCGCACCGGCTTGCCGCCTCGGTGAGGTCGAGACCAGGGAACACAAGGAGGAATTCCTCCCCGCCCATGCGCGCAGCCCAGCCCGACTCCGCCGTCGCTGCCGCCAGGACTCCACCCATCTTCGCCAGCACCTCGTCGCCCACGGGGTGCGAGTACTTGTCGTTGACCCGCTTGAAGTGGTCGAGGTCGACGAGCGCAATCGACAGGGGCGATTCATCATCGCGTGCACGGGCAAGCAGTGCGACCAACTCCGCGTCGACATACCGGCGATTGCGAAGCCCGGTGAGCGCGTCTCGCAGCGAGAGCTGCCGGAAGTGCTCTCCCTCGCGGCGAGCCTCCGTTGTCTCGAACACCGCCTGGAGCGTGCGCGCATTCGCTTCGCGCTGCGACGCGCGCAACGCTGCATCTTCGGCGTGGAATTCGATGTACTGCTCGTACGCCTGCTGAAACAGCCCTTGCGCGGCGAACACACGCGCGCGCTCCTCGAGTGCCTCGACGCGGATGCCGAGGATGCCGCGCGACTCGCACATGCCGATGCACCTGTCGAGGGTCGCGAGTGCATCCGTCATGTGTCCCTGCATCCGCTGAGCAGTGGCGCCCGTGTTGAGCGCTTCCGCGAGACCCTCGATCGAACGGGTATCGAGGTGCTCATCGTCGAGGATCGGTCGCAGCGTCGCCTCGGCCTCGGCGTAACGACCCAGCTTGAGCTGCGCGTTCGCCACGGTGTCCAGGCAGGCTGCGTCGAGCGTGACGCCGTGACGATCCGCAAGCGCCTGCATACGTTTGGCGATCTCCATCGACTGGTGCGTGTCGCCGGCGTCGTCCTCGAGCCACGCGAGGTTGTTGAGTATCTTGACGCGCAGCGGGATGTCATCGAGGCCGTCTGCCAGTTGCAGGGCGGTGCGATAGCGCTCCCGCGCCGCGTCCCATGCGCCGGTGCGAACAAGGACCTGTCCGAGACCGAAGAGATGATCCGCACGCATGCGCTCGGACATCGTGTCGTCGAGCAACTCGACGGCGTGGACGGCATGCTCCCACGCACTTGGCACATCGCCGATGAAGTCGAAAAAGACCGAGAGCAGACGGCTGCTCCGCGCCATCAGGTGGCGCTCTCCGTGATCGGTCGCCCAGTCGCCGATCTCTCTGATCAATTGACCGCTCGCGGTGTGCTTGCCTTTGCGGCAGAGCACATCGGCCTGGATCAATAGCGCACGGCGCTGCGCCACCTCGTCGTCGAGCGCGCGTGCCGTCCGCTCCAGCACCACCGCGGGCTTGTACGCAGCGTCGGGATCGGAGAATGGCAGCATCTCGAGTACGTCCAACTCGAGGGCGAGCCGTTGTAGACGGCGTTGCATGGCGGGTGAGACCGATCCCGCCTGCACGGGCTCACCATGACCCGGGTCCGAGTCGCCGGGAATGACGCGCAGCAGCGGTAAGGCCCCGCCATCCGCGTGTGGGGACATGCTGAGGACGATAGGTGTCTCCAGCGGCCCGGTCAGCGCGATCGACAGTCCGTCACAACAAAGTGCGTCTTCTCGCGTCGGGCATGCGGGCTGTCATCACGCCGTCACGCCTCCACTGGTGCGTTACAGGGATCACAAGGCGTCGTACATCCACAAAAAGAAGTGAATCGGTGCGCTCTCATACAAGAGGCACGCGAGAGGAGCGGCGTCGTGCTGCATGGTCGGGACTTGGAGAGGGTGATCGATGAACGGTATGGCGATGCCCCCGGACGAAGCGGGAAAGCGTTGGCGTTCCCGGCCGGTGTTGAGTGCCGCTGTCCGCGCCGTTGCCGTGGTTGGGCCTGCAGCGCTCGCATTTGTCGTTGCGGTAGAGGCGGCTCGCCTCGTTCCTGCGCCTACAACTGTGTGGCCATCAGTCCTGCGGTGGGTCGTCATCACCATGCTCAGCGTTGGAGTCCTGATTGCGGCACAACGTGTCGCACGGCGCCTCCTGCCGCTGGCAGCTTTGCTGAAGCTTTCCTTGCTCTTTCCCGACCACGCTCCGCAGCGCTACAAGATCGCCCGCAAGGTCGGTCGGCCCAAGGACCTCGAGCTGCAGCTGCAGCGTGCGCGCCGCGCTGGGCGCCCCGGGGCGGAGATCCTCGGGCCGCAAAGTGTGCTCGAGCTCGTCGCGGCGCTGAGCGTCCACGACCGGGCCACGCGCGGTCATTCCGAGCGCGTGCGCATCTTTACGGATCTCATTGGCGAGGAACTCAAGCTCTCGCAGCACGACCAAGACCGTCTGCGCTGGGCTGCATTGCTCCACGACGTCGGCAAATTGAAGGTGCCTGCAGCAATCCTGCGCAAACCTGGAAAGCCATCGCCGGCTGAATGGACGACGCTCAAGGAGCATCCCACGCAAGGCAGCCTCCTTATCGCTCCCATCGCACCATGGCTTGGTCCCTGGGCACTGGCCGTGGAACATCATCACGAGCGTTACGACGGAGCCGGCTACCCGCATGGGCTTCACGGCGAGCAGATCTCACTCGGGGGTCGAATCGTCGCTGTGGCCGACTCGTACGAGACGATGACCGCCGCTCGGCCATACAAGCGGCCCATCTCGCCCGGAGCCGCACGCAACGAGCTTGTCGCGTGCTCGGGCGCTCAGTTTGATCCTGTGATCGTCAGGGCTTTCCTCAACGTGTCACTCGGGCGCCTCTGGCAGACGGTCGGCTTCAGCGCGTTCATCTCGCAGATCCCACTGATTCCTCAGGTCACTTCCGGATTGGGTGTCGCAGGCGCTCAAATGGCGCCTCTCGCTGCCAAAAGCGCACTCGGCTTCGCTCTTGTCACCGGAGCGGCAGCTGCTGTACCGAGCCAGTCGGCTGCCAGTGGACCCGTAACCCATTTGACGGCGCATACGCAGGCACGTCCCGGTCGATCACATGGCGCGAAGCCAGGGCACGACTGGCTGACGGCGAGTACGACGCCCTCGCACCCCGGAAAGGCCGCTCCTCCACCCCACCCGGGACATCCGCCCAAGGCTGGACCCAAAAAAGCGGATCCGCCGCCACACAAACCCCCGCGCAAGCCGGCTCCGCCGCCCAAACCGAAGCCTGCGCCACCGCATGAGCACGACACGCCTGACGGGCCGGATAACGGCCCGGGCAGACACTAGGACACTGCCCGGCGACGCCTCCGGTTATGAGGTTCGGTGTGGGGACTCGCACCGTGCGGTCGCCGTCGAGTCGTCGTCAATGGGACCAGGAATGGTCCGGCGGACCCGATAGGGCCTCATGATTCGCAGCTTCGTCGGCAGGTCTCGCTTCCGTCCCGCTGACCCCGCTGGCAGTGCGCCGACGGCTACGTTTCTCGTGATACATGTTCTCATCGGCCAACTTGAGCAAATCGTCGAGGGAGGCTTCACCGTTTGACGTGATCGCATAGCCAAGGCTGACATGGACCGGCGCTCGATCGACGCCTTTCAGTCCGCGCGCCAGCGTGGTACTCAACTTGCGGAGCGCCCGTTCAACTCCCTCAAGAGACGTAGCCGGGAAAAGCAGGGCGAACTCATCGCCCCCAATGCGGGCCACCGTGTCTGAACCTCGCAGGGAGTCCATCAGCCGCGCGCCTACCTCTCGAAGGACAGCATCGCCGGCGGCATGACCGAGGGTGTCGTTGATTTGCTTGAAGTCGTCGACATCCGCGAGGGCGATGCCGACGGGCGTTTTGAGCCTCCGGCCCATCAGGAGTGCTTGATTGGCCCGTTCACGGAAGAGTGCCAGGTTGGGCAAGCCCGTCAGAGCGTCATGAAATGCCATGTAGTAGAGGTCGCGGTGTGTCGCCAAACTTCCGAGCACGCCTTCGATTTGCATGGCGAGTGTCCTGGCCGCGGCGCGCATATCGGAATCCATACGCTCGATGTATCGGCTGCCAAAGCCCATTACCCCGATGACGTTGCCAGAGTGGCGAAGCGGAAACGCGAACCCACCGCCGAGCCCCGCATAAGCCGCCGATGGCGGTGCGGCGAAACGCTCATCGCTGAGCACGTCTTCGCTGAACAATGGCTCGTCGCGTTCCCAGGCGAGGCCGGTAAGCGACTCCCCAATCCGCCGCCGACCGTTGCGGAGCTCGTTGCCGAGGCAATCTCGAAGATCGTCGGTCGCAAAGTACGCTTGTTTCCAGACAAGCTGCTGGCCCTCGCCATCGACAAGCCAGACTGCACCGATGTCCCAGCAGCGGCTCGCGCAGACCGCCTTCAGGATCTGCCACGCCGCCTCGTCCCAGTCAGCGTATTCGCCGGCGATGCGGGTGACGGCGCTCTTCGCCGCCGCAAACTGGTGATCGACTTTCGGCTTGGTGATGTCGTGCGCAGCCGCATAGACGCAGCCATCCTCAGCGCTCGCCGTTGCCTCCCAGGAAAGCCATCGAAACGAGCCGTCGCGGGCTCGGAATCGGTTCTCGTATCGACGGACATGTTTGCCATCGGCGAGCATGTCTGGCGCTGATGGTGTTGTCTTGCGATCGTCCGGGTGTATGAACGCCGCGTATGGCCTGTTGCACATCTCAGCGGCTGTCCATCCCAATGCGTCCTGCCAAGCCGGGTTGACTAACTTCAGGTACCCGTCGAATCCCACAATGCACAGGAGATCCTGTGCGAGATTGACGAGTTCGTACAGCTGGTTGTGACCCAACATGGAGGGCGCCCCCACCAGCGACTGCCCTGGTATCCCAGGCACCAACTCATCCGTCACGGGAAGGTCCGCCGCGAACATCGCAGTTGAGTGTTGTCAGACGGGACTGGTGCTCGCATCACGGGCGTGTCACGAAGCACGTTCGGGGCTGTCGAATCCTGGGCCACGGGTGTGGTTCGCGTCTCGCCGAGGGCGCATCTGATGGTCTCCCTTCGAGCCGCTGACGTCGGCGGTGCGTGCCAGCTGCGCTAGGCTGAACCTGGCTTCCGACCCAGGACGGCCCGTAAAGATCGAGGACGATAGGCAGGAGACCAACCCAACGTGACGAGCCCAAGCACGGATGTCGATCGCCGTTTCGAGACGTGCGTCGCAGACTGGGACGGGACGCTGGTCCCGGATCGCGCATGCTGACGCTGGGCGTGTGCGTCAGCTGATCGAGGCGCTCTGTGCGTATGGGTTCGACTTCGTCGTCATCACAGGCACGCATGTCGAGAATGTCGATAGGCAGTTACAGGCCCGCCCATCGGGCCCGGGACGGCTGCTCTTCTGTGTCAATCGCGGGTCCGAGGTGTTCGAGTGCGGCCGCGACTGGGCCGCAACTGCTCACGCGGCGCACCGCAACGCGTGATGAGAATGCCCAACTCGACCGGGCAGCAGCGCTCACGGTCGATCGGCTGAAGCGGACGCGGCGTGGAGGCCACAATCGTCGCGCAACGTCTCAACCGCCGGAAGGTCGACATCATTCCGCTCGCAGAATGGGCTGATCCGCCAAAAGCGCGAATCGTGGATCTGCTGCGCGCAACCGAGGCGCGCTTAACGCTGCGGGAATCGCGATCGATCGCGGACGTTGTGCGCCATTGCGCAGGAGGCCGCACTGGAAGCCGGCCTTACCGACGCACGGATCAGCAGCGACGCCAAGTACGTGGAGATCGGCCTGACTGACAAGGCCGATGCTGCCCACTGGGCGTTCGCTGACATGTGGGCTCACGGCATCGCACCGAGCGACGTCATTGTCGCGGGCGATGAGTTCGGCAGCTCGGTGGTGTGCCGGGCAGCGACTCGCTGATGCTCGTTCCTGAGGCCGAAGGCTGTCTTGCGGTCACTGTCGGCGCCGAGCCCTTTGGACCGCCAGCAGCGGTGTGCTCGCTCTGCCCGGCGGCCCCGACAGGATTCTTGACGTGCTGGACGATCAGTTGCGACGGCGACGCCAAGGGGAGCCGCCAGTGCCGAATCCCGGCAGCGCCTGGCGCGTTGTCGTCAATGGCGTCGACAAGAACAGCGAGGCCGTGCAGTTCGACCGTGCTCACATTGGCGGACGGGCGGATCGGCACCACGGGCGCGCCTGATCGTGGCCGATCACGCAGCCGCTGAAACCCGGGCTGCGGGGTTCTACGAAGGTGAGGGCCTGAGGAGCACCTCGCCATCGTTCCCTCATGGAACCAACTCGATGCCCGTCTCGACCGGGGTGCGCGGCTGTCGCGAGTTCTCGACCTCCACACCGGCGTCTTCGCCCAGCACCTGCACGCAAGCCGGATCATCGCTTTCAGTGGTGGAGTTCAGCTCGCTCGCGGAACCGGGCACCGCCGTGTTGTGGGCTGCCGGGAGCGACTGCGTTGCTCGGCTCGGTCGAAGAAGGAGCCCACCGAAACCGAGTTGCGCACCGAACCGAGGCGGTGCCGTGGCCATACACATGAGCGACGCACGGCGCGACGGCAATCCTCCGCGGTCCTCGAGCGCATCGCGGTGTTTGCGCCTGGGGAGATGGACCAGCTGCGCGGGCTCGCGCGCAGGCGTCGAGGGGCGCCGGGGTCAATGCGCTCCACCGCGCGTCACAGGGAAGCGTGGGCGGAGCGATGGAGTAACGCACATATTGATTTTCGCGGCGATGACGAACTGTTGCGCAATGTCCGCTACTCGTTGTTCCAGTTGATGGGCGCCGTCGGGCTCGAGGGAGAGGCGGCGCTAGGTGCGCGGGGCCTGAGTGGCGATGGTTACAACGGACACGTCTTCTGGGACTCCGACGTCTTCGTCCTGCCCTTTCTTGCGGCGACGTGCCCTCCCGCCGCGAGGGCAATGCTCGAATATCGAGTTCGCCGCATCGGCGCCGCCATGGAGCAGGCCCGTGAGCTCGGACTGCAGGGGGCGAAATTCCCGTGGGAATCGGCGAGTACGGGACACGAAATCACCCCCGCATCAGTCGTCGGACCGCGCGGCGAAACCGTGCGCGTCCGGACTGGGGAGATGGAGGATCACATCGTTGCCGATGTCGCGTGGGCCGCCTGCCGGTATGTGGACTGGACGGGAGATGACGCCTTTCGCCGTGGTCCGTTGACACGATTGCTCGTGGAGACCGCGCGGTACTGGGCTTCCCGCATCGAGTGCGATGCCGATGGTTCGGCGCACATTCGTCACGTCATCGGACCGGACGAGTATCACGATGATGTTGATGACAACGCGTTCACCAACGTTATGGCGCGATGGAACCTTCGTGCAGCGGCCGCTCGAGCGAGTGGCGATTGCGACGAGCATGAGGTTCGGCGGTGGAGCGCTCTGGCGGAGGCGCTGGTCGATGGCCTGGATTCGCAAACCCTTGATCTACGAGCAGTTCTCCGGGTTCTCAGAGCTCGCTCCCTTTCCCCTTCGCGAAACCTATGGCTCGGCACCGTTCGCAGCCGATTCGGTCATTGGTTTCGATCGCATTCAGTCCCTGCAAGTCCTCAAGCAAGCCGATGCGCTCATGCTCCATCTTCTCGTTCCCACCGAGGTGGCGACCGGACTCCCTGGGGCCTAATCTTGATCGCTACCTGCCGATAACAGCGCATGGCAGCTCGCTCTCGCCAGCCGTTCATGCTGCGCTGCTCGCACGCACGTTGGTCGCTACCCGGAGGCGGTGGACCTCCTCCGCCTCGCGGCGCGCATCGATATTGACGACACTCCGGGTCAACTGCCCACGGACTGCATGTCGCGACCATGGGAGGGGTCTGGCTGGCCACGGTCGAGGGGTTTGCCGGTGTCAGAGCCGATGGCGACGGTCTTTCCGTTCGCCCACGGCTTCCCGACGTGTGGGAGACGCTGACGGTACACCTGGTATATCGTGGAACCCGCGTACAGCTGCGAATCAAAGGCGAGGAAGTGGACGTGGAGACGGGCGGACCGCTGCGCGTGGCGGTAGTGAGGGATTGACGGGAGACGTCGATGCGTTCATGGGTCGGGAGCGGCGGCAGCCGATGACACAGCGTCATGTCGTGATCGTGGCGCCTCCCTGGTATCCGGTTCCGCCGCATGGCTACGGCGGTATCGAGCTGGTCGTTGGGTTGCTCGGGGATGCCTTGCGCCAGGCGGGCGATCGGGTCACACTCCTCGGCGCCGAGGGTTCACAACCGACGCGATTGCGCTTGCTCCGCGCTCATGGCGCGCGGATCTCGGCGGACCCGACGAACGCCTTCGCGAGTTGACGTATGCAGTCCGCGTAGCCGCGACGCTCGCTCAGCTTGGCGACGTTGACGTCATTCATGACCACTGCGGCTTCGCGACACTTGTGGCCGCATGTGCCGCGGACGTCGCCCCAGTCGTGCACACGGTGCACGGCGACATCCCTGAGGCCTACGCCACCTTCTACTCCGCGGCCGTGAACCAAGCGGGCTTTGTCGCCATCAGCGCTGCGCAGCGCCGCACCCTGCCGGACTTCCCGTGGATTGGCACGGTGCACAACGCCGTTGACGTGGAGAACCTGATGGTGACGCCGACGCAGAAGGTGCCCTTCCTGCTGTGTCTCGCGCGCATTTGCCCCGACAAGGGGCAGCACGTCGCCATCGAGGTGGCTCGGCGCACCGGGATGCGCCTCGTGCTGGCGGGCAAGGTTGAGGCCACGCCTCAGGCGACCGAGTACTTCAAGCGGCAGGTGGAACCGTTGATCGACGGCGTCAGTATTCTTCATTTCGACAATGTGGTCGGCGGCGAGAAGGCGCTACTCCTGGCACGCGCGTCACGCCCTGCTCGCCCCGCTGCAATGGGACGAACCCTTCGGGCTTTCCATGGTCGAGGCGATGGCGAGCGGGACGCCGGTAATTGCCATCGGCCGTGGCGCAGCACCGGAATTGGTGACCGAAGGCGAGACCGGATTTCTCGTAAACGATGTCGACGAGATGGTACGCGCCGTTTCCCGGGTTCGGCCTTGAATCCCTCCTGCTGTGCCGCGGCCACGCGCGCACGCTTCAGTGCGTCAGCCATGGCATCTTCGTATCGTCATCTCTACGACAAGGTCGCCTGCAGAGTCCGATGCATCCGCACGGCCGGCCGGACTCATTGGAAACTCGGCTGCATGACGTCCTAGCCGCCTTGGGTGGGGCTCCCGCAGGCCCCTAGCTACAGTAGCCCTATCAGGTAAACTGATAGTTATGGTTCCAGCAGGCGGACTGAGCGTCGATGTGCGGCCCAGCCGTGTCGCTTCGCCGGGATTGCGCGTCGCCTGGTTTGGTCACGCAGGTGGCAGACGAGCTGACGGCCTGAGCTCCTACAGCGCCACCACAGTCCGAGCACTTCGGCAGCGCGGGGTCGACGTCGCGTTCTTCTTCCATCGGCACGACGGCGCGACAGTTCCGGCCCCACAGGCCGTCTCGCTGGCCGCGGCCCGCTTCCGGACCCTTGTGATGCCGCCGCCGGGGACTGCGGCACGAATCGCCGCAGAATTAGCCGCCTTTCAACCCGATGTGGTGCACATCTCACTCAGCTTCTCGCTGCTGGACAAGTGGCTGCTTGGGCACTGCCGGCGTCAGGGGATCCGGACGGTTGCCACGGTCCACCTGCCATATGCTCGAATTCCGCGACGATCCGATCATCGCTTTCAGGCGCTCTTCCGGTTCCACGCCCAGACGCTTTCAGCTGCCGACCGATGCATCGCCCTGAGCTCCGAGCAGCGTGACCTCCTGCTGTCAGTGGGGTGCGCCCAGAGTCAAATCGCAGTGATACCCAATGGCGTGGACACCGATGAGGTCGTTCCCGGACCTTCGAGCCTCCGTGCTGCCTGGGGTGGCGACTTCACCATCGGATATCTTGGCCGGCTCGATCCAGAGAAACGAGTGCTCGACCTGGTTCACTCCTTCCAGCGACAAGCGTGGGCGCGCGATGGTCGCCTGGTGATTGCCGGGAGTGGCGTTCAGGAACCGCGAATCCGACACATCGCTGCGGATGATCCGCGAATCATTGCGCTCGGCGCAATCCATGATCGGCAGCGCTGCATTGACGTTTTGCGCGGCATCGATGCCTTCGTGCTTCCATCCACGGTTGAAGGGCTTTCGCTGTCGCTCTTGGAGGCTATGGCCGCCGGCTGCGCCGTGGTCGCGACCGACGTGGGCGACGATGGGGCACTCATCTCGGGGGCCGGCATGGTGCTGCCCGCTCATCCCCTCGAGCCTTCGTTGACCCAGGCGCTCACCGCTCTCCACGGCGATCCGTCACTCCGCCACCGCTTGGGGAAACTGGCTCGCGAGCGGGTCGTCGACTCCTTCTCGATGGTCGCCTCAATCGATGCGCTCATGCGACAGTACGGCGAGTTGCTCGGGCGCTCGCGGGCGGTCGCCTGAGGACAGCCCCTCGACGGCTCCCAGCGTCAGGCTACCGCCTGCGGATGCCGGCCGGTGGCTTGGACGATGAACTCCGCGAGCTGGGCGGGCGTCATCTCCGACTTGACGCCGAACTTGAGTGCACCCAAGCGAAGCCCGAGGTCCCGCACGGCCGGATCGCCATCGTTGCTCAACATGATCACCGGGATCGATTGTGTGGATGGTTCGGTTCGAAGCCGTCTCAGGACCTCGAGACCGTCCATCCCCGGCAGGCGGTAGTCCAGGCAGATGAAGCCCGGAGCGTCGGCCTGCGCCATCGTCAGGCCCTGCTCGCCGTCCGAGGCGACGATCACCCCGTAGCCACTCGCCTCCAAGCGAAGGCCGTACATCTCGGCGATGCAAGGATCGTCATCAATGATGAGGACTTTGAGATCGACTCCGACCATCCCCTATCTCCGCACGCTTCTGATCGATGCAGCCCTAAGTGACGGATCCTAAGTCTGTACGGTATCGAACCCAAGGCCCGCAGGTCAACTTCTCCAGTCCACCGGCCTTGGAAGGGTTCTAGTCAGTTGGGCCAGGAACAGGAAACGAGGTTTAGCCCCTGGGTCTCCTTGGTAAATCGACGGTCGGCCGGCCCTGACCGGCGGTATCAGCAACCGTTTCGAGAAGGAGGCATCAGGCAATGGCAGTTCTACGTTGGAACCCGTGGAATGAGCTTTTTGACCTCCATAGCCATATGGACGAGCTATTCCAGACCTTGAATCCAGACCGCCTGCGCAGTGCTGGCGGCGACCGGGCCGGTTACGTGCATTTGCCGGTCGACGTCCGCCAAACCGAGGACGCCTTCCTGGTTGAGGCTTCGGTACCGGGATTGGCTCCGGACGAAGTCGAGGTGACCTTCGACGGAGGCGTGCTCACCATTGCCGGCAACCATCGCGCCCGGGATGAGCAGCGAGAGGACACGTACATCCGTCGAGAGCGCGGGATGACATCAGTCTTTCGTCAGATCAGCTTCCCATCTGATGTCCGGCCCGAGGAGATCACGGCCTCATTCGTCAACGGCGAGCTGACCATTACCGTTCCACGCGCCCATAAGGCATCGCCAATGCGGATCCCGGTCACGTCAAACGGCAGCAGGAGTGACCAGAGCCAGCAGCGCATCGTGGAGCACCAACCCGACTGACGTCGATCGCGGTCGAGCTTGAAAGAGCAGCGGCCGCGGGCGGGATTGCCGCTCGCGGCCCTCCCTTTCGATAACCGAGTACGGCTACGGCTCGCCGAGGGTCAGCAACTCCGCAACGACGGCGGGTCGCCGCGATGTGTCGACGAGCAGGCGAAACACATCCGGGCGGTTGTAATGGCCGGTGGGGTCCATGAGGCGGCGCGCCGCGTGGACACTGCCGAGGTCGAGGTCGGCAACCAGCGTTTCTTCTCGTTCACGGACCGGACCGGCCATGATCTCGCCATTCGGACCGACGATTGCCGTGTTTCCCGGTTCGAGCCAGTCCCCATTGGCCTCGCGGTATTCGGCAGGGACCAGCGACTCACGCATTGGGAAATCCGCCGGGATCTGGTCGGCGTGCAACACGGGGTTGATCCCCACGACGAACATTCGATTCTCCCGGGCTATGTGCTGGAGTGTCGCGATCCAGCCGTCACCGGTCGCCAATGTCGGCGCCAGCCAGATGTCGACGCCTTGCGCGTACATGTGAAACCGTGCGAGAGGCATGTAGTTCTCCCAGCAGATCAACCCGCCGAGCCGACCCAATGGCGTGTCCACCACCCGAAGGGTCGATCCATCGCCCATCCCCCATACCGTCCGTTCAGCCCCGGTCGGCACGAGCTTGCGGTGCCGCTCGACCAGGGACCCATCCGGAGAAAAGTAGAGAACGGTGTTGTAGATGGTTCCGCCGTACGGCTCGCGCTCTTCGACACCGACCACCAGCCAAATGCCATGTTGCAGCGCAATCGCGCCGAGGCGATCCACTGACGGACTCGGTATGAGGACTGCGTTCTCGGAGAGCAGCCGGAACCATTCGTCGTCGCCGTCCCAGATGGGTCGCGTGTCGATCCAGATTGGTGTCCCAGGTATGAAGACTTCCGGGAATACCACGATCTGCGCACCCTGCCCCGCGGCCGCCGCGCTCAAATCGGCGACGCGATCGATGGTGGCTTCACGATCCATCAGCACATAGTTCGCCTGGACCGCCGCCAATCGAACCACCGTCATGCCATCCTGCCCTCCGCATCCAGGTGCCTGTCTGAGACAAGCGCCATCAAGACTACGACACCGCAGTCAGCTGCAGAGGGCAGCTTGATCATCTTTTATAGTCCGTGAGACCACCTCCATGGAGGGATGACGGCGCTCGCGTGAAGTCGCAGCATCGGGGAGTTTCCCGAACCTGCCGAATCAGCGAGTATCGGCAGCTTCAGGACACTCGATACGGCGCGGCGTCGGCCTCCTTGAGCGCAAGACCCATGCCGGGACGGTCGTCTGCCGGACGCAAGCATCCGCCCTGCGGCTCGAGCACACCGTCAAAGAGGAGTGCATCGACGCGAACGTGATCATGGAAGTATTCGATGTGGCGGAGATTGGGCGGCACGGTCGCTGCGTGCACATGGACCGACGGACCGCAGTGCGCTGAAAATGGAATCTTGAAACCCGCGCTCAGTGCAGCCACGCGCAACCATTCCGTTATTCCCGCACAGCGTCCGAGATCCGCCTGAAGGACGTCGACCGACCCTGCCTCCAGCATGGTGCGAAAGTATTCGATGTCATAGCCATACTCCCCGGCGCTCACCTCGAGCGGGAGGTCCCGACAGAGCGACGCGAGTCCGGCGCGGTCGTCGGAGGTCACCGGTTCCTCGAACCACGTGACCCCCAGCTCTTCGGCATAGATATGCCCCAAGCGGCGCGCCTGCTTGCGATCGTATGCCCCATTAGCGTCGACGAAGAGCTCAGCGTCGTCGCCGATCGCGTCGCGCGCCGCGCGGACGCGATCGACATCCTGCTGCCAGGACGCTCCCCGGTCTTTGCCGATCTTCATCTTCACCCGAGGGATGCCCCGCTCGACCCAGCCGGCCAGTTGCGAACACAATTCGTGCTCGGAATAGCTCGTGAAACCCCCGCTCCCATAAATCGGCACGGCGTCACGCACCGGACCAAGCATGCGGTGCAGCGGGAGGTTGAGTGCACGCGCTTTGGTATCCCAGAGCGCAATGTCCATCGCCGCGATGGCCATCGACGCGATGCCCGGACGCCCCAGGTTGCGGATCCGGCGCACCATCGCCTCCCAGCACGCGGCGGTGTCACGAACGTCGGTGCCGATGACCACGTCGGCAAGGGTCTCGCGAGCCAGCTGACCAGTAGACACGTCACCCACCGCGTAGCCGAGGCCGCGAACCCCGTTCTCCAACTCTGGTTGGACCACCACCACCGAGGTCCGGTCCCATTCCAGGGTTCCGTCGGCCTCAGGAGACTTCGTTGGCACCGTATACACGCGTACGTCAACAGACTTCACGCGCATATCGTGGCCACTCATGAACGCGCCAACGGTGCGATGCCCCACCTGCTGGTCACCGAAGCGGCCGGTGCGAGCGCAATGAGGCCCTCCCCGGAGTTGAAGGCATTCGGCGCGCATGTCATCGGCTCGACACCGAGTGAGCGTCGACGACGACCGCGCTCCGGCAATGAGTCCCCCGTGAACAGCATGTAATACGGGTACTGCTCGTCCATCCAGAGGCCGACACCGGCTTGTTCACCGTCCGCCGACAGTCGTACCCACGCGCGGCCATCCGGATCCCGTGTGCTGACCACGAATGTCGTGTCCAACTCGGTCCCGTGGATCCGGCGGCGCGCGCGAAAGTCGTAGGGGGTTCCGCCGACGTCCGCGATGCCAATCGGAATGGCCCGATCATCAACCAGAAGGTGTTGGCCTCCCGGTGCTTCGAGCCAGCAATCGTCGAGCGTGACTGACTCAACGCGCAGATATGGATGAGTGCCCATTCCGTAAGGACAGGCGCGGTCGCCGGTATTGGTGGCGATGACCGTCGACGTGAGGCCACTCTGCGCGAGCCGGTACTCGACGCGGAGGTGCAGGGAAAATGGATAGCCTTCCCGCGGGCGCAGCATGTGGTCCATGACGACCCAGTCGTGACCTCGGCCGCCAACAGTCCAGTTCTCCCAACGCAGGAATCCGTGAATCGCATTCCGCTTCGCCGGTTCGCTCAGCGGTACCTGGTGGCTGATGCCCTCGAACTCGTAGCGGCCGTCCCGAAGCCGATTCGGCCACGGAACGAGCATCTGTCCGCGTGCTCCCGTGCACATCTCGTCTGCGCCGTAGCCATCAACGAGCGCACGACCATTCACCGCATACGAACGCAATCCTCCCGAGACCTCAACGATGACTGCTTGCTGCGCACCGCAACGCAGTTCGATCTGCTCACCAGACGGCTTGCCGACCCTGATAACTGGCACTGCTGGGGCGCTCACGAACGCACGGCACGCCACGCGCCGGCAACCACCGCCGTCGTACCCACCAGCGCGCCCACCGCGATACTCCGGTGGGTGGTGAGCCAGAGTTGGAGGCTGCCGTCTTTGGCCTGGTCATCGAACACTCCATGTGTCGCGGCGAGCTGAGGCTGGGTGCAAAGAGATTGTCGGGTCGGCCCTTCGCCACCGGCATGTCGGCCATCTGCTGCGATCGGTACCCGGTCCTGGCGAGATATCGGTCGGCGATTGCGGGCGCGATCTTGTTGGCAAGGATGACCGCTGCAGCGCTCCCACCGCAGAACACTTCGCGGCGGCGACGGTGCGCCGCCCAGTAGATGGCCTCGGCGGCGACCTCGGGTTGAAAGATCGGCGGCACCGGCATGGGGTGGTCCGGGAGCTTGCTCCGACACCAACCGAATTGCGGGGTATTCACCGCAGGCAACTGCACCATGCTGATCCACACGCGGCTCTTGTTGTGCAGGAGTTCGGTACGCACGCTGTCGGAGAATCCGCGGATGGCGAACTTGGCGCCGCAATACGCAGACTGCAGGGGTATCGCGCGGTAGGCCAGGGCCGAACCCACCTGCACCACCGTTCCCCGGTCGCGAGGCACCATCCGACGCAGCGCCGACATCGTGCCGTGCACCGCGCCGAGATAGGTCACCTCGGTCGCGCGCCGATACTCATCGGGCGTGACATCCATGAACTCAGCGAAGACAGTCGCCATCGCATCGTTGACCCACACGTCGATGGGCCCGAGCTCTGTTTCTGCCAGCGCCGCCGCCGCCTCAACCGCCTCTGCATCGGCCACGTCCGTGGGAATTGCCAATGCCTGGCCGCCCAACGCATCCACCTCGAGAGCGGCCTGCGCGAGGCTGCTCTCGCCGCGGGCAAGGAGCGCTACGCGCGCGCCTCGACGAGCAAACGCATGCGCGGCCGCCCGGCCGACGCCGGCAGATGCCCCAGTGACCACCGCCACTTCCTGTTTTTTGCCAGACATGTCAATTTCTCCCTGCAGTCGCAAGAGCGCGGTGGGGGTCAACCTTGCGAGTCCCAAGCGCTCTGCGAGCCGCGATGCCAGTGCCATGATCGTCAGTGCCGGGTTGGCGCTTCCCTGTGTGGGACAGACGCTGCCGTCACACACGAAGACGTTCGGAATCGCCCAGGCCTGATGATCCGCTGAGACCACACTGTTGTCAGGCGCGGTGCCCATCCGGCAACCGCCGATCAAATGGGCGAAGCGTTGGATGCTCAGCACGTCCTGAGCACCCGAAGCCAGCACGATGTCGTGGATCACCTTCGCGGAATACGCCATGTTGGCCTTGTCGTTGTCACAGAGCGTGTAGTCGAAGCGCGCGATGGGAAGGCCATATTGGTCGCGTTCCTCCGCGAGCGTAACTCGGTTCTCGGGCTGTGGGAGCAATTCGTTCAGCACTCCAACTGTCGCCCAGTGGTTGTAGTCGCGCATGTACTCGCGCAACGCTCTGCCCCAGTGGCCCTCGGCCAGCACATGTTCCGCCCACCCGATCGGGAGTGGCGCGACCGTCTGGATGCTGAACCCACGTGCGAACCCTCTCGATTCGTCGGTCTCGTAGAAGACCTCGGAGGAGACCTCCGGTGGCGGCCCCTTGTACATGCGCACCTCCTCGGGATAGCGCCCGGCCGTCTGGGTCGCTCCCTGGACCATCACGTATCGGCCGACCTGATCCTCGTTGTTACAAAGGCCATTCGGAAAATGTCGTGCGGCGGAGTTGAGCAGGAGACGCGGTGTCTCGATTGAATACCCGCACACCGCCACGACTCGAGCACGCTGGAATCGCTCTTGACGGTTGGGGCCTTGCACATAAGCGACGCCGTCGGCATCGCCGCTCGCTTGATTGACCTCGACGCGCAACGCCAGTGTCAGCGCGCACTTCAACGCCATGTTCCAGTGCATCGGGGAGATGGGTGACGTAGGGACTGGCCTTGGCGTTCACCTTGCATCCTTGCAGGCAGTACCCGCGATAGATGCAGTGAGGGCGGTTACCGAACGTCCCATTGACGATGCCGACCGGGCCGACGCGCATATCGATCCCGCAGAGCAGTGCACCGTTCCAGATCCTCGAGGCCGCTGCGCTGACAGGATGCGGACTGAACGGATAGCGATGGGGGTCACCCCACGGCCAGTCCTGACCGGCCACAGGCAATTCGCGTTCGACCATCGCGTAGTGGCGGCGCAGGTCCGCATAGCCGATGGGCCAATCCATCCCTACCCCGTCGCGGCGTCATCGTGTCGAAGTCGGAGGGGTGAAATCGTGGGTGTAGCCGGCGTAATGAACCATCGATCCACCGACGCCGCGGCCACTGTTGTTCTTACCCAGCTCGATCGGGTCGGCGCCGCCGATGATTCGTTTCTGCGTCCAGTACAGATCGTGCGAGCCCGCCTCGTCGCTCACCCAGTCCTCATCTGGATGCCAGAACGGTCCGGCTTCGAGGATGACAATGCGCCATCCCTTGCGGGCGAGCCGTCTGTGGCCAGCACGGAGCCGCCGGCCCCGGCTCCGACGATGCAGAGGTCGACTTCCTCATCGTCCGCATAACGCCTCATGCTGGCTTCTCCGGGCAGATCACGCCGATCGACATCGAGGAGAAACCGAGAATCGTTCGCGGCAGGTCCCAGCGCCCCTTTGAGCCAGCCGAGCATGGTCAGCCCCGCTCGCTCGCGAATGTCACCGGATCCTCGTCGGTCGCACCTCGTTGCTCGTGCGGCTCACGAACTGCGAGCGGACCGATGCGCATGTAACCCTGCGGATATGCGGGCCCACCGAAACCAATTTCGTTCCACGCCCAAGGATGTGAGTAGAACGCGCCGAGAATCGCACGCATGCATACCGCGAACGCATGGCCGCCGTTGAGCTGCTCCCAGCTTCCACCCTTCAGGGTCCCGGCAGCGAACTGGCCGGCCACCGCTTCGCGCGCGCCGGTGTCAAGGGACGCGAAACCACTCGCACCGTAGCGCGCCTGCGCGATCTCGTCGAGGCCTCGGAGGACGATATGCCAGCAGTCACGATCATCCGGCATGTCCGCATATTGGTAGCCATCCAGTTCCCGAAGTCCTAACACGTCGTCGACCATCTCGGCGACCGGTATCCGAGGCTCACCATCCTGTCCGGTGAGCACGTCGCACAACGCACGCAGCGTAGGCTCTTCTGAAGCGTCGAAGAACGTCAGGGCGCGCCTCCCTCGGCGCATGCGTGTCTCGATCATCGTGCGCGTCGCGTTATCCCATCGCGACGCTTGCTCGAGCACATCGTAGTCGGGATAGCGTCCGAAACTTTGCTTAGTTAGATTTAAAAAATTTCTTATCTTACTTAAATAATTACCAAAACTTCACTTATGAAAACGATGTTTGTCCTTTCTTTATTCCTTGCTTTTTCAATAAACATATTTAGCCAGGTTGATACCATCGCATCACATACCTCAATAAAAGCAGGGTATCTTAAAAAAAGCAAAACACAAAAAACAGTAGGTTGGGTTTTATTAGGTACGGGCACCACGCTTATGGTTGTGGGGTTAACTACAGGATTACATGCTGCAGATGATGTAAGCTTTAATGAAGCGGCAACCGGCGGCGGTTTAATTATTGGAGGAGCAATTTTAGACCTCGGCAGTATTCCTTTATTTATAGCCGGCGCAAAAAATAAACGAAAAGCTATGTCTGTTACAGTAAATAATAATCTTGTTCCCAGCTTAAGGCAAGGTGTAATAACGCATATACCAATGCCAACAGTAAGCCTTGTATTTAAGCTCTAAAATTCCCTTTCTTTCTCCGCAATATCTCTTTAGTAAAACCATGTGTAAGTAAGCACATTACGCGCAATTGAATTTTCCATACCTATGAGTTGCGTAAAATCTTTTCTATCTTTTTGCCCTTCGCCAACTCATCTACCAATTTGTCCAAATACCTAACCTGCTGCGTTAAAGGATTCTCGATTTCTTCCACACGATAACCACAGATTAAACCTTTGATAAGCTTTGCATTTGGGTTTAGCGAAGCACGTTGGAAGAATGTTTCAAAAGTTACATTTTCTTTTATTAGTTCTTGTAGCTTTTTATCATTGAAACCTGTTAACCATTCGATAACCTGGTTTAATTCTTCCTGTGTTCTGCCTTTCGTTTCCACTTTTTTTATATACATTGGATAGACCGAGGCAAAAGTCAATTTTGCTATTTTTTGGTTATGCGCATCTGTAGTATTCATACTTTTTATTTGATAGAATTAATCTATTATTTATTTCAGCCCGGCAAAGTGTACAGCAACGCCGCATCTAACTTTTATTCAGCATTAAAGCATTTCAATAAGAAGTTTAAAACTTCAAATAACACAAGGGAAGTTGCAAACATCGCTTAGCTTCTGCAATGTCTCATTAGCAAAGCTGTGTGTGCTACAACAACATTGCGGTAATCAAACTGCAATTAATTTTCTAAGATATTAAGCATAACAACATACTTTTATCAAAGATTTCAAATCACTACTTAAAAAGTTTTATGGGTATACAAGAAATATTATTGATAGCCTTAGTGCTTTTGGTTTTATTTGGCGCAAAAAGAATTCCTGAAATGATGAAAGGCATAGGAAAGGGAATCAGTCAATTTAATGAAGAAAAGAATGCAACAGATGACAAAGGGGATGAGAAGGACTAATATAGAAAACGATAACAACTCACAATCATTTAGGAGTAACCGTAAGCGTAGACATTGGCAAGCCCTTTTTGCCAAAGCCTCCACTGTTTCTTTCAATAAACATTTTATTATTTCCAAACACGGTATTCATTGTTGTGGTTTCGGTGGTACAAGCCTGAACCTTACTAACAAGTGCAGTGTAGAGCGCATCTATTTTATCGGAGAGGGAAACGATCTTAAAAGAGCTGATAGTATACACGGTAGCCATGGCGCCGCTAACCAGCATTTTTTTAGGCTTTAGCCATATTTTGATTTGCGCCAGCTCATTATCGTCTCTCATCTCCTGGATATTATTGGTCTTCGGCAGGCAAGAGTTTGGTTTGTATCTCCAGGTATTTTTCAGCAAACTGTTTAATGTTGTTGGTTGAATCAGACCCGTCGCCCAACCATAAGTTGCACGTGTTATCCTGGGCAATGGCTGCACTACTAACAATTAGGAAACAAGCGAAGAAGATGCTTTTCATAAATAAAGGTTTTTAGTTGAATGATGGAAGGCTAAAATAAGTTTTCGTTTTGAAGATGGCGTCGTTAAAAATCATAAATTTTTATAATTTTTTTCTTCGCAATGTGCTAAGCCTGGCGAAGTTTGCAATTCGCCGTATCTATCTTAAAATTTGTAACTTTTATTAAGTCTGCAGCAATACAATAAACGAAATTTAAAACTCTTGTTTCTATGTTGACCATTCCATCTGCCAATTCTTTGTAGGTTTGTGAGCGATTTATAACATAATAGCATTTAAAAATTCGCCATGTCAAAAAAAAATTATTTCCCGCCTCTTTTAATTATCGTGCTTTTACTCTTCATTAACCAGTATGGCTTTGCGCAATCAACAATATTGTCAAAGGGTTCCAGGGCACCCATGTTCACCAGCAAGGCAAGTATGGCTGGCAATGAATTCGATTTTTCCTTAAAAGAAGCGCTTAAGAAGGGACCGGTAGTATTATACTTCTATCCTGCTGCGTACACAGGTGGTTGTGATTTAGAAGCACATACTTTCGCAGAAATGAAAGATAGATTTACGGCAGCAGGAGCCACGATTATCGGTGTATCAGCAGATGATATTCAGCGATTGAAATCGTTTTCATCTAACCCGGATTACTGTGCAGGAAAATTCCCGGTGGCTTCAGACACCGGAGGTAAAATTGCAGCTACATATGGTCTGGAATTAATGCCTCCACAACCGGGTGCTAAAGATGTAACCGGCGAGCAGGTTACGCACGGCTTCATTCCACGAACAACATTTGTTATTAATAAAAATGACGAAATCGTAGCTGTCTTTTCATCAAAAACCGATCATATATCTCCTGATGAACACGTAAAAGAATCATTGGCAATTGTAACCAAATTGTAGTTTCGATTTCTTGCAATGTTTTTAGCAATGTAATGTGTGAAAGCAAAAACATTGAAATAACTGGAGCACAAAGCCTATTCAATTCCTTGTATCGTTTTTATTACGCGTTTTGTTAGTTCTTGCTTTTAGTTTTACTATTCTTTTGTTAGATAATAACATAATAGCGCTTATACTAAGCGAATTATAATAAACAGGTATTTTTTGTACATTGTTTTCTTTTTACTATGCAACCAATAAATAGAAAAGATGAAAACAGGAAGCCGCACTTATTCCTCAGTCATAGTTCAAAAGATAAAAAAGTTATTTTTTTATTTGCCTCACATCTTAATGCATTGGGCATTGATGTTTGGCTGGACGATTGGGAGCTTGAAACAGGTGATATTTTAAATGATAGAATTGAAAAAGCAATTAATCAGTCACAATATTTAGGAGTGGCAATTACACCTGCCTTTGTAAAGTCTGAGTGGTGCAAAAAGGAATTAAAATTAGCACTAAGTAAAGAAAAGCAAATACAGAGAAAAGTTGTTTTACCATTGATATTTGAGAATACCAAAATACCAATTTCATTAACAAAAGAACGCTTATATCTAAGTTTTGTTGATGATTATTTTATTGAATTAACGAAATTGGCAGGAATGATACATGGCTTTTCCAGGCAAAATATTTCAGATGGGATTGATGCGCGACAAATAAAAAATATAAAGGATGTAGTACTTGTTCTTAGAGAATGCGGATGGAATAATATTTCGTTGGTTGATAGTGGTTACTTTAATTATCTTAAGCGACTTACAGGTGTAAAAACAAGGGGTAACACTATTTCATTTGATCCTAAAAAAGTAAAAAAATTAAATGGGTCAATGCCTTCAGTAATAAAAAAATTGTTATCAAGGTTTTGAAATTAGAATATTTCTTCTCATCCAGGCGTAGAATGTATAACTGGTTGGCTTAATCTTCATCGCGACGAATTTTGCAACTTCCGCGCATTCTATTAAAGTTTGTAACTTTTATTTTCATGCCCTATGTTCGCCAAGAATGCAAATCAATATTTATTTAAGAGATGTATATAAACACACGAAGTTTCTGGCTTAAATACTTTGAAGTATTTTGTTTAATACTTGTTTGTATTGGCATTATTCAAATACCACCTGCAGGCGGCGGAATAGAATATCGTTTTGTTTCAAATCCAACAAATCTTCTGATTGCTATTGCAATAATGATTACTGTTAGTTTAATTATTGCTTTACTATGGCAAAAAAGAAATCGGGGCAGTCATTTGCATAAATGGTTCCAGGGAATTATTATTTTTTATGTGGCTTATTATATTTCAATGTATGGCTTTGCAAAAATTTTAAAAACGCAATTTCAACCCCCGCAATCTGTGCTCGAAACACCTGTTGGCGATTTAAATGGCTTCTGGTTAACATGGGTATATTACGGACATTCTCAAACGCTGGCTTACATTTTAGGTGCTATACAAGTAGGTGGCAGTATTTTATTGATGTTTAGAAAAACAAGATTAGCCGCTGTTTTTTTATTACTGCCTGTAATGGTAAATATAGATTTGGTAAATCATTTTTATGCTATATCACCACTTGCATATTTCAACTCTGCACATTATACTTTTATATTATTGTTTCTGCTGTTTCTTGATTATGACAAATTAAAAACTGTTTTCTCTTACAAAGGAACAATGCCGCTTAACCTAAAAGCAGGTTTGCTAACCATTGCCAGAATTATTGTAATTGCAGCAGCATTTTTAAATATTTATTTTTTAAAACAAGGTTTTGAGCCAAAAACAAAACTTAATGGTGAATGGCAGGTTATATCTTATACCAAAAACAACATTACATTTTCGCCAAATGATTGTGAGGACAGCATTTGGAATAAGATATATTTTGAATGGCGTTATGGAGGTTTATTTCGTTATAATGCCAATAAGTTTGAAGACAAAGATTTATATACAGATTATAACGTAAATGAAAAAGCGCATACCGTTTTGGTAAGCTTTTATTCGGGTGATAATATAACTGATTCAACATTATTTCACTATCAATTTATTAATGATAGTTTAATAAACATGTATGGCAATTATAAAAAAGATTCCGTTGTTTTAAAACTAAAAAGACTTAAATGAATAGTTGCATACTTTGCTTATGTTCATATTCAACCAATGCTTTTATTTTGTAATAATTCAATAAATATTTTCAGCTCAATTGCTACAACGCGTGATAAAAAAAATTTTCTTAACCTGTTCCCTTTATTTTTTTGCAATTCATATTTACTGCCAGCCAAAAGTAATAAACACGTATAACTTTTATAATACCTTATCAACAACTGAAGCTGATTGTGCAAATGATTTAATTCCTGAAGTAGGGCTAACAACAACTTGCGAAAATTCTACTGCACCAACTGCGGGAGAATTTATAATTGATACAATTTCTTCAAACAAAATTCAAAGAACTGTTTATCATAATAATTTAAACTGGGGCCTTAAATATCTTAATGCAGATGGAGTAATTGAAAAAAGTTATACTGTACAATTATATATCAAGGTTGTTAATTTCAATATGTATTATACAAGAATTATTGATTTTTCTAACGGAAAAGAAGATAATGGTATATACTTCACTGATTTTAATACACCACCACCTGCAGAAGAAAGGTGCTTAAACTTTTATCCCACAGGTAATTTTGGAACATGCCCTTTCTTTAATAATAAAACATATTATCTTATAAGTTTTACAAGAAATGATCTAACCAAAACAATGGATGTTTATGTAAACGACCAGCTGTTTACTACTTATCATGATGCGGCAGACTTTTATACCAGCACTAAAAACAAACCTGTTTATTTATTTAGAGATGACTCTATTGGTTTTGCCTGCGAAGACGGGGAAGCAAACTTTGCTTATCTATCTTTTTCAAATTTTTATAGTTCCGCTGCTGATATTTCTTCGGATTATAAAAATATTACCAGGGTTGCCAATCCCAATGATTTTACTATTCAATCGCAGCCAATTTGTAAAGGTCAACCTGTAACTATTAATTATAGCGGAGATATTTCGGGAAGTGATAACAGCTACAAATTTAAATGGAACTGGGACGGCGGAAATGTTATTTCGGGTAGTAACAGAGGTCCTTATAAAGTTAGTTGGAGTAATGCGGGAATTAAAGAAATTCAATTAAACATTACAGGTGGAGCTTGCCCTACTTCAATTACTAATTCAAAAAAAATTTCTGTAATGTCAGACATGCCTCATCCAAAATTTGAAAGCGTGGGTAATCTATGTGCGGGTGATTCATTGGTTCTTTCTCCCGGTAATTTTCTAAGTTATTTATGGCAGGATAATTCAATGGATAGTATTTATAAAGTTAGAACGCCGGGATTGTATTCGGTTACTGTTAGTAATGGCTGCGGTAGTGCAAGTGCTCAAATAAATATAGCGCAATCAATATGCGATATCTTTTTCCCTACAGCGTTTACACCAAATAATGATGGCTTAAATGATAAATTTAAAATATTGAGTGATTTACATTTTTCAGTATTCAATTTGCAAATCTATAATAGGTATGGGCAAAAAATTTTTGAATCAAAAAATCCATCTGTTGGATGGAATGGAAAACTTAATGGTCAGGATCAGGCGCAGGGTGGTTATGTATGGTATTGTAAATTAAAAAAAAGCAGTAGTGATAAAATTCAGAATCTAAAAGGAATTGTGGTCTTAATTCGCTGATAGAACTCAAACAATGTATTTAATCACGGGTTGAAATAAATGCTCATCTTTCTGACAATGTTTTTTAGCAGTGCTTACTACAATTCAAAGCACACGCAACTATTATAAACACTGCACTAATAAATTACAAAACGATCAGAACAATTATCTTCGGCAAAACAAAAAACATTTTCAATATTTCTGCGAAGAAAAATCTAAAGCTTTATTTAGTCAATCATTTTACTTACATCAAGTTTTTGTTATGAAAAAATCACTAATTCTTTTTGTTTCTTGCTCTTGTTGGCAGCATGCACAAACACTAAGACTGCAGATAAAAGTTGCTGATATACAGGGAATAGATTCTTCCATTAAACCCGGAGATAATTTTTTTATGTATGTAAATCATAAATGGTATGATACTGCGCAAATACCTCCTTCACAAGCAGGCGTAGGTGCATATATGTTTATGAATTATCCGCAGCGTTTACGTTTACAAGGCATACTCGATAGTGTTTCAAAAGCAAATAATACTGCAGGAAGCATTGAACAAAAGCTCGGTGATTTTTATGCTTCAGGAATGGATACAAATACCATCAATCAACGTGGTTATGATCCCATTAAACCAGTGCTTGCACGCATTGACAGCATCAGTGATGTCGCTTCATTAATGAAGTTTGTTGCAGATGAAGCAAAAGTTGAATAATACTTCTATTTTAGCTTTTGATGTTGGTCCGGATAATAAAAACAGCAACCTAAATATTGCACATATTTATCAAACAGGAATTGGTTTGCCTGAAAGAGATTATTATTTCAAAACAGATGCGCCAAGCATTGCTATTCAGCAAGCATACAAAATATATCTTGCCAAACTATTTCAACTTACAGGTAACGATACTTCAACTGCAACAAAAAATGCTGATATTGTTTATAACATAGATAAACAACTCGCTTCATCACACAAAACAAATATTGAATTGCGTGATGTAAATGCCAACTATAATAAAATGTCTGTTGCTGATCTTGCAAAGCGGCAACCAAATATTGGCTGGGTAAATGTGTTGAATGATCTCGGTGCAAAAACAGATTCTATTGATGTATCGCAACCTGCTTATTACGACAAACTGAATACAGTTTTAAAATCTATTCCAATAAGCGAGTGGAAAATTTATTTGAAGGCATATACGATCAATAATTATGCAGATGTGTTGAGCAAACCTTTTGTTGATGCAGCATTTGAATTTAATAAAGTATTGTCGTGGGCAGGCTGTACAAAAAACACGCGGCGAAATAATGGCAGGTGCAATTGATCAGTCATTGGGTGAAGCGCTTGGTCAGTTGTATGTAAAAAAATATTTTACTGAAGATGCAAAAAAACGTGCACTGGAACTTGTAAATAATTTACAGAAAGCATTCTCCGCAAGAATAGATAAACTGGATTGGATGAGCGACAGCACAAAACAAAAAGCAAAAGAAAAATTGTTTGCCATCACAAAAAAAATTGGTTATCCCGATAAGTGGAGAGATTACAGCAACGTAACTATTGTAAAGGATAAATATTTTGAAAATGTAGTATCAGCAGCTTCTAACAATTATCAATTTCAACTTGGCAAAATTGAACAAGCCTGTTGATAAAACGGAGTGGTTCACTACACCTTCAACTGTTACGGCGTATAATAATCCTTCAGCCAATGAAATTGTTTTTCCCGCAGCAATTTTGCAACCGCCTTATTTTGATAATAATGCTGATGATGCGCTTAACTATGGCGGTATTGGTATGGTGATCGGTCATGAAATGACGCATACTTTTGATGACCAGGGCGCACAATATGATAAAGATGGCAACGTAAAAAACTGGTGGACGAAAGATGACTATGCAAAGTTCAAGGCAAAAACACAACAGGTAATTGACCTCTATAACACATTCACTGTTTTAGATACAGTGCATATAAAAGGTGCGATGACGGTTGGCGAAAATACAGCAGATTTAAGCGGTGTTGCTGTTGCTTATGATGCTTTTAAAATGACAAAAGAAGGGCACGACACAACAAAGATTGGCGGCTTTACACCAGACCAGCGGTTCTTTATTTCTGTTGCAAGAATATGGCGTGTAAAAATGAAAGATGAATTTATGCGCCTGTGGGTTAATAATAATCCGCACTCACTTCCTATGTGGCGTGTAAATGGTCCGCTGATGAACTCCGAACATTTTTATGAAGCATTTAATGTGCAGCCAGGCGATAAAATGTATTTACCTGAAAAGAAGAGGATTCAGATTTGGTAAGCGATGAACAAAATTAAAAGTGATGAATGATAAACGATAAGATATAGCAACAGCATTTATAATTCATCATTCATAATTGTATGTTGAATGCCAGGCATTGTCTCTCGCAGAGAACGATGCGTTTATTAAGATTCACTTATCTCATCGTAATATTTTTTCGCTATAACTTGTAAGCGCCTGCAAACTACTGTCTGTTGTTTCTGTTTGCATTGAAGCAGGATTTAATATACTTACTTTAATTACAAACTTATTTACTAAATTTATAGTTCTCCGTCTATTTATTTAACCAAAAAGCTGCTCTATGAAAAAATTATTTCTTTTATCAATTATCCTGGTTTTGAATGTTGCATTATTGCACGCACAGAAAAAAGTTTTCATTCGTGTATATGATATTTCAGGGCATAAATCAGCCAAAGGATTTTTAGCAGGTACAACTGATACCTCAGTTTTAATTTCAAAAGATACTGTCCCGATGTCAATTCATGTATCCAACATTGGCTATATAAAAACAAAAAAATCCATAGGGCATACTATTCTCCTTTCGTCCATAATCGGTGGAGTAACCTTTGGTATTATCGGTGCTGCTTCCGGACAGAAAGATGTAAATGATGGTACGCTCGTTGGGTCAATTCATGATGCTGTAAGTTTTACACCGGCTGAAGGTTTTGAAGCAGGACTTATTTTAGGATCTATAATAACCGGGGGTGCCGGGAGCAATAATACATGCGGCAGGAAAGCATCATACTTTTACTATCAATGGCAACCTGGAAAACTTTAAACATGAACGGCAGGCAATTGATAACTTATTAAAATAAGTATTCCGTCGTTGTTGTGTTTTTCACCGACATTATTAACCTTCATAATGCGAAATAAACTCCATTGTAATCATAACACGCTGATTGAAACATCAACGCTCAATAGCCTGGAGAGGCAATAGTACAAATATTCAATCAGAGGCGAGACGAGCGAACGTGTTGCTTATCGTTCGCTCTTGAACTTTTTGTTACTTTTTCTTTCAAGAGAAAAAGTAAAGAAAGCTTATCTCACCGTAACAATCACCCGTTGATAACTTGTAAGCGCCGGCGAACCATTATCTGTTGCTTCAAGAATTAAATGAATAGTTTGTCCTGCATGTGCATCTTTAGGAATTGTTATATGTGTTTGTAAAGAAGTTGGATATCAATATACTAACTTCACCAGCATAACTTCCTACACGAAACTGCCACCATTTTACTGAAACAGTATTTCCATCCGGATCAGAAACATTCCATTGAGACGAATTTTTTCTCCTGCTGAAGCCATAATATTTAAAGGACCTTCTATTGTTATAACAGGTGCATGATTGGCATCAGCATACTTATGATGTTACACTCCATTTTAAACGTGCAGCAAAATCTTGTTGCGCTGCAGGAAAGAAATCAGGATACACAATTTCATCTGCAGTTTTATTTGTTTGATTATTTGCAGAACTCAATGCAGCCGCCATTGCTTTCTGACTTGTATCACTCATGTTGAAAGAAAAATTTTCTTTTCCGATTACTTACTTCACGACCACCCCAACCACCATAAAAACCTGCTTCATAAGCACGCAATCCATTACCAAGCATATTCATAAAAGTAAAGTCATCACCTTCTCCCAGCCATGAACCTTTTTCCTGCACAGGCATCCAAACAACATAACCCATTTTTCTTAATTGCTCATCCGTGTATCCTGTTATACCAAAATAATCCATCTTGTCTCCCTTTACCATTTGTTTGCCATCACCCCACACACGATATAAAGCTCCCAATGGTCCGCGACTTGATATATTTTCTTTCATCCATGCTGAAGTTAAATAAACAGAATCTTCCGGCTTTGCACTTAATTGCGCACCATAACCATAATTAGGTCCGCCGCTAAATTCCCGGTATTCAATATCGGCCAGTTAGGTTTAATATATTTCGCATAAGTATCATCCTGGTCACCGGAAGGAAGCAACACTACTTTGCGTGAAATCTTCTTTTTTATTTGCTCCCATTCTGTTGTGTATTCATATTGTTCCTGTATAGATTTTAATGCACGCGCAATGGTGCTTTGTCCGCCCCATGCTGTAATAAAAAGCTGCCCGGGCTTATCATCCAGCATTAAAGATTTAATCAAATCAGAGCCCGGTGAATCTTTAGAAATATCTCCGTCAAATTCAATATTTCCATAACGGATTTTTGATTTCAATACATCCGGCGCCGGATAATCCGGGTTATGTATTTTCAGGTTCGGATACACTTTCGCATAAGCATCAACCGCATCATCAATAAAGCGTTCGTTCTTAGCCCAGCGCCAACATGTACAAGGGCAAGTATCCAATCCAAAACGTGCATATTCCCTTCCGGGAACAAACCACTTTGTTCCTTTTCCATCGCCTTTCCAGTGAAAACCGCTGCTCGCATAAATAAGTCCTTCCACCTGCACGTCGCTGCTGTAAAGCAAAAAACGGATAAGCGAATTATTATCGTCAAGTTCAGGATCGCAGGTTATTACAATGCGTGGCTTTAGTTGGCAGCATTTTGTGCATGTGCCGTGTTGCGCATAACAAACATCGTTAGCAGTGCCATGGTATATATCAATAACCTCTTTGTATTTGCACTCATTGATGTTTTGTGTTTATGTGTATTCATTTGAATGCAGTTGGAAGTTATAGCATATGACCAACAAGGCAAAAGTCAATTCAAAATATTGTCTCGGTCTTTGTCGAAAGCATTCTCAAAAAATTTACGTCTGTATTTTTTTAAGGCGTCTAAATTTGTTATGTTAGAAAACTTTGCATAGTTCACTTCATCAATAAACTCATATTTTAAAATCTGATCTTTTAACCATTTATTGGTAATTTCTATTAAGCGTTTATCACCTTTAAAAATGTTTTCTTTTTTGGGTAGCAATGCTAAATTGAATAAATTATGTTTACTAGTTCTCTGTTTTCAATCGAAGTTGCATGTTCGAATAAGGATTGTGGAATTATATGATCGATCTCAAAAGACTCTAAGTTAGTATTGGTCCTGCTATTTTTTTAATGCAGTAAAAATGATACAAGATCGGTTCGATAGTCTTCATATCAATATTGTTATCTCCGATTTTGTTTTTGTTCTGTCAAAGATTGATTTTAAAATTTCGAGCCATTTAAGTTTTTCTATCGGAACGAATAAGCTTGGAAGAGAATTAAATGCTTTTATGTTTTGTTCAATTTTTGAATCGCTAAGAATCCACGCCATTGTCTGTTTATATATTCATAGATAGAACGATCTAAAAGAGTAAAACAATTTTTATAGAATTGTTTCATAACAGCTGACGAGCCATATGGTTCGTTTTCCTCTCCCAATCTTTAAATGTTATTATTATAAAATTCAACGTAATAGCTTCACCTAATTTATTGAGTATCGACCCTTTCCAAGATTTAAAATATTTGAAGTATTCAAAATCGTTTATAATCTTAATGTAATTATTCAATTTATTAATAAGATTATCAAACTCTATCTCCCAGTTTATATTATCCTTGAGTGATAAAGCACCTATATCATCTTTCCTGACCCCTCCTTCATAAAGTCCACTTAATAATTTAAATCCTAACGTAAGTTTTTTTTCAAAGTCAGTTCTTTTTTCTGTAGAAAAGTTTTTAAGAAGAAGGCGATGTGTCGTCTAGTCGTGATAGCAATGTGACAAGGATTTCCCAACGAACGACATTATCATTCTTAATTTGGATGGAGTTGTAAAGTTTTCTAGCTTCCTCACCTAATGAAGCGCTTGGGTTTTTGATTTCTTTGGTCCAACTAGGTTTAGCAGATAAAATCTCGACGGTAGTTAAAAGTGTACCTTCAGAATTAATGATATTGAAAATTTTTTGTCCATCTGCCGTTCCAATATTTTTAACTTCAATGAGACCAATCTTAGAATGTAATAATAAGTTGTCAATCTTTTCAAGATAGAGATCCTATCCAATATTTTATTCCACTGTTTGTCTAGCTCATTTTTAATTTTTATTTCTTCTTCCTTTTTTAAGCGATGTCGAGAATTTAAAAAGTCTAAAAAGCTTTGTTGTTCCTGGTAATCTTGTGAAATATTTTTACAATAATTTCTGTATTCATGAACAAACGTTTTAATTTTTCTTGAATTTAAATGTTGCTCATTAGTTATATCAACATAAATTAATGAATCAATCCACCTAGTAAAGTCAAAAGGTCGTGAGAATCCACTGTACTTTGTTGTTTTATTATGAACTAATAAAATAATTTCAAGTAACAAATCTAAACCTGCTGCCTTAGCAGAAATATATTACTTTCGGAATCATTTTCTTTTACTTCTTGTTTTGTTATTTGATCTTCGTCATTTATTATTTCATCATCCACATCTTTAGATTCTTCAGACTGGTCAAGTTCTAAATACTCATTTATTTTTTGCCAATATTTTTCCTCGACATCTTGTAACTACGTGCTTTCTTTAAAACCAATAAATTTCTTTGCCCACACATAAATGTTTTCTGGGTCTTCAGCAATCTTAATAAGGGCATTTCTTCTTTCGCCTGCCGTCTAATAGCCATCTAGTTATTTTGTTGTCAAGTCTTTCAATACTTAAAATGCTTACACCTATCGGATATTCTTTAAATAAGCTTATACATAGTTTGAAGTTTTTTTCATCATCCCACGTTTGCTTTCTTTGAAACCGGGGTAGTTTTATATTATCATCTTCTATGAATGTTTTTACTGATTCTGGCCGAATCTCATACATACACAAGGAATTTATTATTTCAAAATAAAAATTTAATCAATATAAGTAATGCATTGCATTAACTATTATACATTTTTTTCTTTTCCCCAATGTCACTTCATCAAAGCCATGTGTGTAAGCAAAAACACCGCAAATATTTTATTTAATTGTACAATAATGCTAATTGTACAAATGGAAAGCATCAATTGTACAAAAGATGCCCTTAAAAGGCCTTTTTTTTAAAAAAAAGGATAATTCTGTCTTGAAAAAGGCCTTTCTTTTAAAAAATAAGAACTATTCTGTCTTAAAAAAAGGCCTTTTATTTCTTAAAAAACATCAATTCGGGCACATAATAGAACCATTTATTCTTTTTTAAGTACTAATTGCCTGCTGAATTGATGCTTTTTTTTAAAAAATTGTACAATTAAATTTAAAAAAAGTCCCTTTTTTAAGATTTAAAAGGCCTTTTTTTTGTTTTTTTAGATGTATTCGAAGGAAAATTTTATTGATTAAACAATATTTTTAAACCCACACTGGTGCATGTATAAGTCGCAAAGCGTGTGTGAAGCTACCTTGCTTGCAATCTATTCAACTCGCCATAATATAAAAGAAATGTTGGTGTTTGTTTGGCGTATTAATTATAGTTACACCACCACTTGTTTCCATGTTTCTTTAATTGTTTCCTTTATTGCATCCACTATATCATCAAGACCTTCATACCAATCTAAATGAGGGTCGATTCACGACACCCACCAGGTCGGGAAGGACATTGAGTATATTCATGAACTTTTTTACATTGAGGACAACGTCCGCCTGTTGCAAACGTATTCCAATGAAATCAAATCCACAATCACAGCGCCAGTGAGGCTTTCCATCGGGCTCCCATTCACATTTCGGACATCTTATTCGAACATTATCCATAATACTAAATAAAAATAAGTAATCTATTGTTCCGCAACTCGCATAGAATGTAAAAGAAATGTTTGGTGTGTGTTTGGCGCAGTAGCAAACATATAAGTCTAAGTTGAACCATATACCTTTGCTTAGATTGCTTATGAGAAAAACCTTAGCCATTTACTTATTAATTATTCTTTCAACTATTCCATACTTTTTATTTGCACAGGTGAAAAACGATTTGTTTCGTTACAACTTAAAAGGCAAGGTTCGATCAGTAACAATGTCAGACTATAATCCATCTGTTGATTCAACCGGAAAAATATTTGGTGATTTTAAAGACAAAGAATTCGCTAAATACGATAAACAGGGAAATCTAATAGAGATGCAAGAATCCAATAATCAAAACCAGGTTACAATCACACGTAAAGTTGTTAATGATTCTAATGCGAAAAGAAGTGTTGCTTTTGACTATGATAATAAAGATCATTTAATAAGTATTGATAGTTTTAAGTATGACGAGTATGGAAACAGAATTGAAGATTTAATCTATACTACGTATTATCTTCTTAAAAAAAGAGCAGTAAGTAATTACG
>CAVWRW010000004.1:0-149764 GCA_963757475.1 Candidatus Dormiibacterota bacterium
TGCGCGTCGAGGTCGTCGACGAGGCAGTGCTCGTGTCGGTCGCAGACCGGCGTCGGTTGCCGGCGCTTGCGAAGGGGTGAACAGCGGCGCAGCTGCGCCGGCGGGCGGTGTCGGAGAGAGCTGGATCCCGGAACCACTGAGCGCGTTGACCGTGGCGAACACCACGATGAGGAGGACGATCACCGCTGCCGCCGCAACCGACCACGTCTTCCAGCCCACCCCGCCGGGCAGCCGCTCGTCGGAGGCGCTGTCGAGGTCGATGGCGATACCCGCAAGCGGCGTGTCGTCTTCCTCGTCGACGAACTCCGCGACGGGCAGCAGGTTGGGCGCCGGATCGGCGAGGCGCTCGGTGACGTTGGCCGCGAGCCATGCTCGTCCCTGGTTGCGCCACGCGGCGCCGAGGAACGCCGTGCCCGCGACCTCGACATCGCGGCGGAACATCGCTGCGCTCGACGGGCGATCGTGTGGATCCTTGGCGAGACCTCTCACCACGAGCGCGCGGGCCATCATCGGAACGGCCTCGCTCGGCAACGCCCCCTGCGTGTGCTGCACGCCGAGACCGGACAGGTCGGTGCCGGGATACGGCGGGTCGCCCGTGAGCGCATCGACGAGCACCCCCGTCGCTGCGTAGAGGTCGGTGGCGACGGTGTGCGGACGTCCCGCCCACAACTCCGGCGCCATGTACTGCGGCGTCCCGGAGCGCCATCCGTGACGTAACGGCGGCGCAGGGACGCCGGCGTCACGCAGGATCGCGGTCCCGCCGGTGTCGATGACGATGGCATCAGGCCGAACGTCGCGATGGATGACGCCGGCAGCGTGAAGCGCCTCGAGCCCGGACAGGCAGTCGTCGAAGGCTACGAGCGCGACAGCCGGTGGTACTGCGCCGCTGACGTCGACGAGGTGACCGAGGGTGACTCCTTCGACGAACTCGCAGATGATCGCCGCGCTGCGATCATCGAACGCGATCACCGCCAGCAGGTGCTGGTGCCGCAGCGCCGTCAGGACGCCCATGTCGTGGCGGATCTGACGGCGAAATGCGGCGTCAGCGGAGAGCGCGGGACTGAGCAATCGGATGGTCACGGGCGAGCCGGTGACGGTGTCGTGTCCCGCGACGAGCGCGCCAGAGCGATCGACGCTGATCCCCCGATCCAGGGTGTACCCGGGGACGCGAGTCCGCGACCCGGAGATGTCCTGGCTGCCGGCCTGCTCCATTCGGGAGCAGTATGCCGTGGCAACGGCGGCCTGAACGTGAACGTCAGTCACGGATTGGGTACGGCCGACCGGCATGTCTAGAATGGCCTGGCAGTGGAGTACGTCGAGAGCATCCTCGACCTGGTCGGCAACACCCCGTTGGTCCGGCTGAGCAAGGTCACCGAGGGGCTCCGTCCCATCATCCTTGCCAAGCTCGAGCAGTTGAATCCGGGCGGCAGCGTCAAAGACCGCATCGGCCTGGCGATGCTCGAGGACGCTGAGCAGCGCGGCCTGCTTCGTCCGGGCGGGACCATCGTCGAACCGACGTCGGGCAACACCGGCCACGGCCTCGCGATGGCGGCGGCGATCAAGGGCTACAAGATGATCTTCGTCATGCCCGACAAGATGTCGGCGGAAAAGATCAGCCTGCTCGCGCGTACGGCGCCGAAGTGGTGATCTGCCCGACCAACGTCGATCGCGATTCGCCGCAGTCGTACTACTCGGTGGCGGACCGGCTTTCCCGCGAGGTGCCTGGCGCCTTCCAGCCCAACCAGTACTTCAACGCGCGCCAACCCCGAGGCCCACTACCGCACGACCGGGCCCGAGATCTGGCGCCAGACCGAGGGAAGGATCACGACCTTCGTCGCCGGCGTCGGCACCGGCGGCACGATCAGCGGCGTCGGCAAATACCTCAAGGAGCAGAACCCGGCGGTGCGCATCATCGGCGCCGACCCGGAAGGCTCGATCTACAGCGGCGACATCGCTCCCTACAAGGTCGAGGGCGTCGGCGAGGACTTCTGGCCGGGCACCTTCGACCGCGACGTCGTCGACGAGTTCATTCAGGTCACCGATCGCGAATGCTTCGTGGCCGCTCGCAAGCTCGCGCGCCAGGAGGGAATCCTGGTCGGCGGCTCAGCGGGCCTCGCGCTCCACGCGGCCATCCAGGTCGCCGTTGATTCAAAGGCAGACGACGTCATCGTCGTCCTCCTGCCGGACACCGGACGCAACTATCTGAGCAAGTTCTTCTCCGACGAGTGGATGCGCCAGAACGGCTATCTGCAGCGGCTCGTCCCGGCACGGGTCCGCGAGGTCATCGACGCGGCGCACACCGATCACGTCCCCGAGCTCGTCAGCGTCGGTGCGGGCAAGACGGTCGGCGAGGCGATCGACCTCATGCAGCAGTACGGAATCTCGCAGCTGCTCGTCACCGAGAACGGCAAGACCACGCTCGATGGCGTGGTGGGCAGCATCCAGGAGCGCACGCTCCTCGACCGCATCTACCGCGATCCCACGGTCGTCACCACCTCAGTGTCGACGGCGATGGACCCGCCGTTCGCGCGCATTGCTGCCGGCGCGCCGATCGAGGAGGCGTTCGAGGCGCTGCTCGGCGGCGAGCCGGCGCTGATGATGGTCGAGGGCGACGAGCCGGTCGGCGTCATCACCCGCAGCGACCTCCTCGAATTCGTCGCCCGACGAGGTCGGGGTTGACCGAACGCTGCGACCGGAACCAGCACGGCCTCGCGACCCGCGCGGTGCACGTCGGCCAGGGCCCCGATCCGGCGACCGGCGCAGTGGTGGCGCCGATCCATCTGTCGACCACGTTCGTGCAGGAGTCGCCAGGCGTTCACCGGGATACGAGTACTCGCGCTCCGGGCAACCCACTCGATCCAACCTGGAGGCGTGCCTCGCATCACTGGAGGGCGCCGAGCATGGGCTCGCATTTTCGTCCGGACTGGCCGCGACGACGACGCTGTGATGCTCCTCCTCGATCCCGGCGACCATGTCGTGTTCACCGAGGATGTCTACGGCGGGACATTTCGCCTTTTCGACAAGGTGTTCCGGCGCTACGGCATCACCTTTACCACGGTTGATCCCACCGATCTCGACGCTATCGCCGGAGCGATGACGCAGCGCACGAAGCTCGTCTGGCTGGAGTCCCCGACGAATCCGCTGCTCCGCATCGTCGACATCGATGCGGTGAGCGAGATCGTGCCCACGGAGCAAATGCGTTGTTCGCGGTCGACAGCACCTTCGCGAGCCCGGTGCTGCAACGCCCGCTCGACCTCGGTGCCGACATGGTCATCCACAGCTCGACGAAATTCCTCGGCGGGCACAGCGACGTGCTCGGTGGCGCGGTGCTCACGTCGGACGCCGCGCTCGAGGAACGGCTGCGCTTCCATCAGAACGCCGTCGGCGCGGTGCCGTCTCCGTTCGATTGCTGGCTGCTGCTCCGCGGCCTGAAGACGCTGGAGTTGCGCGTGCATCGTCAGTGCGACAACGCGCTCGCGATTGCGCGCTGGCTCGAAGGTCAGGACGCCGGTGACTCGCGTGCACTACCCCGGGCTCGAAAGCAATCCCGGCCATGCGCTCGCGCGCCGCCAGATGGGCGGCTACTACGGCGGCGTCGTGTCCTTCGAAGTCTCTTCGGTTGACGCCGCGCGCTCGTTCCTCGAACGGCTGCGCATCTTCACGCTGGCCGAGTCACTCGGCGCCGTGGAGTCCCTCGCCGAGAGCCCGGCGATCATGACCCACGCGTCGATACCCAGAGGACATCCGCAAGCGCGTCGGCGTCAGCGACGGGCTGATACGCCTCTCGGCTGGTATTGAGGACGTCGACGACCTGATTGCCGACCTGGAACAGGCGCTGGCGTAACCTCGCGCGGCGGCGCGCCGAGCTTCCACTCACCGGTGGTGAGCAGGAGGGTGCCGTCGATCTCGGGAAGAGCCGGCGCTCCGAGGCGGCGCAACTTGCGCCACTGCTCGCCGTCCTCTTCGCTGAGGAAGGTGATCGCCTTGCCCTCGTTGCCATTGCGCGCGGTGCGGCCGACGCGGTGGGTCAGCCACTGCGGCGTCTCGGGCAGTTCGAAGTTGATGACGAGGCCGACGTTGACCACGTCGATGCCGCGCGCAGCCACGTTGGTCGCGACGAGCACCTCGGTCTTGTTGGCGCGGAACTGGTCGAGCGCTCGGTCACGCGCGTTCTGCGACAGGTTGCCCTGCAGCTCGCCGGCGGTGTGTCCCATGCGGACCAGGTCACGGACGAGCTTCTTGGCACCGTGCTTGGTGCGGTGGAAGACGATTGTCTGGTTCAACTCGGTCGCGCGCTGACGGCGCAGCAGGCGTGACAGCGCGTCGATCTTCTGCGACTTCACAACGTTCATGACGCCGTGCTCGAGCGACGGGACCTGCTCGTTGATGACGCGAACCCGCGCCGGCGCGTGCAGGTGCTTGGTGATCATCCGCTGCACCCAGTCGGGCATCGTCGCCGAGGCGAGCACCGTCTGGCGGCGCGCGCTGCTCTCGAACGTCGGGCACATGCCGATGATCTTCTCGACGTCGTGCGCGAAGCCCTGGTCGAACATCTCGTCGGCTTCGTCGAGGACGAGGTACTCGATGTCGCGCAGGCGCGCGATGCCGTTGTTGGCGAGGTCGAGCAGGCGCCCCGGGCACCCGACGATCACGTCGGGCGCGTTGCGCAGGCCGCCGGTCTGCGGACCGTAGCCGACGCCGCCGATGCAGATGACCGTGCGCAGTGCGGGATCAACCTTGCGAATGACCGCGTTCACCTGCGTGGCGAGCTCGCGGGTCGGCGTGACGATCAGTGCGCGGGCGCCGTGGCCCTGGTGCCCGGCGAGTCGCTCGACGAGCGGGACCACGAACGCGAGCGTCTTGCCCGAGCCGGTCGGCGCCTCGATGACGCAGTCCTGGCGTCCGAGCAGCGGCGGGATCGCCTCCTGCTGGACCGTGTTGGGTTCTTTGAAACCGTTCTGTCCGAGAACGGCGGACGTGCGCGGGCGCACGCCGATGGATTCAAACGTTGTCACCTGGTCTACCTCGGGACCGGATGCTCTCCGGTGATCCCAGAATCCCCTCGCTCGAGTGTCAGTGCCGGATTCTTGAGACCCGCCGATGACCGGCGGAGAGAGGGTTCACCAAGAGGCATGGCTCGCCGATGCGCGAGCACTTGTCAACACAGTACCACAGGCTGGTGCTGAGAGCGCCTTATCGGGTCCGGTCCGGGACCTGCTGACGTATATCCTCAGAGCCGCATGACCTTCGACGCCTTCCTCCACCAGCTCCCCGACGCCGATGCCGCAGAGACCACCGAATGGCTCGAATCGCTCGAATCGCTTGTCGCCGCCGAGGGCACGGTCCGCGCCCGATTCGTGATCGGCAAGCTCCTCGAGCGTGCCCGGCGCCTGCAGGTGCCAGTGCCCTCGCTCGTTTCGACGCCGTACATCAACACCATCCCGCCGGACGAGGAGCCGTGGTTCCCCGGCGACGAGGAGATGGAGCGGCGCATCCGTCGCATCGTTCGATGGAATGCGGCGGCGATGGTGACGCGCGCAAACAAGCGCAGCGACGGCATCGGCGGCCATCTCTCCACGTACGCATCCGCTGCGTCGCTGTACGAGGTCGGGTTCAACCACTTCTTCAAGGGCAAGGACGACGGCAACGCCGGCGACCAGATCTATTACCAGGGCCACGCGGCGCCGGGGATGTACTCGCACGCGTTTCTCGAGGGACGGATCACCGAGGCGCAGCTCGACAACTTCCGTCAGGAGACCGGCGGCAACGGCCTGAGCTCGTACCCGCATCCGCGGCTCATGCCGGATTTCTGGGAGTTCCCGACGGTGTCGATGGGGCTCGGCCCGCTCAACGCGATCTATCAGGCGCGCTTCAACCGCTACCTCTACAACCGGCACATCGCCGATACGAGCGAGAGCCGCGTCTGGTGCTTCCTCGGCGACGGCGAGTGCGACGAGCCGGAGACGCTCGGCGCGCTGTCGCTCGCCGCGCGCGAGCAGCTCGACAACCTCACGTTCGTCGTGAACTGCAACCTGCAGCGGCTCGACGGACCGGTGCGCGGCAACGGCAAGGTCATCCAGGAGCTCGAGGGGATCTTCCGCGGCGCCGGCTGGAACGTCATCAAGGTCATCTGGGCGCGCGAGTGGGACGAGTTGCTCGCGCGCGACGTCACCGGCGTGCTCGTCGACCAGATGAACCGCGTCCCCGACGGCGAGTTCCAGAAGTACGCCACCGAGAGCGGCGCATACATCCGCGAGCATTTCTTCGGACCCGATCCGCGCCTGCGCAAGATGGTCGAGCACCTGTCGGACGACGACCTCCGCCACCTGCGTCGCGGCGGCCATGACTATCGCAAGGTCTACTCGGCATACAAGCTCGCGACCGAGCAGCGCGGAGCGCCCGACGGTGATCCTCGCGCACACCGTCAAGGGCTGGACGCTCGGCACCGGGTTCGAAGCGCGCAACTCCACGCATCAGATCAAGAAGATCGGCGAGGCCGAGCTGCGCGCGTTCCGCGACCTGCTCGAATTGCCGATCACCGACAAGCGACTCGCCGAGGCGAAGCCGCCGTACTACCACCCCGGCCCCGACTCCGACGAGGTCGAGTACCTGCTCATGCGCAGGCGCGCGCTCGGCGGCATGCTGCCGCGTCGCGTGGTCCGCTCCAAGCCGCTCGATCTCCCCGGCGATGCGCTCTACGCGGAGTTCCTGTCCGGGAGCGGCACACGCGCGGCATCAACGACGATGGTGTTCGCGGGCCTGCTGCGCAATCTGCTGCGCGACCCGGCGTCGGTAGCCGCATCGTGCCGATCATCCCCGACGAGGCGCGCACGTTCGGTATGGACGCGCTCTTCAGTGAGGTGAAGATCTACGCGCCGTTCGGGCAGCGCTACGAGCCGGTCGACGCCGCGATGGTGCTGTCCTATCGCGAGGCGGTGGACGGCCAGATCCTCGAGGAGGGGATCACCGAGGCCGGATCGATGGGCAGCTTCACCGCCGCCGGCACGTCGTACGCAACGCACGGACAGGCGGTGATCCCGTTCTACATCTACTACTCGATGTTCGGGTACCAGCGCGTCGGCGACCTGATCTGGGCATTCGGCGACTCGCGCGGGCGCGGCTTCATGCTCGGCGGGACCGCCGGGCCGCACCACGCTCAACGGTGAAGGACTGCAGCACGAGGACGGGCATTCCCCGTTGCTCTTCAGCGCGATCCCCAACGTGCGCATCTACGATCCGGCATTCGCATACGAGCTCGCGACGGTCGTCCGCGACGGCATGCGGCGCATGTACGTCGGACGGCGAGGACATCTTCTACTACATCACGCTGTACAACGAGAACTACCCGATGCCGCCGATGCCCGAAGGCAGCGAGGACGGCATCCTGCGCGGGCTCTACCTGTATCGCATGCCGGAAGGCGAGCGCACGAACCGCGCACGCATCGTCGCGAGCGGCAGCGCGATGCAGGCCGCGCTCGAGGCACAGGCGGTGCTGTTCGAGCAGCACGATGTCGCCGCTGAGGTGTGGAGCGCAACCAGCTTCCAGCTGCTGCGCCAGGACGCGCTCGAGGTCGAGCGCTGGAACCGTCTGCATCCCGATGCGGAGCCGCGCGTGTCGTATGTCGACGAGCAGCTGGGCGGCGACGACGGCGGACCGATCGTCGCGGTGACCGACTACATGAAGGCGGTGCCGGATCAGATCGGTCGCTTCGTCCCGGGCCCCTTCATCCCACTCGGCACCGACGGGTACGGGCGCAGCGACACGCGTGTCGCGTTGCGCCGTCATTTCGAGGTCGATGCGGGGTCGATCGCGGTTGCGGTTCTCGACGGGCTCGCGCAGCAGGATCGCCTCCCCCGTCACGTCGTTGCCGCGGCGCTCGAGCACTACGCGATCGACACCGAGGTCGGCGATCCGCGCTCACGCTGAGCGACATCGTCAGGCGGTGCCCAGCGGCAGCACCGAGTGCTCGGTGTACACGGCGCCCCCAGGGGCGGAGCGCGATTCGTACAGCACGAGGCGACTGTGCGGTGAAGCGAACCTCCGTCTGATCCGCTGCCGCGGCGACGGACGATTCCCATGCGGCAGCAGCGTCGTCGCTCCACGGGCACGCGCGGCCTGCCGAGCGTGCAATGCGCGTGATACTCGCGGTGATCGACCTCGAAACCGGCGATCGCGAGCGCGCCGCGACACTCGAGCGCGAGCGCGGTCAGGGGAGCCACATCAGCGGCGGGGCCGAGCCAGAGCACGCGAGGCGTTCCGCGATGACGGGAAGGCGCCGAGCTGATCCAGCAGGACATCGAACGGCGCGATCTGCGTCGCGATCGGCTGCACCACCTCGAGCGCTGCTGCCGCGCGTCCTCGTCGATGGCGCCGAAGAAGTGCGACGGTCAGGTGGAGCGTCTCGGGACGCGCCCAGCGCACGCCCTCGACACGTTCTCTGAGCCCGACCTGCAAGCGCTGCGCGGCCGCCAGTCCCGGATCAGCAAGCGGGACGGCGAGGAAGCACCTCGCACCTACGGGTTGGGGCTTGGCGTCGGCGTCGCGGCTGCCGGGCTTGGTGTCTCCAGCGCGCGCGAGCATGGAGAGCCGCCCGCATTCGTGAGCGTCACCTCGATCTTGTTCTGCAGCAGAGCGTCGCGATCTGGCTGAAGAGCGATTCGGCGAACCAGTTGGGGCGGTCCATGACGTTGTACGGGTTTCCCGCGTACACGAGGATGTGGCGAACGCCAAATCCCTTCGACGACTTGGAGTACAGCATCACGATGTCGTAGCCGCCGGCGTCGTGCACCGGCGTCGTCGTGTACGCGCCAACCGCAAGCCCCTCAACGGCAGCGGCGAACGCGGGGTCGTACGTCGTGAGCTGCGCTGTCGTGAGGACGCCGAGGTCACCGCCTTTGGCGCTCGTTCCCGTGTCGTCGGAATACGTCTTGGCGGTGGCGGCAAACTTCGCCGCCGAGAACTTCACCCCGGTGGCGAGGATCTGCTCGATCGTCGCGGCGCGCGCCTTGGCGAAGTTGTCCTCGAGACGCTGTTCGTTGAGGTCCGACGCGATCTCGTCCTCGAGCTGTGCGATGGATCCGCCCGCTCCGGCGAGATCGGTCTCGAGCGCGCTCATCCCCCCGTCACTCGTCGCGTCGGCGGCAACCTGCGCCTGGATCTCCGCCGGCTGTCGCCTCGAGCCCGAGCGCGGTCGCCTCCTGGCGGATGACGGTGTCGATGATGAGCGAGCCGAGGATCGTCTCCCGGAGCTGGGTGGTCTGGCTCGCGTTGTTCTTGGGGCC
This sequence comes from Candidatus Dormiibacterota bacterium, assembly GCA_963757475.1. GTDB lineage: Bacteria > Chloroflexota > Dormibacteria > Aeolococcales > Aeolococcaceae > Palsa-851. Next base: position 9,283 of record CAVWRW010000004.1, read on the forward strand.
CCCACCCTGCTCGATGCTGACGAGCGCGCTGTTGTAGCGAGTGTTGAACTGCGCCAGCGTGATGGTCTCGCCTGCGACGCGCGCGATCACCGGCGACGGTTTGGCAGCCGATCCCGCCGGTGGCGAGCTGCAGCCGGTGACGAAGAGCAGGCACACGGCAGCAACCACCCCCCGCCATCCATGGAACATCCTCAGGCCAGTGTATCGGGGGAGTTGCCCGCCGGCTGCGGCTGCGGCCATCTCCAGACCCGAGACGCGCGCTCGGAATGACGGTGTGATGACCACGATGATGGTTGTCGCTCCGACGAGCAGCGCGCCGACTCCGATGGCGTTGAAGAGTCCGATCCCCGAGTGCGAGAGCAACCCATAGGCGACCGTGCCGAGGGGCTGCAACCCCGCGAAGATGGTCGCGTAGATCCCGAGCAGGCGGCCGCGCAAGCGCGGGTCGGTGTCCGTCTGCAGGAGCGTCGTCATCGACGTGCTCACCGCGACGAACGCGAAGCTGATCCCGACGAGCGCGGGGAGCGTGATGCCAAGCACGGTGGCGTGGGCAACGGCAAAGAGGCTGACGGCGTAGACAACGCCGCCGGCAAGCATCAGCCGCAACCGCCCGGCGCCACGTCCCATGGACGCGATTGCCAGGCCGCCGACAAGGCCGCCGACTCCCCCCAACGCTGTACATGATGCCGAGCGCCTCGGGTCCCACGTGCAGCTGCGTTCTGGCCAGGACAGGCAGAAACGGCATGTAGGAGACGCCGCAGAACGCCAGCACTGCGGCCACGATGACGACACCGCGCACCAGCGGGTCCGATGCCGCCGTGCGGAGCCCGGCGATCAGCTCACCCCACGCGGTGTTGCCGCTCAGCCGCGGGAGCGGCGCGACGTCGGGGATCACGGTGAGCAGCACGACGATCGGCGCGAGGTAGGCGACCGAGAGAAAGCCGAAGCAGACGGCGGGGCCGGCGACGCCGATGAGGAGCCCCGCGATCGAAGGACCCACGATGCGCGTCGCGCTCATCGCCGCAGCCCCGAGCGCAACCGCGTTCACGACGAGATGGCGTTCGACGAGATCGGCGACAAGTGCCTGGCGGGTGGGCAGATCGGCCGCATCGGTGGCGCCAAAGACGATCGCGACCAGGAGGATCGCAACGAAGCTCGCATGGTTGGTCGCCACCAGCACTGCGAGCGACCCGGCGCTGAGGCCGAGCACCGACTGCGTGACGAGCAGAATGCGTCGCCTCGGGCAGACGGTCGGCGAGGACACCGCCGGCCAGCGAGAGGATGACCGATGGGATGCCGTCGGCAGCCGCAACCGCCGCAACCGCCGTGGTGCTCCCGGTCCGCTGGTACACGAGATAACCGAGCGCGACGACCTGCATCCAGGTGCCGAGCAGCGTCGGCCACTGCGCGGCCCAGTACCAGCGGAAGGGCCGCACCCGCAATGCCGGGGGAGGCCATCGGCGCTCGCGGGTCGCGACCGGCTCAGGCGTCGGAGTCACCGGGATCGAGATGTGCACGCTCGTCGACGTCTGACGGAACCCCGCGTTGCGGTACGCACCGTCGGCGCCCGGCGCCGCCTCGAGAAAGACGATGGTGAGACCCGAGTCGAACGCCTGCCGGACGAGCGATGCGACCATCGCGGCGGCGATTCCTCGGCGCCGGTGTGACGGGCCACCGCGACGCCACCGATCTCCGTGGCACCGCCGGCTGGGAACGCCGGTCTGCGCGGCGCCGACGAGGGTTCCGTCGACAGCGTCGATCGCGATCACGGCCCGGGCGCCGCGATCGATGTCGGCGCGCAACCAGGCGACGGTGCTGTCGTGACCGGGTCCGGGTCCTCGAACACCTCATGCTGCAGCGACGCCATCGTGCGGATGGCCTCGTCATCGTGCGGCTCGGCGAGCTGAATGCCGGCCGGAAGCGCGAGGTCACGAACGCTGTCGGCGTGCATGTCATCAGCGGCAGCCGCTGCTCCAGGATGAACCCGCGCGCCACCAGACCTGCCTTCGAGTGCTGGTGCCACAGATGGCAGAAACTCGAGACGCGGCATCCGGTCGGCCGCTCCGAACAGCCGTCGATGAGCGCGTCGATCTGCGCCGGGGATGGGTCGGCGCCGTCGTCCGGGATCGCGTAGTTCAGATAGCGGAGCTTCGTTGCCTCGGAGATGAGCAGCGCGAAGGGTCCCACGTGTTGCAGTCGCGGCGTATTCTCGACTCGCGGACGAACGCCATGATCGCCCGGTCGGCCTCGAGGTCGACGGTGTGCTCGGTCTCTTCTGTCATAGCCGAGGACAACACTAGGGCCGAGACGCGTCGAACTCATGCTCCGATCTGCGGGCACCCGGCCAGGCGGCCGCGCGCCAGCGCCGCGATGACCACCGCGACGTATGCGGCGACAGCGGCCGCGAGGAATGCGGAGAGCACACCCGCGCCCTGCGCCAGCGCGCCGGCGGCTGCGCTGCCCGAGCGCGGTACCACTCCCGACGGCGGTCGACATCCAGCCGAAGGCCTCTGCGGCGCGTGGTCCGCTGTGCCGATCGATGAGCAATGAGGCGGTGGTGAAGACCGGGTTCAGGCCGAGGCCGACGAGCGCAAGCCCGACTGCCACCGCGGCCAGCGGTGGCCCGAGGGCGAGCAGCGTCGCGGCGACCCCGATGACGCAGAGCAGGCCCAGGAGTCGAGCGGCCGGATCAGACGCCCACCGCCGCCCTCCATAGATCAGGGCTCCAGTGATGCCTCCGACCGAGAGTGCGGCGATGAGCACGCCGCCGAGCGCCGGAGCACCGCGGGAGAGCGCAAGTGCCGGCGTGGCGACCTGCAGCGAGCCGAGGATCGCGCCGACGAGAAAGGTCGCACCAAGCAACGCCGGCATCGCGGCCGACGGCGTGCGCGGACCTGGGATCCGCGGCTCATGGCTGTGGCCACCGCCCGTGACTCATCACCCCGAACGCGAGCGATGCAGCGCCGGTGACCGCTGCCGCCACCGACAAGGCGAGCCCGGCCGAGTCGATGGCGATCAGTGCGGCGACGATCAGTGGCCCCGTCAGCAGCGCGATCTCCTGGGTGAGGTACGCCAGGCTGTACACGGCGGTCCGCTCACTCGCAGGGACACTCTTCCCCCACTCCACCCGCATCGCTGCGGAGACAGGAGGGAGCGCGATGCCCGCCACGATGCTGAGCAGCGTGAGCGCCCATGCGCCGGTATGGCCCTGCGCCGCGAATACGAACCCGATGAGCGCCGCCGCGTGCACCGGACCGCACAGGATCATGACGAGCCGCGAGCCACGGGCATCGATGAGTCGCCCCTGCAGCGGTCGCGCGATGGCCACCGCGATCCACATGGCCGCGGTCACCGCGCCTGCTATCGCGAGTGACCCCGTGGAGGCACGCGTGACGAGCACGAGGCTGATCGGCCCGGCGCCCTGGGTCAGTTGCGCAAAGAGCCCGAGGATCGCCTGCCCTCGGATTGGCGGCGTCCGCCACAGCGTCGAGTAGAGACCGTCTCGAGGCAACGCCGCCATGGTAGTCAGGCGACCGTGGCACGATGAACGGCGCGATGGACGCCACGGTCGACACCCGGCAACGGGGGCTCGGGAGAAGCAGGGCGATCGCGGCGGCGATCGGCGCGCTCGTCCTGGCAAGCGCAGCCGCCGGCTATCTCGTCACCACGCTCGGACCGCAGGGCGGCGTTGCGGCCGCCGGTCACTGGTCCGTCGCGCTGACCACGACGCTCGACACGGGCGCCACTGTCACCGGCACTGGGGTCATCGTGTCCTCGTCCGGTGAAGTCGTCACGAGCTACAACACCGTCGACGGCGCGGTCAGCATCGCCGCCGCGGTCGGCGACGGCGGCCCTCGCTACGCCGCGACGACGTTCGCGCTGAGCCCCGCCAACGGTGTGGCAGTGCTCCAGCTGCTGGATGCGAAGGGGCTGCCGAGCGCAGGGATCGATGATTCCTCGCATGTCTCAATTGGCGACCATGTCACCGCGGTCGGCGGCATCGGGGCATAGCACCCTCGCGACTCGCAGGGCGCGGTCGTCAGGCTTGGTCAGACAGCTGTCACCTCCGACCCGGAAGGCGGTAGCTCGGAAATATTGAACGGCCTCATCGAGTACAACGCGGCGCTGCCCACAGACGGTGAGGGCGGGGCACTCGTTGACACCTCCGGCAACCTCATCGGACTGAACGTCGCCGATGCGCAGCAACGAGCGACGAGCACGTCGGCGGTCTCATACGCGATCCCCATCAACGTTGTGACATCGATCATTCACGACGTCAACACGCACACGCCCAACGCGGCGGTCCTCCAGGGCCACGGCGCATATCTCGGCATCGAGATTCGCGACAGCACGAGCCCACCAGGCGCATTGATCCTTTCTGTGGCACCGGGAACTCCCGCGCGCGTGGCGGGCATGCTCGCGCAGGACGTCATCGTCGCGGTGAACAACATCGGCGTCGACTCGGACGTCGCGCTTCGTGACCAGCTCCAGCGACATCAAGGGGGTGATTACGTCTCGGTGCGCTGGCTCGATCCTGCCGGACACGTGCACAACGCCACCGTACAACTGGCCGCTGCAACCTTCGCCTGATCAGTCCTCGGTACGCCGCTACGCCGCGACGACCGCGGCCCCGTCGGCAGCGGGAATCGGGAGGTCGTCAAGAAACGCGGCGATCAACGCGCGCTGGCGTCGAGACAGCTCCGGGCTCCAGCGCGTGCCCGGCCTGACGGATCACGTCGAACGAGATCCCGTTGACGCCCGCGACAGCCGTCTCGAGGCGCGGCACATTGACGATGCGATCGTGCTCGGCCACGAGGATGAGCGTGGGGCGACCGGAGCCGCGCACCTGGGCGAGGTCGTCGCGGTGCAGCACGTCATGCAGCCACTCACGCGCGGCGCGCGGGTTCGCAAGCAACTGATTCTCGAAGTTGGCTGTCGCCGCAACGGGGTCGACATCCTTGCCCTCGACCATGAAGCGCTTGTAGAGGTCGCTCGTCGTACGCCGGTGTGCGAGCCACACGATCCCCGGATACACCATCGGCGCCAGCATGAACCCCACCTGTAGATGGAACCGGCGCCTGATGAGCGAAGGGGAGACAGCGGTGTGTGCAGGATCAACCGCCCGGTGGCCTGTGGACGTGCGCGCTGCACGGCGAGCGCCACGGGAGCCCCGAGACACAGCCCCGCAACATCGAACTGATCCGCACCGACATCGGCGGCGGCCGCCAACACCGCTCGCGCCAGCGCCGGTGCGGTATGGCCGCCGGCGAGCGGCGCGGACCGCCCGAATCCCGGGAGGTCCGGCGCGATGATGGTGCGTCGAGTGAGCAGCACGTCGAACCAGTCCGTGAAGTTCTCCGCCGAGCCGATGAAACCGTGGCACAGCAGGAGTGCTGGGCCGGTGCCGCCGGTGAGGTAGCGCAGCGGTCTGCCTTCGTGCATCGTGAACCGCTCGTCGAGTCCGTTCACGCTGGCCGTCACTCCGTGTCGATCTGTGCGCGCTGCAGGCGTCCGCTGTAGTCGATGTAGATGGACTTCCACTCGCTGAACTCGTCGAGCGCGTGACCGCCCGCCTCGCGGTGGCCGTTACCCGTGTTGCTCGTTCCGCCGAACGGAAGTTGGATCTCGGCGCCGATGGTCGGCGCGTTGATGTACACGATGCCGGAGTGCAGCTCGTGAATGGCGTGGAATGCCGTGCGCAAGTCGTTGGTGTACACGCTCAGGCTGAGCCCGTACTGCGTGGAGTTCGCGGCGGTGATCGCCTCCTCGACGATGTCACCGGCATGATCACCGTGGTCGGTCCGAAGATCTCCTCCTGGGCGATGCGCATCGTCGAGCGCACATCGGCGAACACCGTCGGGCGGTAGAACCAGCCGTTGGCGAGGTCGCCGTCCGTCGCGATCTCTCCGCCGAGCAGCAGTGAGGCGCCTTCGTCGCGTCCGATGCTCGGTGTACGAGTGGATGCGCTTGAGCTGGGTCTCGTTGATCACCGGACCGACGTCGACCTTGGCGTCGAGCCCGTCGCCGAGGCGCAGCGCCGAGGCGCGCTCGACAAGACGCGACGTGAAGCCGTCGAGCGCACCTCGCTCGACGATGAGCCGCGACGATGCGGTGCAGCGCTGGCCGGACGTGCCGAAGGCGCCCCAGAGCGCGCCGTCGACCGCAAGCTCGATATCCGCGTCGTCGAGCACGACGATCGCGTTCTTGCCGCCGAGCTCGAGCGAGCAGTGCTTCAGCAGCCGGCCGCAGGTCTCGGACGATGTGCCGCCCCGTCGCGTACGCTGCCGGTGAAGGAGATCGCGGCGACGCCGGGGTGCTCGACGAGCGCGGCGCCGGCCTCCTCGCCGAATCCGATCACGAGTTGACGACGCCGGCCGGGAGTCCCGCCTCTTCGAGGACCTCGACCAAACGCAGCGCGCAGAGCGGGGTGTCCTCGGCGGGCTTGAGGACGACGGTGTTGCCCGCCATCAGCGCCGGGAAGATCTTCCACGATGGGGATCGCGATCGGGAAGTTCCACGGCGTGATGCAGCCGACGACGCCGAAGGGCTGGCGCATCGTCATCGCCCACTTGTCGCGCAGCTCGCTCGGCACGGTCTCGCCGATACGCGCGGCGGCCCTCGCCGGCGATGAACTTGCCCATGTCGATCGCTTCCTGGACGTCGCCGCGCGCCTCGGTGAGCACCTTGCCCATCTCGCGCGTCATGAGACGCGCGATCTCCTCTTTGCGCTCCTCGAGAATTTCCGGCGCGCGCAGGATGATCTCGCCGCGCGAGTCGGCCAGGGCGTGCGCCGCCAGCTCTCGAATGCCGCGCGCGCAACCGCGACCGCACTGTCAACGTCGGCAGCATCGCTGCGCGGGAAGACTCCCACCACGTCCGCGGTGTGTGCGGGGTTGCGTGATTCGAATGTACGGCCGGTCGTTGACGGCCGGTACGCGCCACCGATGAGGTTGCCAGTGTCGACTGCCTCGCCGACGGCGGTCATCGTGCCACCTCCTCGCGCATCGCTGCCTCGAGAATGTCGAGTCCGGCGTGCAGCTCGGTCTCCGGAATTGTCAGCGGCGGGATCAATCTGATCACGTTGCCGTCGATGCCGCAGGAGAGCAGCAACACGCCACGCGCGAGCGCGTTGGCCGAGATACGGTTGACAAGGTCGGTGGCCGAAGCACCGTCCTGCATGAACTCCAGGCCGATCATCAGGCCCAGGCCGCGCACGTCGGCGAGCGCGGCACATCGGCCTGCCAGCCGCGTGCGCGTTCCATGACCGTGCGCCCGAGACGGGCGGCACGCTCCGGAATCTTCTCGTGTGTCATCGTGGCGATAACGGCGACTGCGGCTGCGCATGCGACAGCGTTGCCACCGTACGTCGTTCCGTGCTCGCCCTCGTGAAAGGCCTGCATGACGCGGTGACGCCCGACGAACGCAGCGATGGGCATGCCGTTGCCGAGCGCTTTGGCGAGACACATGATGTCGGGCTCGACGCCGGTGTGCTCCACTGCGAACATGCGACCGGTGCGGCCGAACCCGGTCTGCACCTCGTCGGCGACCAGCATGATGCCGTGGTCGTCGCACACCTTGCGCAGCATCGGCATGAACGATGCCGGCGGCACCACGTATCCGCCCTCGCCCTGCACCGGCTCGACGATGATCGCGGCCACCGTATCCGGTGCGACCGTTGTCGAGAAGAGCAGTTGCAGCTCGCGTTCGACCAGGTCGCACGCCGCGCCTTGCGCATGCGTGCAGTAGCGGAAACAGTACGGATAGCGAATGTGATGGATGCCGGGCAGCAGCGGCCCCATCCCGCGGCGGTACGTCGCCTTGCTCGCGGTCAGCGACAGCGCGCCGTAGGTGCGCCCGTGGAATCCACCGACGAACGCGATGATCTCGCTGCGACCCGTCGACCGCCGGGCGAGCTTCATCGCACCCTCGACGGCCTCTGCGCCGCTGTTGGTGAGGAAGACCTGGTCGAGGCTCGGTGGCGTCACGGAGACAAGCGCCGCCGCGGCCTCCACCATCTGCGGGTGGTACGCCGTGACCGACGTGTGCCAGAGCCGGTCGACCTGCTCGTGCACGGCGGCGACAACGGCCGGATGGCGATGCCCAAGGTTGGTCACACCGATGCCGCACCCGAAATCGAGCACGTCGCGCCCGTCGACAGTGTGCAGATGCGCACCCTCGGCGCTCTCGACAACAAGGTCCGAGTAGCGGTGGTACGCCGGTGAGATCAGCTCGGCGTCGCGGTCACGCCACGTTGCCGCGTCGGCGGCCGCGAGCAACTCGGTCACGACCCTGACGCGGCAGTCGCAGGTCCCGTTGACGTGTGGCGAACGCCGACACGACCGAGGGCGAGGAAGCCGCCGAACATGATCGCGATCCCCACCGTCTCGTAGACGCCGAGGATGTCGAGGTTGCCGATGCCGACGGTCTTGGCCGCCGAGAAGCCGACCGCGATGATGAGCGCCCCGATGGTGAGCAGCACATTGCAGATGACGCGGTCGATCCCGGCATGGTCGCGGATGAAGCGGTAGGCGGACCATCCCGAGCCACCCACGAGCACCAGGGTGCCGATGATGTTCAGGAAGACAACGCCGATGAAGAGCAGCGAGCCCTGCTGGATGGCGTCGCCGAGGACGCCCTTGGCGGTGGTGAGCTTCGCCACATCGACGGGGATGACCGCGGCGTCGACCGCCAGCACCACAGTGATGACACCGAGAACGATCGCGCAGGCCCACGCGAACCGGCGCGGCGTGAGCAGAAAGATCGTGCCGAGGGCGAGGTAGATGACGCCAAGCACGCCCCCGAGCAGATAGAAGCCGCGGAAGTTGATCGCCGTCCAGCCACCGGTCTCACCGGCCGACTGGAACGCGGCGGCACCCGCAAAGATGAGCAGGCCCAATGTCCAGGCTGCAAATGCCGGCCGGCGGCTCTTCCGGAAACGGAGGAACACGACGACGGCGAACGCCAGGCTCAAAACAGTCGCGATGGCGCTGAAGACCATGACAAGGATCGTAGCGAGGTTGTAAGCCGGACCGCACCGAGGGTCACTTTGAGATCGCCTCGTTCTAATGGGCGATTGACAACGGACCACTTCCGCGTGTACACACAGGGCCTCACCAGCAACGCCTCGCAGAGAGAGGAGAACTCAGCACATGGTCACACCCAGAAAAGGGTTGTTGTCGATCGCGACGATTGCCGCGCTTGGGGGGTTAGCCGCCTGCGGCACCTCGTCAACCACCACATCGTCCGGCGGCACCGCATCCGGTATCGCCGGATGCAAAGGAACGATCACGGTAGCCACCGATCTGCCGTTGACCGGCGGTGACGCGACTGACGGACCGTTCCCGCAGCTTGCCGCAGAACTCGCGGTCAACCAGGCGATCCAGGCCAAGCTGCTTGGCGGATGCACGCTCAAGTACGTCAGCAAGGACGACTCCACCGTCCTCAAGAACGGACACGACCCGGCACAGGGAGCCGCGAACATCACGGCACTCGCGTCCGACGCCACCGTCATGGGAGTGATCGGGCCCTTCAACTCATCGGTCGCGCTGGCCGAGATCCCGGTGGCATCGCAGAACCACCTGCCGTTGATCAGCCCCTCGAACACGAACCCATGCCTTACCGCAGTGGTAGCGGTCTGCAGCGACCCGACCATCAAGATCGACACCGCCTCGCTGTACCCCGGCGCCCACAGCTACTTCCGGGTCATCGCGAGCGACGTCCAGCAGGGCGAGATTGACGCCTACGTCGCCGCCAAGGTCTTGAACGCGAGCAAGGTGTACATCATCGACGACCAGGAGGCGTACGGCCGTGGTCTTGCGCTCATCTTCAAGACTGCATACACCACCACCGATGGCGGCACCGTGGTCGGAGAGGACAGCTTGCCTGGCACCACCACCACCTTCGCCACACAGATCAGCAAGGCTCAGGCTGACGGTGCTCAGGCGATCTTCTTCGGCGGCACCAGCGGTAACGGCTGCGGCCTCGTGCGCCGCGACATGGGCAAGGCAGGGTTCAACGTTCCGCTCCTCGGCGGCGACGGCTGCCAGGACACGAAGTTCATCACCGACGCGGACTCCGGATCCAACGCGACCGAGAGCGTCGGAAGCTACGCGACCAGCGCGCCTGACGTCACCAAGCTCTCGAGCTCGGCAACGTTCTTCGCCCAGTACGCCACGGCTTACTCGAGCAAGCCCGCTCCGTACAACGACGGGACGAAGGAGCCGTACACCGCGTATGGCTACGACGCGATGAACATCCTGCTCAAGGCCATCCGTTCGGTGCTCGTTGGAAACGGCGGCCAGCCGCCGTCCAGCACCATGGCCTTCCGTGACGCGGTCATTGCCGCGTTGCACGCGACTTCGTACGACGGCGCCCTGGGTCACACGACCTTCGATGCCAACGGCGATACGACCAACACCGGCTTCACGCTTTATAAGGTCTCGGCTGGCAGCTGGGTAGGTGATGGCACCTACGCAGTCGACACCAGCGGCAACGTCACCTTGAAGAGCTGATCGACATCGTGTAACGATCAGGGGAGAGCGCCGGGCGCTCTCCCCTTTTTCGTGTTAGTTCGTGCCTGGGGACAGAGATGAGCGAACCAACCGGGACATTTGAGTCGGGCCCGATGCAACCGGCCCTAGGTGCCGCGGACCGAGCTGCGCCCGCCACACTGGTCGACCAGGCCGGATTAGCGGCGCGTGCGAACGAAGCGGGCAATATCGCGCGAACACTCGGCCCCGGGTTCCGGGTTGCATATACCTGGGTTTCGAAGAACTTCGCATTGCTGCTACTGGTCGTGATCGTGGCGTCGATCGTCGGAACGTACTTCCAGGGCGGCGCGACGCTCATGGGTCACCAGATCGACAACGCGCTCGTCCTGGGCGCGATCTATGCCCTCGTTGCGGTCGGCTACACGATGGTGTACGGCATCATCGAGCTGATCAACTTCGCGCATGGCGACGTCTTCACGGTGTCCGGGTTTTACGCGATCTTCATCGCGGACAGGTTCAACCTCAATTCGATCGCGACGCACAGCTTCGGGGGTCTCCTGCTCGCCCTGGCCGTCATCTTCACGCTGTCGATGCTCGCGGCGGGCTTGACCGGCGTGGCGATCGAGTTCGTCGCGTACCGGCGGCTGCGTGACGCGCCAAGGCTCGCGCCGTTGATCACCGCCATCGGCGTCTCGTTCCTGATCGAGGGCGTCATGCTCGTCCGTGAAGGTCCGGACAACGTGCCTACCCAGATGGCGTCGTGGATCAACACGCAGGCCTTCGCGATCGGCGGCGTCAGTGTTGGATACACGGATATCTTTGTGGTGGGTTCGGCGTTGGTGCTCATGTTCGCGCTCGGCGCCTTTGTGCGACGCACGCGACTCGGCAAAGCAATGCGCTCCACAGCGCAGGACCGCACAGCGGCATTGCTGTGCGGCATCAACATCAATCGCACGATCTCGGCGACCTTCTTCATCGGCTCCGCGCTCGCTGCCGCCGCCGCGGTGGTCTACAGCGTCGAGTACGGCGATATCAAATGGAACATCGGCTTCCACCTCGGCATCATCGCGTTCACCGCGGCGGTGCTCGGTGGCATCGGGAACATCGTCGGCGCCGGCATTGGTGGGTTCCTGATCGGCATCATCTACGTCTTCGGCGGGTCGCTCCTCGGCGGGGCATGGAGCGAGTCCCTGATCTTTGCGATCCTCGTCCTGATTCTGACCTTCCGCCCGGTGGGTCTCTTTGGCGTCGAGGTGACCACTCGTGCCTGATCGACTCAGGGCCTTCTTCTCTTCCGAACCCGCCACGGGGCAGCGAAATCAGGGCACCACGGTGTTCTGGATCCTGGCCTCGACGACCTCAGCCCTGCTCCTCATGGGCTGGTTGCTGCCCTGGTTCGTCGGCCCTTTCAGCGCGGGGGTCGGATACAGCGCACAGGATGCGGTCATATCTCCTCCGACCGGGATCGGCACGTTCCTGATGTACGTCGTCGGCGTCTGCATGCTGGTGCTTCTCCTCTCCCCGTTCGCGGAATTGGTCGCCCGCATCAGGGGAAGGAGTTCAGCCGCCGTGCGGACCGGATTCGGCTTATTGCGGGACTCGTCGGACTGGCGCTCACCGCCGTGGTGTGGTTTCTCTACAGCGTCGTCCAGGAAGAGCCATTGTTCGGAACCTTCACTCCCGGGACCTACACCGACTCCGCCGTGTGGTTGACCATGTATGGATTCGCACTGGGAGCCCTCGTCTACGGCGCCCGCCCCTGGGTCGTGGGACGTCAGACGCTCGCGTTTGCGGTTGCGGCGCTGCCCTTCGGGCTCTTCCTGCCCCTCATGTTTCACCAGGCCCCCGATTTCCTGCTCTGGGCTGCGGGATCGCTCGCCGTCTACATGCTGCTTGCACTCGGCCTCAACGTCGTGGTCGGCTTCGCGGGGCTCCTCGACCTCGGTTATGCGGCCTTTTTCGCCATCGGCGCATACGCGTGCGCATCGTTCGCGTCGCCATTCCATGGCATCCACCTGCCCCTCTGGGTGCTCATCTTCCTGGGCGCCGGAATTGCGTCAATGTTCGGCGCCGTCCTCGGAGCTCCGACACTGCGCCTCCGAGGCGACTATCTCGCGATCGTGACCCTCGGATTCGGAGAGATCGTTCCCGATCTCGCGACCAACAACGCCTTCAATCTCACGGGGGGTGCGAACGGGATATCGGGAATCGACCAGCCGCACTTCGGCCCATTCAACTTCAGCGAGAGTCCGCGCTGGTACTACTGGGCGATCCTGCTGGTGGTCCTCATCGTGGTGGTGCTCTTGCGCAACATCGAGCACTCACGAGTTGGACGAGCGTGGGTAGCACTGCGTGAGGACGAGGTCGCCGCTGCCGCCACCGGCATCAACACGACGAGCACCAAGCTGCTGGCCTTCGCGATCGGCGCGTCGGTGAGCGGTCTCGCCGGGGCTTTCTACGGTTCGCTGGTCACCATCGTGTCGCCGGACGACTTCAGCTTCTCCGTGTCGATCGCCGTGCTCAGCATCATCGTGCTCGGCGGTATCGGCAACATCGTTGGGGTCATTCTTGGCAGTTTCATCCTGACGTTCGTCATCTTCTGGGTCTTGCCGGATATGAACGCCTGGTCGACGACGGTGAGCCAGACGGTGCACATTCCAGCACTGGCCAACATCGACTTCAGCTCATTCACATTCCCGCTCTACGGGATCGCGCTCATTCTGATGATGCTGTTACGACCGGGAGGGCTCCTCCCGAGCCGCGCGCGCCGCATCGAACTGGAGAGTACCGACGACACGGAGTTGCTCGCCGCGGTTCAGGGAGTCGCCTGAGTTGGCACTCCTCGAGCTCGCGAACGTGACCAAGCGGTTCGGTGGTCTTCTCGCCGTGTCGAGTGTCAGCTTCAGCCTCGACAAGGGTGAGATCCTGTCGATGATCGGCCCCAACGGCGCGGGCAAGACGACAGCGTTCAACTGTGTGACCGGGCTTTTCCCGATCACCTCGGGAGCAATCACCCTCGACGGGACCTCGATCTCCGGTCTTCCACCCCACCGGATTACCAAGCTGGGAATAGCGAGAACCTTTCAGAACATCCGCCTGTTCGCGTTCATGACTGCGGTCGACAATGTGATGGTCGGCGCCCACTGGTGGATGAAAGAGCGTGTCTGGGACGGCGCGCTGAAGACGCGCCGCGCCCGGAGCGAAGAGCGGTCGGTCGAACAGCGCGCGCTCGATCTGCTGGAACTCCTCGGTCTCTCGAGGTATGCCGGTTCGTACGCGCGTGAGATGCCGTACGGTTTGCAACGCCGACTCGAAATCGCACGAGCGCTGGCGACTCAACCCCGCCTGCTGCTGCTCGATGAGCCAGCCGCCGGTCTCAACACGGGGGAGAAGCGGGAGTTGATGCAACTCATCGGCCGGCTCCGGGATGAAGGCCTGACGATCTTCCTCATCGAGCACGACATGCGCCTCGTCATGGAGGTCAGCGACCGCATCGTCGTCCTGGACCACGGGGAGAAGATCGCCGAGGGCAGTCCTCAGGACGTCCGCAAGAATCCCCGCGTCATCGAGGCCTACCTCGGCACTGGTGCAAACGACGAGATGCAAACGGCATGAGCGAAACAGGCCAGTCCATAGCGCAACCGACGCCGAGTGCCGTCACGGGTGCTGCGGTGATCGAACTGCGCGAGATCGACGTCTACTACGGTCGCGTCAAGGCCTTGAGCCAGGTCTCGCTCGAAGTTCGCGAAGGCGAGATCGTCGCACTCATCGGCAGCAACGGCGCGGGCAAGACCACCACGCTGCGCACGATCAGCGGTCTCATCGCACCCCGGATCGGCGAGGTGCGCCTCTTCGGAAAACCAACCCGTGGTCTTGGAGCAGAGAAGGTCGCTCGGTTGGGCGTGGGACATGCGCCGGAAGGGCGCCGGCTGTTCGCACGCATGACGGTGCGCGAAAACCTTGACATGGGCGCGTACACCCGCAACGATCGGTCGGGTATTCGCACCGACCTTGAACGGGTCTACACGCTCTTTCCCAGGCTTCGCGAGCGCTCGACACAACTTGCCGGCAGCCTGAGCGGCGGCGAGCAGCAGATGGTGGCGATCGGCCGCGCGCTGATGAGCAATCCGAAGCTGCTGATGCTTGACGAGCCGTCGCTCGGCCTCGCGCCCATCCTCGTCGACGCGATCTTCGAAGTGATTCGGGAGATCAACTCCAAAGGAACGACCATCCTGCTCATCGAGCAGAACGCGCTCCTCGCGCTCAAGACCGCATCGCGTGCCTACGTTCTCGAGACCGGCGAGATCGCGCTGTCCGGGCCGTCCGCAGAGCTGGCCGCGTCGCCGGATATTCAGCGGGCATATCTGGGTATGTAATCCCCGCGAAGGGAAACCAACTCCGCGTCTCCGACGCCTTAAGGAAGTGATGGCAGCGAGCAGCGAGACCAGTCCGTCGCCGGCGACGAGCTTCGGCAGTCGAGTCCGAGGTGCCCACTCGCGATCTCGTCGGCTGGACACGGCAGGCCGAGTTTCGGAATACGCGCAGGTTGTCAGCGGAGGCAACTCGCAAACTGCTGGCGACCGCGCTGGGTCTGGGCACCGAGGTGCTCGCGGGGCTGGACGCGACGCAGCTCAGGACCGCGCTTGACCGGCTGCGCGCGATGGCCGGGCTCACGCAGAAGCTTGCCGAGCTCGCATCGCACGACGACCTCACCGGTGCACTGCGGCGCAGCGCCGGCCTGTCGGCTTTGCAACGCGAGATTGACCGGTCGCGACGCGTCGACGGCATCGGCATCGTCGTCATGTTTCTCGACGTTGACGGCCTGAAGCACCTCAACGACACGGAAGGACACGCAGCAGGCGACGGCCTCCTCGTCGACGTCGTCGCGGCCATCCGCAAACGGGTGCGCTCATACGACCTGGTCATGCGCTACGGCGGCGACGAGTTCGTCTGTGCGCTCGTCGACGTGGCACTCCCCGATGCCGAGCGCACGCTCGCCGATATCCGGCGTCAGTTCACGGCCCGAACGCGTGGTCACACCATCAGCGTCGGACTCGCGACGGTCGACGACACCGACACGGCCGAGTTGGTGGTGGCGAAGGCCGACGCAGCCCTCTACGCCGAACGCCGGCAGCGCGCTCGATAGGCGGTCGCCTCTCCGCGACTCGCGTCCGCGGACGAGCGTGGATTTGACCCCGCTTGCTGCGGGTACGATCGCATCAAGAAGGAGCTCCAAAGAATGGCCATCGATGTGGTCGGCAAGCTGGCGCGCGTGACTGCCGACATCACCCCAGGGCACCTCGGGGAGGTGGTCATCGAAGTGCGCGCAGGGACGGAGCGTTTCCTCGCCTGCGCCTCCGACAAGACATCAACCATTGCCAAGCATTCCCAGGTCCTTGTGGTGGGTAGCCTGGGCGGTCGCACTGTTGAAGTGGCGCCGACTGACACCATGAGGTTGCCTCGATGACAACGCTGGTCTACGTGATCCTGGGGATCATTATCGGTGCGTTGCTGCTGATCGCTCTGATCTTCAAGGCGTCGTGGCGCGTGGCGGAGCCCGACGAGGCGTTGATCATCTCGGGCTTTCGCACGAGCCAGCGCCCCGACGGCGTGGGCGAGAGCATGGGCTTCCGGATCGTCACCGGGCGCGGTCGCCTCGTGGCACCGGGCATCACCAAGGTGCGCCGTCTTTCGCTGGAGGCTCACGAGAGCGAGATTGACGTTCCATGCGTCTCGCAGCAGAAGATCCGCGTCGACTCTGCGAGGCGTCGATCGTCTACAAGGTCGGCGACGACTATCGCTCGATCGCGAACGCGGCGCGACGGTTCCTCGATCGACCCGCCGCGGAGCTCGAGAGCAAGGTGCAGAACGTCTTCGTCGGCCATCTGCGCGCGATCGCCGGGCTCGATGACCATCGAGGACATGATCAGCGACCAGGACAAGTTCGCGCAGCAAGTGCGCGATCGCTGCTCGCAGGAGATGGAGTCGTTCGGGCTGGTCATCGACAGCTTCCAGATCCAGGCGATCACCAGCCCCTCGAACTACATCGAGAACCTCGCCGCGCCGCACCAGGCAGAGGTCGAGCGCAATGCCCGCATCGCTCGTGCCAACGCCGAGCGCGATGCCGTCGGCCAGGAGCAGATGGCGCAGGCGATGATGGCGCGAGTCGCAGCGCGACACCAACATCAAGAAGGCCGGCTACCAGGCAGAGGTCGACACCGCGACCCAGCTCGCGGGGCAGCAGGGTCCGCTCTCGGAGGCCAAAGCGCACCAGGCCGTCGTCACCGAGCAGACCCGTGTCGCGGAGTTGCAGGCCGAGCAGAAGGAACAGCAGTTGCAGGTCGATGTCCGCAGGCCTGCCGACGCTGAGGCGTATCGCCAGACAACGCTCGCAGCGGCCGGACGCGACGTTCGCATCCGTCAGGCCGAAGCGGAGGCACAGGAGGTTCGGCTGCGCGCGGAGGCCGTCGCCACCCAGACCAAGGTGCAGGCGGAGGCCCAGGCTGCAGCGCTCCAGATGCAGGCCACGCGCAGGCCGACGCGACCCGGCTCACCGGCCAGGCCGAGGCGGACGCCATCAGGGCCAAGGGCCTCGCCGAGGCGGAGGCCATCCAGGCGCGAATGGAAGCCGAGGCCGCCGGAATCGAGCGGCGTGCCGCTGCGATGAGCCAGAACCAGGAAGCGGTCATCGCCCAGCAGATCGCGGAAAAGCTGCCGGAGATCGTTGCCGCCGCCGGCGTCGCCGTTCGAGCACATCGGTCAGTTCACCGTGCTGAACGGCGCCCAGGGCGTCACCGGAGCGCTCGCCGAGATCATCCAGCAGGCGGGCGCGCTGACCGGACTGGCACGCCAGTCGCTGCTCCCGGCACTCATGAACGCGTCGACTCAGCCGAACCAGAGCAACTCACGGCACCCACGAATGGCACTTCGTACGCAAACGGAGACCACAACGTGCGCCGCAGGCACCGACTCCAGTCACGATCACCGACCCGGCGCCCTCCGGGACCGATGGCAGCGAGGAGCATGCGACGAAGTGACGACTGACAGCCCGGAGACCGCGGCCGACGCGGTTTCGCTCTCGCTCTCCGCGCCCGAGGCGGCGCGACGGTCGCGCCGGCAGAGGCAGAGCGCGAAGTGAGCATCGACCCCGAGGCCGCGAAACGGATCGACGGCATGGTGGCCACGTTCATCAGCGGCATTCGCTCCGTGGACGTCCACGGGGACGACTACCGTCGCCGCGTCGACGATATCGACAGCCTTGCCGACCGCGAGATCCGGACGACGTCGGATATGAGCAACCGGCTACTCGACCGGCCAACCCGCGCGATGCAAGGGCTCGGGCAGGGGGACGCTCCGATCGCGAAGAGCCTCCTCGACCTGCGC
Source organism: Candidatus Dormiibacterota bacterium (assembly GCA_963757475.1). GTDB lineage: Bacteria > Chloroflexota > Dormibacteria > Aeolococcales > Aeolococcaceae > Palsa-851. The sequence continues at coordinate 27,156 of CAVWRW010000004.1, forward strand.
CGCTCCGTCGAGGATTTGAATCCCGCGAAACATGATCTGACCCAGGGCGGCCCGCGCAAGCTCCTCGGCGTCATTCCCTTCGGGGATCGCGTCCGGGCGTACTTCGCGAAGTACCAGAAGTCGCAGAGCCATATCGAGGGCATCGTCGGCGCGCTCCGCGAGGGTGGCGGCGAGCTCGAGAAGGACAACGCGGCGATCGCCCAGGAGCAGAAGGGGCTGTGGTCGCAGATGGAGTCCCTCCGGCAGTACGCGTATATGGCGGAGAAGCTCGACACGGGACTCGAAGCTCAGATCAACCACATCGCCATCGGCGACCCCGAGCGGGCGAAGGTGCTCCAGGAGGACATCCTCTATCCGGTGCGCCGCCGCCGGCAGGAGATCCTGACCCAGCTGGCCGTCGCCGTTCAGGGGTACGCGGCGCTCCGTGTCGTCGAGGTGAACAACCGCGAGCTCGTGCGCGCCGTGCGTACCGCAACCACCACGACGGTCGCCGCGCTGCGAACGGCTGTGATGGTGGCGCAGGCACTGACGAACCAGAAGCTCGTCAGCGAGCAGGTCCGCGCCGTCAACGAGACGACGAGCGCGATGATCGAGAGCACGTCAGCGGTGCTGCGCGAGCAGACATCCACCGTCGAGAGCCAGGCCGCAAGTCCGGGCATCGACATGGGATCGCTGCAGCGTGCATGGGACAACGTGTTCGCCGCGCTGGACCAGATCGACACCTACAAGCTGCGGGCGCTCGCAGGCGATGAAGATCACCGTCGACAATCTGTCCGACCAGGTCGAGCGTTCGCACGCGCAGGTCGAACGCCTCCACTCGGCCGACGCAACGCCGCCCCGGATCGCGACGCCCAGCCAGAGCCTGCGCCTCTCCTGACCGCTGCTCGGCCGCAGCCTACAGGTGCGCGAGCGTGATCCAGACCATGCCCGCGATCGCGGCCACGAAGAAGATCGCGTATTCGGCGATCACCTCCTTGCTCCGTGCCCGGGCGCCGACAGCGCCGGCCACGCCGCGACCGCCGTACCAGAGCACCAGCAGGATCGCAGCGCGAAGTCCCATGTAGGCTGAATCAGCGCCCACCAGGACATCAGCACCGGCGACGAGCACGCCGACGACCAGCGCCGAGAGGATCGTCCAGAGGATGGGAATGTGCTCGGTCCGCAGCCCGTCGAGGCTGACGAGGACGACCACGACGAACACGGCGGGCAACCGAAAGTGGAGCGGCAGCGTCGGCGAGACGCCGCCGAGGAGGACGGGCGCGAGCACCGCGATGCCGCAGATGTCGCGAATGAGCCGCGTGGCCCATCCCTCCTTGCCGAGCGCGCGCCGCCCGGCGAGCTGGGGCACGCCGCCGATCACCATCGCCGCGATGACCCCGCTCCCGATCCGGATCGGGAGGGGAAGCAAGGCGATGGCGAGCAGCGTCCCGAACGAGAGCACCGCGGCCATCGGCAGCGCGATCCCGACTGGGCCGGGGCGCGAGTTCGACGGGTAGATCAGGAAGTCGTATGCGACGAGGACGAGCCCGGTGAAGACCGCCAGCGCCGCGTCGCTGAGCGCGCTCCGGTTCAGGCCGACAGCTTCCGGACGGAGGAGCACCTCAGCGGCCGCAACGGCGATCCCGAAGGCTGTGTGGACCATCGGCAGCGGGATCTCGGCGAGCACCCGAACCTCGCCGGTGATGCCGAGCGCGCTCCGCGCCTGGTCGGCGAGATAGGCGTGGCCCCGGCGGCGAAAACCTGTTCGATTATCCACGTCGGCCTGTGGAAACAGTGGAGAACTCGGCAGACCTCGGCTCAGTCGGCCGAGGTGCCGGCCCGCCCATAACTGTCCTCGAGACGCACCACATCATCGATCTCCGGGGACGAGACTTCGATCAGTTCGGTCTCCTCAATCGCGACGAAGCGATGCCGGCGGCCGGGTCGGACGTGCGCGCTCATCCCCGGGGTCAGACGGTGCGTCTCCATCACGCCGTCGTCGTCCTCGAGCTGAAGGTCGAGAACACCGGACTGCACCTGGATCCACTCGTCCTTCTGGACGTGGTACTGGAGGCTCAGCTGGTGACCGCCGTTGATGTGGATGAGCTTGCCGCAGTAGCGATCGGTGACCGCCCAGCGAAGCTCGTACCCCCAGGGTTTGTCGACCCGACCCGAGCCGGCAGCCTGGACCGATCCCGATGCGGCCGCCAACCTGCTCACTCGCTCGCTCCGACGGCGACACGGCCCGATACGCCGCTCTGATGCTCGAGCGCGGTGATGAGCTCCTCGACACGCTCATGGGTCGTGGCCTCGGCGTACACGCGCATCAGCGGCTCGGTGCCGCTCATGCGCATCAACACCCAGGACCCATCGTCCATGTAGAACTTGAATCCGTCGTCGGTGCGCGTGCGGACGATCTTGCTGCCCGCAAGTTGAGTCGGCTCGTCCTGCTGCATGCGCGCGTACACCTGCGCCTTGCGCTCCTCGTAGCCGTCGCGCGGAAAGCGGATGTCGTGGCGGTCGTACGCGTGCGGCCCAACGAGGTCCTCGAGATGCTTGAGGATCTGCGAAAGCGGCTCGCCGTAGTCGACGACCATCGAGGCCATCATCAAGCCGGAAAGGATGCCGTCGCGCTCGGGGACGTGACCGCGGAACGCGTAGCCGCCGGACTCCTCGCCGCCGAGCAGCGCGTTCGTCTCCATCATCTTCGTACCGATGTACTTGAAGCCGACCGGCATCTCGTGCACGGTGACGCCGAAGCGCTCGCCGAGCGCGTCGAGCATTCCCGAGGTGGTGATCGAGCGCACGATATCGCCGCGCAATCCGCGTTTCTCGAGCAGGTACATGGCGAACAGCGACATGACCTGCAACTGGTTGATATACGTGCCGCGCTCGTCGATGATGCCGACCCGGTCCGCGTCGCCGTCATTGGCGATGCCGAGGTCGAACTGACCCGACCGCATGCGCTCCATCGCTTCCGGCATGTAGCGATCGATGGGTTCCGGGTGCATGCCGCCAAATCCGGGATTGCGCTCGCCGTGCAGCTCCACAACCGTTGTCGACCCGCCTGCGAGCGCCCGCGCGATCAGCCCTGCTCCAGCCCCGTACATCGCCTCGTGAAGCACCCGGAGTCCGCTCGAGCGCAGCGCATCGAGGTTGACCATGCGCCCGAGTTGCTCGAAAAAGCTGGGCAGCGTATCGACGAGCTGCAGCCGGCCAGTCGCGACGGCCTCGTCGTACGTCATCTCCGTAATGCCCGACTCGAGCGCCGCGACGGTATGGCGCTCGATCTCCGCGACGACTTCCGGAGGAGCGGAGCCGCCGAAGTCCGGCTTGTATTTGATCCCGTTGAACTCAGCCGAGTTGTGGCTCGCGGTGACGACGACACCGCCCGCCGCGTGTTGCTGCGTGATCGCCCAGGAAACCGCCGGCGTTGGAGTCACGCGGTCGAGGAGCACGACGTTCTGCCCGTTGGCGACGAGCACACGCGCAACCTCGCGTGCGAACAGTTCCGCGCAGTACCGCGAATCGTGACCGACGACGACAGGGCGTGTCTCGTTGCCGAGATACGACGCAACGCCCTGAGCGACGGCGCGCACGTTGGCGTAGGTGAAGTCATCCGCGACCACGGCTCGCCATCCGTCGGTCCCGAACCTGATCGGGTTCGGCGTCATCGCGCTCATTCTAGTCGCAGGGTGCCGGGTGTCAGAGGACCTCGTCGCGGCCGCCGGCTTTGAGTTGCTCGACGACGTCCTTGACCAGCTGGGAACGCGACGCCGGCACCACGAGCACCGCATCCGGGGTGTCCACAACGACCAACCCCTCGACGCCGGCGATCGCGACCACCCGGCCGGAACGCGCGATCACGGTGCAGTCGCGCGACGACGTATTGACCACGTCGCCTTCCAGGATGTTCCCGTCGGCATCAGCCTCACCGTCGGTGACACGAGCTTCGCGAACGTCCGCCCAGGACCCGAGATCCGACCATCCGAACGAAGCCTGCACGACCGTGAGGCGCCGGGTGTGCTCGAGCACGAGCGGTTCCACCGCCTGTACCCGCAGGGCCGCGTAGAGCCGGCGGACAGTCTCATGGTCGCCCGCCACCCATGCGTCCACCACCGCGCTCAGCGCTGAGCCGAGTTCGGGGTCCGCGGCCTCCAGCTCGGCGAGGAACCGCCGAGCAGTCCATGCGAAGAGGCCGAGGTTCCAGAGGTGGCGCCCGCCGTCGAGATAGCCTTGCGCGACCTCCGCCGAGGGCTTCTCGGTGAAGCCTGTGGCCTCGAAGGCCGGGAGCTTTCCGGCTGCCTCCGAGGCCGCGGTCAAGCTGCCCGGCGGCGGCCGCCAGACCGCGGGATCTCGTGGCGCGCCGAGTTCGATGTAGCCGAAGCCGGTGACCGGCGCTGCCGGCACGAGCCCGACGGTCGAGAGCCCGTCGGTGCTCGCCGCCCAGCCGGCCGAGGCCAGCACCGCCGCCCGATATGCCTCGGGATCGCTGACCCGGTGGTCGGCGTGAACGCTGGCGATCAGCGCGTCGGGATCTTCGCGAGCGATGAGGCCCACCGCGAGTCCCAGCGCCGGGCCCGTTCCCCTGGGTTCAGGTTCCGCGATAAGAGCGTCGGCGGGCAGTCCGACATCGGTGAGCGTCGAGCGGCAGCCATCGCTCTGCGCTGCGGCGGTGACGACCCGGACGGTGTCGCCGAGCCCGATGACGCGCTCGAGCGTCGCCCGGAGGAGCGTCTCGCCTCCCGCGGCCAGCGGCAGGAGGTGCTTCGGCGTCGACCGCCGGCTCAGCGGCCACAACCTCGTGCCGCTGCCGCCCGCGAGCACGAGGATGTGCAGACCCACTGGCTGAGGCCTCGATGCGCGCGGGGCGCCTAGGCCGTCGCGGCCGCGACGAGCAGCGGTTCGGTTCCCGCATCCTCTGCCCACTGGCGGGCGAGGCTGACGCGCTCCCACGGGAGATCGAGGTCACTCCGGCCGAAGTGGCCATACGCGGCGACCTGGCGGTAGATCGGCTGGCGCAACTCGAGGGCGCTCATGATCCCGAAGGGAGAAAGATCGATGTACTCGTCGATCAGCGCGGCGATGTTGTCGGCCGGCACCTTCTCGGTCCCGAACGTCTCGACGAAGACTGACACCGGCTTTGCGACACCGATCGCATAGGCGACCTGGATCTCGCACTTCGTCGCCAGACCTGCGGCGACGACGTTCTTGGCGGCCCAGCGCGCTCCGTATGCGGCGCTGCGGTCGACCTTGGACGGGTCCTTGCCGCTGAAAGCGCCGCCACCGTGGCGCGCGTAGCCGCCGTAGGTGTCGACGATGATCTTGCGGCCGGTGAGCCCGGCGTCCGCCATCGGACCGCCGATCACGAACCGGCCGGTCGGGTTCACGTACCGCTTCGTGCCGGCGTCGAGCCACTCGGCGGGGATCACCTTCTCGACGACGTGCTTCTGGACGTCATCGAAGATCTGCTCCTGGGTGACCTCCTCGCCGTGCTGAACGCTGATGAGCACGGTGTCGACGCGACGGGGGCGGCCCTCGTTGTCGTATTCGATGGTGACCTGGGTCTTGCCGTCGGGGCGCGCCCAGCGCAAGGTGCCGTCACGCCGGGTGACCGCGAGCTGCCGGGCGAGCTGATGCGCCATCTGGATCGGCGCAGGCATCAGCTCCGGGGTCTCGTCGCAGGCGAACCCGAACATCATGCCCTGGTCGCCGGCTCCGCCATGGTTGACGCCGAGCGAGATGTCGGGCGACTGCTCGTTGACGCCGACGAGGACACCGCAGGTCTCCCAGTCGATCCCGTACTTGGCCCGGGTGTAGCCGATCTCCTTGATGGTCTGGCGGACGAGGCCGGCGATGTCGACATAGGCCTGGGTCGTGATCTCACCGAAGACGAGGACGGTCCCGGTGCTGAGCGCGGTCTCGCAGGCGACACGGCCGAGCGGGTCCTTGTCGAGGACTGCATCGAGGACTGCGTCGCTGATCTGATCCGCGACCTTGTCGGGGTGCCCTTCGGTGACCGACTCCGAGGTAAACAGGCGGTGCCGTACGTGTGGCATCTGGAGACCCTCTTGCCCCACCGGCAGCCACCGAGCCGCCCTGTGCGGCTCCGGCCTGCTCCTGTCCGGGGATCGCAGGGATCGTAACAGCGCGATTGTCCCTTTGCGAGGCCTACCCAGACCGTGTAGTGTTACCGGTAACCATCATCAAACCCGGGCGCCGTTATCAATACGCGCCGGACGGAGGAACAAGGCGCGTGTCGGTAGACCAGACCCTACGTTGCCGCGATTGCGGCGTCGACTTTATTTGGACTGAGGGCGAGCAGGACTTCTTTGCCTCTCGTGGCCTCACAAACCCACCCTCCCGTTGCCCCAGCTGCCGAGCAGCGCGTCGCCAGAGCGGCGGTGGTGGTGGCGGCGGAGGCGGATTCGGTGGTAGCGGCGGCGGTGGCGGCGGTGGATACCGCAGCAACGGCCCGCGCCAGATGTACGAGGTTCCCTGTGCGGGGTGCGGCGGCGTTGCGCGCGTTCCCTTCCAGCCTCGAGGCGACAAGCCCGTCTATTGCAGCGACTGCTTCCGCGCCGCTCCTCGGTGACGGATAACGCCCCAATTGCGGTCGGGACGAGGGTCAGCTTTCCCTATGGCGGCAGCCGGCGCACCGGCACCGTCGCTGACGTCTCGATGATCCCTGACCAGTCGGGCGGCAAGTCGCTTGCGTACCTGATCGACGTTGGCTCGCGCAAAGTGTTTGTGCAAGGCGAAGGCATCACCCCGGCCACTGGGCCGGGGGCAGCCTTCGATCCAGTCGCCGAAGGTGTCGCCTACGGCCGCAAGCGGCCGCGGAACCCGCGCAACCGCTAGATCCCGTCACACGGCGGCCCGTCGCTCGTACGTGACGGCATCAGCACGGAACGCTCGGTATTCTGTGAGGGATGGCTTCTGACCTGACCGCGGATGTTCCCCAGCGCCCTCGGCGGCTACGCCGCCCCAAGCTCTGGACCATCCTGCTTGCGGTCGGGATCGCCTCGATCGTCGCTGGCGGCGCGATCATTGCCGGGCCGATCATCGGTGTGTTCCAGCGCGGTCAGGCGGATTCGAGCGCGCTGAATGGCTGGCATGGCGGCGCAAAGCCACCGGTCAGCGGTGCCGGGACCGCCTCCAACCCGGACGCGACGAAGACGCTCAGCTGCGGATCGAGCTCGGTGACGGACTACGCGCTGGTCACCTTTGCGGCACCGGCGGCGTACCACTACGCGGCCGTCGCCGGGAACGGCACGTGGACGCTGCTCAACTCGCGCTCGATGGTCCACTACGAGACCACGCCGAACCCCGGTCAGGCGGGCAACGTGATCATCGCGTTCCATCGCGAGCCCGACTTCCAGTACATCAACGAGCTCAACGTCGGGGACACGATCACCATCCAGAGCCGCACCTGCCAGACCTACGTCTACCGGGTGATCAAGCGCTGGGACCTGCCGCCGAGTCAGGTGACCCAGCTCGGCCCGACGACCGGCCACGAGCTGACCCTGGTCACCTGCGATCCGTGGTGGCAGGACTACAACCGTCTCGTCTGGCGCGCCGAGCTCATCTCCGCGCCCGCCGCCGGCGGCGCCACCGGTGGTTCGGTGGTCAACCCGAGCTTCTAGCCGCTTGCGTTAGCTCGAGAACCCCTCGAGCGGTCCCGGCAATGCCTCCTCGGCGACAGCCTCGAGGCGCTTGATGTTGAGGCGCACGAAGATCGCCGCCGCGATGATCGCGACGACCGCGAGCGCGCCGAACCCGATCTCCACCGGGGTGCTGAGCTTGGTGATCGCGCTGCTCAACTCGTACGCCGCGACCCCATAGAACGTTGCCCAGACGATGGCTCCGAGCGCATTCGCGATGAGGAACTTGAGCCAGTGCATCCGGTTCGTCCCCGCGAGGAACGCCGCATACGTGCGAAGCACCGAGACGAACCGGCCGAAGAACACGACCTTGGCGCCGTGACGCATGAAGATGTACCGACCCACCTTGAGCTTCGCCTCATCGAGGCGGACGTACTTGCCGAATCGGCGGAGCAGCGGATACCCGCCGTACCAGCCGATTCCGAACCCGATGTTGTCACCGACCACCGCGCCGATGACGGCCGCGATGATGATGCCGGCGATCGACAGCTTGTGGGTCGCCGCGGCGAAGGCTGCAGCGGTGATGAGCATCGTCTCGCCCGGCAGCGGAATGCCCAGACTCTCGATTGCGACAAACAGCGCGACAGCCAGGTAGCCGATGCTGGTCAGCCAGCCGTCAAGACCGGCGTTGATCACTGTGGCATTCGGCCGGCCGGCTCAGACCGGCGGCACTGGGTGATGGCGTGCAACATCGGCGCGGCGGCGCGTGCGGTATGCGGCAAAACGGCGGATCAACTCGGCGCGCAACGCTGCCGGGGGGACGACCGCGTCAACAATGAGTTCTGAGGCGAGCCGGAAGATGTCGATGTCATCGCGATATTCGTCCTGCAACGCTGTGACATACGCAGCGCGCTCACTTTCCGCGACGTCCTGGATCTTGTTGTAGTACACCGCGTTGATCGCCGCCTCGGGACCCATCACCGCAATCTGCGCGGTGGGCAGCGCGAGCGTGCAGTCGGGTTCGAACGCCGGTCCGCTCATCGCATACAGGCCCGCGCCATATGCCTTGCGCAGCACCACTGAGATGCGCGGCACCTGAGCCTGCGCAAGCGCGGAGATCATCTTTGCGCCGTGGCGGATGATGCCCTGCCGTTCGACGGCGGTACCGATCATGAATCCCGGCACATCGGCGAGAAAGAGCAACGGGACGTTGAACGCGTCGCAGCACGTGATGAAGCGAGTCGCCTTGTCGGCCGAGTCGACGAAGAGCACGCCGCCTTTGAAGCGTGGCTGCGACGCGATGATGCCGACCGCATGTCCATCGATGCGCGCGAAACCGCAGACGATCTCGCGCGCGAAGAGACGCTTGATCTCGAAGAACGAGTTGGCATCGACGAGGCCGTTGATGATCGCCATCACGTCGTATCCCTTGGCCGGCTCCGCGGGAATCACGTTGCTGATGTCCTCGCAACCCGGCGCCACCTCGCCGGCTTCCGTCACCGGTGGGACGCCCTGCCAGGACTGGGGGAGAAAGCTCAGATAGCGACGCGCCGCCGTGATGCCCGCGTCCTCGTCCGGTACGAGCACGTCGCCGCAACCACTGACCGTGCAGTGCATGCGCGCGCCGCCCATCTCCTCGAGCGTGACCTTCTCGCCGACCACGACCTCCGCCATGCGCGGCGAGCCGAGATACATCGACGCGTGACCCTCGACCATGATCACGATGTCGCAGAACGCTGGGATGTACGCACCACCCGCTGCGCTCGGTCCGAAGAGCACGCACACCTGCGGCACCTGACCGGAAAGGCGCACCTGCATATGGAAGATGTGGCCGGCGTGGCGCCGTCCCGGGAACATCGCGACCTGCTCGGTGATGCGCGCGCCTGCCGAGTCCACGAGGTACACAAGAGGAATCTGGAGCCGTTCGGCCGTCTCCTGAATGCGCACGATCTTCTCGACCGTGCGCGGGCCCCATGAACCCGCTTTGACGGTGGGATCGTTGGCCATCACCGCGCAGGTCTGGCCGTGCATCACGCCGATACCGGTGACGACACCATCGGCGGCGAGCTCGGGGTCGTCCGTGCCGGCCGCGAGCAGACCGTCCTCGATGAACAAGGTGTCCGGATCGAACAGTCGCCGGATCCGTTCGCGGGGCATCAATTTCCCCTGCTCGGCGAGCTTGGTCCGGTGCCGCTCGGGACCGCCGGCGCGTGCGCGCTCCAGCCGTTCGACAACCGTCTCGGAATCAGCCAACACTCGTCTCCACCGTCACTGCCTGTGGCTCGCGGCTCCAGATGCCCGCTCGATAGAGCTTGCCGGGGAGGTCCCGGCCGAGGTCTGACGCCAGCGTCTCGGCGACGCCGCACATCGCTGCGAGGTCGATACCCGTTACGGCACCGAGAAAGTCGAGCGCCTGCAGCGCATCCTCGCTGCAGACATTGCCGGTGGCGCGCGGCGCAAAGGGGCAGCCACCGACACCGCCAACGGAACCGTCGAAGCGGCGGATCCCTGCGTCGAACGCGGCAACGACGTTGGCGACCCCGAGGCCGCGTGTGTCGTGCACGTGCAACGACATGCGTTCGAGCGCCAGCGCATCAGCAACCAGCGCGCACATGTGCGTGACGTCGGCAGGTGTCGCAACGCCGATCGTGTCCGCGATGCCGATCTCCGCGACACCACGAGCGGCCAGATCCACGCAGAGCGCCACGACTCGCTCCGGCCCGACGACACCTTCGAACGGACACCCGAAGCTCACCGACAGCGCGACATCCACCGCGCACTCGCGTTCGGACGCGAGCTCGACGATGTGCGAGATCTCGTCGAGCAACTCCGCGACACTCCGATTGACGTTGCGGCGATTGAAGGAATCCGTTGCCGCGATGGTGACGAGCACATTGCGCATGCCGTGCGCGAGCGCAAGCTCGAGACCGCGCAGGTTCGGCACCAGCACGCGCAACCGCGCAATGTCATCCTCGAAGGAAGCCAGGACCGCGGCCGCATCGGCAAGTTGCGGCACCCAGCGCGGTGAGACGAATGACGTCGCCTCGACACGCGGGACGCCCGCGTCGAGCAGCCCACGCACCAATCGAACCTTGGCCGCAGTGGAGATCGTGTCGGCGATGTTCTGGAGCCCGTCGCGGGGCGCGACGTCAGTCCAGATCACCTCGTGCACGAAAGCGGCCTCCCAGGATTGAACACGGCTCCGCCACCGTAGCAAACCCGGCGACTACACTCTCACGAGCCGATGCCGCGGTTTCACGTTCCCGACTACATCAGAACCACCTTCGCGGTCAGCGACTGGCGCGCCTTCCGGCTGTGCGGGATGGATGAGGTGGGGCGCGGCGCCTACGCCGGGCCGCTTGTCGCCGCAGCGGTGGTTCTTCCCCAACGCTTTCGCCACCCCCTGCTGCGCGACAGCAAATTGCTGAGCGCCCGCCAGCGCGAGGAGGTCGACGCGGTCCTGCGCGTGAAAGCTGTGGCTTGGGCGGTGGCCGAGGTGAGCGTCGACGAGATCAACGCGCGCGGGCTCGGGTGGGCGAACGTCGACATCTTCTGCCGCCTCATCGAAGCGATCGACGCCGACGGGTATTGCTGTGACGGCAATCTGCGCATCCCTGTCTCGCGACCGGTGCACTCACTCGTCGCTGCCGATCGGAAGGTTCCCGCGGTTTCGGCGGCGTCGATCATCGCCAAGGTGCACCGTGACGCCCTGATGCGCCGGATGCACGAGGAGGCTCCGTACTACAACTGGGCGAGCAACAAGGGATATGGAGCACTGGAGCACCGCATGGCGATTCGTGAGCACGGGCCCCACGCGGCGCACCGGCGCGTGTTCCTGGCGTCGGTCATGCAGACGGAGCTGGACTTGACCGGCTCCGCGGCGCCGCATGACGCTGCGCTCCCTGCTGTGGGAGTGGGCTGACTACCTGATTGTCGCGGCGGGTGGCGTTTAGTTGGCGCCGCAGCCGCAGCTGCCGCCGCAGCACCCGCCGCCACCACCGCCCGAAGACGGCGTCTCGGCAGCATCGGATCCGGCCCCGGCGTGGACGGCGACCCGGCTGATGAGCGGCATGCTCGCGCGGCTCTCACAGCTCGGGCATACGGCAGCAACCTCGCGATCGGCCATCGGACGGAGCAGTTCGTAGACGGCGGCGCAGTCGTTGCAGCGGTATTCGTAGAGAGGCATTACCGGCAAGCGTACGCATGATTCCGCTGATTTGACAAGTCGAACATCTGTTCGGTACAATTTCGCCATGCCAACCCGCACCATCGAGCTCCAGCTCCCCCTTGATGCCGATGAGGCCGGGTCCCTCGCCCGCCAGCGAGTGCGTCACCTGGCAGCGGTTGACGGGCTCGAGCCGGCGGCGTTCGTGAGGCTGATCCGCTCGTTTCCATCGCTGCGGGCCATCTACACGGCGCCGGAGGCCGAGCTTGCACGGATCATCGGCCCGGTTGCCGCCGCGCGGATGCGCTGGTTCATCGATGCTCCACTCGACACCGGTCTTGCTCGCGAGGCAAACGCGGCGACTGCCCGCTCCGTCCAGAGCCCGCTCTCAAGCGCCGCCTAAGTCGCGCGATAGCGCGCTTGGAGCGTAGAAGAGCGCATCCAACGTAGAATCGATAGTTCCGCCAAATTTGGTTTGAGAACAAGGAGGTTCTGCAGCAATGCTAGGTCGACGTTCCAGAGCCGCCACGCTCGACGATATCGCTGAGGCGCGTAACCGCGCTGCCGACACGATCAGTGAGCTCGCAGAGCATGCGGTCTCACTTGCGCGCGATGCGGGAAACGCCGCGCGACCGGCTGTCAAGATCGGAGCTGAAGGTATTGGCAACGCATTCGAGCGCGCCGCAGATGCTTCCGGAAAGCTCGCGAGTGCCGTCCGCCCGAAAAAGAAGAAGACTCACAAAGTCCGCAATCTCCTCCTCGGAGCCGCGGTCGTCGGCGCCATCTTTGCGCTCGTCCAGTCGCCCCTTCGGTCGAAGATTCAGGAGCGGCTCTTCGGGCCGCCACCCGAGGACGACGACCTCCCCCAGATCACGCTTCCCGACGACGATCACGGCATCGACGTGAGCAACGGCACGGAGATCGACGTCACGCATGCGTCGGACCCTGAGCCGGAGGCCGCGGCCGATGTTGTCGGCTCGCCGGTGGCCGCTGAGCCGACCACGCATCGCGGGCACAAGCACGACGACGCAACCACCGACCAGGAGACCAATGCCTGACGACCGCCCCTATCAAGGACGCCCTTCCTCGGACCGGCCCCAGTTCGCCGGCCCTCGCCAGAACTTCGCACCACGACCGGCCTTCCAGCCTGACAACCGGCCGCCATTCCGCCCCGCTCCACGCGTGGAGGTTCCCGCGGCACCGATGATCCACGCCCTCAAGCTGCGCGATGGCGATCGCGAGATTGAGGTCAGCGGATCGGCAGCGTTCGTGCGCCAGGTGCTCGACGATCTCCCCGCGATGTGGGCGCGCCTCCACGGTGAGGGCTCGTCCCGCCCAGGCCGTATCGATCTTCCCGCCCCGCGCCCGCACGAGCAGGCAGCCGCACATGAAGCAGTCGCAACGCAGGTGGCCGCAGACGAGCCGGTGATCGCCCCGGTCCGCGAACCGGCGACCAACGGCAAGCATGCGGTGACCTCCCTTGCACCAAACGGCAAGCGTCCGGCCGAACGGGGCACGCCCGACGACAAGGTGCTCGCCGTGCTCAAGAGCTCGACTCGCCCGCTCGCGGTTGCGGCAATTCGCAAGCGCCTCGGTGGCACGTTCACGCCGCAGCAGGTGCGGCGCATCCTCGAGCGCAACGCCCCCAAGGTTTCCGTCACCGACGACCGGCCGGCCACCTACCGCCTCCGGTAGCGGAGCGCGCCGACACCCGCAGCGCGGGCGATGCGCAGACTTCAGACCTCTGGGCCAAACGCATAATGGAGCGGGCAGGGAACTGAAACTATGCGTCACCCATTGCTCGCTCTCCTGACCACCGTGCTCCTGGCGGCGACCGCGTGCGGATCGGTCGCCGCGGACGGAGGCACAGGCACAGGGACGTCAACCCCCTACCCGACGCCCTCGGGCGGCCTCGGCCATCGCCCCTCCACTCCGGTGAGGATCACGCTCATCTCGCCGGTCAATGGGTCGACCGTGCAGGGCACGTCAGTGCTGGTTCGCGTGTCCGTGACCGGCGGTGAGGTGACGCAAGCGGTGACGAGCGACATCACCCCGACCAAGGGCCACGTGCATCTCTACCTGAACAATCAGCTCTTCCAGATGGCGTATACGCTGCAGGAGGAGATCACCGTGAAGCCCGGCGTCGAGTACTCGATGTACGCGGAATTCGTCGCCCAGGACCACTTTCCGTTCAGCCCGCGCGACGTGACCCCGACGATCTTCTTCACGGTCGCACCGGCCTGAGCCGGAGCCTCGGGTGATCGCGCACATCCTCGGCAACCTGCCGTTGCCGGTGCAATGGGCGCTGGCATTGCTCATCTTCGGCGGTGCGTTGGCGATCTTCGCCGTCCGCCGTAGCGCCATCCGGATCGCCGGCGCGGTCGCGGCGCTCTGCGGCATCGGAGGTCTTGTCGCGAGTTGGATCCTCAGCCCCGCGCTCCTGGTGCCGGCACCGTACCCTCTGCGCATCGTGTCGCCCGCTCCCGGAGCTCAGGTCGGCTCGCCGTTCACGCTCACCGTCTGCGGCGTGCCTGCCACGGGTCCGATGGTCCCTGCGACCGATTCCCAGCACTATCTCGCGATCATCATCGACGGGGTGCAAGCTCCGACGGTCGATGTCTGGCAGGTCCCGCAGGATCTGAGCCCCGGAAATCACATGGTGGAGGTCGAGCTCGTCAGCCCGTCCCATCAGGCGTTCAGCCCTCCCGCGACCGCGAAGGAGACGATCACCGTGGTCGCCGGGCAGCCCCCGTCCGGCCCGGTCGCGTGTTGATCGAAGCAGCCCCGGCCGCACACATCCTCGTCGTGGAGGACGACGCCCCGCTTCGGGAAGTGGTCGTGGAAGCGCTCAACTCGGCGGGCTATGCGACATCGATCGCCGCGCACGGCATCACCGCATCCCAGATGCTCCGCAACGCCGAGGGCATCGATATCGTGCTCCTCGACATCGGCCTCCCCTTCGTGGACGGCTGGCAGATCCTCCACCAGATGGAGGACCGTCGCGGCCCTGCCGTGATCGTCATCAGCGCACGGGGCGAGGAGTCCGACAAGGTGCGGGCGCTCGACCTCGGCGCCGACGACTACCTCGCCAAACCGTTCGGCGCCGACGAGCTGCTGGCGCGGGTGCGCGCGGTGCTCCGCCGTGTGCGGCCGCCGTATGGAGCGCCGGGCATCGTCGTCCTCGGCCCCGTACGCGTCGATCTCGGTGCGCGGACGGTGATTCGCAGCGGCAAGGAGGTCCGGCTTTCGCCGACCGAATGGCTCCTGCTCGCGGAACTTGCTCGCAATGCGGGCCTCACCCTCGACCATCGAACGCTTCTGCAACGGGTCTGGGGACCGCAATACGCCGACGAGCGCAACTACCTGCGGACCTTCGCGCAACGCCTCCGCGCCAAGCTCGAGGATGACCCCGCCCATCCTGAAGTCGTGGTCACCGTGGGCCGTCAGGGCTACCGTTTCGGCCCGCCGCGCTAATGAAGCGCCTCGGATGAACCTGAGTAGACTGACTCTCGGTGACGCCGGATAACGTATGAGCGACAACAACCTTCGCGCGATCAACACCGCCAACTCGCCAGTCGCCGGCGGCGAGCGCTCGGATACCACCAGCAACGGTGGTCCTCCCCTCGCGGTACGGCTGCGCCAGTTGCTCGAGCTCGTCGCCGCCGTCGTCTTGCCAGTTGCGGTCGGCGCCGCGCTCGCGCCGTTCCGCAGCAACATCGCGCCGGCAACGGCCGCACTTGCCATGGCGGTCGCGGTGTCCCTCATCGCAGCGCTGAGCACGCGCCTTGGTGGGGTCGTCGCGGCAGTGGCGGCCGCGCTGTCGTTCGACTTCTTCTTCACCAAGCCGTACGGGTCGCTGTCGATCTCGAGCGCCCCGGAAATCGAGACCGCGATTCTCATGCTCGTCTGCGGTCTTATCGTCGGCCAGCTGTCGGCCCGGAATCGGACCAACAAGGAACTCGTCGTGCGGACGAGTGATGACTTCGCACGCATCCAGGCGATCGCTGAGTTGATGGCGTCAGGAGCCTCCGCTTTCGAGGTGGTCGGCGCCGTCGCCGACGAGCTCACGGGCCTGCTCCGCTTGCGCAGCTGCCGCTTCGAGCGGACGTTCGCGGACGGACCGGCGCCGACGATCGAGCGCAACGGCGACGTGAGCTGGGGTCGCTTCTGGTGGGGATTCCGGACGCTCGGACTTCCCGGGAAAGAGGTCACCCTCATTGTCGAGCACCAGCGTCGCCGTCTCGGTCGCTACGTGCTCCTCGCAGTTCCCGGCTCGCCGGTGACGCGCGAGCAACTCGTCGCGGCGGTCACCCTGGCCGATCAGGCCGGGGCCGCGTTGGGCCTCGAAGCAGCAGCGGCGGTCCCCTCCAGCCACTGAGGCTCGCCGCGCGCAGGGCGAGGTCTGGGTTGCGGCTGCGGTCGTTGACGCTGTGTTGACGGTGCCGGTCAGACACTGCGAAGTACCGATGGCACTTGACCTGCTCGTCCTGCTGTGTTTCGCCCTGATGCTGGTCGCCGCCTATCTGCTCGCGGCCGGGATGGGAAGGATCTGAGATGGGTTCATTGACCGGTTACATCGTGTCCGCGATCATCGCGTTGATCGCTGCGGTCTATCTGCTGGTCGCTCTGGTCGCCCCAGAGCGCTTCTGATGATTCTCGACATCATCGCCGCCGTCATCACCTACACCGCGGTCGGCGTTGGCGCATGGTTCATCGGCGGTTACATGCTCAAGGTGTATCGCGGTGAGCGCGTCTGGCTGAGCCGCGTGATCCGCCCAGTCGAGCAACTCACGTACAAGGCTATCGGTGCCGACGAGAACCACGAACAGGGGTGGGTCGCATACCTCGTCTCGATTCTCGCCGTGACGCTCGTGAGCATCGTCTTCACGTACCTCGTTCTGCGCTTTCAGGACCATCTGCCGTTCAACCCGGAGGGCCTCCCGGGAGTCCCTGCGCCGCTCGCGTTCAACACCGCGATGAGCTTCGCCACCAACACCAACTGGCAGAACTACGGCGGCGAGGCGACCATGAGCTATTTCTCGCAGATCGTCGGTCTGGTGTTGCACCAGTTCCTGAGCGCAGCGATGGGGATGGCCGTCGCAGTCGTCGTGATCCGTGCGATCGCGCGCCGCACGATGAGCACGCTCGGCAACTTCTGGGTCGACATGGTCCGCGGCATCCTCTACGTGCTGCTCCCGATCAGCGTCGTGATCGCCTTGATTCTCGTCGCCAACGGAGCGATCCAGAATTTCAGTGGCTACTCGGTCGTGCACACGCTGACGAATGGCCTGCAGACCATCGCGCAAGGCCCGGTCGCATCGATGGAGGCCATCAAGGATCTCGGCACCAACGGTGGCGGGTTCTTCAACGCCAACGCCGCGCATCCCTTTGAGAACCCCAACGGTTTCACGAACTCGCTCGAGATCTTCACGTGTCTCCTGATCCCATTCGGCCTGACGATCACGTTCGGCAAATGGGTCGGCAAGGTGAAGCAGGGCATCGCGCTCGGTGCGGTCATGGGGATCATCCTCATCGCCGGCTTCGGCGTTGTCGCGTGGCAGGAGCAACAGGGCAACCCCGCGCTTGTCGGCACCGGTGCTTCGCAGGTCGAAGTCGAGCACCTCTGCCGGCGGCAACATGGAAGGCAAGGAAGCCCGTTACGGGCCAATCCAGTCCGCCCTGTACAACACGGCGACCACAGGCACCAGCACGGGCTCGGTCGACGCGTCACAGGACAGCCTGACTCCCATCGGCGGGCTCGTGCCGCTCGTGTTCATCAAGCTCGGTGAGATCACGCCTGGTGACGTCGGTTCCGGTCTCTACGGCATGGTGGTGTTCGCGATCGTCGCGGTGTTCATCGCAGGACTCATGGTCGGGCGAACGCCGGAATATCTCGGCAAGAAGATCGAAGCGCGCGATGTGAAGTTCGCGGCGATCGCCCTCCTGATCCTGCCCGCCTCCATCCTCGGATTCTCCGCGGTGGCGGTGCTCACCGCAGGAGGTCAGGCAGGACCGATCGCGACCCAGGGAACGCCGCACATGCTGACGGAGATCCTCTATGCGTTCGCATCCACGACCGGCAACAACGGCAGTGCGTTCGCGGGTCTCTCGGGCAACACCAACTTCTACAACTTCATGCTCGCCGGCGCGATGTGGACCGGCCGTTTCCTCTTCCTCGTTCCGGTGATGGCGCTGGCCGGCAATCTGGTGAAGAAGAAGATCGTCCCAGCCAGCGCTGGAACATTCCCGACCGACGGTCCGCTCTTTGTGGGGCTGCTCATCGGGACGATCCTCATCGTCGCAGCGCTGACCTTCTTCCCCGCTGTCTCGCTCGGGCCGATCCTCGAGCACTTCAAGCTCATTGCGTGACACTGCTATGGCACTAGCATCCGCTCGCCGTCCCGCCCGCCGCCGCAGCAGTGTCACCGACCCGCAACTGCTCATCCCTGCGATCGGGCAGAGCTTCGTCAAGCTCGATCCACGCAAGATGGCCCGCAACCCGGTGATGTTCGTCGTCGAGATCGGTGCGGTGATGACGACGTACGCGTTCGTCGCCGGTCTCGTCAGCAACGGTGTCGACAATAGCTTCGTCGGCCAGATCGCGCTCTGGCTCTGGTTCACAGTTCTGTTTGCCAACTTCGCGGAAGCGATCGCCGAGGGCCGCGGCAAGGCTCAGGCACAGGCGTTGCGTCGCACGCGCACCGAGACCATCGCCCGGAAGTTGCAAGGCGGCGTCGGCGGCAAGGAGACCGCAGTGCCGGCCATCGACTTGCGCAAGGGCGATGTCGTGGTCTGCGAGGCCGGCGACATCATCCCCAGTGACGGCACCATCGTCGAAGGCATCGCCAGCGTCGACGAGTCGGCGATTACCGGTGAGTCGGCGCCGGTCATCCGCGAGGCCGGCGGTGACCGCAGTGCAGTCACCGGTGGCACGCGCGTGTTCAGCGACCGGATCGTCGTTGAGATCACGCAGAACCCGGGCGAGACGTTCCTCGACCGAATGATCTCGCTCGTCGAAAGCGCGTCGCGTCAGAAGACGCCCAACGAGATCGCGCTCAACATTCTGCTCGCGAGCCTCACGCTCATCTTCCTGATCGCTGTGGTCACGCTGCAGCCGTTTGCGATCTATTCCGGCGCGTCGATCTCCGTCCCGGTGCTCATCGCGCTCCTCGTCTGTCTCATCCCCACCACCATCGGCGGCCTCCTCAGCGCCATCGGCATCGCCGGCATCGACCGTCTGCTGCAGAAGAACGTGCTCGCCATGTCGGGGCGCGCAGTCGAGGCGGCAGGCGACGTCGATACGTTGCTGCTGGACAAGACCGGCACGATCACGCTGGGCAATCGCCAGGCGACCGAGTTTCTTCCGGCCCCTGGGATCGCGATGGAGAAGCTCGTCCGCGCCGCAGACCTCGCCAGCAGGGCTGACGAGACCCCGGAAGGCCGATCCATCGTCGCCCTCGCGCGCCGCTTCGGGGCGACCGAGGAAAGCGATGAAGCGGCGTGGATCTTCGTGCCATTCACGGCAGAAACACGGATGAGCGGTGTCGACCGTGCCGGCGACAGCATCCGCAAGGGAGCGGGTGACTCCGTCGCGGCCTGGTGCGCCGGCCCGGGGCAGGCAACGACGTCTCTCCGGAGATCACCGCGCAAGTCGAGACCATCGCACGCAGCGGCGGCACGCCCCTGCTCGTCGCCGAGAACCGCGTCATCCTCGGAACGATTCATCTCAAGGACATCGTCAAGCCAGGCATCGCCGAGCGTTTCGCCGAACTTCGCAGGATGGGGCTCCGCACGGTGATGATCACCGGGGACAACCCGCTCACCGCGGCGGCGATCGCCAAGGAGGCCGGGGTGGACGACTTCCTCGCCCAGGCGACGCCCGAGAACAAGCTCGATCTGATCAAGCAGGAGCAGGCCGGCGGCAAGCTCGTGGCGATGACCGGTGACGGCACCAACGACGCGCCGGCGCTTGCGCAGGCGGACGTCGGTGTCGCGATGAACAGCGGGACGCAGGCGGCCAAGGAGGCCGGCAACCTCGTCGATCTCGACAGCGATCCGACCAAGCTCATCGAGATCGTCGAGACGGGCAAGCAGATGCTCATCACGCGCGGTGCGCTGACGACCTTCAGCATCGCCAACGACGTCGCCAAGTACTTCGCGATCATCCCCGCGATGTTCACCGCCTACGTGGCGCTGAAGCCGCTTGCTGTGCTCAACGTCATGCATCTGCAGTCCGCAGACAGCGCAATCCTCAGCGCCGTCATCTTCAACGCGGTCATCATCATCGCCCTGGTGCCACTGGCACTTCGCGGCGTGCGTTTCCGCGCCGTCGGTGCCGCCGCGCTCCTGCGCCGCAATCTCCTGATCTACGGCGCTCGGCGGCATCATCGCGCCGTTCATCGGGATCAAGGTTATCGACGTGATCATCAACGCCCTTCACCTGGTGTAGAGACACAATGAATCCGCGTACCTGGCCCAAACAACTCCTGATCGGCCTTCGCCTCACCGTTTGCGTCGCGGCAATGGCCCTCGTGTATACGTTCGTCATCACCGGCATCTCGCAAGTCGCGTTCAACAGCAACGCCAACGGCAGCCTGGTGACGCTCGACGGCAAGGTGGTCGGATCGACGGAGATCGGACAGAGCTGCCCGCAGGAGACGTTCGCAAAGGATGGGAGCCTCACGCATCACCATCAACCCCAAGTACTTCCAGGGACGGCTCTCGTACACGTACAACACTTCGACCGCGGCCCTGCAGCCGTGCAACGCTGCCAACTCCGCAGGCAGCAACCTCGGTCCGTCGAACCCGCTGCTCCTCGAGACGACGAAGAAGGCCGTCGCGGCCTATGAGGCCGCCGGCGTCAGCGCTCCGGTGCCCATCGACCTGGTGACATCGGACTTCACCGGCTTCGACCCGGACGTCAGCCAGGCCGCCGCGCTCGCGCAGGTCAACATGGTGGCCACAGCGCGTGGTCTCGACGCGAGCAAGCTCAAGGCGCTCGTCGAGGCGCAGGTGCAAGGCCGGATTCTCTGGGTGTTCGGCGAGCCGGTGGTCAATGTGCTGCAGCTCAACCTCGCGCTGGACGCGCAGCAGTCGAGCCTCGCCGGCTGACACGTTTGCGCGCCATCGGGCGCGCGCATGATGAGGACATGACCGACACGATCACGGGCCACACGGCACCCGCCGCCGCGGCGGCTGCGATCAAACGCGGCCATCTCCGCGTCTTTCTGGGGGCCACGCCTGGCAGCGGCAAGACGTTCGCCATGCTGCGCGAGGCGCATGACCGCCGCTCCCAGGGCGAGGACATCGTGGCCGGCTACATCGAGACACACGGCCGCAAGCTCACCGAGCAGGCTATCGGCAGCCTCGAGGTCATCCCCCGCCTCCAGATCGAGTACCACGGGCGCGTCATGGAGGAGATGGATCTCGACGCGATCCTCGAGCGGCACCCGCAGGTCGTGCTCGTCGACGAGCTCGCGCACACCAACGTGCCGGGGCTCCGCCATGAGAAGCGGTATCAGGACGTCGAGGAGATCCTCGCAGCCGGGCATCGACGTCATCACAACGGTGAACGTGCAACACCTCGAATCGGTGAAGGATCTCGCCGAGCACATCACCGGGATTCCCGTGCGCGAGACGCTTCCCGACCAGGTTCTGGACAATGCTGACGAGATCCAGTTCATCGACATCTCACCCGAGGCGCTGCGCAAGCGCATGCGTCACGGCAACATCTATGCGCCGGAGAAGGTCGACACTGCGCTTGCCAACTTCTTCCGTCCGGGCAACCTCGCCGCGCTGCGCGAGATCGCGCTGCGTCTCGTCGCGCAGACCGTCGGACGGGCGCGCGGCGCCGTGCGTCCGGCACCGCAGGACGTCCTCGTCGCGGTCAGCGGACGCACGAGCAGCGGCCCGCTGATCCGCCGCGCGAGCCGCCTCGCTCGCCGATTTGGCGGCTTCTGCACCGTGCTCGTCGTCCTCGATCGCGAGGATGAGGAGACGATCCGTGGACGCACGAAGTCACGGCAGCTCGCGGAGCTGCTCCAGTGCGGCTTCATCGAGCGTCCCGGCAAGCTCGCGGACGCCGTCATCAGCGTCGCTCGCGACCTGGCGGTGCAACACGTCGTCGTCGGCGAGGCTGCGCGCCAGGGAGTGCGCGCACGGCTGCACCGCGGGCTCGTCGACCGGTTGATCGCGGAGCTACCCGACGTCAGCGTGCATGTCGTGGCACGTCCTTCGATGGCGCCACCGAGTGGGACGCTGCTGGGCCAGGAGCGACCCGATTCGGAGATGCTGCTGCGAGCACTCCACGCATCCGCGAGCCGAGCGGGTCTCCGCGCGTATCTCGGCTACGCACGCGGTGTCGGCACGACGATCGCGATGCTCGACGAGGCCAGCCGGCGGCGACAACGCGGCACCGACGTCGTCGTCGCCGCAGTGAAGACGGACGGACGCGCGCAGTGCGAGGGTCGCACTGAAGGGACTCGAGATTCTTGGTGGGCCGAATTCCCCGGCAGTGCAAGGACATGTCGATGTGGCTGCGTTGCTGCGCCGCAACCCGGAAGTTGCCTGCCTCGACGACCTCGCCGCACTGGATACCGACGGCCGCCCCATCACGGACTCGGTCCCGCGCCTGCTCGGCGCCGGCATGATGCTCGATCGCGACGCTCCACCTCACTGACATCCGCAGCACCGTTGACGGCATGGGCGTGATGCTCGGCGATCGTCCGGAGCACGTCGTCGATGACTCGTTCCTCGACCTCGTCACCGAGCTCGAGATCGTCGACATCACACCCTCACTGCTCGATGAACGCCTCAGGCGTGGCGAGATCGTGCCGTCGAGCGAAGCGGCGCAGGCGCGCGCCCGGGCGTTTCGTCCCGAGGTGCTCGAATCCTTGCGCGAGATGGCGTTTCGCCTGCTGGCAGAACACACGGACCGGCGTCTGGTGGCATACATGCGAGATCGCGGTATCGAGACGCCGTGGGAGGTGAAACCCCGGGTCATGCTCTGCGTCCCGCCACGTCCGGGAATGGAGGAGGTCATCGCCATCACGGCGTCGCTCGCCGCACGTCTCGACGGCAAGATGACCGCCGTCACGGTGCGTGACCGCAAGCGATCCGAGCAGGAGATGCAGCTGCTCGGAACGTACGCCGCACTCACCCACCAGGCCGACGGGACCTTCATCACCCTCTATGAGAAAGATCCGGCAACGGCGCTCACGCACTACGCGCGGAAGATCCTCGCCACCGAGATCGTCGTCACGCGAGGGCGCGGCCGTCGCGGAACGCTGCGCAAGTTGATCGAGCTGCTCACCGACGTTGACGTCCACGTGCTCCCGAACCCGCACGAGGCAACAGCCGCGTAGTCGGCTACGCGACGGTCGCCACCGCAGAGCTTTCGGCAACTTCCGCCCGCGCCGCGGGCAGCGTGAACGCAAAGACCGCACCGCCGCCCGGCTCAGGATCATCGAGCCAGACCCGCCCCGCGTGCGCCTCGACGATGCCGCGGACGATGGAGAGGCCAAGTCCGGTGCCCTCGGTGCTCGACTGCTCGTCGCGTACGAACCGATCGAAAATGCGGTCGCGCATGTCCGCGGAGACACCGGGGCCGTGGTCGATCACCCTCGTGACAACAGTCCCGCGAACGCCTGGCGCCACGTGAATCTCGATCGGCGTCCCCGCCGGCGCGTAGCGGTCGGCATTGACGAGCAGGTTGTCAAAGACCTGCCCGAGGCGATCCCAGTCGGCGACGGCATCCACCCACCCCGGATCCGTCACGACATTCACCTGGCGCTGCGGTCGTATCGTCCGGAGACGCTCCGCCGCAGCCTCGGCTGCTGCTGCGACATCGGTGGGCTCGAGACGCAATTCGAGCGCGTGCCCCTCGATACGGGCGAGATCGAGCATGTCGCCGACGAGACGATCGAGCCGGCGCGACTGCGTGACGATGCCGGTCAGCCCGTCGTGCACCGGCGTGGAGAGGTCCTTGCGTGCGAGCAACACCGTCGCGCCCGTGAGGATGCTCGCAAGCGGTGTGCGCAGCTCGTGACTTACGTTCTGGAGCAGCTCGCGACGGACGCGGTCGGCATCGCGCAGGGCCGAAACCTGTTGCTGTATCTGGGCAAGACGCACTGCCGTCTTCGCGGCCGCGGCTTGTTCACGATACAGGCGCTCGAGCTCGATGTTCGCTTCGCGCAGCGTGCGCGACAGCGCCCGTGCTGTGATCGTCGAGTACCGGCGTTGCGCCGCCACGCCGCCGACCGCGCCGGCCGTGGCGAAGAAAATCACCAGGTAGATGACGTCGCTTGGGTTCGCGAGCGTCAGTGTGTGAACAGGCGGAAGGAAGTAGTAGTCGGCAAGTACCGAGGACAGCGCGGCAGCGATCAGCGCTGGAACCAGTCCCGCAAGTAGACCCAGGGAGACGACGATCCCGAGATACAGGAAAACATAGGCACGTGCGTCCGCAGTCGGGAGCCTGTCGAGCGCGAGCGTCAGCAACGGAGGGGCCACGACCCCGACCGCGGCTCCGATGACGAGCACTCGATCGCTATGCGGGTGTGTCATTCGCGTGAGCGTACGTGTGCGGTCAGGCGCGCCGCACGTGCTGGTTGAGCGCCTCGACGAGGCGTGATGCGGACGCCTGCAGACCGTTGCGGGCCATGAGCGCATTGAGCGCTTCGGGGTCAACCGGGTAGTGATCGCGGCGCCCCTCCGGCAGTGCGATCGGCAGGTCCTGCACCGGCGGAACAACGCGCATCGCCCGGGTGAGGTAGTCGCGATTCGTGTCGCTGAGGCGGCCCGCGGCGATGAGTGCGTCGATGCTGCCGTGCTCGCGGATCATCGACGCGGCGGCCACAGCGCCGACACCCTTCAGACCGGGGAGGCCGTCGGACGGATCACCGCGCAGCATCGCGAATGCGGCGTAGGCGCGTCCTGGAATCGAGTATTTGTGGGTGACCGAGGCCTCGTCGACAATGTCCCATGCACCCTTCTCCGGATACAGCACGGCAACCCGCGGATCCTCGATCAACGCGAACAGGTCGCGGTCGCCGCTGACGATCTCGACCGTCCCCTGCGCCTTCGCGGTCCAGGTGGCGATAACGTCCTCGGCCTCGTAGTCGGGAACGCCCGCGGAGTCGATCCCGATCGCCGCGAGGAATGCGTCGATGATCGGCATCTGCGGGATCAGTCCCGGCGGGATCGGCTCCGCAACGCGCTGGGCTTTGTAGCTCGGGATCAGTGCGACGCGCCACTCCGGCCGCCAGTCGGCGTCGCCTGCCACTGCGAGGTGCCGTGGGTCGCGTGTCCCGAGCATCCGCGTGAGCGTCTCGAAGAAGCCGCGCGCCGCGTTGACGGTCCGCCCATCCGGCGACCGCACCGTCTTGGGAACGCCGTAGTACGCGCGGAAGATGAGGCTGGACCCGTCGATGAGCATCCAGTCGCACGACACGGGCACCATCCTACGTGCCATCACCGGAGGGAAAACGGTAGCCTCGCGCTCATGCCGTCTCTCGACACCCCGGCGTTGATCGATTCGATCGTCAGCCGGCTCCAGACCGCGTACATCTTTCCCGACCGGGCCGCCGAAGCCGAGCGACTGCTGCGCGCAAACCTGGCGGCTGGGAAGTACGCGTCGACCGTCGACGAACAACTCTGCAAGCGCATCAACGAGGACCTGCTCGCCGCCACCGACGACAAACACCTTCGCCTCCTCTGGCACGAGGCGAGCGAAGACACGGGCGAAAGTCCGCAGACCGACGAGGAGTTGATCGCCGCGATGCGCGAGATGTTCCGTGTCGAGAACTACGGCGTCCGGCGCGTCGAGCGCCTCGCCGGCAACGTCGGCCTGATCGCCTTGACGATCATCCCGGAGGCATCAACGGCCGGCGAGCCGATCGCCGCCGCGATGCGTCTGATCGCGCACACCTACGGGCTGATCCTCGACCTCCGCGCGGCGCGCGGCGGCGCACCGGACGGCGTGGCGTTCCTGGCGAGCTACCTCTTTCCCGACGGCGAGACCCAGCTCAGCGACGTCATCGAGGGTCCGGACGGTCCGATACACCAGTTCTGGACCTCCGGGTACGTGCCCGGGCCGCGATACCTCGACCGCCCGGTGTTCGTCCTCGTCAGCGGCACCACGTTCTCCGGTGGCGAATCGCTCGCGTATGACCTCCAGGCACTCGGCCGCGTGACGGTGGTCGGCGAGGTCACGCGCGGCGGCGCGCATCCCTCCGGGGTCGTCTCGCTCGGCGACAAGATCGAGTTGCGGCTGCCGATTGCACGGACGGTCAATCCCATCACCGGGACCGACTGGGAGGGTGTCGGTGTCCAGCCGGACGTTGCGGTGCCTGCGGACGCTGCGCTGGTAACCGCGCACATGGCGATCCTGGATCAGCTGATCGGCGGGCGCGATACGCCCGAGTCGGTTCGCGTGGAAGCGCGGCTGGCTCGAGCCGAGGTCTCGTAGGCGACTGCCGGTGGCCGACGAGTTTCCTGAACTGATCCTCGCCGACGCCGGAGCGTGGCGGGACTGGCTCGGCGCCAATCATGCGAGCTCCAACGGCGTCCGGCTGGTGCTTGCGAAGAAGGGCACGACGGAGCCGACGAGGCTCACGTACGACGAGGCCCTCGACGAGGCGTTGTCGCATGGCTGGATCGACGGTCAGATCGGCCGCCGCGACGGGACAACCTTCTTCCGAATGTTCACGCCGCGCCGAGCACGAAGCGGGTGGTCAGCGCGCAATGTCGCGGATCATCGATCGCCTGCGCAGCGAGGGCCGGATGCATCCCGCGGGAGAGGAAGAGGTCGCGCGCGCCCAGGCCGACGGCCGCTGGGACGTTGCCTATGCAGGCCCGGCGACGATCGAGATCCCGGCGGACCTGGCGGCTGCGTTGCGCGCTGAACCGAGAGCACAGGCCATGTTCGACGCCCTGACCAGCCAGAACCGCTACGCCATCCTGCTGCGGACGTCCAACGCCAAGCAGGCTGCGACGCGCGCCCGGCGGATCGAGCAGTTCGTCGCGATGCTCGCCCGGGGCGAGACGATCTACCCTCAGAAGAAGGGGATCGGCGGTTAGGAGAGCGACAACTCCGGCGTCATCCCGGACGTCTGGAATTCCTGCGGCGCCGGCTGCGGTGCGACAACCTTCAACCTGAGGATGCTCGGCCCGGTGCATCGTCACGGCTGGGAGCAGCGCTGCGAACGCGTAACCCGATTCGCCTGCGAGCGGCGATCCGACGACGTCGGCCACGCGGTAGAGGATCGTGATTGCGAGCACGAGCGCGATCATCAGCGTGTGCTTGGCGGAAACCTCGATGCTCTCGCGAAGAATCGCGACTGCCTCACGGCACTCGCGTCCTCAATTCCCCCGATATAGCCCCCCGACCATATGAGCATATTGGCCGATCGCTACAAAGATGTCAAACGTTTCGTTACAGGTGATACGACGGTTCGCGATATGTGGCCCGGAGCTAGGCTGAGCCTCGATGGGACAGCTGTCTGATGCCCGGGCCCTGGTAACCGGTGGCACAAGCGGCCTTGGGCGGGCGATGGCGCACGCGCTCGCCGTGGCAGGAGCCCGCGTCGTGCTGACCAGCCGGCAGCTTGAGGTCGGGCGAGCAGGCCGACGTCGCAGGCCAGATGCGATCCATCCGGCCCTGACCAAGAGGTGCTCGACCGTCTACTCTTCGGGCCGGCGCATCGGCTCGACGACCTCAACGTGTTCATGGACTCCTGCCCGGCTACCACACCAGACCGGGTCGTACACACTGCGGCGGACGTCGGCGCCGGAGCGTGGGTATCGAGCTCGACGTTCCGATGCCGGCTCGGTGTCGGCTGGGTCGATCGAACCTACGACGTGCTCGGCGAGCTGGATCTTCTGGTCAACAATGCGGGGATCGGGATGCGAACCGTCAATCCACGGTTCATGACCGAGGCGCAACCCTTCTGGGCTCGGCAGCGAGATCGACATCATTCAGAAGAGCGACCTGATCTCGGACTACGGGATAACCCCTATCGTCTTTTTCTACGACGGCCCTTTCGCCCCGCAACCGGTGCAGATCTCCGATGAGCCCGAGCTGCTGAGCGCCCCGGTGTACGTCGTGACAAACGAATCCGACTGCGGAGCGGTCGCGTGCACGAACCCCGAGGTCGAGTTGGACGTCATCACCGGGAACCCCGAGGCAGACAACGTCGAGTTGACAGCGGCGTACGACGCGATGTCGCCGACAGCCGTGGACAACAGCACCGGATTCCTCCCTCCCGCTCAGCAGGAGGGCACATCGGTGACGTTGCAAACGAACGATGACCGGTTCCTCAACGCCGTGATGGAGATGAATGGAGAGATATGGGCCGCCGACGGAACGACTTGCGTTCCACCCGGCGATACTGTGGAGAGAGCCTTCCGCGACTTTGTTGAGACGGCAATGTGGTCCTTCAGCTCAACAACGTCGGGGTCGCCGGCGCGTCGCTCTACTACCCCGCCGTTGGAGTTGATGACTACGGGAACATGTTCACCGTCTTTGACGAGTTGTCGAGCACGATGTACCCGACCATCCTCGATGCGACAAGCGAGTACGGGTACGCACCGACTCTCCAGCAGCTTCCAGACGCTGCACACGAGCTCGACGTACTACGACGGCGACGATCTCTTCGCCGGCGACGTGTGACCGTGAGGGATGCTGGTGGGGTGATTACTCAGGCATGGCGCAGGACCCTTCGAATACCAATGACGTATGGGTCGTCTCCGGCGCTGCGGACGGTGTCATTGAAGGCGCCTGCACAACGATCCACGCCTGCTGGAACACGGATATCTCGCAGCTGACTGTGTCGGCCCCGGCCATCACAGCCGTGAGCCCCGCGATCGGACCTGTGGTAGGAGGGCAGAAGGTCACGGTCACGGGGCTTGATTTCGGCTCAGAGACGACTGTCACGTTCAATGGATCTCCGCTCGCGGTCAGCAACCTGACCCCGACATCCTTCACCTTCATCACGGCGCCGAGCGCCCCGCGGGCGGATCGGAGCAGATCAGGTGACCAACTCATTGGCGCGAGCAGACGATGTGCGCCGGGGTCGTGCCCTATGGGCCTCTGGCGCCGCCGTCGAGGCGCTGGCTCGGGTGATGGCCGCCGACCTGCGGGCACCCGGTCACCGCCAACATCCTGTTGCCCGGCGGGGCCACTGCTACCGGGATGATTCCGGATAGGGATGCGGTGGCAGGAGCAGACGGCCGCCACGCTGCTGGACGCGTCGGTCATGGGACCGCCGATCGTCTGGCTTGCGTCGCCCGATGCCGCCGGAGTCCACGACGAGCGGATCGTCGCTCGCGACTTCGATGCGTGGTTCGGATCGGATCGTCGCCCGCGATCGATGCGTGGGCGGCACGCGCGTGACTGCGATCGTCACCTGCGTCGACTATCACACTGCAGGCGAGCCGTTTCGCATTGTCACGTCGGCAATTCCCGTGCTGTCCGGGACGACCGTCGCGGATCGAAGGGAACAGGCACGTGAACACCAGGATGTCGATTTGATCCGTCGACTTCTCTGTCACGAACCGCGTGGTCATGCCGACATGTACGGCTGTTTTCAAGTTCCACCGAACGACGCGGGAGCGCATCTCGGCGTGCTGTTCTGGCACAAGGACGGCTATTCCACTGCCTGCGGACACGGGACGATCGCGCTTGGCGCGTGGGCAGTGCAGTCGGGACTTGTTGACGCCGATCCCGACGGCGAGAGTGATGTCGTCGTCGATGTTCCGTCTGGCCGAGTCATTGCACGCGTCCGCAGTGAGGGTGGTGTCGTGCGTTCGGTGGCGTTTCGCAACGTTGCGTCGTACGTGCTCGCGGAGTCGCTGCCCGTCACCACCTCTCGCGGCGACACTGACGTCGCGCTTGTCTACGGCGGCGCCATCTACGCCACTGTTGCAGCGTCGGAATTCGGCCTGTCCGTTGTCGGTGGCGACCTCGGCGACCTCATCCGGGTTGCACGCGAGATCAGGCAACAGATCGATGGCGACGGACTGGCGAGTCATCCCGATGACGCGCGACTGTCAGGACTCTACGGAACGATCTTCTACGACGACCTCGGCCGCAACGGCGGCAGTCTGCGTCAGCGCAATGTCACAGTGTTCGCGGACGGTGAGGTCGATCGTTCACCCTGCGGCTCGGGAACAGCCGGCCGGCTCGCCGAACTCGTGGCGGACGGCGAGGTGGGTATTGGCGATGAATTGATCCATGAATCCATCGTTGGCACCACGTTTCGCGCGCGTGCGGTCGAGCGGTTGGTCGTTCACGGTCGTTCCGCGATCGTGCCCGAGGTCGAGGGCATGGCATACCGGACCGGCGAGCACCAGTTCGAGCTCGATCCCGAGGATCCGCTGAGCACAGGGTTCGTGCTGCGCTGAATCCGGGCGGGCACGTGCTCGGTGCCTGCAGGTATACGGCAGCGTCTTTGGAATACTCCGCCCCATGAACGGCCCGTCTCGGATGATCGGCCAGCGCGTCCTCGTCGACGGAATGATGGGGTCCGGGAAGAGCACGTTCGCACGTGCGCTTGCGGCAAGGACCGGTTTGCCGCTGATCCACCTCGACGTCCACCACTGGAAACCGGGCTGGGTGCGACCTTCGGACGACGAGTGGCGAGAACGGCAACGCGAGCTGCTCGCTGGCGAGGCTTGGATCATCGACGGCAATGACAACGAGACGCTTGCACTCCGGCTCGAACGCGCGGACACCGTCGTGGTGCTCGATAGTCCTTGGTGGTTGTGCGCGAGTCGCGCGTTCGCGAGGGGGCTTCGTAAGCCCATTGGCGAGATGCCCGAGGGCTGCGAAGATTCGGTCAGCCGACGTTTGCGCGACGAGTGGGGCGGGATTGGGAGAATCTGGCGCAACCGCCGTTCAGAACCGGAGTACGTGCGCTCCGAGATCCTGCGGCACGGGTCACACATGACGGCGCACGTGCTCCATTCGCGGCGAGAGGCGAAGGCGTTTCTCGATGCCGTAAGTAGCTAGCTAGAGAGCACGAGCTCCGCGATGGCAGAACCGCCTTTTTCAGGGAGGCGGTTCGATCACCGCAACGCCGTCAGTGACGTGAATGCGCCAGCCCTGCTCATGGACGCGCCGGTGGTGCGTGCGGCACAGGGAAACCAGGTTCTCAAGCACTGTCGGACCGCCGTCGTGCCAGTGGATGATGTGGTGGCCGTCGGTCCAAGCCGGTGGCTTGTCACACCCCGGGAAGCGGCAGCCCTTGTCCCGAAGGCAGAGCGCGGTGCGGAGGTGCGCCGGGATCGTGCGCGTGCGCGCTGTGACCGCGAGTGGCACCACCGGCGCATCCACCGCCGCCCACGCCGGACCCGTACCAGCGGCAGGCGTAGCCACTCCCACCACCGTGCGCACCGCGTCACAGGCGATGCGCCGTGCGGTTGCCGGGTGGATCGGCCCCACCCCGCCCAACATGGCCGGGGCTGCGTCGGTGTCACCACGCAGTGCTTCCGCGCTCACCGTGAGGGTGAGATGGGGCCGCTGCCCGTGCACATCGCGGTGGTCACCGCAGCGCAGCTGGGTGGCGGCCAGCTCGACGAGTGCATCGGCACGGCGCTGCGACCCCGAGCGGGTCTCGCCGGG
This sequence comes from Candidatus Dormiibacterota bacterium, assembly GCA_963757475.1. Lineage (GTDB taxonomy): Bacteria > Chloroflexota > Dormibacteria > Aeolococcales > Aeolococcaceae > Palsa-851. The sequence goes on from CAVWRW010000004.1 coordinate 58,522, forward strand.
CGTCAGCCCGTGGCTGAGCGCATCGATCGCGGTCTTCAGCAAGGCGCCGCCTTCGGCGTCGAGCAGACCACGGAGGATGAAGTCGCCTCCATAGCTCTGCTCGCATTCGAACCAGCGCTGCTCATGGGCACGGTTGTCATCGGCGAGCACGCCGTCGGGATCGAGACGCAAGCGTGCGGCCTGGGTGAGGGTGCGCATCCGCCCGGGATCGAGCGTTTCCGCTGCCTCCACGAGGATCGCCTCCATCGGCGCCATCTGCTCCACGCCGACATCGCCGGCAAGGTGGGCGATCATCGCCATGTTGCCGAAGGAGGAGCGTCCCGCCCGGGCGCTGTCGAGCGTGGCCGGCAGCTCGCCCAAGGTCCGGGCCAGGTGCTTGCGATAGGCCGCAGCCTTGGAGGTCATCCCGCAGCGATGGCGCAGCCAGGACACCGTGCTCAAGCCACCGTCGTCCTGTCCACCCCGCTCGTTGTGGAAGCGGTGGAGGCGGCGCAGGAACTCAGCTTCAAGCCGATCGATCGCCCGCCGGATGTCGACCATGTCCTCGCCCAGGGCGAGGGTCGAGAAGCCGTCGATGGACTCCCCGACGAGTGCGTCGACCGCCTCGCACAGATGCGATTTCGTCTCCGGTATTGCAGCCGCTACCATACGAGAGAGTATAGCAAACGTCTGTTCGCCACCGTACCGAGCCAGGCCCCATGCCCGGCACTGACAAATCGTGGCGTCCGAGGGTTCAAGTCATTCGCGGCAATAACTTCGACGAGCGCCGTTGCATCAGCGAAATGTCACGGTGTTCGCCGATGGCGAGGTTGATCGCTGACGCGCTCAGCCGGGCGCCGGGTCCTCCCGGATGACCTCCCCCGTCGATGGGTCGAAGAAGTGCAGTGTGCCCTCGTCGATCCGACACTCGAACGTATCGCCCTCCCTGATCAGTGTCTGGGGGCCAAAGCGACCGACAAGCGTTGCCCGCTCGAGCGATCCGAGCTGACTTCATTCCGCGGCTCGCCCCCGACATCCTCGGCGAGTTCGCGGACCTCGTCGGTGACCGCAGCGCGAGCCTGGACCGAGAAGTGCATCAGCACGTCCGATCCAAGCGCCTCCCGCAACTCGGCCGACCTCGGAACCTCGGTGGCGAGTTTCGCCGGCCAGTGCCGCATCATTGAGTCCTTCAGGACGGATGCCGAGGATGATTGCTCGGCCCTCGTATGACTGGAGTGCGGGATGTGCGGCGAGCGTCTTTTCGCTCAGGCCGATGCTCATCTCGCCCGCGACGACGCTAGTCGGCCCGGCTTCGCGCGAGACCGTGGCCTCGAGCATGTTCATCGCCGGGCTGCCGATGAAGCCGGCCACGAACATGTTCTGCGGCCGCTGATAGAGCTCCTCCGGCGGTGCGACCTGCTGCAGAACCCCCTTGCGCATCACCGCCACCCGGTCGCCCATCGTCATCGCCTCGGCCTGGTCGTGGGTGACATAAATCGTCGTCGTGCCGAGGTCGGCCTGGATCCGCTTGATCTCCGCGCGCATCTGCACACGCAGCTTCGCGTCCAGATTCGACAGCGGTTCGTCCATCAGGAATGCCTGCGGCTCGCGGATGATCGCCCGGCCCATCGCGACGCGCTGGCGCTGGCCGCCGGACAGCGCACGCGGCTTGCGCTTCAGATGGGGCTCCAGGCCGAGCATCCGCGCCGTCTCGAGGACGCGGCGGCGGATCTCCTCCTTCGGGACCCGCTTGATCTTCAACGCGAATCCAATGTTGTCCGCCACTGACAGGTGCGGGTACAGCGCATAGCTCTGGAACACCATCGCGATGTCACGGCTCTTCGGCGACAGCGTCGTTGACGATCCGCTCGCCGATTCGGATGCGCCCTCGGTGACTTCCTCAAGCCCGCCGACCATCCGCAGCGCGGTCGTCTTACCGCAGCCCGAGGGACCGACAAGCACCATGAACTCGCCGTCGGCGATCTCGAGGTCCAGCTTGTCGACCGCACGGGTGCCGTCCCGGAACACCTTGGAGACCTCTTCGAAAACCACTTCAGCCATGTGTCACTCCTTAACTGCCCCACCGAGCAGCCCGCGCACCAGCGCACGCTGCGACAGCAGGAACACGACCGCGACCGGGACGACGGCGAGCAGCGTGGCGAGCGCCAGCTCCGGCCGGAAGATGTTCGCCTGATGCCCGCCGCCGCCCTGGGCCGGGTTGAACGAGGGGGTCGAAGCCAGCAGGTCCGAGAGCCCGACTGCACCGGGTACTGGCGACGAATCCGCGAGGACGACGTACGGAAGGAAGAAGTTGTTCCAGTCGGCCACGAAGCTGAAGAAGAAGACAAGCGCGACGATGGGCGTCGCGAGCGGCAGCGCCACGCGGCGGAATGTCTCCCACTCGCCGCAGCCGTCAACCCGTGCCGCGTCAAGCAGATCGCTCGGCACCGCGGTCGAGTAGTAGATATAAGCGAGATAGACCCCGAACGGGAAGAACGCGAAGGGCAGGATGATCGAGAGACGTTGCCGATCAGCCTGCAGCGGTGAGTTCGAGAAAAATCGGGAGCACGAGCGCTGCCGCAGGCATGATCATCACCACGAACGTCAGCATCAGGACCACCCTCCGCCCGGGGAAGTACCCAGGCGAGGCCGTAGCCGGCAGGGACCGCTGTCACCAGCACGACCGCGGTCGCGCTGAACGCATACAGCAGCGAGTTACCCATCCACCGACGGCAGGATGTCGCTATTGAAGCCGTGGAGGTGGCTCCACGCGAGCCCGATCTGATGAAAGCTCCCAAACGACAACGGGGAGCTGGTGACGAGCGCGCTATCGCTCTTGGTGGGAGCAAGGATCAGCCAGACGATGGGTATGACGAAGAAAACGGCGAAAACGCAAGGATGAGCACCCGCAGGCCAAGCGCTGCGATCGCATCGGCCCGAATCGCATCAATCCCCCTCCTGAACAGTGCTGTGCGGGTGACGATCAGCACCGCAGCCACGAGGCCGATGACGAGCAGGTCGACGGAGATGGCCGCGGCGCCGTTGAAGTCTCCGTATCGAAAGGCGAACTGGTAGGCCAGCAGGTTCGACGACCACGTCGGGGAACCAGGCCGAGGCTCGCCTGGTTGACGATCTGGGGCTCGACGAAGAGCTGCGTGCCGGTGGCGAACGAGAGGATGACCATGTAGGCGATCCACTTACGCATCAAGGGCAACTTCAGCCGGAGCGCGATGGGGAGCGGCCCTGCCCCGTCGATCCGAGCAGCCTCCTCCAAGTCGTTGGGGATCGTGTTGAGGGCGCCGTACATGACCACTATCCAACCGCCGGCACCCGTCCAGAAGGCGATGACCGCGAAGACGAAGGGGAGTTTCGTAGGCTCGATCGACTCGATGAACAGTTGCGAGCCCAGCAGGTGCTCGAGCACCCATGCGAAAGGGCTGACGATCGGGTCGAGCATGAAGAGCCAGACCAGGACGCTGGCCGCGCCGGCCAGGGCGCCAGGGATGTAGAAGAGGAATCGGAAGGTTGACGAGACCCGGTTGGCGCGCCCGTGGAGGAGCAGCGTCAGGGCGACGACGAACACGACGAGCGTCCCGAGCCACACGCCGGTGTAGACGAGAATGTTCACGGCCGCCGGGATGAAACGGAAGTCCGCCTCGGTTCGTACGAAGTTCGAGATGCCCGCCCACGCACCGTTCGCGTTGGTGAAGGCGAGGATGATCGCGTAGGCCATCGGGGCGACGCCGAACGCGAGGAGGAACGGCAGGTAGAGCAGGACGAACGAGGCTCCGCGGGCGCGAGGAAGGCCACGCTTGCGCGTGGCCTCCAAGCGCGTGGAGGGCGGAGCGGACGAGGTGACCGCCATACCTATGGAGTGTTGGTCACCTGGTAGCCGGCCGCCGTCGCGGTCTGCGACAGGGCGGTCTGGAGCGCCGGTAACAGCGAGGTCAGCGAGTGCTTCTGGACGAGAGCTGTGACGACGGTGTTGGACCACACCGGTTGGTCCGGGTACGTGACGATGCTCCAGCCGGTCCAGATCTCGGTGGCTGCCGACACCATCGGCGGCGTCGGATCGGAGGCGAAAAAGGAATTGGTGGCCAACTGCGCCAGCCACGAGGTGGCAAGCGGCTTGTAGGCCGGGTACCCAGGCCTGACGTTGGGGCCGGACGTCGGGTTGAAGACGGTGGTCACCCATTTGACGAAGTCGCCGGCTGTTGCCAGATTCTGAGAGTGTTTGGCGATGATCCACGGGCCGCCACCCACCTGACCCGTCGTCACCGGCGTCTGGCCGTCCCAGCTCAGCGGGCTGACCGCAGTCATCTGGCCGGATGGGATGTGCAGCGTCTGCTGGAACACGGAGAGCGCGTACCAGGTCGGGCCCGGCATCATCCAGCACCTTGTCGTCGCGCCACCTACTTCTTGGCGAAGTCGGTTTTGAACACGCTCTGGGTCGCCAACGCTACCGTCGCTTGATGAGCGGGTCGAGAAGGCTGGCCATCTCTGGTGCAATGCACATCCGATGTATCGATCAGCAGCTTGCCGTTTGCACTGCAGGGTCTCGAGTGGGCACTGGTTGGCCCCAGTAGATCCAATGGCTTTAAGGAGTCGCCGCTGTCCCCGATGATGTAGCCCATGGTGCTTGGCGCACCTTCATTGCCGAAGTCGCCGCCCACTGCTGCCAGGTCTCGGAACTTTGTAGCCGAACTTTTTCATCAGCTGTGTGTTCGTCCACAACACTTCCTGGCGCCGAGGTTGTCCTGGAGGCAGACTAGCTTTCCGCTTGACGGTGCACTGAGCCAGCTGATGTCTTCGACCAGTACACTGAGTGACGCTGCTGCGGGATAACGCCTTCAGGCTCGCGGCTATAGTTCCATGGAGCCTTCGCCATCCAGACCGGGTCGTTGACCTGCTCGCTGAACATGACGTTCGGCCAGCCGCTCCCCGCCTGGTTCCACTTCTCGACATCGGTCTGACCTTCGGTAGCCCCGTTTGAATCGCCGTCCCACGTAACGATATTGGTACATACGGAGTGATGGGCTTTGGCGTACGCGTCGGCGGCAGGCTTTCGTACCGAGTCGACCCATACAGTGATCGACCCCGCTGCAGCGGGCCTGGCTAATGCTGGCGGACGCGATGCCGGCGCCAGGGCCGACGATGACGGTCATCGCCGTCACCATGGCCAACGCAGACGACGGCCCTCCACGACCCTCCGTTATTCTTTGCAAATTCGTTCATGTTTTCGTCACTCCTTACTTAATCCTCTTGATCGTAGTGATAAGCGAATCCCGGCACGCGCCGCTGTGTATTCAAAAGAACCGCTCATGTCTCTCTCGTCCCCTCCTTTCTCCGTTTGCACGGTTCGGACTATAGCATCCCCGCGGAAAGCGCGGCGTCCATGACGAGGTGCCTCAACTCCGGCGGATAGTCGGGGCCGGACAGGAAGGCCTAAGCCAATGCCGCCGGGCGCGTGAACCAACCCGTTCGCGTCGACCACGGCCTCCCGCGCTACGCTTCGGTCGACGTCACGAGCGATTCGTAGTACGTCGTGTTGGGGATGGCCATGCAGAGGTGCTGCGAGTAGTTGCCCATGCCGTGCACTTCGGCGCGCAGCCGGAAGGCGTCGGCAAGGTGGGCGATTCGCATCGCGCCGGTGATCCCGCCGCGCAGCTCGGCGCTGGTGCGGACGAACGCGGCGCCCCGCTCGACGATGAAGTCGGCCGTGTTCAAGTGGGCGCCGTCCGACGTCTCCGCGACGCACAGGGGGACCCGGACCCGCTCGGCTCAGCCACTTGTAGGCGGTGACGTTGAACTCGCGGATCGGCTCCTCGTACCAGAGTAGCCGGCGTCGGCGAGCGCGTGCCCGAGATAGACCGCGTCGGGAGGTCGAAGCCGCGGAGCCGTCGTACATCAGGGGGACGTCGGGGCCGACGTGCTCGCGAACGGCGAGGCAGAGCCGCGCGTCCTCGCGGCGTCTCCCCAAGCGTGCAGCTTGATCGCGGGATAGCCAAGCTCGAGGCACTGGTGGTCACGTCGAGGTACTCCTCGGGCGTGGCGAATGTCACCGTCGAGGCGTACGCCGGGATGGACCGGCGGTATCCTCCCAGGAGCTGCCAGGTCGGCTGCCTGCGACGCGCCCGGCCAGATCCCACAGCGCGATGTCGACGAGCCCAAGGATGTAGAGCGGAAACTCTTCGGTGCGGTCCAACTCCCAGAGGCGGTGCCACAGCCACTCGCGCTGAAACGGGTCGGCGCCGATAGCTCGTCACGCAGGACTCGATCGACGATGTCACCGAGGATCCGGAGCCGCGGCGGGGAGTGAACGCGACGCCTTCGGCTCCCCTTCCGTCCCAATCCGCAGCACCGCGCCCTCGCCGTCGGGGGGCCGCCCCGGAGCCCTTGCCGCCAGGCAAAGGGCGGTTGACGCCGGCGATTGGAACGGAGTAGCTCTCGACATGGGTGATCCGCACCGGCCAGCATAATACATCATACGTTGTCGTCTGTCAGATATGATCAGTGAGTACAATGTGATCCTCACCGAGATGAGGAGCCCCTCGTTGAACGACATTTCGTGCCGTCCGACGGCAGGGCTGGGCTATCGAGCGGCTGCCCGCCGGCCGGCCCGGCTCAGCGTCATGGTGTGCGACGTCCTCGTCGATCGATCGTCTCCGGTCGCGTATCCGGCAGATGGGGTGCTGCCGACCGAGCCGGGCCTCTCCAGTCTTCGAGGTCAGCCGATCGGTGATTCGTGAGGCGCTCACGTGCTAGAGGAGAAGGGACTGGCGCGAATCCGCCAGGGACAGGGGACGAGCGTCACCACCCCGATGAGTGGAACATCCTCGACCCGATCGTGCTCGACGCGATGATCCGCGTGGACGACGGCACATGAAGTTCCTCGACGAGCTCGTGGACGTCCGCGTCGCGCTCGAGTGGACATGGCGAGGACGGCGTCTCAGACCAGCGAGCCGGAGGACTTCGGCCGAGCTCGAGGCGCTGCTCGCCCAGTTGCGAGGGCGCCTCGGCGACGCCGCGGCATTACCAGGATATGGACGTCCAGTATCACGATTTCATCATGCGCTGCTCCGGCAATCGGCTCGGTCGGTCCGTGATCCGCACGATCCATCCGTACGCTCGCGCCAGCACCGGTATAACCCACGCCGCGGACGAAGAGGACATCCGTCAGCGCATCTCGGCCACGTCGCTGTGTACGAGCGTTGCTGGCAGCCGATGGCGAGGGCGCCGCCGCAGTGATGCAGGCGCACATTCGCGGTGCCTGGGATCTGCGAAGCTGAAACGCGGGTGAGCGGCCTCGTCAACGCTCATGTCCAGTTCTGGGACCAGCCGTCCTCCGTCACGACTGGCTCGGTGATCATCCAGAGCTGAATCGCCGCTTCAGGCCCGAGGAGGCGATCACCGCGCCGGCGCCGTCCTCGCGGCCGTCGCTCGCGTCGGCGCCGAGGATTGCAGGGCTGCCATCTCGGCGCCGAGGCGGCGACGGCCTCGAGCTGTGGCGCCGGCATTCATGGATACTGATGCGGGCGATCCTTTACACCGGTAATCCGACCTTCCGCGTCGAGGACCGTCGGCAGCCGATCCCGGGCCCACGGAGGTGCGGCTGGACGTCGCGTACGTCGGCATCTGTGGAACAGACCTGCATATCAAGCATGGCGAGATGGACTTCGCGTGAAGATGCCTGCGGTCATCGGTCACGAGATGCCGGGACGGTCGTCGCGATCGGGAATGACGTCCGCACCGCCGCCGTCGGAGACCGCGTCACGGTGATGCCGCTGCTCTGGTGTGATCGATGCCCTGCTTGTGTCGCCGGCAACCGGCATATCTGCCAGAACCTCGTCTTCGTCGGCATCGATTCGCCCGGTGCCCTGCAGCAGTCCTGGACCGTGCCGGAAAGTCTGTTGGTCAAGCTTCCCGACAGCGTGGACCTGCGCACCGGTGCGCTCGCCGAGCCGCTGTCAGTGGCGGTGCACGATGTGCGCCGCGGGGCGGTTGCGCCCGGCGACCGGATCCTCGTGGTCGGCGGCGGCCCCATCGGCATCCTGATCGCCTGCGTGGCCGAGGGCGGAGCGCGCGGAGGTGTTGGTCTCGGAACCAAACCCGTTCCGCCGCTCGGTGGCAGCAGGCCTCGGACTGCAGGTGATCGACCCATCCACAGACGACGTTGACGGAGCGATGGAGACCTGGACGCACGGCGCCGGGGCCGACGTCGCCTTCGAGGTTTCAGCGAGCTCCCGAGCGGGCTTGCATGTGCGACCAGGTCGTTGCGTGTGCGCGGCCGCCTGGTGTGCGTGGGCATTCACGGAAAGCCGGTGCCGGTGGACCTCTTCAGAGTGTTCTGGCGAGAGCTCGAGATCGTCGGCGCCCGGGTCTATGAACGGCGCGATTTCGAGCGCGCCGTGGAGATGCTCGCCTCAGGCGAGGTCCCCGCCGGTCAACTGATCTCCAGCGTGGTCCCAATCGAGCGAACCCCCGAGGCCTTCGAAGCGCTGGAGAACAATCCGTCGGTTGTCAAGGTGTTGGTCGACTGCCAGGGCGACGTGTGAGCGACGAGTCACCCTTAGCCCTGCTGTACCCTGCCGCCTTTTCGCTGTCGGGCAAGCTTGCGGTGGTCACCGGAGCGCGCCGCGGCATCGGGCTCGCCATCTGTGAGGCGCTGGCAGCGGCGGGTGCCGATGTGGTGGGCGTGAGCGTGCACCTCGGTGCTGATGATGCTCTCGTCCGCAGTCGGGTCGAGGCGCACGGCAGACGGTTCTGGGCGATGCCGGCCGACCTCGCCGACCGCTCCGCCGTGCGCGGCCTGATTGACGGCCTCGAATCGCTGAACCGACTTCCGGACATCCTCGTCAACAACGCGGGCACCATTTATCGGTCGCCCGCGGTGGATTACCCGCTGGACGCCTGGGACCGGCTCCTGGAGGTCAATCTCACGGCGCCATTCGTGCTGGCCCGGGACGTGGGAGCTCGCATGGCGGAGCGTGGAGCGGGCAAGATCATCTTCACCGCTTCGCTCCTCAGCTTCCAGGGTGGTATCAATGTCGCCGCTTACACCGCCGCGAAGCATGGGGTCGCGGGTCTGACGCGAGCACTGTCCAACGAGCTTGCTCCTCACGGAGTGAACGTCAACGCTGTCGCTCCCGGTTATGTCGAAACCGACAACACGCAGGCACTTCGCGAGGACGCAGTCCGGTCCCGCGCCATCCTCGAGCGGATCCCTGCGGGCCGCTGGGCCTCGCCGGAGGACATCGCGGGAGCCGTCGTCTTTCTCGCGTCACCGGCTGCGGCGTACATCCACGGCACGGTGCTGCCGGTTGACGGCGGCTGGCTCGCCCGGTGAACGTAGTCGACGAGATCAGCCGGGTCGGGCTGATCGCGGTGGTCACCCTCGAAAGCGCCGATCACGCACCGCCCCTGGCAGATGCGCTCGTCGCCGGGGGTCTCACATGCGTGGAGGTCGTCTTTCGCACCGCCGCCGCAGCCGCAGCCGTGGAGCGCCTTGCCGCCGACGGCCGTCTCTGCGTCGGGGCGGGCACGCTCCTCAGCCCGGATCAGGTTGACCGTGCCGTCGCTGCGGGTGCCTGCTTCGCGGTGTCCCCAGGATTGGACGACGCGGTGGTGCGCCACTGCCGAGCCGTGGGCGTGACACCGATCCCGGGCATCGCCACGCCGACCGAAGCGATGGCGGCGCTGCGCTGCGGCCTCGACGTCGTCAAGCTCTTCCCGGCCAAGGTCGTGGGTGGGCTGGACATGGTGACGGCGCTCGCCGGACCCTTTCCAAGCCTGCGGTTCATTCCCACCGGTGGTATCGGGGTGATCGATCTGCCGGCATTCGCGCAACATCCATCGGTCCTGGCGGTCGGCGGCAGCTGGATGGCGTCGGCGGCCCTCCTGCGGGCCGAACGGTTTGACGAGGTCGCGAGACTGGCAGCCGAGGCGGTGGCGGCGGTCGCCGCTTCGCGGGCCGCGGCGACTTCGGCGAGGGCTGAGTGACCCTCGACTTCCGCCCCGCGTCGGAGTGCGCGTTCGATGTCGTTGCGCTCGGCGAAGTCATGCTTCGGCTCGACCCTGGCGAAGAGCGGATCAGGACCGCACGGCATTTCCGGGCGTGGGAGGGAGGCGGCGAATATAACGTCGCGCGGGGTCTCCGGCGGTGTTTTGGTCTGCGGACCGCCGTGGTCACATCCCTGTCCGACAACGACGTCGGCCGTTTGATCGAAGACCTCATGCTGCAGGGAGGCGTGGATCTTCGCTTCCTGCGCTGGCAACCGTTCGACGGGGTCGGACGAACATCGCGCAACGGGCTCAACTTCACCGAGCGCGGGCATGGTGTGCGCGGCGCGGTGGGCGTTTCCGACCGGGCGAACACCGCAGCCAGTCAGATGGCGCCGGGCCAGGTGGACTGGGACGTCATCTTCGGTGAGCTCGGAGCGCGCTGCCTGCATACAGGAGGCATTTTCGCCGCACTCTCTCCCTCCACTGCCGACGTGGCCGAGGAGGCGATGGTGGCTGCTCGCCGTCACGGCACCCGGGTCTCCTATGACTTGAACTACCGGCCGAGCCTGTGGCGTGCGTCGGGCGGCATGGCTCGGGCGCACGCCGTGAACCGCCGGCTGGCCGAGTTGGTGGACGTGATGCTCGGCAACGAGGAGGACTTCACCGCGGCGCTGGGGTTCGAGGTCGGCGGCACGACCCCAGATCTGCGAGAGCTGGATCTCATCGGCTTCCGCACAATGATCGCGGAGGTCGCCGCTGCGTATCCCCAGATCTCCGTGATCGCCACGACGCTGCGCGCCGTGCACAGCGCCACCCTGAACGACTGGGGAGCAGTCGCATGGTCCCACGGCGACGGCTTCGTTCATGCCACGCCACGCCCGGCGTTGGAGGTCCTGGACCGTGTCGGCGGTGGCGACAGCTTCGCCTCCGGGCTGCTTTACGGACTCATGGAGCTGAGCGACCTCAGGCAGGCAGTCGAGTACGGTGCGGCGCACGGAGCGTTGGCGATGACGACCCCCGGCGACACATCCAGCGCTCGCCTTGAGGAGGTGCGCCGGCTGGTCGAAAGGCCGAGCTCACGGATCGAGCGGTGAGGCCGCGGCTCAGCCGGCTGTCCCTTGGCTGCGCACAACTTGGCAACCTCTACCGGGCGATCCCAGACTCGCAGGCGCGGGCCACGGTTGACGCCGCCTGGGCGGTGGGCATCCGCTACTTCGACACCGCTCCGCACTACGGGCTCGGGCTCTCGGAACGGCGCCTCGGGGAGGCACTGACGCGGCGGCCGCGAGATGAGCTCGTGGTCTCCACCAAGGTGGGCAGGCTGCTGGAGCCGCTTGCCGAGCGCCGAGGGATGGACAACGAGGGTTTCGAGGTCGCGGCAACGCATCGACGCGTCTGGGACTTCACACGCGACGGTGTCATCCGCTGCCTCGACGAACTCGCTGAGCCGGCTGCGCATGGCACATGTGGACATCGTCTACATACACGATCCCGACGCCCATCTCCGGGATGCCCTCGATCAGGCCTACCCGACTCTCGAGGAGCTGCGCACCGCGGGGGTGGTGACGTCGATCGGTGTCGGGACGAATCACAGCGCCACCGCGGCGGAATTTGCTCGCAACACCGACATCGACCTCGTCATGATCGCCGGCCGCTATACGCTGCTCGAGCAGGACGCGCTGGATGATTTGCTTCCGGAGTGCGCGCGTCGCGGTATCGGCGTGGTGGCTGCCGGTGTCTTCAATAGCGGTCTCCTCTCGGCGCCGTTGCCGTCCACGGGCGCGAGGTACGACTACGCTGCAGCGCCTGCGGCCGTTGTCGAGCGCGCGCAGCGCATCGCCGCCGTGTGCGAGCGCCACGGCACCTCGCTGCCCGCCGCAGCGCTCGCCTTCCCGCTCGCACACCCAAGCGTGATGAGCGTGTGCGTCGGCGCGCGATCTGCCGAGCAGGTGCAACTGAACGCCGCCCTGATGGCCACGTCGCTGCCCGAAGCGTTGTGGGATGAGCTGAGAGCTGACGGGCTCCTGCGAGCGGAGGCGCCTGTACCGTCGGTGTCGTGAGCCCGAGGCGCGCTCCGGCGTCCATATCGGCAGCCGAGCAGCGCTCGGACTAACCCACCCCGCTTCGGCGGCTATCCTTCGCGTATCGGACGCGTCAGGCCGAGAGAGGAGTTCCCATGATCCAGCGCAATCTTCGCGTCGCCCTCGCCGCGAGCACACTGCTCGTCTTCGCAGCGCCGACATTCGCTTCGCAAGCCCGCGCCGCCTCCGGGGCGAGTCCCGCATCTGGCTGCTCCTCCGGCGCACACACCCTGGCTCCGATTGGTTCGCAGATGTACCCGGACACGGGGAACGGCGGCTACACGAGCGTCCACACCGACATTCACATGGTGTACGACGCCGCGAATGACATGTTCCTGCCGGGCAACCACGTCGATCTGACGGACCGTTCGACCCAGTGCCTCACCGGCTTCAGCCTCGACTTCGAGCGACACTCCGCCAACCACATCGCGGGTCCGAACCTCACCGTCGAATCGGTCACGGTGAACGGCCGGCGCGCGGCGTACACGTTCGTCCAGCCGACATACCCCGGCGACCCGCATGGTCAGAACGATCCCAATCCTGCGGCACACGAAGCGTCGGAACACAATCCCGTCGGCGGACCTGATCACAACCCGCTGCCACCGGCGTGCTCTCCGGAATTGACTTCGACAAATCCTGCCCATGAAGACTTGCAGGACGGCGACCAGTGTCCCGCGAACAAGCTGGTGGTGACGCCGATGACGCCGATCACGGAGGGCTCGACCTTCACGGTCGTCGTGAACTACACGGGAAGGCCAGGCGTGCACAACGACGGTGACGGGACCACGGAAGGGTGGTTCCGCTCGCCTGACGGCGGCTTCGTCACGACAGAGCCGGTCGCCAGCGAGGACTGGATGCCGCTGAACGACTACCCGACGGCAAAGCCCACGTATGACTTCCACGACACGGTCAATGCCGGGAAAACGGTGCTCTGCAATGGGATGTTGCTGTCCACGCAGCGACACGGCCCGGATGCCGAGTTCCCGCACGGCTCGGTGACATTTCACTGGCGCCAGACGGCACCAATCGCGAGCTACCTCGTCGAGAACAGCGTCGGTAACTACACGCTGAGAAAGCATGTCGCCGCTAATGGTGTTGTGTACTACGAGGCACAGGACACGTCCATCGGCGCGAAGCGGCAGCAGAAGAACGTTGCGATCATGCAGCAGCAGCAGGACATCACTGCATTCGAGAGTCTCTTCAACGGCGCGTACCCGTTCATGTCGGACGGCGTCGTCATCGGCACGCCAAATGCGAGCTTCGCCGAGGAGATGGAGACGATGATCACGTTTCCCGGCGGGCAGATCGATCTCGACACCCTCTATCACGAGAACATGCATCAGTGGTGGGGAGACAACGTGACGGAGGGCGGGTACGCGATGACGTTCTACAAAGAGGGGTTTGCGAACTCTCGGCGAGTACCTCTTCGCCGCACGCACGGCGGAGGCATCTGCCGGTGGGCCTGGCACGGCGTCCGGTGAGGCTGCGTTCGAGCGAGCGCTGGTGAAGATCTTCGATCAGACGTATGCGAGTGGTGGAGGTTTCTGGAACAGGGCGCCATCAAATCCCACGCCGTTCACCCTGTTCGATGGGAACTCGACATACAGCCGCCCGGGCATCGCCTACATCGCGCTGCGCCAGATCCTCGGTGCGGCAAACTTCACGCAGGCCTTGCAGCAGCTGCAGCGCAAGTATGGGGGCAGCAGCATCACGGAGCCGCAGCTCGAGGCAGCGTTCCATCAACAGATGCCAAATCAGAGCGCAGCGTGCAACGCCCGGCTGACGTTGTTCTTCCATGAGTGGTTCGATACGTCCTATCGCTCCGGCGCTGCGAACAAGCCCCGGATCACCGGCCCAGGGCTGTCCGGCCCCGGTTTCTACACGTCAGGTGGAGACTGCGTCTGACGACGCCCTATGGCGCGTCGCCGGCAATGCGATCGCACGGGACGACGATGATGTATTTGCGGAACAGCACGCTGAAAGCCACGTGATTGAGTTGCTCAACGCGGCACGTCGTGGCAGCCGCAGCCAGCTGCGCGTTCCAGCGCAATCCGTCATCGCGGAAGGCGTTGCCGCTGACGACGACGAAATCCGCAGCGACGATGCCCGAGAGCCACAGCGCCGTACCCCACACCAGCAGACTGCGATTTCGTGTGCCAAGCCACGTCCGAACGCCGCGAGACGTTACCACGATGGCGACGCTCGACCAGAGCATGAGCAACGGCGCGCCCCAATACCGAGCGGGGATTCCCAGGAGTGCGGCTCCATGAGGAAGCATCGGGGGCTGAAAGCGAGCGATGATCGGGAGACCGGCGAAGACGATTGATCCCGCAACGAAGATCAATGCAACCCACGCGCTGGGACGAATGCGACGAGTCACCGCTACCCCGACGGCGCCTGCGCAGAGCAGCAATCCAGCGATCACCGGCGCTGCCCAGCTGATATCGGCCCACAGGCGATCGCTGAGCACACCGCCGACCAGGAAGGGAAGCGCGACCCGCGCGCCGAAGACAGCCGCAAAGTCCAGTGGGATGTTCGGCGCCCAGTTCGCCTCGTGCGATGTGAGGATCACCGGGAGCTGGATGAGGAGCCCCGCGATCAACGCGTACGCGGGAGACGAGCCGCGCCCGAAGCGGGTCGCCACCAGCCGCGCGATCGCGATCGGGAGCAGAAAGAGGGTTGCAGCATCGCTCCCCGCTGCCAGAAAACACACGGCGGTGGAAACCACCAAGGCGAAACGGCTCTCCGGCCGCCACAGCAGCGCCCAGATTGCGACGAAGTCAAGATAGAAGTGGAGATTGGCCGCGTTTGCCTCAGTTTCGAATCCGACGACCGGGATCGCGACAAACATCGCGCACAGCACGAGGCGCAACAGTCGGGAGAGGATCAGTCCCTCACTGGCCCGGTACAGGAAGACCCCCAGAAGAGACACAACGAGCGCTGAACCAACCCCGAAGATCGCTGCGGCCCACTCCAGGGGAAGCACCGCCGCGACCGCCGCGAACATGCGCGGAACCAGGTGCAGGTATCCGCCGTAGGGGATGGCGAACGCGCGCAGGCTGCCCCGGTTCAACGCCTGATTGAGAAAGGTGCTCGCGTCCTCCGCCCAGATTGTGTTGTAAGCGGTGTCTCCGGGCAGACGGACGATCTGAGCGACCGTGCCGGCCGCCACGGCTGCAGCGGCAAGGAGCGTGCTCGGCCAGCGAAACGATGTGACGGGCGCGATCGGGAACACTCCCTCGAGCAGGCTCTCCGAACGGCCCTCGCCGATCGCTGCACGTTCGGTCAACATCGCTCCCTGAAGACCATGGTCGGCCCCTCCCGCCTTGCCCATGGCGGATCGATGATAGAGCGTGGTTCCGGACAGCGAAAGGGCTGCCGGTGCGACACATCACCCGAACCCTTCAGGGATGCATCACCCGGATTAGCACAGCAGCGAGTGGGCGGGCCTGGATTCGAACCAGGGACCGTGGGGTTATGAGCCCCCTGCTCTAACCGGCTGAGCTACCCGCCCTGGCGCGAACTCTATCCCGAGACGCCCGCCCGCATGGCACCACCGATCTCGGCCACCATTAGCGACATGAGTGACACTCCCCCGGTGGTCGCCGACAGCGACCGCCTCGTCGACACCGTCCAGCGCCTCGTCGACGGCGTCCGGCCCGACCAGTGGACCGCGCCGACGCCGTGCTCCGAATGGAACGTCCGCCAGCTCCTCCACCATCTGACCAACGGCAACGTCATCTTCGCGACGCTCGCTACCGGCGAGCGCAGCCCCGGACCGATCACCGCCGAGGAGCGTGCCGCCGACTGGCTCGGCGACGACCCTGCAGCGGGGTTCCGAGCCGCCGGCAAACGCATGCACGATGCATTCCTCACGCCCGGGTTCCTGGAAGGCACGTTCGACGTCCCGTATATGGGCGAGGCGAGCGGCATGACCATCGTCCACATGCGCATGAACGAGCAACTCATCCATGGCTGGGACCTCGCTCGCGGAACCGGCCAACCGGCCGACTTTCCCGACGATCTCGCCGAGGAGGCGCTGCGGCTCCTGGCAGTCGCGGCTCGGGGATCGGCCGCGCACGGGCATGCCATTCGGCGAGCCGGTGCATCTCCCGGATAGCGCACCGGCGATCGACCGCCTCGCCGCGTTTCTCGGACGTCAGCCCTGACCACGCCGCCACAACCCAGGCCCGGCAAGGAGCAGTACTTCCTGCTGATCGCGCTCGCCGCGCGCACGCGGGCCGACTGCCTCGGCCGCCGCGTCGGCGCGGTGATCACGCGTGATGCCCGCGTCCTCAGCACCGGCTACAACGGCACCCCATTCGGTATGCCCAACTGCTCCGAGGGTGGCTGCCATCGCTGTTCACGTCGCGACGACGACCGTCTTCGAGGCGGCGCGTACGACGTCTGCATCTGCGTGCACGCGGAGCAGAACGCGCTGCTCACCGCCGCGCGCTTCGGGCAGCAGACGCTCGGCGCGTCGATGACGTCGACGATGCAGCCGTGCTTCGGCTGCCTCAAGGAGATGCTGCAGGCCGGGATCAGCGACGTCCACTACCTGCATCCGTGGGACCCGATGGAGGCCTACGACGACCGTGCGCTCGTGCAGCAATACGCGGCACTGCGCGCACGGTTCGACAGCTTCACCCAGGTCGGCGACCCCGCCCTGGACACGCCGGATCTGTTCGGCGCTTTCATCGAGCAGCGCTGACCGGATGACCGCGAAGCTCATCTACACGGCGATCGCCTCACTCGACGGCTACATCGCGGACGCGGACGGCAACTTCGACTGGGCTGCGCCTGATGAAGAGGTGCACAGTTTCGTCAACGACCTCGAGCGTCCGAGCGGCACGTACCTCTACGGGCGCCGCATGTACGACGTGATGCGGTTCTGGGAGTCGATCGATCCGCTCGAGAGACTCCCCGCTCTCTCATGACTACGCGGCGATCTGGCAGGCAGCGGACAAGATCGTGTTCTCACGGACACTCGCGGCGCCGGCGACCGAACGCACGCGGATCGAGCGCGAGTTTGATCCTGCAATTGTCCAGCACTTGAAGGCGTCGTCGCACAGCGACATCAGCATCGGCGGACCGGAACTGGCCGGCCACGCGATTCGGGCCGGACTGGTCGACGAATGCCGGCTGTTCCTGCATCCGGTGTTGCGGGGCGGTGGCAATCAGGCGCTCCCCGACGATGTGCGCGTTCGCCTCGAACTGCTCGACGAGCGCCGCTTCGCAGCGGCGTCGTCTACCTCCGGTACCGCATCGACTCCTAGACTTCGGTAGCGTCGACCAGTTGCACGCGCTCGTGTTCGACGGCCGCAGCCATCTCGCGCACGCGCGACAGCGTGTCGATCTCGGCGACCGGTTTGTCGTGTCGCCAGCGCGCAATTCGAGGGAAGCGCAAGGCGAAGCCGGAGCGGTGCCGCGCCGACGCCTGCACTGCGTCGAATGCCACCTCGAGCACGATGCGTGGATCGACGGTGCGGTAGTGGCCGTGATCGCTCACGGTGATCTCGAGGAGCAGCGCGGTCATCTCGGCAATCTCGGCGTCGGTGAGCCCCGTGTACGCCTTGCCGATGGTCGCCAGCTCGTTGGTTCCGTCGACACGCACCGCGAACGTCACGTCGCTGAGCACACCCCGGCGCTTTCCATGCCCCCACTCCGCGCCGACAACGACGACATCGAGCGTGTCGAGCGGTCGCTTCAGCTTCAACCAGTTCAGACCGCGACGGCCAGGCGTGTACGTCGACTCGGGTTGCTTGAGCAGCAGGCCCTCATTGAGCCGTGCGCGCGCGTCGTCAAAACGCCGGTCCACCTCTGCCGCGCCGCGGACGCGCTCGAGATGCGCAAGCGCGAGAGGGAGCCGCACCGCGAGTGACTCGAGCCGTTCGCGACGCTCTCGGAGCGGGTGATCGAGCAGCACGTCGTCGCCCGCCACGAGCAGATCCCACGCGACGTAGATCACCGGCACCGCCGCCAGCAGCTCAGCGTCCGGCGCCACTCGCCCAAGCCGGGTTTGCAACGCGTGGAAGGGCATCACCCGGTCATCGCGGAAGGCGAGAATCTCGCCGTCGAGCATGACGTCAGCGCTGAGATGCAATGCTCCCGCGCCGATCTCCGGAAACTGCGCGGTGACGTTCTTGAGATCGCGACTGTAGAGGGCGACGTCGTCGCCCCTGCGGTGGAGCTGACATCTGATTCCGTCATATTTGTCTTCAACCCACACGTCCTCACCGAGTCGCGCGACGGCCTCTTCCGCGTCGGCGACGGGTGTCGCCAGCATCGGACGCAGCGGCACGAACCAGCGTGGAGCAGCCTCGTCGAGCCGGCCTGCCCTGGCGAGCAACGCGGCCTCACCGAGATCGCCCGTGAGCATCACTGCTCGACTGACCGCTCGGGGTTCGGCGGTGAACGCCGCGGCAATCGCCTCTTCCACGAGCCCCTCACGCAGACCGATGCGCAGATCGCCGGTGATCAATTTCGCGACGTATCGCGCCTCGTTCGGGGTGACCTTCTCGAGAAGTGCCCGGAGCACCGCTGCTCGCGTCTTGGCGCCCCGCGCTTCCGCCATTTCGGCAAACGCGCGGTCGAGCTCATGCAGCGACACGGGAACCGTCGGGACAGGCCCGCGCTGCTCAAGGAGATCGCGTGTCACGTCGCCGGCGTCGGAATGCCGCCGCCAGGCCTGAGTGATCGAGGCGTCATCAGCGCCGCTGACGTCACGAAGGACCGAAGAGAACGCTGCGCCGCCGATGTTCAACGTGCGTTGGTCTCCGGTCGGAAAGACGAAACCGGTGAAATAGCGCGCGCCCAGCGCCACCTCGTCGCCTTCGGTGGCAACGAGGAAGTCGGCGAGCAGGCGCACTTTGGCGAGCTTGGAGCTGGTTGCGGCGATGGCGTCGCCGGCCTCCGCCAGCGCGAGCAGCGTGGTCACGCCGCGATCATCGCCCAGCCGCCGCGACCGACGTCAGGCGACCCCCAGCGACTAACCGGTCGGGTTGTAGACCGACGGCGGGTTCGCGGCGCAGCCGGCACATGCCGCCGACCACCAGAGGCTGCTCCCCGCTCCCTGCCAGAACGCGGCGACGGCGTTGCTGTACCAGTTGACGACCGAGATGCTCATTGCCGAGACCTGGTTGAGCAGCTGCGGTCCGATCCAGCCATTGCCCGGCGCATAGATCGCAGATGCGAGACCGCCGCCGGGACGCTGCATGACAACCGTGACCGCACTCGACCCCGAAGCAGCGGCAGCCGGCTGGCCCAGGCTCACAGCGGAGTCCACGAGCGTCTGGGACGCCCCGCCACTCGGCGTGATCGCGGCCGCCCATACCGAGCCGGCGGTCGTGCGCCAGACGGCGTCGATCAGCGACGGTCCAGCGACCACAGCGGTCGGATCGCTGGCCAGACTGCCGAGACCCACCTTCTGGGCGCCGAGCCAGCCGTAGGGCACGCCCATGTCGCTCCAGAGGTTGCCGGCGGGGTCGCGCCAGACGACGGCGACCGAGCCTCCCGCGCCGGCGACGGCGTCCGGATTGCCGGTGACGACACCGCTGTTCAGCGGCATCGGCACCGACCAGCTGCCCGTATACGTCTGCGCCCACAACGTGTTGTCGGTCGACTTCCAGACGACCTCGAGCTGGCCGGGAGCCTGACTGACGACCGTCGGGGTTGACCCGATGGCGAGCGTCCCGACCTGCAGTTCCTGCGGGGTCAGCCACGTCTCGGCGCCGAACCAGCCGCTCTGCGACTGCACCTGCCAGAGGTCACCGGAGCTGTCCGCCCAGAACGCGTCGACGTGACCGGCGGCCGGGGACACGACCGCCGGATTGGAGGCTGCGTTGGCCGGGGTGATCGCCGCCGGGAGACGCCTGCCAGGACTGGTTGCGGTAGGCGAGGTCGTGGAGCTCGGAGTCCGATCCGCGCCAGATGACGTCCATGTCGCCCTGCTGATCGGAAACGCTTTGCGGCGTCCCGGCGACGTTGGCCGCGGTCAGCTCGACCGGCGTCTGCTCGGTCTCGCGAAGCCAGCCGATGAGCGGCGTGTAGCCGTTGACGGTCACACGCGAGCCGCTGAGCGCAAAGCGATCCGTCCCCGACGAGGTCGCGTTCTGTTCGACGATGTCGACGTAGCCCGGTCCCACATCGCGGACGACCGCGACGTGTCCCGACCCGTCCCAGTAGCTGCCGAGCCATCCGGGAGCAAAGATCATCAGATCGCCTTGCATCGGCGGTGTCCCCGCACCGTTCGGGAACTGCGCCAGCGGGACAGGCAAGTTGGGAGCGGCCTGCCACATGGTGCTCGCGCCACCGGTGGCACCGTAGCCGTACCAGTTCTTAGGCTCACCCCACGCGTAGTAGGCGTAGCGAATGGCGAGCTCCTCGCACTGGAACTCCGGACCGAACTCGCACCCATTGGGCGGACCGCAGCCGACATTCCCGAACCCGGATCCGTTCCCGTAGGCCGTCAGATTCGAACAGTTGGTAACCCACGTCGCCCAGACGCAACCGCTGATGAGCGGCGATCCGTAATTACCGGTTCCCGCGACCTCGGCAGCGAGCATGCCGTGCATGACCGGTGCGGGCTGCTGCGAGACGTTCGATGTCGCGGGCTTCACGGCGATCGTTTGATGCGCCGAACCCGTGAGCGCAACCACCGCGCCGACGCTGCGCACAACAGCCACCGGTGTCGCGTTGATCGGCGCTGCAGCACCGGCAGTGACGAGCGGAGCGACGCTCGCGGATCCAGCGACGACGGCGGCGAGCACGAGTCGATGGAGCTTGGAATGCATCCATCCCAGCCTGCCAGACAAGATCTGACATTGCCGTCACACCGGCGCAACGATTGAGTTCGTCAGCGCGTGACGGCGGACGCTACTGGAACCAGCCCTCGACGTCGACAATGGCATTGATGCTGCCGGAGGCATTCATGATGTCGATGGCCCCGTCATTGGTCCCCGCTGTCGTGCTGACTTGCACGACGATGAGATTCGGCAGCGTCGCACCGGCGACGAGGTTGAGGTCGGAAGTCCCGTCGGTCGTGCCAGCGGCGTAGGCCGCGAGGAAGGTGTTCGTGGTCGGCCCCACCGCGGTCAGGTTGGCGATGACCGCCTGCACAACGGTCCCACTACCTGTGCTCGGAACGCCGCCCTCACCGGCCACGTGTATGAGACGTGCGACCGCCGGCCCCGTGCCGATCGCTCCTTCCGCGCATCCGATCGGAGGGAAGCGTGTATCGCAGATCCGGGCGGGAGCAATGGCCTGGTACTGGAAACCGGCGATAGCGGACGCCGTACCGAACCATCCGTTCGCGTCCAGGAGGACGTTGATGCTCCCGACGGAATTCAGCACACAGACCGCGGTGTTCGGGCCACTCGGTCCCGGCCCGAGCTTCACGAACACGCGGTTCGCCTCGATAGCTCCTGCAACCACGTTGATGGTCGAGGCGCTCGGCGCTTGCGTACACGTCCCCGATGTCGACGTCGGAAAGACCGTGACAAACGTATTTGCGGTGCCGGAGACGGCGGTGAGGTTGAGGATTGCCGCCTCGGCCGTCCCGTCCGAAGGAATCGCGCCGGTGACAGTCACGAGCATCGGCGATCCGGCAACCACTGCTCCGTGCGCCTTGCACGCCGGAGTTGGCGAAGTGCTGCGCGTATCGCAAACCCGCGAGGGCAGGATCGGGTGGAACTCGCCCGCTGTGGTCGCTCCGGTCGGTGGCGCGAAATATCCCTCGACATCAACGATCACGTTCACGCTGCCGACGGAGTTGAAGATGCTCACCTGGCCCGAGCTGCTGAGCGTGACCGTGACCAGGTTCGGCGTGACGGTACCCGCATTGAAGTTGAGGTTCGATGCCTTCGGTTGCGGAGTGCCTGTCGGGTACACGGTCAGCAGGCTGTTCGCAGTGCCGAGCGCCTCGGTGACGTTGATGACCACCGCGACCGCGGTGCTGGGAACCGGCGTCGCGCCGACCCCGGTGACCTGTACGACTCGCGTGGAGTTTGGCCCCAGCGCTGCGCCCCCGCGGGTGTCGAAAATCCGAAACGGCGGCAGTGGCGTGTAGTCGGCGAGCGGCACATAGAGGTATCCCGCGCCCGCAGTTGCAGTACTCGAACCGAGCGAGTCCGTCGCGATCACGTACACGGTGCCGCCTGCAGGAGGACCGGCCGGCGTGATGAACGTGAACAAGTCAACAGTGAGATTGCTGATGGCGATCGGGTTGCCGCCAAAAGTCGCCGTCGTACCGGGCGTTGCGAAGTCGGATCCCGAGACCGTGACGACCTGGCCACCGCTGCCCGTGCCTGACGACGGCGTCAGGAAGCTCACTGACGGCAGGGCAAACGTGTATCGCCCGACGAATGTGTTCCAGCAGGAGTTCACCGTGGCGCAGTTGGTGCTCGTGACCCCGTCAACGTCGGATGACACGACCCAGACATCGGTGGGATGCAACGGGTCCTGCAGCGCCGCCGAGTAGTCGCCCCAGGTGCTGGAGTTATAGAAGGCACCGCTGGTCTTGACCGTGGTGAACGCGCTCCAGGTGCCGCTCTGGATGGTTGCGAGCTGCATCGACTCGAAGGTTGTCGACGACGACTCGTCAAAGGTGACGAAGGTATCGCCCGTACTGTCCACCGCGATCGCCGGGTCATAGAGATAGGAACCGCTCACACCCTTGAATGGCAACTGGATCGGTGCGGAGAGAGCGCCGGCGGTGGTCGCGGTGAGGCTGATGACGTTGAGGCATGAATACGGCGCGCATGCAGTCGTCCCGACCGCTGTGATCGCGTTGTTGAACCACACCGCGTTGAGAAAACGATCGTCGTTCGTCGACAGCGTCGTGCTTGTGCCGCTCTGGGGCGCAGCCGGTGGTGCGCTCGTCGCTGTCTCCGTCTCTGCGGTACACGTCGCCGAGACGTTGCCTGCATCGGGCGTCCCTGTGATCGCGAAGACCACATAGCTCCCGGGCGTCGCGTTCGTGTTCGTGCAATTGGCGTCGTTCGCGATTTCGTATGCGACGCTCGTCAGCCCCAGTCCCATGACCGGCTGTGTACCGATCGGCCCCGGGGAGAGGTAGTGACCGCTCCGCGAAGTCTCTGTGCCTGCGACAAGGTCCGCACGCTGCAGCAGAATGGTCTGGCTTGCCATGAAGCCGCCGAGCACACCACCGGCGCATGCTCGATAGTCGCTCGACGCAACAACGAGGGTCCCCGTCAGCGCCATCGAGAGGTTGGCGAGCATAGCCCCCGACACCGCCGGATT
Source organism: Candidatus Dormiibacterota bacterium (assembly GCA_963757475.1). Lineage (GTDB taxonomy): Bacteria > Chloroflexota > Dormibacteria > Aeolococcales > Aeolococcaceae > Palsa-851. Next base: position 81,843 of record CAVWRW010000004.1, read on the forward strand.
GAGGCTGACAGAGCCGCGCGCCTGCCACGACAGCGTTGGGTTCGTCTGCGAGTCCATGACCACGATCTGGCTGGAGCACGTCGAGACCTTGGACTCCAACACCATCAGGATGAACACGCCCGACAGTGGGTCATACACGACGTGCGGGTACTGCACGACATACCCACTCGACGCGATGTTGCCGATCATGGCGTTGATCCCGAATGAGGTCAGCAACGCGCCCGCACGGCTGTACACGAAGACGGCGCTGTTGACGGCCTCGACGACATCACTGCCGCCCGCCGCGAAGCTCGGGTCCGCAGGCGTGGTGACAGCGGTATTCCCATTGCCGGGCGCGCTGATCGCGGTCTGCTCACCACCGCCTTCGAACGTCGTCAGTGCGAGCGGCGTGGACCCGATCGCCGGCGTCTTCGCAGCGTCGGTGTGCGCAACATGCGATGACGTCGCGCCCGGGAGCGCTCGCATCGACGCAGCCGCCGACACAGGACTCGCCGACCATGCGACGGTCAGTGCGGCGACGAATACAGACGCAAGAATGAAGCTACGACGCACGTTTCGATTCTAGAAGCGATTCGGCGCAGTGACACACCGCTGTGACAGCGGTCATCGCTTCGTCACATCCTGCTGGCGGTCACCAGACCACTGTCCGGGCGTCCCGCCGCAGCGATGGCGTATAAAATCCCCCATGACTGATCTGCACGGCTGGCAGCCTGTTTCCCTGATCGACGACGGCGACGATGGCGGGGACGAGGAAGAGGGCGAGGACGACGACGAGTAGCTCCCTCGGCGCGGCGGAGCGATTCCGTCAGGTCAATCTCATCGCCGATCCGCTCTATGGCTACATAGAGATCACCAAGGATCAGCCCGGTGAGGCCAGCGAGCGCCAGCTCCTCGACACCGTCTGGCTGCAGCGACTCCGTCGCGTCCACCAACTCCAATCGGCCTGGTGGGTGTTTCCCAGCGCCGAGCACTCACGCTTCACGCATCTGCTCGGAGCAATGCACCTCGCGAGTCTGTTCGCGCGCCGAGTCGATGGATCGCTGCGAGCCGCGTTCCCCGATGCACCCTCACCCGCACTCGTCGAGGAGACGCTGCGCATCGCGGGGCTGCTCCACGACGTCGGGCACGGGCCGTTCGGTCACTTCTTCGACCACGAAGTGCTCGAACAGTGGAACCTCGACCATGAAGTGGTCGGACGCCACCTCGTGAATCATCAGCTCGCCGATATCATTCAGTCGCTGCGCGCGAGCCCCACGGACCGCTTCGAGCCGGGTGAGCACATCGATCCGCAATGGGTCGCGTGGGTGATGGCTGATGCCGATGTTGACGGCTACACCCCGCCCGGCTGGTTGCGCGCACTGAAGCCGATCCTCTGCGGGCCCGCAACCGTCGACAACCTCGACTACGTACCGCGCGACGCGTACATGTGCGGGATCAGCCTCGGTGCGGTCGAGGTGCAGCGGCTCATCCACTACACGTTCGTCAGTGGCGACAGCATCGTGCTCCACGCGCATGCGACGGGCGCGCTCGAGATGTTTCTCGCGTCGCGGCTCTACATGTACCTGCAGGTCTATCACCACCGCACCGGGACGTCGCTTCGACCTGTCGATGCGCGAGATCTTCGCCGACACCATCGCGCAACTCCTGCACGGCAATCCCCTCGAACATCTCGACGAGTACGAGCAGCTCAACGACTGGTCCGTGCTCGTTGCCGTGCAACGCTGGATGCAGGACGCGCCCGGAACGGAGCGACGCCGGCTTGCGGAGGCGTGGGCACGAATCGCGGCCCGCGATCTGCGCTGGCATCTCGCGTATGAAAGCGTTGTGCACAAGGGCATGGACACGTCGACATTGCAGGAACAGCTCGACGCGGAGCTTGCGACCCAACACCTCGATGCACGGGTGGAAGTCGATGTTGCGATCGCGCGCATCGCTCCGCAGAACCCGATGACCGACGATGGGATGGTCCGGATCTACGACCCGCTCAACGACACCATCGACGTCGAGCGCACTGCGGAGCTCGTCGCGCGGCTACCGCAACACAACCAGGTGATCCGCGTGTTCACGGACGACGCCACCTCGTTGCGGACCGTCCACGACGCCGTGGAGACCGTGCTCGGCCGCTGACCGGCCGGAGCGACTACGAGGCGACGACAGGCAGTCGTGGCCCCGACGGCATCACAGGACCCGACGTGGCGTTGAAGTTCTCCTGGCTCACCTGCGCAGCGATGTGCGACGCGACATCGCGGAACACCTCGCCGAGCGGGCTCGAGGGAGCCGCGGCCATGATCGGCCGTCCATCGCCGTCCGCGCCACGAATGCGCGGGTCCAGCGGCACCGCACCGAGGAAGGGCAGCTCGTAGCGCGCCGCAAGGTCGCGACCGCCGCCGGATCCGAAGATGTCGGTGCGCTCGTCGCAGTGCGGGCAGATGAAGCCGCTCATGTTCTCGACGACGCCGAGGACGGGGACATTGAGCTTGCGGAACATCTCGATGCCGCGGCTGACATCGGCGAGCGACACGTCCTGCGGCGTCGTGCAGATGACCGCTCCGGTCATCGGCATGCTCTGCGCGAGGCTGAGCTGCACGTCGCCCGTGCCCGGGGGCAGATCGATGACGAGATAGTCGAGCTCGCCCCACGAGACTTCGTAGAGGAACTCACGCAACGCCTTGGCGAGCATCGGTCCGCGCCAGATGACGGGCTGTCCCGGATCGAGAATCGTGCCGAAGGACACCACCTTGAGACCGTGCGCCTCGAGCGGCTGCATCTTCCCGTCCGGGCCGGCGTGAGGCCGCTCGCGGATGCCGAGCATGATCGGCACATTGGGGCCGTAGACATCTGCATCGAGCAGGCCGACGCGCGCTCCGGCAAGACGGAGCGCGATCGCGACGTTCACGGCAACGGTGGTCTTGCCGACGCCACCCTTGCCGGCGCTGATCGCGATGGCGTTCCGCACCCCGGCGATCTCCTGGCGTCCCGGCAGACCGCGCGTGGTGCTGACGTCGGCATCCCAGCGGATCTCAACGCGGGTGATCGATGGGACAACGCCGATCACCGCCGCTTCGATATCGGCGCGGATGCGGTCCTTGAGCGGACAGGCAGGCGTCGTGAGCACGACGCGAATCGAGGCGACGCCGCCGTCGATGGCGAGGTCGCGCAGCATCCCGAGTTGCAGCATCGGCTTGTGCAGCTCGGGGTCGATCACCGTTGCGAGCGCACGCTCGAGGGCGTCAAGCGCCCCTGGATCACCCATCTACGTTCGAGTATACGCAGCGGTCCGAGAACCCAAGCTCAGGCGGGCTGATCGGCGAACCAATGTGCAAAACCCGAAGGGGTCGTCGAGAGCCCGATACGCACCCGCGGGAGCTGCCACAGCATGTCGCTCGAGTCCTCGGCGCTGTTGATCCTGAGATCGAGGACGCCGCCCACGTAGCCGTATCCCGCCAGGGTCGCGAACATCGATGCCTCTTGCGTCGCACCTTCGTCGGCATGCGGCCACGGCCAGACGCCGGAGTAGGCGATGAACTGGACCGGGTCACCCGTGAGATCTTCGAGCACCGATTTGGTGCGCTCGGTGAGCTTGTTCAAGGTCGCCGCATTCGAGAAGAAGAAGTCGGTGTCGTCGTTGACGGTGTGGTCCTCGACGGAGAACCCTGTCTCCGCAAGCTCCTTGACCTCGCGCGCAGTCATGTACGTCTGCGGACCCACTGTCTTGCCGAGCAGGCCGGTGCAAGGGAAGAACACCGCTGTGAAGTCGTCGCGACGCAGCACGGGAACGGCATTGATCCACTGGCTGAGTCGCCCGTCATCAAAGGTGATGACGACGGAATGCGGTGGCAGCGGCAGCCCGTACAGAAGCGCATCGGCGAGGTGCTGCAGGGAGATCGATGTCGCGTTGATCGACGTCAAGTACGCCATCTGCGCATCGAACGCTGACGGCAACGTTGTCAAGCCCACTTCGAGTCGCCAGCCCCACGTGGACGGCTCGATCGACCGCGGAGGGATGAGATCAATGAGGTGGTACATGAGGATCGGCACATCAACCGTTGCGGGCGGGATCCGGCTCGGAACGATGACCGGCGCGTCGATCGAGTCCGGACCTTCGCCGAGCACGGCTGCGGTATTGCCCGGCTCCATCACGATGTCGAGCCGCGTCATCGAAAAGAGGCCGGCCACACCCAGGGGACGCAGCGACTGCGGTTTGGCGAAGGTCACCTCCAGCGGCAGGCTCCAGACGTCGGCGACCTGCACCTGCGGGTGCTCGGGAGCAGTCCATACCGCCTCGAGTGATGCCGCACCGACCGTGACGCCGACGATCTCGGCCTGCGCGAACTTGGTCATCAACATCGCGGTTCGTGCAGCCTCCGACGGCCACATGGCCTGCGCCTGCGGAGCAAGCTCGTCCCATTGCTCGGCGTACTGGTCGTCGACGATCTGCTCGGCGAACGCTGCCGCCAGGGCCAGTACCTGCCGCGGCGCGATGACCGTCCGGATCGGCGACACCTCGATGTGCCGCGGCGTCGTGGTGGTTGTGGAGCTGCATGCGCTCAGCGCAACACCGGCACCGAGCGCGATCCCGACGGCGCTAGTCCACCTTCGCACCGGAACATTGAACGCCATCTGCACGCCCGTCGCGGGGCGTTTGAGCGCTGGAATTGATGCGCTCACTACAATGCGGCGCGAATGCTCGATCGCCGCGTGATCCGCGACCTCGAGGGTCAGGTTTCGGCCTCACACGTCTACACCCGCCCCGCTGATCTCGCTGCCTACGCATATGACGCGTGGGGGGCGTCCGGTGAGCGTCACCTGCCGGACGCCGTCGTGTTCCCTGGGTCGACCGAGGAAGTCGCCGGCGTCGTCAGCGTCTGCGCGGTGCACCGCGTCCCGATCGTCCCGCGCGGCGCGGGCACCGGGTACGCCGCCGGGGCATCGCCGTCGCGTGGCGGCGTGATCCTCAGCCTCGCGCGCCTCAACCGGGTGCTCGGCGTCGAGACCGAGGCGCTGCGCCTCCACGCGCAGGCCGGCGCCATCACCGCGAACGTCCACGCCCACGCCGCCGCCTCGGGGCTGTACTACCCCCCGACCCCGGATCCTCCAGCACGTGCACGATCGGCGGCAACGTGGCCTGCAACGCCGCAGGGCCGCACACACTCCGCTACGGCGTGACGGCGGACTTCGTCGCGGGCATCACCACGGTCCTCTCCGATGGGCGGATCGTTCGCCTCGGCGAGGGTGGCGACACGTCGGCGTCCGGACTGCTCTCATTGATGGTGGGATCTGAGGGCACGCTCGGCGTGATCACCGAGGTGCTGCTCCGCCTGGTGCCGGCACCGAAAGCGCGCTCGACGCTCGCCGCGATGTTCTCCAGCATGGATCGCGCGGCGGCGGCGGTTGCGGAGATCAGCGCCGCGGGCATCGTCCCATCTGCGCTCGAGTTTCTCGACGATGCCGCCCTCGGCAGCCGTGCGCCGCGCCGGTGGCGGCGACGTCGGCGGTGATGCCGCAGCCCTGTTGATCGTCGAGCTCGAGGGCGATCCGGCGGCAGTCGGCGCCGACACCGACGCGGCGGGCGGGGCAATAACTCGCGCCGGCGCCTCGCAGCTCCAGCGCGCGACGGAACCCGGGCAGGCACAGCGCCTCTGGGCGGCGCGCAAAGCGGTGAGCGCGGCGGTGGCCAAGGTGCAGATCGGCAAGGTGAACGAGGATGTCGTCGTCCCGCGCGACCGGGTCGCGGAGCTCGTGGCGCACACACGTACGCTTGGGACGAAGCATCAGCTCCCGGTGGTCAACTTCGGCCACCTGGGTGACGGGAACGTCCATGCGACCTTCCTCATCGACCCGCGGGTCGAGGGCGAGCGCGCCCGAGCCGACGCAGCGGCCGGAGAGCTGTTCGAGACCGTGCTCGGCATGGGCGGTTCGCTCTCGGGCGAGCACGGCGTCGGCGCGGCGAAGCTGGAGTACGTCGAGCGTCAGCTCGGACCGGGCACCGTCGAGCTGATGCGCCGCATCAAAGGGGCGCTCGATCCCCACGGCGTGCTCAACCCGGGCAAGAAGGTTCCGCCGGGTCAGTCCTCGGCGTCGAGCACCGCGAGCAACGAGGCCGCGTAGTCGGTCTCGTCGATGCGCCGGGCGAGCTCGCGCCCGTCATCGACCGGCAGCTCCATCGAGGCGTCGTACACGAAGCTGTAGACGTTGGAGAGCGTCCACTCACCGAAACCGAGCGAGGCCAGCACCTCGGCAAGGCGCGGATCCTTCTCGTCGGCCGCGAAGGTCTCACTCGCGGCTCGATACAGCGAGCTGAGGTTGCGGTACTCGGTCTCGTACTCCTCGATCAGCGCCGGGTCGGCGTCCGCCTCGCGAAGTCGAGCGAGCGTCCGGCGCAACGACTGGATCTCCAGTTGATACTCGTCCACCCTGACTCGATTTTAGAGGACGGGGATCACCACTCCGAGACCGGATCACACGTGGTGGCGCGGCACCTCGTCCGGGATAGATCCGCGCGAAGCGCCGGCGCTCGAGCGTGAAGAACAGGGCCGCGCCGCCGCCCATGACGAGCACGCCGACCACGACGCCAAGCCCGAACCAGCCGCCCGGGACCTGCTTGAGGAACCCGACGTCGCCAGGCGCCACAACTACCGCCGCCGGCTTTGCGCAATCCGTGTACGTGAGAAATTTCGCATAGACACCGTTGACGAAATCCGTCTGATACGAGGAGCTGTCGACGATCGATTGCGCGACTCGGGACTGCCATGTCGCATCGTGCGGCGGCGGCTCGTCGAGGTACTGCGATTCATCGGCGGTCGACGGCACCTGGAGCAGCAGGCTGTCATAGGTGCGCACGACGAAGTCGCTCGGCGTCCCACCCGGTATCGGCGAGATACTCCGGTGTCGCAACGATCTGCTCGACCAGTGTCTGGTCGGGCGTCTGCAACGACGGCACATCACCGCCGAGCACTCCTTCACCGAGCGAGCGTCTCGCCCGGCAGCGGAGCGCGGAGCAGCAGTTGCTGATAGAAGAGCGAGACAACGAGGTCGCGGTAGACCGGCGACTTGGTCATCGACTGCGCGAACTCGGTGTGACCCAGTGGATCGTTCGGGTATTTCTCGAGCGCCGCGGACAGCTCGGTGTCGGTCGGGGCTCGTCCGAGGAGATCCTGGTACACGGCTTTGACGAGTCCCGACTGCGTGCTCCCGTGGTTGGCGTAGTACTGAGGGCTGCCGAGCACGCCCGCGATGATCTGCTCCTCGGTCGAGCTGCCGGCAAGCGCCGTCAGCGCGGTGGCCAGCTCCGAGCTCGTCGGTGTCCCGACGCCGGTTGTGCACTCCTGCGCCATGAGCGCCTTGCAGGTTGGATGCATGTAGTTGGCATAGATGGAGATGACCTGCAGGTTCAGGAACTCGGTGCTGGACACGATCTTCGTCGCGACCGCGAGCCGGGCTGCGGCGCTGCCGGCGCTGATCTCGGTGATCAGCGACGCGTCAGCCGTGACCTCGTCCGATGTCGGCGCTCGGCTGAGGAGTGTCTCGTCGAGCTTGGTGACGAATGCGTTGCCCGTGCCGCCGGCGAGCGTGTAGAACGCGGGCAATGCAGCGAGTTGCTCGATCATCGTGTTCGCCGAGATGCCCGTGACGCCGACTCCGGCGAGGCGGTTGACCCAGACGGCGAGGTCGGCGCCGCTCGGGTACGTCGCGAGCAAGCGTGTGGAATGCCTGGTCGACGCGAATCGCGCGCGCCTCGGGGCTCAACACAACGTCCTGGGCAAGCTCAGTCCGGCCGGTCTGTCCAGAATCCACGAGCAGGCCGAGCGCGATCGAGACCTCGACCGGCGTCGGGTCGTGGCGGAGCACGTCGTCGTACAGGCGATTGACGAAGTCCATCGCATTGCCGCCGGTGTCCTGGTAGTACTCGCTCGAGCCCAGGACATCGATCTGGATCGACGTGGGGTCAGCGCCGGAGACGAGTTGCGTGACGTCGTTGCTCAACTCGTCCGACGTGGGGCTGCGGCCGAGGCCCGCGGAGCAGGCGGCACCGCCCTGCGGCGAGCCGCCGCCTGAGCCTCCTCCTCCACCGCCGCCGATGAAGGGTGGCGGCGTTGGGAGCGGCGTGGGCGTTGGCGTCGGCTTGGGGGTGACCGTCGGCTTGACGGTCGGGAAGGTGCTGGTTGGCGTCGGCCGCGGTGTCGGCGTCGGCGGCGGTGATGTTGGTCTCGGGGTCGGCGTCGGTGTCGGCGTCGGTGGTGGAGTCACCGGTGAAGGGCGCCGAGGCGCTCGCTGCCGTGACCCCGAGGCCGGTGCCGATCTGCGCGTTCAAGCTCTGAGCGCCGGGCTGCGCGCTGAGTCGGGACTGGCCCCGACACTGTGCCGGTGCATGGGTTGACTCCGTCGTTGCTGACGGTCCCTGTGCCCGATTTGCTGGTTCGTCGGCGTCCAGAACAGGATGAGCTGCGAGCCGTCGGTACGCCTGCGGCAGAGCAATCGGCTTGATCCCAGGAGTACGTGTACGAGAACGGCGGTCCTGGCCCGAGCCCCGCAGGTGGGACCGCCGTTGATCAGCGTTGGGTTATCCGCCGCCACAGGCGTCGCGGTGACGATCGGAATCGCGAGCGCGCCGACGAGCACAAGCACCGCCACTCCTGCCGCTCTACGCATGACTCGACTCTAGCCCCGTGGTTCGGAGACTCCGGCGCACGCGACAGAAATGGATCAGCCGGCCCGCAAGTTCACGAGGTTGCCGACGAGGTGGCCGACGCCGAACGCAACCGCGGCCGCGACCGTCGCGAAGGCCAGTTGCCGGAGAGCTGACCGCACCCGCGAGCGCCCGGTAAAGATCGCCACCGTCCACCCGACGGCAAGCACAGCGATCGCGCCGAGCACGATCGAGAGCAACGCGGCAACGGTGCCGCTCGCAAAGAACCACGGAATGAGCGGGATCACGGCGCCGATCGAGAACGTCACGAACGACGATCCGGCCGCCTGCCATGGATTGCCGGTTTTCCCGGGCCGGAGCCCCAGCTCCTCGCGAGCGTGTACCTCGAGAGCGACCACCGGGTCCCTCATGATCGCCTCCGCGATCCGCCGCGCGTCGGCCTCCTCGACGCCGCGGAGCTTGTAGACGGCGGCAAGCTCGCGCGTCTCCGCTTCCGGGTGGCGCTCCAACTCGCGACGCTCGACCTCGAGCTCGCGCTGCAGCAGCTCTGATTGCGCCGACATCGAGACGAACTCGCCGGCAGCCATCGAGAACGCACCCGCGACGAGGCCGGCGCAGCCCCGCGAGCAGGACGACCGCCGGAGGCGGGCTCGCGCCGGCGACACCGAGGATCAGCGAGATGTTGGTCAGCAGCCCGTCGCTGACTCCGAACACCGCCGCCCGCGCGACTCCTCCCTGGAGGTCGCGATGGTGGGAGCGCGCCGAATGTGCGTGATGTTCGCCGCCGGTACCGGCAGGCGCAGCGGTCTGTGCCATATCAGACAGTATGCCGACGCCGGGGCGTTGACGCCTCCGTGCGCCGGTTAGCGTCAGTAGAAGAGGTGATGCAGCGCGACCGTCGGGATCGCGAGGATCGCGATGATGTTCATCACCTTGATCATCGGGTTGATCGCCGGTCCGGCCGTGTCCTTGGACGGATCCCCGACCGTGTCACCGGTGACGGCGGCGGCATGCGCATCCGAGCCTTTGCCGCCGTAGTTGCCCTCTTCGATGTATTTCTTGGCGTTGTCCCATGCTCCACCGCCGGTGGTCATCTGCAGGGCGACAAAGACGCCGACGACGATCGTCCCGAGCAGCATCGCACCGAGCGCCTGGGCGCCGAGCACGAACCCGACGATGAGCGGCGCGACGATCGGCAGCAGTCCCGGAACGATCATCTCGCGCTGCGCGGCGGCGGTGACCAGCGCCACGCACCTGCCGTACTCCGGCTTGGCCGTGCCTTCCATGATGCCGGGGATCTCACGGAACTGACGCCGCACCTCGGTAACGACGCCGCCGGCGGCGCGGCCGACCGCGAGCATCGCGAGCGCGGCGAACAGGAACGGCATGATCCCGCCGAGCAGCAGTCCGGCGATGACCGGCGGCGCGGTGAGGTCGAAGGTGACGAGCGGCAAGTTGTGCGCGATGAGCGTGTTGTTGAGGATGTCGGTGTAGCTCGCAAACAGCACGAGCGCGGCGAGCCCGGCGGAGCCGATCGCGTATCCCTTGGTGACCGCCTTGGTGGTGTTGCCCACCGCGTCGAGTGGATCGGTGACCTGGCGCACCGACTCCGGCAGCTTGGCCATCTCGGCGATGCCGCCGGCGTTGTCCGTGATCGGCCCGTACGAGTCGATGGCGACGACGATGCCCGTCATGCTCAGCAACGCCATCGCGGCGATGCCGATCCCGTAGAGGCCGCCGAGCGCGGAGGACGCGAGGATGCCGATGGCGATGATCAGCACCGGGATCGCCGTCCCTTCCATGCCGATCGCGAGCCCCGCGATGATGTTCGTCGCGTGCCCGGTCTGCGATGCCCGCGCGATGGTGCGCACCGGCCAGAACTGCGCGCCGGTGAAGAACTCGGTGACCGCGACGATGAGCACGGTGATGGCGATACCGATGACCGCGCACCAGAAGAGGTTGAACACCGGGTGGTCGAAGTGGCTGAGGTAGCCGCCGTTGTTGAGCAGCACGGTGATCAACAGGAATCCGGCGAGCGCAACGATCGCGGAGACGATGAGCCCGCGATAGAGCGCGCCCATGATCCAGGTGCCACGGCCCATGCGCACGAAGAACGTGCCGATGATTGACGCCACGATGCTCACGGCGCCGAGCATCAGCGGGTAGAAGACGAAGACGAGGTCCGGCTTGCCGCCGACCTTGTAGAGCAGGCTGCCGAGCAGCATCGTGGCCACCGCGGTCACGGCGTAGGTCTCGAAGAGGTCCGCGGCCATGCCGGCGCAGTCGCCGACGTTGTCACCGACGTTGTCGGCGATGACGGCGGGGTTGCGCGGATCGTCCTCCGGAATGCCGGCCTCGACCTTGCCGACGAGGTCGGCGCCGACGTCGGCCGCCTTGGTGTAGATGCCGCCGCCGAGACGGGCGAACACGGAGATGAGCGACGCCCCGAAGGCGAAGCCGACCAGCGCGTTGAAGTCCTGGAAGACGCCGTAGGCGAGCGCGACGCCGATCAGCCCGAAGCCGACGACGAAGAAGCCCGTGACCGCCCCGCCTCGGAACGCGAGTTGCAGCGCGGGGTTGATGCCGCCTCGAGCCGCTTCGGCGGTGCGCAGGTTGGAGCGCACCGAGATGTTCATCCCCACGTATCCGGCGGCCCCGCTCAGGGCGGCGCCGATCAGGAAGAGGACGCCGGTCTTCCACCCGAGCGTGAACGTCAGGAAGATGAAGATGACCGCGCCGATGCCGGCGATGATCGTGTACTGCCGGTTGAGGTACGCCGACGCGCCCTCCTGGATCGCTTTCGCGATCTCCTTCATCTGGTCGTTGCCCTCGGGCTGACGCAGGACCCAGACGATCAGCAAGACGGCAAAGAGGAGGGCGAGGAGCCCAGCTGCGCCGATTGGGAATAGAACGGCGCGGTCAAGGGTCGGCATGCGCTCAGGTCTCCTCAGGAAGATAGATACGTGCCCGGGCGGCTCTCATCCGCGCCACCCAGGGGCCGACGCATTGTACCCGGCCCGTCATGACATCCACCAACGCCTATATTGGGGCGGTGCCGAACGCCCCCGGCCTGACCGCCATCGTGACGGTCGGCGACGAGATTCTGAGCGGGCATACGCAGGACACCAACTCAAGCCTGCTCGCACGCCATGCGTTCGCTGCGGGCCGGCCCGTTGCGCATATCGAGGTCGTCGCCGACAGCCTCGCAGCGATCGTCGCCGCGATCCGTCGTGCAATCGCCGACCCCGAGATCACGCGGATTGCCGTCTGCGGCGGCATCGGCCCAACCCCGGACGACCGCACGTTCGCGGCAGTCGCGCGAGGCGCTCGGCCGGCCGCTCGAGCTCAATCCGATCGCGTACGCGAACATCGAAGCGCTCGCGGTCCGCATGCACGCGGCCGGATGGATCGACAAACCTGTCGTGTCCGAGGCCAACCGGCGATGCGCAATGGTGCCCGCCGGAGCGACGGTGCTCGTCAACCGCAGGGGTATGGCGCCGCCACTGGCGATCGACCTCGGCGACGACCGGTGGCTGTTCGTGCTCCCCGGCATCCCCCGAGAGTTCTCGGCGATCGTCGAGGAGGAGCTGATCCCGCAGTACTTCGGGGGCGGGACTGCGCCGGTCGTACGCGAGGTGCACTACCGATCGGTGCCCGAGTTGGAGATGTCCGCGCCGATGCTCGTGCTCGAACGCGAGTTTCCCGACGTGACCGTCGGCTCATACCCACACGTCGAGCAACGCGACCTGGTGATCCGCCTCAAAGGGCAGCGAAGCAGACCGGGTCGATGCGGCCGTGGCGCGGCTGCGCTCACTGCGCAGCGACGCCTGACCGCTCGACGCTGAAGCAGCGGGTTACCCCGCCGCGATCAGACTTTCTGCAGGTTGCGCGCGCGCGGTCCCTTGGGCGAATCGACGATGTCGAACGTGACCTGCTCGCCTTCCTGGAGGGAATCGAAGTCGACGGTGGTCAGCTCGGTGCGATGAAAGAACACCTCGTTGCCGTCATCTGCACGGACAAAGCCAAATCCACGGTCAGGGATGATCTTCTTGATACGGCCAGCGGTCACAGCATGTCCTCCAGGACTTTGCCGACACAGACGTCCCACCGCGCTCACGACCACCTGTGGGAGTGTCCCCTGTCAGCAACGGGAACCCGCAAAGACCGCGATGGAAGCACCGGTATGAAGACGATTTCGCGCCGTTCCGGTGCTCATCGCAGCATAGCAGGGTGTTCACTTGAGCCGCGCTCCCACGCCGCGCGAAGCTCGTGCAGGCTTTCGGGAAGATTTGCGTAGTAGTCAGTCGACATCAAGGTGTTGCGGCCACGGCGCGGAGTTCGACACGCTCGCGCTCGCGGCGCGTCTGTTCGAACCAGGCACTGCCGAACGCAGTTGGTGCGCCTGCCGGAATCGACAACGCCGAGCGTCGCGCATGTCGTCATTTTTGTCGTAGGGCGGCGTCGTCACGGCACGCGGTCCCGGGTTGCTCCACATGCGCCGCCAGCACACCCGCTGCGCCGAGGTCGACGAGCGCGTCCACCGACGCGTCGGCAAATCGGCGCGACGCCGCATCCGTCGTCGCGTGCGTCGTCGCCGTCGTCACCGTCCGCGCGTTCGTGCACTGGCGGTGCGCGCCGAGGTGCACGAACAGCGGCACATCGCCACCCAGCGACTGCGCGAGCTGCAGCAGGAACGCAGCGGCCGCGCGGATCCGTGACTCCACCAACCTGCGCGAGTGCCGCACCGGCAAGGTCGATCCCAAGCGCATCGACGATGCTCGCCGACAATCGCCGGGCGCACGCGCGCGCGCGGTGACGAGGTCGTTCGCGCTCAGCGAGAGCATGCAGCGCTGCTCGCGCTCGTGGATGCGCCCGCTGATGAGCGCCACCCATGCGCGCAGGTCGTCGATGCGCAGCGGACGCACGCCGCCGGCAGGGTCGTGCCCGATGTCCCACATCGCGATCGCCGGATGCCCGGCGAACTCGCCAAGCATCGCGTCGATCCAGCGCACGCTCGTCTCGAGCATGAGCGGGTCCGTGTAGAGATACCGCGGACCGCCGGGTTGCACGACCGCGTCGACCACGACGCGCACCCCGCTGCGGCGGGCATCGACGTCGATGGCGTACGGCGGCAGCATCACGCACCGTCCGAGCGTCTGCATGAACATCACCGGAATCACCTGAAGCGAGACATCGGCCGCCGCCGCGAGGAAGCGATCGAAGTCGCGCAGCCGCGACGGCTCGACGCGGCCGGCGTCGGCATGAACGCGTCCCAGAGCAGGTGCGTCCGCACGGTCCGGTGTCCCGCGGACTGGATGGCGCGCAGCTCCGCGATGGTGCGCGCGACGTCGTACTCGTGCCAGATGTACGGTCCGACATCGCGAGACCAGTAGGTGACGCCGAAGTCGACCGCTTGTCGTGACGTGACGCTCATCAGCGGTTCAGTAGACGAAGAGGTCGATGCCTCCTGCCACGGTGAGCACCTGGCCGGTGATGTAGCGCGCTTCGGGCGAGCAGAGGAACGCGATCGCGTTGGCGATGTCCTCGGGCTCGCCCGGCGCTGCGCATCGCGGTGCGCAGCACCATGCGGTCGTTCATCTTCGCGTCGCCCATCTTCCACGCCTCGGTGCCGATGATTCCCGGCGCGATGACGTTCGCGGTGATGCCGTAGCGCGCACCCTCGAGCGCCATCGACTTGCCGAGGCCGATGAGCGCCGCCTTGGTTGCGGCGTACGACGCCTGGCCGAAGCCGCCGAGCGTGCCCGCGACCGACGCCATGTAGATGAGGCGGCCCCAGCTCTGTCTCTCGCATGTACGGCCACGCCGCTTTGGTGCAGTTGAACGCGCCCGTCAGGTTGACGCGCAGGTCGCGTTCCCAGAGCTCGTCGCTCTGATGCTCGATCTGGCCGATGTGGTCGAGCGTGCCTGCGTTGTTGACGAGGATGTCGATGGATCCGAAGTCCTTCTTGATCGATGGCGAACACTTCGCGGATCTGCTCGCGGTTGGTGACGTCCATCTTGATGGCGGCCGAGCGCCGTCCCATCTGCCGGATCTCCTCGCTCGTCTGTTCCGCGTACACGACGTGCTGCGACGTGAAGAGCTGTGCGAGCGCCGACTGCGCAGGCTTCGGCCGCTCTTCTCGAGGTCCGGGATCGGATTCGATGAGGATGTCGGTGACGACGACGTCCGCGCCGGCGCGCGCAAGCGCCAGGCAGTCCGCCCGTCCCAGCCCGCGCGATCCGCCGGTGACGACGGCGACCTTGCCGGTCAGCTCGAACATGCAACGCTCCTCGACAGGCTGGTGATGGCGTTCGAGGAGCTTACTGCTCGCTTCGCAGTACGGCCGGGGCTCAGCCTCGCGGCGACGTGGCTGCGGTCCTCGACGAGCTTCGGCCGCGCGGTCGCGGTCCGCTCGCCGAGCACGTAGCGGCTGATCACCAGGCGCTGGATCTCCGCGGTGCCTTCCCAGATCTGGTAGATCTTGGCGTCGCGCATGAAGCGCTCGACCGGGTAGTCCTTGATGTACCCATAGCCGCCGAGGATCTGGACCGCGTCGACGGTGACCCGCATCGCCATGTCGCCGGCGAAGAGCTTGGCCATCGAGCCTTCGCCTCGGGCAAACGGGATGCCGTTCATCGCCATCCAGCCGGCGCGCCAGATCAGCAGCCGGGCCGCGTCGATCTCGGTGGCCATGTCGGCGAGCTTGAACGCGATGGCCTCGTGCTTGGCGATCGGCTTGCCGAACGCCATCCGCTGAAGCGAGTAATCGCGAGCGAACTCGAAGGCCGCGCGAGCGATGCCGAGCGCCCCGGCGCCGACCATCGGGCGCGTCGCCTCGAGCATGACCATGGCGCCGACGCTTCCGGGCCCAGTCACCTTCCCGGCCTTGTCGGTGCCGAGGCGCTGCTCCTCGGGGACGAAGCAGTCCTCGAAGATGACCTGCGCGGTATGCGACGCACGGACGCCGAGCTTGCGTTCCTTCCGTCCCTGGCGCATCCCCGGCGTGCCCTTCTCGATGACAAAGCCAGCGACGCCGCCCGCGCCGAGCGACTTGTCCGTCGTGGCGAAGGCGACCTGCACGTCGGCGATGCCGCCGTTCGTGCAGAACTGCTTGGTGCCGTTGAGCACGTAGCCGCCGTCGACGTGGGTCGCCGTGGTCTCGAGCGCCATGGAGTCGGAGCCGCTGTTCGGCTCGGTCAGCCCCATCGCGCCGATCTTCAGCTCCTTGTCGGTGAACATGCCGATGTACTTCTGCTTCTGCTCCTCGGTGCCCATGGCGACGATCGCCGCACCGCACAGCCCGGTCGCCCCGATGGCGACGGCGATGCCCGCATCGCCCCAGGAGAGCTCCTCCTCGCGGATCAGGTTGGTGACGAGATCGATGCCACCGCCCCCGTACTGCTCGGGGAAGCTGGCGCGTGGCATCGATTCCGAGCGCGTGCGCCTTGCGCATGACGTCCCAAGGGGTCTCCTCGTTCTCGTCGTAGCGCTCGGCAACCGGACGCATCTCCTTCTCCGCGAACTCATGCGCGAGGTCGCGGATCTCCTCCTGCTCGCGGGTCAGCGAGAAGTCGACGCCCATGTGGCTTGTCCCTCAGCGTGAGAGCCGGACGGTTGCCCGGCCATTGGTCAACACTCGATCGCCGCGGTCCGAGGACGCGCCCACATCCAGCGTAGCGACTCCTTCGAGCTCATCCACGGCGACAACGGTTCCGGTGCAGGTGATCGTGTCGCCGGCGCGAAGTGGCTTGCTGAACCGGCACGACAGGCTTCGGAGATTGGCGCTCCCGCCTGCCCAGGCGGAGATCGCCTCGGCAAGGATGCCGAGCTCGAGCATTCCGTGAGCGATGGTCCCGGGCAGCCCGACGGAGACCGCGAACGCCGAAGTCGAGATGAATCGGGTTGTGGTCGCCGGACGCGTCGGCGTATGCGTTGATCTGCTCCTGGGAGACGGTGCGCGAAAGCGGCGTGACCGCGTCACCGATCGCGACGGACGAGAGCGCGAGTGAAGTCACGCGGCGCTTCTCATCAGCATGAGGGCGGTCCCTCGGCAGACGACCAGGTGATCGTTGGCGCGTGTCGCTTCCATCGCCAGGCGCACGAAGGTCATCCCGCGCTTGGCATCGACCGCCGTGATCTCCATCGTGGCGTCGACGACGTCCCCGGGATGAACGGGTTCCGGCCACTCGAAGGATTGCTCGGCATGGATCAGGCCGGCGAGGTCGATGCCGACGTCGGGATCGGCGAAGAGCTGCGCCAAGGTCGGGCTCAGGCAGTACACGGCCGCAAACGTCGGCGGAACGGCGCCGGGCTCGGCCACCTGATCGGGGCCGGCGATGGCGGCCGCCATCTGCGCCGCGGCTTCGGGTGCGATGCGCTGACCGGGAGCCGAGTAGCGCCGGCCGACGTGGCTCTGATCAGGCAACGGTCACGTCCAAAGTTGACATCCGCGTCAACAATAGCTCCGGTCCGGCGCGATGGTCAAAACGCCAGCGACACCAGGGCATCAGCTTCGGGGGCGGTCTCCCCAACCGTGATGCCCGCCCAGTTGCGCAGCGGCAGCCGGGCGAAGGGTTGCAGCGCTTCCGGGAGATCGGCGTCCAGAACGCCAACGCATTGCAGGACCGCAGTAGCGACCACCGGGACGGCCTCGAACGAGCCCGATTCGAGCTTGATGGCAATCCCAGGGCCACCCGGACGGACGACCGCAGCCCACACCGCCGCTCCGCCGATCTTCGCGGTGAGCTGCGTGCCAGCTGCCCTGAGCAGGGCGGTATCGAAGCGCCCGGTCCCTGCCACGAGAAAGGGATGCGCCGCCATCGCGTCCTGATTCCGCTGGAATGCAGGGTCCGACGCTGCCGATGCGAAGCCCGAGGCGAGAGCGAGCAATGTCAACCCGTAGGTTGTCAGCCCGCACCCGTCGATGCCGTGGGGAGCCTGAGAAAGATCAATGTCGAACTGGTCGCTCATGGCCGCGGTGACCGCCTGCTGGCAGGGATGGCCGGGATCCATGTAGCCCTCGAGCGGCCACCCCATCACTGCACACGTGGCGAGCATCGCCGCGTGCTTCCCGGAGCAGTTGTTGTGAATCGGCAGAGGGCTGCCTCCGGACGCGAGCAGCCGGCGCGCCGTCGCCTCGTCGGAGGGGAGCTGTGGCCCACAGCCGAGTGCCTGCTCCGGGACGCCCGCTTTGGCCAGCAGGCCGCGCACCGTCGCTACGTGTTCGTCCTCGCCCTGATGAGAGCCGCACGCGACCGCGAGCTCGGCCGCCGAAGCTCCCAGCTTGTCCGCGGCCAGCCGCACGAAGGGCAAGGCCTGCAGGGGCTTGACGCAACTGCGGAGCGTCGTTGCTGACTGGGGATCGCCCACGAACGCGATCGGGTTGCCCGCAGCGCCGGCGACAACCACGTGGCCTCGGATCCTGG
Source organism: Candidatus Dormiibacterota bacterium (assembly GCA_963757475.1). GTDB lineage: Bacteria > Chloroflexota > Dormibacteria > Aeolococcales > Aeolococcaceae > Palsa-851. Next base: position 99,916 of record CAVWRW010000004.1, read on the forward strand.
CTTCGACGACATCGCCTCGCCAGACGGTCGCAAGTACCGGGGGCGCATGCTCGCCCAGGGCATCCTCGTCCACGCGCCCACTTTGACGGCGCGAAGCTCGTTTTGGTACGGTCGCCCGCGACCATCCCGGGACGAGGCCCGACAACCCGGGGATCCGACCGGTGTCACTGCGGTGGCGATGGGGAGCTAGCGATCGCGACACACGTCCATCGATTCGTGCGGCACTTATGGGTGCTAGCCGTCGCGGGGATACTCGTTGTCCTCGTAGCCCGACCCACTGCGGTCCCCGCTGCGCCCTTGCTCCGGAACCTAGCCGCGATCCAGATCAACGCGGTCGTCGAGAACTCCGCAACGGTCACCGCGGTAGCCCTCAAGCCTGCTCAGACAGTCGTCGTCCAACCCGGGCAGACCATCGCCACACTCGCCAGCCAGTACCACGCAACCCCGTCGGCCATCCAGTGGGGCAATCAACTGACTCCGGCGACGGTTCCCAAACCCGGTACGCCACTGCTCATCCCGCCTGGACCCGGCGCCCTGGTCCAGGTGCTTCCCGGCGAGACGCCGACCAGTTTCGCCGCCCGCGTGCACCTCGATCCGGCAGTGATCCTCGCCTACAACGCGCTCAGCAGCAACGCCCCGATGAACGGAGGTTCGTTCCTGCAGGTACCACTGTCAGCGGCGCCCGCCGGCGCACTCATCGCCTCGTACTTCGTTGACGCGCAGAACGGCATCCCATCGGTACCTGCCGTCGCCCCGCTGAAGGATCACTACCCGTACGGCCAGTGCACGTACTACGTCGCGACGCGCCGCAACGTGACGTGGAGCGGGAACGCAGTCAACTGGTGGTGGAACGCGCGCAACAAGCGTCCCGAGGGTGAGGTTCCGGTGCAGGGTGCGATCGTCGTCTTCAACATCGGATGGGTCGGACACGTCGCCTACGTCGAGCACGTGAATCTCGATGGAACCTTTGTCGTCTCAGAGATGAACTACCACGCGGATGGAGGAGGCTGGGGGCGCGTCGACTACCGCACCATCAGTGCCTCTGACCCTGCGATCCTGGGGTACATCTACTAACTGCGTTCGCTCTGTTCCGCGGCGGAAGGGGGACCGGGGTCGCCTGCTTAGCTTGTCCGCTCGGTCGTTCGCGCAAATTAATTTTCGCGCTCTCTTCCTCGCTCACAAATGCGCGGCGACCCCGTTCCCCCTTCCGCCCAGCACATGTCGCGGTAGTAGCTGAGCCTCGGATCACAGGGCCGCGCTTATAGGGCGGGCGCGCTGTAGGAGACGGTTCTTCTGGTTCGCGCTATGTGGGACCAACTCCGACACTGTGCGTAGTGCTACGCCCCTTAGTGCTACGCCCCTTTCCCGTTGCTGAGGTCCACATACCCGACCGCGATTCGCTGGGCGCCTCCAAGCCCGAGCGTTGTGATGACTTCATCATGCTCGGCGACCGCGTCATCGTCGGACTGCTCGATGATCACTGTCTCGAGCTCGAGGAAGCGGCCGAGGCCGAGGACATCGTCAAGGTGAATGCGCGTGTGGCGCAGGAGCAGCAGGTGTCGCGTCTTTTCGACCACGTCCGTGCGCGGGAGTGCGCGCTCGAGGACGTCAGCAAGGGAGGTTGGGTCGCTGGTCGCGTAGCGGCCGTAATCGGACGCGCGAGCTTCGGGTCTGTCCTCGCGGTCGTAGGCCAGTAGCTCGCTGGTTGCACCGTCAATCGTTCGTAGTTTTAGTCGACCTTTCGACACGCCGTAGAACTGATCGCGCTGGTGCAGGAATCCCTCGTCTCTCGCTCCTGCTTCGAGTGCCCGTGCGAGAACGAGTTCGTGATCGGCATATCGAAACTTGCTCTCAATGTTGCGCACAGCCGGATGCTAGCGACCGGGAGGTGGGGTCAGTAGTCGTTTTTGAACGCGAAGTAGGAACCGCGAATCGTTCCCGCGAGCCTGGACTTCTGTCTGCCGAACTTGAAGCGCGAGGCGAGTTCTTCGGGGACTTGCATGCCTTCGGAGAGCTTGAATCCGACGGCCCGCTCTTTCGGGTTATCGACGGTGTACATCACGTTGATCGAGAGACCGCTCTCGTAGAAGACATAGGCAAATCGGATGTTGTCGATATGAAAGCCCGAGGCCTCAAGAGGACGAGCCGCGATGACGATGTCGCGTTCCTCCTTGAGTATCCGGTGCACCCAGGCGATGACCGACTTGGCCTGAGACGCCGGCTCAACTGTGAAGACGTGATCCCATTTGTTCTTGACGAACCGAGCTTCGTTCGCCCGCAGACCAGCGAGTGCGTCCGCCACGGGCGACGATTCCAGCCCGACAGTTGAAACGGTCTGGAAATCCACGGCGTAGGACATCTCGACGCACAGCCTCCTCACAACGGCACGACGGCATCAACGTTAGATCATCAGTCCGACGAGCGAAGCGACGGCACGACGCAACCAAGGACGGGAGGGGGAACGGGGGCGCCGCGCATTTGTGAGCGAGGGAGAGAGCGCGAAAATATATTTGCGCGAACGACCGAGCGGACAAGCTAAGCAGGCGACCCCGTTTCCCCTCCCGTCCTTCGCCACTGCGTGGGGCTCAGCGGAGCGTCAGCCTGAAAAGCGGTAACCGATCCCTGGGACGGAATGGATGTACGTCGGCTTCTCGGCGTCCGGCTCGATCTTGCGGCGCAACCGGTAGACGTGGGCGTCAACGGTGCGTGTCTCGATCTCGACTTCGTAGCCCCAGACCCGACGCAAGAGTTCTCCGCGGCTCATGACCTGTCCAGGACGCGATGCGAGCAATGCCAGGAGGTTGAACTCCGTCAACGTCAGCATCACTTCCTCGCCGTCGCGGAATACCTGACGGCGTCCGAGGTCGATGGTCAGCCCCGGGAACTCGAAGCGATCGCGTGGCTGCTCCTGTGCCGAGATCTCGCTGCGGCGAAGATGCGCTCCGATGCGCGCCATGAGCTCGCGAACCTCGAAAGGCTTCGTCACGTAATCGTCCGCACCGAGCTCGAGTCCGACGACCACATCGATGGTGTCGCTCTTCGCAGTGAGCATGATGATCGGCACCCGTGCCCCCTCGGCGCGGAGCCGGCGGCAGACATCGAGGCCGCTCATGCCCGGGAGGTTGACGTCGAGGATGATCAGGTCCGGGTTCTGCTCGCGGGCGAGGTTGAGCCCTTCGACGCCGGTCGCGGCTTCGATGAGGGTGTGGTTTTGCGCGCTGACGGCGAGGCGCACGACCTCGCGACTCGGCGGATCGTCCTCGACGATGAGGATGGTCTTTCCGGCTCCGCTCATCAGGCGGGCACCTCGATGAATGTGGAGATGCGCTTCACGAAGTTGGCCACCTCGATTGGTTTGGTGATGTAGCCGGAGCACCCGGCGGCGAGAGCGTCCTGTTCGTTGCCTTTCATGGCGTTGGCGGTCAAGGCGACGACGGGAATGCCAGACGTTTTGGGATCAGCTTTGAGTATCCGCGTCAGAGTTGAGCCCGTCCATGCCGGGCAGCTCCACATCCATGAGCACGAGATCGTAGACCTTGGAACGGACCTTGTGGAGGCCCTCCTCGCCGTCGACCGCGATATCGACGTCGAACCCGCTGCCGAGCAGGACCATCTTTGCCAGGTCGCGATTGCTCGCGTTGTCCTCGACGAGCAGGATCCGATTGTGGCGATGCCCGTTGAGCACCTCGATGCCGGCGAGCGGCAGCCGGAACGTGAAGACCGAGCCGCGGCCCGGCTCGCTTTCGAGGAGATGCTGCCACCGTGGAGGTCGACGAGGCGCTGGGTCAGTGAAAGACCGAGCCCCGTGCCTTCGACCTGGCGCGTGGTTGCGTGATCGAGCTGATAGAACTCGTCGAAGATGCGCGTCTGGTGCTCGAGCGGGATGCCGACGCCGGTGTCACCCACATCGACGATGAGGTCGTCCGCGTCGGCGCGCGCCGCAACCCACACTTTGCCGCCCTGCGGGGTGAATTTGATGGCGTTGCTGAGCAGGTTGTAGAGCACCTGCTTGAACTTGCTCTTGTCGGCCCGAATCTCGAGGCTGGCCGGCACGACGTCGATGCTCAGGTCGATATCCCGACGTTCGCTCAGGGAGCGAATGACGTTATGGACCTCTTTGACAGCATCCTGGACGCCGAAGCGATCGTAGGAGAGCTCCATGCGGCCGGCCTCGATCTTGCTGAGGTCGAGCACGTCGTTGACGAGCTCGAGCAGATGCTTGCCGGAGGCGTGGATGTTCTGCAGGCACTCCTGGCGTTGCTGCGGCGTGAGATCGACGAGGTTGTCCTTGAGGATCTCGCTGAATCCGAGGATCGCATTGAGCGGCGTCCGCAGCTCATGGCTCATGTTGGCAAGGAACTCGCTCTTGAGACGTGAGATCTCGGCGATCTGCGCGTTCGCAACTTCGACCTCGCGCTTCTGCGTGGCAATCTCGCCGAGTTGCGCGCGCTGTGCCGTGTAGAGGCGAGCGTTGTCGATGCTGATTGCCGCCTGGCTCGCGATGATCCGCATCAGCGCCTGCTCGATGCTCGTGAACGGCTGCACCTCCCGCCGCGCCAGCGTGAGCGCCCCGACGAGGCGCTGCGGCGACTCGAGTGGCATCACCAGGCACGAACGCGGGGCGTAGGCGAGGCCGAGCGTCTTGAAGCGCCGGTCCTTTGTGGCATCGGCGACCGAAACCAGCTTGCGGCGCTGTGCCGCCCAACCGACGATGCCTTCACCGAGCTCGAATCGAGCGACCTGGCCAAGGTTGTCCGTAAATGGGAAGGTCGCGATCGCGGAAAGGGCACGCCCGTCCTCGTCAAGGAGGAACACGGTTGCCGCATCGCAGTCGACGAGGTCGGCTGCGGCCTTGAGCATGAAGTCGATCGTCTCCTTCAGCTCCAGACTCGACGTAAAGAGGTTACCGACCTGGCCCAGAAGGTCGACAATCACCTTGTCGTCCATCGCAGATCCGAGTATACCCGCGAATTTCGACCCCGGCTGACTGTCGTGCAATTGCAATCGGTCGAGTGCAGTGCTCATGCGCGTCGCTTTTGCAACTCTTCGACAAGGGCCGGCAGCACCTTGAGCGCATCACCGACGATGCCCAAGTCGGCCAGCTTGAAGATTGGCGCGTTCTCGTCTCTGTTGACGGCAACAATCGCTTTCGCGCCCTTCATGCCGACGGTGTGCTGCATCGCGCCGCTGATGCCGAACGCCATATAGACAGCGGGCTTGACCGTCTTGCCGGTCTGGCCGACCTGCATCGCGTAGGGCACCCATCCGGCATCGACGACTGCCCGGCTCGCGCCGACAGCAGCGTTGCCGAGCGCTGCGGCGAGTTGGTCGAGCAGCTCGAAATTCTTCGGGTCCCCGAGACCGCGGCCACCGCTGATGACGATGGGCGCCTCCTCGAGCTTCGGTCCTGCCGCGACGTCCGCAACCCGGTCGGTCACCTTCGAGGTGAGGTGCTTGGGGTCGATCGCCGCGGTGACCGGCACGACGGTCGCCGCGCCGCCGCCGCTCGGTTCGGCGACAAACGATTTGGGTCGCACGATCGCGATCGCCGGCCCCGACGCCTCGAAGCGGGTGGTCACGTTGAGGGTCGCGCCGAACACGGCGGAGTGGACCGTGACGCCGTCAGCGTCGCTCACGTCGAGCCCATTGGCGATGACCGGCACGCCGAGCTTGGCTGCGAGCCTGCCCGCCACATCGCGCGAGTTGTAGGTCATGCCGAAGAGCACCAGGTCCGGCTTGTGTTCCGTGATCAGCGCCGCCAGCGCGTCGGCAGCCGGGCCGCCGAGGAGCAGCTCACCCCAGAGGGGATCGGTGCCCGCGTACAGGGTGGTCGCACCATGCGCGCCCAGCTCGGCCGCTGCAGTGGCCGCGTCGGGCGCGAACGCGACCGCCTCAACCGTGGATGCCAGTGAGCGTGCTTTGGTGAGCAACTCGAGAGCCACCGGTGCGGGCTTCCCGTCTGCAATCTCGGCAAACACCCAGATCGTTCCCAGAGCCATCGTTCAGATCACCTTCTTCTCGGCGAGGAAGTCCGCGATCCGCTTGTAGCCCTCGCCGTCGTCCTTGACGATCGAGCCAGCCGCGCGCTGCGCCGCCGGCTCGACGCCGGTGATGCTCTGCCCAGCGGTGCCGCCGCCCGAGCCGTCGAGCCCGAGGTCACCCGTTGCTGATGCGATCGAGCGGCTTCGATTTGGCCCCCATGATCCCTTTGAGCGACGGGTAGCGCGGCTCGTTGACCCCCGCGGTGACGCTCACGACTGCGGGCAGGTTCGCCTCGACGAGGTCATAGCCCGCCTCGGTCTGGCGCTTGACCTTCAGCGTGGTGCCGTCAACCTCGACGGTCTTGGCGAAGGTCACGGCGGGAACGTCCAGGAGCTCGGCGATCATCTGCGGGACGACCCCCGTGTAGCCGTCGGTGGACTCCGTGGCGGTGATCACGAGATCGAATCCCTCGCGACTGATGGCCGCCGCAAGGACGCGGGCGGTGGTCAGCGCGTCCGAACCCCGGAGGCTGTCGTCGCTGACGAGCACACCTTTCCCGGCGCCCATCGCCAGCGCCTTGCGGACCGCGTCGAGACCGCGCTCGGGACCCATTGAGATGACCGTCACCTCGCCGCCCTGGGCCTCGACGAGCTGGAGGCCGGCCTCGACTCCGAACTCGTCGCCGGGGTCCATCACCACCTCGACTCCGTCGCGCTTGAGGAGGTGCGTGGTTGGATCGAGCTGCCCCGTCGTGTTCGGGTCGGGGATCTGCTTGACGCAGACGACGACCTTCATGGATGCCTCCGTTGATACCTGGCCCGGGATCGAAACTCTAACGCACCTACGCCGGAATTCCCGATCCAGGGCGCCCAAGGTCTGCAGCGAGCGCGCTCGAGATCGGCTGAATCGGCCACTGGAACCCGCACCGCCTGAGGCTGCGTGCCCTCCAACGCGGTTTCGAGCAACCCTTCGGACCACCGCGAGTCGGCGAGAGCGACGATCCCGTAGTGATAGCGACGCCCGGCCAGCCACGCATCCCAGGATTCGGCGCCGGTGACCGCCTCGATCCCGGTGTCGGCGAGATCATCGGGCTGTGTGACCGGCTCACCGTCGAGTGAGGCGACCGTCCAACGTGCTTCCGGCCAGCGGATGGCCGCGGCAACGACGAGATCGTGGAGGCGGCGCTGCTCGGCCGTCCCCTGCCCGTCGGGACGCGGCCCCGTCAGCACGAGCACCCGCTCGCATGTCATCGCGTCGCGGCCGCCGACGATGCCGCTCGGCTCGACCCGCCAGCTCTCCGGTGGGCGCCGATCGAGCAACCTTCGCCAGCGGGCGCGCAGCAGCCGGCGATTGCGCTCGATTCGAGCAGCCTTGACCCCACCTGAACCCGAGGCTCCCCGGACATGCTCGACGACGGATCGCGGCTGATAGACGACGCGGCCGTGGTGCTTGGCGAGCGCGAGGCAGAGATCCACGTCCTCGCAGTACATCGGGGCGAACCAGGGATCGAAGCCTCCGACCTCGACAAACGCGGAACGGCGAACGAGGAGGCAGGCGGCTGATGCGTAGTCAACAGTTCGACGAAAGAGGTACTCGGGTCGGTTCGGAACATCGCCGTCGCCGTAGTTGCGGACCCGAGCGTCCCGCCAGAGGATCGACCCTGCCTCCTGCAGCCGGCCGTCCGGATACAGGAGCTTCGAAGCGACCGCGGCGACGCTCTTGTCGGCATCGGCGATCTCGACCAGCGGTTCCAGCCATCCCGGACGGACCCATGCGTCGCTGTTGAGCAGGAGCAGGTACCGGCCCCGCGCCATCGCCGCACCCTGGTTGTTCGCCGGACCGAAACCGAGATTGCTTGGGTTGCGGAGGATCCGGATGCCATCGATGTTGTCGAGCTCGTCCGCGGTGCCGTCGACAGAAGCGTTGTCGACGATCGACCACCTCGTAGCGGGGCTCCGTGACGTCCGCGAGCAGCCTCAATGCCTGCCGGCTGAGATCCCAGCGGTTGTACGTGACCATGACGACGGTGACGTCTGGCCGATCGATCTTCGGGAAACGGATCACGTGCGCCGGTGCTGCCAGCGCCGGTATCCCTCGCGAATGGGCCGGGCGATGCGGTGCTCCGGCGAGGCCCGCAGGTGCTCCAGCTCAGCCTGGAGCCGTGGAGAGCTCTGCCTGCAGCGCGGTCCGTTCGTCGACGAGCCGCTGCTGGAGGAGGGCGAGCGCCGAATCGGTCTGATCTCGGGCGACGTCGCTCGCCGCGGATGTGGAGGTTCGCGGCAGCCGCTGCGCCAGCTCCGCAAACGCGCCGTCGAGCGTGGTCATCGCAGCCGCGACGTCGACTGCTTTGCCGTTCGCAAGCAGTGCCGCGATGTGTTGCGTCAGCTCGGTCGCGAACGTCGGGATCCCGTCGACATGCTGGCTTTCCGGCAGTTGCGAGCGCGGCGACCGGCGCCGCGAGCGCGGCGGCAAGATGGGCTCCGGCGGCGGTCGTGGCGACCACTGCGGTCGCCCCGGACATCGCGGCCGCGATGTCATCGAGGCCGACCCACGTCGGGAGGTAATGGACCTGCGTCTCGAGCGCGCCGCCGAAATAGAGGCCGGACGTCACGGCAGCGGTCGGGTTGAGGGTCAGCACGATCAGCGAAAGCGTCGGGTCGGAGCGCAACGCTGCTCCGATCGCCTCAGCCAGTTCCGTCTCAAGGCCCGGCGGCTCAATCCCGCGAGTGACCTCGAGGACGAGCCGCCGTCCGGCGGGCACCGCGCCGCACAGTCGCAGCAGATCCGTCCGCCGGCGCAGCGCACCGGACTCGAACACGCGTGATGCCAGCAGCACTGGGTCGCCGGATTGCGCCGCCGTGCCGCCGATCCGCTGCTGCGTCGCAGTGTCTTGCACCCACACGTCACGGCCGGCGAGCGCCGAGACGTCGAGACCCGCCCCGTCCGATCCTCCGACTGCGAACCAGATCACCCGCTCCGCCGCCGCGACTGCCTGCTCGCAGACCGGTGGTTGTCGAGTGCAGCGACGCCGCGTTCGGTGAGCACATCCGGAGCGACGCCATAGCGCTCCGCCCACTCGGAGTCAGCTCGCGAGCACGTTGCCGGTGATGATCAGCGCCTCGACGCCGAGCGGCGTCGGGCAGCGGCGGCAGCGGGCGGGCCGGACGGCCCTCGTCTCCGGGGACGGGACGCTCCGAGCCGAACGGGGCCAGGGCGGCCGAGTTGGATGTCGGGGCGCCGACGGCGCAACTCATGCTCGATGACACGCCGAAGGGCGACCTCGCCGAGATCGCCGGTGTCGAAAGCGCCGAAGAGCACCGACGAGCGGGCCGGCCGCGGGCGGCGCCGTCCACATGCTGCCGTGCGCGTCGGCTGGGGTGTCCGGCGATGGGCTCATGTCTCAGGTATGGCTCAGGGAGCGCGCGCCATCGGCGGCTGAGAATAAGGACACCGCCGCCCACCATAAAACAACTCGAATCCATAAGGAGCATCGCCATGTCGGGAAAACTCTTCCCTGCCAAGCGGGTCGCATTGACCGCGGTTGCATTCGCGGTCGTCGCCGTAGCGGGGATCGCGACCGTGGCGATCGTTCCCGGCACTCGCCGCAGGCGTGCCGGCAACACCACCACTGCGGCCACCACGCCGTCGCCGAGCGCGCGACCGCCAAGCACCCTGGAGCGAAGGCCGTCGCCGCGCGGCGCATCGCACTTGCGTTGTTCCGGACCTCGGTCCAGGAGACCGGCCTGAGCCGCGTCACCGTCCTCAAGGATCTCCTCAACGGCGAGACGCTCGCTCAGATCGACGGGTCCAAGGCTCCGGCGGTCGAGAGCGCCGTCATGGCGAAGATCACCACCCGCCTCGGTAAGGCCGAGACCAACGGCAAGATCACCAGCGCGCAGGAGAGCCACGCTGAAGCGCCGCGGCGAAAGCCGGCATCAGCAAGCTCATGAACATGAACCTGAGCGCCTACATCCGCGTTCGCTTCGGTGGCTTCGGCAAGGCCGTCACAACGACCCCGTCTTCGACACCCTCCCCCGCAGCGGCAACAGCGGCCAGCATCCCCCTCTGACCCTGGCGGCCGCCCGGCAGTCTACCCGGACACCCCGGGTAGACTGCCTTGATGCCCAAGAAATACACCGCCGCCGAGCAGGTCATCGATCCCGCTCATCGATACGTCGCAACCATCGCCACCGACCGCGGTGACATCGTCATCGCGCTGGATCCGGCGCGCGCGCCGAAGTCGGTGAACAACTTCGTCTTCCTCGCCCGCGAAGGCTTCTACGACGGGCTGACATTCCACCGCGTCGTGGACGACTTCGTCATCCAGGGCGGCTGCCCCGAAGGCTCCGGTCGCGGCGGACCCGGCTATCGCTTCGACGACGAGCCGGTGCAGGGCGAGTACGAGCCCGGCGCCGTGGCGATGGCCAACTCCGGACCGAACACCAACGGCTCGCAGTTCTTCATCTGCACCGTCGACGATCGCCACAAGCTCACCAAGGCGTACAACCTCTTCGGTCAGGTCGTGAAGGGAATGGACGTCGTCGGGGCCATCCGTCAGAACGACGTGATGCGCTCTGTCACCGTGGTCGAGGAGTAATGGCGGAAGCGGGTCTGCGTTTGATGGCAGTGCACGCGCACTGCGACGACGAGACGATCACGATGGGCGGCACGCTCGCCACGTACGCGGACCGCGGCGTGAAGACGTGCGTCGTGTGCTGCACCGACGGCAAGCTCGCGACGATCGTCGATCCGAACATGCCCGAGGAGACGACGCGTCCACGCCTGGCCGAGATTCGTGAAGGCGAGTTGCGCGAGGCATGCAGGATCCTGCAAGGTCGACGAGGTGGAGTTCCTGCGTTACGGCGACTTCGGGATGGCAGGCGCACCCACCAACCAGCTTCCCGACGCGTTCTGGATGACGCCGATCGACGAGGCTGGTAGGAAAGCTCGTCGCCCAGATCCGGCGATTCCGCCCGCACGTTGTTGTCACTTATGACGGCAACGGCGGCTACGGCCACCCGGACCATGTCCAGACACATCGCGCGACACTGCTCGCAGTGGAGGCGGCGCGCCTCGTGCCGATGTACAAGGAGGCCGGTGAGCCGTGGCGCGTGGAGAAGCTCTACTACACCGCGTTCCCGCGCTCGCAGTTCGAGCGCATGGTCGCGATGGCAAAGGCAGCCGGGATCGATCCGCCGTTCGGCGAGACCAACCCCGATGAGATGGAGTTCCTCACGCCCGATGCGGAGGTCGCCGCGACGATCGACACGGTCGACGTGATCGGGCGCAAGCGCGACGCCTTGCGCGCACATCACAGTCAGATCTCAGAGGACTGGCCGCAGTTGAGCATGCCCGACGACGTGCTCAAGCAGTTCGCCGACGAATACTTCCAGCTCGCCATCTCGCGCGTCCCGGCGGTGCTGCCGGAGACGGACCTCTTCGCGGGCATCGAGCCCAGCTAGAGCGCTCCGCAGCAACGCCCGGTTGGACACATCCTCGATCGACAGGGAGGGTCTGGACCGATGGTGCGAGCAGTTGCTCGGCGCGAAGCCCGTCGAAATCCTGTTCGTCAGCGGGCATCTTTCGCTGGTGGTCGGCCTTCGGCTGACCGACGGTCGCGAGGTCGTTGTGAAGATCCGGCCACCCGCCCCGCGTATCAATGGATGCGTCGAGGTTCAGCGTCATCTCCACGCGTCGGGCTTCCCATGCCCCATGCCGATTGCGGGGCCTGCACAGCTCGGTGCCGAAATCGCGACCGCAGAGGAATACGTACCTGGCGGGACACAACTCCAGCGTGGCTATGACTCGCCGACCCCGGTTCGCAGCGTTGCTCTGGCAGCTTGTCGAGGCCTGCGCGCACCTGGACGTTGGGCGCCGGCTAGATCCGCCCCCACCCTGGGTTGCGTGGGACCACGAAGGAGCGGGCATTTGGCCTCTGCGGGAGGCCGGCGAGCGAGATCTCAACGCCGACCCCGGGCCGCGCTGGTTGAATGAGATCGGAGCAAGAGCTCGCACGCTCCTCCTCGGCTTTCGCGCTCCACCCGTCGTCGGACACGTCGACTGGGAGTCGCAGAACATCCGGTGGAACAACCGCGAGATTCTGGTCGTGCACGACTGGGACAGTGCGGCGAGCCGGCCGGAGGCAACCATCGCCGGCGCGGCAGCCGCGGTTTTCGCGTCGGCCGACGCGCCAGGCGGATCAACGCCTGAGGAGAGCGAACGCTTTCTCGATGCCTATCAGCGGGAGCGTGGACGCGCCTTCACGAAAACCGGCTTGAGTGCGGCGTGGGCCGCAGGGCTCTGGGTGCGTGCGTCCGACACGAAGGAGAACAGCGTCAATCTGCGTGACGATCCCGAGCCGTATGCGAGCGAGTTGTGGGAGCGCCTTCGACGCGCAACGGGCTGACGGCCTGCAGCTCAGATGGCTGTGCCAGCCGCCGTCGACGAGGAGCACGTGCCCGGTCACATAGCTCGAAGCGTCGCTGGCGAGGAAGAGGAGCGGGCCGTCGATCTCTTCCACGGCCGGTGTGCGAGCGAGGAGCGTCCGTTCCCGGATCCAGATGCGCAAAGTGCTCGTCCTCGAGGAAGCCCGTCATCTCGGATGGGAAATATCCGGGAGCCAGTGCATTGACCCGCACGCCGCGACCGCCCCACTGCGCCGCCAGCTCGCGAGTGAGGTTAACGATCGCACCCTTGGTGGCGTTGTAGCCCGCCATCGGCCCGCGGGACGCGACGACACCGTAGATCGACGCGATGTTGATGACGCTCGCGCCAGGAGATGCCAAAGAGCAAGGGCGCCGTGAGCCGGCAGATGTCCATGACGCTGATGAGATTCACCTCGATGACCTGACGCAGGTCGTCGAGCGACTGCTCCTCGATGGGGCCGTCGTCACAGATGCCGGCGTTGTTGACGAGCACATCGAGCCGGCCATGGGATTGGAGGAGCTCAGCGATTGCTTCTCGATGGTGCGCGTCAGTGATGTCGCCGGTGATCGTCTCGATCCGCTCCCCGCACTCGGACGCGAGCTCATCGAGGCGGTCGCCGCGGCGGGCGGTCACAACGACATGCGCTCCGGCCTGGTGCAGTACGCGCGCGAAGCGAGCCCCGAGACCGGACGATGCCCCAGTGACCAACGCGATCCTGCCGTCGAAGCCGCCAACGAGCGTCGGCCTGACGGCTGCCTGGCGACGACACTTCACGAGCCACGGCAAGGGATTATCCCAATCACCCCGCCCCCAGTCGTCAGCTAGCTCTGCTGAGCGAAGGACGCGCCTCAAGCCACAGAGGTGGGGGTGGCGGGGGATCTGGGCCGCAGCGAATTTGTGAGCGAGGAAGAGAGCGCGAAAATAGATTTGCGCGAACGACCGAGCGGGCAAGCTGAGCAGCGGCCCAGATCCCCCGACGCCCCCACCTCTGCCGTGGCATGCGGATCCCTGCGACGAGACGGAGCCTAGCTGCGCTCCAGCACCATTGCGATGCCTTGACCGCCGCCGATGCAGAGCGCAGCGACCCCAAGCTGCGAGTCGCGTTTCTGCATCTCGTACAGCAATGTCACGAGGATGCGCGTACCGCTCGCTCCGATGGGATGGCCGATCGCGATCGCACCACCGTTGACGTTGAGCCGATCCTCCGGCACCGCCAGCTCCCGCCCAACGGCGACAGCCTGTGATGCAAATGCCTCGTTGAGCTCGAAGAGATCGATATCGCGCAATGCGACACCGGACTTCTCCAGCGCTGCACGGACCGCGGGCACCGGCCCCATCCCCATGATCCGCGGCGCGACTCCCGCACTCGAGTAGCCGCGAATCCGCGCGAGCGGGACGCGACCTTCGGCCTTGGCGCGCGACGCGCTCATGACCACAACGGCCGCAGCGCCGTCGTTGATACCACTTGCATTGCCTGCCGTCACCGTCCCGTCTTTGGCAAACGCCGTGCGCAGCGCCGCGAGCGATTCCGCGGTGGTTCCGGCGCGAGGATGCTCGTCGGTGTCGACGAGAACCTGCTCCTTCTTGCGCTGCACGGGCACCGGAACGATCTCGTCGCGAACCGTCCGCTCGTGATGGCCGCCGCGGCCTTCTGCTGCGAACCCGCGGCAAAGCTGTCCTGGTCCTCGCGCGTCACCTCGTACTCGCGGGCGATGTTCTCCGCCGTGGTGCCCATGTGGCAGTCCTCGAACGCACACCACAGACCGTCGCGGATCATCTCGTCGACAAGCTGCCCGTTACCGAGGCGGTAGCCGTATCGGCCGTTCTCCATCAGGTACGGCGCGCGCGACATGTTCTCCATGCCGCCGGCCACGACGACACTCGGCGTCGCCGGCACGTATCGCCTGCGCCGCGAGCGCCACCGTCTTCAGGCCACTGCCGCACACCTTGTTGATCGTCGTCGCCGGGACGCCTTCGGCAAGGCCTGCGCCAATCGATGCCTGGCGCGCGGTGTTCATACCGAGCCCCGCCTGGAGCACGTTGCCCATGAGCACCTCATCGACAGTATCGACACCCGCGCGGCGCAATGCTTCTGCAACCGCGATCGAGCCGAGCTTCGTTGCGGGAACATCGACGAACGCGCCGCCGAATGTGCCGACCGGTGTGCGAACAGCGCTGACGATGACTGCGTCTTCCATGTCAGATCACTCTACGCCGCGGGTCAGGCGCCGAAGCTCGGCTCCGAACCGAACGTCGCCGCATACCGCGCCCGGAACGATGCGGGGTCGAAGTGATGCGCCTGCGGGCCGCGCTCGGCGACGACGTACGCGGCCGCGACCGAGCCCATCCGGCCCGCGACGTCGACCGAAGCGCCCGCGCGCAAACCGGTCAGCAGCCCGGCAATGTAGGCGTCGCCCGCCCCGGTGGGGTCGACGGCTTCGTCGACCCGAGCGGGCGGGATCACGGTGACGCCGCCGGGTGCGTGGATCTCGCTGCCCGGCCGCCCCTTTGGTGACCGCGACCATGCGCCCGGCGCTGAGGTCTTCCACCGACATGCCGGTGCGCTCACGAATCATCTGCAGCTCGTAGTCGTTGCCGGCGACGAGCCACGCGCTCTCGAGTCCCGCTCGGAGCACGTCGTCCGCCATCGCGGGAATCTGCTGCGCCGGGGCAAAGACCAGCCGGGCGCCAAGCACTCCGGCCTGCTCGATGTGGAGTGCCATTGCGCCGGCGTCGTCAGCACCGACGACGACCTCGGAGATGTCGCTCAGCGCAGCTCAGGTCGACACCCGCGGCGCGCGTCATCGCGCCGGGGTGGAACGCGGTGATCTGGTTGCCGTCGAGGTCGGTGGTGATGAACGCCGTCGCGGTGTCGATGCCATCGCAATGCAGCACCGCGGACGTGTCGACACCCTCGGCAACGAGCGCCGACTCGAAAGCAGCGAAGTCGTCCGCGCCCACCGCCGCGCAGAGCAGCGGATGCTCGCCCAGCATCGCCATCGAGTACGTGATGTTCGACGCGGTGCCGCCGCGGCGTCGCTCGAGCTGGTCCACGAGGAACGCGACGTTGAGAACGTGGGTCTGGTCCGGAAGGATGTGGTCGCCGAAGCGGCCTTTGAACACCATGATCGTGTCGTAGGCGACGGATCCGGTCACCGCGATGCGTCCCACAGCCGGGGCAGGATAGCCAGCCCGACGCTCCCGCCGTAGCGCCAGCGGCGACAATGGCCTGGATGGCGTCACACGAACTCGGAGGCGAGGCGGCTGCCCAGCCTCCGTTCGCGAGCCTCAATCGCGCGCAACCGGCCTCCGAGGAGACGGCGCTCGTCGATGCGGTCGAGGTCTATCACCGGACCTACACGACGATCCTGCGCAGCAGTGGCGAGACCCAGCTCCGCGTCTTCGAGCACTCCCACAAGGCGATGGGCTCGAGCCTCCACCCCCTGGCGGCATCGGCTGAACTGGACCTCGGAGCCCTCCTGTATGCCGTCCGGCGGCTCCCGGACGCGATCCTCGTGGCTCGGCGTGTGGTGATGGGCCAGTCGGCGGAGGTGTTCGCCCAGCGAGGCTACGAGCCCTTCAGCGAGTGGTCCGAGGTGAGCGCCCCGGGCGGCGGCGCCGCTGGTACGACGACGGCGACGGAACGCTGGCCGTGCTCATCGCGAGCGCCTCGGACGTCGACGACCTGATTCCGACCATGGTCGCGCTCCAGATCGAGTGCAAGAAGCTGCGCATCGCGATCGAGAGCGCCGGGATCGAACGCATCGAACACGCGACGCCGGCCGAGCTGGCCGTTAAGTGCGGCGGTCTCGAGGACGACTGGGCGCAGCTGCACGACATCTGGGGAGCCGGGTTCGGCGCCCGGCTGGCCGCGATCGCTCGCGAGGAGATGGCGCTTCGGGTCCGGATGCTCGGCGGCACGCAGGTTGGCTACGCGCGCGTGACCCGTCGCTGGTGGCAGCAGGTCACCGGCCTCATGCGCTCCGAATCACTCCTCGACCGTCCCGTGTATTTCGTCAGCAGCAACTCACACGCGATCGCCAATCTGCTCACCGGTGTCGCCCCGCGTCACGCCGAGGAGCTCGCCACGGCCGTCGAGCGCGATGGGACGGAGGAGCTTCGCGACGAGTTGCGTCGATTCCAGGACGGGACCGCGCAAGGCCACTGGAACAACTTCCTCTACTACGCCGCCCGGGAGCGCATGCGCCTGCTTCCCGACTCCGAGCGCGCCGCGCTCCGGCGCGAGGAGCGCGAGGCCGGCGCGCTGAGCGTCACCAGCCGCACGGCGCTCGATGTCGCCGCGCAGGTGGTACCGCTCGACCGTCTGACACCCGCACGCTTTGACGAGCGCGTCCTGCCGGTCGACGCCGCTGCGCTAGCGGCAAGCCGAGCCGTCATCGTCAACATCGACTACCCGCTCGGTCTCGCCGCGTACAACATCCTTCGCGAGATTGCCGAAACGGTTGAGCTGCGCGGTGTCTACATCCTCGGCAAGGCGGCGACCCTCAATGCCGACGTCGGCGACGTGATGATCAGTAGCGTCATCCACGACGAGCACAGCAGGTCGACCTTCTGGCTCGACAACGCGTTCTCGGTGTCGGATATTGCCCCGTATCTGCGTTTCGGGAGTGGACTCGACAACCAGCGCGCGGTCAGCGTCAAAGGAACGTTTCTGCAGAACCGCGGCTATCTCGACTTCTACTACCGCGAAGCGTTCACCGTGGTCGAGATGGAGGCCGGTCCATACTGCAACGCCGTGTACGAGATGACCCAGCCGGCGCGCTACCCCACCGGTGAGCCGATCAGCTTCTCCAAGCTGCCGATCGATTTCGGCGTGATCCACTACGGCTCGGACACGCCGTACACGCAGGCCCGCACGCTCGGCGCCCGCGGTCTCTCCTACTTCGGCATGGACTCGACGTACGCATCGTCGGTCGCCATCGTGAGGCGCATCGTCGCCCGCGAGGGTGCGACAGGGCAGTAGCGGCGCTTGTCCCTGGTCAGCCTGCGCGACGTCGGTGTCGCCTTCGGTGCGGAGAGTGTGCTCGAGGGTGTGACCTTCCGCGTCGAGACACGCCAACGCATCGCCGTCGTCGGCGCCAACGGCGCCGGTAAAACGACGCTGCTCACCCTGATCAGCGGCGCGCGTGAGCCAACCACCGGCGAGGTCGAACGTCAGCGCGGACTGCGCATCGGCTATCTCCCCCAGGACGCACCGGAGCCCGTCGCCGAGACGATCCTCGACGAGGTCATGGCCTCGCGTGAGGACCTCGCGGCGATGCATCACGAGATGACGACGCTCGAGCCGCTCCTCGCCGACAGCGCGCGTCCGGATGCGGCGCAGTTGTTGGAGCGGTACGGCGATGTCCAGCACCGCTACATCGACCAGGGCGGCTACGAGCTCGAGGCCAATGCGCGCGAAGCACTCGGCGGGCTGGGACTCGACACCGCAACGCAACAGCGCCATCCGTCGCAGCTGAGCGGTGGCCAGAAGCGCCGTCTGGAGCTGGCGAAACTGCTCGTGCAGGACGCCGACCTCTTGCTCATCGACGAGCCGACGAACCATCTCGACCTCACCGCGATCGAGTGGCTCGAGGACTTCATGAAAGGCGTATCAACCGCGTTCGTGCTCGTCTCCCACGACCGGCGCTTTCTCGACAACGTCTGCACGCAGGTCATCGAGGTCGCCGGCGGCACCATCGAGGACTACCCCGGCAACTACACGCAGTACACGAAGCTCCGCGTCGAGCGGCGGGAGCGACGGCGGCGCGAGTTCGCAGCCCAGAAGGCATACATCGACCACCAGGAAGAGTTCATCCGCAAGTACAAGGCTGGACAGCGAGCGCGCGAGGCTCGTGGCCGCCAGACGCGGCTCAACCGCCTCGAACGTGTCGAGCCGCCGACGGTCGACCGCAAGCCAAAGCTTCGCTTCGCCAGCGCGCCTGCATCGCGGGTGACGCTCAAGGGCGTCGGGCTGATCATCGGCCGCGACGAGCCGCTGCTCATGGTGCCGCCGCTGACGATCGTCCCGGGCGAGCGGATCGCCGTCCTGGGACCGAACGGCAGCGGCAAGTCGACGCTCCTCCACACCCTCGCGGGCGACCTGCCGCCACTCGAGGGCACGCTCACGCTCGGTCCGCGGAGCGTGCGCCGCCTGTACCGCCAGGACCTCGGGCAGTCCACGGAGCACGGCGCCGCCGACGTCCCGGCCGGCGACGACGAGCGCACTGTGCTCGCCGACCTGCTTGCCACGCATCCGGTCGGCGAGGAACGTGCGCGCACGCTGCTGGGATCACTGCTCTTCAGCGGCGACGACACCCTCAAGCTCGTCGGTGACCTGAGTGGGGGCGAGCGAGCGCGTCTGATGATGGGCAAGCTCGCGATCGAGGAGACGAACCTGCTGCTCCTCGACGAGCCCACCAACCACCTCGATATTCCGGCGCAGGAAGTCCTCGAGGCAGCGCTCGTGAAGTACCCCGGAGCGATGGTCCTCGTGACCCACGACCGAGCGCTCATCGATGCCGTCGCGACGCGCACCTGGGCGATCGAGGACGGCGGCATCCGCGAAGTCCTCGGCGGCTACACCGAACTGCTCAGAGCCCGGGAGCGCGAGCGCCGCCGGTGAGCGTCGCCGCGACCCGCGAGCGCACTCCCGCGCCGGGTGTGGCGCTCGTCGTCGCGACCGTGGCCGTCTCCTTCTCCGCGATCTTCATCCGGTTCGCCGACGACGATGCAGCAACGATCGTCTGGCTGCGGATGGGCATGGCAACGGTCCTGCTCGTGCCCTGGGTGTTCCGAGACGCGCGCCGCCACGTCATGCCCCGCGGCCGGACGCAGATAGCCCTGGTGCTGGCGAGCGGCGTGCTCCTGGCCGGTCACTTCCTTCTGTGGACGGCGTCCCTGCAGTACACCTCGATCGCCGCCAGCGTGCTCCTCGTCTCGGTGCACCCGATCATCGTCACGCCGCTCGGCAGGCGACTGCTCGGCGAACGCGTGTCACGCCGGACATTGGTCGCTGTGGCTGTTGCGCTGGCCGGCATGGTGGTGACCTGCGCAGGAGATTTCCGGGTCGACAGCCACGCGTTCGGCGGCGACCTGCTCGCGATCGGCGGGGCTGTGTGCCTCGCGGGCTACCTGCTCATCGGGCGTGGGGTGCGCTCCGAGCTCGGCGTGGCCGGATACTCGGCCATGGTCTACACGGTCGTCTGCGTCATTGCAGCCGTGACTGCCATTGTCGGCGGGAGCGCGCATCTCCCATCGCCGAAGGTCGCTCTCGCGTGTCTCGGGCTCGCCGTCGTGTGCACTCTCGGCGGCCATACCGTGTACAACTGGGCGCTCCGCCATGTCCCGGTACTGCTCGTGTCTCTGTCATTCCTCGGCGAGCCGCCGCTCGCCGCGCTCCTCGCGCTTGCCTTCTTCGCTGCCGTGCCCGGGCTTGCAACCATCGCGGGGGGCGTGCTGATCCTCGCCGGCCTGGCGCTCGCGCTCATCGAACCGGGGGCATGGGCGCGGCCCTCCGCAATCGCGTTGAACGGGTGACCACCTCGACCGCGTGCGGCCATCCGAACGCCGCGCTCGTGCGCCTCTTCGACGCCGACGATCCCGCCACCGGTGACGGTTTCACCATCGCGCAATGCTCGTACTGCGACCTGGCGCAGACCGTTCCCGCACCGTCGTCGAGCGAGCTGGACCGCTACTATCCGCGCGGATATCACAGCACCACCAAGCGATACCGGGGCGGGATGGACCGCGTGCTCGGGCTCGTGCACCGGAGCCGCATCCGCTCCGTCGAGCGGTTGCTCGGCGGTACCGGCAGCGTGCTCGACGTCGGCTGCGGCCCGGGCGTGCTGCTCAACCAGATGCGCCAGCGTGGATGGAAAACACGAGGCACCGAGCGTTCGCAGTCGGCTGCGCAGCAGGCTCGCGACGTCTTCCATCTCGACGTGCGCTCCCAGGATGTCGACGAGCTCATCGCCGAGGGCGTGACGTTCGACACCGTCGTGCTCTGGCATGTCGCCGAGCATCTCCACTCCCCGCGCCACACCATTGCCGGCATCGCACGATTGCTGCGGCCCGGGGGGATCCTGCTCCTCGCGGTACCGAACTTCGGGTCCCCTGAAGCCCGCTTCGGACGCAACAAGTGGTTTCACCTCGACGTGCCGCGACATCTCGTCCACTTCACACCGGCAACGCTCGGAGCGATGCTCGGCGCAGCAGGTTTCGAGACCGTCAAAGTCACGCATCTGGTACCCGAGTACGACCTGTTCAGCTTCGTGCAGACGGTCGAGAACCGTCTCGGTCTTCCGCCGAACCTGCTCTACGACGTCTTGCGCCGATCCGAGGCACGTTTGCGCGAGGGTCGAAGTGGCGCGCTCTCAGCGGTGATCGCTGTCGGGCTTGCGGCGCCGCTCACCGTCGCTGCGGGGGTCATCGCGCCGATCGCGGCGACAGCACGACGCAGTGCGACGATCGCTGTGTATGCGGTCCGGGGTCCGGCTCAGCGAGAGTAACGGCGGGAGCGAAGTCCCAGGCGGTGCAACACGTAACGGTTCATCGTCCAGACGGTCTTCAAGCCGTACACCGTTGACGTCTTGAAGTCGACCGACGACGCGTCATCGAAATATCGCGTCGTCACCGGCACCTCGGCTACCTTGAAGTTGAACGCCGCAGCCTGCGTCAGGATCTGCGTGTCGAACACGAAGTCGTTCGAGTTGCGGAGAAAGGGAACCGTGGTGAGGAACTTGCGACTGTACGCGCGGTATCCGGTGTGATACTCGGAAAGGCCGAGCCCGAGCACGCGGTTCTCGTAGCCGGTGAGCGCTTTGTTGGCCAGCCGCTTCCACCACGGCATGCCGCCCGCGCGGGCGCCACCGGGATTGAGAAAGCGCGAACCGAGGACCACGTCGGCGCGACCGCTGCTGATCACGTCGACCATGTCGCTGAGGATCGACGGGTCGTACTGGCCGTCCGGATGGAGCATGACGACAACGTCAGCGCCGTCGCGAAGCGCCTCCATGTAACAGGTCTTCTGATTGGCGCCGTAGCCCGCGTTGTGGGGATGCTTGATGACGACGAGATCCAGCGACGCGGCGACCGATGCGGTGTCGTCAGCGCTGCCGTCGTCGACGAGGATGATCGTATCGACAACGCCCGGTGGAATCCGATCAATCGTGGCTTCGAGCGTCTTCGCCGCGTTGTATGCGGGCATGACAACTACGGTTCGCAACGTTTCGATCGAACCTCTCCCGGCGACGCCGGTGCGCCACCGCTGTGCCGTCTCTGGCAACTACATCCATCCCACGGGGCGTTCGCTCTCTGAGTTTTGGCGCGTTTGCCCTCTTCGTCGAAGGATGATACCGCATCGTTCATGGGGCCGAGAGCCGTCCAGACGGCGCTGCTACGGGGTGACTCCGGTGTCCGCAGGCTTGTAGTTTCGCTGGTAGAACTCCCAGAACTCGCCGGATTTGAGCGGCCGCCACCAGTCCTCATGCGTGGCGAACCAGGTGACCGTCCGCTGCATTCCCTCCTCGAAGGCGACGCGCGGCTCCCATCCGATGCTTCGAAGGCGCGAGGAGTCGACCGCGTAACGTCGATCGTGACCGAGGCGGTCGCGGACGAACTGCTTGAGGGTGTCTGGCTTGCCGAGCAAGCGGAGCACGGTGTCGGCGACGGTGATGCCGTCGGTCTCGCCGCCGGCGCCGATGTTGTAGTCCATGCCCACCTCTCCGTGGCGCAACGCACGGTCGATGCCGCGCGCGTGGTCCTCGACGTAGAGATAGTCACGCACCGCGCCGCCGTCTCCGTAGATGGGCAGCGGACGGTCATCAATCGCGTTCGTGATGAAGAGCGGAATGATCTTTTCCGGGTACTGATACGGGCCGAACGTGTTGGAACCGCGAGTCACGATGGCCGGAAATCCGTACGAGGTGCGGTACGCCTGCACCTGCAACTCGCCTCCGGCCTTGCTTGCGCTGTACGGACTGCGCGGCCGCAGCGGATCGCCCTCGACGCTGTGACCGCTGCTGACATCGCCGTACACCTCATCGGTGCTCACCTGCACGAAGCGCTCGTGTCCGTGCGAGCGCGCAGCGTCCATGAGCACGAAGGTCCCGTACACGTCGGTGAGGATGAACTGACCCGGCGCCTCGAGCGATCGATCGACGTGCAACTCGGCTGCGAAGTTGACGATGACGTCGGCCTCACCCGCGAGCTGGTTGACCGTTGCGGCATCACAGATGTCCCCGCGCACGAAGCGAAAGCGCGCTTCATCGCGCACCGCATCGAGGTTGCGCTCGTTGCCGGCATAGGTGAGCTTGTCGAGCACGATCACCGAGTTCATCCGCATGATCGCGGAGCGTCATGCGCACGAACTCGCTGCCGATGAAGCCCGCCCCTCCGGTCACCAGCAACCGCACGTCAGATGTTCTCGATCGTCCAGTCGAAGCCGATGCGCGCGTCGTTCCAGGGGATGCGACCCTCGTCCGGATCCGCCGGGTCATACGGCTCGGTGACGTAGTAGTTGAGGATCACGTCGCGGCTCGAGAGGCACTGGTAGCCGTGCGCGACGAACGGCGGGATGGCAACCATGCGCGGCGCGTTCTCGCCGAGCATCATCGTCTGGACGCGTCCCACCGTCGGCAAGTCATGGCGCAGGTCGACGAGCACAACGCGGGCGTCGCCCTGAACGATGTCCCAGTAATCCCACTGCCGCTTGTGCCAGTGGAATGCCTTGATGAGCTCCGGCGGGTTGCCACCGCGCGCGTAGGCGAGGCTGCGCGAGATCTGTGCGAACTGATGATCCGGTAGGAACGGCCGTCCGGCGTCATCGACATCACCGCGTTTGAGTTGCTCGATGAAGTAGCCGCGCTGGTCGGTCCACTTCTTGAACGTCTTGATCATGACGCCGTCGATCGGACCGAGTCGCTCGGCAAGTGGCCGCGAGGCCATCGTGTTGAGCACCCCGTCCATCTCGGGGAGCACCGCCATCCACGCCATACCTACTGAAACCAGCCCTCGATATCGATGATCGCGTTGACACTGCCGACGCTATTCAACAGGTCGACGTCGCCATTGTGCGTGTCTCCGCTCGTGTCGAGTTGCACGACCACGAGATTTGGCAGCGTCGCACCCGCGACAAGGTTGATGTCGGATGCCGACGGCGCGGGCTGATCGGCGGGATACGCGACGAGGTAGGTGCCGGCGTTCGGAACCGTCGCGGTGAGGTTGGCGATGACCGCCTGGACGACCGTGCCACTCGTGGCCGCTGGAATGCCGCCGACGCCATCAATCCTGACGAGGCGCGCACCTGGCTGGCCCCCTCCGATCAATCCGGCAGCACATCCCGCCGATGCGCCGCGGGTGTCGCAGATCCGGCTCGGCACGATTGCCTGGTACTGATAGCCGGTCGGAGCGGACGCAGTGCCGAACCAGCCGTTCGCGTCGAGCAGGACGTTGATTCTGCCGGCCGACGCGAAGACGCAGACCGCCGTATCCGGTCCGCTCGGCCCCGGGCCGAGTTCGACCATGACGCGGTTGGCCTCGACGGCACCCGCCAGGAGGTTGAGCGTCGACACGCCGGGTGTGCTGCTGCACGTGCCATTCGACAGTGGGGGGTACACGCTCACGTACGTCGCTGCAGTGCCCACGACGCCGGTCAGGTTGAGGACGGCTGCCACCGCCATGCCACCGCCGGGAATCTGGCCTCCAGTTGTGATCGTCACGAGCATCGGGCTCCCGGCGACCAGCACGCCGTGCGTCTTGCATGCGCTCGACGCGAGCGTCGCGCTTCGTGTATCGCACACCCGCACGGGGTAGATGGGATGGAACTCTCCCAGGGGGGTTGCCGAGGCCGGTGGTTCGAAATATCCCTCGACGTCGGCGATGACGTTCACGGATCCGGCGGCGTTGTAGATCACCACGCCACCACCGGAGCCAAGCGTGACGGTCACGAGATTGGGCGTGACGGTCCCGGCGTTGAAGTTCAGGTTCGAAGCGTTGGGCTTCGGGTTGCCGGCGGGGTACACCGTCAGCAGGCTTGCCGCCGTGTCGTTCACCTCGGTCACGTTGAGCACGACCGCAACCGCGTCACTCGGGATCGATCCCACGCCGGTGATCTGGACGGTCCGGCTCGAGTTCGGCCCTAGCGGTGCGCCGCCTCGGGTGTCGAAGATCCGGAACGGCGTCATCGGTACGTAGTTCGCCGGGGCGATGTACGTGTAGACGTCCGCAGAGCCGAGCGCGCTGACACCTCCGGAGGTGGTGACCTGGATGTCGTCGGTGCCGGCGGCCTCGGCCGGAGTCGTCAAGGTGAACGACGCGTAGGACACGTTCGAAGGCGTGATGGCAGTACCGCCGAGGGTGACCGTCATCCCAGCGGCGAAGCCGGTCCCGGCCACCGTGATCACCTGGCCGCCCGCGACCGGTCCCGAGGCCGGCGTGACCGATCTGATGATCGGGACGCCCACACCGAACGCGGTGGTGCCGTCAGGCGTGCCGAGCCCGGTGGGGCCGTCCCAGCCGCTGCCGGCGGTGCAGAGGTCGATGCCGCCGCAGCTCCCGTTGCTGCCGCTCGTGACGTCGTTGAGGCCGGAGGTGTGGCTGTAGATGTAGCTGGCGTTGTTGATCGGTGCCGACGTCGTCAGCGCATAGACCGAAGCGATGATCGGCGATGCGACGCTCGTGCCACCCACCTCGATCCATCCGCCGCCAGCGCTGTCGTACGAGTACACCGGGGTGCCGGTATCGGCGACTGCCGAGACGTCGGCGTCAGCCCGTCGTCCGCAGCGAGATGCGATGTTCGTGTTGGCGGACTGCCAGGACGGCCGCGCCTCGACACCGGAGCACCCGCTGCCGGCGCCGTTCCAGGCCGTCTCGATCCAGCCGCGGGCGTTGGTCGATGGCGACAGGTCGGTGCCGCCGACCGCGGTCACGGACGGAGAGGCCGCCGGATACGCGACGCCATAGCCGTTGTCCCCGGTGGACGCGGTGATGGCGATGCCGGGGTGGTTGAAAAACTGGTCGTAGCCTGAGGCCTCCTGCGTGAATTCCTGACCGCCCCAGCTGTTGGTGATCTCTGTGGCTCCGAGTGTTGCGGCTTCATCCTCAGCGTAAAAGAGGCTGTTGTCCTGGTCGGAGTCGGCCTCGACCAGGATGATGTGGCAGTTCGGGCAGATCGCCGACACCATGTCGAGATCGAGGCCGATCTCGGCAACCCAGTTGTCCCCGGATGGTGGCGGCCCGGGATAGTTGGTGCCGCCGTTCTGATCGACCTTCTCGAAACAGCCGTTGGCGGTCGTGCAGGGCGCGAGTCCGAAGTTGCTGCGATAAACGGCAAGGTCCGATTCCGCGTTCGGATCGTCAAACGCGTCGACGACCGCGACGGTACGGCCGGTGCCGTTGGTTGCGGAGGGCAGGTCGTAGGCGCTCTGGAGATCGCACGGGACGTAGGCTTCATTGCCCGGCGCCAGGCAGCCCGGAAGCGGCGAGCCGGCCGTGTTGGCGACCTCTTCGGCGAAACACTGCGCATGTCCGGGCTGCGCAGCCCCGCATGCCGGCGTGGGCACGTTTCTGGCGGCGGCTTCCTTCAGCTTTGCGGCGAATGCAAGCCGGGTAGCGCCCGATACAGCCGGACACACCGCGCTCGTGGCGCTCGTCGGTCCGCAGGCTGTTCGTGTCGCCGCGGCAGCGGCCTGCGAGGCGTTCGGAACCCACAAGGCCGCTGAAAGAAGAAGTCCGGCAATGAGCGGCAGACAGACGCGCTCCTTGCTGAGCGCGTGGCTGCGTGTTCTCAAGTGCCCCATGCCTCCTGGTTCGCTCGTGTGTCCCAACATGATCCGGAGCAACGACCCGAATGCCGTCGCGTTTTCGGTTACGACTGCGTGCGGTGGTATCCGATCTCAGCTCACGCGGAGGCTCAACGGGTGCGGCCAGAGCACGTTGGCGTTCAAATACGGGTCGGGGATTTCGCCGTCGGATCCCCATCGCTCGGTGAAGGTGCGCTCGTCCCAGCCACTCCCGTCCTCGGTGCCGCCGCGTTCCGCGTCGCCCCAGGTCAACTCGGCAAGCGGCGTGCACAGCACCCGGAGCCCGAGCTGGCGGACCCTCATGCAGTAGTCCACGTCGAGCAGGGCACGCCGGTAGATCGGATCGATGCCCCCCGCCTGCTCGAACACCGCGCGCCTGGTCATCAGACAGGCGCCCGAGACCGCGCTCGCCTCCTTGATCACCCGCAGCACCTGATCGACGCTGTCCGCGATCCCGAGCCGTCCCAGCACGATGCCTTCGTGTGCGACGGCGCCGTCCGGATAGCGCAGTCGCACACCGACGGCGCCGATCTCGTCCCGCTGATTCAACTCGAGCATGATCTGGAGCCACTCGGCGGTGATCACCCGAACCGACGCGTCGAGCAGCACGACATGGTCTCCCGTCATCGCGTTGGCAGCGGCGTTGATCGATTCCGCCACCCGCTCGCCTGCATGGACGACGGTGATGCGCCGATTCGGGTACGTCGTCAGCACCTCGACGCTCTGCGCGCATTCGTCGGCATCCGATCCAGGGGACCGCGCAACGATCAGGACATCGACGGTGGGTTCACCGATGAGCGTGTATCGCGGGATGTAGAGACCGGGACTCGGTCCGAGCTCGACGCGCGCAGCGACGCCGCGACGGCGCAGCGCGTCGTCGACCGCGCGCCGCCCCGCTTGCTGCGCATGGGGTTTCCGGTCGGCGGCGATGGCCGTCGAACCCGGCGCCATTCGCCATGCGTAGAGCACATCCGCGACATGCCCGACGTGCCTCGCCCGCTCCGTCACGCGTAGGACGAGGTCGTGATCCTGGCTCCCGTCAAACCCTTCACGAAGTCCGCCGACCTCCGTGACAACCGAGCGGCGCATCACTGTCAGGTGGTTGATGTAGTTCTCGCCGAGCAGACGGTCCGGTGAGAAGTCGGGTTTGAATGCCGGCGCACCGAGACCGCCGTCGGGGAGCAGCTTGTCCTCGTCCGAATAGACCACGTCCGCGTCCGCGTGGGTGCGCAGGTACTTGGCAATCGCGGACAGCGCATGAGGACGCAGCACATCATCGTGGTCGAGGAACGCAATGAACGCACCGGTCGCCAACCCAACCGCGGAGTTGGACGCCGCCGCGATGCCGCCCTGCGCATCGCGATACACGACGCGCACACGCGGATCACGCGCCGCATGCTCGAGCACTTCACGAACGTACGGTCGTGTCGATGCGTCATCAGCGATGCAGAGCTCGAGGTGCAAGTACGTCTGCGCGAGCACCGAACGAATGGCAGCGTCGAGCGATGCCCGTTGCGGGTCACGCACCGGCATGACGACGCTGATCACGACAGGATCCTCGAGCGCCGCTGCCTCGCTACGCATGCGAGCAAGGTCGCTCGCGGACGGCGTGTGGTGCGCCAACCAGGCGCGATACTGCCGGCGGCGCGCTGCAGCGGTATCGGCGACACCGATGGCACGCCGGAGGTCGCGCTCGCGACGGATGGCGCCCACCACCGCCGCCGGACCATGCTCGACGAGCACCTGCGTTCTCGTCGCTGCGGTATGCAGGCTCTGCTGCCGGCGCGAGTTCGGAGGGACGAGACGTCGTGCCCGCCGGGCGGCCGTCAGCGCAATTCGGGCGGCAGCGCTGTCAGTCGATTGCGCCAGCTCGAAGCGGACCCGCTGGAGTTCGGCCTCCAGCTCGGCGATCCGGCGGCGCGCGGCCTCCAGTGCATCCTCCGGCTCGTCAGGCGAGCCCTTCACGCGTTGCGCCACAGCCGGCGCGCCACATCCATCCTCTGTCGCATCGAAAGCAGATGGTATGCGCGGCGCGCGCTTTCCGCCTCCACTTAGTATGCTCGAACTCGGGTGAGGCGCCAGCCAGTTCGCTTGCAGTGGAGATTCCGACCATGACCGTCGTCGCCCAGGGGAGCGGGCGTCTCGAGGCGATCGCTCGGCCGAGGAGCGTCTTCCAGCGGACTCTCAACCTCACCCGCGAGCTTGCGATAACGCAGTTCAAGCTGAAGTACACGGGGTCCGCGCTCGGATACGTCTGGTCGCTGGTCAAGCCGTTGATGCTCTTTGGGATCATGTACCTCGTTTTCAGCGTGCTGTTGAGAACAGGCGGCAACGACAAGGACTTTCCGGTCGAGCTGCTCTACGGCATCGTGATCTGGACGTTCTTCGTCGAGTCGACGACGCTCGCGATGAACGCGGTCGCCGGCAACGGCGATCTCATCCGCAAGGCGTACTTCCCCCGCTGGATACTCGTTGTCTCATCGACCGCGAGCGCTGCACTGTCCTTCGTCATCAACACGTTGCTTGTCATCGTCGTGACGCTGCTGCTCGGCAAGCTGCACCTGTCCGCGTCGAGCCTTCTCGCACCGCTCTACTACATCGAGCTCATCGTGCTGGTACTCGGGCTCTCACTCCTGCTCAGTGCGCTCTTCGTCTTCTTCAGAGACCTCGGGCATATCTGGGAGATCGCATCACTCGTCCTCTTCTACGGATCGGCGGTCATCTATCCGTTTGTGAAGGTTCCGACCTATCTGCGCGACATCGCAGGGCTGAACCCGGTCCTCCAGATCGTCCAGGACGTGCGCCATTCATTGGTCGACGCCGCAAACCCACTCATTCCCTCGATGGTCACTTCGATCGGCGCACTCGTGATCGTGCCGATCCTCGGCACGCTCGTCGTGCTTGGCATCGGATTCCTCGTCTTCAACCGGCTCACGCCGAAGTTCGCCGAGGCGCTGTGACGTCGGTCGTCCAGGTCTCACATCTGAGCAAGCGGTTCCGGCTGCCGCTCGACAAGAGCACGACGCTGAAATACCGGGTCACGCACTGGCGCAGCACCTCGAGATATCGCGACCTCAACGCGCTGCGCGACGTCTCGTTCGACATCCCGCAGGGTCAGTTCCTCGGTATCGCCGGGCCGAACGGGTGCGGCAAGAGCACGTTGTTGAAGATCCTGTGCGGGATCTACAAGGCAAGCAGCGGCAGTGCTGTCGTCAACGGTGAGTTCTCTGCATTTCTGGAGCTGGGAGTCGGGTTCAATCCCGAGCTCACGGCACGCGAGAACATCTTCCTCGGCGGCGCGTTGCTCGGCCTCACGCGCGCACAACTGCGCGACAAGATCGATGAGGTGCTGGAGTTCGCGGAGCTGCAGGATTTCGCGGAGCAGAAGCTGAAGAACTTCTCGTCAGGAATGCAGGTGCAACTCGCATTCACCGTCGCGATCCTGGCGCGCACCGATCTCTTGATCATGGATGAGGTCCTCGCCGTCGGCGACGCGAGCTTCCAGGAGAAGTGCTTCGACACGTTCAACACATACAAGCGCGAGGGCAAGACGATCGTGCTCGTGAGCCACGACCTCGCTGCCCTCGACGAGTATTGCGACCGAGTGCTGCTCTTCAATCACGAAGTCGTCATCGCTGACGGCCCCGCGAAGGAAGTGACGTCGGCGTACCACCGCATGGTTGCCGAGCACTCGATGGCCACCGCGCGGGAGAGCTCGGCAACATCGCCGCAAGGCGACCAGGGACAACACGGCTCGAAAGCGGTCCAGGTCATGTCGGTCGCGTTGCGCGACGGGCAGGGACAGACGTCGCGGAGCTTCGAGACCGGAGGCCGGATGACGCTCGACATCCGGATGCTCGTCGACGAGACCGTCGGCGATTTTGTCTGTGGCATATCGATCCGCCGCGGCGACGGTCTCATCGTCGCGGGCACGAACACCCTCCTCGACCACGTCACGGTCTCCGGTGATCGCCCGGGGCGTGTCATCTCCATTCAATACGACATCGACTCACTGTCGCTGCTCGCCGGCGGCTACACCGTGCAGGTCTCGGCGCACGATCTCGCCGATTCCGTCATGTATGACTTCAGCGATCCGGCAGCGAGCTTTCACATCGAGAACAGCGGCGGCCATGTCGGCGTGCTCGAGATGCACGGTCGCTGGCACATCGAGCCCGAGGCCGACGTCCCAGCCGGAAGCACGGCCGGCCAGACCGCGCGGTAGGGCGAGCCCGTCCTCTACACCAACCTTTCGGGACCGCTCGAGCCCGCGGACGTCTTCAGCGGCGCCGAGGCACGCACTTCCTGACCTAGATGGGGGCGCCCGTGACGAAGAACAGCAGGTGCGCGGGGACGACGCCCATGACCACGCTGATGATGAGCACGTACAGCATCGCGGTCGCCGGTTGATTGGCGCGGATCCTGGCGAAGTGGCGCGTCAGCAGGGCGACGCCGGTGGTGAACACAATGCCCGAGCCGACGACGAGGAGCCAGAACGGGAATGCGTCGCCCGACCACAGCAGCTCGCCGCGCACCGCCGACGTCGCGGTGAGGATCACGAGCACGATCACGAGCGCCTGGAACGCCACTGCGGCGAAGACGATGTCGATCGAGCGCCGCAGCGGCCGGAACGAGAGGCTGGGCGCCACGAGGTACCAGTGGCCGAGCAGCATCCCCGCGAGTGCGCTGCCCGAGACGAGCGCGGCCGGGACGAATGCGACGACCGCGGTGCCCACACCGCCGAGCGCCGGACCGAAGGCCGCGGCCGCCTTCGCGATCGCCATCGCGCCGAATCCGATGGTGATCACGCCCACAACTCGGCGAGCCACGTCGGTCATCACCGCGCAGAAGAACGCGTACGCAAGCAGCGCGACGGTGAACGCTATCGACCAGTGGAGCAGGTCCGCCTGTGACCCCGGCGGCAGCGGCGCGCCGAGCAGCGCGCTGTCGGGTGGGAGCAGTGCCTCGATGAGCACCGCGATCGCCATGATCCCGGCACAGATTGCCGCTGTGGTCCCGATGAAGCCTCGACCCACTTTGCCGAGGACGTCCACCACGTAGGCCGCGACGGTGGTGCCGGCGGCGATCTCAGCGACCACCACGACCGTTGCGATCGGCGCGAGCGAGGGCAACGAGAGATCCGGCACGGCTCGATCCTACGGTTGTGGAGGTGTCGGTCAGTCGCGCGGGGGGCGGCGGAAGAGGCGCTGCAGCCCATGAAACGCGCTGCGGAGCGCGTCGTGCCGCATCGTTCCCTGTGGTGCGGCTTTGACCACAAGGTCATCCGCCCGCCTGGCAATCCGCGCCGCCGGTCGCTCGCTCCATCCGGATCGGCTCTCGAGCTCGTGGGCGCGCTGTCGCAACTCGTCGATCTCGCGCATCTGGTCCATGACCACGGCGTTGCGCTCCTGCAGCTCAAAGGCCATCCGCGAGTAGGCGCGGTCGTAATCGGCGACGACCCGGTGAAGCGGCGCCGACGATCGGTGGTACCGCGCGGCCCACGGAGCGATGTACGACGCGTCGTATTCGACGTCACGGATGAAGCCGTGCCGTGCGAAACGCTCGGTCCAGTACTCCTGCGGATGGATGTTCGTGTGTGTCGGATCGCGGTAGTGCATCGGGGTCGATGACACGACGAGGTCGTCGGTGAACGCGCAGAGGTTGGCGATCGCCTTGTCCGCGTCCTGCGGCGACAGGTGCTCGAGCACCTCGAAGCAGGTGATGAGGTCATAGCGGCGCTCGAATGGGTCGGTGATCGACCCGATGGTGAGATGGCTGCGAATGTCGTCCCGCGAGCGAGCGATCGCGAACTCGCTGAAGTCGATGCCTTCGGCATCGACGCCCCGGTCGCGGAGCGCCTCGACGAGCAGCCCGATCGCGCAGCCGGCGTCGAGCGCGGTCTTGGGGGCGAAGTCTGCGATCAGGCGGTCGGCGATCGCGCCGAAGAAGTCCTGCCAGTGCGCGTTGTGCTCATAAACGATGTCGCCCGCCGCGTAGTTGGCGTAGTACCCCTCGCCGTAGTCCGCGGCGACGGCGCGCTCGCGGGCGGCTGCGCCGTCTGCCTCGGTATCGCCAGCCGTATTCACTG
Organism: Candidatus Dormiibacterota bacterium; assembly: GCA_963757475.1. GTDB lineage: Bacteria > Chloroflexota > Dormibacteria > Aeolococcales > Aeolococcaceae > Palsa-851. The sequence continues at coordinate 132,211 of CAVWRW010000004.1, forward strand.
CGATCTCCACTCCCGGGGCATGCTAGCACCGCCCGTACAGCCGGATGGACGGCGGGTGACGGTTTCGCACACGGTGGTTCGAATCCAATTTGGCTCTGCTAGGTTGGGGCCGTGCCTGACCAGCGCTCGCTCTTGCGCGGCCAACTCGCCTCCGTCATCGATGGGGTGGCCGACGTCGCTGCGCAACTCGCGCCCCCTGCGACCCGCCCGGCAGCGCCGCCTCCACCTCCGGCGGCGCCGGGACGGGCGTGGACGCTCGCCCTTGCGATGGAGCCGATCGCGGCATTGCCGATCGTCAGCACACCGGCCGCCGCTAGTGCCGCGGCATCTCCACCGTCACCACCCGACGCCGGGCCCCGGTATGAACCGCCCTCCCACCATCGCTTCCCTGCCGTGATCATCGGATCGGGTCTGGTGGGCGTGATCCTCGCCGTCGCCCTCGGGCTCCGGCTGCTTCCCTCTCCCACGCACCCGGCGCCCGCGCAGGTGACCAGCCCGGTCGCGCTCACGGCCGTTCGCCCGGTCGCATCCCCTGCGCAAGTCGCCGGCGCAGTTCCCGCGACCCAGGTCTCGTTCCCCGCGGGGACATCGACGGTCTCGATCGAGGTCGACGCCGCCGCGGCCGCGCGCCAGGCTCCGGTCGAGATCGTGGTCAGCGTCGGGCAGCCGGCCGCGACGATCATCGACAACAACTACATCCTCGATTCGTCGGGCGCCACGCTCATCCCGCTCAGCCCGCCGACCGGCAGCTTTCCGCCCGGCGACTACACCGTGACGATCAGCGGCAGCAGCGACGAGACGACGCTCGGCACCACCGCGTTCCAGGTCCGCTGATCGCTCCCGTCAGTCCGCGACCGGCAGGCCCTCTTCTTCCCAGGCTTCGATACCGCCGCTGACGTTGTAGGAGTTCGACCTGCCGAAGGCCCGCAGCAGTTCGACGGCGCGAGCGCTCCGGCCGCCCATCCGGCAGTGCACGTACACGTCCTGATCGGCCGGGATCTCGCTCATGCGCGCCGGCAGCTGTGCAAGCGGGATGAGGATCGAGCCGGGGATGTGCGCCTCGTCGTACTCCGACTGCTCACGGACGTCGATGAGCACCGCTCCACCTGCTTGCAGCGCGTCGTAGGCGGCCTTGGGGCTGACCTCGATGGTGTCCGGCATCCGCGGCAGTATAGATGGCGGTGGGAATACGTCACGGCGCCTCCAAGCGCCGGTCAGCCTGCTAGGCTCGTGCCCGTGAGCACGGTTGCCGCACCGGCGGCGGTTGACTCTCCGTGGCTGAACGCACAGCGTCAATTCGACAACGCCGCGGAGATCCTCCAACTCTCCCCTGGACTGCGCGCCGTCCTGCGTGAGGTCCGTCGCGAACTCGTCGTCCGCTTCCCCGTGAAGATGGACGACGGCAGCGTTCGCATGTTCGAGGGCTACCGCGTCCAGCACAACGTCACGCGTGGCCCCGCCAAAGGTGGCCTCCGCTTCCATCCGGCGACCGACATCGACGAGGTCAAGGCGCTGGCGATGTGGATGACCTGGAAATGCGCGCTGACCAACCTCCCGTACGGCGGGGCTAAGGGTGGTGTCGCAGTCGATCCGAGCACGCTGAGCCACCGTGAGCTCGAGCGGATGACCCGCCGGTTCGCTGCCGAGATCAGCGTGCTCGTCGGACCGGAGTCGGACATACCCGCGCCCGATGTCAACACCACCGCCGAGATCATGGCCTGGATCATGGACACGCTCTCGATGCAGGCCGGGTACTCGGTGCCCGCCTCGGTGACGGGCAAGCCGCTCGAGATCGGAGGGAGCGAGGGCCGTCCCAGCGCGACCGGTCGAGGCGTGAACATCATCGCGATCGAGGCGTGCCGGCGGCTCGGGCGCGAGCCCGGCGAGACGACCGTCGCCGTGCAGGGATTCGGCAACGTCGGCAGCTGGGCCAGCCAGCTCATGCACGAGTTCGGGCTTCACGATCTGCGCGGTTTCCGACGTCTACGGCGGCGTCTACTCGCGAGAGGGCCTCGACATTCCGGCGCTGCTCGCGCACCGCCAGAAGACGGGCAGCGTGCTGGGATTCCCAGGCACGACACCGGTGACCAACACCGAGTTGCTCGAGCTCGAGGTCGACGTGCTCGTCCCTGCCGCCATGGAGAATCAGATCACCGCACGGAACGCGGGCAGGATCCAGGCGCGTCTGATCGTCGAAGGCGCCAACGGCCCGACGACGCCGGACGCGGACAGCATTCTCGAGCGTCGCGGGATCACCGTCGTCCCCGACATCCTCGCCAACTCCGGCGGTGTCACCGTCTCGTACTTCGAGTGGGTCCAGGACCTGCAGTCGCTCTTCTGGGAGGAGGACGAGATCAACACCCGCCTCAAGAAGATCCTCCAGAAAGCCTTCCGGCAGATGTGCGAGCAGGCTGATCTGCACCACGTCTCGCTGCGGCTCGGCGCCTACCTCGTCGCGGTCAAGCGGGTCGCAGACGCCACGGCGGTTCGGGGCATCTACCCATAGGAGCGCCTCCGCGCGCCGGCTCTTCACCCATGACGCTCCTGGACCGGCTGCGCAGGCTGCCGCTGCCGGCAGGAACCATCCCGGTCGGCGTCGGGCTCGGCCTCGCCGGCCTCATGCAGTACGGATTCCTGGTGGTCGCGGCGCGCGCGCTCGGACAGGCGAAGTTCGCGCCGCTGTCGGTGTTCTGGGCGCTGCTCTTCGTGTGCGGCCCGGGCTTCTTCCTGCCGCTCGAGCAGGAGACCGGCCGCGCGATCTCTGCCCGGCGAGTGCGCGGCGAAGGTGGCCGGCCGGTCGTGGAGCGCGCCACCATCATCGGCACGACGCTTGCGGTCGTCCTCATCGTCATCACGCTGGCGCTCGCTGGACCCATCGACAATCGGGTCTTCGACGGCGACCCGGCGCTGCTGGCGGGTCTGATCGGCGGATTCGCCGCCTATCTGCTGGAGTTCCTGGTGCGGGGCGTACTGGCGGGCAACGGCCGCTTTGGGTCGTACGGCATCCTCATCGGCGGCGAGGGCCTCCTCCGCGTCGTCTTCGCCGCGTTCCTGGCGGTGATCGGCGTCAAGGTCGCTGGTCCGTACGGGGTGGCGATGATCGTCGCCTCGTTCGTCGCGATCGCACTCTCCCTGATCGGGCGCCACGGCCTGCTCCGCCCCGGACCGCCCGCGCCGTGGTCGGAGATCTCACACGCGCTTGGCTTCCTCCTCATCGCGTCGGTGTTCACGCAACTCCTGCTCAGCGTCGGCGCAGTCGCTGTGCAGTTGCTGGCGACTCCACAGCAGGAGAGCGCGGCCGGTCGCTTCCAGCTGAGCCGGATCGTCGCGTACGTGCCGATCTACGTTTTCCAGGCGGTTCAGTCGGCGCTCCTGCCGCGGCTCTCGGCGCTCGCCGCCGGAGGTCGCAATCGCGAGTTCCGCAGCTTGCTCTTCCGGCTCCTGGCGCTGGTCGGCGCGCTCGGCGTGGTCGCGATCGTCGGATTCACCCTCCTCGGGCCCACGGTCACGAAACTGCTCTTCGGCCACGGCTTCGAGTTGAGCAATCTCGACTTCGCGCTCCTCTCGGCGAGCTGCATCGGCTTCATCGTCACCCAGGTGTTCGGCTATGGATTGATCTCCCTTTCGGGCTACCGGCGCGTCGCGGTGGGATGGTTCGTCGGCGGTGTCGTGTTCATCGCCGTGGCGGCGGTGGGCTCCCAACTCTTCCTCCGAGTCGAGCTGGGATTGCTCTGCGGCGCGCTCTCCTCGTCGGTGGTGATGGCGGCGCTCCTCCTGTCCCTGTTGAGAGCACGAGACAACCTCGACACAGAACCGCGAAAGGACGGAAGTCACGGTGCATCCGGCCTGACACTCGGCCCATGGGAGCTCGTGCCCGGATAGCGCTGGTCGGAGCCGGCGCGATGGGGGCCAACCACGCGCGCGTCATCTCGGAGTCGGACAGTGCCGACCTCGCGGTGATCATCGACACGGACCGCGAGCGGGTGCGCCCGCTTGCCGAGCGTCTCGGATGCGACTTCTCGGAGGACCTCGAGGCCGCCGCGGGATGCGACGCCGCCATCATCGCGACGCCGACGGCGTTCCACGAGGGCGCGGCGCGGGTGCTCCTCGAGCTGGGCAAGCCGATCCTCGTCGAGAAGCCGGTGACACCGGACATCGAGACGAGCCGCTCCCTCGTCGCCTGCGCCGAACGCCGCGGGGTGCCGCTCATGTGCGGCTTTGTCGAGCGCTACAACCCGGTCGTCGCCACGATGCGGGGGCTCCTCGACGAGGAACCGGTGCACATCGTCGGCCTGCGCCATTCGCCCGAGACCCCGCGCAGCACGCTGAGCGTCGTCTTCGATCTGCTCATTCACGAGATCGACCTGGCGCTCGCGTACATGGGCGGCGCCCGGCCGTCCCGGGTATGCGGCGCGACGAGCACCGCCGGACGCGACCCCATCGTCGAGGTGGCCGACTGCCTCCTGCAGTTCTCGTCGGGCGCGATCGCGACCCTCTCCGCAAGCCGCGCGAGCCAGCGCAAGGTTCGCTCGCAACTGGTCTCCACCCCCACAGCTCTCTACGACGTCGACCTGCTCCGCCAGGACCTGACGGTGTACCGCCACCGGGCCCACAAGCAGGGCGTCGGCGTCGGGCAGGCCGCGGGCTACCGAGCCGAGACCGTCGTCGACATCCCCTTCGTGCGTCACACCGGAGAGCCGCTCGCGCTCCAGTTCCGGCACTTCCTCGACCTGATCGAGGGCAAGGCGGATGCCTGCCACGAACGCAATTCGATTCTCCCCGCCCACGAGATCGCAGCCGCCATCGAGGAGTGCGCATGAGCGACCCGACCGTCAGCTACGTCATCCCCGTCCACAACCAGATCGCGGACCTGCGGCGCACGGTGCGACTGCTCGTCGAGCGCCTCGGACATCTGCCGGGCTCTGAGATCCTGCTCGTCGAGAACGGCTCCTCGGACGGCTCCGGTCCCCTCTGTCTCTCGCTCGCGGCGCAGCTCGACAGTGAGGACGTGACGGTTCGCGTTACGACCTCGGCCAAGGGTCTCGGCTTTGCGTGGCGGCGCGGTATGGCGATGGCACGCGGCGAGGTCCTCGTGCTCACGGCCGCGGATCTCCCCTTTGGGTTCACCGACCTCGACGGCTACCTCGGTATGAGCCCGCGACCGTTGTTTGTCATGGGGTCGAAGACGCATCCCGAATCCCAGGTGGAGACCTCGTTCACGCGGCGCGCGTTGTCGTCCGGATTCGGCCTGCTTCGCACCGGCTTGCTCGGCGTCCGCGTCGACACCCAGGGCACAGTGCTCATGGAGCGCAGCCTCGCCGGCGCACTGCTTCCGCGACTCGTGAGCGGCGACTTCCTCATCGGCGCCGAGATCAACTGCTGGGCAGCGCGAATGGGAGTCACGCCGGTCGAGATCCCCGTCGTCTACACCGCGTCGGGCCGCTCGACGGTCTCGCCGTTGCGTGACTCGACGAAGATGGCGGCCGGACTGTTCGCCCTTCGCCGGCAACTCGCCGACGACGGGCGTGCGACGCAGGGCGTTCGCGAGGTCGCGACGTCATGAGCACCACGCAGGCCCCGCCTCTCGAACGCATCCGCATCTCCGCGCCACAGCTCGGCCCGGAGGTCGAAGCGCTCGTGCTCGCCGTGCTCCGCAGCGGCCATCTCGCACAGGGGCCGATGGTGGAGCGCTTCGAGGCGCTCTGCACAACGATGGCCGGCACCGCACACGCGATCGCGGTCACCAACGGCACCGTGGCGCTCGACGCCGCCCTCCATGTCCTCGACATTGGTCCCGGTCAGGAGGTGATCACCTCCCCGTTCACGTTCGCCGCAACCATCAACGCGATCCTCCGCAGCGGCGCCTCCGTGCGGTTCGCCGACATCTGCGATGACTTCACCATCGATCCGGATTCCGTTGCCGCGCTCGATCGGACCCGCGACCGCCGCGCTCATGCCCGTGCATCTCTACGGCCTGGCTGCCGACATGCAGGCGCTCATGTCGCTCGCTGCAGCCAGCAGGCTCGCCGTCGTCGAAGACGCTGCCCAGGCCCACGGCGCCACGGTTGCCGGTCGCCGGGCCGGGAGCTTCGGTCTCGGCTGTTTCTCGTTCTACGCCACCAAGAACGTCACGAGTGGCGAGGGCGGGGTCGTCACCACCGACGACTCGATGCTCGCCGAGCGCCTCCGTATCGCACGCAACCAGGGCATGCGCGGCCGATACGATTACGCCATGATCGGCCAAAACTGGCGGATGACCGACGTCGCTGCCGCGATCGCCATCCCACAACTGGAACGGCTCGACAGGATCAACGCGACCCGGCGTGGCAACGCTGCGACGCTCACCGCATTGCTTGCCGCAACCACAGCGGTCACCCCGCCAGCGGTGCCCGTGGGACGCGACCACGTGTGGCATCAGTACACGATCCTCCTCGACCCCGGCATCGACCGCGACCGCATCGTCGCCTTCATGTCGGCGCACGGCGTGGACGCGGGCGTGTATTACCCCGGCCTCGTCTGGGACCACGACGCCTACCGGCACCACCCCAACGTGCACCGCGACGACACCCCGAGGGCGCTCGGGATCGCATCGCGTTGCCTGTCGCTGCCGGTGCATCCGGGGCTCGGCCACGCTGATCTCGAGCGCATCGCGGAGACGCTCGCCGAGGCTGTTCGCGCCGCCTGACGCTCCGGCTCAGCGCGCGGCGGTCGAACTCGATCGCGGACAGCAGCTCGTCGCCCTGGTCGGTGGGGCCGACCAGTGCCATGCGCACGTCATCGATGCCCGCGGCAATTCGCTCGGCAACGGCCTGCACGTCGTCTGCGGTGATCTTCATGATCGCCTCGGCCCTGTCGTCCGGCGTCTCGAGTGGGAGGCGCGCGCGCCAGCGGCTGCCGTAGAAGCGCGCGCTCGCCATCGCGGTCTCGGTTGAGCGGAGCAGACGCCCGACCATCGCCGACTTTGCGGCCGCCAGCTCATCCGCGGCGACGCGCTTCGCCGCGATCTTGCGGAACTCCTTGAACGAAAGGGTCGTCGCTTTGCGCGGCGTCCTTCGGGCGCGTCGCGGTCGCGATCGCAAAAAGGCCGGTGTCGTCGAAGCCCGCGTGATGCGAGTAGATGCTGTAGCAGAGCCCGTTGCGTTCACGGACGGTCTGGAACAGCCGCGATGACATGCCGCCGCCGAGGACATGCGTCATGACTGACAGCGCAGTGCGCTGCGGATCGCTCGCCGGCATGCCCGGCACGGCGAACACCATGTGCACCTGCGGCTCCTCCTCCGCGGTCACCGGGCGCACGTTGGCGGTGTAGCGGTCGCCAAGGCCCCACTTCGCTTTGCTGCGCGGCTTGGGCGTCGCGCGGGGGATGTCGGAGAGGAAGCCCATCGCCTCGTCCTCGGACATGGTGGCGCCGCCGGCGATCACCAGGCACATCGATGCCGGCGCATAGAACGCGTGGTGATACTCGGTGAGCTGTTCGCGGGTCGCCTTCTCGATGACTGCAGGGAATCCCGCAGCGGACCAGGACATCGGCTGGTCGCCACCGAAGGCCACCGTGCCGAGCCGGTCCCAGATCCATCCGTCGGGATCCGCAAGGCGCATCGAGAGCTCCTGCAGAACGACGTTGCGCTCGCGCTCCACCTCCTCGGCGGCGAAGAGCGGCCTGCTGAGCATGTCGCAGATGATGTCCGCGAGCTCGTGCATCGCCATTGCCGGGCCCTCGGCGAAGTACGCGACCTCCTCCGTGTCGGTGTAGGCGTTGGTGTTGGCCCCGAGCCGGTCGATCTCGCGCGAGATGATCTTGGTCGTCGCTCGGCGCTCGGTGCCCTTGAAGAACATGTGCTCGAGGTAATGCGCGAGGCCGGAGGTTTCCGGGGTCTCGTCACGCGAGCCGGCGCGCACGATGAGGAACACGCCGGAGTTGCGGCTCGCCGACGGCGCGTTGAGGAGGCTGACACCGTTCGCCAGGACGGTGAGCTCCGGCTTGTACAGTGGCGTTGCTGCAGGCATTGTCAGGAAGTCCCCGATTCCCAGGAGGCGAGATACTGCTGCTGCTCGTCGGTGAGCACGTCGATGTCGACGCCCATCGCCTGCAGCTTGAGGCGCGCCACCTCGCGGTCGATGTGCTGGGGCACGTCATGCACCGCCAGCGCGAGATCCTTATGGTTCCTGGCGATGTGCTCCGCGCAGAGCGCCTGGTTGGCGAAGCTCATGTCCATGACCGCAGCCGGGTGACCCTCTGCCGCGGCGAGGTTGAGCAGGCGTCCCTCGGCGAGGACGTGCACCGTGCGCCCGTTGGTGAGCCGGTGCGACTGAACGAAGGTGCGGGGGTTCGTGACCTCCGTGGACATGTCGTCGATGGCGGCGAGGTTGATCTCGTCGTTGAAATGTCCGCTGTTGCCGAGGATCGCGCCGTCCTTGAACCGCTCGACATGTCCGCGATCGATGACGTTGATATCGCCGGTGACGGTGATCACGATGTCAGCGTCCGGCGCCGCCTCTGCGAGCGTCATGACGCGGTAGCCGTCCATCACGGCCTCGAGCGCGCGTGTCGGATCGACCTCCGTGACGATGACGTGCGCGCCCAGCCCGGCCGCACGGCTCGCGAGCCCGCGACCGCACCAGCCGTACCCGCAGACGACCATCGTCTTGCCGGCGAGCAGGACGTTGGTGGCGCGGATGAGACCGTCGATAGTGCTCTGCCCCGTGCCGTAGCGATTGTCGAAGAGGTGCTTCGTCAGTGCCTCGTTGACCGCGATGATCGGGAAGCGCAAGGCGCCGTCCTTTGCCATCGCACGCAACCGGATCACGCCCGTCGTCGTCTCCTCGGTTCCGGCGATCACGTGCTCGAGCAGCTCGCGGCGACCCTTGTGCAGCTCCGCGACAAGGTCGGCGCCGTCGTCCATCGTCACCTGCGGTTGCGTGTCGAGCACCGCCTGGATGTGCGAGTAGTAGCTGGCGGAGTCCTCGCCTTTCACCGCGTACGTCGGGATGCCGTAGTGACGCGCAAGCGCCGCGGCGACAGGATCCTGCGTGGAGAGTGGATTGCTCGCGCAGAGCGCGACGTGCGCCCCACCGGCCTTCAGCGTGATCGCGAGGTTTGCCGTCTCGCTCGTGACATGGAGGCACGCACCGATGCGGAGTCCCTCGAGCGGTCGCTCGGTTTCGAAGCGCTCGCGGATGATGCGCAGCACGGGCATCTCGCGAGCCGCCCACTCGATGAGGCGCTGCCCGTCACCGGACAGGCTTGGGTCCGCGACATCGAACCCCGCAGGTTTCAGCACGTCTGTCACTCGATTCCTCCATTGGTATTCATGCGCAGCAGCGCCGTGTACGGGCGCCCGCCAAGCGCGGCCGATCCCCCCAGGTCACTCAACTCAACAAGAAACGCGAAACCGGCGATGTCGCCACCGAGCTGGTCGACAAGCGCGGCCGCAGCGGCCGCAGTGCCGCCGGTGGCGAGCAGGTCATCGACGATGAGCACGCGCTGCCCGCGCGCGATCGCATCCGCATGGATCTCGACGACCGCTTCGCCATATTCCAGGCTGTACGACTGCGAGATTCGCTTTGCCGGCAGACGTCCCTCCTTGCGGATCGGGACGAATCCCGCGCCGAGGCGATCGGCCACGGCGCCCCCGAGGATGAAGCCGCGAGACTCGATTCCCGCGACCAGGGCGATGCCGGAGCTGCGATACGGCTCTGCGAGTGCGGCAATAGCCGCGCTGAACGCGGGGCCGTCGCCGAGCAGCACCGTGATGTCCCTGAAGACGATGCCGGGGCGCGGAAAGTCCGGCACATCGCGAATGAGAGCGCGCAGCCGTTGCGCCACGTCCTGCTCTTGAATCGTCACCGTAGCCAGTCTATCCGACACACTCTGTGGCCGTGCCCTCCCCATGGACCCCCCTGACATGAGGGTGCTCATCGACGGCAGACCGCTGCAGGGCGCATCGTCAGTGCGGGGGATCGGCAGCTATGCGCGCGGCCTCATCGCAGGATTCTCCGAGCTTGCGGAGCCCCCCGAAGTGAGCCTGCTCCTGGCCACCGGCCGCGAGCTCCCCCCGAGGTTGGCGCCGGCGTGCTGCCGGCCCGCCGTCGCATCAGGGTCGTGCATCCGACCCTCCAGCCTGTTGCGGACGCGTTCTTCGTTGCGCGAGCGCTGCGCGAAGCGCGCACCGATCTCTATCACGCCATCGAATTCGGCCAGCCGCTGCGAACGCGGCTTCCTGTGGTCGTCACGGTGCACGACCTCATCCCCTTCGTCATGCCGCGCGACTATCCGTGGGTCCGGCGAGCGCGCATCCTCGGGCTGCGGCTGCTTCAGCGAGCCGACGCCGTGATCGCCGTCTCCGAGGCGACCCGGCGCGATGTGCTGCGTCTCACCGGAACGGACGCTTCGCGGATCCGCGTGATCCCCGAAGGGATCGCGCCGGTATTCCGTGCGGCCGATCGCGACGCTGTCGAGACACTCCGGGCGCGTCTCGGCATCGACCGGCCGTTCCTGCTTGCGGTGGGGACGTTCGACCCGCGCAAGCGGCTCGCGCTCCTCGCCGACGTCGTGCGCAGGGTTCGCGAAGACCACGACGTCGTGCTCGTGATCGCAGGAGACCAGGGGACGTTCGCGGACGAGGTGATGGCGGGGCTGGCCCGGGCCGGCATTGCCGAGTCGAGCCGCGTCATCGGCCACGTGTCGACGGATGACCTCGTGACCCTGTACAGCGGCGCCGTCATGTTTCGTGTTCACCTCCGCATACGAGGGTTTCGGGCTGCCCCCGCTCGAGGCGATGGCGTGCGGGACCCCCGCGGTCGTGTTCGACAACTCGTCGCTCCCCGAGGTGAGCGGCGGCGCGGCGGTGGTCGTTCCCGACGGAGACGCGGCACGCATGGCCGAGGCGGTGAGCCGCCTGCTCGATGACCCTGCCGAGCGCGAACGCCGTCGTGTGCAGGGCCTCGCCTGGGCGTCGACATTCACATGGCGTCGCGCCGCCGAGATGACTGTTGACGTCTACCGCGCCGCGATCGATCGCTGACTGCGGAGTCCGGTTACTCCTTCTCGGTGACCCGGTACTCGAGGTATGCGCCGAACATCAGGCGCGTCTGCGCCTCGAGTGCGGGGATGACGCTCAGTGCGAGTCCCACCACGGGATAGGTGAACAGTTGCAGGTCGGCCCATCGTCTGCGCCACCACGGCCACTCCTTGGGCTTCGGACAGATGCGGTGATCGACCTGCACGAGCAGCAGTGTGTTCAGCAGCGTGATCGTCAGGATGCTCGCGCTCGCGGTGCCGAGCAAGGTCGCTGTTGACGAGAGGCTGTAGTCGAGGTCGATGAACGCGGGGAGCGCACCCCCGAAGAACAGCAGCAGCGGCAGCGTCGCCCATGTCAGATGGTTGAAGATGAGGCTCGAGTAACGACGCGCCCGCAGGCGCACCGGGATTTCCGGGTGAGCGAGCATTCGCGCTGTCACATAAGGGATATCGGTCGCTCCCCAGGCCCACCGCTTGATCTGGTTGTACTGCGACGCGTGGGTTGCAGCGTAGCCGCGAGCACGCGGTGCGTCACCGTTGACGGTCAGGAACGCTGGGCGCAGATTGAGCCTGCCACTGGTGTGAAAGAAGCTCTTCCAGAAGAACCGCGAATCCTCGGGGATCACGTCGGAGTCCCAGTACCCGACGTCATCGAGGAGGTACAACGACAGCGTGTACGACGAGAACATGATCAGGCGCTTGGGGTTCTGGTGCAGGAACATCTGCCACTGGGTTGCTGCTGTCGCCATCACGCGGATTGCGGTCGGCACACGCCAGAGGTTGTTGAGGAATACCGGCACCGGCTGCCAGATGGAAAGCAGACGGTCCTCAGCCGCGCAGAACTGCAGCGTGACATATGCGAAATACTGTGGATGCAGCCGGAAGTCCGAGTCGAGATCGGTCACCATCGTGCGTTTCGGGTCGAGACCGAGGTCGTCGCACGCGGCCTTGAGGACAGGGCCGCCATATGCCATCGCGGCCGACTTGCCGACGACGATGCCCGGCAGCAATGGGTCACTGATGTGGATGAAGGCGAGGAACCGCCCCCCGAACTCCTCGCGCAGGCGGTCGACATTGACGATGCCGCCCGCATCGGTTTCGCGAGTGATGATCGCGCAGACGCGCAGGTGCTCCGGATAGTGCTGAGCGGCAAGCGCCTCGCACCGTCGCCCGGAGGACGTCGTACGACTCCGTGTACGTCGGAATCAGGACGCAGTGGACGATTTCGGACGGCGCTGGGGCTCCGGCGGGCAGTGCAGCCTCGAACGCAACACAGCGCTGCCACCAGTCGACTCGGTCGTTCGCCTGGAGGGCGCCCATCGTGCGGCGAACACAGCGGACGGTGACCGTCGTGCGGATCAGCCAGTAGACGTCGAGCAGTACGGCGCCTACCCCGAGGATCCAGAGCATTCCCGGGTCGTTGAGCCTGATCGTGAAGGCGGCGACCACCGGAACGAGCAGGGCGAACCACGTGAGCGCGCCGGGGAGGATTTCAAGAAGCCGCTGCTGGGTATGTTGCGACAGCGGGATCGCTGAGGATCGCGCGATCATCTGCACCGCAGTCTACCCATCCGTCACATACGAGCCTGAATGCCTACAGAACCAATCGATCCCCCCGTCGACGCCGAACCGGACGAGCCCGAGGCACCTCCCGCAGAGGTCCTCGAAGGTGATGCCGTCGAACTGGACGACGCCGAGGAGATCGATATCGAGATCGGTGTCGTCGCGGTCGTCGATGACGATGAGGACGATGACGACGACGAGGACGAAGCGCCCGCTCCGGCTGTGGTGCCCGTCGTCGTGGCTGCGGCGCCGCGACCGTCGCCGACACCCGGCCGGCCCCCGGGGGCTCGCGAGGAGCCGCCGCCACCCTTTGGCGTCGGCGAGCACATCACCCTGATCTCGAATACGCGGCCCCGCACCGGCGCGCCGATCGGCGACTACGCGGTCGGATCCAAGGGAATCGTCGAGACGGTCCTCAGCCAGACGGCAATCATCCGGTTCGACCGGCATCCCGAGTTCAAGGAGGTCGTCGCCTTCACGTGCCTGGAGACGGCAGAGACCCCGGAACGTGCGGCCGAGCTTCGTCTGGCGATGGTCGAACCCGTTCGCGTGTCCGATCGCGGCCCGAGGCCGCCGGTGGACCGCGGCGATGGAGCGGCCGCCGTGCCTGCGGCCGAGGCCGTGCCACCAGTCGCCCCTGCTCCTGCGCCGCCTGCGGCGACGGCCGCACCCAAGCCGGCCCCAGCCCCCAAGCCGGCCGTCACTCCGGCAGCGAAGCCGAAGCCGGCAGCGGCTACGCCGAAGGCCGCGCCGCCTGCAAAGCCGAAGTCGAAGCCGGTGGTCGCGACGTCGAGCGCCGCTCCGAAGACCGTGGCCGCTGCCAAACCAGCCCCGAAGCCGGTGGCCAAGGCCAAGCCTTCCGGCAACGCGAAAGCGGTCGCCAAGCCCAACCCGAAGGCGGATGCCAAGGTGAAGCCTCCGGCCAAAGCGACGCCGGCGACCAAGGCAAAGCCGGTCGCCAAGTCAGCCTCGGCCGCGAAAGCTGCCGCGGCGCGGAAACCAGCGGCCAAGCCGGTCGCCAAGTCCGGTGCGAAGCCAGCCGCGAAGCCCGTTTCTAAGGCGGTCACCAAGCCCGCGGCGAAGCCTGTTGTGAAGCCGGCCGCCAAGTCCGTCGCCAGGACGGCGGCGAAACCCGTCGCAAAGTCAGCCGCCAAATCGGTCGCCAAGCCAGCAGGGAAGTCCGTCGCCAAATCGGCCGCCAAATCAGCCGCGAAGCCGGCCGCAAAGGGGGCGTCCGCCAAGGCGGCACGGGCCTCGTCGGTTCGTCAGCGTCCGGTTGCGAAGTCCGGCTCTTCGAAGCAGGCGGCCTCCAAGTCCAGCTCGAACCGGCGCGGCCGCTAAGGCTCTGCGGGCATTTCGGCGGCGTAGACCCCGCGGTACTCGGGTGGGAGGAGCGCGGCGATATGCGCCCCGATGAGATCAGCTATCGCCTGATCGTCCCGGCGCTCGCCGGGAGCACGCTCGGGGAGCTCGAAGACCGGGCCGTAGCGCATGTAGACGGGTACCCGCTTCGGCAGCCGCCTCCCCCGGCCGAGCGCAGCCTCCGTGCCCCAGATCGCCACCGGGAGCACCGCGGCCCCTGAGCGGCGCGCCAGGAAGCCCACACCGGCCTCGGCCCGGCGCATGCCCGGCGTGGCCGACCGGGTGCCCTCAAGGAAGATCAGCAGCCGGCCCTGTCGAGCGAGCACGTCGAGGGCGGTGCGCACGGCCTGCCGGTCAGGAGTGCCGCGATCGACCGGGAAGCAGTTGCAGCCTCCCATGACCCAGGACGAGAAGGGATTCGAGAACAGTTCGCGCTTGGTGATGCAGTACAGCGCCCCCGGGGCCCATCCACCGAAGAGAAACGGATCGATGTTGCTGAGGTGATTCGAGACCACCAGCAGCGGACCTGTTTTCGGGAACCGTTTCGGCGAATCCAGATGCAGGTCTGGCCCAAGGAAACCGCGAAGCACGGTGCGGCAGATCCACGAGATGGCGTGATACCGCAGGGATCGCTTGCCGTCTTCCCGGACGGGGAAGTGCTTCGGAAATCCCGGCAGCTCATCGGTCACGATGGCCGATGGTAGGGCGTGACGCATGGGCGACCATACAATCCTGATCCCCGCCCAAACCCTGCCCCCTTAGCTCATCGGTAGAGCAGCCGGCTTTTAACCGGTTGAGGGAGGTTCGATTCCTCCAGGGGGCACACTTCGTGAGCAGCCGGTCACGCAATGTCCGCGGCGATGAGCGCTTGCGCGGCTCGCAAAGAGCGTTCGACGGCGTCAGGTGCCGCGCCGCGCGCGAAGATGAACCCGAGGTATCGGTCACCTTCGGGGAGCGGGACGACCGCTTCTCCAATCGGCACCGCGATCGTGACCCCGGTGACGCCCGCCACCCTCGAGGCGCCGTCAACGCCCGCGACGCCACGCAGGATCCCGGCAGCGGGAGTCGGCAACATGACCACGCCGCATGCGTCGTCGACGAGGCGCATCGTCCCGAGCGGCAGGTCGCACGCCTGCCGGAGGATCACCTCCTCGAGCGAGCGCTCCACCCCGGGTGCATCGTCACAGTCCAGCCGGATCACCTGCGAGCAGAGCCCTCCGATGGAGCGCGCGGCGACCTCGATGACGACCGCCGCATCGCCCGCGATACGGACCTCCGCATGCACCGGTCCGTTGCGCAGGCCGAGCGCGCTCACGGCCGCGCGCACCGCTGCCACAACGGCCTCCTGCCGCCCAGCCTCGAGGCGCGAGGGCGTCACGTAGAGCGTTTCTTCAAAGAATGGCCCTGTGAGCGGATCCGGCTTGTCGAACACGGCGATGACGTCGAGCACGCCGTCACGCAGCAGGCCTTCCACCGCCACTTCGACGCCCGCAACGTAGCTCTCGAACAGCAGTGGCGAGATCGATCCGTCCGTGCAGGTGGTGCGCAGCAGATCGCCCACGCGCCGAACCGCGGCGATTGCCTCTGTCTGCGTGTCGGCGCGGATCACACCGCGGCTTGCGGCGAGGTCCACCGGCTTGATGACGCAGGGCAATCCGACCACGCCGAGTGCCGCGGCCACAGCGTCGCCGTCAGCGTCAACGTCGGTCGCCACAAAGCGCGGCTGCGGCAGCCCCGCATCGGTAAGCCGTTGTCGCAGCAGGCGTTTGTCGCGCGTTGCCTGCACGGCATCGACTGGATTCCGGCGCTTGATTCGCAAGCGTTCGGCGACATATGCGGCCGTGACCACCGATGCCTCGTCAACACCGACGACGGCGTCAACCGGCCGCTGCGCGCCGAACTCGCTCGCACGATCAGCCGATTCGTCCGGTGCCTGGAGGTCAAGCGTGAGGATGCGGCCGCGCATCAGCGTCGCGAGCGTCGGCGCTTCGTTCGATGCGACGACGACCTCCAACCCGAGCACCCCGGCAGCGCGAAGAAAGGCGGTGGCACGGTATGTCTCGGTGGGCAGGACGAGCATCACCCTCGCGGACATGGAGGCCAGCCTACGCCGGCACTCCCGCAGACGTACCATGGCAATCAGCGTGAAGGCACCAAAAATCTCGGCCACTGACTACGCACTGACGCGCATCGAGCAGGTCCGTGCCAACCGCAAGCAGCCGGACGCCGGCGTGCGGATCGCAATCACCGGAAGGCGGGACGGCCAGTTCAGCTACGACCTGGCGCTGGTCAAGGCCGGTGAGGAGCGCGAGGGGGAGCTGTCGGTGGAGGGGCCTGCCGGCATTCGTTTCACGATGCCGCTCGAATCCGCCCCGTACCTCGACGGCGTCACCGTTGACGCCGACCGCCTGAGCGGTGCGCTCCGCGTCGACAATCCGAACCCGCTGTGGCTCGACGAGCTGGCTCGTGACGTGCAGCGCTTGCTTGACGACGAGATCAACCCATCGGTGGCGTCGCACGGCGGCTTCATCGATCTGCTCGACGTCCGCGACGGTGTCGCCTTCATCCACATGGGCGGCGGATGTCAGGGCTGTGGCATGGCAGAGGTCACCCTTGGTCAGGGTGTGCGGGTGGCAATCCTCGAGCGCTTCCCGGAGATCACCGAGGTGCGCGACACCACAGACCACGCGCAGGGCGCAAACCCGTACTACCAGGCAGCCAAGAAGTAGCGCGCGTCGCTTTCTAGCGGTCGCCGCTGGTGTCAAGCCAGTAGTCCACCCAGGTTTCGCGCGTCGCGCCGATGTGATCGTAGACGGCCTGCGCGCGGACATTGTCCGGAGCCGTTTGCCAGATCATTCGCGCGGCACCGTGTTCTCGGCAGCGTTGCGCGCATGCATCGATGAGCGCCGAGCTGACTCCGCGACCGCGCAACTCGGGGACGACAAACAGATCATTCATGACACCGACGCAACTCGAGATCGTCGTCTCCCAGCTCCAGTATAGGGTCGCGAATCCCACGTCCGTGCCCGCATCGCTCGCAAGAAACTGCGTGCCCTCGTGCGTGGGATCGGCGATCAGCGCCCGCATCATCGAGAGCAGCGCGTCATTCGACGGCGCGGAGTGATAGAAATCGCAGTACGCGCGCGCCAGCGGCAGCAATCGCTGCACCTGCGCCTCGTCACTCACGATGCTAATGTCCACGCTCATCTTCACGTCCTCATGAGTCGGCCGCTCACCATGGCCGCGCACAGCATGTCATGACCACTGCACCGCAGCGCCGCCTGGGGTCGATCGTGGAGACCGTTGCGGTGCTTGTGTCGCCGATCGTAGCGTTCTTCGGTCTCCGGCTTCGTCTGATGCCGATACCGGACCTCAACGATCCGGCGATGCACACCACGTTCATCATCGATCCGCAGTCGATATTCCTTCGCTACACAGAAGCCTTCACGCCAACGGAACGGCTGCGCGAAGGGGCACGAGTCGGGTTCCTCATCCCCGGGCGGATCGCATATCTGCTCTTCGGTGCGCTGCCCGGATTCGTCGTGTTCCGCTACGTGCTTGCGCTGGTCGCCGTCGTGCCGGCGTACCTCCTGCTGCGGCGGTTGTACG
>CAVWRW010000005.1:0-3445 GCA_963757475.1 Candidatus Dormiibacterota bacterium
CCAGGGGCATGCCGTCGAGGCGGCGACAAAGGTCGAGCAGCAGTTGACGAGTGGCGGCGGTCTCCTCGAGTTGGACGCCAGCATCTGTAGCCCGAGCCACCAATAGGGCGACCGCCTCGGAGTGGGCAGCGCCCTGAGCCGTGTCGGCGCCCGGCTCTCCTTGCAGCGTAAGAGGCGGTACCTGAACGACGCGCTCACCAGAGATTCCCAACGCTTGACGGCACGTGGCAAGCAGTCGAACTCCAGCGGCTTCCTTCAAGACCACATCTGCCAGAACCGCCACAGCGTCGAGGAGATGCTCGCAATTGTCGAGGATGAGCATGGCTTCGCGTGAGGCCAGGTGCGAGACCAGGAGTGAGGTTGGCCACTGTCCGGACTGGTCGCCCACGCCGAGGCCGCTGATGACCGCCTTGGCAACCAGATGCGGGTCTTCAAGACCGGCAAGGTCGATAAACCAGACGCCATCACGGACCGTCCGCTGGAGGTCGGCGCCTGCGCGCAGGGCCAGCCGGGTCTTGCCAACGCCGCCAGGTCCCACCAGCGTCAACAAACGCGTGCTTGCGAATGCCGCTTTGACTTCCGCCAGCAAGCGCCGCCGACCTACGAAGCTGGTTGACTCTGCAGGCAACATGCCCGCGACCGATCGCTTGGATACGGGCACATCGCCAGTGTAGGGGGGTCGGGGGGTCGCTGCCGTTAGGTCGTCACGCTGCTGGCGCGCCGTCGCGAGGATCGATGCGCGGAATCGGCGCACGCGGCCCGAGAAATCCGGCGACCACGGCGCATTGGACCCGCAAATGCGAGGTGTTCGGCCGCGGTCTTCCAGCCATATCGCAGCCGTCTCGAGGCGCCCTGACTACCTTCCACTGGTCAAATCAGCCCTCTTTCCGCTCCACCCCAGGTGCGTGTGCCCGGCGGCGTCGGGGTACTTCAGGCCGTAAGCGAGCAGACGGTCCATCCCGATATGGGCAAGCCATACCAGGCCGAGTGCCAACACAAGGGGCTGCACTCGCCACCACCCCACGCCGACCATAATCGCGGGCAAGGGTGTGGCATGCGCCAGGTTGTAGAAGCGCGCCCCCATGCGCGTTCCGCCGAGGTAGCCAAGCGCCAGAAAATCCGGAGCTAGGACGGTGACCGGCACCAGCCACCATCCCTCGTGCGTAGTCGAATAGACAACCAGTGCAGCCACGATGAGAGCCGCCCCCTCCAGGCGCAGCCAAATTCGCGGTGCCCCGATAACCGTCCCGTCCGATCGCCAGCTGGGTTGGATCGCACTGCCGGTTGGCTCTGACGTTGGATCTCTGCTCGTAGACGAAAGCGCCGTCACCTTTCTGGGTTCACCCTGCTGGAACCGGCGAGGACAGCGGTGCCGGACGCCCAGGGACGTCATGCTCTTCCACCGTCTGGAGGAATCGCAGTATCGCCTCCGCGGTGATGTCTGGACGCTGGGACTGGGGATAGTGTCCTGCCTCCGGCACCATGAGCACCTCACCGTGCATGGTGTGCGCGATCCAATCGGCCTCCGCTCGCTGGTCCTTGAAATCTGGGTCTTGCTCTCCCATGACAACCAGCGTAGGAGTGGATACCTCGCCGAGGCGCGCCTCGACGGGTGCATGGTTGGTCCTCGTGGTGAGCGAAAATGCCTTCGCGTAACCGGCGCGACGGAGGTTTGCGACGACCCGTGAGCGGTACTGCTCGAAGTCGCCGGGACGCCGGCCCGCGTAGAGCTTGGGGAGGTAAGCCTTCCAAGTTATGGCCACCCAGGGTCGCGCCATGATCAGTCGCAGCATGATCTTTTGGAACGCCCCACCTTTGGGATTGCGTACGAAGGGGCCGAGAAGCACGAGACCATGCACGAGCTCTGGTCTTTGTGCGGCCACCAAGGCCGCAGCGCCGGCACCCATCGAGTTGCCGATGATGACTGCGGGTTGCCTGAGCTCGTCTATGAGCGCAATTACATCCGCCGAAGTCTCAACGTCGCCATAGGAATTGAAGGTCGCGTCACTGTCGCCGTGGCCGCGAAGATCGGTGCAGACGACCCTATAGCCGGCATCCCGGAGTGCCGGCGCGAGAAACCGATACGAACTTCGCAAGTCGCCCATGCCGGGGACGAGTACAACGAGGAATCCTTGACCGCCAACGTCGTAGGCGATCCGACCCTCGGGGCGCACAAGGTAAAGGGTGTTCGAATCGGAAGTCATGTATCGGCTCCTTTTGCATAACGAGTTGGCTGAAGCAGTTGGCCGCAATCAGACGATCGGGTGCCGATGGAGCGTGTGCGGGGAGGGGAATCCCTCCCGCGTTCGCTCCTTGAGCGCGAACCCCGGGCGATCGTCGCAAGCCGCGGGCTGTGCGGGCGCGACCCCGGGAACGCGCCTGATGCGTCAAGCACCGCCTCGCGCCAAGACACAGCGCGGAAGGGTCACGAAGCTGGTGAACGTGAGCGGCCATTCGCACCCCCATCATGCGCCTCAGCCCGACTGATGATCGAGTGAGCGCTGCGATGACCATAGTGAGGCGCCCGCTCCCGCGTCGGTCCGTTTGCAGACGGTGGCAGTGCATTGCATTCTCGCGTTAGCGACCAACGACCTCGCGGCAGCCGACATGCCAACTCAGCTTGAGGAGCCCGGTCGGGATTACCCCGACCGGGCCGGAGGAAAACCTACGCCGCTACTTTCGGGTTCAGCCGACGCGCAGCTCCTCCGGAGTAGACCTCGGACGGGAAGCCCTTGGTGAAGAGCCAGAAGGGCAGAACCAGTTCAAAGAACATGCCGGGGATGGTTAGCACGAGGCCGATGTGGATCCCGAAGACTTCAGCGATGGCTCCAACCATGAGGATCGGATAACCGATCAGGCCGGAGATCGACAAGAAACGCGGGATCAAGCGCGTCCGGAACATCAGTGCACACAGGGCCACGCAGCCCGCTGCCAGTGTCATTTCCCCGAACTGGTAGAACATGGCGTTGGTGTGAACAAGCGTTGACCCGTGTGAGATCGCCGTCGCAGCGTCAAGTCCGTGCTGTCCGCTCAGCGGCACGATCATGAGCAAAGCGATTGCACCGACATCCAGCAGGGTGACCTCGACGATCATCGTTGCCAGATAGGCCCGCGCAGTATTCCTGCTGTGCCTAGCAAGGATCGGAAAGAACAGGATCCCCTTGCCGAGATCCACAAAGGTGTTCAACAACATCAGCACGGCCCCGATGATGAGGACGGACGGGTGTGCGGCGATCGCCGCGAGGAAGTGCGGTGCTCCGGTCGCGGACGTAGCGAGGGCGGAGCCAACTCCGTAGACGAGGAACCCCGACAAGAAGAGCGCGCCGATCAGTCTCGAGTACATCATGCGAGAACCGGTGATGCTGAATCGGCGACTTCCGTCCTTGAACGACGCCGGCGACGTCCGACCTGCTGGACGAGATGGCTTGCTGCATCGAATCTCCTT
>CAVWRW010000006.1:0-186988 GCA_963757475.1 Candidatus Dormiibacterota bacterium
ACGACGCAGTTCATGGCGCCCGTGAACCTCGGCGAGCCGGAGCTCCAGTTCATCAGCCGGCTCCTCCTCGACTCGCCGAAGCTGTTGAGCACGCACGGCAAGGCCGATAACGACCCGGGCGGATTCCTCGAGCACCGCGGCCTGCGCGATGCGATGGCAGTCGTGCTCCGCGGTGAGACCAACATGGTTGGCACGATGCTCATCGCCAACCGACTCGGTGAGGTCACCGGATTCGACAGCGAGGATCTGCGCCTCCTCGAGATGCTCGCCAACCAGACCGGCGTCATCCTCGAACGTGGACGGTTGCAGCATTCCCTCTCGCAGCTCACCGTGCTGCAGGACCAGCTTCGCCATGAGGCATCGCACGATCCGCTCACCGGCATGGCGAACCGGCTGCTCTTCAGCTCTCGCGTCGAGCAGGCGCTGGCGCAGAGCGGACAGCACGTCGGCGTGCTCTTCATCGACATCGACGACTTCAAGACCGTCAACGACAGCCTCGGTCATGCCGCGGGCGATGAGCTGCTGCGCGCTATCGCGGATCGCATTGGCGAATGCCTGCGCCCAGGCGATGTCGCCGCGCGGTTGGGCGGTGACGAGTTCGCGGTCCTCCTGATCGGCATCGATGAGCAGGCGACTGCCGTGCGCATCTCCGAGCGAGTCATCGAGGCGCTCCGCGAGCCGTTCCTCATTGCCAACGAAGAAGTTTTGACCCACGCGAGCATCGGCATCGCAACCGCTGTCGACACCGGGTGCGACGGCCAGGAGCTGCTCCAGAACGCCGACCTCGCGCTCTACACGGCAAAGAGCGCGGGCAAGTCACGTTGGGAGCTGTTCGAGCCCGCGATGTACGCCGCCGTGCAGCACCGCCATCGTTTGAAAGCCGACCTCTACCACGCCATGGAATCCGTCGAGTTCGAGCTCGTGTATCAGCCGATCGTGCGTGTCTCGACGTGCTCCATCGTCGGGGCAGAAGCGTTGCTGCGCTGGCGACATCCCACGCGCGGGACGGTGCTGCCCGACGACTTCATCAGCCTGGTGGAGGAGACGGGACTGATCACCCAGGTGGGAGCGTGGGTGATGCGGAGCGCGTGCGAAGAGGCCCGCGACTGGCCCGACGGCCGCCGGGTGCAGAGCCGATGTACGTGACCGTCAACGTGGCCGTCCGTCAGCTCCGCGAGCCCGACTTCGTCGACAGCGTTCGCGAGGTCCTCCGCGATACCGGACTCCCGGCGCACCGCCTGATCCTCGAGGTCACGGAAGCGGACATCATCAACGACACCGACTCGATTCTCGAGTGCCTCAACGGCGTCCGCGACCTCGGCGTGCGCATCGCGCTCGACGACTTCGGCACCGGTCACTCATCGCTGAGCCGGCTCCGCGAGTTCCCGGTCGACGTTTTGAAGATCGACCGTTCGTTCACGGCGTCGCTTTGCGGGCCGACGCAGTCGGTCGCGTTTGCACAGTCAGTCTTTAGCTTCGGCGTGGGTCTCGGCCTCAGCGTGATCGCCGAAGGCGTAGAAACCGAAGAATGCCTGCACGCGCTGCAGGATCTCGGCTGTGAGCTGGCCCAGGGTTTCCTCTTCGGTCAGCCGTTGCCACCACTGGCGATGCGGCGATTGCTCGCGCGTGAGGTGGAAGTACCGACGGCGTGGATGCCGTTCGGACCGGTTCCGGTGGGAGCTGTCACTCAGTTTCACTGAGGTACGAGCTGGGTCAGGACGCGCTGATCGGATTGGCGCGGAAGTACGCCGCCGGCGTCACACCGATCTCGCGGTGAAACGCCGCAACGAATGCACTCGTCGATTCATAGCCGACGTTGACCGCCACAGCGCTGACGGGTTCGCCAGCTGCCAACCGCGGTAGCGCCGCCTGCAACCGTGCGAGCGCACGCCACCGCCCGAACTGCATCCCCGTCTCCGCGAGGAACATGCGCGCAAGCGTGCGGTCGCTGGCGCCCACCGCGCGTCCCCACTCGGCCAACGTGCGATGGTCCGTCGGATTGCCGATGATTCCCGTCGCCACGGAGTGCGCACGATCGTCAACGGGCATGCGCACCGCAACCGTCGTCACGTCGACCGGACGCAGCAGATCGTTGAGGAGCGCTTCCGCGCGCGCCCGTTGCGCGGCATCCAGGCCCTCGCTCGCGAGATATTCGATCATCTCAGCCAGCAGCGCGCTCGCCTCGACCGGTGTGGGCTCGTTCCACTCAGCAGCCCATCGATCCGGCTTGATGTAGAGCGGCCGCATTGTCGCCGCGTTGGCGGCATGCACCTCGTGGCGTAGGCCCGCAGGAATCCACAGCGCCCTCGTTGGCGGCAGCACCCATGTGGCCGATTCCGTCAGCACCGAGAGCACCCCGCTCGACGCCCATGCGAGTTGATGGTCGTCGTGGGTGTGCCAGTCGAAGCGCGTGCCCGGCGTCATCGGAAAGAGGCAGACGGTGACGGCGGCGGTATCGCCTCGCGCGGCAGCTTGTCGTTTTCCCGACACGAGTTGGCAGCCTACGCCCTTGTCCGCCACTCGACCCATCGCTACGGTGAGGTCATGAACGAAAACCACGCTCTGTGTGCGACTCCCGAATGGGCCGAGCACATGCACAACGAAGTCCTGGATTCCCTGCTCGCCGGGCTCGATCTTGGGACGACAATGCTCGAAATCGGCCCCGGGCCTGGCGCGGCGACGGAGTGGCTGCGCCGGCGTGTCCCGCACCTCGTCGCAGTCGAGGTCGATCCCGACGTGGCAGCGCAGCTCGCGACCAAGCTCGCGGACACGAATGTCGACGTCATCGCCGGCGATGCCACGAAGCTCGAATTCGCCGAGGCATCGTTCGACTTCTGTCGGCACGTTCACCATGCTCCACCACCTCCCGACCGTGGAGCAGCAGAACGACGTCTTCCGCGAGGCGCTGCGCGTGCTGCGACCCGGCGGTGCGCTCGTCGGCTCCGACAGCCTGCACACCAACGGGCTGCACGAGTTCCACGAAGGGGACGTGTACAACCCCATCGAGCCGTCGTCGCTGCTGGTGCGCCTGCAGACGATCGGCTTCACGGACGTGATGGTGCGCGTCGGCTACGACATTCGCTTCTCAGCGCGCAAGCCTGAGGAAGACACCGAACCGTGCGAATGAACTGCAACGAACTGCGCCGCTCGCTCGTCGGACTCATTGGGTTCGCGGCGGTCGAGGATGAGCTACTGCTGGCGGATGCCCACATCTCGGGCACGCAAGAGACAGGGACTCCCGAATCCTGGGCGCCCATCCCATTGGTCGCGCATAACACCGAGTTCAAGCGACAGCAGGTCATACGGCTCCGCGCGATTCGCGCCGGGAAGACTCCGCAGACGTTTGCGGACGTCGACCATCGCTCACTCGCGACATACCGGCGCTACGCCCGCAAGACCATCGCCCAGGTCCTCAACGAGCAGCGTCGAGTCACGTCAGCGCTCGTCGACGAGATCGTGCACGCCTCCGATGACGATCTCACCGACCCCGCGCGCAATCCGTGGCTGCGCGGCCGCCAGCTCTGGTTGCAGATCGTCGTGCGAGGGTTCTGGCATCCGCTCGGGCACCTCGGCGAGTACTACCTCGAACATGCCCAATCGGACCGCGCCGTCGCCCTCCACAAACACGCGGTTGCTACCGTTCGGCACCTCGACGCGCCCGCCCAAGCACACGGCATGGCCCTCTATAGCCTCGCGTGCATCGAAGCTCGGCTGGGACTGCTCGACGAGGCTGCATCCAACGTCCGGAGCGCGGTTGAGCTCAACGCCGACCTGCGTGAGAAGGCTGCGTCGGATCCCGACCTCGCTAGGCTCCGCGCGAGCTTGTCAGCGGTGCAGGTAAGGGCGCCTCACCGCACTCCGCTCACTCCACGGCGCGGCATGGGTAAGGAGCGACCGCTGATGAAGATGCGGCCGTAGCGTTTGCGACGTCGGATGGACCATGTTGCAAGCAACACGAGCAGGAGGATCACGAGCACAACCGCGATGACCGCGAGAAGCGGAAACGCGGAGGTGATCTGAAGCTCCACCACTTGCGAGGACAACGTGCCGGCTGGTTCGCCGTCCGCGAGGATCGTGATCGTCGCCTGCGCGTGATAGTCACCAGCGCTGACACGCGCTTCCTTCCAGAGCTGCGTCGAGCGGCACCTGTCCGGCCGGCACGACATAAGCGCCCGTCGGCAAGAGCGCAAGGGTCGCCACGCGGTGCCCGTCAGCACTCGTAATGTCGATGGACCCCGAGTAGGTGAGCAGCACGTTGCCGGTGTTCGACAGCGTGACCCCGAACCGGGCTGACCCGGTTGTTGTAGACATCGTCAGCGGACTGAGCGCTCCCTGCGCGTGCGCAACGCCCGGCACCGTGACGACGGCGATCAACGCGACTCGCGCCTCGATCGGATTGCCCTGAGGAGTCGTTCCCGCATCGGCCGAGGCGACCACGGCGCCGAGATGCTGGCCGGGGGATACCATCGCGGGCACGCTGAGCTTGAACGCATCTGTGACCTGGCTATGCGCGGCAATGGCGATCGTCGGTGTGCTGACGATGATCCACGCACCGACTGCGTGCATCGTCGCCGTGGGTTGTGCGGGCGCGAGGCCGCCACCAACTGCAGTGAGCAAATCCGCCCCGTACACGTGGACCGTCAGCGTGTGGTCGGAGAAATTCTCCACCACGATGCCGTCGGAGATGCTCTGTCCCGGAACAAGCGCAAAGTTGAAATGCCCACCGGGCAGCGTCGTGCGGCCCTCCTGGAGCGGATGCACACCGAACAGTTGGGTGGGATTCGTTGCTGATGGAGTCGTCGCGGCGTGTGCCACGTCGGATGTGCCGACGGACAGCAGCGTCGAGAGCGCGATGCAACCCAACGATGCCAGCGCTCTGGCACGTGCCGCGCTGGTCGAGCGCAAGATCGATCCAGTTTTCAAACTCATCCTCGGTTCCTGGAAAGTCCCAGCCTAGGCCTCCTGCCGGACGGTGACCGTCACAAAGAGCCACCAGACGAACCGATTTGTTACGGAACCACAAACGCAGCCGCGCGTTCGCGCTCGCTCCCAGAAGGGGAGCCCGGACGATCGTGCCGATGGATGAAGGGTCCGATCGCCCGGGATGGAGGGGGAGTGTGTGTCAGCTAACCGGTGACGGTGTACTGGATCGTCGCTGCGAACGTCGTGGCTGGTGTCGTGTTTCCAGGCACCGCGACACTGATCTGATTGCCGGTCTCAGTCCAAGAGCCTTCGCTCGTCGCCGAAGAGGTCGCAAGCGTGATCGGATCGCTGAAGGCGGCGAAGCCGGTGGTCGGTGCCCCGGTGAGCACGTACGGGCTTCCTGCGGGTACGGTCGGTGCAGCACCTGTGTTGTTCACGTTGGCGACGGGTGCCGGATCAGCGGTGATCGTGAAATCCTGAAACGGGATGTACAGGCCCGCACCTGCGGCATGCCACAGATTGGTGGCTGCAAGCGTGACGCTCGAGACTACTGCGTCGTTCATCGTGTCGGTCCAGGTCAGACTGCCGAGGTTCGTCGCCGCGGTGGAGCTGCCGCCAACGAGCGACGGCAACGCGAGACTCGGCGGGGCGGTGATGCTGAGCACACCGCCGGCGGATGCGCCGGTCACGGTCTGCGTACCGCTTGCGGCGGATACTGTGCCGGTTCCGAAGACGATCAATGCCGTGGCAAGACCGATCCCGGTAGCGATGCTGGTCAAACGGCGTCCGGCCGTCGCTGTCGAAATTTCCCTATCCATGTCACGTTGCTCCGTACGCGGTTGCGATGACTGTTTGTCCTGGTCATCGTCTGCCACTCCGGCGCACCGCGAACGATGCAGACGTATCGAATTGGACTGATGCAACCGCGTCAGTCGGGCTCAGCTCCAGGGATGCATGGGCTCCGAGAGCACCCCGCTCGGGATCGGCCCCGGCCGGCCGAGGTAAAACCCTTGCGCCCACTCGACTCCGAGCTCGAACAGCACGCGCAATTCCTCTGCCGTCTCAACGCCTTCGGCGATCACTTTGCCGCCGATCTGCGATGCCACACCGAGCATCCCAGCGACGACGGCTCGCTTCACGGGGTCCTTGTGGATGTCGTGGACCAGGAAGATGTCGATCTTGATGAACTCAGGCAGCAGCCGGACGATGTGCTTGAGGCTCGCGAACCCCGCGCCGGCGTCGTCGATGGCCAGCCGCACGCCGTGCTTGCGGAGATTGTCGATCGCCCCTTGCAACGGCTCGTAATCCGCCACCACCGCGTGCTCGGTCACCTCGACGACGAGGCTGGCACCATGCAAC
Organism: Candidatus Dormiibacterota bacterium; assembly: GCA_963757475.1. Taxonomy (GTDB): domain Bacteria; phylum Chloroflexota; class Dormibacteria; order Aeolococcales; family Aeolococcaceae; genus Palsa-851. The sequence goes on from CAVWRW010000006.1 coordinate 6,283, forward strand.
CCCGTCATGAGCCGGCTGAACTCGTCGGTCAGCAGTGTCTGCGGCGACGCGTTGACCGACAGGAACGCGGGCGTCGGGAGCTGGTACGAGTGCGAGATCGCCTTGTGGATGGCGTAGATCTCGAGCTCCGGCCCGAGTCCCGCCGCTTGCGCGGCGCCGAACCACTGATCGGGCAGTTGTGGCGGGCTTCGTGTCAAATCGCGAGAGCGCCTCGTAGCCGCCGACCTCGAGGGTCGTCAGGTTCACGATCGGTTGGAATACCGCGCGGAGGCGCCCTTCCGCCATCACCGTGAGCACCCGTGCGCGCTGCTCCTCGGACTGCACGACACCGGTCGCCTCAGCCAGGACCTCGTTGGTCACGTCGCGAGCGGCGGCATAGATCGTCCCGTCGCTGAGTGCGGGTGCGGCCGTCCAGGCCAGCCACTTGTAGGTGCCGTCCTTGCAGCGGTATCGGTTGCGGAAGCTGATGAGCTTCTGGCCGCCCGCGACCTTGGCAGTCGCATCGATCGTCGCCTGGCGATCATCGGGATGCACGAAGTCCACGAAGGGCTTTCGGAGGAGCTCGCCATCCTGGTAGCCGAGCGTCTCGCTCCACGCCTGGTTGAGAGTCTTGAAATACCCGTCGGTGCCGGCGAGACACAGCATGTCCGGCGAGAGGTCGAAGAACCGTTGGGCCGGCGACGTTCGCGGGTCCATGTGCGACCCCTCAAAGGGTGAGAACCACAAAGGATTATTTGGCGCCCTCATACGGCATTTTGGGACCGCTCCCCACCGCTTCTCGGCGCTTGTCGAGCGAACCGTGACCCCGCCATCCGAATCGGGCACTCGGGTTCGCATATCGACGGAACATGTTGTCCCGTATCGGGCCCTGCAATCTTTCGGTCACGATCGGTTCACAGGACCGCGATGTCGCGGACGCCACCCGTAGGGTGAGCAGCGACCAGTCACATCGGCTCGGTCCCCTTGCGCCCGTACCCCGGCTCGCCGGATGGAGGTGCCCAGCACATGGACGTCATCAAGGCCCCCGCCGACGATCGCCCGGCATCTCCCACCACCGCAGGCCGCTGGATCGGCGTCGGGGCATCCACCGATCCGGACTCGCGGCAAGCCGGCCTCGAGGCCGCAACAACCGCGCTCCGCGGCGCGGATCCCCGGCTGCTCGTGATCTTTGCGTCTCCCGCACATGACCTTCCCGCGATGCTCGCCGGCATCCGGTCGGTCGCGCCGGAGATCCCGCTTGTCGGCTGCTCCACGTCCGGCGAGATCGCCACCGACGGCCCCAGCGACGCGAGCGTCGTGGTTACGGCCATTGGTGGCAGCGGCTTCAGCGTTTCGACGAGCGTCGCGCGCAACGCCTCGAGCGATCTCCGCCAGGCAGGCGCAACCGCGGCCGCGTGCACCGAGAGCGCCGGCAGCGGTGAGCACCAGGTCCTCCTCCTGCTTACCGACGGTCTCGGCGGCGATCAGCAGGAGGTCGTGCGCGGCGCGTACAGCGTCGTCGGGCGGATCGGTCCCGCTCGTCGGTGGTTGCGCCGGCGACGACATGGCCATGAAAAGACCTTCCAGTTCTTTGACGGCGAGGTCCTCGAGGACTCCGTGGTCGGCGCGGCGATCAATTCCGACGCGCCGCTCGGCATCGGCGTCCAGCACGGCTGGACCCGCGTCGGCGCGCCGTTCCTCGTCACCGCGAGCAGCGGCACCCGCGTGGTCGCGCTCGACGATCGTCCCGCGCTCGATGTCTACCTCGAGCGCCTCAACGCACCGGAGGATGCTGCGCACCGACGCCGCCGCGTTCACGCGCTTCGCGTTGACGCATCCGTTCGGGCTGAGCCGGCGGAGCGGCGAGGAGGTGCGCTTCATCGCAGAGGCGAACTTCGAGGATCGCTCCATCGGCTGCATCGCCGAAGTCCCGCAGGGCGGTCTTGCCTGGATCATGGAGGGCGACGCGGCCTCGGTTCTCGACGCCACCGCTGCCGCATGCACGCAGGCTGTCGACGGGCTCTCGGCGGCCAACCGCTCGGGTTTCTCGCCTTCGACTGCATCGCTCGGCGCGGGGTCCTCGGCGATGACGGCATCCGCCAGGAGGTGGAGCGGATCACGTCCTTCTCGCGGGGCGCGCCCGTCGCCGGCTTCTACACGTACGGCGAGATCGCCCGCACCCACGGCGTCAACGGTTTCCACAACCAGACGCTGGTGGTGCTCGCCTTCGGCTGATGGGATGACCAGGCCCGATATCACCGCAGCACCGAGCAACTGGTCGACCCAGCAGTTGGCCGAATTCCTCGTTGCCGTCGCCGCGAGCCCGAACCCGCCGGCCGCCATGCAATGCGCGATGCAATGGGCGTCCGAGGTGCTCGAGGCAGAGGTGTCCGCGGTGACGACCGACGACGCGGTGATCGAGATGATCGGGTTTCCGCGCGGTCAGGTTCCGCTGGCAGCATTGCTCACGGCTGGACGCGAGTCGACGCATCTGCTCCGCCTGCCGCGCGTCGGCGAACTCCGATCCGTCAGCGTTCCGGTCGAGGAGATCGACGGCCATCTCATCGTGGCGCGCTCGGGTGGCACGACGTTCCAGCCGGAAGAGATCGGCCTGCTCCGCGCCATGGGGCGCAGCCTGTCGATGTCGCTGCGCACCTTGCGCATGCTCGAGCAGGAACGCACGCTCCGTGCGGAAGGCGAGCTACGCGCTGCAGAGAACCTCCGCCTGCTGCACATGGTGCAGGCCCGCCAGGCAGCACTCGAGCGACTCTCCAAGATTCAGGTTTCGATATCGCGACGGGCTCCCCTCCCGGAAGTGCTCAATGCCATCGTCGAAGGCGCGCACGAGCTGCTCGGCGACGAGGTCGTCGGTCTCCGGCTCGTCGACCCGGAAGACCCCGACTACATGAACCTGGTGTCATCGGTCGGCATCTCGCACGCCGTCCTGGCGGCGACGAAACGGAGTCCGCTCAGGTCGGGAGCAGGCGGCCGCGCGATCGCCGAGAACCGCGTCATCATGCTCAACGACTATCAGAACGCAGACGTTGCGATGCACGCGTTTGTCGGCGATCAGCTCCAGAGCGCGCTGGCCGCACCCATCCACGAGAACGGACAGCCCGTGGGCAGCATCACTGTCGCGACGCATCGGAGTGAGCGCGACTATACCGACACCGATTGCGAGATGCTCGTTGCGCTCGCTCACCATGCCAGCATCGCGCTCAACGATGCAAAGGCCGTCGACCAGATGCGTCACCTCGCGTATCACGACGGCCTGACGGGCCTGCCGAATCGCCTGCTCTTCTCCGAGCATCTGGTTCGCGCGGTGGCCAACGCCAACCGCAGCGGTTCGAGCCTCGCGGTCCTCTATCTCGACCTGGACCGGTTCAAGCTGGTCAATGACAGCCTTGGCCACAACGTGGGCGACCTCCTGCTCGAGGCAGTCGCCAAGCGACTCCGCGCGACACTGCGCGCCGCGGACCTCGGCGCACGCCTGGGAGGCGACGAGTTCGCCGTGCTTGCGGAGAACACCTCCGCCGAGGGTGCCACGATCCTTGCCGAACGGATCTGCGACTGCGCTCGGTGATCCTTTCTCGATCAGTGGCCACGAGCTCACCGTGACGGCGAGCATCGGTGTCGTCGCCGACGACGCGGGTCATACGGACGCCGATGGGCTGCTGCGCAATGCGGACCTGGCCATGTACAGAGCCAAGCTCGACGGTCTCGGCAAACACGCGGTGTATGAGCCCGAGATGCATACGGTGGCGTCAGACCGAGCGCACCTCGAGGGGAACCTTCGTCGCGCGGTGCAGCTCGAGCAGTTCGAGGTGCACTACCAGCCGATCGTCTGGCTGTCGTCGGGCGCCGCGCTCGGTGTCGAGGCCCTCGTTCGCTGGCGCCGCGAGGACGGCACGCTCGTTCCGCCGGCGGAGTTCATCCCGGTGGCGGAGGACATCGGTCTCATCATGTCGATCGGACGCGTTGTCATGCATGCGGCGATGCGCCAGGTCCGCGAGTGGCAGGATTCGCTGTCCAACGCGACGATGCTGAATCTCAGCATCAACCTCTCGCCACGGCAGCTGTACCAACCGGACATCGTCGCCGAGGTGGTTGAGGCGTTGCGGCTCACCGGATTTCGATCCCGCGCACCTGACGCTCGAGATCACCGAGACGGCGCTGATGCTCGAGACCACCACGGTGAGCAGCCGGTTGGACGAGCTGCGCACCGTCGGCGCGCGGATCGCCCTTGACGATTTCGGCACCGGCTATTCGTCGCTCAGCTACCTGCGCAACTTTCCCATCGACGTGTTGAAGGTTGACAAGTCGTTCATCGACGACATCGCACTCGGCTCGGACAAGGCAAACCTGACGCGCGCGATCATCGAGCTCGGCAGGACGATGAACCTCGACATCGTTGCCGAAGGGATCGAGGATGCCGGTCAGGTCGCTGAGCTCGTGCGCCTCAATTGCCGGATGGGGCAGGGGTTCCATTTCGCCAGACCGATGCCGGCCGAAGAGCTGGGCCGGTACCTGGACGCGCAGCGTTCGATGCCCGCGGCCAAACCGACAATCCTCGCGGTATAGCGGCTTCGGGGCGAAGCGCAACTAGGGCCAGGTGGGGCTCAGCAGGAGGTTCCGGAGCCGGTCGATTCGAGCATCATCGAGTCCGATGCTCCGCAGCAACGAGGCAACGCCGCCGTGCTCGGAGTCGATGCACTCCATGGTCTCGACCATCGCGTGGCGTGGCACGGTGAACAGCCGCTCGACCCGTACCGGGTCCATGCCACGCTCGACCGCCGTGACGCGATCCCGGGCGAGCATGTCGAGGAGCTGGATGCCGCTCAGCGCGTAGTCGTCGGCGATGTCGGCGACGCTGACACCCGCGAGGCGCAGGACCATGCCGACGATGACACCGGTACGGTCCTTGCCGGCATGGCAGTGCACGAGCACGGGCGCAGACGGTGCGTCCGCGATCGCGGACATCGCCATCGCGACGCCGGTCCGGCGCTCGCGCAGCCACCAGCAGTACACCTCGCCCGCGGTGGGGAGGTGATCCGGATAGTCGTCCTCGTCGGTGAAGATCGGGGCGTGGACGATGCGCACGCCCGCCTCGGCGAGCGGGCTCGGCCGCTTGTCTCGCTCCGAGGCGGTGCGCAGGTCCACGACCGTGCCGATCCCGAGATCGAGGAACGCCCGCAGGCCTTCGTCGGTCAGCGTGTGGGGGGACTCGCTTCGGATGAGGCGCCTCGGCAAGGTGGTGGCGCCGGACTCGGTGGGCATGCCCCCGAGATCACGGAGATTGACGAGACCGTCGACGAGCAGCGCGTCAGATTGCTGGGAGACCATGCCTCCACCCTACCAAGCCGTCGGTTAAGGGCGCGGTGGCGGCCACTCCGACGCCTGCTGTTGCTGCTGCTGTTGCCAGTGCACCGCCGAGCCGCGGCGCACGGTCTCGATCTGCTGCTTGGACATCCGGGTGACGCGCACGAGCACCTCAGGTGGCGCGCCCGCGGCGTTCCCGTAGAAGAGGCCGCGGTGCGGCGCGACATCGCTGTAGCTCCGCCCGGCGGCGAGTCGCAGGTGATGAGCGCCGGTGAACCCCCCATGCGTCGGATCCAGGCCGACCCACCGACCGTCGGCGCCGCAGACCTCGGCCCACGCGTGGGATTGGCCCTCGACGAAGGTCTGGTCGCCTGACGGCCCGAGATAGCCGCTCACGTAACGGGCGGGCCACCCCGCCCCCCTGACCATGGCGAGGAACAGGTGCGTGAAGTCCTGACAGACGCCGGCGCCGCCCGCGAGCAGATCGTCGATGCTCGACTCGACCGTCGTGGCCCCGGTCACGTAGCGCAGCTCCTTGGGGATGCGCTCTGCGGTTGCGAGCACGGCATCGAAGCTGCGGTCCTCCCCGTTCCACTCGCTCCAGAGATTTCGTGTCACTGCCGTCAGTGGCACTCGCGAGGTCGGCAGGATGTATTCCAGACGCGGGTCGGATGCAAGCGTCGCCGCGGACCAGACCGGGAGGCGCCGTCGTCTCGGTTCACTGTTCTCCACGACGGCATCGACGACAAACTCGAGCATGTCATGGTGCGCCCGCAACATCGACACGATGCACGTAGTTGCCGAAGTAATCGATACGGCTGCGCGGCACTGCCGCCGGGTTGCTCAGGAGCGAGAACGTCAGCGTGCGCTGCGAGCCCCGGTCGCGCGGACGCATGCGCACCTCGTTGAACGACAACGCCACCGGATTCGTGTAACGCAGGGTGGTGTGGTGCCACACCGCGTACGTCAGCGACTCAGCACCCACGTGTCCTTACTCCCTCCGCCTTGTGACGAGTTGACCACCAGCTGGGTGGGGTTGGCTGCGACCCTCGTGAGACCACCGGGGAAATCCATGGTCGTTCATCGAGCAGCACGAAGGGTCGCAGGTCGACCGCGCGCGGCTCGAGGCCGCCCGCGCCGTCCATGCAGACGGCCCGGCTCAGCTCCACCTCCTCCTGCGCCAGCCACTGACGGGGCGACGCGTCGATGCGCGCGATCAAATCCTCGCGTTCGAGACGTCCCACGAGCCGGCCGAAATGGATGTCGTAGCCGCCGCTGGCGTCGACCGGTTTGAGCACCATCTGTTCGAAGTGCGCCACGACATGATCGCGCTGCAGCGGATCGCTCAGATCGAAGGTGGGAACGTTGTCGATCAATGGCTCCTCGCCGAGGTAGTAGCGAATCATCGCTGGGACGTATGGGTAGATTGCCTTGTCGTCTGCAACGCCGGTGCCAGGGGCATTGGCGAAGGCGACATTGCCGCGGCGCCAGGCCTCGATGATGCCCGGAGCGCCGAGCATCGACTCGCTTCGAAAGACGAGCGGATCGAGCCAGTCGCTGTTGACACGCGAATAGATGACGTCGACACGATGGAAGCCACCTTCGTCGTCGAGCCGGTAGACCTCATCCTCAGCGACGATGAGATCTTTCCCTTCCACCATCGTCGCCCCGATCGCCTCCGCGAGCAGCTTGTGCTCGTAATACGCAGCGTTGTACGTGCCCGGCGTCAGCAGTACGATCGACGCATCCCACGGCCGCGGCGCGATGCGTTGCAGGATCCGATGGAGACGAGTGCGTATAGTCGTCGATTCGGCGTACGGCATTGGTCGCGAACCATGCGGGTGCGACATGCTCCATCGCGCGCCGCGCCTCGAGCGCGTAGGCCACACCACTCGGAATCCGCACGTTGTCTTCGAGGACGCAGAAGGTCCCGTGGACTCGCACCACGTCGATCCCCGAGACATGGCACCATGTGGACCGAGGAGGGCGCACGCCGACGATGTCGCGCAGATATCCGGTGCTGCTGTAGACGAGACTTGCCGGCACCACGTGCTCGCGGAGCGCGCGTTGCGCGCCGTAGCAGTCCGACACGAAATGGTCGAGCGCGACGGCCCGCTGCGCGAGCGCGCGATGCAGCGTGCGCCACTCGGATGCACCGATGACCCGGGGAATGGGATCGAACGGAAAGATCGGTGCGACGCCGTCTGCAGGGACGCCGAAGGTCACCTCGCGGCTCGCGAACCACTCCTGCGCGTTCCGGCTGATGGCGGGGAGATCGCCGAACATCCCGCGTGACTGCTCCGAGCAGCTCGATATAGGGGCCGCGGACGCTGCCATCCGAGTCGATGCACTCATCCGCACCGATGGGGAGCAGTGACTGTTTCAATTTCCCCATTGTCGGTGCGGACTACCTCCCAGGGTTAAACTGCAATCGTGTCGGAATCTTCTCGGCGTCGGCTGCGCGTCGGCTGCGAGTTCGCCCTTGATCTTAGCTGGCCGGTATCGCTTGTCTTGCAGGTCGAGCCTCGACCGGACGCGGTGTTCATTGTGCACGGCGCCGAACTTTTGATCGATCCGTTCGTACCCGCGCACCAATATGTGGACATCTACGGCAATATCTGCCGCCGGATCACGCTCGAGCCCGGCACCTCGCGCATCCGGTATGAGGCTGAGGTCGAGGTGAGCGCTGACGTCGATGCGGTCGATCCCGAAGCCATCCAGCCTCCGATCGCCGACCTTCCAGACGAGGTGTTGCTCTACACGCTTGCCAGCCGGTACTGCGACTCCGATCGCCTCGCGAACACGGCCTGGGGCCTGTTCGGCGACGTGCCGGCGGGGTGGGCTCGGGTCCAGGCTGTCGTCGACTGGGTGCACGACAACGTGACTTTCAAAATCGGCAGCAGCACGCCGAGCACCGGGGCAAGCGATATCTACCTCCAGCGTCGCGGAGTCTGCCGCGACTTTTCGCAACTCGCCATCGCCTTCCTGCGTGCGCTGAACATTCCCGCTCGATACTGCTTCGGATATCTGCCTGACATCGACGTCGACGTCGTCCCCGGCCCGATGGATTTCGTGGCCTGGCTGGAGGCGTATGTCGGTGGCGTGTGGTACACCTTCGACCCGCGCAACAACACCCGCCGTACCGGGCGCGTGGTCATCGGGCGTGGCCGCGATGCCGTCGACGTCGCCATGCTGACGACGTACGGGCATGCGCCGCTGACGGGGATGCGTGTCATGGCTGAACCGATCGAGGCGTCGCCCTGGTCGAGCGCCACCCCCGCGATCCTCGGTGTCTTCGAGGCGACGTCATGACGTTGCCGCTCGACGAAGGATGGGGAGTCACCGAGGCCGACGGCGTCGACACCGCCGGGATTGACTGGTCTCGCGTTCGTCACGGCGCGTTCGTCATCCACCAGCGCATCACCTACCGGTACGAGGGACCTGTGCGGCGGTTGCGGCAGCGTCTCGTGGTGCTTCCTCGCGAACGCCACGGCGATCAATGGCGGATCTCCCGCCGAGTCGAGATTCTTGACGCGACTCCGAAGCGGGTGCGCGCGGCCACCGACGACTTCGGGAACCACGTTGTCGACATCGAGGTTCCCTACGTCGCGGAGCAGGTGACGTTCGTCTCCTGGAGCGTTGTCGAACGCAACGTCGGCTGCCCGCATCTCGTCGCCAGTACGGTGCTCAACGATCCCCGCCTGCTCGACCCGAGCAAGCTCACCGCCCCTGACGAAGCACTCGAGGAGTTGATCCGCAAGCTCCGCCGCAGCGGTCTTGAGCAGGCTGAGCTCGCAACGGCGGCATGCCAGGAGATCCATGGGCTCATGACGTATGCCCATGGCATGACGACCGTGCGCACAACGGCTGCCGAGGCCTTCGCGCAGCGAACGGGCGTCTGTCAGGACTACGCACATGTGCTGCTTGCGGTCACCCGTGGCCTCGGCCTGCCATCGCGATACGTGTCGGGACAGCTCCTCGGGACCGGCGGCTCGCACGCCTGGGTGGAGGTGCTCGTGCCCGACGTCAGCGGGCGCGCTCGTGTGCTCGCACTCGATCCCACGACCGGTCGGGGCGCCGGCATGACCTACGTCACGATTGCCGTCGGCCGCGACTACGCGGATATCGCACCCGTGTCGGGAACCTATGTCGCGCCGCACTCCGGTGTGCTGACGATGAGCAAGCGTGCCGTCGTCCGGCGCGTCGAGGGGACCGCCGACCTCAGCTAGTGCGGACCGCCGTGGGCGCGGGCCGTCTCGCCCGGCCGGTGAGCTCGACGCCGTCGTCCGGCATGGCCGCGGGATCGTCCCAGCTCATCTCCTGGTTCATCGTCCCGTCGAGGACGCCGATCTTGTTGCTCATGGCGCCAACCGCGACCCGGAGCGACGCTCGAGCGGCGACCAGATCCCACTCCTTGTCGACCGGTGGCCTCGAGACTGCCCGCAGCAGCGAGATCACCGTGACCGCCTGGTCGAGCGCCTCGTCATGCAGCTGCTGGACGGCCGGACTGCCGAAGCGCTGCAGCTGGGCGCGGCACCGGAGTACCGCGGAGAGATCGCCCGACCCGAGCGCGGGCGCTTCCTCCTCCGGAAAGGCGAGACGGCGCACAGCGCGCAGATAGGTGTGCCAGCCGAACGCCACCTCGAGGTAGGTGGATGCGCGGCGAGCGAGCTTGTATGCCTCCAAGGACGACTGCAGGCGGACGTCGTCGCCCGTTTGCCGCTGATGGGCGCCGATCGTCCATCCGACAAGTCCGCAAGCCGCCGCAGCCAGCACCACGACAATCGCGGCGACAGCTATCTCCCACCATTGCGCCACCGCGAGAGGATATCGCGGAAGTGAGCGCTCGACCCGAATTGACGAATCAGGCCGCGCGCCGCTCCACGAGGACGACATCTCGCCAGACGCCGTTCATCTGACCGAGCCGCTCGCGGGTCCCGACGATCCGAAAGCCACAACGGAGATGGAGCTGGATGCTCGACACGTTCTCCGGGAAGATGCCCGACTGAATCGTCCAGATGCCGGAGGCCTCACTCTGGGAGATCAACGTCTCGATCAGTCGACGGCCGATTCCCTGACCTCGTGCGCGCTCGGCGACGTACACGCTGTGCTCGCCGACGCCGGCATATGCGCAGCGATCCGACACCGGCGAGAGCGCGATCCATCCAACCACCTCGTCGCCCTGCGTCGCGACGAACCGATGTTCCGTGGGGTGCGCGGCACTCCAGCGCTCAAAGGTCGGGGTTTCCGTCTCGAACGTCGCGTTGCCCGTGGCGATGCCTTCGGCGTAGATCGCCTCAACCGCCGGCCAGTCTTCCTCGACGAACGAGCGAATGCCGATGTCGCTGTAAGTCACGGCGACTGATTCTATCGAGCGACCTATGTCGTCTCCGCGGTCATTCTCCCGCCCGCGAAACGCAGCAGCGCGAGCGCAACGAGACCACCGAGCGTCGCCCATGCGGCCAGGCTGATCGCAACCTGACTGAAATCGGTGCCCGCCAGTTGCGCATGGACGAGGAAGACCAGGAACATCGGATACGAGAGGCGATGAATCCAGCGCCACACGGATGGGCGCATGAATCGCCGCAGCGCCGACGTCGCCGCGATCAGCACGATCAACAGCAGCCCGATCGTGCCGAGACCGATGGCGAGCTGCGAACCCGCGCCCTCGTCGACGCGAAACGGGATGGCGAGATCCAGTGGCGTGATCCGCGACGTCGCGTCGAGCAGCAGTGACGTGACATGCACAGCGACGAGCGGCACCCAGAACCACGCGAGAAACCCGTGCACGGCGACCACCGCACGATTGCGCGCCACCGGCGCGAGGAACGCGGTGCGGATCGCCATCCCGGTGAGCAGCGACGCCGCGAGCACGAAGAACGCCGCCAGTGCTGCGGCGCGCGCCGCGTACCACAGGACAAGATCCGGGTTCATCGCAGCGTGTGCCGCGCGCAGCCGTGCGACGCCAGCCACGCGGGCGCCAGGGTTGATCCGAGCAGGCACGCCGTCTTGGCGAGCACCTCGGCACGCACCGCGGTGTCGGCGACGACGGAGATGCTGGTGACGTCGGTTGTCGACGGTGTTCCGGTGCGTGGATCGATGAGGTGATGGCCGCCGAGACAGCGGCGTCCGAGCGTCCCTGACGTCGCGATGCCGGCATTCCGAGCGCTGACAATCGACTCATCGCACAACGCGACGCTCCAGCCGGCACCGTCGGGTCCACCGCCACGAACGCGCAGGTCGCCACCGAGGTTGACCACTGCGTTGTCGAAGCGTTCGCAGAGGCGGTCGGCAAGCCACCCTTTGCCGACGCCACCGAGGTCGATGGCGGAGCGCGGGGCGAGTCGTGCCCAGCCGGTACCGAGGTCCAGGACGCCGGGGAGGGCAGGCAGCGGCGCTGCATCGTTGCGCCGCGGCGCGGACCCACGGCGCTGCACCTCGCCGATCGTGCGGTCGTACCCGGCCGCAACAAGCGCCGGCAGACAGGCAGCGTTGACGAGGCCGTCGCTCAGCACGTACGCATCGAGCGCGACATGCAGCAACTCCGCGAGCAACGGAGAGACCGCGGTTCGCTTCCCCGCGGCATTGTTGAACCGCGACAGCTCACTGGATGGATCGAACCGGGTGAGCTGCCGCTCGAACGCGTAGGTGTCCGCGACCGCGGCCGACAGGTCGTCCTCTGACGCGTCGCACGCGAGCACTGCACAACGCGCCCCACCGAACGCGGTGAAGCTGTGCCGGATCGGCGGCGCTGCGACTGCGTTCACGAGACGTACGTGTTGATGAGCGGCTGCGCCGTCGGCGATCCGTTCACGACCGACGGTGTGATCGTGCCGCCGCCACTCGGTCCGGAGCCGCCGGTGTCGTCGGCGCACGAAGCAGCCGCTCGTCGCAACGCGCTGACGTATGCCTCGACTGCAAGGCGCTGTTGCGACGTGAGCGGCGCAAGGATCGCTCGCCGTGCCGCCGAGGTCGTTGCCTGCTGCAACTGTTGCACCAGCGGCAGCAGCGAAGCATCGAGCGCGGGAGTTGTCCCGCAGGACGGAGGGATTACCAATGAAGGCGAAGCGGTCGACGTCTCGCTGCTCAACGTCGGCCGCAGCGGCGCGGATGCGGGCTTGGGATCGATTGCGACGAGCGCCGCGCTGATGCCGCAGATCGCCACCGCGCCCGCACCGCTGATCGCCTTGAGCGCGCGAGGGCTCAGCGGCATGGCTACACGGTCCTGATCAGCGGCAGCTCGGGGAAGGATGCACCGAGCACCGCCGCCGGGTCGGCCTGCAGCCAGTCGCGGATGAGCGTCTGATAGACGCTCCGGAAATCGACGTTGTACTTGAGGTTGCCCGAGTCAACCGTGTTCGTCAGCGACGGCTGCTCGCCGACGACGCCGCCTTGCACCGGCTTGCCGACGACGAAGATCGGCGCTGCCGCACCGTGATCGGTCCCGTTGCCGCCGTTCTCGACGACGCGTCTGCCGAACTCCGACCAGGTCATGAGCACGACTTGATCGGCCATGCCGTGCGCCGCGATGTCTTGCATGAAGGCGCTGACCGCGCTGTCGACATAGGAAAGCAACGCGTCCTGGCGAGCGGTTTCGTCCTGGTGCGTGTCGAACCCGCCGAGGACGACGTGGCAGATCTTGACGCTCGGCTGCGTGACGATCATCTCGGCGGTGAGCTGCAGCGAGGCCGCGAGGCTGTTCTTGCTGCCGTACACGGTGCTCGTGGGTGTGTAGCTCACCGCCGGTGTGTACCGCGTCTGCGAGTCGGCGAGCGCGGAGATCCCGTACTCGGCCGTCGACAGCGCTTCGTCGAACAGCATCCCGTAGACGCCCGGCGTGGTCTTGTACAGCGCGGGTGCTGCAACCTTGCGTCCCGCGCCGCCGAGCACCTGGTACGTCGGGATCGAGTCGATGACACTGACGGTCGCGTTCTGCGCGAGCAACTCTGCCGGCGTGCTCACCTGACCGAGCGCGCATCCGGTGAGCGGATGTCCCTGGCCGTCGAGCTGTGACGCGAGGAGCTTGCCGAGCCATCCCTCGGTCTGCTGCATGCTCGGATCCGCGTGTTCCCAGATGTACAGCCCCTCGAAGTGCGAGTACACCGGGTTCGCGTAGCCGACGCCTTGCACGATCGCGACCTGACCGGAGTCATACAGCGACTTGATGCCCGGCATGACCGGGTTGAGCCCGATCTCCGTATTGAGCTGCAGCACCTTGCCTGCGGGGATGCCGATCGTCGGCCGTGCCTGCAGATACGCCGGATCGGCATATGGGATCACCGTGTTGAGGCCGTCATTGCCGCCGCCCAGTTGCAGGATGACGAGCACGTGATCGTTGTGGATGTCCTCCGCGGTGGCTGCGAAGACGGATTTCGCGAACACCGGCGGCACGATGATGCCGACGCCTGCGGCGGTGATCCCGCTCACCATGAAGTCGCGTCGCGTGATCATTGGGTGGACCTCACTTGAGCTGAAACTCCGGGCTTGACAGCACGGCATACGAACGGTCTTCGCTGCTCGAGCTCGCGTTGAAAACAGCCGCGGTGTCGGGGCCGACGACGTCGTCGAGTTGTGTGCGCACGGCGTCGACCGGGTCGGAGAACCCGGGGCCACTTGCGACTACTGATGCTGCGAAGTTGAGGCGTGCCAGCCACGCGCCGGACGACACCCAGCCCTGGTTTGCCGGCCATCCGGCCACGGTTGGCATGTCATAGAGGATCTGGTCCATCCCCGCTCCGGCCTTCACGCAGCTCGCGGCCAGGTCCGATCGTCCGAGTGCACGCATCGTCGCGACCATGTAGTCGGCGGGCCCGCGCACCAGGGAGCGATACGCGGCGGGGGACGTGAACGCGGCGTTGGTGAAAATCGCCCGCATGAGCGTCTTGATGTCGTACTTGCTGTTGCGGAACGCCGTGGCGACGCTGTCGATGAGCTGCGTTGACGGATTCGGCGTGCAGAACTGCATGAGCGCGAGGCGCGCGATGTGCGGTGCGCATGCAGGCTGCGCGAGGATGATGTCGAGTGCCTGGCTCGGGCCGAAGTTGCCGGTCTGCCCGAGGAACGTCTTGCTGCCGTTGTCGTGCTGGCGGTTCTGGAGCTCGCCCTTGAACGTCGTGCCCTCGGCGATGAGTTGCGCGATCGCCGCCGCATACGCAGCCGGGGTGGAGCCCTTGAGCTTTGGCGGAGCGACCTTCGAGCCGTCGGCGCCGACGAGGATGGTCCGGATGCCGGAGAACGCGCGAGCCCCTCGCGGACGTCCTGCTCGGTGTAGTTGTTGACGCCGAGCGTGAAGAGTTCCATGAGCTCGCGGCTGTAGTTCTCGTTGGGGGCGACCGCGGTGCTCTCCTCGAGGTCGAGGTAGCGAATCATCAGCGGGTCGAAGGTCACGGCGTTGATGAGCGTCCGGAAGTCGCCGCGCCCCATCGACCGGTACAACTCGTTCTGCTGCAGGACGAAGGGCAGTCGCGCTGCCTTGCGATAGTCGCTCGTGAGGAGGCCGTGCCAGAAGAGCGTCATGCGCTCCGGGAACTGCGCGGTCGTCGTCGCCATGTGCTCGTACCAGGCGCGGACAACGAGCTGATAGTTGGTGGGATCCGACACCTTCGGCAGCGGCTGGGGGTCCTGGTTGAGCACCATGTCGACCAGGTCCGGGTACGACATCGAAGCTGCGGAACTCCAATTCGGCGTCGGTGTATCCGAAGCCGGCACGGCGGAGGAGGTGGGCCGCCAGCCCGGCCTTCGTCTCGAGCGGGCTGGCCCAGGCTCCCGCGGCGCCCGCCGCTGACGCCACTTGCGGGGACGCGCCGGGCAACTGCAGCGTCAGATAGCGGAAGCCGACGGCGCCGGCAACGCCGCCGGCGGCGATGCCGAGGACCTGGCGGCGGCTGAGCTTCACGGTCGGGCTGCCCATGCGAGCAGTGTCACGGCCGGAACTGAGAATTTCCCTGTACCGAACCCCTGGCAGCGAGATCTCAGGGAACTCTCAGCCCTGACCGGGGTGGACACGGCTGGTCCAGCCTGTTAGTCTCTCTATAACGTTTGCTTACCGCGACGATATAAGGAGACCGGCAATGTACATAGGTGGTGGAATCGAACTCATCATCGTCATCCTGGTCATCCTGCTGGTCCTGCACGTCATCTAGGTGGCGTTGAGCCAGCGATAGCGGGGATCGATGAACACGCGCATCGCGCGCTCCTCCCCGGCCAGGATCCAGAGGTAGTACAGGTTGTGTCCCGGAGCGGCCACAACCGGATGGAAGCCGGCAGGGATCGCCGCGGTGTCGCCGTCGCGCACCGTCCGCAGGTCCTGCCGGTCGGTCTCGATGTCGTAGCGGAGTTGGACCGCAAAGCCGTCGGCCGGATCGATGCGGTAGTAGTAGACCTCCTCGAGCTTTGCCTCCTCGGCCAAGTCGCGGTCGTGCCGGTGGGGCGGGAACGACGACCAGGTTCCGGTGCCGTTGTGCACCGTCTCGCCGACGAGCAGCCGTGACGCGGCGTCATCCGGTCCAAGGATCGTCCTGACGGTCCGTCCCCAACTCTCCTTGCCGACGACGGCGATGCGCTGTTCCGCGGCCGGGATCACGCGCGCGGGTCCTGCTGGTTGCGCGCTGACCGGTGCAGCGATGACCGCCAGCGCGAGGCCGCCGGGCGTCTGATCTGCCACGAGGTCGGCAGATGACGCGGGAGCCAGGTAGACGGCGTCACCCGGTCCCTCGAAGACATCTGGCGCGGCCGCCGATAAGGCCCGAAGTCCTGACCGTCGAGCGTCAGATGCGCCTGTCCGGACAGAAGGACCACGAGCCGTTCCTCACCAGGCCCGATTGCCAGGGTCTCTCCCGGCTCGACGGTGGTCAGGTCGAGCCAGATGTATTTCGTGTCCTCGCCACCACGGAGCAACGACGTCGTCTTCACGCGGAGGTCTCGTGATCGGGATCCGGGATCATCACGTTGCGTACGAATGCATTGAGGTCTCCGCATGCCGCGACGAACTGTCGCATCGTGCGTCGGGTCGGGGCGAACTGGTCGAAGTCCTCGATGTTGAGCCCGTCCTCCGCGTACGCGCGGCGGAAGTCGGCGAAAGTGTGTCAGCAGCGCGTCGACAACCCTCGGTTCGACGGGATTGTCGATGCGTGGCTTGACCTCGATGTCACTCGCGTTGATTCGCCGCTGCCATGCGTACGTCGGCGAGACGACGGCGTCGGCGCCGATGAACTCACTCCAGTGCATGTGGTTGCGAAACGCCGCGGAGAGGAGCCGAATCCGATAGCCGCGCTCGCGAAAGAGCGCATACGCCTTCTTGAACACCGCCACGCCGGCCCACTCGAGGTAGCCGGGATCGACGCGATCCCGTCGCGCTCCATCACCACTTTCAGCCAGTCGTCGAGCCGGCCGACCATGATCGTGCAGACCGGGCCCATCGACGCGATGTCATTGCCGGCGCTCTCGCGTCGACTCAGGCCGCGCTCCACCGCCTCCGCGACCGCGATGCATTGCGGGAGCGTGAAGCACACCGTCGCGTTGATGCTGATGCCCTGGAACGTCGCCGTCTCGATCGCGGGGATCCCGGCCCGCGTCACAGGAATCTTCACGATGATGTTCGGCGCGAGCCGGCTGAACGCGAGCGCCTGCTCGACAATCGCCGCGCTGTCGCGGAAGAACCGCGGGTCGGTCTGGATCGAGAGACGGCCGTTGCGACCGCCCTGCGCCTCGAAGATCGGCTCGAGGAGCTTCGCGGCCCTGATCGACAGCTCCTCGACGAGCTTCCACGCGATGGTGTCCTCAGTCGCGGTGGGGAGCTCGCGCACCAATGCCTCTGCTCGCGGCCGCCATGTCGCCGCGTCGCCCGCGAGCACTGCCGCGGCGATCACGGGGTTGCACGTGGCGCCGACTCCGCCGTTCTCCATCGAGTAGGTCAGCTCCTCGATGGACGCGGAGTCGTTCCAGAGGCACGTCGGCGTGTTCTGCGTCATCTGCAGCAGTGGACTTGCGCTTGCCATCGCCACGAGACTACACGCCCGTCCGTGGGCGTCGGACGTCAGATCTTCCGAGCGCTCCGCCGGCGGCCGCGCGAGATCACGATCATGCCGCTGCCGAGGATCGCCAGGGCGGCGCCGAGGACGACGCGCGGTCCCATCGGTCCGCTGCCGGTCGTCGGATCCGCGACAGCGTTGACGATGGAGAGAGCTCCATCCTCGCCGCTGCCGATCGCGTTGGTGCCGTTGTAGTCGGCATCACCCGAGTACGTCGCCTTGACTGCGTACGTGCCGGGCGGGAGGGTGACTGTCGTGGTGCAGCTCATCGCCGGCAGCGTCGCCGTGCAGAGGGTGGTGCTGCCGTAGGTGAAGGTCACGGTGCCGGAGACGCCGGCCGGCAGGCCGGTGACCCAGAGCGTCACCGGTGCGCCGGGCATCGTCTCGTTGGGCGACACGATGACCGTCATGTGCGTGTCGGCCTTGATCACGGTGAATTGAGCGCCGGTTGCCGTCGCTGCCGAGTTATTGACATCGCCGGAGTACGACGCGGTGACCGGGTACGTCGCCGGTGTGAGGGTCGGCTCGGTGGCGCAGCTCGTGGCCGCCAGCGTCGCAGTGCACAGGGTCGCGGCGCCGGAGGTGAATGTCACGGTGCCGGTTGCGCCGTCAGGGATCCCACCCGCGGTGAGCGTGTCGGTAGAGCCGTACACGATGGTGAGCGGCGACGCCGTCTCCGTCAGGAACACGTCGGCCTTGGTCACCGTGAAGCTCGCACCGGTTGCGGTGAGACCGACGTAGTTACCGTCGCCGGAGTAGACCGCGCTCACCGGGTACACACCGGGGGCGAGTGTCGATGCGCTCTCGCAGCCGCTGGCCGGCAACGTGAGGGTGCACAAGGCGGATCCGTGCGACCAGAAGGTCACCGTTCCCGTCGCGTCACCGGGCAGTCCGGACGACGACAGCGTGTCCTGCGTCCCGAACGCAATCGAGGCTGGCGACGCGGATTCGATCATCGACGGGTCGGCCTGGGTCACGGTGAAGCTCGCACCGGTAGCAACACCACCGTGGTAGTCGCTGCATCCGGAATACGTGGCGGTGACCGGGTACGTCCCCGCTGCAAGCGTTGTCGATGTCTGGCAGCTGATGGCGGGCAGTGTTGCCGTGCAGAGCGTGGTGCCGCCCGAGGTAAAGGTGATGGTGCCTGACGCATCAGCGGGCAGTCCGGTGGTGGACACGGTGTCGCTTGTGCCGTACTCGACGCTCGACGGTGCAGCCGATTCGGTGAAGGACACATCTGCGGCCGTCACCGTGAAGCTCGCTCCGGTGGCGGTTGTGCCGTTGTAGTTGGTATCACCGGAGTACGTCGCGGTCACCGGGTACGTCCCGGCATCCAGCGATGTCGAGGTCTGGCAGCTGAGTGCGGGCAGCGTTGCCGTGCAGAGCGTGGTGCCGCCAGACGTGAACGTCACGGTTCCTGTCGCGTCACCGGGCAGCCCGGCAGCGGACAGCGTGTCCTGCGCGCCGTAAGCGATGGACGCCGGCGCCGCCGACTCGGTCATCGCGGTATCAGCTTTGGTGACGATGAAGCTCGCGCCCGTCACGGTCGCGCTGTTGTAGTTGCTGTCACCCGAGTAAACCGCCGTCACCGGATATGTACCAGGAGCAAGCGACGTCGAGGTGTCGCATGAGGTCGAAGGAAGCGTTGCGACGCAGAGGGTCGACCCTCCCGACGTGAACGTCACGGTGCCGGTCGCATCAGCGGGCAGGCCGGTGACGGACAGGGTGTCTGCTGCGCCGTACGGGATGCTCGCCGGTGCGGCGGATTCGCTGAATGACGTATCCGCCTTGGTGACGACGAAGCTCGCGCCGGTCGCGACGCTGGACTTGTAGTCAGCGTTGCCGGAGTAGGTCGCGATCACGGGGTACGCGCCTGGCGCGAGCGTTGTCGATGTCTGGCAACTGGTCGCCGGGAGCGTTGCGACGCAGAGCGTGCTGCCACCCGACGTGAAGGTCACGGTTCCCGTTGCGCCGCCGGGCAATCCGGTGTCGGACAGCGTGTCCTGCGAGCCATAGCCGATCGATGGCGGCGATGCCGATTCGGTCATCGACGTGGTTGCCTTCGTGACCGTGAAGCTCGCGCCGGTTGCGGTTGTGCCGGTGTAGTTGGTGTCACCCGAGTAGGTCGCGGTCACCGGATAGTTGCCAGGTGCCAGCGATGTCGACGTCGAGCAGCTCGCTGCCGGGAGTGTCGCAACACAGAGCGTCGAGCCACCGGAGGTGAACGTCACCGTCCCCGTTGCGCCGGCAGGAAGTCCGGACACCGACAACGAGTCGGCTGTGCCGAACTGGACGCTCGACGGTGCCGCAGACTCGGTCATCGTCGTGCTCGCGAGCGTCACGCTGAAGGTCGCGCCGGTGGCGCTCGTGCCGGTGTAGTTGGTGTCACCGGAGTAGCTCGCGGTGACCGGGTACGTGCCGGGCGTCAGCGTGGTGGAGGTTGCGCAGCTCGTCGCAGGCAGCGTTGCGACGCAGAGCGTGGTCCCGCTTGATTTGAACGTGATGGTGCCTGTGGCGTTCACCGGCAGACCGGTGGTCGACAGCGTGTCGGCGGTGCCATAGGGAATGGTTGGACGGCGCTGCGGATTCCGTCATCGACGTGCTCGCCTTGGTGACCGTGAAGCTCGCGCCGGTTGCGACTGCGCTGGTGTAATTGCCATCACCGGAGTACGTTGCGGCGACCGGGTACACGCCGCCGCCAAGCGTGGTCGCGGTGAGACAGCTGGTCGCCGGCAGCGTGGCGATGCAGAGCGTGGATCCGCCGGACGTGAACGTCACCGTGCCTGTGGCAGCCCCAGGAAGACCCGCAGCCGCCAGCGTGTCCTGCGAGCCGTACACGATCGAGCTCGGCGTGGCCGACTTCCGTGAAGGACGGCGTCGCGCGGATGATCGTCAGTGGCGTCGTCGTGGTCTGCGATGCGAAGTTCGTGTCGCCGGAATACGAGGCAGTCACAGTGTTCACGCCGACCGGGGCGGTGCTCGTGCTGCAGCTCATCGCGGGCAATGTGGTCGTGCACAACGTTGTGCCGCCAATGGAGAAGGTCACGGTTCCCGTGGCGCTCGACGGCAGCGCCGCGGAATACGTCACCGGCTGCAGCCATGTCTGCGGCGACGGGAGTGCGGTCGCGGTGAACGCGCTGACGTTCACCACGTCATTGCTCACCGCGGGGAGCGCATCGGTGGACGAGATACGCGCGCTGTTGGTGACGCTGCCACTCAACCCCGACGAGAGCGTTATCGGGATGGTGATATCGGGGAGCGTGGTGCCCGCGCCGATGGCCGAGCCAGGTGTGTACGTGCACGTCACCGTCTGACCCGCGGTCGCGCACGCCCAGTCGGCGCTGCTCGTTGCGGCACCAGGCGTCATGCCCGTCGGCAGCGTGTCGCTGACGGTCAGCAGGTTCGACTCGGATCCGCCGCTCGAGGCGACGCCGGGCGCGAGGGTGAATGTGGCCTTGTTGCCCGCGAGCATGTGCCCGCCCTCGTTGTCGGAGGTTGCGATGGAGAGGTCAGGGACGGCGCCGACGAGCGTCGAGGCGGTGAGCTGGTTGACCTCGTGGTACTCATTGGATCCGCCCGTCGAGGCTGTCCATCCGAAGGTGAGCTGGTACGGGATGCCTGTGGCCGGGTTGATCCACGAGGACGGGAACGTGGCGAGCGCCGCGTTGTTCGACGTGGTGGGCAGCGCGCCCGAGAGCGTCTGCTGCGTCGTCGTCCCGAGTGGCGTATAGGCGATGAGCCACGAGCTCGCGGGCACCGAGAGGCCGCTCGCGGTCGTGGTCACGGCCGCAGACGGGTTGATCGCCATCTCGACAGGGACCATGACGCCGGTCCGCGATGTCGCCGACTGCTTGTCGAGCAGAAGGCCGGGTCCGAGGTTGCTGATCGTGCCGTTCTGGCTGCTGCCGCCGTCGGACTGGTTCCATGTGGTGGCGGTGGTTCCGAGGATGCAGTAGCCGACGGTGCCGTTCCCAGGACCGCGGGCGGTCACCGACTTCGGGATACGCCTTGTTGGCGACCAGCGGCGAGGGGATGGTGCAGCCGGACCCGCCGGCAAGCGGCGTGTTCTCGTAGTTGCCGTAGACGTCGAGGCCGATGCCGAGGTAGCCGTAGGGCATCCCGGCGGCGCCCGAGCCACCGTTGGCGGCCGCGTACCCGAGGTTACCGCCGAGGGGCCCGGTGCTCGAGGGAGGCATCGGGTCCGCGGGGTTGGCTGCGGCAAGGGAGAACACGATGCCGTCGGCGCCGGTCCCGTCGAACTGATACGTCTCGAGGTTCACATCGAGGCCCTCGGTCGTCGGTAGGCTCGTCTCATAGAAGGCTGCGCCGACCGCGTTGCCTGCGTTGGTCGTCAGGCGCAGGGCGCCGCTTCCGTTGGAGTCAGGCGGCGAGGCGCAGTTCGGGATCGAGGTGGTAGCCGATACCGGCCCCGCGGTCAGGCACGCGCCGTTGGTCCCACCCGAACCTGCGGGGAGGTACCACTGGCCGGCCGCAGTCGAGTTGTTGGCGAACGTCTCGGACTCGAGCGACGATCCGCCGGCGAACGCGTTGGTCGGCAGCAGCGCCACGATCGTGGCGACCGCTGTGACAACGCACATCACCTCGCGGAACCGCTCCATCAGGGCGCGGCGCGAAGGTCGGGTCGAGTGAGAAGTGCTCACAAAGGATCTCAGATAAAGGGTTGATCGAAACTGCCGCGACCGTAAGGGAGACCCGGCTGATTTCTCCGGCGCTGTCATCGCGCGAAAGTCAATTTGTGACCTCGGCTGCGACGGGCTATGCGGTTGAGACCCCTCGTTGTGACGCTTCGGCCGCTGCTGCTCGAACTAGTTGGACGCCCAACCAATTCGAATGAGAAAGCCGGGGCCACGCAAGGCAGGTCGACCCGATCGGGATTCGTGCATGTGACGCCACGACACACAGGTGTCGCGGCGCCTTCGGACACTACGGCTATGAGAACAGTGACGCTTTCGACCCGGTCAGGTTGAGTGACTGACCTGGGAGTGCGCCGCCAGGTAACGCTGTTTGCTCGCGGAGACCGTGAAGCGTTGGTTGCGGACGCAGTCGTTTCGAGTGGTCTCCGCCACGAGTGCTCCGCAGCGTGGCCGACCGACGAAGGGATCTCCACCCTCGAGTCGCCGGAGTCAGGCTGGCGCGTGGCCGCCACCTTTACCGGGAGCTTTGGGGCATATGGGGCCGCGATGGCCATCGCGTATGACGATGCGGACAACCTGCTCGTCGCGGAATGGGACCACGGCGAAATCACGTGCCGGGTGTTCTCGCACACCTCGGCCGACGCCCTGTTACGGCTCGAGTTCTGTGCGCCGGGTGCTCCCGCAGTCGAAGCGACCCGACGACGCCTCGGTGATCGTGAACTTCTGGAGCTTCGCCGACGGCGATGCTGACCGCGTCATCAGGAGGATCAGCGTCCCGGAGTGGGCCTCGGTCCGAGGCAATTACCACGATCGGACCCGTACCCACCTCGACGCGCTGATGGAACGGTCGCCGGACATCTCGTCCGGCAAGCTCATCCTGTGGCACGGGCCTCCCGGTACCGGCAAGACTTGGGCGCTTCGCTCGCTGCTGCGGGAGTGGAAGGATTGGGCCGAAGCGCACTACATCCTCGATCCCGAGAAGTTTTTCGGCCAGTCAGCGAACTACATGATGTCCGCGATATTCGACCATGATGGCGCGATTGGCGGAGAACACGCGCCCGGCGCGAAGAAGTGGCGGCTGCTCGTCATCGAGGATGCGGCCGAGCTCCTCGGCAAGGACGCACGGTTGGAGGCAGGGCAAGGTCTGGCTCAACTCCTCAATGTGTGCGACGGCCTGGTCGGACAGGGACTGCGGGTCTTGATCCTGTTGACCACAAACGAGGACATCGGCGCGATGCACCCTGCGGTCACGCGCCGCGGCAGGTGTATCGCCAACATCCACTTCGATCCGTTGTCGCCGGAGGAGACCCGTGAGTGGGCGATGGCGCACGGAGTGGCCGCCGACGGCGCTCGATCGATGCTCCTCGCCGAGCTGTTCGCGGCCGATCAGATCGCAACGCCGCGCGCACTGACCGGTGTCGGCTTTCGACCGCGGAGTCAGTCGCGCTGAAACGCCATCAGGAGTGCGCTCCGTGCGCGCGCATCACGCTCACGAGCTCGTCATGCGGCAGCGCATACGCGATGACATCATCGCCACCCGTCATCGTCTCAGCGGCGACGAGTGCGTTGACGATCGCCTCCTCGGTCGCCTCGATCGCCGCGTAGAAGAGGGAGTCGATCACCGGATCGGCAAGCATCTCCACCGTTGATGACACGGTCTGCTCGCCCTCGACGATCCAGTCCGATGACAGGCCGCGATTCGCCGTCGAAAACGCGACGCAGAGGTCCCCGCTCCAGTTCTCGCCGGCGCCGCCCGTGCGTCCGACGCCGAGCATCGCGCGCGACGCGATCCGGTTGCACTGCGTCGGCAGGAGCGGCGCATCCGTCGCGACCACGACGAGAATGGAGCCCAACTTGCGCGACGGATAGAGGCCTCCCGACGCACCCCACATCTGTCCCGCGATGGCGGGAATCGGTATGCGGGACAATGGGAAGTGCTCGCCGACAGAGACGCCGTTGATGCTCAGCCTGTCTCGGTGGCCGTGATTGGCCTGCACGAGCACGCCGACGGTATAGCCACCAATCCGTGCATCGGTCACGCGTGACGCAGTACCGATACCGCCTTTGAATCCGTGACAGATCATGCCGGTGCCGCCGCCGACGTTGCCCTCGGCAACCGCACCACTGCGCGCAGCAGCCAACGCCTCGGTGACATGTTCCGCGCGCACATGCTGACCTTCGATGTCATTGAGGATCCCATCCCACGTCTCGAGCACGACGGGAGGTGTCCCAAAGCCGAGTGGACCGCGTGCGGTGATGCCATTGGACACGAGCGCATCGCAGACGGTGCCAACCGACCACGAGCTCGTCATCGCGATCGGGCCGCAGAGCTTGCCGCCTTCGCGCAGAAACTCAAGTCCCGTCGGATGAGTTACGCCGCTGAGGATGTCCACACCGGCGAACACCGCGTCGCTCCACACATCGCCGTCGAATGGGATGACAACCGTAACTCCGGTGCGCACCGGCCCCTCACCGCGGACGCGTTTGCCCGCGCCGCTGATCAGCGTCGTATGGCCCACCGACACACCTGCGACGTCCGTTATCGCGTTGTGCTCGCCCGCCGGCAGACGGCCGATGATGATCCCCAGATCGCGCGCGCGGGTCACAGAGCCTGATCGGTTACCGGGAACCCTGGCAGGTCCTGCACGTGCTCGAGCAGCAGGTTGGCGACGCGTTTGTGGTCGCGCGCGACGAGGGCGTCGAAGAGGTCGCGATGCGCCTTGGCGACACCGACGAGTTGTTCCTTGGTCGGCATCGCCTCACGGAGATGTGTGTAGAAATACGCGCGCATCCGCGGGGCGATCGACCCCCAGATCTGCGTGGTGTGTGGCTGTCCCGAGCGCGACATGACGAGCCCGTGAAAGGCGACGTCGTCCTCAACGAGCCCAATCAGGTCACCGCCGCGGACGGCCTCCTCCATCCGCTCGATGATGCCGCGCATCTCGGTCACGTCATCCTCGGTGAGGTTGTCGAGTGCTTGGTCGAACCCGAAGCCCTCGAGCGTCGCCCGCAGCGGGATGAGCACCTGGCGCACCTCGAGCGTCGAGATCCGCGAGACGAACGACCCGCGGTACGGGAAGGACATGACGAGCCCCTCCTGCTCGAGCTGCCGCAACGCCTCGCGCAAGGGCCCGCGGCTCGTGCGCATCCCCTGGGAGATGTCCTCTTCGACAAGGCGCTCGCCCGGCTTCAGCGTGCCGGTGAGGATGGCGTCCCGGAGGGACGACGCAACCTGCTGGCGCAATGACCGCTCGGCCGGCTGGAGCAACCGGTAGCGCTCACCCTCGGACACCCAGCGTTGTTTCGCAGGAGCGGTCGACTGTCGGGGGGTCATAGCAGTGATCCTACTGCACTTGCAAATGTCGATTGTTGACAGTTGTCGGTACGAGCGGTACGGTGCTCCCGATCGTCACATCGATCTCGCTGCACATAGGGTGTGCCGAGAGTGGAGAATCGGACCGAATGGCTGAGATGCGTCGTGTTGGTGCGGTGAGCGAAGTCGCTGACATCACCTACGCCTTCTTTGTGGATGGCATGGCCCTCACGGTGCGCCGCTGGACCGAGCACGCCACCGACGGTGACGAAACCGGTGCGCGACTCGAGCTTCAGCGTCTCCACGAGGACCGCAGTCAGGGTTCGGAATTCGCCATGCCGACCGTGCTGCTCGGGGCGCCGATCTGGCGCGCCGATCTATTCCGCCTCGGCCCGGGCGAGACGCTCGAGCGGGCGCATCACCACCCGCGCTTCACGAATGGCGAGCCGTGCGACCGCGTCTGGCTCGCCGACGAAGATGCGGCCCAGCCCCTGGTATGGACGGAGCGCGTGCTCACCGATGGCCTCGAGTCGCTCCTCATGAATGCCGGCGCCGCAGATCTCTACGGGGCAGCCACCCAACGCCAGCTCGCGGAAGTGCTGCCACTCGCGATCCAGGCGACGAAAGCCTGCCTCGAGACCGTCTCCGCCTGATTCTGCGAAGCTCGTCGGCATGCTGCTGAGCGACGCGAACACGCTGTCCATCGAGGCCGCGCGGGGGGAGTTCCGTCCTGACGTCATCTTTCTGAACACGGCGACGATGGGGCTACCGCCGCGTCGCGCCCTCCGTGCCATTCGCGCGGCGCTCGATGTGTGGTCGAGCGGTCGGGCGGATGCGGTCGCCTACGACGACGAGGTCGCCCGTGCTCGAAGCAGCTACGCGCGGCTTGTCAATGTGGACGAGACTCTGGTCGCCCAGGGCGGTCAGGCCTCGGTGTTCGCCGGCCTCATCGCTGCATCGCTGCCCGACAACGCCGAGGTCTTGACCTCGACGGGAGACTTCACGAGCGTCGTCTTCCCGTTTCACGTCCAGGCATCGCGCGGAGTGCGCGTGCGAGAGGTGCCGCTCGACGAGCTGCCGGGCGCGGTCTCGGACAGCACATCGCTGGTTGCGGTGTCTGCAGTGCAATCGTCCGACGGTCGCGTCGCCGACCTCGATGCGCTGACGCGCGCGTGCAACGCAACCGGCACGAAGATCATGCTCGACACCACCCAGGCCGTTGGATGGCTTCCCATTGACGCCGGACAGTACGCATACACGACCTGTCACGCCTACAAGTGGCTGCTGGCCCCGCGTGGGACGGCGTTTTTCACGATCCAGCAGGACCTGCTTGACGGCATCACCCCGCATACGGCCGGCTGGTACGCGGGCGATGATCGCTGGAACAGCATCTACGGCGCGCCGCTGCGACTCGCGTTCGACGCGCGTCGCTTCGATGTATCGCCCGCCTGGCTGTCGTGGGTCGGCGCCGATGCATCGCTGGCGCTCCTCTGCGAGGTCGGCAGGGACGCGCTGCACGAACATGCGGTCGGTCTCGCAAATCGATTCCGGACGGGCGTCGGTATCGCCGCGTCGAATTCCGCGATTGTGTCGACGCTTGCCGACGATCAGGTGCCGGCGCTGATGCAGGCCGCGAACATCGTCGGCGTCACCCGGGCGGGACGGCTGCGCCTGTCGTTTCACATCTCCACGAGCACACAGGATGTCGACACGGCGATCGCGGCGCTGTCGGGGCATCTGCAGCATCTAGAGGGCCGATTTCCGGGGGCACGTAGAATGCCCTTGAGATGACCGATATTCCTGCACGGTCGGTCGCTGTCATCGGGTTCGGAAGGTTCGGCCGCCTGTGGGCGTCAATGCTCAGAGATGACTGCGACCTCATGGTCTACGACTCCGCATCCGCGAATCGCGAGGAGGCTGCCGAGCAAGGGTTCTCGTCGGTGCCGCTGTACACGGCGCTTGCGGCAAGCGTCATCTTCTATTGCGTCCCGATCTCGGCGTTCGAGGCGACGCTCCGTGAGCACGCGCTGTATTTCGCGAACCTCGAGGGGACGCGCACGTTGATCGACACACTGTCTGTCAAAGTGCATCCGCGCGACGTGTTCGAGCGCCATCTGCCGGAGACGTACGAAGCGCTGCTCACACATCCGATGTTCGGCCCGGACAGCGTTGCCGTCGGCGGCCTTGCGGGGCAGATCATCGTGCTCGATCCGTATCGCATGGACGACGCGACGTTCGCCGCGTGGGGACAGTATTTCGAGAGCAAGGGACTGTCCGTCGTCGTCATGCCGGCGGACCATCACGACCGTCTCGCCGCGGAGAGCCAGGGAGTCACGCACTTCGTCGGACGCACGCTGGAGCGCTTCGGGTTTGCACCGACGCCCATCGACACGCTCGGCACGAAGAAACTGCACGAGATCACGGCACAGGTGACCAACGATACGCAGCAACTTTTCATCGACCTGCAGACGCGCAACCCTATACCAGCGCGATGCGCGTGCGACTGTCGCATGCGCAGGACAGCGTCTTCGATCAGTTGCTTCCCAACCGCGTGGTCACCGATCGTCTCGTTGTCGGCATTCAGGGGGGACGCGGCAGCTTCAACGAAGAGGCGGCACGCCACTACATGCATCGCCGCGACGACGGCCCCGTCAAGCTGGTGTACCTGCATACAACCGAGCGTGTGCTCCGGGCTCTGCACGAGGGCAGCGTCGACCGCGGTCAGTTCGCCATCCACAACTCCGCCGGCGGCATGGTCGGCGAGTCGGTTGCGGCGATGGCGAAGTATCGCTTCGACATCGTCGAGGAATTCGAGATCAAGATCTCGCACGCGTTGATGATGTCGAGCACCGGCGATCCAGATGCCGTCGATACGGTGATGACGCACCCACAGGTGCTCGCGCAATGCCGGGCCACACTCGCAAACAAGTATCCGAAGCTGCACCAGACGAGTGGCGAGGGTGACCTCATCGACCACGCCAAGGTTGCGGAGCTCATCGCCAGTGGCGAGCTCGCGGCGAGCATTGCGACCATGGGGAGCAGCGTGCTTGCCAACATCTACGGGCTGCGCATCATCGAGGACAACCTGCAGGACCTCGGTGAGAACTACACGAGCTTCCTCTGGGTGCAGCGGCCGGGAAGCTGAAGCCCCTAACGCGGATCGGCCTGATCCAGGTGCCAGTGCCTGCCGACGACGGCCAGCCATGATCCGTTCGGCATCGCGGTGAGGCCGAACCGGCTGATCATGCGTTGGCCGCCCTCGTAGTCGCCGTACAGCAGGTCGATGGCGACGGGCTGGCGCGCGTTGCACGCGTCCCTCGCGATGCCGAAGATCGGTTCGTTCGGGTCGCGGAACGCTCCCTGCCAGAATCCCGTGTCGCCTGCGGGGACGTAGAGATCGCGCGTGAGTATGTGGAAGGCCTTCGGGTCTGGGTGCGGCGCGTCAGAGATGCGCTCCGGATGGAAGAACCAACCGTGCAGCACTGCCATGCCGGAGCCTCCGTTCCGCACGGTGATCACGAGGTAGATCGCATCGTCGGTCACCTCGAACGACGCGTGACCCCCTTCGACGGTGACCCAGTGCAAGTCGTTGAACGACACCTTCTGCGGGAGATCCTGGAGGCGGGTCGGCATCAGCACCGGGCGCAGCCCGACGAGCAACGATCGCTCAGCCACGCGCGCGGCGCGGTTCGCGGATCGCACTGACGCGAACGTCGCGATCGCGAGAATCAATGTCCCTCCGGCCGTCGCCAGCGCCGAGATCGTCACCCAGTCCACGAGCCGAGAGACTACAGGTCGCGTCCAGCCTAGGGATTGACACGGAGCATTGGCGCCATACACTCCGAGGTTCCAATGTCGAGCCAGCCAGATAGCGATCCCGGCGCAGCGCACTCCGGACGACCATGGTCGTGGCCGGAGGTTCGCAGGGGCACACCCGTGCGAATCCTCATCGACCTCCTGCAATACGCGATTGCACTCGTGCTGCTCGTCCTTGCCGCGGTCGTGTTGGTGCGGAGCTTCGCCGACTTCCTTGGGTCGTGGGGCGGCTATCCACAAACGCTGATCAGCGCAGTGGACGGCGTTCTCGTGGTGATCATCCTCGTCGACATCATGCGAACCGTGCTCACCCACCTCGAGGGTTGGGCGTTCCCGTTCCGTCCGTTCCTCGTCATCGGCATCATCGCCGCGGTACGAGACATCCTGGCGGTCTCAACACGGCTGACGCTGTCATCCGGTGGCAACACCGCCGGCGAGATTCCCGTCACGCAATCGTTGATCGAGCTTGCCACCAGCGCCGGTGTCGTCCTCATCCTCGCCCTGGCATTGTTTCTGACGCGCGAGCAGAACGTCGAGGGCGAGTCCGCAGCCGACGGGTAGGCGGGTCGGAATACGGCCGCCGGCATTGTCGGCGGCTCGGGTGGCGCAGGGGGCAGATGATGACGGATGCTGTGACACGGATGATTGCGGACGACGTCGCGTCACGTGCGATGGGGATCGTCGTGTCCGACGTGAGCGCGGGCGCCGCAACAGCGACGATGACCGTCCGCGCCGACATGGTCAACGGCCACAAGCATCACCCACGGTGCATTCGTCTTCGCTGTCGCCGACACGGCATTCGCGTGTGCCTGCAACAGCGACGGCCCGCTGACGGTGGCGGCGGCCGTCACCGTCACGTTCATCGCGCCGTCGTACACCGACGACGTGCTCGTGGCGCGCGCCGAGGAACGCACGAGGTTCGGCCGTTCGGGTATCTACGACGTCACCGTGCGGCGCGGTGACGTCGTCATCGCCGAGTTCCGTGGCACGAGCCGGACGATCGGCAGGGAAAGCGAATGACCAGGCTCGGCAGCGCGCTTCCGGCTGATCTGCTGGATGCCGGTGAGCGCCTGACGCGTGAGCAGATGCTCGACCTCCAGCTCGAGCGCCTGCGCTGGTCGCTGCACCACGCGTACGCGAATGTTCCCCACTACCGCACGGCATTTGACGCCGAGGGTGTGACGCCGGATGACTGCAGGACGCTTGCGGATCTCGCGCGATTTCCCTTCACCACCAAGCACGATCTGCGCGACAACTATCCCTTCGGGATGTTCGCGGTGCCGCGCACCGACGTGCGTCGCATCCACGCGTCGAGCGGGACGACCGGACGTCCGACGGTGGTCGGCTACACCGATGACGACCTCGACACGTGGTCGGATCTCATGGCTCGTTCCATCCGCGCGGCAGGTGGCCGGCCGGGCGACATCGTGCATGTCGCGTACGGCTACGGGCTGTTCACCGGCGGTCTCGGCGCTCACTACGGCGCGGAGCGGCTCGGTTGCACGGTGGTACCGGTCTCCGGCGGGATGACGCCGCGCCAGGTGCAGCTCATCAACGACTTCGAGCCGTCGATCATCATGGTCACGCCCTCGTACATGCTCGCGCTGCTCGACGAGTTCGAGCGTCAGGGGCTCGATCCGCGGAAGTCGTCGCTGCGTATCGGCATCTTCGGCGCGGAACCGTGGACCGAGGCGATGCGCACCGAGATCGAGGACCGTCTCGACATGCACGCCGTCGATATCTACGGCCTCTCCGAGGTGATGGGGCCGGGCGTCGCCGAGGAGTGCGTCGAGACGAAGGACGGTCTGCACATCTGGGAGGACCACTTCTATCCCGAGGTGATCGACCCCGAGACGGGCGACGTGCTTCCCGACGGCGAGCCGGGCGAGCTGGTCTTCACGTCGCTGACCAAGCAGGCGCTGCCGATCATCCGCTACCGCACGCGCGACCTCACGCGGCTGCTGCCCGGGACCGCGCGACCGGCGTTCCGGCGCATGGAGAAGATCACCGGCCGGAGCGACGACATGATCATCCTGCGCGGCGTCAACGTCTTCCCGACGCAGCTCGAGGAGATCGTGCTGCGGACGCCAGGTCTCTCGCCGCATTTCCAGCTGGTGCTCACCCGCGAGGGGCGGCTCGATGCACTGGCCGTCCGCGTGGAGGCGCGCACCGACTGCCCGCCGGAGCGTCGTGACGGCGCTGCCCGGGACGTCGCCCGCGAGGTGAAGGACCGCATCGGCGTCACGGTCGCCGTCGAGGTCATCGATCCCGAGACCCTCGAACGCTCGGCCGGCAAGCTGCAGCGGGTGATCGACCGCCGGTCGTAGACTGCGGCAGCCCGCCGATCGTCCAGGCCAGGCGGGCCACGTGAGGTTGCTCCGGGTGGATCGGTTTCTCCTCTATCGGACCTACGACGAGCTGGAGGTCGGACAGACCCAGCGCACGCGGGGCCGCACCATCACCGAAGGCGACATCGTCAACTGGTGCGCGCTGACCGGCGACTGGTTCTATCCACACATCGACAAGGTCGCGGCCGAGCGCTCCATGTTCGGACAGCGCGTCGCGCCGGGGATCATGGTGTTCGCGCTCGGGACCGGCCTCGGGGTCCCGGCCGACGCGACGACGATCCTCGCCAACTACGGGTCCGATCGTCTCCGCTACACCGCGCCGACCTGGATCAACGACACCATCTATCTCGACATCGAGGTCATCGAGAAGTCCGACAAGGACGCGAAGTCGGGCCTCGTGACGTACCGCTGGGACATCCTCAACCAGAACGGCGTCACCGTGTGTGCGAGCCAGCTCAAGATCCTCACCGCCAAGGAGCGCGAGCCGTATGCCGGCATCTGAAGGCTCCGGACCGGTCCTGCTGAGCATCGACGGCGGCGTCGCCGAGCTGGTGCTCAACCGCCCGGACAAGATGAACGCGATGAACCTCGCGATGGTGCATGACCTCGCCGAGGCGATCGACCAGGCGGAAGCCGGCGGTGCACGCGCGCTCCTCGTTCGGGGTGAAGGCCGCGCATTCTGCAGCGGGCGCGACCTCGCCGACGCCGATCCTCTGCACGAGGATGGCGAGGCGATCCTTCGCGACATCTTCAACCCGCTGCTCGAGCGGATGGCGACGGTCGCGATACCGACCATCGCTGCGGTGCAGGGTGCCTGCCTCGGCACGGGGCTGGGCCTTGCGCTGGCGTGCGACATCGTCTACGCCGCCGACGACGCGCGCATCGGTTCGCCGTTCGCCCGCATCGGCGCGGTGCTCGACAGCGGCGCGCACGCGGCGTTCGTGTCGCGCGTCGGCCCGCATCGGGCGCTCGAGCTCGTGTACACGGGCCGCCTGCTCTCGGGACGCGAGGCGGAGCAATGGGGACTCGTCAACCGCAGCGTCGCCGGCGCGGATCTGCTGCGTCGCACGCGGGAGCTGGCGGCGTCGATCGCACGCGGCCCGACAGCGGCGTTTCTCGAGTCGAAACGCCTCGTGCGCACCATCCTCGACATCGCACCCGTCCTTCCGGGAGGTGCTCGCTGAAGAGGCCGCCGCGCAGGGTCGCGCTTCGCACACGCATGACTACAAGGACGGCATCTCAGCATTCCAGGAGAAGCGCAAACCGACCTTCACGGGGCGGTGAGCAGCAGCCGATGACCGACCTCGGCAGCTCATTTCCCAGCCTCGTCTTCGACCGTCCCGAGGACGGGATCCTCGTCATCACGATGCAGGCGGAGGGTCGCCTCAACGCCGCCAACGCGGCGATGCACCGCGATCTCGCCGAGGTGTGGCGCGCCGTCGATACCGATGCCGACGACACGCGCGGTGATCATCCGCGGTGCCGGCGGGACCTTCTCCTCAGGCGGCGACTTCGACCTCATCGAGGAGATCGCGTCCGACTTCGGCGCACGTGCGCGCGTCCTGCGCGAGGCGCGTGATCTCGTCTACAACGTCATCAACTGCAGCAAGCCGGTCGTGTCGGCGATGGACGGCGTGGCCGTCGGAGCCGGGCTCGTCGTCGGGCTGCTCGCCGACATCTCGATCGCAGGCCACGCGACGCGTCTCATCGACGGCCACACGCGCATCGGCGTCGCGGCCGGCGACCATGCCGCGATCATCTGGCCGCTGCTGTGCGGCATGGCGAAGGCGAAGTACCACCTGCTGCTCTGCGAGCCGGTGACCGGCGTCGAGGCGGAGCGCATCGGGCTCGTGTCGCTCTCGGTCCCCGACGACGAGGTGCACGCCAAGGCGCTCGAGGTCGCCCGCAGGCTCGCCGCCGGATCGCCGACCGCGATCAGCTGGACGAAGTACGCGCTCAACAACTGGCTGCGAGCGGCCGGCCCGATCTTCGACAGCTCGCTGGCGCTCGAATTCCTCGGGATGACCGGTCCCGACGTCACCGAGGGCGTGGCCGCCCGTCGCGGCCAAGCGGGCGCCCGATTTCGGCGCCCGCGGTCCGCAGGGGTAGGATCGATGAACGTGAGTGTGGGTGTTGCGTCACTGACCAAGGCCGCCTGGCAGGACGTGGCAGCAGAGGGATCCATGGGTGCACTGACCACCCACGACGTTGATCTCAGCCACGATCAGCTGCGCGCGCTCTACCGCCTCATGGCGCTGAGCCGCCGCGTCGACCGCCAGGCGATCAACCTCACCCGCCAGGGCGCGCTCGGCGTTTTCGCGTCGAGCCACGGACAGGAGGCGGCGCAGGTCGGATCGGTGTTCGCGCTCGAGGCAGACGACTGGCTCTTCCCCACGTACCGCGAGACGGTCGGGACCTTCGCCCGCGGCGTCGACGTCGTGGAGCTGCTCGCGCTGTTCTCGGGGAGCTGGCACTGCGGCTTCGATCCCTATCAGTACCGGGTGGCCCCGCTGACGACGCCGCTCGCGACCCAGGCGCTGCACGCCGTCGGTCTCGCGATGGCTGCGCGGATCAAGCACGATCCCATCGTCGCGCTGACGTTCTTCGGGGACGGCGCCGCCAGCGAGGGAGACGCGCACGAGGCGATGAACATCGCGGCGGTATCGGGTGCGCCGGTCGTCTTCGTGGTGCAGAACAACGGGTACGCGATCAGCGTCCCGTATCGCCTGCAGACGAAGGCGTCGTCGATCGCGTTGCGCGCGGCGGGCGTCGGCATGCCAGGTATTCGCGTCGACGGCAACGACGTCATCGCTGTGTACGGCGCGGTGCGCGCGGCTGTGGAACGCGCGCGACGCGGTGATGGGCCGACACTCGTCGAGGCGGTGACGTATCGCCTCGAGGCGCACACCACCGCTGACGACACAACCCGCTATCGCAGCGACGACGAGGCCGCGTCGTGGCGTGCCCGCGATCCCGTCGACATGTTCCTGAGCGTCCTCCGCGAAGGCGGTGTCGTCGATGACGCGTACGTCGCAGAGGTCGACGCCGAAGCTGAAGTCGTCGCCGAGCGCATGCGCGACTTCCTGTTCGGGGCTCACGCGGGCGATCCGCGCGAGATGTTCGACCATGTGTATGCGACACCGACGCCGCAACTGCAGGCGCAGCGCGCGATGCTCAACCAGGAATTGACCGCTGCCGAGGAGACCTCCTGATGGAGCTCACGATGGCGGGAGCGCTCAACGCCGCGTTGCGCGACTCCATGCGCGAAGACGACAGCGTCGTTGTGTACGGCGAGGATGTCGGCAAGCTCGGCGGCGTCTTCCGCGTCACCGACGGCTTGCAGGCGGAGATGGGCATCGACCGTTGCTTCGACACGCCCGTCGCGAAGTCCGGGATCGCCGGAACGGCCATCGGCATGGCCATGTACGGGCTGCGTCCGGTTGTCGAGATGCAGTTCGACGGCTTCTCGTATCCCGCGCTCAACCAGGTCATCAGCCACGTCGCGAAATACCGCAGTCGCACGCGCGGTCGTGTCGGTTTGCCGCTCGTGATCCGCATCCCCTACGGCGGCGGCATCGGCGCGGTGGAGCATCACTCCGAGAGCCCCGAGGCGTACTACGCGCACACCGCAGGGTTGACGGTCGTCTCGCCGGGCACGCCCGCCGACGCCTACGCATTGCTCCGCGCATCCATCGCGTACGACGATCCGGTGATCTTCCTCGAGCCCAAGCGCCGCTACTGGTTGAAGGAGGACCTCGACCTCCCGGTCACTGCGCCGCCGATCGGCGAGGCCGTCGTTCGCCGCGTCGGGACGACCGCGACACTCATCGCGTACGGCCCGATGGTGACCACGGCGATGGAGGCCGCAACCCGTGCGGCCGACGAGAGCGGCTGGGACCTCGAGGTCGTCGACGTGCGCACGCTGTCGCCGCTCGATATGGACACGCTCGTCGCCAGCGCCACGAAGACCGGGCGCGCGATCGTCGTCCATGAGGCGGCGCGGTTCGTCGGGTTCGGCGCGGAGATCGCTGCTGAGCTGAACGAGCGCGCCTTCGGCTACCTCGCGGCGCCGGTTCTGCGCGTGACCGGATGGGATATCCCATACCCGTCGGCGAAGATCGAGCGGCACTTCCTTCCGGACGCCGACCGTGTCCTCGACGCCGTCGCGCGCCTGCTCGAGTACTGATCGATGCTGACGGTGCGCGACTTTCTCATGCCCGATCTCGGCGAAGGGCTCACCGAGGGGGAGATCAATCGCTGGCTCGTCGCCGAGGGCGACGTGGTCGTGGTTGATCAGCCCATCGCCGAGATCACCACTGAGAAAGCCGTCGTCGAGGTGCCGACGCCGTTTGCGGGACGCGTGGCGACTCTGCACGGCGTCGAAGGCGAGAGCATCGCGGTCGGCAAACCGTTGATCAGCATCGAGGTTGCCGGCGGCCCGTCGGAATCGGCGTCAGGGAACGTGCTCGTCGGCTACGGGACGAGCGAGTCGGCGCCGCGTGCGCGGCGCAGCGGCGCCTCCCGCGGTTGCACCGGCGCCGGTTAGCGCGACCGGCGGTCCTCCTGCATCACCGTTGGTCCGCCGTCTCGCGGCGGAGATGGGCATCGACCTCGCGACGATCGCGGGGAGCGGACCGGGCGGCATGGTGACGCAGTCGGACCTCGAACGCGCCGGCAGCGCACACCGCGCCGAAGCCCGCCGGTGCCGGCGCCGGCACTGGCCGGTGGTGTCCGCACGCCGTTGACCGGCGTCGATCGCGTTGCGGCAGAACGCCTCACGCGCTCGTACCGCGAGGCCCCGACCGCGACCGCGACGCTGGCCGCCGACGCCAGCGCGGATCATGGAGTGGCGCTCCGAACCGCTCGGCGAGCTCGAGCGGTGTTCGCATCACACCGTTCTCGGTGATCCTTCGACTGTGTGCTGTCGCACTCGGAACGTTCCCGCGACTCAACGCGCACTTCGATGCCGCAGCGAACGAGGTCGTGACCTTCAAACCCGTGCATCTCGGTGTCGCGGTACAGACCGACCACGGCCTTGTCGTCGCGGTGATTCGCGACGCCGAGACGCGGTCGCTGCCTGATCATCGCGGCAGAACTCCAGCGGCTCGCAAACGCCGCGCGCGACGGTTCGATCGATGCCGCTGAAATGCGCGGCAGCACCTTCACCGTCTCCAACTTCGGCGCCTTCGGCGTCGACGGCGGCACCGCGATCCTCAATCCACCGGAGGCGGCGATCCTCGGTGTCGGCCGGATCGCGACACGTCCGTGGGTGGTGGACAACGCGGTGGTGCCACGCTCGGTTGTGGAGCTTTCACTGGTGTTCGACCATCGCGTCGCCGACGGCGGTGTCGCCGGTGGCTTCATTCGACACCTTGCGGATCTCATCGAAAACCCTGACGAGGCATTGAACGATGACTGAGACCCCGACCAAGGCACCGGTTGCCGCAGCCGAGCTGCGTCGCGCGCAGGCGGATACGTGGGTGTACTTCGACGGCAAGCTCTGCCAGTACGGCGACGCGCATCTCGGTCTCCTCACCCACGCGCTCCACTACGGGACGGGTTGTTTCGAAGGCATTCGTGCGTACTGGAGCGAGAGCCAGCGGCGCATGAACGTCTTCAAGATGCCCGAGCATTTCCAGCGCATGACGGGCAACGCGCAGATGCTGCACATGCAGTTGCCGCACAGCGTCGAGGAGCTCTGCGCCATCACCGTCGAGCTGATGCGTCGCAACGCGTTCACGACCGACGTGTACATCCGACCGCTGGTGTACAAGGCGAATGAGGAGATCGGCATTCGCTTTCACAACCTCCGCGACGGGTTCATGATCGTGCCAGTGCCGTTCGGCGCCTACGTCGACACGACCGGCGGGATCCGCTGCCAGGTGTCGAGCTGGCGGCGCATGGACGACAACGTCGCGCCGCCGCGCTCGAAGGCGACCGGCATCTACATCAACAGCGCGCTCGCAAAGACCGAGGCGTTCCTCAACGGGTTCGACGAGGCGATCCTCCTGACGCAGGACGGCAATGTCTGTGAGGGCAGCGCCGAGAACCTCTTCATCGTTCGCCGCGGAAAGCTCATCACGCCGCCCGCATCGGAGAACATCGTCGAAGGCATTACGCGCGCAACACTGATGGCATTCGCGCGCGACGACCTCGGGCTCGAGGTGGTGGAACGAAAGATCGACCGCAGCGAGCTGTACATCGCGGATGAGGTGATCCTCTGCGGCACCGGCGCCGAGGTCTCAGCCGTGATCGAGATCGACCGGCGTCGCATCGGCGACGGCGAGCCCGGCGAGATCACCCGCAACCTCCAGGACCGCTATTTCGCCGCCTGCAAAGGCGAGGACGCCCGCCATACCGACTGGCTGACGCCGATCATCTGATCGCCGGAAGCCGGCGGGGGTTGAGTGACCCCCCGCCGGCCGACGAGAACTAAGCGGCGAGGTCGGCGTTGAGCAGCGCGACTTCCTGCGCCTGCACCTGCACGGCAGGGCGAGCACCGCGGAGCACGATCGCTCCAGCGATCGCAGCGGTCGCGACGCAACCGGCTGCGACAGCGAAGCCGAGGTGGTATCCGGACGTCAGCGCGACGTTCACGCTCGAACCACGGGCGATGCAGGCCGCAGGTATCGGCTGCCGAGATGCTGGCGAGCACCGCGACGCCGATCGCCGCGCCCATCTGGATCGCCACGTTGGCGACACCCGACGCGAGCCCGGAATCGCTGCTGTTGACGCCGCTCATGGCGAGCAGCACGCTCGGCATGAAGGTCAGGCCCGCACCGATGCCCATCACGAGGAGCGCGGGCA
Organism: Candidatus Dormiibacterota bacterium; assembly: GCA_963757475.1. Taxonomy (GTDB): domain Bacteria; phylum Chloroflexota; class Dormibacteria; order Aeolococcales; family Aeolococcaceae; genus Palsa-851. Next base: position 44,549 of record CAVWRW010000006.1, read on the forward strand.
GCACGCTCGACGACGTACACCGCGTTCACCGGCGCGAGGCCGAGCAGCAGCAGCCCAATCGTCATGAGGACGAGGCCCGGAAGCAGCGTGGCCTTGGCGCCGAACCGCTTGACGACGCGGGCGGTGACGAGCAACGAGAACAGGGCGACGCAGAGGTTCATCGGCATGAACGCGAGTCCGGCTCCCACCGGCGAGTACCCGAGCACGCGCTGCAGGTAGAGGGCGCCGAGGAAGAAGGCTCCGAACATCCCGACGGGGAAGAGCGAGCGCACGAGTACCGCGCCGGCGACGTTGCGCGAGCGGAAGAAGCGAAGCGGGACGAGCGGGTGCTGCGCCCGCGACTCCACGAAGATGAATGCGGCGATCAGCGCTGCGGTGATGGCGCCCATGCCGAGCGTCTGAAGCCGACGTCCAGCCGTTGCTGCTCGCCTCGAGGATCGCGTAGACGGCCAGTGCCGGCGCCGCCGTGATGAGGACGGCGCCCCAGACATCCACGCCGCCGCGGAGACCCACGCCTCGTGTGCTCGGGGATGAGGATGGCGCCGAGGACGAACGCTGCGACACCGATCGGCAGGTTGATGAAGAAGATCCAGTGCCAGCTGAGCGCCTGGGTGAGCACGCCGCCGACGAGGAGCCCGATCGACCCGCCCGCCGAGGCGACGAACGCGTAGATGCTCATGGCACGCGCCGTCTGCTCGCGGCTCTTGAAGAGGGTCACGAGGATGCCGAGCACCATCGAGGAGACGATCGCCGCGCCCACGCCCTGGACGAACCGAGCGGCGGTGAGCAGTCCCTCGCTCGGGGCCAGTCCGCAGAGCGCGGAAGCGATGGTGAAGATGGCGATGCCGGTCAGGAAGAGGCGCCGGCGTCCGAGCAGGTCACCGAGGCGACCGGCGAGAAGGAGCAGGCCGCCGAAGCTGATCAGGTAGCCGTTGATGACCCAGGCGAGCGACGCCTGGTCGGTGTGCAGGCCGTCTGGATCGACGGGAGGGCGACGTTCACCACCGTCGACATCGAGCACGATCATCAGCTGGCCGACGCAGAGCACGACGAGCGCGATCCACCGCCGGGCGGCTGCCGACCGCAACGAGGTCATGCCGTCCTCCGGACGGAGTGGTCGAGGGGGTTGCTCGTTGCTTGCGAGAGCTTTCATTTGGGACCTCCTTGTGGTAACGTTCGATGTGGATCGTACAACAAAGTTCGATGGGTGTCAAACTATGGGTTGGGTAACGGAGGTCCCGGAGGGCCATACCTACGACGCGAGCGTTCTCGCGGAACGGCCGATTGCCGGTATTACTGAAGTGCTCCAGGCGCTCGCCGACCCGGTTCGGCTCACCGTCGTCCGGGATCTCGCCGAATCCACCGAAGCCGCGCCCGTGCGGCAGCCTCGTGGCGTCGGTGACCAAGTCGACGCTCAGCCACCACATGAAGATCCTTCGCGAGGCGGGCATCATCAAGATGCAACTCGAGGGCACTCGCAAGCTCACGAGCCTCCGCCGCAAGGAGCTGAACGAGGCCTACCCGGGACTGCTCGACAGCATCCTGCGTACCCCGGTCACCGAGGCCGTGCCAGCCGAGGCAGTCACCGAGGACCCGATTCCAGTCGGCTGACGCCGGTTACTGGTCGAAGTCGAGGACCACTTGATCTGAGGTCGGGTGCGACTGACAGGCGAGCACGAAGCCCGCATCGAGCTCGTTCTGCTCGAGCGCAAAGCATTGCTCCATCTCCACGCTGCCTTCGAGTAGCTTCGCCCGGCACGTGCCGCAGACGCCACCCTTGCACGCGTACGGCGCGTCTGAGCGGACATGGAGCGCTGCGTCAAGGATGCGTTCCCCGTCGCGAGCGAGCGGGAACGTGGATTTCTGCCGTCGAGGACGATGGTGACCTGGCTCATGCCTTCCGCGGTCGCTTCCGACGTTTCGCGAACCTGAGCGGGCCGTGGCAGGTCGTCAGCGTGGAACAGCTCCGAATGCACGTGGCTCGCTTCGGTGCCGCGCTCGATGAGCAGGACGCGCGCGATGTCGATCATCTCGCGGGGACCGCAAAGGAACCATTCGTCGACCTTATCCGGTGGCAGCAGCTGGTCGAAGAACTGCTCGAGATGCTCGCGGTCGATGCGCCCGTGCAGCAGCGGCACGTCCTGTTCCTCGCGCGACAGCACGTGGTACATCGCGAACCTGCCCGGGTACAGGTTCTTCAGGTCTTCGAGCTCCTCGAGAAACATGATGTCCTGCACCGTTCGGTTGCCGTAGATGAGCGTGACCGTGCTCTGCGATTCAACCTCGAGGATCGCTGTGAGGATCGAGAGAATCGGTGTGATGCCGCTCCCGGCCGCGATCATCGCGTACGACTTCGTCTGCGCCGGATCGAGCGGTGTGTTGAACCTCCCGATGGGCGTGACCACCTCGATGATGTCGCCGGCCTTGAGACGGTCGTGCGCGTACGCCGAGAACACGCCACCCGAAAGCCGTTTCACCGCAACGCGCATCCGGCCCGACGCCGGCGAGCTGCAGATTGAGTAGCTGCGCCGGATGTCGTCGCCGGCCTCCAGTGATCGCAGCGAAACGTGCTGGCCGTGCAGGAACCGGTACTCGTCGGCGAGTTCCGGCGGGATCTCGAACTCGACGGCGACCGCGTCGTCGGTGAGCCGCTCCACCACGCGTACGCGCAATGGATGGATCGTCGCGCGCCGGTGTCCCGCCGGCGCCTCAGGCGACGTGACCGACAACCCCTAGTGCTCCTTGAAGTGCGGGAACGTCTCCCTGCAGTCCGCGCACGTGCGCACCGCCTGGCACTGCGTGGCGCCGAAGTGCGCAACCTCGCCGGTGTGCGCCGAGCCGCAGGTCGGACACGCGACGGCCAGCTGGAGCAGTTGCAGATCGACCCTGCGCTCCCGCGGTGGCGCGATGCCGTACTCGAGGAGCTTCTTCCGCCCGGCATCGGTCATCCAATCGGTCGTCCACGCGGGCGAGAGCACAACTCGCACCGTCACGTCGGGATAGCCCTGGTCGCGGATACACCGCTCCACGTCATCGCGGATGACATCGAGCGCCGGACACCCCGAGTACGTCGGCGTGATGTCGACGACGATCGCGCCCGCGGCGTCGATGCGCACCTCACGGAGGATCCCGAGATCCTCGATGGTCAGCGCCGGCAGTTCCGGGTCGGGGATCTCGCCGGCGATGCGGCGAATCTCCTCGACGCTGGTCACCACGTCACGCCCGGATGGGATCGATGAAGGTGCTGCATCTCAGCAACCATGTACCCAAACGGCTCGGTGTGCAGTCCTCGGCGGCCGCCCGTCGGCGTCCATGTGCCCACCGGGCGCTGCAGTGTGGCGGCGCTCAACACCTTGTCGATGTATGCCTCCCACTCGAGTCCGAGGATCGCCGGATCGGGTGCGATGCCGCGCGCGACGACATCACGGGTCACGTCATCGACCTCGAAGAGTTCCGTCACGTAGGGGCATAGCGTTGCGAGCGCGGTCTCCATGCGTTGATGGCTTTCATCAGTGCCGTCGCCGAGGCGAAGCGTCCAGTCCGTCGCATGGTCGCGGTGATACGTCGATTCCTTCACTGCTTTGGCAGCGATGGCTGCGACCTGCTCGTCGGTGGAAGTGACGAGCGCCTCCCACTGCGCGAGCTGGAACGTCGAGCACAGCAGCTGCCGGACGATCGTCATCGCGAAGTCGCCGTTCTCCTGCTCGACGAGGAGGCAGTTGACGAACTCGCGCTCGTCGCGGAGAAACGCGTAGTCATCTTCACTGCGACCGGTGCCGTCCAGCTCGGCCGTGCGCGCGTACATCGCTCGCGCCTGCCCGAGCAGATCGAGCGCGATGTTCGTCAGCGCGATGTCGTCTTCGAGCGTCGGCGCGAGCGACGACCACTGCGCAAGCCGGTGCGAGAGCACGAGGCAGTCATCCGCCATGCGCAGGGTGTACACGGCCGCCGCGTCGGCGACCACGATGGTCACAGCTGCTGGACTTCCTTGGGGATCGAGTAGAAGGTCGGATGGCGATATGCCTTGTCCGCGGCCGGATCGAAGAACGAGTCCTTCTCGTCCGGAGAGGACGCGGTGATCACCGACGACGGCACCACCCAGATGCTCACGCCTTCCATCCGCCGCGTGTAGACGTCGCGCGCGTTGCGGAGCGCCATCTCCGCGTCAGCCGCGTGCAGGCTTCCGACGTGGTTGTGCGAGAGGCCTCGCTTGCTGCGGATGAAGACCTCCCAGAGCGGCTCCTGGGTGTCGATGCTCATGCGGCGTGCTCGGTGGCGCCGTGCTTCTTCGCATAGGCAGCGGCGGCCTCGCGGACCCAGGCACCGTCCTCCTGCGCCTTGCGATGATGCGCGGCCCGTTGCCGGTTGCAGGGGCCGTCGCCACTCACAACGCGACGAAGCTCCTCGAAGTCCGGCGTGCCGAAATCGTAGTGTCCGCGCTCCTCATTCCAGCGAAGGTCGGGATCGGGCGGTGTGAGCCCAAGCACCACGGCTTGCGGAGCGACCATGTCGACGAAGCGCTGACGCAGCTCGTCGTTGGAGAAGCGCTTGATCCCCCACGCCATCGACTGCGCGCTGTGCGTCAACTCGGTGTCCGGCGGTCCGAGCATCTCGATCGAGGGCCACCACCAGCGGTTGACGGCGTCCTGCGCCATCGCGTGCTGTTCGGGACTGCCATGCGACAGCGCGTACAGCAACTCGAACCCTTGTCGCTGATGGAAGGACTCCTCCTTGCACACGCGCACCATCGCTCGCGCATATGGCCCATATGAGCAGCGGCAGAGCGGGATCTGGTTGGTGATCGCCGCGCCGTCGACGAGCCAGCCGATGGCACCCACGTCGGCCCATGTGAGCGTGGGGTAGTTGAAGATGCTCGAGTACTTCTGCCGGCCCGCATCGAGCAGGTCGATCAGCTCCGAGCGGTCGACCCCGAGCGTCTCCGCGGCGCAATAGAGATAGAGGCCGTGCCCTGCCTCGTCCTGCACCTTGGCCATGAGGATCGCCTTGCGTCGCAGCGACGGCGCGCGCGTGATCCAGTTGCCCTCCGGCTGCATGCCGATGATCTCGGAGTGGGCGTGCTGCGCGATCTGGCGGATCAGGCTCTTCCGGTAGGCGTCCGGCATCCAGTCGCGCGGCTCGATGCGCTGATCGGCGTCGATCAGCCGCTGGAACTCGGCCTCCTGCGGATCCGCTGCGATCTCGGTGAGTGGTCATGAATTCATTGTAGGGCGGCCGGACGCGAGTTCCAGAGAGGGCGCCGAGGGCTTTGCAGCACTCCAGCACGCCCTTCGAGCCCAGGGGCGACAATAGGAGCAGATGACACAGGTCGCCGATGTCGCCGCCCCGGTGCTCGAAGGCACCGACCACGTTGAGCTCTGGGTCGGCAACGCGCGCCAGGCCGCGTACCACTACCGCCAGGCGTTCGGGTTCGACGTCATCGCGTATGCCGGGCCCGAGACCGGCGTCCGCGACCGGGCGAGCTACGTCCTCCAGCAGGGCAAGGTGCGCCTCGTGCTCACCGCGCCACTGCAGCCCGAGGGCGAGGTCGCCGATCACCTGCGCCTGCATGGCGACGGCGTCCGCAGGATCGCGCTCCGTGTCGAGGACGCCACCGCGGCATACGAGGCCGCGACCGCCCGTGGCGCCCGCAGCGTCGCCGAGCCGAGCCGTGCCGAGGACGAGCACGGCATCGTCACCTCCGCATCCATCGCGACGTTCGGCGACACGATCCACACCTTCGTGGAGCGCGACGAGTACACCGGCGTGTTCTGGCCCGGCTATCGCGCGGACAATCGCAGCGGCGGGGGCGTCGGCCTGCGCTTCATCGACCACACCGTCGGCAATGTCGAGACCGGGAAGATGGACGACTGGGTGTCGTTCTACTCGGAGGTGTTCGGCTTCACCGTCTTCCAGGAGTTCGACGAGAAGGACATCGCGACGCAGTACAGCGCGCTGCGCTCGAAGGTCGCGCGCGACCCGAAGACGATGATCACCGTGCCGATCAACGAGCCGTACGTCGGGCTCAAGAAGTCGCAGATCCAGGAATACCTCGACTACTACCGCGGCAGCGGCATCCAGCACATCGCCATCCACACCGACGACATCGTCGGCACCGTGCAGCAGATGTCGCGACCGTGGCGTGGAATTCCTCGATACGCCCGGCGCGTACTACGACGCGCTCGGCGACCGTGCCGCCGGCATCGATGAGGATCTCGACCGCCTGCGCTCGCTGCGCATCCTCATCGACCGCGACGACGACGGCTATTTGCTCCAGATCTTCACGCGCCCCGTCGGCGACCGTCCGACGCTCTTCTTCGAGGTGATCCAGCGCAAGGGCTGCAAGGGTTTCGGGAAGGGGAACTTCAAGGCGCTGTTCGAGTCGATCGAGCGCGAGCAGGCTGCGCGGGGCAACCTCTAGCCATTCTGGACGCTGCGCCGTCGATCCGACACGCAGTGCGCGCGCTCGTCGTTGATCGCTCCGACCGGTTGGTCCTCTTTCACGCGAATCTTCCCGACCGCGAACCGTGGTGGTTCGCACCGGGTGGCGGAGTCGAGCAGGGCGAGTCGGACGAGGTCGCGATCGCTCGCGAGCTCGAGGAGGAGATCGGGCTGATCGTCGACCCCGCGTCGCTGGCACCGCCGGTCTGGACGCGCGACTCCATCTTTCGCTGGAAGGACGTCGACGAGCGCCACCTCGAGCGCTTCTTCCTGGTTCGCGTCAGTGAGCATGTCGTCGACATCAGCGGCCTCGACGCCGATGAGGCCGGCGTGGTCAGGGAATATCGATGGTGGGCGCCGGACGAGCTGCAGGCGAGCGCGGAACGGTTCGCACCGGTGCGGTTGCCGCAGCTGCTCCCGCCGCTGCTCGACGGACGCATTCCGGCCGAGCCGGTCGCGATCGGCGACTAGCCCGCGCCCGGCGTCCTTACGCGCTCGTCGGATCGTCGACCCGGGCGCGGTTGATGAGCTGTCGTGTCGGCGAGCACGTCGTCCATCGTCCAGTACTGCCAGCCGTCCAGCTCCAGATAGTGGTGGTGATAGCGAGGCGTCGCCGAGTCCCGCGGCCAGGGCTTGACGATGCCCTCATTGCGGATGAGCGCGACGAGGTCGAAGAACTCCCCTTCGAACTCCGGCCGCCACTTGAGCACGGTGTACTCATGGGGCCACTGCGCCATCGTCGTTGCGAACTGCCAGCGGACCTTGGCGATATAGCTGCGAGCGTCGTCGTTCGTGAAGGTCATGTGCCGATCGTCACAAGGCTCGGCGACAACTGCGTGTCGTGGCTCAGAGCAGCAGTGCGCGCGCCTCGCGCGCCATCTCGGCGTCCTCCCGGGCAGTGACGACGACGACTGCAGGTTGATGCGACTGCGGCGCGATCACCGCGTCACCATCCGCGGCAAGGAGCATCTCGGGCAGCCCCAGGAGCCGCAGGCCGGCACAGACCCGCGTCCGGATCAGTGCCGAATGCTCGCCGACGCCGCCCGTGAACACCAGAGCGTCGAGGCGATCGAGCGACGTCGCGAGACCGCCGATGACGCGACAGAGCACATGCACGTACACATCGAGCGCTGCTGCACACGCGGTGTTGCCATGCGCAGCCTCGCGTTCGACCTCCTTCATGTCGGAGAAGCCGCACAACCCGAGGAGCCGCCGCCATGTTCCAGCGATTCGTTCATCGCTTCGGTCGGTGACGCCGCGGTAGGTCTGGAGCCAGAGCAGCGCGCCGGGATCGACGCTACCGCTGCGCGTTGCCATCACGGCACCCTCCATTGGCGTGAAACCCATGCTCGTGTCGGCGCTGCGACCGTCACGAACCGCGCACGCCGACACACCGGCCCCGATGTGCGCGATGACCATGTGCAACGACTCCAACGGCCGATCGAGCAGCACGGCGCAACGCCGGCTCGACCATGCATAGGACAGCCCGTGGAAGCCGTAGCGGCGCACGCCCCAGTCGCGCCACTGCGATGGAATGGCGTAGGTCGTCGCGGAGTCGGGAAGGTCGGCATGGAACGCGGTGTCAACGCAGACGATCTGCGGGCGGTCGATGCTCGCGCGTGCAGCGTCGAGCAGCGCGAGCGCCGGCTGGCACATGCAGCGGCGCCAGCGTTACCGCGTCGTCGAGCTCGCTCGCGCACCGTGTCGTCAACAACGAGTGGCGTGCCGAATCGCAGCGCCGCCGTGGACAAGCCGGTGCGCGACGGCGTCGACGTCTCCCGCCCGAGCAGCAAACTCGCGAAGCGAGGCGACCGGATCCGCGTCGCTGTCAACCTCGAGCTGCGGCCACCGCGGCGTCGTCGTCGTCGACGATGCTCAGCTTCAGGCTGCTCGAGCCAAGGTTGACCGCAAGGATGCGCATGCTCGCGTCAGCGGCCGGCGATCATCCCGGCCAGCGCCACTGCGCGATCTCGGGCATGTCCTCGAAGTGCTGGCGGACATAGTCGTGGTGGCGGGCGAGCATGTCGTGGCAGTGCTGTTCGAGCGCCGGCGCCCGTCGGGCACTGCGGCGCGCCCGCTGCAGTGCCTCCAGGACGAGGTGGATAGCGGCTCATCTCGTTGAGCACGACCATGTCGAACGGCGTCGTTGTGGTGCCGTGCTCGTTGTAGCCGCGGACGTGAAAACGGGCAGCGTTGGGGCGGCCGTGCACAACCTGGTGGAACGCGCGCGCGTAGCCGTGAAAGGCCATGACGACGTCGACGTCGTCGGTGAAGAGATCGGCTGAAGGCGTCCGCGCTCAACGAATGTGGATGGACCGGCGCCGGGCTGATCGCGAGGAGGTCGACGACGTTGACGACGCGCACATGAAGCTCGGGCACGTGCTCGCGGAGGATCGCCGCCGCCGCAAGGGTCTCGAGCGTCGGGATGTCACCCGCGCATCCGAGCGACGATGTCGGGATCCTCGCCGTCGTCAGTCGACGCCCAGTCCCACACCGATGCGCCGCGCGTGCAATGCGTCGATCGCGGCCTCCATCGAGAGGTACTGCAGCTCCGGCTGCTTGTCGATGACGATGAGATTCACGTAGTTCCGGCTGCGCATGCAGTGGTCGGCGACCGACAGCAGGCAGTTCGCGTCCGGCGGCAGGTAGACGCGCACGACGTCGCCGCTCATCGCCATGACGGTGTCGATCAGGCCCGGCCCTGATGGCTGAAGCCGTTGTGGTCGTTGCGCCAGCAGGTCGACGTGAGCAGGATGTTGAGCGACGCGACGGGCTCGCGCCACGGCAGGGCGCGAGCGGCTTCGAGCCATTTGGCGTGCTGCACCGTCATCGAAGCAGACACCATCGCGAACGCCTCGTAGGTCGCGAACAACCCGTGGCGGCCGGTAAAGCAGGTACCCCTCGAGCCAGCCCTGGCAGATGTGCTCGGAGAGCACCTCCATGACGCGGCCGTCGGCGCTGACGTGGTCGTCGATCGGAATGATCGTCTCGACCAGGCAACGATTCTCGATGTCGAACACCGCACCGAGCCGGTTGCTGTTCGTCTCGTCGGGACAGAAGAGCCGGAAGTTGTGCGGGGTTGTCGCGATAGACATCGCGCAGCCATTCGCCCGAGCGAGCGCGTCGAACTCCGCGACGGTCACGCCGGAGGTCACCGGCATCGCGTAGTCGGTGAACACGGGAAGGTTGAGCGCGTCGAGCACGCGCCCGCCGTTGGCGTGCGGTGACGATCCCATCCGCTTGTCGCCGCGCGGCGCGAGCGATGTGACCTCCGGTACGGGTGCGCCCGCGGCGTCGAAGAGCTGCTCCGGGTGATAGCTGCGCATCCATTCCTCGAGCAGACGGAGGTGCTCCGGGTTGTCGCGGACGTTGGAGGATCGGCACCTGATGGGCCCGGAACGTTCCCTCCACGGGGAGGCCGTCGACAAACTTGGGTCCGGTCCACCCTTTCGGTGTGCGCAGGACGATCGCCGGCCAGCGCGCCCGCAGCGTCTGCGAGCTGCTCCGCGCCGCCGCCTGGATCTCGCGGATCCGGTCATAGCAGGCGTCGAGCGTATGCGCGAACTCCTCATGCACCTCGTAGGGGTCGTCACCACTGACGAAGTGGACTTCGTAGCCGTGCGCGTGGAGGAGACCCCGCACGTCGGCCTCGGCTGCGCGACCGAGCACCGTGGGTCCGCTGATCTTGTATCCGTTGAGCTGCAGGATCGGCAGCACGGCGCCGTCGCGGCGCGGGTTGAGGAAGCTCACGCCTTTCCACGAGCCCTCGAGGGGACCGGTCTCAGCCTCGCCGTCGCCGACGACGCAGGCCGCGATCAGGTCAGGATTGTCAAATACAGCGCCGAACGCATGGACGAGCGCGTAGCCGAGCTCGCCACCCTCGTGGATCGATCCGGGCGTCGGGGCGCTGACGTGGCTCGGGATGCCGCCCGGAGTCGAGAACTGACGCACGAGGCGGAGCAGACCCGCTTCGTCGAGCGAGACGTGCGGGATAGATCTCCGAGTACGTCCCTTCGAGATAGACGTTGGCCACGATGGCCGGTCCGCCGTGTCCTGGACCGGTGACGTACAGCACGTCGCAATCGCGCTGCTGGATCAGGCGGTTGAGCTGGGTATAGATGAGGCTCAGCGCCGGCGACGTCCCCCAGTGCCCGAGCAGCCGCGGCTTGATGTGCTCCGCCGTCAGCGGCTCGCGAAGGAGTGGGTTTTCCTGGAGATAGATCTGGGCGACGGTGAGGTAGTTGGCCGCCGTCCAGGACGTGACCAGGGCTTCCACATCGACGGCGGTGACCGAGGGCGAGGACGTGCTCACTGCATCAATCCTAGCCCGGGGCACGTTTCCACTGGCGAAGAAAAGGGGTTAAGGATGTGGCCGCACCCGACGCCTGGCAGGATCCAGTACCTCGGCTCTAGAATGCGAGGCGGTGGTCGCTGATCACCGCACGAGCCAGTAGAAGGGGATTCACATGCATCGACGTTTCGTCACGTTCACGCTGTCCGCCGCGGCGCTCGCGCTGGGCACAGGAGTCACCACGGCGCACGCGTCCACGGCGATCGGCACCGACCAGATCTATGTGTCGACACATGGGAGTGATTCCAATCCGTGCACTCAGGCGCTGCCCTGCGCCACGCTCCAGTTCGCGGTCGACAATGCGCCCGCCGGAAGCCTCATCCATGTCGCGGCCGGCACCTACAACCAGACGGTCAACATCACCGAGCCACTGACCATCGCCGGCGCAGGCGCCGGGAAGACGATCATCGACGGCAGCAACATCGATACGGAGGTCATGTCGCCCGCTTACTTCGGCGTCATCTCCGTGGAGAACAACAGCGGCGCCGGTGGCGCGATCGACATCAGGGGCCTCACCGTCAAGAACGCCTTCATCACCGAGGCCGAGTACGAGAACGACGCCGATCCCAGCGACATCATCGTTTACAACGATGCCAACGCCGGCGACACGATCAACGTGAGCGGCGTGGCATTTGGCGCCGTACAGAACGCGTCGGAATTCACCGGCGTCGGATTCGACACGTTCAACGATGCCGCTTCCGTGTCGTTCACCACTAGCAGCGTCACCGGCGTCTTCCAGGGAGCGCTGCTGGAGGGCGGCGGCATCGGCGGCCACGTCACCGTCACCGGCGTCAACTTCAATCACCTTGGCGCCATGCACCGCGTCCAGCGTGTGCGGTGGCGGCACGACATATCCGGCCGAGGGCCTCTTCGTCCTCAGCGATCAGCCCGGGACCGCGACCGACACCATCAACACCAATCGCTTCGTCGGCTACGCGGGCTTCGGTATCGCTGCCGACGCCGGATATTCCGGCGGCAACTGCACGGCGCCGAACGGTCCGTGCACCGGTAACGTGAACCTCACCGCGAACACGAACACGTTCAGCCTCGCCGCATGCACGGATGCCAGTCAAGACTGCGCAGCCATCTACCTCGACGCGCAGAGCGGCAACATGCTCACCGCGCAGCTCAAGAATGACAAAGGCACGGTGCACAGCCCCGACGCCGGCATCTTCATCAATCCCGACAGCGGCGTCTACAGCGTCACCGAGACGAACGACCACATCAAGGTGGTCTGAGCCGGCATCCGTTTCGCTCGACGTTCTGCCCGGCGTGGCACATTGGTCAGCACACGCCATGCAGAACGGAAATCAAGACGAACCCGGGCTCCGGCGCCGCGCCGGTCGACGGTCAGCGCTGGCGCTGATCGCGATCGTCGTGGTGGCCGGAACCGCCGGCATCGTCATCTCCCTGGGCCAGCATCCGGCTTCCGTGCCACCGGTTCCAACGGCGCTGATCCCGCTGCGCGCCACGCCGAGCCCCATCCCCGCCGAGCCCGAGGTCGGGACATCGTTCGCGGTGGCGGACGATCTCGCAACCCACGCCGTCGTCCTCTTCGGTGGCGAGGACAACGGCGACAACACCTGGCTCTGGAATGGCACCTCGTGGACGCTCGCCCGCCCGCAGGTGAGCCCGTCTGGGCGTTTCGGAGCGTCGGCCGCCTACGACCCGGCGACCAGGACGGTGCTCCTCTTCGGCGGGCGCACCGAAGACGGCGTTGCAGTGAACGACACGTGGGCCTGGAACGGCGTCACCTGGAACGAGATCGATTTCGGCACCAACGGGCCCGAAGCGGGCGAAGGCTCGGACATGGCATGGGACGCGGCGCAGCGGCAGATGGTGCTCGTCATCGGTCTGGGCGGCACCGGATCGGGCGCGACATGGGTCTGGACCGGATCGCACTGGATGCGCCCGCCGGCAGGCACGCTGCCCGGCTCCTGGTTCTACACCCCGATGTGGTCCGACCCTGCCACCGGAGCGCTGACCGCCGTCGGGTGCTGCTCAGGACCGCCGACCCCCGCGGGCGCCGTCAACTCCACCTGGCGATGGGAGGCAGCGCGTGGCAACAGGTGGAGGACAACCACGTCGGCCCCGCTCGACGGATCGACGATGGCGCTCGACCCGCCGCTCGGGAGGCTCGTCCTCTGCACCTGCGGGTACTCGAACCCATCGGAGCCCGAGCTCGACCGGTGGACCGGCTGCAGCTGGCTGGCGCTGCCCGGCGCCGCGTTGCCGGTGCGGGGAGGCATCGAGGTCACCGACGCGGATCGAGGGCAGTTGCTCCTGCTCGGCTCAACGCTGTCCGGCTCGGCATCGAGCGCCGGGCCCGTCGAGGTCTGGATGCTCGGCGGCTCGAGCTGGGATCGCATCGGCTAGGCCGGATCACCATCGCGCATCGGCAGATAACAAGATCAAACGCGCCAAGCACATCAAAACTGTGTCAAGATGAGCGCGGTGCCGATGGCACCATCGGCGGAGTCGTGCGGCACAAACCGTTGGGGAACGGACTGCGGCACGAACGTTAGGGGGATCTTTTGAGTGAGCAGGACGATGCCTTGGCGCGCGTCATGAACCTGATGCGCGATCTGGAAACGCTGTTGATCGACATCAAGGAGGCGGTCATTCCCGTGCTCGTCGGGACCGGTGAGCCCACCGACACGGCATGGCGTGCGCGCAGCTTCCTTCGCCTCGCTGACAGGATGCTCGAGGACATGCACGAGCTCCTGCGGACCGTCTGACGGCTTGCGCTAGCGCGTGAAGTCGACGTCCTTGGTCTCGACGGTTCCGGCCGTCCGGCCGGGGGCGGTCTGGTAGGTCCAGTACAGGTTCGTGTGCGCGATCACCATCTCCGGCGGTGGAGCGCCCCACTCGGACTGGTCCTCGGTCGTGTGGGCGTCGCTGACGAGCGTCGCGTCGTATCCGCGGGCCAGGGCGCCATGCAGCGTCGAGCGGATGCACGCATCGGTTTGGGCGCCGACGACCATCAGCCGCCCGACGCCGAGGCCGGACAGCACGGTCTCGAGCGACGTGTCCTCGAAGGAGTCGCCGTAGTGCTTCTCGACGAGCGGCTCGGCGTCGTCCGGCTGCAGCTCCGGAACGATCCGCCAGCCATCGCTGCCACGTACGATCTGCTCGTCCGAGTGCTGCACCCAGACAACCGGAACCTGCTCCTGGCGTGCTTTGTCGACGAGCGTTCCGACGTTCGCGACCACCGCGTCGCGCCGGGGCGTCCCCTCGACAACGCAGGTCTGGACATCGACGACGAGGAGCGCTGTGTTCGGCCGATTCTCGAGTGTGGTCATGCTTCCCCTTCTGCTGGCCAGAGTGCCAGTGTCTCATGTCACATTATTTCCCGAGAGGGCTTATGGAAGAGGGATCCGTGGACGACCAGGTTCAGAGGACGCGGCGGGGCGTCAGCGTGCTCGTGTTGCTCGCTCTCATTGCCGTCGTCGCGGGCGTCGGTCTCGTGCTCTCGGCCGGCCGGCACTCGGTGCCGACCGTCTCGGCGCCGGTCGGCTCGGTCGCGGCGCTGCATCCGAGCCCTGCTCCGGGCACCGGCGCGCCGCAGACCGGCGCGCTGTTCAGCGTCGCTGACGATCTCGCCAGCCATGAGGTGGTCCTCTTCGGCGGCGTCGACGACTGGGATAACACCTGGGCCTGGAACGGGACCGTCTGGACACAGCTGCATCCCGCAGTCAGCCCGCCCGGTCGATATGGCGCTTCTGCCGCCTACGACCCGGAGACGCAAATGGTGATGGTCTTCGGTGGCCGCACCGAGCCGGGGACGCCGATCCACGACACATGGGGATGGAACGGGACTGGGTGGGAGGACCTTGACAGCGGCCCAGTGGGACCAGCGCCCGGCACAGGCTCCGACATGGCGTGGGACCCGGCCTTGTCGGAGATGGTGCTGACCACTCCCTCAGGGGTGATCGGCGCGCCCGGGGCGACATGGGTCTGGGCGGCGGACCGCTGGGCGCGCCCCGCCGGCGGTGATCTCCCGTCCGGCGCCTCCTACAGCCCGATGTGGTTCGACCCAACGACGCGGGTGGCTCATCGCCGTCGCCTGCTGTGAGGATCTCCCGCCGGTCACCGGCGCCGTCGACACCACATGGCGATGGGATGGAGGCAAGGTGGAGCCTGCTGGCGACGCCCGACGAACTCGCCGCAGGCTGCATCGACGATGGCGCTCGACCCGGCGACCGGCAGCCTGGTCCTCTGTCCCGTGCAACTGCATCTGCTCCGGGAGAGGCGAAGCTCCTGGTCTGGTACCGAAGCGGTTGGATCTCGAGGGCCGCGACGCAGCCCCCCATCCGAGGGCGGTGTCGAGGTCACCGACGCGGACCGGCACCAATTGCTCCTGCTCGGATCGCCGGCGACGGGGAGGGCGTCAGGCGCCGTGCCCGTCGAGGTGTGGACCTTGACCGGATCGCGCTGGCAGCGGATCGACTGGCCGGCCTCGCGCTAGCCGGGAGGTCAGCGCTGCGGCCAGACCCCCGGAGACGGCTCCTCGCGCGGCTTGTCCGCCCAGTCGTCTCGAGGCGGCGAGAAGCTCTCGACGATGGTGCAGCCCGCGTTGCCCGCCTGCTCGACGGTGTGCGGGACGTCGGGAGGGATGACCCACATGTCACCGGGACGGCGGAGGCGGGTCTCACCGCCGATGGTGAACGTGAGCTCACCGCGAAGCACGACGCCCACCTGCTCGTTGCGGATGCCGATGCTCGGGCATGCGCAACCCCGGTTCCAGCTCGAAGACGCCGAGCGTGATGCGCTCGCCGTTGACCGCGCGGACCCGGATGCCGTCCATGAGCGCGAGCGGCGCCAGCTCGTCGACGGAGGCGAATTCGTGCGCGGGATCGTTCGCTGCTCGTCATGCTGGGTGACGATACGCCGCCCTCCGGTCCGTCCACGTTGACCACCGATTCGCCCTGTCCGCTGCGCGTCACCACGAGGGTCGCCAGCCGGTCCGTCGTGTTCCCTTCGCGGTGAATGCTGTACGGCGGCACGTGGATGAACTCGCCCGGCTGCGCGTCGAAGACGTCATCTCCATGCAGGCCTGAACTCCATCCGCAGCGCTCCGGTGAGCACGTAGATGACGGACTCGTGGTCGCCGTGATGGTGCCAGCCGGACACTGCGCCCGGCTGCGTATGCACGAGGCCCGCCCATATGCGGTCGGTCGACACGGCCTGGCGGCGGCTCATCCCCGGCGTCGACGGCCCGTCTGACAGCTCATTCGCGCGCACGAGGCGGATCGGATCGCTCACCTCAAGCACTCTGCGCGCGATACGCGCGGAGCCATTGCAGGCTGCTCTGCGTATCGGTCAGCGGCCGGTACTCGAGGCCCACGTAGCCGTCATAGCCGACGCGATCGAGGTCGTCGAGGAACTGCTCGATCGGCTGCGATCCCGTCCCCGGCTCGTGTCGGCCCGGGACGTCGGCGATCTGTACATGCGCGATGAGCGGCAGGTGGGCGTGCAGACACTCGATCGCATCCTCGCCGGCCATGCCCGCATGGTACTGGTCGAGCTGGAGCCGGACGTTCGGATCGTCAACCGCCTCGACAAGTGCCACGGCAGCCGCAACCGTGCCTGTCCAGTACCCGGGGATATCGATGTTGTTGATGCCCTCGATGAGGAGCGTGATACCGGCCTCACGAGCAAGCGGCGCCGCCATCTTCAGGTTGGCGATCGCGGTCGCCTGAGCTACAGCGTTGCTGACCCCTGCCGGCGGGATGCCGACCAGCGTGTTGAGACGCGTCGTGCCGAGCCTCCCGGCGAGCTTGATCGCCTCACGCACACCGTGCAGGAATTCCATCTCCCGCCCGGGCAGCGTCAGGAGGCCGCGCTCTCCCTCGGACCAGTTGCCGGGCGCAGGGTCGAACGCGACCATCTCGAGGTCGAGGCGGCGCAGCGTTGCCTCGAGGCGGTCGGCATCGAGCTCGTGCGGAAAGAGCATCTCGACGTAGCGAAACCCGGCCGCAGACGCGGCGGCGAAACGGTCGTAGGGGCCGAGCTCCTGCCAGAACATGCTGAGGTTCGCGGCGAAGACCGGCATGTTCAGGCCTCCGGTCCGGTGCGATCCCAGAACCTCACGAGCGCCGACATGTCCTCCCCGGTCCAGCCTCGATCCTTCGCGTCGAGAAAGCACTGTTCGGCGACGCTCCCGAGCAGGAGCTGCACGCCGGCGCTGTCGGCTTCTCGGTGGATGATCGAAAGGTCCTTGGCGATGAGACCGATGGGAGTCGCAGGGCTGAAGTCACGAGCGATGAAGCGCGGCAGGTTGCGCAGGAGCATCGCCGAGCTCCCGAACGATGTGCCGATGACGTCCTGCACGGTGCTCAGATCCGCGCCGAGTTGCACCGCGAGTGCGGCGGCCTCGGCCGACGCGGTGGTGTGCACGGCCACGAGCAGCTGGTTGACGAGCTTGATGGCCTGACCGCTGCCGACGGGGCCGCAGAGCCGGATCTTGGACCCGAACTGCTCGAAGACGGGCAGCGCACGGTTGAACGTCTCCTCGTCACCGCCGACCATCACGGTCAGCGTGCCCGCCTCTGCGCCTGCCGGGCCGCCCGAGACCGGCGCGTCAAGGAAGGATGCGTGGCGTGCGCCGATCTGCTCGGCGCATGACCGGTTGAGGTCGATGCTCACGGTGGAGTGATCGACGTAGAGCTGGCCGGCGACGGCGACTCCCGCCATCTCCGCGTAGACATCACGGACGGTGTCCTCCGTCGGCAGCGCGGTGAGGATGACGTCGACCCCCGCGGCGAGCTCGGCAGGCGATGCGCTGACCGTGGCGCCGCGCTCTGCGAGCGACTCGACGCCGGCGTTACGCGAACGGTTGCAGATGGACACCTCGTTGCCGGCAGCGAGCAGACGGTTCGCGATCGGCTGTCCCATCTTCCCGATGCCGACAACTCCGATCCGCGTCACAGCGCCATGTCCATGGTAGACCCCTCAGTTGCCAGTTGCGTAGCCCAGGTGCTTGTCGACGACGTTGCGCAGCGGCTCGCCACGAAGCCACAGCTCGAGATTGCTCTCGAATAGTCTGGCGATATCCGCTTGCCAGCCGTGCCGGTCGCCGGACATGTGCGGTGAGATGAGCAGATTGGGTGTGTCCCAGAGCGGGTCGTCGGCCGGCAGCGGCTCGGGAGTGACGACATCCAGCGCGGCGGCCGCGAGCCGCCCTTCGCGCAGCGCGCGAACCAGCGCGTCCTGGTCGAGCGACCACGCCCTCCCGACGTTGATGAGTCGCGCCGCCGGCCGCAGCGCCGCGAGCGCTTCCGCGTCGACGAGCTGCTCGGTCGCCGGCGTCTTCGGCAGGACCATCACGACGTAGTCGGCGGTGGCGAACACTTCGTGCAACGTGTCGGGCGTCGTGATGTCGCCGAAGTCCGGATCGCCACCGCGAGCGGTGCGCCCGATGCCACGCGCGACCATGCCGAACGCCTTTGCGAACCGCGCGACCTGACGCGCGATCGGGCCAACACCGACCAGCACCACCACTTTGCCCTGCAGCGTGTCGCTTTCGCGTTTGACCCAGCGGTGCTCGCGCTGCAGTGCGAGCGTGGTCGCGAGATCCTTGCTCATCATGAGCATGAGGCCGATGACGTACTCCGCGAGTCCTTCGTCGAACACATACCGCGAGTTGGTGAGGACAACGTCGCTGTCCACCAACTCGGCGAAGAGCAAGCGGTCAACGCCCGCACTGGCCGTATGCACCCAGCGCAGGTTCGTCAACCGCGACCAGGTGTCGCGCAGGAACGGGTTGCTCGGATCCCATGTGAACAGCGCATCGCACCGGAAAACCTCCTCCGGCGGCTCTGAACCGGGCTCGACGAACACATAGCGGACGCCGGTCCGCGGGGTCAGCAGTGCCGCGTTCGACGCCTCGTCCTCGACGACTGCGATCAGGTGCTCATCGGGCATGGCTACGTTCTGACCAACTCGTCGGCGTTCATCGTTCCCTAGGGGAGCATCGCGGTGTCGAACGCCGCGTCGTCGAACGCGACGTTGTAGGTGCCGCCGCTCATCACCTGGCCCAGCTGGAGCTGCGCGATCGGAGCGGCCGGGAGGCTGACCGTGAGCGAGAGCGCTGCGACGAGCGTGCCGTCAAGCCAGACGTTGATTGTGCTCTTTGCGCCGGCGAGGGTCACCGACATCTCGAGCTCGTGAAAGACGCCTGCGCTCACTGTCGTCGTCGATGTGAACGTCTTGCCGGCGGTCAGGGTGAGCGCCTTCGTCGTCGTGACGGAGAGGTAGGCGATCTGTCCGCTGGTCCCGTTGTTGAGGCGCAGCACGTTCACCGTGCTGCTCTGGCTCACGATCTCGAACCACACTCGCGCGTACCCGGTGGTGTACGTCGACGGGAGCACTTTGCGCGCATACGTCGCCCCCGCCGTGGTGTTCGCCTCTGCGGCGTACTCCCCGGAGTGCACGAGGCTCGTCTCGAGCCCGAAGCCGTGCGTGAACGTCCAGGCGGAGAGATTACCGCTCTCGAAGCCGTCGCTGAAGACCACCGTGTGTGCGTTCGTCGTCAACGTGAAGTTCTGGGTGGTGGTCGCACCGGCGTCAACGGAAACGGGACTGGATGCGGACGTGAATCCCGAAGCAGTCACCGTGACGCTGAAGTCGCCCGGGGCGACACCGGTCAACGCGTAGTCGCCCGAGCCGTCGGTGAGCGTGCTGCCGCTTGCGCACGTGCAGGTCACTGTCGCGCCCTGTATCGGCGCGCTGGTCGCCGCGTTGGTGACCGTGCCACCGATGGCACCATCCTCCACGAGCGCGGCATCCTGATCGGTCGTGTTCCCCGATGTCACGCCGACGCCGCCGATGGTCTGCGTCACGTCGCCGGCAAACGCGAACGTCAGCGAGTAGGTGCCCGATGCGACGTCGTCGAATGCGAAGTTGCCGTTGTTGTCGGTGGTGGTGCTCGCGCTCGCGCACGTGCATGTCACGGTCGCGCCGGCGATCGGGACATTGCCGGCGGTGGCGTCGACGACGATGCCATCGATGACCCCTCCGGGCGCCAGCGACGCGTCTTCAGTTGTGTCCCCGGCGGGCGCGACGACGACGTCGCTGAGGGTCACGGGCGCGAACCCGGATGCAGTGAAGGTCATCGAGTACGTTCCGGGTGCCACGTCGCCGAAGGAGTAGTCGCCGGAATTGTCAGTCGTCGTGTTGCCGCTGGTGCACGTACAGGTGACCGTCGTCGCGGGGACGCCGTCGTCGTTCTGCGCGTCGGTGACGCTCCCGTCGATCTTCCCGGGCATGCCTGTCAACGCGATGTTCTCGGTGGTCGTCTGTCCCGCGCTGACGGAGACATTGGCGGTCTGCAGTCGCGTAGTCGGCGTCCGAGAACTGCAGCGAATACGCCGTCGACGGCGCGATATTCTGAAAGGCGTAGTCACCGTTGGCGTCTGTCGTCGCCGGATCGACAGCACAGCTGCACGTCACGGACGCGCCGGCGAGTGGCGCATGGGTTGCGCTGTCCCTCACGGTTCCGGCGATGGCTCCGACGGTTGCCGTGCCGAGGCTGAAGTTCTGTACGGCGGTGCCCCCGCTGGTCACCGAAACGCTCGTCGACGCTGACGGCTGTCCCGACGCGGAGACTGCAACATGCTGCAGCCCGGGCGTCACGTTGGCGAGCGTGTAGTAGCCGCTGGCGTCAGTCGTCGCGCTGCCGCCGCTCCACGTCACGGTCGCGCCTGCAACGGGCGAGCCGGTGCTCTGCGCCGTCACCTGGCCCGCGACATTCGACACCTGGCGTCCCCATGCCGCGGCGACCGTCGCCGGGCTGGTCACCACGGCTCCGGCCGGGATCGTGCTGATCGCCTGGTCGAAGTCGTTCATGCAGTACATCTCTGTCTGGCTTGTCCAGTGGTCCTGCCAGTTGGGGCTCGTGCAGTCCCATGACGGATTCGTGTTCGCGCTTGCACCGGTGACCATCCGATAGAACTGAAGCACGACCCACTGATCGGCGGTGACCTGCAGCAGCGATTGCATCGCGACCGGCGACGCGTAGCGCTTGCCGTTGGTGTTGAGCGTGTAGCAGGACTGGGTCGAAGTCGTTGCAGGCGCCACCGAGCAGTGAGTTGGTCTTCTGAAAATACGGAGCGGTCAGCCCGGCGCGCGTGTTCACGCCGCCGTTGTAGGTGCGCCCATAGTCGAAGCACTGGCTGACCGTGTTCGTCTGGATCGGAGTGCTGCGAAGGTTGTCGCCGTATGCGTAGAACGCGTCGGCAGTCCTCATGCCGTTCTCGGCGAGGTAGGCAAGCGAGCCACAGCTCTCCTCGTACTGCTGCGCCGTTGTCATCGCGGTGATGTCGTTGTGGCTCATGCCATCGCTGTCGAAGCTCCATCCATACGTGTCGCGCAGGGTGTCGAGGTCCGACCACGTCGGGTAAAGGCTCCCGCCATAGCAGAGCCGGCCTGCGGTCTGAGTGCGATCGACGACGACGACGCCGGTTGCCGTGAGCCCGCGGTTCGAGAGGTCCTGCGCGACCTGATCGAGCGGGACAGAGCCGGCGATCGGGTTGCAGTTGTTGTCGGCGATGCTGTACATCGTCCGGCCGAACAACAGCGTGATATAGCCGGGACCTGGCGCCGTCGCGGCTGTCGCGCGTTGTGAGGACGTCCGCGCTGCGACCCGGGCCGCCGTCTGCGCTCTGGCCGCTGCCGTGTGCGGCACCTGGGCGATCGCGGCAAGCGCGATCGCCAACGTCGGAGCTAGTACACGCCGCACTGACCTGCCAGAACCCGATCGCAAGATGGCCTTCCCGCCCCCATGAGCCCTTGAGTGATGCCGTAGCCTAACGCGCTTCAGGCGGTTTTTGGGTGGGGGGTGCGAGAGAGGAGTTCTCGTCCCGATCTGACCTCCGTGGGGCCGGGTCGTGACGCGAACACCATGTTGTTCGGTGCTATGCGACGGGCCGGCAACCGGAACGCGACGGGCGTTGATCAGAGTGTGACAGAGACGTTATCAGACATCTTCACCGATCAACTGGGAAGCGAAAGACCTTATGGCGCATGTATTCACTCAACTCGCTCTGGTGTCCGGCGCGACCGTCATCGTGACGGGGCTCGCCGCCACCGCTCCCGCCGTGACCATGGGAGCGGAACTCTCCGGAGCGCAGACCAACGCACAGACCTCGACGACGCTTGCCGCACCGCACAGCGCGTCGACCGCAGCGCCAGTCGCATCCGCGTCGCACGCGGCGACCGCGCCGGGCAAGCACGTCGCAGGCACCGCAGCGACGGCCTCGACCGCAACCAGCCCGATCCTGCTCTACGCGCAGGACTGGAACAGCGCCCCTGCCTCGCGAACAACCGCGCAGTGGCAGCAGGTCGCGCAGACCCACGCCATCCTCGTCGGCTCGCCCGGCGCCGTGTACGGCACGATGATCCCGCAGCTCCACGTCTGGAACCCGTCGGTGAAAGTCCTCGTCTATGACCTGGGTCCATACGCGACGGGCGGCTCTGCCGAGTACACGTCACTCATGGCTTCGCACCCCGACTATTTCGCGCGCGACGTGTCGGGCAAACTGATCACCGTGAAAGCGGCGAGCGGTTCGCCCGCATTCTCCAACAACTACCTCATGAACGAGGCCAATCCGGGCTGGCAGGCTGAAGAGGCGTCGAGGATCGTCGCCAACATCAACAAGTACGGATGGGACGGCGCATACATCAACTCGATGGGCCCCGGACCGTTCTCCGGCACCACGACCGGCGTCCCGATCGATCCTTCGACGGGCGTGGCGTTCACCAAGCTGTCCTGGATGCAGGCAGCCGGCCAGACGCTTTCCGTCATCAAGGCCGCGATCGGTTCGAAGTATCTCTTCTCCACCGGACTCGTCAACGGCGCCGAGTTCACCACGCTGACGCACTACATCACCAACTCCACCGCTGATGGCGGACAGACGAACTCCTGGATCCGCCTTGCCAGCAACTCGCCCACGGTCTACCCGACAGCCAAAACGGTTGCCGCCGACCTCGCCATGGTGCAGGCGCTCAACGCGCAGGGCTCGTCGTTCTTCGGCTGGACCAAGGTCTGGACGTCCGCAACGCCCGCACAGGAATCGGCGTGGAACACGTACGCGCTCGCCGCATATCTCCTCGTCGACAACGGCGTCAGCGACTACTACCTGTTCAGCGCTCCGTCGTCGACCGCCGACCGCTCGACGATCTACTACCCGAATGAGCTCGCGGCGCTCGGCGCAGCGACCGGATCGTTCACGCTGACCGGCGGGGTATACACCCGCACCTTCCAGGGCGGCGTGGTGACACTGAACACCAACAACAACACCGCGTCGATCACGGTCTCCTAGAGACCACGCACCGCCATACGTACACGCGTCGGCCGCCGGTCAGGCGGCGGCCACCGTGTACGATGCGGGCGCACCGCCCGGGTGTTATCGTCGCGAATCGGATGTGAGCAACGAGGACCCCGAGCGCGAGCGGCTGCGCGAGAATCCCGCCATCTGGCGCCGCTGGGGCCCGTACCTCAGCGAGCGAGCCTGGGGCACTGTCCGCGAGGACTACAGCGCCGACGGCGACGCCTGGAACTTCCTTCCCCACGATCACGCGCGGTCCCAGGCGTTTCGCTGGAGTGAGGACGGTCTCGGCGGCCTCTGCGACGACCACCAGCTGCTCTGCATGGCGTTTGCGTTCTGGAACGGCGTCGATCCAATCCTCAAGGAACGCATCTTCGGATTGAGCGGCCCGCAGGGCAACCACGGTGAAGACGCGAAAGAGTACTGGTGGTACGTCGATTCGACGCCGACGCACTCCTGGATGCGCTGGCGATACCTCTATCCGCAGGTTGCGTTTCCGTATGCCGATCTCCTTGCCGAGAGCGCGCGCCGGACGACGCTCGATCCCGAGTACGAGCTCGCCGACACGGGTGTGCTCGACAACGGCTTCTGGGATGTCACCATCGACTACGCCAAAGATGAAGCGGACGACTTCTGCATGGAGGTGCGCGTCCGCAACGCCGGCGCCGCAGCGGCATCGCTCCATGTGCTGCCGACGATCTGGTTCCGCAACACGTGGGCGTGGGGGATCACCGACACGGTCCCATCGATGCGTTGGGAAACGGACCGCATTGTCGCGGATCACACGGTGGTCGGCAGCCGATTTCTCAGCGGAGACGGCCACCCGACGCCGCTGTTCTGCGACAACGAGAGCAATGCCGAGCGCCTCTGGGGGTCGCCATCGCGCAGCGCGTTTCCCAAAGACGCGATCAACGACAACGTCGTTGGCGGCGCTCCGACGGTCAATCCCGCGCTGACCGGGACGAAGGCCGCGCTGCACTACGTGCTCGATGTCGACGCAGGGGCGACAGCCATCATCCGGCTCCGCTTCGGTCCGAACGACAGCGTGGCCGTGCCGAAGGCGGACACCGGCAACATTCTGCGATTGCGGCGCGCCGAGGCGGACGCATTCTACGCACGCATCCTCTCCGGCAACCTCAGTGCCGACGAGCAGCTCGTTGCGCGCCAGGCGCTCAGTGGGATGCTGTGGTCGAAGCAGTTCTATCACTACAACGTGGCGCGCTGGCTCGACGGCGACCCCGCCGGTCCGACGCCGCCGCCGGAACGTCTCACCGGTCGCAACGCCGGCTGGCGGCACGTTGACAACGCGGACATCCTGTCGATGCCGGACACGTGGGAGTATCCGTGGTTCGCGGCCTGGGACCTCGGGTTTCAGTGCATAGCGCTCGCCCACGTCGACCCGGAGTTTGCGAAGGACCAGCTCATCCTGCTGTGTCGCGAGTGGTACATGCATGCCAACGGGCAGCTGCCGGCGTACGAGTGGTCCTTCGACGACGTCAACCCGCCGGTCCACGCATGGGCGGCGCTGCGCGTGTTCGAGATCGACGGCGCGACCGATCATGCATTCCTCGCCCGCGTGTTTCACAAGCTGCTCATCAACTTCACGTGGTGGGTGAACCGCGAGGACGCCGAGGGCAACAACCTCTTTGAAGGCGGCTTCCTTGGGCTGGACAACATCGGTCCGTTCAACAGGTCTGCGTTCATCCCGTTCGGTGCTCATCTCGAGCAATCGGACGGCACGGCGTGGATGGCGACGTATTCGCTCAATCTCCTCGAGATGGCGCTCGTGCTCGCCGCGCACGACCGCACGTATGAGGACGTCGCGACGAAGTTCTTCGAGCACTTCACGGCGATCGCCACCGCGATGAACGAACAGGGCCTGTGGGACGACGCGGACGGTTTCTACTACGACAGCCTCCATCTCGCGGATGGTTCGCAGATCCCGATTCCCGCTCGTTCGATGGTCGGTCTCATCCCGCTGTGCGCGGCCACCACGCTCGGGGCAGCGACATTGCAACTCCTTCCGGACTTTGCAGAGCGTTTGCGCTTGTTCATCAAGCTCAAGCCGCGTTTCGCTGCTGCGGTGTCACTCGTGGTCGCGCCCGACGCGCGCGAAAGCCGGCTGCTCGCCATCGTCGACCCTGAGCGCCTTCGCCGCATCCTCGCGTATGTGCTCGACGAATCGGAGTTCCTCAGCGACCACGGCCTGCGGGCGCTCTCGAAATATCACGCCGAGCATCCGCTCGACCTGAAGATCGACGGGATGGAGGCGCGACTTGACTACGAGCCGGCCGAATCGACGTCGCGGCTCTTCGGCGGCAATTCGAACTGGCGTGGACCGGTGTGGTTTCCCGTCAACCACTTGATCATCGAGGCGCTTCGTGCTTACCACCGCTTTCTCGGCGACGACTGGACGGTCGAGTATCCGCACGGCTCGGGGACGCAGCTGCATCTCGGCGCTGTGGCCGACGACATCGCGCGCCGTCTCACGACCATCTTTCTCAAGGACGCCGCAGGCCATCGACCGGTGGTCGCCGGCACGGATCTCTACCTGCGCCCCGATCTGGCCGACCTCATCCCGTTCTACGAGTACTTCCATGCAGAGAACGGCAGAGGGCTCGGCGCCTCGCATCAGACGGGGTGGACCGGGCTCGTGGCGGATCTCCTGCTGCGGCGCACCGGCGGGCGTGAGCGCTGGGATGTCGAGTCGACGTCGCAACGCTAGCTGATCAATTGCAGCATCAGGGCGTTCACTACGACACGGGGACGGTGTTCCGCGGCCCGGGATATGCCATCTCGACGCGCAGCCGTGCACTTGAGCTGCCGGTGGTGCGCCGCGAGCTCGAGATCATCCGGGATGACCTGCATGCCAACGCCGTGCGGGTCGTGGGCAGTGACGTCGTGCGACTGACGGCCGTTGCGGAGATCGCGCTGGACGTCGGTCTCGAGGTGTGGTTCTCCCCGACCTTCTTCGAGTACTCGTTGGACGAGACCACCAACCGTCTCGTCACAGCGGCGAAGTCAGCGGCGGGATTGGAGATGAAGCATCGCGGGTGCGTGGTCTTTGTCGCCGGCAGCGAACTCACCCTCTTCAGTCGAGGGATCATCGCCGGAAACAGCGTCACCGAACGCGTGATGACGTTCAAGGCTGACCCATCAGTGCTCGGCAACGGGAAGCTCAACGAGTACCTGGCTTCACTTGTGCCCAGAGTGCGCTCCGCATTCGACGGTCCGCTCATTTACGCGGCACTCAGCTTCGAGCAGGTGGACTGGACGAACTTCGACTACGTCGGCGTCGATCACTACCGGGACACGCGGACGAAAGACCGTTACATTGCGATGCTGCAGCCACTCCTGACAACAGGGAAACCTGTGATCGTCACCGAGTTCGGGATGCGCACCTACCATGGCGCGGAGCGTTCGGGCGCCCTGGGGTTCGGGGTCACCGACACCACGCGGCTGTGGCTGCACACGCGACCGGTGATCGGGCGTCTGTTCCGGCCGCGCCTGAACGGCGCGTACGAGCGTGACGAAACCATGCAGGCCCGGGAGCTCGCCGACACCCTCGACGAACTCGAGCGCTCCGGCGTGGCCGGGGCGCTCCTGTCGACCTTCGTGACACCCGAATCGCACACCGACGACGATCCTCGCCACGACATCGACATGGACTCGATGTCGATCGTGAAGTCCTTGCCCGGCGGGCACCATGGGACGGTCTATCCGGAGATGCCCTGGGAGCCGAAGGAATCGTTCACCGCAGTGGCACGCCACTTCGCCGCCCACGCACCGGCATCGTCGCCGTCCGTCTAGGGCGCCCCTCCCTCCCACCCGGGCTACACTCGTGCGGCAGATGGCAGCCAACACGAATGTGCGCGGCACCCTCGCCGCTGCGGTGACCCCCCTGGTCGGCGATGGCGGGAGCATCGACGAGGACGGGATCGCTGCCGTCGTGGAGTTCTACGTTCGCGCAGGGCTGGACGGCATCCTCGCGCTCGGCACTACCGGGGAAGGCATTCTCTTCTCCGTCGACGAGCGGCGCCGGGCGGCCGATGCGTTCGTTGCCGCGGCGCACAACCGCTTCGCGGTCGTGGTCCACTGCGGCGCACAGACAACGCACGACACGGCCGTTGCTCGCGGAGCACGCCGCAAGCATCGGGGCCAGCGGCGTGGCAGTCATCCCACCGCCGTATTTCCCGTTGGATGCGGAGGCGATCTGGCGTCATCTCGATGCGGCGGCGGACGCGTGCGCTCCAACCCCCTTCTACTGTTACGAGTTCGCGGCACGGAGCGGCTACGCGATTCCCATCGAGGTCATCGAGCGGTTGCGTTCCAGCGCGCCGAATCTCGTGGGCATGAAGGTCTCGGACTCGACGTTCGACGCCGTGCGCCCATATCTCATCGATGGCCTCGACGTCTTCATCGGCGCCGAGGGATTGATCGCGCAGGGTATGGAGCTCGGCGCGGCGGGATCGGTATCAGGGTTGGCAGCCGCACTTCCCGAGGTCACCATCAATGCCGTCACGGCTCGCACCGCGGAGGCGAGCGCGCTCGCGGCGCGCATCAGGACATCGCTCGAGTTCGCGCCGTTCCATGCCGCGATGAAATCCATCCTGCAACACCGTGGCGTTGCGATTGACGGCGCAGTGCGCGCGCCGCTGCAGGCTGTCGATGCGGCGCAAGGTCAGGCGTTGCACCGTCTCATCGATGACCCGGGCGGCGAGATCGCCCCCATGCTGCCCGAGGTGACTGCCGCGCGCTGACGCGCGTGGTCCGTCAGAGCACCGCGGTTTCGGCCGTTCCTCCCGGCTCGTCGAATCGCTGCAGGCGCAACGGATACAGGTCGAACGTCGTGCAGCGGCCGTCGGTGATCAACTCCGTCACGGCCTGCCCCGCGGCGATCGAGTGCATGATGCCGTGGCCGCCGAACCCCGCGCATTGAATGAACCGAGGAGCCTGCGGTGGCGCATCGACGATGGCATGGTGGTCGGGCGTTTCCGGGTACAGCCCCGCCCAGCACTTGCGCGTGTTGATGTGCGTGTTCTCGAGAAAGGAGAAGCGATTGCCGATCCGCGCGGCGATTGCGTCGAGGAACTCGGGGTCGAAGCTCGTGTCGAGGCTCGGCGGGTCGCCGGGATCCGAGAAGCCGATGAGGAACCCCGCGCCCTCTCGGCGCGTCAGCACAGCGGTATCGCTGTCCACCAGCATCGGGGTGACGTCGGGCATGCCCGCGATTGCCTCGGTGACCGCAAGGTTGCGCCGTCGCGGGGTGACTGGGAGGTCGATGCCCGCGGTGGCCGCAAGCGGAGCCGCGTACGGACCGGCGGCGTTGACGGCATAGTCGGCGCTGATATCGCCACTGCTCGAACGCACGACGACTCCCGTTGTCGACGTGGTGACGTTGAGGACCTCCGTGTCCGCCAGCAGCCGGGCGCCGAGACGCCGCGCCTCGTCCCAGAGCGCCGTCGTCACGCCGTGCGGATCGATCAAGCCATCGGTCGCGCAAAACGTGCCGGCACGCAATCCCTCCTGGTTTACAAAAGGGACCATCGCGATGACGTCCGATGGCGACAACCAGTCAACGTCGATCCCGTGTTCCAGCTGCAGTGCACGGGCCTGTCGCAGGGCAGCCTCGCCGGCGGCCGTCCCGGTCATGAAGAGATAGCCGTTGGCGCGAAAGCCAACCTGGCCGCCGCTCAGCTCGTGCAACTCTCTGAGCTTCTCGATCGTGAAGCGCGAGAACTCGATGTTGATTGCCGTCGTGAACTGCGCGCGCACACCGCCGTTCGCGCGGCTCGTGGATCCCATCCCGGGCGATGCGTTGCGATCGACAACGAGGACATCCGTGACACCGGCTCGGGACAGCTGGAGCGCGACCGCGAGACCGGCCGCTCCCGCGCCGATGACAACCGCGGACGCATTGCGGTGCACGGACATTGCGGGGGACACGAACGTCGTCAGCCTGTGCTCAGCTCGATGACGCAGTGCGCAGCATCGCGGGGGGCACGCCCCGCAGCGATGCATCGACCAGTTCCACCGGATGCAGCACCGGCAGCGGATGCCCGCTGCGCCGCAGCGCTGCCTGGATCTGGAGCAGGCAGCCGCCATTGCCGGCGGTCAGGAAGTCCGCGCGAGCGGCGGTCACGTTGGCAGCCTTGCGATTCCCGAGGTCATCCGCGGCCCGCGGGGCGACGAGGTTGTAGATGCCGGCACTGCCGCAGCAGACGTCCAACTCGGCGATGTCGACGAGGTCGAGCCCGGGAATTCTGCGCAGGACGGTTCGCGGTTGCGAGCGCACGCCCTGGGCGTGCGCGAGGTGGCAAGCGTCGTGATACGCGACTCGCGCCGGCAGCGGGTGGAGCCGCCCCGGGAGCTGGACCTCCAGGCCGGCGAGCATTTCCATGACGTCGCGAACCTTGGCGGAGAACGCGGCCGCGCGTTCCGCCCAGAGCGGATCATCGGCGAGCAGGGCCCCGTACTCCTTCATCGCCGAGCCGCAGCCTGCGGTGTTGACGACGATGTGATCGACGCGCATGCGCTCCATCTGGCTGATAAGCGTTCGCACGCGATCGAACGCCGGGGCCTCGCGCCCCGCGTGGATCTCGAGCGCACCACAGCAACTCTGCAGCGGCGGGGTGAGGACCTCGCAACCGTGCGCGGCGAGCACGCGTGCCGTTGCGCGATTGACGTGCGAGAAGAAGGCATCCTGGACGCACCCGGTCAGGACCGCGACACGCTGCGCTATCGATCCCGGGGGCGTGAGGTGGCGCGGCGTGCGTGTCCTGAGGTCGGCGAGACGGAGATCCGGAGCCATGTCGTCGAGACGCCGCAGCGTGCGCGGCACCATCCGCTGCACCGGCTTCCAGTGCAGGACGCGACGCAGCCCGAGCGCTTGCGTGACCGCGACTGCCGTTGCGACGTCGCGCATGCGTCGCGGATACGGCAGCAGCGCGAAGAGCGCGGCGCGCCCGGCGCGCGATCGCCAGTCTCGCGTGAACCGGCGTTCGACCTGCGGGCGCACCTGCTCGATGAGCCGGTTGTACTGCACGCCGGACGGGCACGCGTCGACGCAGGCCATGCACCCGAGGCATGCGTCCCAGTGGCGCACGACTTCACGGTCCATGCCGATCTCGCCGCGCTCGGCGAGGTCCATGAGGAGGATGCGGCCACGCGGCAAGTCCATCTCCTCACCCCAGAGCAGGTAGGTCGGGCACGCCGGCAGGCAGAAACCGCAGTGCACGCAATCGCCGATGAGTGCCGCGTCGGGACGGTGATGATCGTCGAATGCGGCTGCCGCGCCGTCGCGGGGATGTCCCGACGTCACAGGCGGCCCGACTCACGGCCGCCATCTCAGATCCGCCCAGCTGGCGTCCGGGACTCAGCGTCCCCGCGGGATCGAGCCGGTGCTTGACCGATCGCATGAGGTCGAGCGCGACGTCGTCGACTATGGCCCACGTCCGCGCCATTCGCCGCGGCGCATCGCGGGCCGCCCGCCGGCTGTTGCGCACCGCTGCCGTCACGTCAGTCCGTTGCAGTCAGGCGCGAAGCGAATCTCGCCGGTGCCGAGCAGCGGCCGGAGCACGAGCGATTCGCACATGCCGCCGGAGAGTGCCGTGAGCAGCGGGGCCGCGCGTGATGGCAGCAGCGCGATGGCGGCGACGCTGCCCGAACCCTGCCACGGACTTCCCGCGTGCGACGCGGCCATGACCTCCGCTTCCTGATCGCGAGGACACGCCCACCGGCGGACTGGGCCACGTGCTCGGCCTGGACCGCCGCGCCGCGCTGCCGAGCTGTCGAAACGCGACGACGACGATGCCATCGGGCCAGTGGAGGTCAACGACGCTCGGCGTGACCTGCAGCCTGCCGATCGCCGACGGCGAACGCGCACGAGCTCGTCGACAGAACGCGACGCGGAGCACAACAGTCGCGCGACGCCGGCGGCAGGGGGTGGAGCCGAAAAGCGAGCTCGGTGATCACCGCGAGCGTGCCCGAGCGAACCGGTGAGCAACTTCGCGATGTCGAAGCCCGCGACATTCTTCACGACCTTGCCACCGCTGCGTCCATCGTGCCGTCCCAAGCACGAAGCTCGCGCCGATCACCAGGTCACGCGGCATCCCGAAACGCGTGCGCAGCGGGCCACTCGCAGCCGTCGCCACGATGCCGCCGAGTGTTGCCGCGGCACCCTGCGGCGGGTCGAGCATAGGCGCTGGCGAAATCCCTCGGTGGAAGCGAGCCGTGCCTGCAGGTCGGAAGCGTTGTGCCCGCTCGTGCGACGCACACCAGGTCGGCGGGCTCGTGATCGACGATGCCCTCGATCCGGACGTCGAGAGGACGACGTCGCAACGCGATCGGCGGCGCACCCCAGTCGATCTTGGTGCCACCACCACGCGCGACGACCGCGAGTTTGCGAGCCGTCGCCGCGGCGAGCACCGCCGAGACCTCGGTCTGGTCGCGGGCGAGACCACGGCACTCGGCAGACACCGCGAACCGCGTCATCGCTATGCGCGTCACGCACGTGGTCCGCTCCCACGATGTCACTGAACACGCGCAGGTCCACGGCGGTCGCAACCATCACATGCGCTCCGCGAGACCGGCTTGTTCCAGCGGGTGCGGCCGGTACATGCCGGGGACCTCGCCGCACAGCCGCGGGGTCGGCAGCGCCTTGCCCGGATTGCAGAGGTCGTTGCCGTCGAAGGCGTCGCGAACGCGGCCCATAACATCGATGGCGCTCGGACTGAACATCTTTGGCATGAAACACGCCTTGTCGGATCCAACACCGTGCTCGCCGGTGATCGAGCCTCCGGCCGCGATACAGGCGTCGAGGATCCTGCCCGCCACCTCGAGCGCTCGCTCGCCTGCGCCTGGCTGCGCGTCGTCGAAGAGCACCAGCGGGTGGAGATTGCCGTCACCGGCGTGAAAGACGTTGGCGACACGCAGCCCGTTCGACGCCGACAGTGCGTCGATCTGCTCGAGGACATCGCGCAGACGGGTGCGCGGGATGACGCCGTCCTGGACGTAGTAGCTCGGGCTGATCCCCCCATCGCAGCGAAAGCGGCCTTGCGCGCTTTCCAGATCAGCGCGCGCTCCGTGTCGTCGGCCGCCACGCGGATCTCGGTCGCCCCGCTTGCCGTGCACGTGTCGATGACGTCGCGGAGCGATGCCTCGGCCTCGACAGCCGGGCCGTCGAGCTCGACGATGAGCGCGGCGCCGCAGTCGGGGTAGCCGGCGTGCACCGTCTGCTCGCACGCCATGATCGCGAGCCGGTCCATCATCTCGATGCCGCGGGCGTGATCCCCGCGGCGATGATCCGCGAGACTGCCTCGCCGGCGTCGCCCATGCTGTCGAAGCGCCGCAAGCACCGTCTGTGTCGACTTCGGGACCCGCACGATCCGAAGCACCACCTCGGTCACGATGCCGAGCGTGCCCTCGCTGCCGATGACGACACCGAGGAGGTCGTATCCCGCGGCGTCTCGCACAGCGCCTCCGAGCTTCGCGATCCGTCCGTCGGCGGTGACGAATGTCGCCGCGAGCACATGGTGCGTCGTGAAGCCGTACTTCAGGCAGTGCGCTCCGCCGGAGTTCTCCGCGACGTTGCCGCCGATGGTGCAGACCTGTTGCGACGAGGGATCGGGCGCGTAGAAGTACCCGAGCGGCCGGACCGCCTTGCTGACGTCGAGGTTGGTCACGCCGGGCTGGACCGTGACCTGTTGGTTGTCGAGGTCGATGTCGAGGATCGAGCGCATTCGTGTGAGACACACCACCACCCCGTCGGCCGACGGGAGCGCGCCGCCGGAGAGGCCGGTGCCCGCGCCGCGCGCAACGAACGGGATGTTCGCGTCGACGCACGTACGCACAACCTCGGCGACGGCGTCGGTGGTGAGCGGCAGGACCACTGCAGCGGGCGTGACCCTATGCCCGGTCAGTCCATCACAGGCGTACGTCCGCAGCGCTGCAGGAGCAGTGATGAGCCCGTCGTCGCCGACCGCGGCGCGCAACCGCTCGAGGACGGCGGCCTCAAGCATCGCCGGTCACGTCCACTCACCTGCCAAGCGTTGCGGCGGCCACGTCGATCGTCCGGGTCGCCTCGGCCTCGGCGGCCGTGCCCATGTGCCCGATGCGGATGCCGCGGCCGGCCCATGGGCCGAGGCATGCCGAGATGATGACCCCGCGCTCGGTCATCCCCGCGCGGAACTCCGCGTCCACGACGCCTTCCGGCAGCGCGAACACGCTGAGCGTCGGCGCGACATACGCGGTATTGGTGAGCGGCTCGAAACCCAGCTCGCTCATGCCGTCACGAACCATCGCGGCGACGCGGCGATGGCGCTCGAACCGCTCCGGCAGTCCCTCGTCGAAGATGCCGTCGAGCGAGACCTCGAGCGCGCGGATCAGTGACACCGCATGGGTCGAGAAGTATCGCTTCGGATCGTCCACCGACACGTCCCAGCGGCGCAGGTCCGCGTAGTACGCACGGATGTCGCCGAGCGACTCGCGACGCTGTCGCGCGCGTTCGGACACAGCGAGAATCGCGAGACCGGGTGGCACGCCGAGCGCTTTCTGCGCTCCCGTGAGGACGACGTCGACATCCCAGCCGTCCATCGTCTCCTCGACGCCGCCGGTGGCGCAGACGCCGTCGACGACGATGATCGCGTCAGGCGCCGCCTCGCGCGCCGTCGCCGCAAGGAGCGCACAGTCGGCGAGCACACCGGTGCTCGTCTCGACATGCGTCATGCAGACAATCGGCGGGCGCGTCGCCGCCGGCGATGATCTCGCGCAGCGCTGCGGGTTCGGCATGCTCGCCCCACTCGACCTGGAGCACGTCAACGCGCAGGCCGAGCGTCTCGCCGATCTGCGCGAAGCGGTCGCTGAAGAAGCCATGACTCACGACGACGATGCGATCGCCTGGAGACGAGTGGTTGACGAGCGCCACTTCCATCGCCAGGGTCCCTGCGCCTGCGAAGCAGTGCACGCGCGCGGTCGCTCGAACCCGCAAGCGTTCGGATCCCCTCCTGAATCCGGAGCATGCTCGCCGCGTTCTCGGGCCCCATGTGGCTGCGCACAGGTTCGGCGAGCGCCGCCAGCACCTCCGGCGCAACCGGCGTCGGTCCCGGGATCATGAGCAGCGGGGGAGCGGCCATTCGCCGATTCATGCTGCCACACCGACGTGCCGGCGGACGTTGCGCCGGAGTGGCTAGGGAGCCGTCGCCACCAGCATGCCGTTGCCCTGGGTGGCGAGATACACCCGCCCGTCACTCCCTGTCGCCAGCGAGATCGGGTTGCCCGCAGCCTCGTAGTAGTACGGATCGACGAAGCCGGTCGCGGAGGGGCAGGTCGACCGCGCATTGCGTCACCTGCACCTCCCAGAACATCGGCGCCGAACCGCCGCGCGGCCATGTAGACGTAATCGCCGGCCGCGTTCGCATATGCCGCCACCGGTCCGCCTGGGCCGGTGACCACGCGATGCCGGCATGCACGGCGTCGTTGCGCACGTCGCGGTGTCCACGTAGCTCAGACCGTTGGTGTTGGCGATCCACACAGCCGTCGGTGTGGCCGGATCGGAGACCACCCAGCCCCGCCCCGGGGTGGGGCTCGGGTCCGCGTACACCTCGACCCACGGAGCGAAGACTCCAAGCGCGAATGCCAACTCCCACACCGCGTGCGTGCCGGTGTCGTACATGAACACCGCGCTGCCGTCGATCGCCCAGCTGAGCGTCACGCCGTGCGGGTCCGTCGGCGAGACCGATGGCCCTCCGGATGTCCCACTCGTGATCGGCGTCCAGGTCCCCGTGGTTCCTGTGCCCGTGAACACGTAGACGCCCGCCTTCTGAAACGCGGCGACCAGGATGTACACGCCGGGGGGACACCGTCTCGGCCGCGAGCGCGATCGGCCGCGACGTAATGCCCGCCGGCAGTGGCAGCGAGGTCCAGGCGCCTCCGGTCGCCCAGGCGGCGTCGTACCAGATGGAACCGAGTGTGTTCGTGCTCCCACTCCCGCCGGAGACGATGAGCGCCGACGGCGAAACGCTCGCATCCCATGCAACCGCGATAGCCGGTGCCGTTGTTTTCGGTGAAGAACGGGGGGGCGGCAGTCGGTCGACGTCCTGCATGCCGTCGATCGATGTGAGCACGTTCCAGTCCGCGTCCGACGCGGCGACGTTGGACGGTTCGGCCGGGTCAACTCGCTGCGTCGAGCTCGAACGTCGACGCAAGGCCGTTCACCGCGGGCAGCCACGGTGGCGAGGTCGTCGGGTCGTAGTGCCAGAGGCCCGAGCGGCCCGCGATCAGCAGCACGTCCGAGCCGTCGTTGTGCGTGAGCACGTCGATGTTCGAGCCCGCAAAGAAATCGGTGGTCTGACCGGCGCAGAGCGGGCTCGTCGACGATGGGCAGCCCCCGACCATCGCCTGCGGACCGAGATTCACCCCTGCGCGTGCCGGCGCTGGTCGGCTCCCACCATGGCGTCGACGTCCCGTAGATCGTGGTCCCGACGCTGCCGTTCGGCACGAGACTCGTGATGACAGGCGTGCTGCCGTGGACAATGACCTGCTCGACATCGCGCGCACCGTGTCCTGCGTACGTCGCCGCGTACAGGATGTCCACCGGCGATTTTCCCAGGCGTGAGCTCGTAGCCGTTCAGCGTGTACCAGTGCGTGGTGGAATCCAGCGCCACCCATGTCGTGCCCGTGCCACTCCAGTAGCCGATGCCGTTGGCGCCAGCTGCGTACACGCGCGATCCGAGGTACAGCAGCTCCTGCACGCCGGTCGAGATCCCCCTCTTCGCGCTCAACGGCTCTCGTCGTCACCTTCGACGTAAGATCCGGTGATCTCGGTGACGCCCAGGCTTGCGCCGTTCCTTGCGATGAGGGAGACGAAGGCGTCGCCACGGCCGTCGAGCACCAGCGAGTTCATGTACGACGTGCAGAGCGCGACGCACTGCCATGACGCGCCGAGTTGGGGCGACGACAATGCCCAGCGCTCGCAGGCCGCGCCCGAAGCTCGCCGCGTACAGGTATTTCCCGTCGGTCGCCAGCAGGTTGCCCGTGGCGCGCGGGTTGCCCATCTGGCCGGGCAGGTTCGTGCCGTCGAAGACTGGCGGCGCTCCGCTCCCCGAATGCGGATGGTCGACCCACGTGAGGCCGTCGTCGAGTGACTCCGCGACCCCGCCGTTGGTGCCGTCGCCGACGCCCGCGAACCACGTGGTCCCGACCGGCAGGATCGCCGCGACGCGGTAGCCCGCGCTCGGGAGGCCTGCGTCCTGCACCGTCCAGGTCTGCCCGCCGTCGACGGACCGAAAGAAACCCTCGGTGTCGCCGCCGGCGATCAGCGTGCCGTCGTCAGCCTGTGCGATGACGCTCATGAACCCTCCACCGATGATCGGCGAGGTGGTGAAGGCGGGTCCGCGTGCCGTCCGCCGACGCCGGCAGGAGCGCTCAGCCCGCGGCGGGCGCGCCGAAGAGGACAGCGGTCGCGACGGCGATGTATGCGCGAACCCCTGTGCGCCTTCCTGCCACCCGGTACCTCCCAGTGCACTGCGTGCAACGAGGCGGAACTCTACGCGTTTGTGGGGGTCGGCACAGCAATGGTCCCGCTCGCCGCGCTCTCGCGAGCGGCGTCGATGATCGCAAGCCCGGCGACCGCGTCGGCAGCGGGCACGGGTGGCGGCGTCCCGTCGCGAAGCGCGTCGCGCACGCCCGCATAGAACTCGCGCCAGCGACCAGGGATGCTCGGCACCGGTTCGCCGTCGTCGCCGTGGAACAAACGCCCCCATCGATCGGGGGGCGGGTCAGCGAAATCTGGCTCGTCGGCCCGCCAGCCGGCCCGCAGTGCGTCCTCCTGACCGTCGAGATGGGTGATCACATAAGCCCCGCGATCGCCGAGCACCCGAAGACGGGGTCCCGGGGCGGCGGCAAGCGCGCCCGCCCAGAGGTGGGAGAGCACGCCAGACTCATGGTGGAGCGCGAGGAAGACGTCGTCGTCGGAGCCGCCGCGGCGAGCATTCATCTCAGCGTAGACGTGACTCACCGGCCCAAAGAGGGTGAGTGCCTGATCGATCAGATGCGTTCCGAGGTCGAGGAGGAGCCCTCCGCCTGACTTCGGGCTCGCGGTTGTCGCGCCATCCGGTCCCCGGCGTCGGTCGCCAGCGCTCGAACCTCGACTCGTAGCGGAGCACCGTCCCGAGACGATCCTCAGCCAGGAGGGCGCGGAGCGTGAGGTGATCGGAGTCCCAGCGACGGTTGAGGAAGGGAACGAGGAGCACGTCGCGCGCCGCCGCATGGTCCGTGAGGGATTTCCCTGCTGCGGCGGTCGTCGCCATGGGTTTCTCCACGACCACGGGGATGCCGGCATCGATCGCCGCAGTGGCGACAGCGACGTGCGACCCCGACGCCGTCGCGACCACCGCGAGATCGAACCGACCGCTGCCATCCCAGACATCCCGCGTTTGGGAGAGGACGAGCGCTTCGGGGAAGTCGCGCCGCGCCTCGGCCTGACGTTCCGGGTTTGCAGTCACGACTGCGCTGACGCGCATTCCAGGCGTCGCGGCGATGAGCGGACCGTGGAAGACCCGGCCTGACAGGCCGTAACCGACGATCGCGACGTTCAGATCGTCGATCGTTGCGTCCCCGTACCGCCTAGATCGAGTCCCGGCGGAAGGCCGCGATGACGATGGGCGCGTCCTCACGGACAGAAACGTCCGTTCCGTCGGTGAAGAAGATCCTGCGTGTTGCCGGTCGAGATCTGGCGAACCTGGGTCACCTCGTCCACGTTGATGTACGTCGAGGCATCTCCATCGTTGAGGTGGAGGACAACCCATTTCGCCATGCGTGGAGTTCTAGTCGGGCCGGTGCATGACGTTTGTGACGGTGTTGAACGAGATCCGACAACGCGGCACCTTCGCGCGTCCTCGAAGGTCCATCAACGGAGACTTCTGACGCGTGACGATCGTTCGCCTGCCCTTCGAAACGGGTCACCAGAGCTAGGCACTGGGTGTTCTCTCGCCGGCTGTTCATTGTCGTGTCTGCGATTGCTGCTGCGCTCGGCGGAGCGCTCGTTTGCTCTGCGCTGCTGAACATTGGCGGAGACCTTCTCGAGAACTCGCTGCACAACGCGACCGAGGCGGCCGCGGCCGTGTTCGCCTGCACACTGGCACTCGTCGCGGCAAGCCGATCGCGCGGCCGGCGCCGGCTTTCGTGGCTCTGCTGGAGCGCATTCGCGGTGCTCGAGGCGATCTCGGACTGGAACACGCTCGCCTCGCACGGGACGGCGGCATTCCCGTCGTGGACGGACCTCGCGGTGGTCGTCCAGCTGGCGCTGGGATTGATGGCCGCGCTGACGTCTTCATGCGCGTCCGGGCTCCGCGTCTGGCGGTCGCCGTCGCGTACTGCGACGGACTCCTCATGGGAGGCGCTGTCCTCGTCGTCGGCCTGGCGTCCGGGTACTACTCGTTCCTCGAGGGACGGACGTCGATCGGGGTCGAGCATGCTCACGCTGTCCCAACCGATCACCGATGTGGTCGTGCTCACGCTGATCATCGCCGTCACCGCGCGAATCGGCCGCAAGACACGGCCCGTTGCCGTGTTGCTTGGTGCGGCCGTCCTTGGGATCGGGCTCTCCGACTCGCAACTCGCGCATCAGGTCGGCCTCGGGCTTGACCGAACCCGGGTCCGTCTACGCTCTTGGCTGGATTGGCGGTCTCCTGTGCCTCGGACTGGCTGCGCTCTATCCACTCTGCTTTCCGCGTCAGCCCGACGCGCCGCTCGCGGACACAACGCGAAGCCGGGCCGTTATCTGGATTCCCATCATTCCGGTGGCCGTTGCGTGTTGCATCGGCGTCGGTCTGCGGGCCGGAGACGCGTCGGTTGCACGCGCGCTCGTCTGGGTCATGCTCGCGCTCATCGGCGTGACGCTGCTTGCGCATGTATTTCGCGCTCTACATGAACCTTGGGCTCGGGAGGGCGCTCGAACACCAGGCATCGCATGACGCACTGACCGGCCTGCCCAATCGCACGCTGCTCAAGCGCCGCCTGGAACGAGCGCTGGCGGACATCGAGACGTCGAACGCAACGCGTGACGTTGCTCATGCTCGACCTCGACGGATTCAAGGAGGTGAACGACACCTTCGGGCACAGCGCCGGTGATCAGGTGCTGGTCCAGGTGGCACGGCGAGTGGTGAGCAGCGTTCGCGATGTCGACCTCGGTCGCTCGCCTCGGCGGCGACGAGTTCGCGGTCGTGCTTGCCGACAGTCCCGCGGATCAGGCGATCGCGCTGGCGCGTCGCGTGCTCGGCGTCGCTCGAGCTGCCGATCGCGCTGCGCGTGACGACCGCGAGCATCGCCACCAGCATCGGAATCGCCACCGGCGGCCTCGGCGACACCGCCGACGAGCTGCTGCGCAACGCGGACCTCGCGATGTACGCGGCCAAAGATGCGGGTGGCAACGGGTACGCGCTGTACATGCCGAGCATGCACACGGCCGTGGCGGAACGCGTTCGCGTCGAGAATGCGCTTGCGCACGGCGTGGCTGACCGGTGATCTCATCGTGCACTACCAGCCGATCGTCGACCTCAAGGACGGGCGCATGCTGTCGGTCGAGGCACTCGCGCGGTGGCGTCATCCCGACGGCGACATGATCCCCCCGAGCGTCTTCATCCCGATCGCGGAGCGAACCGGCCTGATCATCCCCATCGGCGCGCGCGTGCTCAACGAGGCGTGCCGCTGTCTCGCCGGCTGGCAGGCCGACTACGCCGGCACCGCCGAGCTCGCGATGAGCGTCAACGTCTCACCGCGCCAGCTCTACTCCGACGACCTCGTTGAGATCGTGCAGGAGGCGCTCCGCACCACCGGTATCGACCCGCACTGCCTGATCCTCGAAGTCACCGAGACGGCGATGACCGACGACACGGACAGCGCAATCCGCATCCTCAGCCGGCTCAAAGCGCTCGGCGTGCGCATGGCGATCGACGACTTCGGCGTCGGCGCATAGCTCCCTGGCACGCTTGCGCCGCCTGCCGGTCGACGTTGTCAAGATCGACAAGTCGCTCGTCGACCACGTACCCGACGGGCACGTGGCAAGCAGCGTGCTCGACGCCGTCATCGGCGTCGTCAATGCGCTGCAGCTGCGCACGGTCATCGAGGGAGTGGAGCGGGCGGACCAAGCCGAGCATCTGCGAACCTCCGGGCTACGACCTCGCGCAGGGATACCACTTCGCGATGCCGATGTCCGGCGACGCGATCGCGCACGCGCTCGCGCTCGCGCAGCCGAGCGGGGTCACGCATCTTTCCGCTGACTGCCGCGAGCGAGCCCGTCAGGCGAACGGCGGGCGTCACGGCGCATCGTTGTCGTGGACGACGACGAGGCCGTCGGTGCGACCGCATGCAGAATTCTCGAGCGCAGCGGTGCGCGCGCGGTGCTCGCGCTCACGATCAGGGAGGCGATCGCGCGAGCTGTCGAAGCGCACCGATGCGATGGTGATCGACATCGGCCTGCCCGACGGTGACGGCTGGGGCCTCATCACGCACATTCGCGATTCGGCTGACAATGCGCAGATGCCCGTCGTGGTCATGACGGGGTTGCTCGACAGCGCGGAGGTCCTCAACCGTGCGTACGACCTGCGCTGCGAGTACCTCGGCAAGCCGTTTCGCTCCGGAGGCGTTGATCGCCAAGCTCGAGTCGGCGCGGCGCATCGTCGATCACGAGTTCGCCGATGCGCTGGAATTCTCGTCGAGCGAAGCCGCGGATCTCGCGGTCGCAGCGGCTCGCTGATCCGATCGTCAGCGCCCCTTTGGGGGAGAATGGCCGCATGCCTCACGCGGTCCGTTTCGGATACAAGCTCTCGGCCGAGCAGTTCGGCCCGAGCGACCTGCTCGACTTCACCATCGCGGCCGAGCAGGCCGGGTTCGACACCGCCGCGATCAGCGATCACCTCCAGCCGTGGCGGCACACCGGCGGCCACGCGCCGTTCTCGCTGGCGTGGCTGGGTGCGGCCGGGCAGGCGACCAGCCGGATTCAGCTCGGCACGAGCGTGCTCACGCCCACGTTCCGCTATCACCCGGCTGTCGTTGCGCAGGCGTTCGGCCACGCTCGGCTGCCTGTTCCCCGGACGCATCTGGCTCGGCGTCGGCACCGGCGAATCGTTGAATGAGGCGCCGCTCGGCGTCGAGTGGCCGGACAGAAGGAGCGGTTCGCGAGGCTCAAAGAGGCGGTGACGCTGATCCAGACGCTCTGGACGGAGGATCGCGTGACGTTCGACGGCGCGTTCTATCGAACCCGCAACGCCACCATCTACGACCGACCCGAGACGCCGATACCGCATCTACATCGCCGCGTCCGGCCCTGCGGCGGCGCGGCTCGCCGGTCGGGTCGCGGACGGGCTCATGTGCACGAGCGGCAAAGGAATGGAGCTGTACGCGGACACGCTGCTGCCGGCCGTGTGCCGAAGGGCGCCAACGCCGCAGGGTCGCGATCCTGCGGACCTCGACCTTGCGATCGAGATGAAGGTGTCGTTCGACACCGATCGCGACAGCGCGCGCTGGAGGACACGCGGCACTGGGCGGCGCTTGCGCTGTCCGCGGAAGAGAAGACCGGCGTCGAGGATGCGATGGAGATGGAGCGCCTCGCGGACGCGCTCAGCACCGAGCGAGCGGCGAGCCGCTGGATCGTCTCGAGCGATCCCGACGAGCACGTGGAACGCATCCGCCCTACCTCGACCTCGGCTTCACCCAGCTCATCTTCCACGCGCCCGGCCCGGACCAGCGCCGCTTCCTCGAGCTGTACGCGCGTGAGGTGCTGCCGCGCATTGCGCGCCTGACGAGCTGACCGTGCGCGGACTGGCTCGACCTACCCCTGCTGGGTCGGACCCGATGCGGTCGACGGTGATGCGTAGGAGCACCCGCTGCTCGCGCACCATCGCATCGCGATAGTCCTGCCAGTCGGGATGCTCCCCGATCACCTTGCGGTAGTAGTCGACGAGCGGCTCCATCGCTTCAGGGAGCGAGAGATCTCGACGTTGCCTTCGACGCTGTGCCACTCGCCAAAGAAGCGCTCGCTGAGCGCGCACACGCTGGCGCGTGGATTGCGGCGCAGGTTCTGTGTCTTCACGCGTCTTCGCGCGTGCTGATCACGACGCGCGACTCGTCGTCGACGGCGGCAGCACCGGCGACATCTGTGCCTGACCGTCCTGGCGATACGTCGCGAGCACACCGCGTTTGCTTCGAGCGGATGAATGTCGAGCGCGCGTTCATGAGCCATCGGTCGACTCTAATGCGCTGCAGCAGCGCCGCCGCCAAGCGCCGCTCGCCGTCGGCGTCCGCCATCACGGTGTCGTCGATCGAGCGACGTGCATCCCAGCGCGCGAATCGGCTTCCTGCAGGCCGGATCGGCGCGGTCGATGACGATCGTCGCCGCGACCCGGCGTAGCGCCTCGCGACGCCGAGCGCAGTCGGTTCCTCGCCCATCTGCCGGAGCATCTCGACCGTCGGACCCTTCAGCGAGCGGCCGCCCACGACCGGCGATATGACCGTGACCCGCTCCCGGTCCGAGGCCGTCGCCGAGCACCGCGAGGATCGGGTCGACGCTGAGCAGCGGGTTGGACGGTCCGATGATCACCGCGTCGCGCACCGGTGACGCCGCAGCGCTTCGGGCGACGGCCGCGCCGTACTCGGCTCCCGCGAGACGGATGTCCGAGCACCGGGGCTGGCAGCGCTCGCGACGAACCACTCGCTGCAGGCTGAGCTCCCCGCGTGCGGTGCGCATCGCGGGTGCGAACCGGGTCATCGCTCATCGGCGAAGACTGCAACGCCGATGCCGAGAGTTGCGCGCGATGCTGCGCGACCGCCTCGCTCAGGCGAAGACCGCTGCGCAGGAGCATCGCGCGGATGGAGATGCACGCCGATATCGCCGTCGCCGAGCCGGAACCATGTCGTGCTCTCCGAGCGTTCGCAGCATGTCCTGCGCGTGGAATGTGTCGTCGCGCACGCCAAATCCGCTCGTCTCATTGAAAAGACCCGCAGAGCCGGTAGAGGATCGCGTCGACGTCCGGGCTCACCAGCAGACCCCAGAACTCGTCGTCATCGGCGGTGTTCGACGATGATCGACAGGTTCGCGTGGCGCGAGCAGGACGGCGCGAGTGCCGTTGCCAGTTTCGCGCCGCCGGTTCCGCCGGAGAGCAGCGCGACCTTCAATGGCGCTCAACGAAACAGATCCAGCTCGGACGGCCGCACCAGCTCCTGGCCCGTTCCCGGGTGCGCCCTCGAACACATCGAGGCCGTGCACGATCACGACGGGAACACGCCGCGTCTTGCCCATGAGCAGCTCCGCCGCAGCCGCCAGCTCGTCGGCAATCGCCACAACCGTTGCCTGCAGCGGCATGCCGAAATCATCGGGGCGTCCCCGGTAGTCGATCAGCGCCGGGATGCCCGCGACGCCGAGCGCGACGTTGACGAGACCCATGCGCCACGCGCGCCCGAAGGTGTCGCTCACCACGACGCCGACGTGGGCGCCGGCGAGCGACTGATGCGCTCCTGCAGCAGCGTGCGCTGGCGTCGCAGTCGATCGGCAGCAGGCGACCTCGTCCTCACCCGCGACGTTGGATTTGTCGACGCCCGCGTTCGCGCAGACGAAACCCCTGGTGCGTCTCGACGATGAGCACACGGTCGGCGCGCACCACTCGCGTGCTCTCGTCGAGGATCACCTGGACCATCCGTGCGTCGGCGCTCGAGCCTGTCCGGCCAGCTCACAGCGCGCGATCCCCCGGGGCGACGTCGGCGAGGTTGCGCAAGCCGGCCCTCGGCTTTCGACACGACCTTCTGGGCGACGACGACGACGTCGCCGCTCTGGAGCGAGCCCGCGCGCTCGACGATCAGCGCCGCGAGGTCGTCGCCGGGCCTGATCTCCGGCAGTCCCTGAATGCCGCGCGAGCTCCACGTTCACGCCGTGGGCTCGAGCTCGCGCCATGCGGACGAGGTCAGCAGGTTCATCGAGATCGAGCGCGAGGCTCGGGTCCTCGTGGACGACGAAGCCGCGTCCGCGCCT
This sequence comes from Candidatus Dormiibacterota bacterium, assembly GCA_963757475.1. Lineage (GTDB taxonomy): Bacteria > Chloroflexota > Dormibacteria > Aeolococcales > Aeolococcaceae > Palsa-851. The sequence goes on from CAVWRW010000006.1 coordinate 88,686, forward strand.
GTGCGCCTCCTCCGCGAATCGCGGCAGCGACGCCTCGCCGAAGTGGAGATCGAAAAGTCGCCGGGCGGGCGCAGATACAGCGCGTTGGTCCCCTGCCTGCCCCTCGGCGGGTGCGGCGACGACGAGGACGCCCCGGATGCGCCGTGTGGGTCAGCAGCCGGCTGCAGGCCGCCGGCGTCGACGAGCGGCAGATCGGAGCTGAGGAGCAGCGCGGAGTCCGCGCCTCGATGCGAAACCTCATGAGGCCCGCGGATGCCTGCGGGGTTCTGCCCGCCGGGCGACTGCTCGACGACGATACTCGGCACCCTGCATCTGCGCGAGCTCGGCGGCTTCCTCCGATCCACAGACTGCGAGGGTCGGTGCGACGCCTGCGCGGCGTCGATGCGCGCGGGCAGCAGTCATCATGGCGAGGCCCGCCGTTGCTCCGGGCCGCATCGACGGCGAGAGCCGGCTCTTCGCGGTGCTGAAGTCCTTGATCAGCACGACGATCCAGAAGGTACGGAAGCATCGCGCGACGTGCCGCTCTGCGCGGCCAGGACGGCCTCGGCGCGGTGCGGAGCCTCGACAATGTCGCGGTTCCTTCAGCAGGTTGAGCGCGGTGACCAGCGGCGACAAGCACGACGGCGCCCACGATCTCGATCCCGTAGAAGGGCAGGCCCTGGCCGACAGGCTGTGCGGCAGCGAGAACACGAGGAACAGGTGCACGGGTACGCCGAGCTCGGCGATCGACGCCATCGAAGCCGGCGTGTTCGTCAGCGCGCGGTAGTAGAGGAGCATGGCGAACAATCCGGGGATCAGCGCAATTCCGATGAAGCTCGGCAGCTGATGCACCGAGAACGTGGCCGATCGCTCCGCCGCCGACGCCGGTGAGCATGAGGACGAAGCAACACCGGGAGCGCGAGCGTGAAACGCATCGCCGCGGTCGTCACAAACGAGACGTTGGCAGGCTGTAGCGTCCGAAGACCGTCCCTGACGCCCAGAGCATCACGGCGCCGAGGATGAGCACCGCTGCGAGCAACTGGCCATGCTGCGACCGACGAGAACGGTGCGAGCGGATTCTGCGGGAAGACGATGAGATACACGCCGACGACCGCGCACGCGGCGAGCGGCCAGAAGTACGGCTTGCGGCGTTCCTTGAGGACGATGCGCGCGAGCGCGATGCCGAAGACCGGTTGGAGCAGGTAGAGGAGATAGACCTCGTTCTCGACGTTGAAATCGGGGGCGGCGTGCGCGGGAAACGCATAGCTGAGCGCCTGCGTGAAGAGCACTGTTGCGAATGCCTGCGCGCCGAGCGCGATGATGCCCATGCGCGAGCCACTGGCGCACGCGAGAGGCTGACGCAGCTCGCGCCGGACCCGCCCGATCACCGGCAGGAAGCAGAGCGCGATGAGCAAGGACTCGGCGAAGACGATCTGGCTCGCGGAGAGCTGGCGCGTGAGCGCAGGGCGGAAGTACGCATCCGTCGCCCACATCGCAGCGGCGATTGCCACGGCGAGGGCGCCCATGCGGCCGATCAACGCGCCCACCCTCGATCCCACGATCAGATCTCTCGGGCCGAAACGGGCGGGGTACAGCACGGATCTTTGAAGCGCACAGGTAAATTACACTCGAAAGCCACTCGAACGGCGCGGGCCCACTTGCACACTCCGGAGATCCCGATGCTGTTCGGTCAAGAGCACGTCGATCGCTACATCGCGACCAATGGTGAGGAAGGATATCACCTGGCGCGAAGGCGCGGAGATCCTCATCCTCACGACAACCGGCCGGAAGACCGGAGAGCAGCGGAGCAACGCGCTCATCTTCGGACGCTCAGGCGACGACTATCTTGTGGTTGGATCGGTGGGAGGCCGTCCGAGGCCGCCCGCGTGGTACCTCAACCTCCAGGAGAATCCCGAGGTGACGGTGCAGGTGAAGGGTGATCGCTTCGCGGCACACGCTCGGACGGCGACCGACGAGGAGAAGCCGGCGCTCTGGAAGATCATGACGACGGCGTGGCCTCACTACGACGAGTATCAGACGCGGACAGACCGCGTCATCCCGGTCGTCGTCCTCACGCGTCTCTGACCGACCGACCGCGCCGCGTCAGCGCAACTCCGGAAAGTCCTCTTCCCAGTACTCGTTCTCGGCGCGCGCATTCTCGCTCTGCTCGCGCAGTGCGTTCTCGCGGGAGCGCAGGTCGACGCGCCGGATCTTGCCGGAGACCGTCTTCGGCAGCTCCGCGAACTCGAGGCGGCGCACCCGCTTGTAGCCGGCCAGGTTGCCGCGTGAGTGCTCGAAGATCGAGCGCGCAATGTCCGGCGACGGTGCGTGACCGGCTCCTAACGCGATGAACGCCTTCGGCACAGCAAGCCGGATCGGTTCCGGTGACGGCACGACGGCTGCCTCGGCCACGGCGGGATGTTCGATGAGGACGCTTTCCAGCTCGAACGGCGAGATGCGGTAGTCAGACGACTTGAACACGTCGTCGGAACGACCGATATACGTGATGTAGCCGTCAGCGTCACGCGACGCGACGTCGCCAGTGTGGTAGAAGCCGTCGCGCATCGCGTCGTCGTTCTGTTCGCGGTCGCGATATCCCACCATCAGTCCAACCGGTCGCCGCGAGAGATCGATGCAGATCTCGCCCTGGTCGCCATGTGCACCGCTGGCTGGATCGATGAGCTCGATTGTGTATCCCGGCAGCGGGCGACCCATCGACCCGGCTTTCACCGGTTGCCCGGCGGAGTTGCCCACCTGCGCCGTCGTCTCGGTCTGGCCGTAGCCGTCGCGGATGGTGAGCCCCCATGCATGTCGCACCTGATCGATGACCTCGGGGTTGAGCGGCTCGCCAGCACTCAATGCCTCGCGCAGCGCGCGGCTTCCAGGCGCGCAGATCTTCCTGGATGAGCATCCGCCACACCGTCGGCGGTGCGCAGAAGCTCGTGACAGCGCAGCGCGTCAGCGTGTCGAGCAGACGCGCCGCCGAGAAGCGTGCGGTGTTGAGGATGAGCACTGTCGCCTCAGCATTCCAGGGCGCGAAGATGTTGCTCCATGCGTGCTTCGCCCATCCGGCGCCGGCTAGGTTGAGGTGCACGTCACCGGGCTGCAGCGCGATCCAGTACATCGTCGAGAGATGACCGATCGGATAGCTGGCGTGCGTGTGCTCGACGAGCTTCGGCTGCGCCGTCGTCCCCGATGTGAAATACAGGAAGAGCGGGTCGGTCGGCCGGCGTGGCCCCGTCTGGCGTGAAGTCGATTGCGGTGCTCGAGGAAATCGTCGTAGTGGAGCCAGCCGTCGACGCGATCGCCGACCGCGACACGCGTGTAGTCGCCGGCGACGTCCGCGAAATGTCCCGCCTGTGTCGACTCCGCGATGACGTGCGCGACGTTGCCGCGCGTGCACCCGATCGTCGAGGTCGGCAGGCGTGAGCAGCGTCGACGAAGGGATGATCACCGCGCCCAGCTTGATCAGCGCGAGCATGCACTCCCAGAGCGCGGCGCGGTTGCCGAGCATGAGCAGCGTCGGATCCCCGCGGCGGACGCCGTTGGCGCGGAGCCACGACGCCAGCGCGTCGGAGCGCCGGGACAGCTCACTGAAGGTGAGGATCGTCTCGGTGCCGTCCTCATCGATGACCCAGAGACCCGGCTTGTCGTTGTCCGCGGGCGATGACGTCGAACCAGTCGAGTGCCCAGTTGAAGTGTTCGGGCTGCGGCCACTCGAAGTCGCGAGACGCCGCCGCGTAGTCCTGCCGGTGCGCAAGAAGAAAGTCACGCGCGGCTCTGAAGTCCATGACGGCAACCTCTCTGGCTCAGGAACTCCTCGAACGGATGGTGCGGGCCGTCTCCATGAGCCGTCCCGCGCGCGCGGGATCGACCTTACTCCACGTCACACCGTCAACCTTGAGGCTGGTGCCGACGATCACCCCGTCGGCGACCGCGAAGATCTCGTCCAGTCGCTCGGCGCTGACGCCCGTGTTCGCGAAGACCGGGACATCAGGTACTGCTTCCTTGGCGGTCACGAGGTCGCTCATCGCAAACGCCACGCCGGCTGCGGGACCCGAGATGAGGATCGCGTCGACGCCGAGAAACGCGGCGCCACGGGCGCGATCGGCGATCCCTCGCGTGCCGACTGCGCTGCTGAACTCGGGCGAGATGTTGTCGAAGAGCGCGACATCGTCGGCGCCGATCGCGGTGCGGTAGCCGGCGAGGTCGCCGATGGAGGGACAGATCATGCCGAGGTCGCTCTCGTAGACGCCGGTGAGTACCTCGCGGATGAACGTCGCGCCAGTGGCTCTCGCGAGCGCGAGTGTTGCCTTGGCATCCCAGAGAATGTTGACGCCGAACGGGACTTTGACCGATGTGCGCAACTCGCCGATGACCGCCGCCATCGCTGCTGGGATCTCCGGCCCGACCGCGAGCTGGTACGGGATGTCGGCCTCGTTGCAGAAGAGCACGCCGTCGACGCCGGCGCCCTGCAGCGTCTCGAGATCGCGGCCGACGACATCGACGAGATGCGATCGTCCTAACTCGCGGTTGTGCCGCGGCCGCCCCGGAAGGGCGGGGAAATGCAGCATCGCGATCACCGGTTTTATCGTGCCGAAACGCTGTGCGAGCGACAGAGTCATACGGATCTCCCTTCTCCTGAATGCACCGTCGCGCGGTGCTGATCGATGAATTCGATGACGGCCCGGTTCCAGGGCCCAGGATTCTCCAGGAACGCGGCGTGCCCGCCGGGGACGATCGCCCACGCTGCGCTGGGCAGCTCCTCGTACATGCGATGCGAGAGGGACAACCTGATGATGATGTCGTCGTCCGCGGCGATGACGAGCGCGGGCGTCTGCAACGCGCTGAGGCGGTCGCTGCAGTCGTGGGTCAGCAGTGCGTTGATCTGTGCCGAGAATGACGCGGCAGGCTGCACGCTGCGTTCCATCTCGCCGAGGATACGTCGCGAGACGCTCCGGTTCCTTGTCGTAGAAGCTCGGGCTGAAAACCCACGGCGCCTGCTGACGCATCATCGCCGGCATGCCGGCGATCTCAGCGATCTGACCCCAGACGTCGAAGGCGGCGCGAGTGTAGGCATCGGGTTTTCCATACGTGTTCGCAAGCACAACGGAGCGCAGGTCCTCCGGGTACGCGAGGGCGTACTCCTGCGCGATGAGCCCGCCCATCGAGACACCGGCGAGGTGAAACGGCGCCAGATGCAGCACGTCCGCGAGTGCCTTCGTGTCCGCAGCCATCTCGCGGCTCGTGTACGGTCCGTGCGGGTGACTCGAACGTCCAACACCGCGGTTGTCGAACGTGACGACGCGCAGCCCCGCGGCCACGAACACGCCGACCTGCATCGCCCACCCCTCGAGGTCGTCGCCGACGCCGTTGACGAGCAGCAGCGTCTCGGGCCCTTCGCCACTGATCCTGTAGTGGATGTCGATGCCGTTCGCTTGGACGACAGGCACTGCATCAACCTGCGGACGCGTGGTCGCGAATCGCGGCTTGCCACTGCTCGACCGAGGACCGGAGGTCATCGACGACACGGCCGTCCGGGTCCTCCCAACCGGGGATGATCTCGAAGACGAGATCGACATCGCCGGCGCCGCTGGCGGCGAGCGTTGTGAGCACACGCGCCGGATCGATGATGCCGATCGCGTTGTGCTCCGCGGTGAACGCCCAGTGATGGTCGGCGATGCCGTCCGATTGCTGCAACTGCACCTCGGCGAGGCGATTCCCGAAGCGCTGCAGCCACGCGTACGGATCACGCTCGTCTCCGGTGGTGCCCGGAACGCACTGATGGCCGACATCGAGGCAGAGCTTCCACGCGACGTGATCGGCGTCGCCATCGCTGAGCAGGTCTTCGATCTGCGCCATCATCGAGGGCTCGCGCACCGCGACCAGGTTCTCGACAAGCAGGTAGTCGAGCCCGGCGTTGCGCGCGTGCTCGGCGAGCGTTGTGAGGTCACGTTGCAGCTCCTCCCAGCGCTCGGCGCGGCGCGCCGGGTCTGACCAGTCCGGGACGCTCATCGCGCCGACATGTCCACCCGTCGCACGGCATCCCAGCGCAGCCGTGAGGTCGATGACGTCGCGATACCAGGCGAGCGCGCTTTCTCGTCGAGCCGCATCGGGATGCATCAAGAGATCGAGCGAGTACGCGGCAAGACCGGTGAACGTGGCCCGAGCGCGCAGACCGTTGGCGTCGAGTGCCGCCCGCGTGCGCTCGATGGCGTCGCGCCGGCCGGCGAAGGTGTCCGTCCCCTCGATGAGGTCGAGCGACAGCTCGACGAAGTCGAGGCCGAGGTCGTTGTGCACCACCGACGCCCAGTCGGACGGTCGCGGCCATCGTTTGAGCGCGAAACACGTGTTGATGCCGAGAGTCACGTTCATCCGTACCCTCCCGGATGACGTTGCGATTCCTGCGGCTCGGACGTGCCGACAACGGGGACGCGCAACGTGGCGGATGCCACGAGCTCGCGATAGCGTTCGTAGATGGTCTGGTATCGCTCGTGGTTCGCGGCATTGGGCTCGATCGGCGAATCACGTCTGCACGCTGTCGCCATCGCATCCTCCGCGCTGGCGTACAAGCCGACCCCGAGTTCGGCGAGCAGTGCCACGCCGGCGCCGGTCGCATCGCCGGGCACGCGCGAGACCGGAATCCCGAGCACGTCAGCCTTGATCTGGCCCCACGTCTGCAGCGATGCGGGTCTGCCGGAGACGCGCAACTCCGTCACCGGCGTGCTCGCGCGACCGAGTCCTTCGAGGTGCGCGCGGATGCTGAACGCGACGCCTTCGAGCGTTGCCCGCGCCCACGCCTTGCGGTCGTGACGAATCGAGAGCCCAAGGGCGCTGCCGCGCAGCATCGGGTCGTCGCGCTCGCCGTCACCGAGCACCGGGATGAAGAGCAGCCCGTCGGCACCGGGCGCCACCTCCGCGGCTTCGCGGTCGAGCAACTCGAAGTCCTCGCTGCGCGGGCGGCCCGAGCGTCCGCCGTACATGAGCTCGGCAACCCAGTCCACCGCCTCGCCCGCGGTGTTGATGCCCACTTCGGTGACGTAGCCGTTCGGTCCCACCGCGCTCGGGTAGTGCGTGATCGCGAGATCGCGAACGGGCTCACTCACCACCGTGTTGAGACACGTGGAGCTGCCGGCCATCTCGCTCGCCGGACCCGGTGACGCGACCCCGGCGCCGAAGGCGCACGCGATGCTGTCGCCCGCTCCGGCAACGACGGGTATGGTGCGCGCGAGCCCGAAGCGGCGGACGAGCGCGGGACGCAGCTCGCCGATGATCGTCCACGAGGGCTGCGGGACCGGCAGCTGTTGCAGGTCAAGGCCGAGTGCGTCCACCAGCTCGGGTGCCCATGCGCGTTTGCGCAGGTCGAGCAGCGCGCTTGCGGCGGCCATCGTCCAGTCGGTGGCGGTCTCGCCGGTCAGCGCAAGGGCGAGAAACTCCGTCGGCTCGAGGAACAGCCGAGTGGCCTTGAACACCTCGGGCTCGTGCGCCCGGATCCAGAGGATCTTCGCCGCGACGTGGAACGCGGCCGGAACGTGCCCGGTGAGGTTGTGCAGGTACTCGTCGCCGAAGCGCTCGCGAAACGCGTCCGCCTCCGCAACTGCGCGGTTGTCGCGATAGATGATCCCCGGCCGCAGCGGCGTGCCGCGCAGGTCGATCGGGACCACCGATGGGCACTGCCCCGTGAGCCCGATCGCGTGAATCGTGTGGTTCGGCCCGAGGTCGGTGATGAGCTTGCCGAGCGCCGCGAGCGAGGCGTCGCGCCAGCTCGTTGCGTCCTGCTCCGCCCATCCGTCGCGCGGCATCCGTGTGGGGTACGAGCGGCGTACTTCGAGCAGGCGCGCGCCGGCGGTGTCGAATGCCGTTGCGCGTGCGCCGGATGTGCCGACATCGATCGCAACGAGGGTGTCGACATGCGCGGTGGACATCGCCGGCGCTCTACCCGCGAACCAGTTGCTGTGCCTTGACCTTCTCGCCGTCGAGCGTGACGAGTGCGCCGTTGAGCGCCCCGGTGGAGTAGTCGCTCCCCGGGTTGAGGACGACTGTCCGGCCGATGCGCCGGATGCCGGATGACTCGTGGATGTGTCCATGGAGCCCGAGCATCGGTTGATACGTCTGCTCGGCGTCGCGCACCGCGGTGCTGCCGACCGGGACCATCTGCACCTGGCCGAGCGAGGCTTGCACTGTCAGGTTCGCATCGAGCAGCGGTGCCTCGTCGAGCTGCGTCCCGAATGGCGGCGCGTGCAAGTTGAATACTGCGCGCTCTGGATGCTGCAGCAGCGGGATCATCGAGTCGATCGATGTCTTGAGCTGATCCTCGGTTTCCTCGCGATATGTGTGCCAGGGCGTGACGTTCGAGTACCCGATGCTGATCATCTCGTGCTCGTCGTCGAGCCAGATCACCTTGCCCTCGTCGTGCGTGCCCCACGGAGCACTGTCGAGGAGCGCACCGAGCTCTTCCGGGTCGTCATTGCCGAGCATGAAGTACAGGGGGACTCCCATCGGCCGCAGTCGGTCGTCGGCGAGTTGGAGCCACTCGGTGAGACGGGCGCGCATGAGTGCGAGGAACAGCGCGTCGAGGCCGCCGCCGGCCTCCATCGCCTCAAGCTCTCCGGGATCCGCCTTGTACGGGTAGTAGCCGTGATCGGAGATCAGCTTCTCGAGCGCGACCAGCTCGGGGCCGTCGACAACGTCGTAGTCGGTGCCGACGAACCTGCACCGGTAATGGCCGCCGGGCGCGCGCACGATCGACTGGATCGCCTTGCCCGCGACGTCGCCACCGAGGATCATCACCTTCGGCTCGTAGACCTTCGCTGCGTTCACGAACTTCCGAAAGCAGACGTTCGAGCCGTGGAGGTCGCTGACGAAGTAGATCCGTGTTTTAGCCATCTCAGACCGGAACCGCACCGCGCGGCGCGGTGCACCGCAGCCATGAACCGATCGGCACGCTCCGGGTCGACGCTGTTCCAGGTCACGCCACCGTGCTTCAGGCTCGTCCCGACGAGGACGCCGTCGGCAATCGCAAGGATCTCGTCGACCGTATCCTCGCGGACGCCTGTATTGGCGAGCACCGGCATCTGGGGAACCGCTGTCTTGGCTTCGAGCAGCTCGCGAAGGCTTGTTGACGTTCCCGTGAGCTGTCCGCTGATGAGGATCGCGTCGACACCCAGGAAGGCCGCGCTGCGCGCTCGCTCGGCGACCGAGCGAGTGCCGACGGTGCTCGCGAACTCGGGCGTGATATTGCTGAAGAGCGCGACGGAGCCGGCGCCGATCTGCTCGCGGTACGCGGCGATGGCGCCGAAGTCCGGGTGCATGAGTTCGAGGTCGCTCTCGTAGACGCCCGTGAACACCTCGCGGACGAACCCGGCGCCGGTCGCGCGCGCCACGGCGAGACTCGAGATCGGGTCCCAGACGAGGTTGACACCGAAGGGGCGGGTGACCGTCGAGCGCACCTGGCCGATGACCGCGGCCATTCCGGCAACGGCCTCGGGTCCAACGCCGATCTGATACGGGAGATCCGCCTCGTTGCAGAAGAGGAAACCGTCAACCCCGGCGCGCTGCAGCACGTCGAGGTCGCGGCCGAGCGTGTCCACGAGCAGACCCATGCCCGCCGCGCGATCGTGGCGCGGCCGGCCGGGCAGCGCCGGAAAGTGCAGCATCGCGATGATCGGCTTGTCGACGCCGAAGAGACGGCGCAGCAGGCTCACGCTGATTCTCTGACCTCCGTTGCAGCGTTGCGCGCTGAGCGCGATGCCGGAGTCTCCGCGGTGCAGATGACGACCTCGCAGCCGGCGCTCTCGATCCGTGCGATCTCCTCAGGATCCGCGGATGCGTCGGTGACGATTACGGACACCTGCTCGACCGGCACGACCGTGCTCATGGCCACGTTCCCGAACTTCGTCCCGTCGGCGATGACGATGATCCGCTCGGTCCGCTCGAGGCCGCCGCGAATCACATCGGCGTCACGGTCGTCGAGCTCGGTCACACCACGCCTGGCGGAGAGGCCGGCCGCGCCGATCACCGCGGTATCGGTGTTGTAGCGTCGCACTGCCTCGACCGCGGACGCGCCGACGCATGTCAACTCGTCCTGCCGGACGAGACCGCCGGCGATGATCACCCGAACGTTGCGCGTGCCGAGCAGGCTCGCCACCGCGAGCGACGGGGTGATGACCATCAGATCCTCGCGCACGGGCAGGAGGCGCGCGAAGTGTTCGACTGTGGTGCCGATCCCAAGGAACATCGAACGCACCCCGACCGTCAGATCGGCTGCACATCGGGCGATGAGGCGCTTTTCCTTGGCGTGGCGGAGCGTGCGTGCGTTGGCGCCGACCTCGAACGTCCGGACCAGATGCGTCGTCGCGCCCCCGTAGGTGCGCCGCACGAATCCGTCGCGCTCGAGGCGCCGGAGATCGCGACGGATGGTCATCTCCGAGACCTGGAAGTCGCGCGCCAGCGTGCTGACCTCGATGGCCTGGTCCTCGGCGACGCGCTCCAGCACTTTCAAGCGCCGTTCCACCGCTAACACGTTGCGTGTCTCCTCGCTTCGTCAGCCCAGATCGGATTGTCAGGTCTTGATCGGAAGGGTGTCGCTCCGTGTACAAGTCCTACTTGACACTGGTGTTCGATTATGTTCAACTCTGCCTGCTTTCGACGCGTGTGTCAAGTTGGGGGCGGCGCCCAAGCCGCTGGAGGGTCGTCATGGGAACCGCAAGCAGGCTATTCGTCCGCAACAGCACAGGGCTCGTGCGGTCGGCGTCGGCCGTCGACGCCACGATCTTCAACGCGGTCATCTCAGCGCCGGTCGGGTCGACGATTGCTTACTCGATCTTCTTCGCGCTCGTGGCGTTTCCCGGCGCGGACGTTGTTGGAGTTCTGATTCTGGTTGCGCTGATCAACATCCCCGTCCTGATCATGTTTGCGCTGCTCGGCGCGAGCATGCCAAGAGTTGGGGGCGATTACGTCTGGGTGAGCCGCGTCCTTTCGCCGCCGCTCGCGCTGATCTCCAACCTCTGCATGATCATGGGCGGCCTCCTGGGCGCGGCCTTCTTCGCCAAATTCTTCTCAGTGCTCGCGCTCGGGCCAGTCCTTGTCGCGCTCGGGGCAATCTTCAGCAACCACCAACTGGTGGACTGGGGAAACGCCTTCCAGACGGATCAATGGTGGATTCTCGGCGCCTCACTCTTCATGGTCGCCCTCCAGACACTCATTCTCATCAGCGGCACCAAGGCGACCTTCCGCTGGCAAAACTACTCGTTCATCATCGCGATGGCCGGCACCCTCGTCGCGTTCTTCGTGCTGTTGATCGGCAGCCAGACGGACTTCTTCTCGCACTTCAATTCCTTGAACCAGAGCTTCGGAGGCGGCAACGTCGCGGCAGTGATCCACGGTGCGTCGGGGGCGGCGTCAGCAGCTCCCAACTTCTGGAATGCGAGCGCGACCCTCCCGACTCTCTTCTCGATCCAGGGGTTCATGATGTGGAACTTCTGGTCCGTGTACATGTCCGGTGAATTGAAAAGCGCATCGAACCGCCGCCGTCAGCTGTCGGTGATGTTCGGAGCGCTCGGTTGGGATACCGTCCTGCTCGTCGTCGGAGTGCTGCTCCTTTTCAAGGTCGCGGGATACAACTTCGTTTACGCGCTCAACTTCACACCGAATCCGGCCTACGGAATCCCATCCGGACCGTTCTACCCGTTCCTTGCTGCCCTGGTGTTCAACACCCCAATCCTCACGATCATCATCATGGGCTCGTTTCTGTTCTGGTCATTGCCCTCGATGATCGCGAACACGTTCATGCCCATCAGGTCGTTCTTTGCCTGGTCGTTTGACCGGCTGATGCCCGAGGGTCTGGCCAACGTGAACGAGCGAACCCACTCGCCCGTCAACGCGATTCTCGTCACGAATGTGATCATCGCGGGACTGGTCGTCTGGAGCGTTTTCGGCAATCAGTTCCAGCTCGTCCTCGGATTGATCGTGCTCGCTGGATCGCTCGCGGTGATCATCGTTGGCATCGCAGCTGTGGCGCTTCCGAGTCGGCGGCCCGATCTGTATCAAGGTTCGCCGGCGAACGTCAAGTTCCTTGGCGTCCCGCTGCTGTATATCGTCGGTGGCCTGTCGATCGCGGAGTTCGTCGGGATCATCGCCATCTCCTTTATCAATCCACTTTCGGTCATGAACGGAAACCGCGACGATTGGTGGTGGATTCCCGCCTGGCTGGGCGGCCTGATCGTCGGTGGCGTCCTGCTCTATTACATCCCGAGCCTCATCCGCTCGAGTCAGGGAATCAACATCAAATTTGTGTACAAGGAGCTCCCGCCGGAGTGACTCGCATCCCCCTTGGCTGGGAGGGCGGCCGGTGATCGGCACCGGCCGCCCTTACCATGTCCGGATGGTGAGTGGAGTTCGATGATGGCCGAGACTGACTCGACGATCGTCGCTGACATTCGCGACGAGGCAGGCCGTCTCGCGGCCGCGTGCGTGGAGCTCGCGCTGCCGGCTCGGCTCATCGGCGGTCTCGCGATCTGGGTCCGCTGCCCGAGCTCCCACGCTGGCCCGTTCGCCCGTTCGTACGATGACATGGACTTCGCCGTCGGCTCCGCCGCGACGACGAAATTCAAGGCGCTCCTGGTGACTCAGGGGTATCTGCCGGACCAGTTTTTCAACGGCCTGCACGGCGCAACTCGCCTGTACTACCAGGAACCACGCGGACGCTGGTCGATCGACGTCGTCATCGACGAGCTCGTGATGTCGCACAAGCTCGACCTCCGCGGACGCCTCGACGGTCCGGGGCTGACGGTCCCGCTCGCTGATCTGCTGCTCACCAAGCTGCAGGTATGGGAGATCAATCGCAAAGACCTCGGCGATGCGGCGTGCCTGCTCGCGGATCACCCGCTCAGCGAGGATGACTCCGACGAAGATGGTGTGAGCCTGCCGCGCCTGCAATCCGTGCTCGGCAAGGACTGGGGGTTCTGCCACACGTTCGAGCGCAACGCACGCAAGGTCGCGGAACTCTGGTCGCAGGATCAGGTGCCGGATGCGGCGTACAGCGTCGGCGACCAGGTTCGCGCCGTGCTGCAGGCTGTTGACGACGCACCGAAGTCGCGAGCCTGGCGGCTGCGCAGTCGCGTTGGCGAGCGTCTGCGCTGGTACGAGACGCCAGAGGAAGTTCGGCACTGAGATAATCCCGCCATCGAACTGACGGGCAAGGTCGCGGTGATCACCGGCGGTGCCAGCGGCATCGGGGCGGCTTCCTGCCGCGCGTTTGCCGCCGCCGGAGCACACGTCGCGGTGGTCGATCGCAACCGCAAGGGATGCGAAGCGGTCGCCGCGGAGATCGACGGCATCGCGTCGGCGTGCGACGTCAGTGACGAGGCATCGGTAGGAGCGATGGTCGCGGACGTGGAGTCCCGTCTCGGTCCCATCGACATCTTTTTCAGCAACGCGGGTGTTGCAACGGGCGGCGACATCATGACCACCCCATCAGCAATCTGGAACGATCAGTGGGCGATCAACGTCATGGCACACGTCCACGCGGTGCGCGCCGTGCTGCCGGGCATGCTCGCGCGCGGCAGTGGCTATCTCGTGCACACCGCTTCGATGGCGGGCATCCTCACAAGCCATGGGAACGTCACGTACGCCACAACGAAGCACGCTGTCGTCGGCCTTGCGGAGTGGTTGTCGATCACGTATCACCACCGCGGTATCCGCGTGACGCTGGTCGCGCCGCTTGGGGTGAACACGCCGATGCTGGCGGCAGCGGATCCCGCGTTTGCCGCGATGGTTGCCGGCCCGATCAAGGAGCCTGAGGACATCGCGGCTTCGGTGGTCGAGGCGATTCGCGCGGAGCAGTTTCTCGTCGTCTCGGATCCGATCGCGCAGACCTGGATGGAGCGCAAGACAGGTGACACCGAGCGATGGCTGCGTGGCATGCGCCGGCTGCAGGAGCAGATGGACTCCCCGGAGATCGCGCCCGGCTAGTCTCGCGAATCAGTGGCAGGCCGCAGCACGATCTCGATGTCGACGCGTGCACCATCGTCCGGCGATGCCTGGAGGAGGCGGTTCCACCGCTGCGTCATGCGCGATGAACGTGCGCACCAGTGATGGTTTCACGCCGAAGACCACGTCGGAATCGAGGTACGTGCTCGTCGAATCGAAGATGTGCGTCGTGACCGTGTCATAGCCGCGCGCGGACGCGATGAGATGCACGTGGGCCGGTCGCCACGGATGCCGGCCGGTCACCGCGAGCATGTGACCAACCGGGCCGTCATCGGGAATCGGATAGTCGACGGGTCGCACCGTCCGGAACGCGAATGCACCGTCGGCGTCCGTATGGAACCGGCCACGCAGGTTGTCGGGAGCCTGATGCTCGTCCTGCACCGCGTAGAGGCGGTTCGTCGCGTTCTGCCAGACATCGACGACGGCGTCCGGGATCGCGCGTCCGGTCGTGTCGCGCACGCGGCCGGAGACAAGCAGGGGGTTGTCTCCGAGGTCGTCGGTGATCGCCTCGCCGTATGCGCGCCACGGGGAATCGGGAACGTAGAACGGCCCGAGGACAGTGGACTCGGTTGCAGCGCCGCCGGCTCTGTGGTTGATCAGGTCGACGAGCATCGACAGCCCGAGCGTGTCGGACAGCAGGATGAACTCCTGCCGGTGGTCGCTGGTGATCCGGCCCACTGCGGTGAGAAAGTGAATGCCGGCCAGCCATTCGGCCTCCGTGAGCGACGTCTCCACGGCGAACTGATGCAGGTTGCGGATCAGGCTGCCGAGCACCTCGCGCAACCTCGGGTCCGGGCAGCTCGCGAGGCTGTCGATTGTCTGCGCGGTCAGGTCGCGGCCAGTTTCATCCTGGACTGTCATGACTGTCCCCATTCGTAGCCGACGTAGTTCTCAGCGAGACTCGTCGCGGCTGCGCGCGAGTCCACCGTGTACGCGAGCTGCGCGAGCTGCAGCTGCACCTGGTACGCATCCCCGTCCGGGAAGCGGTGCAGCATCGACGTCATCCACCACGAGAAGTGCTGCGCGCGCCACACGCGACGCAGACACCGCGCCGAGTAACCGTCGAGCTGTGCAGTGTCGCCCGAGCGATAGAACGCGGTGAGCGCGTCGGCGAGGATGCTGACATCGCGCAACGCGAGGTTCATCCCCTTGGCACCGGTGGGCGGCACGATGTGCGCGGCGTCGCCGGCGAGATAGAGATGTCCGAACTGCATCGGTTCCACGACGTGGCTTCGCAACGCGGAGATCCCCTTCTCCGTGATCGTGCCTTCGTGCAGCGTCCAGCCGTCGAGTGCGAAACGCGTCTGCAACTCCTCCCAGATCCGTGAGTCGGACCAGTCTTCGATCCGCTCATCCGAGCCGACCTGCAGATAGAGGCGGCTCACCGTCGGCGACCGCATGCTGAGCAGCGCGAACCCGCGCTCGTGATAGCAGTAGATCAACTCTGCAGAGGATGGAGCCACCGTGGCGAGAATGCCAAGCCAGGCAAACGGATACTCACGCTCGTATGCGGTGAGCACTCCGGGTGGGATGGTCTTGCGCGAGACTCCGTGAAACCCGTCGCAGCCGGCGATGAAGTCACAGTCGAGCGTCATGGTCGAGCCGTCCTGGACGTACGTGATGCGCGGATGCTCGTCATCGATGTCTTTCAGCGTCACCTGGCTGACATCGAAACCAATCGGCTCGCCGGCACCGAGGCGCAACGCAATCAGGTCCTTGACCAGCTCCTGCTGACCGTAGACGGTGATGCCTCGACCGCCGGTGAGCTCGCTGAAGTCGATCCGGTGATCGCTGCCGCCGAAACGCAGCTGGATGCCGCTATGGACGAGACCTTCACGCCGCATTCGCTCCCCGGCTCCGGTGCGCTCGAGGAGATCGACGCTGCCCTGCTCCAGGACGCCCGCGCGGACGCGATGTTCGACGTACTCGCGCGAGCGTGTCTCCAGGACGACCGAGCTGATGCCCTGCAAGCGTAACAAGTGCGCGAGCATCAGCCCGGCGGGGCCGGCGCCGACGATGCCGACCTCGAGTCCTCAGAACGGAAACGGCCTCCGTCCGGTCTGCACCGTGATCCAGCGCAACTCGGTGAACTCTTCCATGGCGAAGGTGCCGCCGAAGCGACCCCATCCGCTGTCCTTCACGCCGCCGAACGGCATCTGGGGCTCGTCGTGCACCGGCTGATCGTTGACGTGGACGATGCCGGCTTCGATGCGGTTTGCCACCGCCATCCCACGGTCAGGATCGCTCGTGATGATCCCCGACGAAAGGCCGTACGAAGTGTCGTTGGCACGAGCAACCGCCTCATCCTCGTTGTTGACCACTTCGATCGTCGCGACGGGGCCGAACGTCTCCGTGTTCGCCAGCTCCAAGTCCGCGGGAACGTCCATGACGAGCGTCGCCTGGAAACACGTTCCGGTTGTGCCACCACCGGTGAGCACACGCGCGCCTGCTGCTGCTGCGGCGTCGACACGTCGCTGCACGGTGGCGAGCGCCGCCGCGTTGATGAGCGGCCCGATGATGGTGTCCATCTCCTTCGGATCGCCGAGCTTGAGCCCGGCGGTTTTCGCGGTGAGCTTCTCGACGAACGCGTCGGCGATGGGACGCTCGACGATGATCCGGCGCGCCGACATGCAGATCTGGCCCTGGTGCAGGAACGCCCCGAAGGCCGCGGCATCGACGGCATAGTCGAGGTCCGCGTCGTCAAGCACGATCAACGGGTTCTGGCCGCCGAGCTCGAGCACGACCCGCTTGAGATGGCGTCCAGCAGCCTCAGCGATGCGCCGTCCGGTCGCAGTCGAACCGGTGAAGTTGACGCGCCGGACCTTCGGGTTCTCGACGAGCTCGTCGCCGATGGGTCCCGCTTCACCGGGGCGTGCGTCACGATGTTGAGCACGCCCGGAGGAAGACCGGCCTCCGCGAAGATCTCGCCCCAGAGCAGGCCGCCGCTGTACGGCGACTCCTCGGACGGCTTGAGCACAACGGTGTTCCCGAACACGAGCGGTGCGGCAATCGAGCGGGCAGACAGGATCAGTGCCGCGTTCCATGGGGCGATGGCACCGACGACACCGACCGGTTTGCGGACGGCCATCGCCATCGCCCCCGGCATGTCGGTCGGGAGGACCTGACCGAGCGGCGCGTACGCGGCGCCGGCCGCCTGCCGGAAGAGACCGGGGACAAACCCCATCTGGAACATGCCGAAACCGAAGCTCGCGCCGGTCTCGCGTGCAAGCCAGCCGACAACCTCGTCGCGCCGCGACTCGAGAATGTCCGCTGCCCGCAGGAAGATGCCCTGCCGTACGGCTGCGGGTGTCTGCGACCACGCCGGGAACGCAGCCGCGGCAGCGTCGACCGCGCGCTTGCGCGTCGGCGCGAGTGCCTGATGGCACACGCGCGACGATGTGCCCCGTGAACGGATCCATGTCGTCAAAGAGGCGGTCGTCAGACGCGCCGACCCATTCGCCACCGATGAACTGTGCGCACTCGCGCACGTTGCCGTCGACTGTCGCCGTCATGCTGCCAACCTCCATATCCTGGTGAGTCGCTCAACGTCCTCTCGCGTCAATCTCGTGATCACGGCTGCTCAACAATGACTTCTGGCTCGGCCGGAGCCGCTCCCTTCAGCGATCGTAGTGTGTAACCGACCGGGAGCAACCGCAACCGAAGCCGGCGGTCGATCGCGCCCCAGAGTCCGTGGGGCAGGAACAGCGCGAATGCGATCGCGACTGCTCCCAGGCCGATGAAGTACCAGGCGCCGCTGTTGCCGAAGTTCGCCTGGATCAGATAGAAGATGATCGCGCCGAGAATCGGTCCCTCGAACGTGCCGAGGCCACCCACCAGCACCATGAAGAGCATGTATGCAGTCCATTGCACACCGAACACCGAACCGGTCTGGATGAAGAGCGTGTTTGCGAGGTAGAGCGATCCCGCGATCCCACATCCGACCGCGGCGACAACGAAGAGGACGCGCTTGGAGCGCGCGACGTTGACCCCGAGCGACGCTGCGGCCTGCTCGTCGTCACGCACCGCCTGCAGCGACGTGCCGATCGGACGCCGGAGGAGGAAGAACACGAGACCGAGCAGCACGGTTGCGCACGCGAGCGTTATCCAGAAGGTATACGCCTGCCGGTATCCGGGCGCGAACACGTTGAGGCCGACGAGCGAGACGCCCGTTCCGCCGCCGAGGCTCGAGTCGAGCGAGACGAGGATGCCGAACACCTCGGCGACGACCCACATGCCGATCGCGAACTGACCGCCGCGCAGGCGCAGCATGATGAACGACGCCGGGACGCGACCGCGCCCGCGCCGAGGCCGGCGATGATCATCGCCAGATATGGCGTGAAACCGTGCTGCGTCAGGAAGATCGTGCCGTACGCGCCGAGCCCGATGAATGCCTGCTGGCCGACCGAGATGAGCCCGCCGTATCCCGCGAGCGCATTCCACATCACCGCCAGGATCACGAACGTGAGCAGCACGGTCAGCTGCTCATCGACGTCCGCGCCGAAGAGAAACGGCACAACGCGCGAGCACGACGATGATGGCCAGCGTGATCGCGACAAATGCCATCGACACGCGCGTCCATCGCTGCACGCGGAACCCGCCGGGAAGCGGCGCAGCTGCGCGCGCGGATCACAGCTGCACTCTCTGCGAGCGAGGATGCCGACACGCGGCGCGGCAAGCACCGCCAGGAAGACGAGATGACCGAAGAGCACGGCGTACTGCGGGTTGACCTGCTCGCCGATCACCTGGGCGACGCCGAGCACGATGCCACCGACCAGCGTCCCCCACGCCGAGCCGAACCCGCCGATGACGACAGCCTCGAACGCGAAGATGAGCTGCGTCGGTCCCGTCGACGGATCGAATGTCGAACGGATCGCGAGAAACATGCCGCCGAGTGCAGCGGTCGCGACGGCGATGGCAGTGGCCTCGCGCATAGACAGCTCGCGCATTGATGCCGACGAGCTCCGCTGCGTCGGGATCCTCTGCGGTCGCGCGCATCTGGCGTCCCGCGTTGGTGCGGGCGAGGAAGAGTTGCAGGCCGGTGAGGACGACCACTGCAGTGGCAAAGATGAGGGTTCCCAGCGCTGAGATGGCGAGGCCGCCGCCCACGGTGACGCTCGCCGTCGCCAGCGATCCGGTGCTGCTCAGCAGTGAGTGCACGTCGGGCGAGAACACCTGGAGCAGGACGTTCTCGATGACGATCGCCAGCCCGAAGGTGGTCAGCAACGGAACCAGGAGCCCGGCTCGCCGGCTGCGCTCAAGCAAGCAGCACGTACATCGCGTACCCGACGACCCACATGGCGGGAATGACCAGGAGCGCCGCGAGCAACGGCGGAGATCGAAAGCTGATGTCGCCAGCACCCAGACGAGGTACGCGCCCACGACAGCGATGTCTCCATGCGCGAGGTTGATGATGCGCATCACGCCGAACATCAGCGAGAGCCCGCAGGCGAGCAGCGCGTAGAAGCCGCCGAGCAGCACACCCTGGACGATCGCGTTGACCCAGGTCATGACGCGGCTCCGGCGCTCGCGGCGCGCTGCGTCCCGAAGTACGCCGCGGTGATCTGCATCGCGCGTCAGCTCCGACGCTGGCCCTTCGAGCACGACCTCGCCGTGGAGCATGCAGGTGACGCGCGACGCAACGCTGCAGCGCGCGTCCCAGATCCTGCTCGACGAGCACAACCGTCGTGCCGCCGGCGATGAGCGTCTTCAGCGAGTCGTAGACGGCGGCGACCGCGATCGGTGACAAGCCCGAGTGATACCTCGTCGAGAAGGATGAGACGCGGGTTGCACATCAGCGCGCGGCCGATCGCCGTCGCCTGCTGTTCACCACCGGAGAGTGTTGCGGCGCGCTGCTGACGCCGCTCCCGCAGCATCGGGAAGACCTCGAGCACTCGCTCGACGGTCCATTCCCCGCCGCGCCGCTTCCCGCCCGCGATGCTGAGGTTTTCCTCGACGGAGAGGCCGGGAAAGAGCCTGCGTCCCTCGGGGACGAGCGCGATGCCGAGGCTGACGCGTCGATACGCGGGGATGCTGGTGATGTCGACGCCGTCGAAGACGATGCTCCCTGCTGCAGGGCGATGCGCGCCGGCGATCGTGCGCAGCAGCGTCGTCTTGCCCGCGCCGTTGGCGCCGACCAGCGCGCGAGTCTCGCCCTCGTCGATCGTCAGTCGACACACCGCGGACCGCTTTCAGCAACCCGTACTGCGCGTCGACGGCGCGGACCTCGAGCAGGCTCATGGCGTCGCGGCTCCGAGATATGCATCGATGACGCGCCGAGTCGGCGAGCACGTCCTTGGGCAGTCCGTCGGCGATGATTCGGCCCGACGTCGAGACAGATGAGCCGGTCGATCGCCTGCACGAGCACATGCACGATGTGCTCGATCCAGATGATCGCGATGCCGCGTCGTGCGGAGTTGCTTGATCGTCGCCACAAGCTCGAGCGCTTCGGCGTCAGTGAGACCACCGCCGATCTCGTCGAGGAACAACACCTTGGGGTCGGTGGCGAGCGCGCGAGCGAGCTCGAGTCGCTTGCGATCGAGCAGGCCGAGATCTGCGGCTCGACGGTTGGCGACATCGACGAGACCGCACGTCTCGAGGACGTCGACGGTTCGCTCGTACGCAGCAGTGCTGCGCCGATGCCCGCGCCGAGCATCGCACCGACGAGCACGTTCTCGAACACCGTCATGCCGACGAACGGGCGCGGGATCTGATGCGTGCGGCCGATGCCCATGCGACAGCGGCGATCGGCCCGCACGCCGGTCACGTCAGCGCCCTGGTAGCGGACGCGTCCGGACGTCGGACGTTGCGAGCCCGCGAGGATGTTCAGCAGCGTTGTCTTGCCGGCGCCGTTCGGTCCGACAACGCCAACCGACTCCGCGGATCCGAGCGCAAAGTCGACACCATCCAGCACGACGAGCGCGCCGAACCGCTGGGCGATGCCGCTCGCCTCGAGCAAAGGATCCGACACCGGCACGACGATACGCGCCCCAGTCTTAGCTGTAAGCGGTCAGAGTTGACGCAATGGGGACGTTGGCATCATTCGAGTTCTCGCAGATCACGAAGTTGATCGGATATGCGGTTCCCGGCGTCGCGACCCACTGACCGCCGATGATCGGGGTCGCGACGACGTTTGGTGGAGTCGGTCCGGCGCCCCACGCGAGATGGCCGAGCGGTGTGTCGACCGCAAGGGTCTTCATGGCCGTCGCCACCGCCTGCTTGTCCTTGGGATTGCCGCTCGCCTTGAGCGCGGCGTTCGCGACGTCGAACAGCGCGAGGCTCGCGCCCGCCTGCTGGTTCCACTCCTTGCCGGAGCTCGCCTCGTAGCCGCGTCGCGAGATCCGCCGAGCTGATACGCCGGTGAGCGACGACGTGTACGGCCAGGTGGGCGCCCAGTACACGCCGCTGGCAAGGCCGTTGCCGATCGAGCACCGAGTGCCTCGACCTGCGACGGGAACAGCCCGGTCTTGGCGATCTGTGCGATCTTCGGCTTGAAACCCTGCTGCGCAGCCTGCTCCCAGAAGGTGACGAAGTCCGGCGGAATCGGGAAGGTGTTGAAGATCTCGCAGTTCTTCTGCTTGAAGAGCGAGATCTGCGCCGTGTAGTCGGTGCTGCCGTCGGCGTACGCGCCGGGATCGACGATCGTGTATCCGGCTTTCCTCAGCAATGGTCCGAGCGCGCCGCGGATCGCGTTGCCGTCAGCGTCGTTCGGCCACATGACACCGACCACCTTGTTGGTCGGGACCTGCGGCCACAGCTTCTCGTACGCGCTGGCGAATTGCGCGACGCCGAAAGCGAAGTGGAATGTCCATTTGAACGGAACCGGCGCTGCCGGGTTGGCCTGCCGCCCGAAATACCAGGCCTCCCACGGCACGATCGTCGAGATGCACGGCACGCCGGCCGCCTCGGCGGCGTCGGACACAGGGTTGACGGTCTCGGGCGCGGACGTCGTGAGGATGAGGTCGACGTTGGAGGTGTTGATCAGGTCGGAGGCGGCCTGCTGGGCGCGCGGTCCCGACTGACTGTCCTCGGTGATGATCTGGACGTCGTACTTCTTCGAGCCGACGGTGATGCCGTTCGCCCACGCCTTGCGGGCGAGCGAGACGACGTAGGGGTCGGGCTCGCCGAATCCGGCAGCCGGGCCGGTGAGCGGGCTGACGTAGCCGATCTTGATCGTCCCGGCGCTCGAGGTGCCGCCCGTGTTGCCCAGCGAGCCGCAGGCATCGAGCAGGCCTCCGGCGATCATCGAGACGCGAGCCGGCGCCGAGCGCCTTGAGGACTGTACGCCGGCGTCGACAGCGGTGATCGCCGATGAGGCGGTCGACGATGTCGATACCTCGCCCGCTCTGACGAGGGTGTCCTCTTGGGACATGGCTCGCACCCCGTACTTACCCTGTTGGCCGATATGTTCGCATAGCGAACTCACGTTCTCTGAATGAACGTACCATATCCTCGTAGCGAGCAGGCAAGCGCATTTGACGTACCGCCCGTCTGGTCCCAATACTTGTGTCATGAGGACGAGATGTGCGCTATGCGAACATCTTCGAGTCGCGAGCGTGGCTGAGATCGTGTCGCTGCTCCGAGGGCGTCGCCGCGGTCGTCCACGACGGCGACACTCTCGTCATGGAGGGGTTCACGCATCTGATCCCCTTTGCCGCGGGGCACGAGATCATCCGCCAGGGACGCCGCAACCTCACGCTCGTGCGCATGACCCCCGATCTCATCTACGACCAGCTCATCGGGATGGGATGCGCGACCAAGCTCATCTTCTCCTGGGGCGGCAATCCCGGCGTCGGATCGCTGCACCGCTTTCGGGATGCAGTGGAGAACGCCTGGCCGCTGCCGCTCGAGCTCGAGGAGCACAGCCACGCCGGGATGGCGAACCGCTACCTCGCCGGCGCGAGCGGGCTTGCCATTCGCCGTGCTGCGCGGCTACGTCGGCACCGACCTCCCTGCGCACACGGACACCATCCGGCCGATCACCTGCCCGTTCACGGGCGAGGTGCTGACCGCGGTGCCGGCGCTGTCACCGGACGTGACCATCATCCATGCGCAGCGTGCCGACCGCAAGGGCAACGTGCAGATGTGGGGCATCATCGGCGTGCAGAAGGAGGCGGTGCTCGCGGCGAAGCGATCGCTCATCACCGTTGAGGAGATCGTCGACAGCCTCGATCCCCGGCCGCAGGACGTCATCCTGCCGTCGTTCGCGACGAACTACATCGCGCTTGCGCCGGGCGGCGCGCACCCGTCGTACGCGCAGGGATACTCCTATCGCGACAACGCCTTCTACACCGAGTGGGACGCGATCAGCCGGGACCGCGAGACCTTTCTGCGCTGGATGGATGAGCACGTGCTGCGCAGAGCGCCCGCGGCGTGACGGAGGCGTACACAGCCGACGAGATGATGACCGTGGCCGCCGCGCGGCAGCTGCACAACGGGACGGTCTGTTTCGTCGGCATCGGGCTGCCGAGCACCGCCGCGAACCTCGCGCGGTTCACGCACGCCCCGGACGTCGTGCTCATCTATGAGTCCGGCACGCTCGGCGCCAAACCGGACCGGTTGCCGCTCTCCATCGGCGACGGCATGCTCGCCGACACCGCGGATACGGTCGTCAGCGTTCCCGAGGTCTTCAACTACTGGCTGCAGCCCGGCAGGATCGACGTCGGGTTCCTCAGCGCTGCGCAGATCGATCGCTACGCCAATATCAACACCACCGTGATCGGCAACGACTATCGCCACCCCACCGTCCGCCTCCCCGGCGCCGGCGGAGCACCGGAGATCGCGGCATCGTGCCGCGAGGGCGTGGTCGTCGTTCCGGCAGACGCTGCGCACGTTCGTCGATCGCGTCGACTTCGTGACGTCGGTCGGCTTCGGTCAGGGACCGGGCGACCGTCAGCGCCTCGGCCTTCGCGGTTCGGGCCCGCGCGTCGTGATCACCGACCTCGGGGTGCTGACGCCTGACCCGGAAACGTGCGAGCTGACGCTCGTCAGCGTCCATCCCGGCGCGCACCGCGGAACAGGCGCGGGCCGCGACGGGATGGCCGCTCGCGGTGTCGCCGGAGCTGTCGACGACGGACCCGCCGACGGCGGAGGAGCTCAGCGGTGCTCCGCCGCCTGGAGGCCACCAAGGGCGCGTCGTGAGCGGGGAGGTCTACATCCTGGACGCGGTGCGCACGCCGATCGGCCGCCACGGCGGCGCGCTCGCTGGGCAGCGACCCGACGATCTCGCTGCGCATGTCATCGCCGAGCTCCTGCGGCGCAGTCCGTCGACTCGATCCCGCGCAGGTCGGCGATGTCGTCTTCGGCGATGGCAACGGCGCCGGCGAGGACAACCGCAATGTCGCGCGCATGGCGCTGCTGCTTGCCGGAGTCCCGCCGACGGTTCCCGGGACGACGGTCAACCGCCTCTGTGGATCGGGGCTCGAGGCGGTGATCCAGGCAAGCCGCGCCATCCAGGTCGGTGACCACTCGCGTGTGCATCGCCGGTGGGGTCGAGTCGATGAGCCGCGCGACCGTGGGTGATGCTCAAGCCCGAACGCGGCTACGCGCGCACCAACGAGACGATGTTCTCCACGACCCTCGGCTGGCGGATGGTGAATCCGCGTATGCCGACCGGCTGGACAATCTCGCTCGGCGAGGGTGCGGAGTTGCTCGCATCGACGTATGGGATCACCCGCGAGGCCCAGGACGCGTTCGCGCTGCGCAGTCATCGCCAGGCCGCCGCGGCGTGGGATGCCGGCCGCTACGCGGACGAGGTCGTTGCGATCAGTGGGGTCGACCTCGAGCGTGATGAGTGCATCCGTGGCGACAGCTCGCTCGAGGCGCTCGCCAGGCTTCGGCCCGCATTCAGCGCTGACGGCACCGTCACCGCGGGCAACGCCTCACCACTCAATGACGGTGCAGCAGCGCTGCTCCTCGCTGACGCCGACGGCGTCAGCCGCTCCGGCCGCGAACCGCTGGCGCGAATCGTCTCGCGCGGAGTCAGCGCAGTGGAGCCGCCGATGTACGGGATCGGCCCGGTGGAAGCGGCGAACGCCGCATTGCACAAGGCAGGCATCGGGTGGGACGACCTCACGGTGGTCGAGCTGAACGAGGCGTTCGCGGCGCAGTCGCTCGCCTGCCTGCATCTCTGGCCCGAGCTCGACCCGGAGAAGGTGAATTCCAATGGGGGAGCCATCGCCATCGGCCATCCCATCGGGTGCTCGGGGGCACGCATCATCGGGTCGCTCGCCCACGAGCTGCACCGCCGCGGCGGTGGGTTCGGTCTCGCCGCGATCTGCATCGGCGTCGGGCAGGGTCTCGCGGTGGTCGTGGAGAGCTGATGCCCGCATCGGTGCATCCGCCCAACGACACCCCCGCGTACCGCTCGAGCCAGCTGCGCGCACCGAAGCGTCCGCTCCGCGTGCTTCCGGAACGATTTCCCGACCTGTCGGCACCGCTGCTCACCGGCATCACGATCGGCCCGCTCGATAACGACCTCACCCGCCAGCACGAGGGCGAACCGCTCGGCGAGCGCATCACCATCAGCGGATCGGTGCGAGACGAGCACGGCGAACCGATCGTCGCGGCGCTCGTCGAGGTCTGGCAGGCCAACGCGGCGGGGCGCTACGCGCACGTGTCTGACCAGCATCCGGCGCCGCTCGACCCCAATTTCAGCGGCGCGGGACGCTGCCTCACCGACGATGAGGGTCGCTATCACTTCATCACCATCAAGCCCGGCGCATACCCGTGGCGCAACCATCCGAATGCCTGGCGTCCCGCGCACGTGCACTTCTCGGTGTTCACCGATGCGTTTGCTCAGCGGCTCGTCACCCAGATGTACTTCCCCGGCGATCCGCTCCTGCCGCTGGATCCCCTCTACAACGCGGTGCCGGATCCTGCTGTTCGAGAGCGGCTCGTCGCGCGCTGGTCGCTGGAGCTGACGCAGCCCGAGTGGTCGCTCGGGTACGAGTGGGACATCGTCGTCGCCGGACGGGATGCCACCCCGCTGCACGATGATGGCGAGGAATGACGCTCCCGATCACACCGTCGCAGACCGTGGGCCCGTTCTACGCGATCGGACTCGGTCCCACGATCGGAACCCACGTCGTCCCTGAAGGCGCGCCGGGCGCGGTGCGGATCTCCGGCCAGGTGCTCGACGGCGACGGCCAGCCCGTGCGCGATGCGGTCGTGGAGACGTGGCAACCGGAGGGCGTCGCTCGATCCGCCACCGACGACGAGGGACAGTTCGCGGTGGTTGCGGTCAAACCGTCGCGCGCACCATCGGGGGCTGCGCCGCATCTCGACGTCTCGGTGTTCGCGCGCGGACTTCTTGACACGACTCGTGACGCGCCTGTACTTCCCCGATGAGCGCGCGGCCAACGAGACCGACGCCGTGTTGCGGACGCTCGACCCTCAAGAACGCGCGACTCTCGTTGCAGCGGCCATTGGCGGTGGCCTCCGTTTCGACATCCACCTGCAGGGCGCGCATGAGACCGTCTTCTTCGGTCGCTGACGGGCTCACGGACTCGCTCTTCGGCAGCGCCGAAGTGGATGCGGCCGTCAGCGATGTCGCCTGGCTGCAGGCGATGCTCGACGCGGAGGCAGCGCTCGCCGGCGCCGAGGCCGACGCGGGGCTCGTCCCCGCCGCGGCCGCGGCGGAGATCAAGTCGGCGTGCGTGGCAGAGCGCTTCGACGTTGCCGATATCGGACGCCGTGCGGTTGCTGCCGGCAACCCGGCGGCGCCGATGGTCAACGACCTCACCGCCGCGGTGCCATCCAGCGTGCGGTCCTACGTCCACCTCGGTGCAACGAGCCAGGACATCATCGATACGGCGCTGTCGCTGCTGGCGCAACGCGCGCTCGACCTCATCCTCGCGGACCTGCGAACCGCAGCCGCTGCGTGCGCGACACTCACGTCAACGCATCGCGAGACGTTGATGACGGCGCGCACGCTGCTGCAACCTGCCGTTCCGACGACATTCGGGCTCAAGGCCGCAACGTGGCTCGTCTCGATCGATGAAGCCCGCGCACTGCTCGCGCATGTCAGATTCGAACGGCTGGCCGCCCAGCTCGGTGGGGCTGCGGGAACGCTCGCCCCGTTGCACGAGGCAGGCACTGACGTTGCGCACCGGTTTGCCGAGCGCCTCGGGCTCGTCGAACCCGTGGTGCCGTGGCACACCGATCGCACGCGTATCGCGGAACTTGCCGCCGCGCTTGGGACCGCCATCGGAGTCCTCGGCAAGATCGCGCGCGACGTCACGCTGCTCGCGCAGGCAGAGGTTGCGGAGGCGACCGAACGCGGTGGCGATCAGCACGGGACGTCGTCGACGCTGCCGCAGAAGCACAATCCGGTACGAGCCGTGCTCATCATCGCCGCCGGCGAGCGAGCACCGGGACTCGTCGCCACGGTGTTCCACGCGATGGTGCAGGAGCATGAACGGGCCACGGGTGCCTGGCACGCCGAATGGGAGACCGTTCGTGCGCTGCTGCGCCTCGCTGGAGGCGCCGGACATCACGCCGCGCAGTTGCTCGGCACGCTGTCGGTCGATACGGAGCGGATGG
This sequence comes from Candidatus Dormiibacterota bacterium, assembly GCA_963757475.1. GTDB lineage: Bacteria > Chloroflexota > Dormibacteria > Aeolococcales > Aeolococcaceae > Palsa-851. The sequence goes on from CAVWRW010000006.1 coordinate 116,193, forward strand.
GCGCGAACCTTGGGTCGGACGGCGGATTGGTGATGGCGGAGAGCATCGCCGGACGGCTCGCCGCAACGATGGGACGGAGAGCGGCGCAGGACGTCGTTCGCCGCTGTAGCGGTGAGGCTGCGCAGCGTCGCATCGCATTCGCCGCCGTCGTTGCGACCGACCCGGAGGTGAGCAGCCATCTGACCCCCGCGGAGGTCGCCGCCGCGCTCGATCCGGCGGCATACCTTGGCTCGACGCAGGAGTTCATTGCGCGCGCACGGCGCGCACACGACGCGACCGAGACATCTCGGTGACCGTTGCGCTCGCCCACACCATCCTCGGGGACCGCAGCCTGCCGATGCTCGTGATGAGCAGCTCGCTCGGCACGTCGCGGTCGATGTGGGAACCGCAATATGGACTGCAATCGGACGTATTGCCTGCTCCTCTACGATCACCGCGGCCACGGCGCATCGCCCGTCCCGAACGGCCCATATAGCGTCGACGAGCTCGGTGCCGATGTCGTCACGCTGCTCGACCATCTCGGCGTCGAATCCGCGTCGTTCTGCGGTCTATCGCTCGGCGGCATGGTGGGACTCTGGCTTGCGTCGCATCATCCGCAACGCATCGACCGCCTGATCGTGATGTGCGCGCTCGCGCGACTTCAACCGGTGAGCCGGTACAGCGAGCGGGCGCTTGCGGTTCGTGCTGGCGGCCTCGAGCCGCTGGCCGCGGGCATCGTGTCGCACTGGTTCACGCAGGCGTTCGTCGAACGGCATCCGGACACCGTGGATCGATACAGCCGGGAACTCGCAGGCATATCAGCGGAGGGATACGCGAGCTGCTGCGACGCGATCGTGGCCTGCGATCTTCGTGGCCGGATACAGCGAATCGACGCACCGACACTGCTCATCGCCGGCGCTGATGACCCGATCGTGCGCCGCCGCCGCGGCGGTAATCTTCGGTGCGTCCTTCCGCGACGCGAGTGTCGCGGTCGTGTCCGATGCCGCGCATCTCGTCAACGTCGAGCAACCGGATATCGTCTGCCGCCTGGTGCGTCGAGCACCTCGGCGAACAGCGAGGGGAACGACTGATGACGGACGACCTTCGAGAGCAGGGCAAGGCGACCCGCCGCGAGGTGCTCGGCGACGAGCACGTCGATCGTTCGATGCGGGACGCGAACGCCTTCACGAGCGACTTCCAGGAGCACATCACGCGCTACGCGTGGGGCGCGGTCTGGTCTCGACCGGGGCTCGACCGCAGGACGCGCAGCTGCATCACCGTGGCGATGCTGGCAGCACAGGGCAACGAGGATGAGCTGGTGCTGCACCTTCGCGGGGCGCTGCGCAACGGTGTCACGCTTGACGAGATCAAGGAGGTGCTGCTGCAGGTTGCGGTGTATGCCGGCGTGCCGCGTGCGAATCGCGCCTTCAAGATCGCCCGCAGCGTGCTGGAGACCGACGCGCAGCGACACCGCCGTCGCCCGACGATCCGTCATGACCGACGCACGCGCGGAGCATGCGGTGGGAGCGGACTTCGTGCAGTCGCTGGCCCGCGGCCTCGCGGTCATCCGTGCCTTTGATGCGGAGCATCCCGAGCTCACGCTCAGCGACGTTGCTCGCGCCGCCGGGCTGACGCGAGCGTCGGCCCGCCGCTTCCTGCGCACGCTGACCGAGCTCGGGTACGTGCGCAGCAACGGCCGCCTCTTCGCGCTGCGGCCTCGAGTCCTCGAGCTCGGTTACGCGTACCTCTCGAGCCTCAGCCTCCACGAGGTCGCGCAGCCCCATCTCGAGCGGCTGGTCGCGACGCTGCGCGAATCGTCGTCGGTCTCCGTGCTCGATGCCGATGACGTCGTGTACATCGCTCGAGTCCCGACCCGGCGAATCATGACCATCACTATCAGCGTCGGCACCGGTTTCCCGGCGTACGCAACATCGATGGGCCGAGTGCTTCTCGCCGGACAGAGCGACGATTGGCTCGACGGCTACTTCGCGTCCGTGGAATTGCGCCGCCTGACGGCGCGCACCGTCACCGATGTCGATGCGCTCCGCGCCGAGCTGCTCCTGGTGCGGGAGCAGGGCTGGTCATTCGTCGACGAAGAGCTCGAGGAAGGGCTGCGCGCCATCGCCGCGCCCATCCACGACCTGTCGGGGCGAGTCACCGCGGCAGTCAACGTGTCGTCACCGGTGAGCCGGGGCAGCCCCGATCTCGTTCGCGAGGAGTTCCTGCCGCATCTGCTTGCGGCTGCGCGTGGCATCGAGGAGGACCTCCGCCACAGCACCAACGGTTCGCGCTGACGGAGCGAGAGCGAGCATGCCAATCCAGCGCGTCGGCGACATCGACATGTACTACGAGCTGCATGGCGACGGGCGAGCCGGTCGTGCTCATCGGTGGGCTCGGCAATGACATCACGGAGTCCGAACGGCTCATTCAGTGGCTGGCGCAGGCGAATCGCGTGCTCGCGTTCGACAACCGAGGCGCGGGACGCACCGACAAGCCGGACATCCCGTACTCCATCGAGATGATGGCCGCCGACACCGCCGGGCTCATGGAGGCGCTCGGCATCAGCGGCGCGACGATCGTCGGCATCTCGATGGGCGGGCGCATCGCGCTGGAGCTGACGCTCGAACACCCGGAGCTCGTCGCGCGCCTGGTCCTCGTGAGCACATCCGCAGTCGCGCGGCCCGACAACGGCCCGACGCGCATGGAGATGCTCAGGTTCGTCGGCCGCCTCATCTTCCGAGGCAAGTACCCGCAGCCGGCGTACGCTCAGGCGCACCAAAGTCACGCGTCGCACGTGTACGAATGCCTCGACCGGCTCGACGAGATCCAGGTCCCGACGACGATCATGCACGGACGCAATGACTTCATCTTCCCGCTCCGCCAAGCGGAGGAGATGCGGCACGGGATCGCCCACTCGCAACTGGTGACGTTCCGCGGTGGACACACGTTCTTCATGCGCAAGGAGCGCAAGTGGTTCCTCGACTCGCTTGACACGGCACTCACGTTCGGCGATCCGGTGAGGATGGCATGACCACGACGCGAGTAGCGCTGCTGCGCGGGATCAACGTCGGCCGCAACAAACGCATCGCCATGGCGGACCTGCGCGCGATGCTGGAGTCCCTCGGATACGGCGATGTCCGCACCCACCTGCAGAGCGGCAACGCGTTCTTCGCTGCCGGTGCGGGCAAGGACTCGAAGCTCGAAGCGGAGATCTCAGCGGCCATCAAGGCGACGTTCGGCATGGAGGTTGCCGTGCTCGTGCGAACGGCGGCCGAGCTTGCGTCGGTCGTCGAATCGAATCCGTTCGTCGCTCACGGCATCGACACGAATGAGTTGCACGCGACGTTCGTTGCTGCAGCGCCGCCCGCTGCGAAGATCGCCACGGTCGACCGCGATGCCTGCGCGCCCGATGAGTTCGCGGTCGGCGACCGCGTGATCTACGTGCGCCTGCGCAACGGCGTCATGGGGTCGCGCCTGCCCGGATTGGGACAGAGTGCTCGGGTTGCGCACGACGACGCGGAACTGGAACACGACCACACGGATTCGCGAGATGGCCGAGCGGCCCGCCGAATGATGTTCTTCGTCGTGCTGCGTCGCAGCGGCCCGCAGTGGCGGCACAATCGCCCGCTCGAAGAGCAATCTCGGCTGGACCGAGCATGCGGCGTTCATGGATGACCTTGTGACATCCGGGTTCGTCGTCCTCGGAGGACCGCTCGCGGATGAGCATCGCGTTGTCCTCGCCGTCGAGGCCGATTCAGAGGATGCGGTGCGCGAAACGCTCGCTCGCGACCCCTGGGACGAGACGCACCTCATCGTCGACAGCGTCGATGGCTGGACGATCCGCCTTGACGGCCGGCGGTCCCGCCCGGATTCGTTCCCTCGCTGATCAGCCCACCCGGGTGTGCAGCAAGCAGAACTCATTGCCCTCCGGGTCCTCCAGCACGACCCACGAGACATCCGGGCCCTGGCCGATGTCCTTGCGACGCGCGCCGAGTGACAGCAGCCGTTCCAGTTCCTCGGCCTGCTCGCATCCCGAGGGACTGACGTCGAGGTGCACGCGGTTTTTCACCGTCTTACCCTCGGGCACGGGGATGAAGCAGAGCGTCATCGCAGCGTCCTCGGTGCCGTCCGACGACATCCACCAGTAGCCATCGTCCTGAACGGCGGGCCAGTCGAGGACGCGGGACCACCACGCCGCCTGGGCCCCGGCATCGCGGCAGTCGATAACAATTTCGCGCAGGACGCTCGCCATTGCGCACCTCCTTCGGTTCGGCGAGCCGAAATGGCGCGCCGGCCGGTAGCGTGGCACAGAGGTTGAGCGCTGCGAAGGGCTCAGTCAGAGGGCGGGCGCCAGCGGCTGTGGCGGGTGCGGACCTCACCCTCGCGGATGAGCTGAAGCCTCGGTTTCGGACCGTCGGTGCGCCCCGACTGCGGCTTGCGACTCCCGGCCTTGAACGGATCCGGCCAGTCGACGCCGGGTCCCGAATACCCTTGATCTGCCGCCGCATGCAGCGTCCATTGCGGGTCGTAGAGGTGCGCGCGCGCGAGCGCGCAGAGGTCGGCCCGGCCGGCGAGGATGATCGAGTTGACGTCGTCGTATGACGAGATGACGCCGACGGCGATCGTCGCGACGCCGACCTCGTTGCGGATGCGGTCGGCGTACGGGGTCTGATACGAACGTCCGAACGCGGGGCGCTCGTCCTTGACCACCTGACCCGACGAGACGTCGATCGCGTCGGCGCCGTGCGCCACGAACGCTCGCGCAATTTCGACGGCGTCGTCGGAGTCGATGCCGCCCTCGTACCAGTCGGTCGCGGAGATGCGCACGCTCATCGGCTTGTGTCCCGGCCAGACCGCGCGCATGGCGTCGAACACTTCGAGCGGATAGCGAAGCCGGTGATCGAGCGAGCCGCCGTACTCGTCCGAGCGCTGATTGGTGATCGGCGAGATGAAGCTCGACAGCAGATACCCATGCGCGCAGTGCAGCTCGAGCAGGTCGAACCCGGCGCGATCGCCGGCCTCGGCAGCAGCGACGAACTGCGCGCGAATCTCGTCCATCTCCGCAACGCTGAGCTCGCGCGGCAGCTGGTTGATCGGCGAGTATGGGATTGCAGACGGCGCCGCCACCTCCCAGTTCTCGTCCGGCAGCGGCTCGTCGATCCCCTCCCACATCAGCTTCGTCGAGCCTTTGCGGCCGGAGTGACCGAGTTGCAGACCGATGTGCGCGCTGCTGCGCTCGTGCACGAACTCGACGACACGCCGCCAGCCCTCCTCGTGTTCGTCGCGATACATGCCCGCGCATCCCGGTGTGATGCGCCCTTCCGGTGAGACGCAGACCATCTCGGTCATGACGAGCGCCGGCGCCGCCGAGCGCTTTGCTGCCCGTGTTGACGAGGTGAAAGTCGTTCGGCATGCCGTCAATCGCCGAGTACATGTCCATCGCCGAGACGATCACGCGATTCTTCAACTCGAGGCCACGCAGGCGGAACGGCTGAAACATCGGCGGCGCATCGGGACCGGCGTGCTGCCCGACCCGATGGCGCACCTTGGCATCGAACCATGCGTCGACATCGGCCACGAACTCGGGGTCGCGAAGGCGCAGGTTGTCGTAGGTGACGCGCCTGCTCCGTGTCAGGATGTTGAACGCGAACTGGAGCGGATCCTGGTGCACGTACTGGCCGAGGTTCTCGAACCACTCGAGGCTTGCCTGCGCCGCACGTTGCGTCGACACGACGACTGGCTTGCGCTCGGCTTCGTACGCGGCGAGCGCACTTGCGACGCTCGGTTGCTCGTGCAGACAGGCGGCGAGCGCAAGCGCGTCCTCCATCGCGAGCTTCGTCCCGGATCCGATCGAGAAGTGCGCGGTGTGGGCTGCGTCACCGAGAAGCACGACGTTGGCGTGCGACCACGCGTCGTTGCGCACCGTGGTGAAGCTGATCCACCGCGAGTTGTTGGCATGCACTGCGTGCCCATCGAGGATGTCGCTGAATAACGTTCGAATCGAGTGCGATGCCCGCGTCATCGCTCTCTCCGGGCGTGAACGGTCGTGCCGCATGCCGCGCGAATCCGGCACGCTGCCACACCGCATCGTTCATCTCGACGATGAAGGTGCTGCCGGTGGCGTCGAACGGATACCCGTGGATCTGCATGACGCCGTATGGCGTGTCGACGATGTAGAACTTGAACGCGTCGAAGACGAGGTCGGTGCCGAGCCACATGAATTTGCAGTTCCTGACATCGAGCTGCGGTCGGAAGAACTCCGCATACCGCGCGCGCGTCGTCGAGTTCACGCCGTCCGAACCCACCACAAGGTCGTACTCCGCGGACAGCACGTCGGGCGCCGGCGCCTCGGTGTGGAAGCGCACCGTGATGCCGAGCTCCGCGCAGCGCTCCTGGAGAATCTGCAACAAGCGCCGGCGGCTCATCGCCGCGAAACCGTGTCCTCCCGACGTGATCACGGTGCCCTTGAAATGGATGTCGATGTCGTCCCAGCGCGCGAACTCCCGCGCCATCGCGCGATGGATCGCCGGGTCCGCGTGCTCGATGCCACCAAGGGTCTCGTCGGAGAACACGACGCCGAAGCCGAACGTGTCATCGGCCGCGTTGCGCTCCCAGACCGTGATGTCGGCGCTCGGGTCGAGCTGGCGGGCGAGCGCCGCGAAGTAGAGTCGCCCGGTCCGCCCCCGACAACCGCTATGCGCATGTGAGTCGGTGCGCAACTGTAGAGTGTCGAGCGTCGTGAGTGTGCCGTCATCAGCATGCCGTCGTCGATCCATTTCGCCGATCTGACGTCGCCGCGGGCCCGGGCGATGCTCGACTCGGGGCCGGTGCCGGTGCTGCTCCTCCCAGTGGGCGCCGTGGAGCCGCACGGACCACATGCGCCGCTGCGCACCGATTCGATCATCTCCACGGCGGTCTGTGAGCGCGCCGCGATCGAGCTCTCCGGCGACCCGAGGATCCGAGCGCTGGTGCTGCCCGAGATCGGTTTCGGCGTCACCCAGTACGCCGCCGCTTTCACCGGTGCGGTGACCATCAGCGAGGACACGCTCCACTCGCTCATCGTCGAGGTCAGCTCCTCGCTGCGCGCGCAGGGCTTCCGCCACCAGGTGATCGTCAACAGTCACTTCGAGCCCGCCCAGGTGGCCACCGTGCGCCGGGCGGCCGAGACGGCTGGTATCGGGCTGCTCGATCTCACCCGCCGGGTGGTCGCGGAGCAGCTCACCGAGGAGTTCAAGAGCGGCGCCGCCCATGCGGGACGCTACGAAACGTCGCTCGTCCTGGCAACTCACCCCGAGCTCATCGAGACCGATGTCATGCGGATGCTGCCCGCGCTGCGCGTCAACATGCCCGCCGCGATGGCCGGCGGGCAGACTGACTTCCTCGCGATGGGCATGGACCGGGCGTACTGCGGCGCTCCCGCCGAGGCGACGGCCCGCGAGGGCGATGCGACACTCGGCACGCTCGCAGCCCTGCTCATCGACCTGATCCGTGCACAGATCGAGCCCGAGCCCGGTCAGTGAGCCCGACGCCGGAGCTGTGCAATCTCGCGAGGCACTTTGTCGATCGCAACATCGTTGAGGGGCGTGGCGATCGCACCGCCCTCATCGATGGCGAGCGCGCATGCTCGTACTCGAGCCTTGCGGCGCTCGTCAATCAGGTCGGCAACGCCTTGCTCGAGCTCGGTGTGTGCGCACAGGATCGAGTGCTGCTGGCGCTGACCGACTCGGTCGAGTTCGTCGCGACGTGGTACGCGGCCCAGAAGATCGGCGCGGTCACGGCCGAGGTCTACACGTTCCTGCAGCCCAAGGACTACGCGTACTACGTCGATTACACCGGTGCCACGGTGGTGGTGGTCGACGGAGGAACTCTCGACCGCATGCGAGCCGCAACGGACACGACGCGTAACCGTCCGACCCTGCTCGTGCTCGGCGCCGCCACAGATGCGTTGCGGGCCGGCGAGGTGTCCTTCGAGGCGCTGATCGCGCGCCAGCTCGCGACACTGGAGCCGGCGGAGACGACGCTCGACAGCGTCGCGCTCTGGAAGTTCACCACCGGCAGCACCGGCAAGCCGAAGGCGTGCGTCCATCGCGCGCGCAGCCCGATCGTCAGCTACGAGGGCTACGCGCGAGGCGTGCTCGACATCCGCGCGGACGACATCGTCCTGCCGGTTCCCAAGCTGTTCTTCGGCTACGCGCGCGACCTCGCGGCGCTCTTCCCGTTCGGGGTCGGCGGCGCGGGACTCATCTTCCGTGAGCGGACAACGCCGGAGCTCATCTTCGAGCTCATCGCGCGCCACCGTCCAACGATCCTCGTCAACGTGCCGACGATGATGCAGGCCATGCTCGATCACCCGAGCGCCGCCGGCCAGGACCTGAGCTGCCTGCGCCTCTGCACGTCGGCCGGCGAGGCACTCCCTGAACCACTGCACCACCGCTGGAACGAGGCGTTCGGCGTCGAGGTGCTCGACGGCATCGGATCGTCGGAGGCGTACCACATCTATATCTCGAACCGGCCGGGGCGGTCGCGGCCGGGCACCATCGGCGAGGTCGTCCCGGGCTACGCCGTCACCGTCGTCGAGGACGATGACCAGCCGGTGCCGGACGGCACCATCGGACGGCTCTGGATCAGGAGCGAGAGCGCCGCCCTCGAGTATTGGCAGGATCCGGGCGCGACCGAGCGCACTTTCGCAGCGGACCTCGTCATGAGTGGCGATCTCGCCGAGCGCGACGCCGACGGGTTCTTCCTCTACCGCGGCAGGGCCGACGACCTGCTCAAGGTGGGCGGCATCTATGTCGCGCCGGCCGAGATCGAGCGGTGCCTGGCGACGCATCCCGACGTCGTCGAGTGCGCTGTCGTCGCCGCGGACCGCGACGGGCTGACGCGGAGCTGCGCCTGGGTGGTCATCCGGTCGGGATCTGCGCCAACGACCGCGGAGGCGCTGCAGGCGTTCGTTCGCGAGCGGCTTGCGCCGCACAAGGTGCCGCGTGAGGTGCGGTTCGTCGCCAGCCTGCCACGCACCGGTTCCGGCAAGATCGACCGGACCGCGCTCCGGGAGGCGGCGATCGCGGCACCGTCTGCCGATCGACGCACCGGCGACCAAGGAGGCAGCCCACGATGACGAGGTTCCGGGCATCGGCCGGCCTCACCGACCGATGGCAGCACTTCGACTTTGCGGTCGCCGACGGGGTCGCCACGATCACGCTGGCGCGTCCGGAGAAGCTCGGCGCCCTGACCTTCGACGTCTACGCCGACCTGCGCGACCTGCTCGCGGAGCTGCCCCACCGGGGCGACGCCCGGGTCTTGGTCATCACCGGCAGCGGCCGGGGATTCTGCTCGGGCGGGGACGTCGTCGAGATCATCGGCGCGCTCCAGTCGATGCAGGCCGGGGATCTCCTCGAGTTCACGCGGATGACCGGATCGGTGGTGCGCGCGCTTCGCGAATGCCCGCTCCCGGTGATCGCGGCCGTCAACGGCATCGCCGCCGGGGCTGGCGCGGTGATCGCGCTGGCGTCGGACTTCCGGCTCCTTGCGCGCTCGGCGCGGTTCGCCTTTCTCTTCACCAAGGTGGGGCTCGCCGGTGCCGACATGGGTTCGGCCTATCTGCTGCCGCGCATGATCGGTCTCGGGCGGGCGACTGAGTTGCTCATGCTCGGGGACACGGTCGACTCCGAGCGGGCGCTGCAGATGGGACTTGCGACCGCCGTCGTCGACGACGCGGAGCTGCCGGCAGTCGCCCGCGAGCTCGCGACCCGGCTTGCCACTGGACCAGCCCTCGCGTACTCGACCACCAAGGTCCTGCTCACCCGCGAGCTCGACATGGATCTCGGCGGCGCGCTCGAGCTCGAGGCGATGACCCAGGCCCTGCTCATGCGCAGCCACGACCACGGCGAGTACCACCGCGCCTGGACCGAGGGACGCGCGCCTGTCTGGGAGGGGCGGTGACGCCCAAGCCCGAGATCGTGACCGCTCCCGGATTGGCGCCGCCGACGGGCTTCGCTCACGCCGTCGTGGCACCGCCTGGGAGGACGGTCTATCTCGGCGGCCAGACCGCGCAGGGGCCTGACGGGGCAATCCAGGGAACAACGATCGTCGAGCAGTTCGACCTGGCCACGCGCAACCTTCTCGCCGCGCTCCGCGCTGCCGGCGGCGAGCCCGACGACCTCGTCTCACTGCAGGTGTTCGTCACCAACCTGGCGGCGTATCGCCTGGCGCTGGCGGCGCTCGGCACCGTCTGGCGCCAGCACTTCGGCCGCCGCTACCCGGCGATGGCGCTGATCGGGGTCACCGAGCTCTTCGATCCGCGAGCACTCGTCGAGCTGGTCGGCATCGCCGTCCTGGAATGAGCACCACGTACGCCCATCTCTCGGTGGCGCAGCAAGAGCTGCTGGTCCGGAGCGAGGTCATCGCCCTGGACATCCTGGCGCCGCTCGCCCGCACTGGTGAGCCAGGTCACGTGAACCGGCCGCTGGTCGCCGAGCTCTCCGAGAGCGGCCTCGTGCCCCGCGTTCTTGGAGCCGTGCGTGAGATCTCCGTCCTTGACCTCTGTCTCATCCGTGAGGGGCTGGCCCGCTTCTCGACCGAGGCTGAGATCGCGTTCGCCCTCCAGGGCCTCGGGTCGCACCCGATCCTGTCCGCCGGCCGGCCGGAGGTCGCCGACGTCTGGATGCCGCGCGTCATCGCCGGCGAGGCGGTTGCTGCCTTCGCGCTGACCGAGCCCGAAGCGGGTTCCGACGCGGCCTCGCTGGCGCTGGCTGCTGAGCGAGATGGAGACGGCTTCCGGCTCTCCGGCGAGAAGGCGTTCATCTCGAACGCGCCCGAGGCGGACATCTACACCGTCTTCGCGCGAACCACGGCCGCCGCAGGCGCGCGCGGGATCACCGCCTTCGCGGTGCCCGGCGACAGCCCGGGGCTGTCCGGGACGTCCATCCCCTTCGTCGCCGATCACCCGATCGGGAGGCTGCACTTCGACGGCGTCGCGGTTCCAGCGACCCATGTCCTCGGCGACATCGACCACGGCTTCGGCGTCGCCATGCGCACGCTCGATCTCTTCCGTCCGAGCGTCGGCGCGGCAGCTGTGGGGATGGCCCAGGCCGCGCTGGACGCCGCAGTGGCCTACGCCCAGGAGCGCGAGGCGTTCGGCCGCCCGCTCTCGGCCCTCCAGGGCGTCAGCCACCAGCTCGCCGACGTCGCGACCCGCGTCCAGGCCTCACGACTCCTCGTCCATTCGGCCGCCGCCGCGCATGACGCGGGGATCGCGCCGATCACGCAGGCAGCCGCGATGGCGAAGCTGTTCGCGACCGAGACGGCCGCGCTCGCTGTCGACGTGGCCATCCAGGTCCACGGGGCGCGCGCCCTCGAGCATGGGCACCTCCTCGAGCACCTGTACCGCGAGGTTCGCGGCATCCGCATCTACGAAGGGGCATCCGAGGTGCAGCGCGAGATCATCGCGCGGCAGCTGTTCCGCCGGGCCGGTCGCGAATCATGAGCACCAACTCGACGCGCTGACCATCGCGGGTGTCGGTATCGAGGAAGCGTTCGACGATGCGCATGCCCGCCCGGATATATGCCGCCTGGGCGCGCAGATTGCCGGCCTCCGTCGCCAACGCCACGGCGGTCGCGCCATGCTCGGCGAAGAGATGGTCTGAGATCAGCCGGACCGTCCGGGCGCCGACGCCCCGGTCGATGAGCGAAGGCTCGCCGATGAAGATGTCGAGCCCCCAGCCCCCGTCCGGGATCGTGATGCCCACCTCGGCAAGGTAGGCCGTCTCGCCGTCCCAGGGATAGAACTGGAGGTAGCCGATCGCGGCGCCGTCGAGCTCGATCATCGCGGCGGTATCCCCATCCGCGCCGTTCGTCAGCGGTCGCAGCTCCTCGATCGCTCCCTCGAGCGTCAGCGGGGGATCGTCGGGATCCCACCACTCACGGACGTGCGGCCGGTTCCGCCAGTCGACGATGAGCGCGTAGTCGTCGGGGTCATCGCGCATGCGCCGGATGCGCACGTTCCCGTCCGCGGCGATGACGTCATTCATAAGAGCAGGTATCGAGTCACTCGCGGCGACGATACGCCGCGCTTCCGCGAATACGATGCCAAACGTGCGTGTGCTCGTCGTCGAGGACGAACCCGAGGTCGCGGGCAGCCTTGCGCGAGGGCTGGCTGAGGCCGGTCTGTCGGTCGATGTCGCCCTGTCCGCCGAGGAGGCCCTCGACGCAATTCGAACGAGCCTGCCGTATGACGTCGCCCTGCTCGACGTGATGCTCGGCGGCGACCTTGACGGCACGGACCTGTGCCGTTCGCTGCGCGCCCAGGGCGTCGCGACGGCGGTGCTCATGCTTACCGCCCGCGACGACGTCCGCGACCGTCTCGCCGGGTTCGACGCCGGCGCCGACGACTACCTGGCCAAGCCGTTCCACTTCGAGGAGGTGCTCGCACGGGTTCGGGCGCTGAGCCGGCGCCGGCAGGGTCCGCAGACGCAGGTACTCCAGGCTGGGAACCTCAGCATGGACAGCGCCGCCCGCCTGATCACTGTCGACGGGGTAGTGGTCCCGACCACCCGACGGGAATACGAGCTGCTCGAGCTGTTCCTCCGTCACCCGGGGCAGGTGCTCAGCAAGGAGCAGATCCACGACGCTGTCTGGGGCGACGGGCAGACCGTCGAACTCCGGCCTCGTCGAGGTTTACGCCGGCAAGGTCCGTCGCAAGCTCTCGGCGGCGACCGCCAACGTCTTCATCGAGACGTGCCGGGGAGTCGGATACCGCCTGATCGGTGACGGCGCGATGGTCGCTTGACATGATGGCCGTCGCCTGGAACCGGGACGCCTTCACACCACGGCAGGTGACCAACCGTGTTGCCCGCATGGGCATCTTCATCGGCTGTCTCGTGCTGCTGGGTTTCGTGACCATCGTCGAGATCGTCGTCCCCAACAACCCGACGCTCGGCGGCTTCCTGCTGCTGGCGGTCCTCTTCTCCGCGTGGCTGCTGCCGACGCCGTTCTCCGCGGCGATCACGCTGTTTGCGGTTGGCGTCACCATCTTCACCGCGGTCGAGGGCGCCATCGACCCGCTCACCGCGAAGTTTCAGTTCACCGCCGTGGTCGTGACCGCATGCCTCAGTGAGATGACCGTCCGATCCCTGGTGGCGCGCGAGCGAGCCCAGGCTGCAACCGCGGACCAGCTGCGCCGCTTCACGGCGGACGCGGCGCATGAGCTGCGCAATCCACTGTCGGCACTGCAGAGCGAGCTCGAGATCACGCTGCGCCAGGAGCGGACCAGCGACGAGCTCACGGCCACCGTCCGCCTGGCGCTGAAGAACACGCAACGGCTCGTGAAGATCTCCGAGTCACTGCTGACCCTGTCCCGGAGCGACGCCGGCGGACTCATGACCTCGGTGACGCACATCGACCTGAGCGACGTGCTCGAGGAGGCGTATGCCCGCTGGGAAGGTCACGCGTCGGCGATGGGCGTCCGCCTCTCGAAGTCATTGCGCTGCGAGGGCTCGCTCGAGGGCGACCCGCTGTTGCTCGGCCGCCTCTTCGACAATCTGCTGGAGAACGCGCTCGCCCACACGCCGCGCAACGGTGTCGTCAGCGTCGAGATGACAGCGTCACCGCCGAGCGGATGCGTGGTGTCGATCACGGACAACGGTCCGGGCATTCCCGCGCCGCTGCGGCCCGTCGTGTTCGAGCGTTTCGCGCGCGGTGACAGCTCGCGTTCGAGGCGCACGGGCGGAGCCGGACTGGGACTCGCGATCTGCGCCGCAATCGTTTCTGCCCACAAAGGCATCATCACGATCGATGACGACTACGTCGCTGGAACGCGAATCGTTGTGCGACTCCCTGTTACCAAGCTTTCCGAAAGGATTTGAGATCCGGCTTCACGATGAGGCTATCGCCTCGATACACCGGGGGATCGGCTTCATCGGAGACATCATCATGGTTGACAGGGTTACGGAGGTCAGCGAACGCTTTCGAGCCATGCTCGAAGGGCTCAACAGCCGTGAAGAGGGCCAGGGCATGGTGGAGTACGCCCTGATTCTTGTCCTCATCGCGATCGTGGTCATCGTGATTCTCACGACCCTCGGCCACAACGTCAACAACATCTTCTCGAACATCAGCCACGGACTGGCCAACTAAGACCCGCGCCTGATACGCCGCTCACGCGGCGCAGATGGTCGACGGACTGTCAGCCTGCGTGCGCGGCGGCAGCGGGCTGCGCCGCCGGCTGCGGACGGATGCGCGGCAGGAACATCGAGAGGATGCCGGTGAGCGCCCAGAAGCCCACGTTGAAGAACAGGATTCGCTCGACTGACGAGACGAAGGTGCGTCCGAGCGCAACGGAAGCAGCGTGCTCGAAGGCGTTGGTCACGGGGTTCGTCGTCGCCGCCGCGCTGGCAGCGGGGCAGCCGGGGATCGGCTGAGTCGGATCGCTCGAAGCAGCCTGTGCCTTGAAGCATCGGGTGAACGTCGCAATCGACGCCTCCGCCTGTGACGGCGGGAGTCCCGCTGCAGCCAGCTGCGACTGCAGTTGCGGCGTCACCGTCGCGATCGCGGTTGTCGCCTGGCTGGAGAGCAGTCCGAAGAAGACGACGCCGACAACCGCAACACCGATCGCGCCACCGAGTTGCTGAAAGGTCGTCAGCACACCGGACGCGGACCCGGCGTCGCGCCCGGGCACGCCCGCAAGGATGATGTTCAGGAGCGGCGCGATGACAGTCCCGAGTCCGAGCCCACTGATCAGGAATGACGGGATCAGGTCCCATCCGGTGACGCTCGTGCCCACCTGGTGCAGCGTCAGGATGATGCCGAGGACCCCGATGACGAGCAGCGCCGAGCCGATCGCGATCGTCCACTTCCCGAGCCGGGGCGCGACGCGCGTCGACATCGCCGATGCGAACGCGGATCCGAGGCTCCAGGGAATGGTGGTCAGACCCGCGTTGAGCGCGCTGAATGACAACCCGACCTGGAGCATGAGGCTGAAGGTGAAGAAGAACGCGGGAATGCCGGCGATGAAGACAGCGGAGATGGCAACGCCAACTCGGAACGAGGGAATGCGGAACAGCGAGAGCTGCACGAGTGGGAATCGCGTGGACGGGAGCGACCGCTCATACAGGATGAACGCGGCCAGAACGAAGGGGCTGAGCGCGATACAGATGAACGTCCACGCCGGCCAACCCGCCACCTGTCCCTCGACGAGCGGGTAGACGAGCAGCAGGATTCCCGCCGTCGCGAGCACGACTCCGACGAGGTCGAGTCGTTTGGCGTTCGGTGCGCGGGACTCGGTGACGAGCCGCGTTGCGGCGATGAGCGCTCCGATGCCGATCGGCAGGTTGACGAGGAAGATCCACCGCCACGAGCCACCGGTGATGTCGTTGCGGATGATCAGGCCGCCGGCGAGCGGGCCGGTGATCGTCGCGATGCCGATGACGGCGCCGACGAAGCCGAACACACGCGCGCGTTCCTGCGGCGGGAAGCTCACCTGGATGACGGAGAGCACCTGCGGGTACATCAGCGCCGCCATCGTTCCCTGGAGCACTCTCGAGAGGTCGAGCATGATGGCGCTCTGCGCGAGACCGCAGAGTGCCGACGCGACGACGAAGCCGCTCATGCCGATGAGGAACAGCTTCTTTCTGCCAAAGATGTCACCAAGTCGTCCGCCGGTGATCAGCATGACCGCGTATGCGAGCCCGTAGCCGGCGACAACGAACTGGATGTCTGCGTTGTTTGCCGAGAGGTTGCTGCGAATCGCCGGGACGGCGACGTTCACGATGGAAACGTCGAGCAGCACCATGAACAGCGCGGTCATCACGGCGCCGAGCGCCAGCCAGCGGCGCGGGTCGAGCTCGTCCGCCTTCGGGGCGGGCGCGGGCGCCGGTCCCGCTCCGGACGGGGGTGCGAGCTCTGTGGTCTCAGTCATCTCGTGCGTGGTCTCCGGCGATGGTGCAGGTCGGCGCGATCATCTTGCCAGAGTCCTGTTCTTGCTGCGTTGGTACGCAGTCACCCGCCCGCGAGCGGCCCGTTGAGCGCGGTGTGCACGATTCCCACCGCGAGCACGGCGAACATCGTCGCAACGTGGTTCCGGCGAATGCGCCGGCGTGCGTCGCGCTTGGCGCCGGACAGGCCGCTGCCCGCGAATGCGGTGAGGACGAGCAATCCCACTGCAGCGGCCCCGGCCCAGACGCCGATCTCCTCGCCGGCCGGCAGGGTGACGCGGCCCACAGACGACAGGCAGTGCCCGATGCCGGCGAGCGTCGCCACCGTGCCGAGCCAGTTGTGTGCGCGGAACCAGGCCATCGAGAAGCCGTGTCCGTTGGCGACGCGCCACCGGTTGACGAGTGAAGCAATGATTGCCACGCCGAAGAGCCCCGCCGCGATCCACCCGGTGATGGAGTCGATCTGACTCATCCGCCCTCGCCGCCGTCATGCCGGGACGTGCCTCTATGCTCGGTGACCATGGAAATGCAGTATCGACGCCTCGGGCATGCAGGGCTCCGTGTGAGCGTTCTCTCGTTCGGATCGTGGGTCAGCTTCGGCCCTCAACTCGCCGGTGCCAACGCACGCGACTGCCTCGCGGCTGCGTACGACGCCGGCGTCAACTTCTTCGACAACGCCGAGGTCTACTCCGGCGGCAGGTCCGAGACGATCATGGGCGCCGCGATCGCCGAACTCGGCTGGCCGCGCCACAGCTACGTCATCTCGAGCAAGTTCTTCTGGGGCATCGACGACGGCGTCAACACGCGGAACACGCTCAACCGCAAATACCTGCTCCAGGCGGTCGAGGGCTCCTTGCGCCGGCTCGGCCTCGACTTCCTCGACCTCATCTACTGCCACCGCTCCGACCCCGAGACCCCGATCGAGGAGACGGTGCGCGCCATGCACGACATCATCACGTCGGGCAAGGCGCTGTACTGGGGCACGTCGGAGTGGAGCGCGGCGGACATCCAGGAAGCGTGGGACATCGCCGAACGGCACCACCTCCACAAGCCGATCGTCGAGCAGCCCCAGTACAACCTCTTCTCGCGCGACAAGGTGGAGCGGGAGTTCGCTCCCCTGTACGACCGGATCGGCCTCGGCCTCACCACGTGGAGCCCGCTGGCGTCCGGACTGCTCACCGGCAAGTATCGCGATGGCATCCCGGCAGGCAGCCGCGCCGCGCTGCCCGGCTACGACTGGCTCAAGTCCATGGTCACCGACGCGGATGCGAACCGCCGTGTCACCCGGCTCGAAGCGATCGCGAAGGAGCTCGGCGTCAGCCTTGCGCAGCTGTCGATCGCGTGGTGCGCGGCCAACCCGCACGTCTCCTCGGTCATCACCGGAGCGAGCCGGGTTTCGCAGGTGCACGAGAACCTCGGCGCGCTGCCGGTCATCGCGCAACTCACCCCGGAGATCCTCGGCCGGATCGACGAGATCTTCTGATCTGCCGCCTCGGTCAGGCGGTGTGGTCGAGCACCCGAAGCCAGGCTCGCGGGTCCTGGGGCATGCCGTCCGACCAGCGCCCGCCGGCCACGCGGGTGGCGTGGGACGCGTTGAGCATGTGCTGGATCTCGTCGGGCGGAACGGGCTTCGAGAAGTAGAAGCCCTGCGCGAAGCGGCAGCCGAGGCTCTGCAGACGCTCGCTCTGCTCCGCGGTTTCGACGCCCTCGGCGATGAGCCCGAGGCCGAGCGTCTTCCCCATGCGGATGATCGCCTGTGCGAACGCCGTCCGGCGGGGATCCTCGGCGATGTGGTCGACGAAGACCTTGTCGATCTTCAGGATGTCGAGTGGCAGGTCCTGCAGCGATGCCAGGGACGAGTATCCGGTGCCGAAGTCGTCCATCGAGATGCGCACCCCGAGCGCCTTCAACTCGTGGAGGCGGGCACGGGCGCTCGCCGGATCCTCGACCATGAAGCTCTCGGTGATCTCGAGCGTGAGGTGTGACGGCGGCAGCCCGGCCCGGGTGAGGATGCGTCCGACCTCGCTGACGAAGCTCGGGTCGCGCAGCTGCCGCGGTGAGACGTTGACGCTGAGAGTGAACGACGCATCGTCGATCAATGCCACCTGCCAGGCCACCCACTGACGGCACGCCTCCTCGAGCACGTGGAGCCCGAGCTCGCGAATCATCCCCGTCTCCTCGGCGATGCCGATGAATTCCGACGGGACGACCATGCCCCAGCGCGGGTGCTTCCAGCGAACGAGCGCCTCGACGCCGATTGGCGTACTCGTCGCCAGGTCGACGATCGGCTGGTAGAGGACGAGGAGTTCGTTGCGGTCGATGGCGGTCTCGAGGCCGCTACGCACCTCGAGGCGGCGCGCGACAACGTCCTGCATCCCCGGTTCGAAGACCTCGAACGTGTCCTTGCCCTTGACCTTGGCGCGGTACATCGCGACGTCGGCCTGGCCGACGAGATCCTCGGCCGTGATGTCGCGCGACGCGGTGACCGCGACACCGATCGAGGCGCTCATCGTGACCTCGCGCCCGGCGACGACGAAGCGGCGCTTGAACGCGGCGACGAGGCGTTCGGCGACGCGGATGGTGTCCTCGGGATCCGCGGTCTCTTCGAGGAGAATCGCGAACTCGTCGCCGCCGAAACGAGCGGGCGTGTCGGAGGCGCGCAGGACGTCCTTCAAACGATCGGCGACCTGCATGAGCAGCTCGTCGCCGGCGACGTGCCCGAGGCTGTCGTTGATCTCCTTGAAGTCATCGAGGTCGAGGAACATCACCGCAAGCAACTCGTTGTCACGCTCACGCCGTGTGAGCGCGTGCTCGAGGCGGTCCATGAAAAGCGCTCGATTGGCGAGGTCGGTGACCGTGTCGTGGAATGCCTGCACGCGGAGGCGGTGCCCGAGCCGCGTGTTCTGCACCGCCACGCTCGTCTGCGCCGCGAAGGCATCGAAGAGCCGGAGGTCATCGCTGTCGAACATCTCGACGTCGCTGAGCCGGTTGGCGACCACGAGCGATCCGAGCAGCATGCCCTCGCCCTGCAGGAGCGCGCCCATCGCGTCTTTGAACCCATGATCGCGGAGCCATTCGCGGACGTCGGTATCGGTGGTCGCCTCGACGGCGATGAGCCCGCGCTTGGTTTCGTCCAGCAATGGCACGAAGTGCTCGAGTGCGGCAGTCTGCAGCGGGGCGTCACTGTTCTCGTGCCGGTGGCCGCTGGC
This sequence comes from Candidatus Dormiibacterota bacterium, assembly GCA_963757475.1. Classification (GTDB taxonomy): domain Bacteria; phylum Chloroflexota; class Dormibacteria; order Aeolococcales; family Aeolococcaceae; genus Palsa-851. The sequence goes on from CAVWRW010000006.1 coordinate 135,307, forward strand.
ACTGATGACCCGCAAGGACGCGCTGCCCGTCGCGGTCGGCAGCAACGTCACGGTGGCGATGTCTGCGCGGAAGACCTTGCAGAGTTGGTCGAGCAATTCGGGGATGGCGGCACCGTCCGAGCTCGCCCGCTGGAGCATGTCGCTCAACTCGTAGAGGTACTGCAGCCGCTGATGCTTCTGGTGCTCGCGTGTGTAGAGCACGTACGCGGCACCGATCGCGGCGAGTGGCGTGAAGAGGAGCAGCAGCATCGCCGGCTGGCGCTCGAGCATCGCGACGACAACGAGGCCGAGGCTGCAGTTCGCGAACCCGCCGACCAGCGCGAACGCGACGGACTGGATCCACTGGTGATACGACTGGCGCCCGACCGCTATGGAGATCACTGACGCGCTGAGCGCGAAGCCGAGCAGCGACGCCACAGACATGAAGAGGAGCACGCAGAGCCACACGATCGGATGCGTCGGATTCGGAGCAGCACCGGCGACGCGATGCACCAGCACGGTGATCGTCTCCGCCTCGAGCGCGAAGCTCGCCAAGTTGAAGACGAGCTTCTTGGGGTCCTGGCGCCGCACGAGCCCGAGACCGATCGCGGCGCCGAGCACCCGTGCCAGCACCAGGTGGTCCGGTGCAAGGACGAAGAGTCCGATGACGAGCGGAATCTCGCTCAGTGAGTAGGACTGCGCCTCCTGCCGGAAATGGATGAACACCCGGCCCCACTCCGTGGCGGTGAAGGCGGCGACGATCCCGACGAGCACGATGAGCGGCGCAAGCGTGACCTCGCTGGTCTGCGCGAGCGGCGCGACCGCGAGCAGGTAGACGGCTCCGGCAGTTGCGATGAGGAGGGCGTTGAACGCCCAGATGGCCGGCAGGCGTCCGCCTCCCCCGCGTCCTTGCTCGGCCACGGGCCCGGCTCGAGGGTCGTCGACGTGTGACTCGGTGGTCACGACGGACCGAGATACGTCATGCGGTTCCTTGCATCGCGCGTGTCTCCCGCGCTGGCCATTCGCCGGTCTCCGGCGGCCCCCCTCAGGGGCTGTCAGAGTTATATCGCGACGCTCCAAACGCGTCATCGCGCTGCGGAATCGCTGGTGTGACGGCCGATGCGATATTCGGCCCGCCGTTATCGCAGGCCTTGTTCCGCCAACAGCGTCCGGATCTCATCGTGATGGTCGGCCCACCCGTTCCAGACCGACCGTGCCCAGCGCTCCACGGCGGCCGCGTGAGCCTCGCCGTCCGGGGAGTCGAGGACGTCGATGACGGTCACGACGCCGTGGTGGTCGTCGGAGATCAGATCGGGATAGCCGCCCGGCCGGTGCGTCCATCCGCCGAGCAGGGACGTCGTCCGTCCCGGTGTCAGGCCGAGCTCGAACGTGGCGCAGAGGCTCATGAGGTGCACCGCCACCGACTGGCGGTTGCGGGCGTCCGGGTTCGTCGCGTGCTGGCTCGCGTAGGCGTCCGTTCGGAGCTGGGCCGTTCCCCGATCCACGGCCCAGTCGCTGCTCCGGGCGAGCAGCTCGCCGTACGCACTCCAGCACCCTGGTGCTGACGTCATGTACTCGTGGGTGGGACCGTCGATGTCAGCCACCTCTGCGCCGCATCCGGCGCAGAGGACGGTCCTCAGTCGGGCCAGGGTGCGAGGCCGAGGGTCAAGGAGCCGGTGTGCGATGTGCCGCTCGGGTCGATCCAGGTGAGGGATACCGTCTGCCCGTTCGAGTAGCCCTCCATCGCCTTGTGGAGGTCGTTCTGAGAGGCGATGGTCTGGCTGTCGATCTTCACGATCCGATCGCCGGCGGCAATCCCGAGTCCAACGGCCGGTGAGCCGGCGAGGATGGAGCCGACGTAAGCACCGGGCAGCGTCTGCGTCGCAGTCGGCTGGGCGACCTCGATGCCGAGCTCGGCCGCGTTGCCGATGTGGACATTCGGTCCGCTGCCGGCCCGGATCTCCGCGACGATTTGCATCGCCTTGTTGATGGGGATCGCGAAGCCGGTGGTGGCACCGGTTTCCTGATTGGGGTTGCCCGATGTGGAGCCAGCGGTGGTCATCCCGATGACCTGGCCGGCGGCGTTGATCTCGGGACCGCCGGAGTCGCCGGGCTGGATGTTCGCCTGCACCTGCAGCATGCCAGTCAGGCTCTCGGTGTCGCCGCCCTCGTCACTCGCGGTGATCTGCTGGTCGAGCTGGGACACCACGCCTGTCACGACGGCCGGGGTGCCGCCCTTGCCGAGCGCGTTGCCGATGACGGTGAGCAAGTCACCGATCGTGATGTTGTCCGAGTTGCCGATGGGGACGGTGGGCAGACCGGATGCGCCGACCAGTTGGACGAGTGCGACATCGTCAGATGCGTCGTAGCCGACCACAGTGACCTTGTACGTCGTCCCTGTCCCGTCGATCTGTGCCGTGATGTTCTCGGTGTTGTCGATGACGTGATTGTTGGTGAGGACGAGCCCCGACGACGTGATGATCATGCCGGTGCCGGCCACCTCACCGGTGTGGGCCGCGGTGATGGCGTTGATGTCAACAGTTGCAGCATCAATTGCGGCGATCTCGGCGCTCGTTGCGGTGCCGGAGGTCCCGCCGGTGCCGGTGTTGCCTGTGCCGTTGTCACCGGTGCTGTTGGGGGCTTCGCCGGTCTGGGAATTTCCGGAGGGCAGCGATGCCGTGGTCGGCGTGCGCGTGAGCGTTGCGCTCGTGATCGCCCAAGCCGTGCCGCCGCCGGCGCCGACGCAGACGACCGCCAGACCGGCGATGAGCGTGCGCTGCATGAAGCTGGAGCGGCGGCGCGCCGGAGCTGCCGGCGGCCACGACGGCGGGCCCCAGTGAGGATCCGGCGCCCAGTGGCCATACGATGCCCCGGCGGGGTCGACGGGCGGGGGCGGGGGATCGAGAGGAAGTTGTTCCTGCATGTCGCTACTCATGGTCGGGCTCCGAGGTTTTCGATTGGGTGACACTCTGCAGCATGAGGCCGGTTGCTCAGCGGGTCCTGAGCTATGTCTGTGACATTGCTGAGACCTCGCGCACGGCCGTTTGCGCCTGTCTCCAACCTACTCCGAAATCTCCGCGACGTCCTGTGTCACGCGGGGGAGTGGCGCGAAGACGTAGTACAGGCCGGTGAGCGCCGTGATCGCGAGCGCAATAGGCGCATTGATGAATGCCACCGCGAAGACGACGACATAGACGACCTCGCCGATGGAGGTGCGGAGGCGCGCCTGCCTGCGCTGATCCCGGGGAACCTGCACGCTGCTGCGGCCCTCGCCGAGTGACCACTCGAAGATTGCGCCAAAGCTGAGCGCCATCCCCTCGAGGACGACGGCGTACAAAGCCATCGCGATATGCGCGTCTGCGCTGCCGCTGGTCAGATACGCGGCCACGAGGGCCGTCGCAAAGGGGATCAGGACCACGAAGAGCAGGAGCACGAGGTTGAGGAACAGCAGGGTGCGATCGACCCGGACGATGACGTTGAACCGGGCATGGTGGTTCACCCAGATGATCCCGATGAGGAAGAAGCTCACCGCGTATGCGGCGAACTCCGGCCAGCGGTCGCCGATCAGCGTGAGCAGTGAGCCGTGACCCGGGCCTGGGACCGAAAGGTCGAGCGCCAGCAACGTGATAGCGACGGCGATCACCCCGTCGCTGAAGGCCTCGAGACGGTTCTTGCTCACGCCGGTTCCACGCTTGGTTCCATCTGCGCCGATGAGCGTACATGCAGATGCGCCGGCGAGCCGTCAGCTCTCGCCATCGGTCCAAAGGGTGCCCGCGCTCGCCGACGTCGGGGTACCATCTGACGGCCCCGCTCTTTCCGGCAGGGGCCGTCCTTGAACTCGTCGTTCCACTCAACGTCTCAACAGAGGTTCGAGGTTTGCCTCGTTCGCGTGATCTCATGGACCGGCGCCCGGTACGGCGCCGGCGGGCATCCCTGAAGACAGGACGCCAGCGGGCGGGACAGGGCATGCTCATCGTGGCCGGCTTCGCTGTGTCGATCATCACCGGTGTGGTGCTGTACTTCCTCCCCGCCATCCAGGTTGCATTGCGCGACACCGGCCAGGCGAACACCACACTCGGCGGCAATCCGCAGCTCAAGCCGGTGTCGGCGAGCGAGAGCCTCTCGTCGACGTCGCCGTTCACCTTGCTGCTGCTCGGCTCCGACAGTGACTCGAAGTTCAAGGGCGATTTTCTGACGCAGTCGATGATCCTCACGCGCGTCGATCCGGTGAGCAAGCACGTAACGATGCTCTCGATCCCGCGCGATCTCTGGGTGCGTCTCTGCAACGGCAGCAACGGCAAGATCGACCAGGCGTTCCTGCACGGTGGCGCGCAGTGCGCGATTCAGACCGTCGAGAAGGACCTCAAAGTCCACATCGATTACTACGCGTGGATCGGGTTGCAGGGTCTCGTTTCGGTCCTCAACCAGGTGGGTGGCGTCAACCTGATCGCCAACAACCCCGTGATGGACGACTACTACCCGGCGGATCTGTCCGGTGGGAATCCCTTTGACTATCAACGGATTCTCGTTCTCCCCGGCGCGCAGCACATGGATGGCACGCTGGCGCTGGAATACGTGCGGGCTCGCCACGATGACGCGTACGGAGACTTCGCGCGATCGCAGCGCCAGCAGCAGATCCTCATCGCGCTCCGTGCCAAGACGAAGACGCTGACGCTCGCCGACATCCCGAACCTCGCGACATCGCTCGGATCCGACTTCCAGACGAACATGAGCATCAGCCAGGTGAGCGGTCTCCTGCCGATCGCGGGATCGGTGCCGCTCGCATCGATCACGCAGGTGGTCCTGCTGCCGCCGTACACGACCACCGTGACCGTCGACTCGCAGGACGCGCTCCGGCCGAACTGGGCGCTCATCCGGCCTGAAGTCGCCAAGTACTTCCCGGCGAACTGACATGAAGCGAGCACTCATCCTCATCGGATGCATGGCCTTGAGCGGCCTCGCCGCCAACCGCGTGCTCGCCACTTCGCAGTCGCACGGCAACACGGTGAGCCTGGTGAGTGCGACGAGCCCGCAGGTACAGCTGCCGGGGACCATCTTCGTGAGCCAGGACGGGGCCATCTACGCGATCGGCGGATCGAGCGTGCACCGCCTGCCGTTGCCGGCCGGCGGTGACTGGATGCAGCCACGCGTGCTCCCCGACGGCAGCCTCGTCGTCGTGCGGCGGTTCGACGAATACTCCGACCTGTACCACGTGAGCGCGGCAGGCAAGGTGCTCGGCCAGATGACCCAGAACGAGCAGTCATCGAGCAACAAGACACTCCAGCTCGATCACTGGATTCTCTGGCCGGCGATCGGTCCGGACGGCACGAGCGTGTACTTCGCCACCGACGCGCCCAAGCCCGCGCCCAGCCAGAGCTACGAGGTCGATTTCTCACTGTGGTCGGCGCCGCTGGGCTCGGAGGTCACGATCGCGGATCAGGGCGTCACCGGCGGGACACGCTGGTCGGTCCCCGACTGCATATACGGGCGGGGACATCGAACCCGTGCCGCTCCCGGACGGCAACGTCCTCTACAGCAGCTACGCGAACACGGGGAAGGGGACGGTCGTCACCGTGCTCGGGCGTGCAGACGGGGCCGCGCAGTCCGATGGTGTCGCTGACCACACCGGCGCAGGATTGTGGTGCTCCGGCGGTTGCCGCCGACGGCGTCACCATCGCGATGGTGTGCGACCTCGGCCAGACGGCAGATCTCGAGGTGGCGACGCTGAACGGCACCACGCTCAGCGCGCCGCGCGTCGTGGTGGCCAACTGCCTCTGCAACTCGCCGTCGTGGTCGCCAAGCGGCGACAACCTGCTGTACATGAACGCGTCCAACGTGGACGGGAACTTCGGGCTCTGGTACATCGCCAACGCGGGCAGTGCACATCCGGCGAGTGCCAAGCGTGTCACCGACGCCAGCGTCGACCTCGACGCCACGTCGGCTGCTGCGTGGATGACCCGCTGACGCTGGGCGCTTAGCCGGCAGCCTGCGTCAGGTCGTAGATGGTGACGCCGTCGACCTGCGTGGAGGTGAAGTGCTGCTCCACCCATTGGGCTATCTGGCTCGACGTGCCCGATCCACCGCCAACGCCGCCTCCGCCGATGAAGTAGTGGATGCGTCCCTGGGCGACGTCCTGCTCGAACTGCGCGAGCGTCGGTGTCGGATCGGTGCCGTTGAATCCGCCGATCGCCATCACCGGATCGTCGGTGGCGAGCTGGTAGCCCGCTGCTGAGTTGGCGTCGATGGTGGCAACAACCCACGAGTAGCTCGAGGCGTTGGTCTTCAAGAGCTTCACGAGGTCCGCTCCGGGCGCACTGGCGTTGAGGAAGTTGCCGCCGGTCCCGGCGCCGAAGCCGCCACGACCACCACCACCAAAGCCGCCGCCGCCGAAGGCGCCACCGGGAACACCCGTGCCGCCGCCACCAAAGCCGCCGAAGCCGGCCGGCGGGCCGAAGCCACCGCCGCCGAACCCACCGCCGCCGCCACGACCAAACCCACGGCCGCCAAGGCCGGTCGGTCCGGTGTTGAGCGATGCGGTCAGTGTCGGACCGGCAGACGGGATCGCGCCGCTGTGCGGTGTCAGCACGGTGTTGATGGTGTACGAGGCAGGCCCCGCGAACGCCGCTGCGAGCGCAACGACGATCACGGTCACAGCGAGCGCTCGGTGCAGCATCGGCAGTGCCACGAGCGCGATCGCGGCCATGATCGCGAGCGCCGCAACGACAGCGGCGAGCCCAGGGAGGAATGTCGCGCTGCGCCCGAGCAGCACGGCCGACCACACGCCGGTTGTGCCGACGGCACCGGCGAGGCAAAGTCGTGCCCACAGCTGCGCGCGGTGCTGCCACAGCAGCGACGCTGCCCATGCCCACGAGCGCGCCGATCGCGGGCGCCAGCGCAACGGTGTAGTACGGATGGATGATGCCCGCGGCGAAGCTGAACACGAGCGCCGTCACGGCGAGTGACCCGCCCCACAGGAGAAACGCCGCGCGCGTGCGGTCAGTCCTTGCGGCGCGTGCGGTCACGATGAGACCGCCCACGAGCAGGATCAACGCCGCCGGCAACAGCCACGAGATCTGGCCGCCGAAGTTGACGTTGAAGAGACGGTCCCAGCCGGTCGGTCCCCACATTGATCCGGCCGTCCCGGTGCCGCCGACGCTGCCGGTCTCGTTGCCGGTGATGCGCCCGAATCCGTTGTAGCCGAAGATCAGGTTGAGGATGCTGTTGTTCTGCGACCCGCCGATGTACGGCCGGTCGGCCGCGGGCGTGAGCTGGACGATCGCGACCCACCATCCCGACGCGGCGATCATCACCGCGGCCGCGATCCGAGTTGAGTGAGTCGCTTGCGCACCGAAACCGGCGCAGCGAGCAGGTAGACGAGCCCGAATGCGGGAACCACCAGGAAGGCCTGCAGCATCTTTGTCAGGAACGCAAAGCCGACGAGCGTCGCCGCCAGCACGAGCCATTTCGTCTTGCCCGCCTCGATGGCGCGCACCACCGCGTAGGTCGCTGCCGTCAGCAGGAGGACGAGCAGCGCGTCGGGATTGTCGAACCGGAACATGAGCGCCGCAACCGGTGTCAGCGCAACCACTGCGCCGGCGATGAGCCCCGCGGCTGCAGGGAACCAGCGCCGCACTGCGAGATACGTGAAGCCGACGGTCGCGATTCCTTCCAGGGCTTGCGGAGCGAGGATGCTCCACGAGTTGACACCGAAGATCCGCGCCGAGATGTCCATCACCCAGAGCGCAGCGGGTGATTTGTCAACGGTGATGAAGTTCGAGGCGTCGAACGATCCGAAGAAGAACGCCTTCCAGCTCGTCGATCCCGCCTGCACCGCAGCGGAGTAGAAGGCGTTGGCCCAGCCCGACGCGCTGAGGTCCCAGAGATAGAGGAGCGCGGCGACCCCGAGCAACGCGATGAGCGAAGGGCGCACCCACGCGGCGTCCTGCTGACGACCGCGGACCAACTGCCGCGCCCAGCGGACCGGCGCGACATCGGCGCTGCGACGCGCCGTGATGTCAGGTGCGGGCCACGCCGGCGGCAACGGAGGCGGCGGCGGATCGTTGAAGAACGGTCGGGATGCCATGGGCCTCAGTCTGCCGCCCGCCCGCTCACGGCGATCTGAGCGGATGCTCAGAGTTCGCTGTGAGGCAGGAGGCTACGTGCGCGCTAGGGCAGAAGGTGGTCCGGACTGCCGCTGAAGCCGACTTCGACGCCGAACGTGTCGCCGGCCACCGCTGCCGAGCTCACGTCGTAGACGAGGTTCCAATAGCAGCGTGGATCAGGTGGGCCGACTGATGTGCAGACGAAGCCACCCAGACCTGTGAACGACGCGGGGATCTGGATCTGCATCTGGACCCACTGGCCCTGGTAGATCGCGCCACCGCCCCCACCTGCAGTCTGGAAGCATCCTGTGCAGGACCCGCCGCCGCTCCCCGGCCACGTGCCGAGGGCCGTGACGGCGCCGCCGCCACTCGGCGGGCTGGCCCCGGCCAGCGAAGCTCCGAGATCGATGACCGAGTTCGCGGTAGCCCAGGTCGTGCCGTCCGGCTGTTGCAGGCCGACATACGCGGGACCGCCTCCAACGTCACCGATGTCGAACAGATCGACGTTGATCGTCTGCCCGGCGTATGCCGTTGGATCGATGGCGAAGAGCGGGATCTTGAACTGCGGCGTGGTGGCACCGTTGACCGGGGTGAACACCACCATGTCGTCCATCGCGGACATCGAGCAGTTCGTGCAGTTCGCGGAGCCTGGGACGGTGCCCTGGACCGGCACAGGGCTGCCGGCGTCGGTTACCAGGCGCACTGCGTACCCCTTGTGCGCTTCGGAATACGAGCTCGTCCCGGTGGTTGGGTTGGCGCACGGGCCTGACGTCGCAGGGCAGGACGGCACGCCGTTCCAGGCCAGGGTATCGACCTCGAGGCGGAAGTACTCCGTGGTACCGCTCGAGTTCACGATGTAGCCGTTACCGCCCAGCGTGTCGGCGAACTGGTCCTTGAACATCTTCTGGTCGAAGGAGTTCGTCGGCGCGTACTTGAGCGCCGAGACCCACTGGTGATACGTCGCTGGAACAGAGTCCTGGGCATTCGTCACGTTGGTCTGTGTCGAGCTGCAGCCGCCGCCGTTCGAGCAGTAGTAGAACCATCCGGCGCTTGTCGAGAGGCCGTTTGCGTTGTACGGGTAGAAGACTTCCTGACTCACCTTCGTGTCACCGGTCCGCGAGGAGAGCGTCGACACCTGGTAGAGCGTGTACTCCATCGCGGAGTACGCCGTGTTCGGTGCGCCGGTGCCGGAGAAGCTGCCGTCGTTCTCGTGATAGCAGTAGACGGCCGTCGAGCCACCACCGCAGGTATCCGGAGCGAATGCCGGGTTGAAGATCTGTGGGTCCGCAGATTCACCGGCGGGAACGGTGATCAGATAGTTCGAACCACCGGCGTAGTTGAGGGTCGCGTCGGCAGGAGGCGCCGTGCCCGCTTCCGTGCTGATCTCATGAAAATCCGGTGCGGACGACGCGTCGCAGGAGTCGGTGCCGGTCGGACCGCAGCCGTTGTTCGTCTGCGCTGCGGACGGCGTGAACGGGTCACCCTCGGAGCGCGGGTTGCCCCATCCCTCCTGGCGCTCGAAGTAGTAGTTGTTGCCACCGCTGCCGAGGCCTGATGCCGTGCTGGCACAGTAGTTCGGTAGACCGTTGCAGGCTGGATCCGAGAGCGCAGAGCCCTGCTGTCCGCCCGGCTGGCCGAGCGAGATCGGCGGGAGGTACTGCGCAGTCTCGGAGCGCACGACCGTGTGCGAGCCGAAGCCGACGATGCGAAGGAAGATCGTCCCGACCGTTGCGGAGATGGTGACCTTCAGCTCGTTGGTCGTCGGCTCTGACGTCACCACGCACGGCGACGGGTTGCCGACGCATGCATTCAGTGAGCCGGCGTTGGGGAAGCCGTCGCGTGCAGCCTCGACGAGTGCGGCGTTCTGCGCGTCGGGGATATCACCGGGGAGATAGGCCACGCCGGCGAGGGCTGCTGCCGCCGCGGCGCGCTCGATCTTGTTGCTGGTCAGGTAGCTGGTGCCCGCGTCGATGGAGAGTCCGGCGACGACGAAGAGCAGGACTGAGACGAGAGCGAAGATCGCCATCGCCTGACCCTTGGCGGACCGCCGGTTGGGCCGATTCGGTGCTGCGCTCATGGTCTCCTTCCTCACGATGTCGGCACTAGCCGCATGACGGTGTATTGCGAGTCGGTCTGCGTAAAGAACTTCAGGGTCGGCGACGTGTACGTGAAGACAAGGCGTACGCCGAGCTCTGCTTCACTCGGATGTGTCTGCAGCCGTAGTGCGAGCGTGTACGTACACGTGGTGCATGGATACGTCGCGACGTAGTTCGTCACCGAGTAGACGTCGATGGGCTCACCGGCGGTGTAGGCGCCGTTGTTCGGCGGGCAGGTGCCGCTGACGAACGGCGTCGTGCCCGTGCACCCGTTGGGCTCATAGATGTCGATCTCGCTCACCTGCGCGTTCGTCAGCTGCGGCTTCACGATCGGCAGGACCTGGTCGATGATGTTCCGGTCGACCTGCTGCTAGTCAGCCCCAGGCTTGCGCCGTTGCCGAGCTCAGCCGCAAGTCGTGCTCCGGCGCGCGTCGCCTGTGCGGCCGCGTCGTTGTCGTCGATGAGGTTCGCGGCCGTCCACGCTCCAAGGAAGATGAGCATGAGGACAGGGAGCAGCATCGCCATCTCGACCATCGCCTGACCGCTCCGGGTGTTGCGGAGGCGCGAGCCCCGATGCGGGGAGTGACGGCGCATCACTGCTGCGGCTCCAGACGGAAGAGGTTCACCGTCGTGCTGTTGAACGTGGTCGTCCCGATCAACAGCGTGTAGGAGAACTTGATGACGAGCTTCGCGTAGTCCGGCTGGGGGCCAACGTTACGAACGGCTGGATTCCAGTTCAGCGCGCCCTGGAGAACGCCCGCGCCGTTGTAGACGTTCTCGCAGACGACGGCACCGCACATTGCATCGCTGAAGACCCCGGCGGTGACGGACTCCTTGTAGACATCGACTTCGGTGACCTTGACCAGCGGCGTGCTGTTGAGGCCGACTCCGCCCATCCTCGAGAGAGCAACGGCATCGGCGTTGTTCGGTGCCGGCGCCAGGGGGTTGGAGTAGTTGCCCTCTGCCGCGATCGTCGCGACGCCGATGTCGGCCGCATACTGCATTGCGTTGGCGCCGTACAGGTAGAAGCCCGCATTCATGATCGCGAAGATCAGGAAGAAGAGGAGCCCGCCAACGATGGCGAACTCAACGAGCCCCTGCCCGCGGGACCCGCGTCTGTTCCTCCGGCGCTCACGCGTGAGAATGGTCGGTCCTCCAGATATGTAGATCCGGCGGTGTCCTCGACACCCCTTGTCCACCCGAATGCCAGTATCGATGCGATCTCGGTCCGGGCTCGATTGCAAGCTGTGAAGAGTTGGTTGCAAAGGGTCACGGAACGCCGATACACCACCGGGCCGTCGCATTTGACCCTGGTGGGCCGTCCAACCACGCCATCGTGGAGACGTAAGCGCCGATCGGAAGTTTGTTCGGAAAGCGAGGTGCTTGCCGAAGCTGCCCAACTAGTGCAATTAATGCGCGACAAATAATTTCGGTAGGACTCCGTCTGGAGGGTTGTGGTGAGCGAGATCGAGAGAACCATCGACACCCTGCTCGACGAGCGACGTACGTTCGCTCCGAGCGCCGAGTTCCGCTCCAGGGCGCGGGTCGCCGATTCGAGCCTCCACGACGCGGCCGAGGCCGACCCCGAGGCCTTCTGGGCAGAGCAGGCGAAGAAGTACGTGAGCTGGTACCGCCCGTTCGACAAGGTCCTCGAGTGGGACCTTCCGTTCGCCAAGTGGTTCCTCGGCGGCGAGCTCAACGTCTCCTACAACTGCCTGGACCGCCATGTCGAGGCGGGGCGAGGCGACAAGGTCGCGTACCACTTCGAGGGCGAGGGCGGCGACACGCGCACGATCACCTATGCCGAGCTGCTCGCCGGCGTCTGCCGGTTCGCGAACGCGCTCCACAAGCTCGGCGTCAAGCGCGGCGACCGCGTGGGCATCTACATGCCGATGATCCCGGAGCTCCCCATGGCGATGCTGGCGTGCGCCCGCATCGGCGCGGCCCACTCAGTCGTCTTCGGCGGGTTCAGCGCAGACGCCGTCCGCGATCGGATGAACGACGCGGCTGCCGTGGCGATCATCACCGCCGATGAGGGCTGGCGGCGCGGCAACCTGGTGCCGCTGAAGCGGAGTGTCGACGAGGCCTGCGAAGGCTCCCCGACGGTCAAGAACGTCGTGGTCGTTCGTCGCACCGGCAACGAGGTGCCGATGAAGGAAGGCCGCGATCACTGGTACCACGACCTCGTCGAAAACGAATCGGACGTCTGCGAGCCCGAGCACATGGGCTCCGAGGACCTGCTCTTCACCCTCTACACGTCAGGCACCACCGCGAAGCCGAAGGGCATCAAGCACACGACGGGCGGCTACCTGCTCTACGCGATGTTCACCCACGACCTGGTCTTCGACATCCAGCCGGACACCATCTACTGGTGTGCCGCCGATGTGGGCTGGGTGACCGGGCACTCCTACATCGTGTACGGGCCGCTCGGCAATGGGGTGACCTCGGTGATGTACGAGGGCACGCCGGACTACCCGAACAAAGACCGCTGGTGGTCGATCATCGAGAAGTACAAGGTCACGGTCCTGTACTGCGCACCCACCGCGATCCGCACGTTCATGAAGTGGGGCCCCGAGCACCCGCAGGCGCACGACCTGACGAGCCTGCGCGTGCTCGGCACCGTCGGCGAACCGATCAACCCCGAGGCGTGGATGTGGTACCGAAAGTACATCGGCGGGGACCGCACTCCCGTTGTCGACACGTGGTGGCAGACCGAGACCGGCGGCATCATGATCGCGCCGCTGCCGGGACTCACCGTCCTCAAGCCGGGCTCGGCAACGAAGCCGCTGCCCGGTATCGGCGCGTCTGTCGTTGACGAGCAAGGCGTGCCGGTCGCGCTCGGCGGCGGTGGCTTCGTCACGCTGACCAGGCCGTGGCCGGGCATGCTGCGCGGCATCTGGGGGGACGACGAGCGCTACAAGGAAACCTACTGGAACAAATTCGGGAATCAGTATTTCGCCGGTGACGGCGCGCGCATTGATGAGGAGGGCTACTTCTGGTTCATGGGCCGGGTTGACGACGTCATGAACGTCGCAGGCCATCGAATCTCCACCGCTGAGGTGGAGTCAGCACTCGTCGACCATCCGGCGGTGGCGGAGGCGGCAGTCGTCGCCAAGGCGGATCCGGAGACGGGCCAGGCCATCTCGGCGTTCGTGACGCTGCGAGCCGGCTACGACGAGTCGACGGATCTGATCGCCGAGTTGCGCAATCACGTCGGCAAGCTGATCGGTCCGATCGCCAGGCCGAAGTGGATCGCATTCACGCCGGACCTTCCCAAGACCAGAAGCGGAAAGATCATGCGCCGCCTGCTCCGGGATATCGCCGAGAACAGAAAGCTCGGCGATACGACGACGCTCGCCGACGCGAGCATCGTCGCGGATCTCCAGCGCCGCGCCACGGAGGAGGAGAGCAAGGAACAGTAAAAGGTCGTGATGGGGGACAGTTCGAAATCGAACACGCGCCCGGAGTGCGAATAACTCCGGACTTTTGGAGGGTTACACACCTATGGCAACCGTAGTTACACCCGGGCCGGTTCAGCCCGGACCGCCCTACGTGGCGGAGTCGGTGGCACTGGTCGCAAACCCAGCTCCGCTCGGGCTGATCGGGTTTGGTCTGACCACACTGTTGCTCTCGGTCATCAACGTGGGGTTCATCTCGGCGGCTCCGGGACCGACCGCCGGCTCTCTGTCCGTCGTTCTCGCAACGGCAATTGCTTTCGGCGGCTTGGGGCAGATCTTCGCCGGCATGTGGGAGTTCAGGGTCGGTAACACGTTCGGAGCGACCGCATTCACGAGTTACGGGTTGTTCTGGCTCAGCTTTGTGCTGATCGAGACGACCTTCGCGCCGGATCTCCCCAAGGATCCGACTCCCATCCTCGGCATGTATGCACTCGGATGGGGCATCTTCACCGCCTACATGTTCATCGCCTCGATGGGTGGGGCATCACGTGGCGTGTCGGTCGTGTTCTTCCTCCTCGCGCTCACGTTCATCACGCTGGCGATTGCTTTCTGGGCACACAGCGCGCCGAGCGCCGGTTGGAACCAGATCTCGGGAGGCCTCGGCCTTCTCACCGCGATCGCCGCGATCTACTGCTCGTTCGCGTTTGTCACGAATGCGAACTTCAAGCGAACGGTGGTGCCCGTCTAGGGCTTTATTCGGGAACTGGCGGCGCGCGGCCCTTCGGGGTCGCGCCGCTGCCTCCCGGGGGGTGAGGCGGGCCACGGCCTGGTCGCCTCCCGAGCACTCAGGAAGAGGGGTCAGCTGGCTGGCTGATGCGGTTTGGAGTTCCGAGGTGGCCGCCGGAAGAGGCCATATCGATTCCTGAGCGTCGCCATGCGGAAGCGTGAGGCCCCTCCGAAGCAGAGAACCGCAACCGCGACACCGACGATGGGGGCCACGAAGACGTTGACCGGCCGGGGGACCACATCGCCGACGAGGATCGTCACGCCGACCGTGATCGCGATGAAGAGCGCGACCGCCAGCAGCGACAGGATCAAGAGAAGGACGACGAAGGCAGCGAGCTTGACCGGGTTCTTCAGCACCGCCGGCGGGGGCGGAGCGGGCGCGCGCGAGGCCGATGTGTCGAGACCCGCGGGGTCGTCGGTGTAGGGCGGCCGGTACGTCATCGTGGAGCGACAAATCATCGTAACGGAACGTCAACGATGCTCGCGCGCCTCCGATGGTGGAAGACCCCTATGACAGAATCGTCGGCGGGTGAAGATGAATCAGCAACCGCCGACGTTTCTCATTGGAGCCGCTCGTTCGGGCACGAGTCTTCTTTACAAAGGACTCTGTCTGCACCCTGACGCGGCGTATTTCAACAACTATCTCCGCCGCATGCCGACGCACCCAGTTGTCAGCGTTACCAATCACATCGCGCGGCACACACCCGAGCATCGACGTCAGGTCTGGTTCTCCGGTGGTTCCAATGCATACGTGTATGCGGGTGCGCGCAAGCTGCGTGATCGCATGTACCCGATGCCGGTTGAGGGTGAGCCGGTGTTTGCCGCATGCGGCATTCCCGACAGCGTTTCCAGCGACATGGTGAGCATGGATGCAGCGCGAAAGTTGCGCAAAGCGGTATCGGGCACGGTGCGCTGGGGCGGCGGGGCGAATTTCATCAACAAGCGCATCGCCAACGTTCGTCGTATCCCGCTCCTCGCAACGGCGTTTCCCAACGCGCGCTTCGTCGACATCACGCGCGACGGTCGCGCGGTTGCGGTGTCCCTCTCCCGCGTCGACTGGTGGGAGGACAGCATCGTCTGGTGGTACGGTGGGACGCCCAGAGCATGGCGCGAGGACGGTCGCGATCCGTGGGAACTGTGCGCGCGAAACTGGGTTGAGGAGGTACGAGCCATCAACTCGGGCATCGAGGAGCTCAATCCCAAGCAGGTGCTCCGGCTGACCTACGAGGAGTTCACCGCCGAGCCGGTGGAGACGATTCGTCGCGTCGCGTCCTTTGCGGGGCTTGACGACAATCCGACATGGCGGCGGGACATCGAAAGCATTCAGTTCAGAAACCGCAACAGCTCGTGGAAGAAGGGATTGCCGCCAGAGGTGGTCACCACCATTGAGGAAGTGCAGGCAGGTGAGCTGAGCAAGCGTGGCTACGCCTGACGCGCAGCGATCGCCTCGATTCGTCTTCGTCCTCGGGACCGGTCGCTGTGGATCGACGCTTGTCGAAGAGGTGCTCTGCCGGCATCCGTCGGTAGGCTTCGTTTCCAACCTCGAGGATCGCTTCAATCTGCCCGCCGCGGCAGGGCGCTGGAACGGTCCGTTGTACCGGCGACTCCCAGCGGCCGCAACGCAGAAATCGAGGCTGCGCTATGCACCGTCGGAGGGATACCGCATCCTCGCTCGCGAGGTCACGCCGATGCTCGCGACTCCGCTGCGCGATCTCACCGAATCGGATGTCACGCCATGGCTGGAACGTCGCTTCAGCACATTCATGCACGCGCGTGCGCAGGCGCAGGGCACTGACACGTTCCTGCACAAATTCACGGGGTGGCCACGTGCGGGGTTCATCCGCGGGGTCTTCCCGTCCGCGCGCTTCATTCACGTCGTCCGCGACGGCCGGGCTGTCGCCAACTCCTGGCTGCAGATGCCCTGGTGGCGCGGTTTCGAAGGCCCGGACCACTGGCAGTGGGGACCGCTGCCGCCCAAACTCGAGGCCGAATGGGAAGCGTCGGGCAAATCGTTTGTCGTCCTCGCCGGGTTGCTGTGGCAACTGCTCATTGACTCGTTCGACAGTGTCCGCGCGATGATCGAGCCCGCGAACTGGCTGGAAGTCCGCTACGAGGACGTTGCCGCCAACCCGCGCAAGACATTTGCCTCGATGCTCACGTTCTGCGGTCTGCCCTGGGATGCCGAGTTCGAGCGCGGCTTCGAACGGCACACGTTCACCGCATCACGTTCCGACGCGTTTCGCCGCGACCTGGCCGAATCAGACGTCGAGCTGCTCAGCCGCATCCTTGCGGATTCGCTCGCCGCGCGTCGTTATCGCTGATCAGCGCTGAAGGATCAGTACGAGCCGCGAGCCGTGAGCAGCGCCGGGATCGTCTTGGCGAGGATGTAGAGGTCCATCGTCAGCGACCAGTTCTCAACGTAGAAGAGGTCGTAGCGGACGTAATCCTCGAAGGCGAGGTCGTGGCGGCCGTTCACCTGCCAGAGCCCGGTGACGCCCGGCTTGACGCGAAGCCGGCCGCGCTGCAACTCGGCATAGCGCGAGGCCTCTTCGGGCAGTGCGGGCCGCGGGCCGACAAGGCTCATCTCTCCGCTCAGCACGTTGAACAGCTGCGGCAACTCGTCGAGTGACGACTTGCGCAGGAATGCTCCAACCTTCGTGACACGCGGATCGCGACGCATCTTGAAGAGCAGACCGTCAGCCTCGTTGTCAAGCGCGTCACGTTGCGCGTGCGCACCGACGATCATGGTGCGGAACTTCAGGATCGTGAACTCCTTCTCCTGCTCGCCGACGCGACGCTGACGGAACAGCACGGGTCCGGGGCTCGTGAGCTTGATCGCGAGCGCGATGACCAGCATCGGAATCGCCGCGACAACGATGGCAACCGATGAGATGCCGACATCGACGCTGCGCTTGACGAAGCGCTGCCGGCGCGAGAAGCGGTGACGCCGCAAGGAGAACAGCGCCATGCCGTCGATCGGCTCGAGGATCACACGCGCGGCGCCGAGGTTGGCGAGCCCCGGCGAGACGCGAACGCTCACGTCCGCGCTGAGCGCCGAATCGATTGACTGCAGCGTTGCTCCGCCGGCGGCGCTGCCGGCGATGATCACCGAGCGCACAGCGTGGTCGCGCGTAATCTGCGCGATGTTGTCGACGGTGCCGAAGACGGGGAGGCCGTCCATGACCTCGAGCCCGGATGGTGTGACCTCGACGAAGCCGCAGACCCGATAGCCCATCCACGGCCGGCGCATCAGCGTCCGTGCGAGCGCACGCGCCTCGTCATTGGTACCGGCGATCAAGGTCACCTGGCTCGTGACGGCATGCGCGTTGAGCGAGTGACCAAGCCGGCGGGTGATGAGCCTCCCGGTGACAACGGTGATGAGGCTGAATCCCAGCAACCAGACGACGAAGCCGCGCGAGATCTCGATCGGGCCGATGAACGTGACGAGCACGATCAGCAGCACCGACATGAGGATCGCGTTGAACAACCGTTGCAGTTCGGCGGTCGCGTGGGTGGGGCGGCGCAGGTCGTAGAGGCCGTAGACCGCGAAGACGACAGGCCACACCGCGATCGTCAGGAAGATCGGCCAGTCGAGCACGAGCGGCTTGCCGCTGTCCCAGCCGACGCCGTGGGCGACGGACTTCGCCAGGTAGGTGCTGATGAGGACGGCGACCATGTCGACCGCAAAGGTCACGATCGCGAGGATGAGTGGCCACGGACGCACTGATTGCTTCCCAGTCGCGGTTGCCGCCTGAGCGGCCACGGCCTGCGAACTCGCCGACGAGCTCCGCTTCCGCGGTTACGCTTCCCCCTTCGCTCCAGCTTCCTTCCTGTGTCAGGTTGGAAGTCAGGAGCGACTCCTCCACTAGCTCCACGACGTTTCCCCCTATCGGAACAATGGTGCCGTGGAACGGCAAACCCCCCGGTAGACCCGCACCAACCTCGTTTCCGTTCCCGAGGAGTGATTCTACCGGGCGTTTCGACCCAAGTCAAATTGACGCTCTTGACACACTTGGCGCGATCTCGGAGTTCAAGGCCGTGGTGCCTTCGGTGGGTTTGCTGCGATGCGGGGTTTTGACTTTCTAGGTCGGGTCGGTCATGATTGGCAACGGACGAACTGCCTGGAAGGGTCAGGTTGAGGGTCGGACGGAATACCGGCCGACGGGTTCCAGCAGGGAGTTAGGAAGTTGGCACTCATCGGGGGAAACATGGATCGGTCGTCTTCGCGACTCGCAACGTTGATCGGTGGCGCGGCCACGGCTGCCCTGCTGCTCGCCGGTTGCGCGTCGACTGCACCTGGTGGGGCCGTGCTCGGCATACCCAAGACCGAGACGTCGGCACCGGCGCAATCGTCGGGCAACGCACTTGCCGGGCTCGAGCAGGCGATCACCAATGAACTCAACGCGGTGGCCGCCACGCAGAGCGGCGATCAGGCGCCCTTGGCGCTCATCGAGCTCAATGCGCTGAACAGCCCATCGAGCCTCATAAAAGCAGAGAACTTCGAGAAACTGATCAGCCTTGGCACAGGCCAACTTGTGAAGCGCGAGCAGATCGTCAACGCGCTGATCTCTGAGGTCGGGGGCAACGCCTACGTCGGCACTGTGAGCATCGCCGGGCGAAGCCTTCGCGTCGTCGCCTCCTCGAAATGCTCCAGTCGGTGAACGGCCAGCTCGAAGCTCTGGTTGGCAGCATTTCGTCCGCAACGCTGACCGATGTCGTGCGCGCGGATGTCACGAGCCTCAACGCCTCGACCCGTGTGTACGGCCTGGTGGAGCCGCAGGTCCATCTCGCGCTGGCCGGCGGCGACATGCTGGCCGAGCTCAACGATCTCGCCGGCCAGGCCAAGAGTCTCGCCGCCTCAGTCGCGGCTGCAGGAAGCACGGACCTGACGTACGCGAAGGATCTGGCGCTCACTCAGGATCTCAACAGGCAGATCTCGGCCGCCGAGGGTGCGCTGAAGTCCGTCCCTCAGCCCTGTGCTGTCCTTGACGGCCGCCGGCTTCCCGGGCAACAAGGCCGTTATCGTTTCCGCGCGATCGACCCTTACTGCTCTTCGCAGCCCAAGTGGTTCGCTCGGTAGGGCCCTTGGAGACGCCGCCGAGATCAGCACCGACCTCGGTCTGGGCGCGTAATTGTCATGCGATCAATAATGAACAGCAACGTCGTGGCGGGACCTCACCTAAGGCGGTATTCATGAACCTGCGGAATGGACTTTCACTCAGGCGCGCCGGAGGGCTGTCCGCATTCGCCGGCGCCGTGACACTGGGCATCGCCCTGTTCGCATCGCAGTCCGCCATGGCCGGCGGGAATCCCAACTTCGAGGGGATCCTCTCCGCCAGCCAGCCGACGGGCTTCACGAGTAGCCCGTTTACATACAATACCTACAACGGATCGGTATCGATCAACTTCGATGTCGTCGCCAAGAATCTGACCAGTACACCGCAGACGGTGGCGCTGAACTTCTCCGCGCACCACATCCTGACGTACAACGGGGCGGACGTCTCTGACGGCCAGCCAGGCCAGCCGGGTATCGCGTTCACCGGTCCGCAGGGCACCACGCAGTCGCTGATGCCCGGCACCCAGGCGTTCACTGAGTCGTGGGCGCCGAAGGGCACCCAGTCCCTTGCGCTCACCTACAACTTCACTGCCTGCGGCTATTACCAGCTCGACGTCTGGGCGCCGTTCAAGCAGAGCGGTGACAACGGGCGCAATCGCGCAACGCTCGCCTCCGGCTTCGTCCGAGTGCTCGGCTGCGTCGGCACGCCGACACCGACGCCAACCCCGACAGCTACGCCGACGCCAACCGCGACGCCGACGCCACGCAACGCCGACGCCAACTGCAACGCCGACGCCCACCGCTACGCCGACGCCGACTGCAACGCCCACAGACACTCCCACCGCCACCCCAACACCTTCGGGTGGCGTCGGTGGCGCAACTGCGACGCCTACTCCGAACGGCGGCGTCCAGGGCATCACTTCCACGCCTGATGCCGGAGCCGGCAGCGGCTGGCTGACCATCGGTGCCGCGCTCCTGATCGCAGGTGCCGGAATGTTCGTCGTCGGGGTGCGCGGGCGGCGCATCGACATCTAAGAAGAGAGGGGACTAGGCCACCATGGAGATTCGCGACTACCTGCGGGCGATCCGCCGGATCCTTCCGCTGCTCATCATCCTGCCCGATCGTCGCGGCGGTGATCACGGGGTTCTTCCTCGAGAAGCAGCCATCGAAGTACCAGGCGGATGCGACGGTCGTCGTCCCGGCTATCAGCGGGAACGGCACCTCACAAAGCGCGGCATCGCAGTACGTCGACACCTTCAAGGATGTCCTTGTGTCGCAGCCAGTGGTCTCGGATGTCCACACGAAGTTCAACATCCCCACTGCGGAGCTGGTGGCCGAACTCAGCGCCGACACTGTCACCGCGTCGAGCAACATCATTCACGTCACCCTCGTCGGCCAGCATGATCAGAATCTGACGGGCGCTGTGCGTGAGGCGACGATCGTGACGATGGACGCCATCGCGCAGCCGTCAGTGATCCAGGCGCAAAACGAAGTCACGCAAGCACAGACGTTGCTGCAGAAGCGCAATACCGCGATCAACGATTTCGTCGCGCAATACGGAAACCCGTCGCCTGCGGCGTACTACAACGTCCAGTCGACACGGCTCAGCGCGCTCGAGGCGCAGTACGCGACCGCAAAGATCAACAACGACGTCAAGCTGCTGTCCAACGCCTCAAGGCCACCATCAGCGACGCAGAGGACCATCGTCACCCAAGCCGGCCAGCAGCTGGCCATCTATCACGCCACTAGCCAGTGCCCAGTCGGCAGCCACCGCCTCCAATGACCATGCGCAGAGCGCCCTCGTCGCCGCGCAGGCGCTCGTGGCGACGGATCATGACCCCGAGCACCGTCACGGTCGTCAATGTCGGACGCCTTTCCAAGCTGAGCGATGTCATCAAGTTCGCCGGCATCGCGTTCGCGCTGGCGTTGCTGATGATGCTCGAACTCATCCTCATCCTCGAGCTGATGCGGTCGGGCCGTCGCCCGGTCGCCGCGACTGGACCGGAGCAGGGCTCGTTTGCCTGGCCGGCCGCGCCGCCCGCGTCGTCGCAGGCTTCCGCCGCGACCGTGGCCCCGGCGCCAGTCGAGGAGACGGCGACTCCGACAGCCGCGGCGGCGACAGAAGCGCCTCGGGATCCCTGGCGGGCGCCGCCGGTTGATGCGACGGAAACCGAGGTCTCCCCGGAGCGGTCCGGCGGTGGGCTCCTTCGGCGCTGATAGCCTCGTGACCCCGGTCGCCTGATGGCGCCGGACCAGCGCGCTGAAGCTCAGACACTGATGTCCACCGCTGTCTTCTATATCGCCGGCACCGGCAGGAGCGGCAGCACCGTCCTCGCCAACATCCTCGGCGAGGTTGACGGTGTGTTCGCCGCAGGCGAGGTCCGCTACCTCTGGCAGCGCGGTCTCAAGGAGAGCCGCCTCTGCGGTTGCGGTCTGCCGGTGCGCGAGTGCCCCGTCTGGAGCCAGGTGCTGGCGCGCGCCGGCTACCTCGACGATCCGAGCCGCGTTGACTCGGTGATGAGGATGCTGCAGCGCACCGGCAGGATTCGGAACCTCCCGGGCATTCTTGCGGGTGGCGTCCGCCATGGCCTCGACCCGGCTCGCTCCGCCGCGTATGCCGGCGATCGTGCCGCGCTGTCGGACCTCTACGCGGCGATGGCCGCCGTCACCGGCAGCCGCGTCATCGTCGATTCCTCGAAGCTGCCGGCCTACGCCAACGTGCTCGCTGCGACACCGGGCATCGACCTCCATGTCGTGCACCTCATCCGCGATCCTCGCGGTGCAGCGCACTCGTGGTCGAGCAAGAAGGAGCTCAGCGACGGTGCTGCCCGCTCGCACATGGAGCAGATCGGGCCGGCCAAGTCAGCGGTGCTGTGGGACGTCTGGAACATCGCGGGCGGGATGCTGTTCCACGGCGGGCCGGATCGGTACCTTCGCCTTCGCTACGAAGACTTCGTTGCGGATCCGCCCGCAGCCGTCCGCCGGATTCTCGCGATGGTCGGCATGGAAGACGCGGAGCTGCCCTTCGTGAATGGCAACGAGGCTCGGACCACGGCGAACCACAGCGTCGCGGGCAATCCGGATCGCCTCCGCCACGGACAGATCACGCTCCGCTCCGACGACCGCTGGCGCACCGCCATGGCATCGCGAGATCGACGCCTCGTCAGCGCGCTGACGTCGCCCCTGCTGCTTCGCTACGGCTACCCGCTGCGCCCGGCAGCGCCCAAGAGTGGGAGCGGCGAGCCGAGGACGATCTTCGACCGCGCGCCGGCCGGGGAGGGAACCGTGTCGCGGACCGCGAGGCGGCTGCGACGCCATCTGCGCTGGGGCCGGACCGAAGGGTTTCTCGCGCCTCGTCGAGGAGGATGAGCTCAACCCCGTCACCCGAGCTCGCGTGTCGGCAGCGAAGTGGAACTGGCGCCGCGCGCATCCCCGCGAAGCCGGCCTCGGCCACGCCGGTCTATCTCGTCGGCCTGCAGCGGTCCGGGACGAACATGCTCGCACGCGGGCTCGACATCGCACCGGAGTTCGAGGTGCACAACGAGAACGACCGCGCGGTCTTCGATCACTTCCTCCTCCGCGACGACGCAGTGGTACGCCGCGTCGTGATGGCCAGCCACCACGAGTACGTCCTCTTCAAACCGCTCTGCAACTCGCATCGTGTCGACCATCTGCTCGACACGCTCGACACTCCCTCGCCCGGTCGCGCCATCTGGGCGTATCGCGACGTCGACGGCCGTGCGCGGTCGGCCGTGTCGAAGTTCGGGCGCAACAATCTGCTGACACTGCGCGATATCGCTGTGGGTAAAGGCGCGTCGATGTGGCAGGCGCAGCGGCTCTCCCCGTCCACGCTGGATGAGATCTCGAGCTATGACTATTCGACAATGACGGCAGAAACTGCGGCAGCGCTCTTCTGGTGGATTCGCAACGGCCTCTACTTCGACCTGGACTTCGATCGCCGCGACGACGTGCTCCTTGCGTCGTATCAGGACATGCTTGCGACGCCGGTCGCGGCGATGCAGGCGATCTGCAGCTTCCTCGACCTCGACTACCGCCCTGCGCTGATCGCGCACATCTCGCCTCGCGGGGCATCTTCCCCGCGGCCACTCGACATCGACCCGCGCGTGCGCGCGCTGTGCGACCAGCTCGCGAGCCGCCTCGACGCGACCCTTCGCAGCCAGCGCGATGGCGCTGCAGCCTAGAGGCGTGGCATGAGTGCGGACGACGGCGCCCGCAGGACGGGGCGCCATTCGGATCGCGCGATCTTCCGGCAGTCGGGTCTCACCGGCGTGGCAGCGATGGCCGGGGTCATCGCGGGCCTCATCCTCGACGTCAGCATCGCGTTCAAGTTCGGTGCGGGAAAGAGCACCGACGAGTTCTTCGTTGCAGCGCGCATTCCGATCGGTCTTGTGGCAGTGATCACCGCGGCTGCGAACCAGGCGCTCGTCCCCGCGTTCCGCACATCGCTGACCCAGCGCGGCGAGCGTTCCACCGACCGTCTCATCTCGATGGTAATTGCGGTCATCGTCATCGTCGGAGCGGCGCTGGTGCTCCTCACGTGGCTGGTCGCAAGTCCTTTCGTTCATGTCACAGCACCGGGGCTCCCGGTGGATGAATTCAACGCAGCCGCCTCGATGGTGCCCGTGATGTTCGGGATGATCCCGCTCGTCGCGATAGCGGAGGTCATGCGCGCATACCTCAACGCTCGCTACCGGTTCGTCGCTCCTGCGCTGATGACCGTCGTCCTGAACGGTCTCGCCGCGGCGATGATCCTGATCATTCCGCTCTTCGGCTACAAGGCGATCTTCCTTGTGGCGATCGCCTTCGTGAGCGGCGCCGCTGCACAGCTCGTGTTCATGTGCGCGTCAGCCGTCCGAAACGGGTTGCGACTCCGACCCGCCCTCGACCTCCGTGATGAGCAGCTGCGCGCCGTCGGGAAGCTCTGCGTCCGACCGCTCGGCGCCGCGGGTTTGAACCCGGTGGCGCGGCTCGGCGAGCAGCTCGTCGTGTCATTCCTGCCCACGGGTTCGATCAGCGTTCTCAACTACGGGTTTCTGATCAACTCGGCGGTCGGCGGCACGGTGTTCTTCCGCTCAGTCATCGTCGCGCTCGTTCCGCGGCTCACGGACGCGCACAACCTCGGTGGTCAGGCGGAGGTGCGGCGCGTCACCGGCCTCGGCGTCAGGATCATGCTCGCGATCAGCATCCCGCTCGCGGCGTTGATGGCGGTGCTCGGCAAGCCCGCCGCAGTGGCGGTGTTCGACCGCGGCTCTTTCAAGTTGGCATCCGCCGAATTGCTGGGCACCATCCTGATCGTCTACGCGATCAGCCTTGTGGGTCAGGCGCTGCAACGCGCGCTCCTCGCGCCCTTCTACGCGCGGCTCGACACGCGAACGCCGCTGCGCAACGCCCTGTACGGGTGCATTGCCAACCTCGTCCTTCTCCCGCTGCTGGTGCTGCCGTTCGGCCTCCACAACAAGACCGCGATCGTCGGCGTCGCTCTCGCGTACTCGCTCGCCCAGTACGTCAACGCGGGACACGCCTGGTATCGACTGACACACACGGACGGCAATCCGCTGGCGGGCGTCCTCCCCTTCACGATCCGGCTGGTGATCGCTTCAACGCTCAGCGCCGCGGTCATGATCGGGGCGACACTCGTCCTCAACCTTGAGCACGCCGTTCAAATCGGCGACCGCGTTCAGTTACTCATCCGGACGCCGCTCGCGGGTCTCGCGGGCCTGGCGACGTTGCTCATCGTCCTGTACCTCCTCGCCGGCGGCGAGATCCGGAATTGGCGGTCGGTGCTCCGCCGCCGCAAGCCGCCGACGGGTGGAGGAGACAGAGCGCTGCCTGAGGAGGGCAGCGACGTATCCGGCATCGAGGGCGGCGGCGATGAGCCGGGAAGCCCCGACATCGACTTCGGCGCCCTCCAGACGGACGATCAGCTCGCAGTTGACAACACGCCAATCGCAGCAAACTTGCCATGAGAGACCGGTGCCGGTACACTGGGGGTCGACGTGACGACCGCCGCTACGTCTGGGGACGGACTTCCACGCCGGAAGGGGGCCATTCGCGCCGCTTGACGTACGGTGCTCTGGTGAACAGGGGAATCAGTTGATGTCGACGACGATCACGAGGCGGCCGATCTCCGAGGTCATGCCGTCGACTCGACGCAGCAAGGTCATCTTCGCCCTCTGCATCATCGCGATCTTCGTCCTCTCCATCGAGAGCGCGATTGAGGCAGCCATCGGTGGCAACAAGCTGCTCCTCGTCGTCCCGATCAGTGCCTTTGCAGGTATCGGGATGGTCGCCCTCGGCCTGGTGAACTTCGAGAACTTCGTCCTCACGACCATCGCCATCCGCTCAAGCCTGGATATCACCAAGCCGCAGTCCGGTAACTCCGGTGCTGCAGGTGTCGGCAATCCCACGGCTGCGGGGCTCGATCCCGCCGGCGCACTGGCGGTGTTGTTTCTCCTCGTCGCGTTCTTCTGGTTCCTCACACGCATGCGCGCGGGCCGAAAGTCGCCACCGGCATCCATCCATCGCGTTGCGCTCATCATCTTCACGCTCACCGGATTCCTCAGCATCATCGATTCCGCGCTGCCGACCGTCAGCCTCCTCGAAGCAATCCGCGTTGCGGCAGTGGCGATGATGCTCGCCGTCCTCGAGGTCATGCTCGTCGACCGTGAGTCGGTCAAGCGATTGGTCGGTGCCATCTACGTGTCGTCGCTCGTTCCCGTCGGCTACACGATCTTCAATGTTCTGCTCCACCACCCGCAGTTCACGAGCGGCGGCTATGCACGCTACGAAGGGACGTTCTCGCAGCCGAACCCGTTTGCCATCTACCTGACCATGCTCATCGTCATGGGGGCGGCGATCTTTCCGCACCTGTCGCAAAAACGCAAAATCGGCATGACGGTCCTGCTCGCACTGTCCATCGTCTGTCTGTACTACACGTTCACGCGCAGCGCATGGATCGCATGCATCATCGGGCTCTTTGCCGTCGCCATCATCGGCAGGCGCAGGCTCATGCTCGGTCTCATGGTCGGCGGCATCATGGTGGCGCTGGTAGCGTTGCCCTCGGTGCTCGGGCGATTTGCGGACCTCGGCTCATCGACGAGTGCTGCCGGTTACTCGTCGAACTCGCTCGAGTGGCGCTTCAGCTACTGGGGCGACGTGTTGCCATTGGCCGACAAGGATCCGATCACCGGCATCGGACTCAACATGAGCTCCTACTCGACCAACCAGGCCAAGGAGCCGCACAACGACTTCCTGCGAGCGTATGTCGAGACCGGTGTCATCGGAACAATCGCATACCTCGTCTTGCTGGTCAGCATGGTCATGGTCGCGCGCGAACCGCTGCGCTTCACGAAACGACGAGCGTGGACGTATGAGCGAAGTATCGCGGTGGGGTTCGCGTCATGCGTGATCGCCTTCGTGATCATCAGCATCGTGTCCAACGTGATCACCGAGGTGATCGTGCTCTGGTACTACGTTGCCTTCGCCGCGGCGGCCTATGCCGTCACGCGCTACAGCGAGAACGCGGCCCTCGCGGGGCTGCCGCCTCCGGTTGTGGAGCCCGAGCCGGTCAAAGTGGGCGCTCGATGAGCTTTTGCGGCGGCTGGGACGGACGCCTTATCATGGTTAGCATCCGGGCGATCAGGAAGCGAGCGTGCTCCCCGGTCGTGCGAGCAGGACAGGGACCAGGAGATCAGTTTTGTTGGGACGTTCCACGTTGACCCCGAAAGTTCGCGTCCGTGCGACCCGCCGAGCCGGCGTCGCCGTGCTCGCCGGCATCTGTGCCGCCGGAGCCGCCGGCGCGACTGTCGCCCAGGGCCACGCGACCGTCACGACACCGGCTCCCACCGGGCAGTTTGCCGGCGGACGGGTCACCGGTGCGGATGGAGTCCTGACGCTCGGGAGCGAGGCTGTCAGCGCGGCTGACGCCAACTTCACCAGCGCAGACGTCGGCTTCGACATCATCGCGTCAGGGATCCCCGTCGGCGCCACGATCACGAGCGTCATCGACTCGAGCCACGCGATGATCTCGGCCGCCGCGACGAAGAAGAACAAGACAACCGTCTTCGCGATCGACGGCGCCAACGCCGCCCTCTACGGCTGGGGCGACGCGACCCTGCCCGATGGTTCGGTGCTCGTCGGCGACTACTGGAACAACCGCATCGTCCACTACAACGACGACGGCAGCCAGGCCACACCCTTTGTGTTCACCAAGAGCACGTTTGGTTTCGGCAACAACACCAACCAGGCGCCGTTCGGAATCTGCGTCGACAACAGTGGTGGGCCGAACCAGGGCGACGTGTACATGACCGAGGGCAGCCTCTACAACGTCAATCAGTACGACCCGAACGGTAACTGGGTGACGAGCTGGGGCACGACCAACGCAGTCCACTCGGTCGCGTTCGACTACCCGTCGCAGTGCGTCGTGAGCCCGACGACCGGGCTCGTCTACATCTCGAACCAGTTCGGCAAGAGCATCGTCGTGCTCAACCCGACGACGAACCAGGCGACGTTTGTGGCGCCGCCAGCCCGAACACCTTCATCCAGCCGCGCGGACTGGCGTTCGACGCTCTCGGCAACATCTGGATCGCCGACCAGGGCCATCATCGGGTCGACATCTACAGCCCGAGCTGCTTGCAGAACCCCTGGCCGAGCGGCAGCGCGTGCAGCAAGCCGATCAAGGAGGTCACCCCGCCCGGCGGTGTGACAACCACCTTCGACATGCGCGGGCTCGCACTCGACTTGACTGCGCCGGCCTCCGCGCTGAATCCGAGTGGGTTACCGTTGATGTTCGTGACGAACGGGCAGAACTGCCTGGTCCAGGAGTTCAACGCAGATCCGAGCAACAACTACAAGAACGTCGCATTCCTGACGAACTTCAACGAGACCAATCTCGACGTCAACGGCAGTGACTGCGGGACGCCGGGGCAGCTCGGTGCCAACGGCCAATTCGAGGATGGTGCCCGCGGCATCACGATCGACGGCGACCACCAGGTGTGGGTCGGCGACCTGGCCGACTTCCGCACCCAGGTCTTCGATGAGAGCGGCAACTGGCTCAACAACGTCCCAGGGTACTGGCCGTACGACAACGGCGGGACCAGTCCGCCGTCGGTGCCCGCAGGTGGCGGCTTCAACGGGCCGCGTGGTGCCACGTTCGACAACGCCGGGAACATGTACGTCACCGACATGTACAACGAGCGCATCGAGGAATTCTCGCCAAGCGGCAACGGGTGGGTGCTCAACACGACCCTCAACGCCGGCAGCGTCACGCCGGGAGCGTGGGGCATGCGCGGCGACGGGCCGGGCCAGTTCAACTACCCGCGGCTGCTCTGCTGGGACCCGCTGACGGCGACCGGTAACGGTTCGGGCGCGCTCATCGTCGCCAACACCAACTCCAACATGATCGTCGCCTGGAACCCGAATCGTGTGAACAACCCGCCGAGCGTCGTGTGGAGCAGCACCACCGGTCTGGCCGATCCGTACGGCGTCGCATGCGACACCAACTCCGCATCGCCGGGCTACGGCCTCATCTACGTTGCCAACAGCAACGGCAAGAACATCACGGTCCTCAATGCCGATGGCACTGCTGCCGTGAACCCCAAGCTCACCGGTAATACCATGGGCACGGGGAGCATCGTTGGCTTCACGCGCGGCATCGACGTCGACCCCGACGGCTCGGTCTGGGTGGACACGGGGACCGCGAGCCACGTGTACCACTTCGCATCGTTCAACGATCCGACGCAGCCGGGTGCGCTGCTTTCGCAGTTCATCGCGTCGAGTGGCTCGAGCAAGGCGTGCAACCCCTTCGGCATCGCAGCGACGACGAACTACGTGTACCTCGCCTGCTCGTCGACGAACAACGTCGTGTACTACTCGAAGAGCACCCAGCCACCGGCATATACGGGCACCTTCGGGGTCTTCAGCGCCAACGAGGGCATCGGCACGATGCACACCCCGCAGGGTCTGGCGTTCGGCGGCCCGAGCAACGATCTCTACGTCGTCGAGGAGAACAACGACCGCGTCAGCGAGTGGCAGGTCCCGCAGTAACGGACTGACCACGGGACCTTGACCGGCTCCATACGGTCAGGCACGGTCGCCGCTTCCAGAGGACACTTGACGAGATGCGGATTCTCCACGTCAACAAGTTTCTCTACCGGCGCGGTGGCGCCGAGGCATACATGGAGGATCTCGCCGATCTCCAGGTGGCGGCCGGCCACACCGTTGCGTTCTTCGGCATGGCGCATCCGCTCAACACGCACCTCGAGTACGCGTCGCACTACCCGGACCACATCGAGCTCGAGCCGCCCCCGCCGACCCTGAGCGGCCGCGTGCGCGGTGTCGCGCGGATGCTCTACTCGACGTCGGCGAGCCGCGGCATGGATGCCGTGCTCGAGGACTTCCGTCCAGACGTCGTGCACATGCACAACATCTACCACCAGCTGTCGCCGTCGGTGCTGCGCCCCGTTGCGCGTCGCCGGATCCCCGCGGTGATGACGCTGCACGACTACAAGCTCGCGTGCCCCACGTATCAATTTCTCGATCACGGCAACCTCTGCCAGGCCTGCCTCGGCGGCCACTTCCAGAACGCGATCCTGCGGCGCTGCAAGGACGGCTCACTCGGCTCGAGTGCGGTGATGGCGGGCGAGCTGTTCGTCCACACGATCACGCGCGCATATGCGCCGGTGCGCGTCTTCATCTGTCCGAGCCGGTTTCTCGAAGGCCGCATGCGCGCAGCGGGCGTGTTCCCACGGCGCATGGTCCACATCCCGCACTTCATCGAGACGAGCGACATCCCCGTCAAGTCGGCTCCCGGGACGGGCGTGCTCATTGCGGGGCGCCTCTCTCCCGAGAAGGGAATCGATGTCGCCATCCGCGCCATCGGGCTGGTCGAGGACGGCATGCTCGACATCGCGGGCACCGGTCCCGACGAGGCAGCGCTTCGAGCGCTTGCCAACTCCGTCGCGCCCGGGAAGGTGCGCTTCCACGGTCTCGTCGACAAGGCTGAGGTGCAGCGGCTCATGCTTGCTTCGGCAGTGGTGGTGGTGCCGTCGCGCTGGTATGAGAATCAGCCGATGGTGGTGCTCGAGGCGCTCGCCCGGGGCACGCCCGTCATCGGCAGCGACCTCGGTGGGATGCCCGAGCTCATCGAGCCTGGGGCCACAGGCGAGCTGGTTCCGGCCAACGACCCGCCGGCGCTCGCCGCAGCACTCACCCCCTACGTTCGCGATCCGGCGCGTGCCTTTGCCATGCGCGAGCGTGCCCGCGCAACCATCGTCGCCGAGTTCGCCCCGCAGCGGCACCTCGATCGCATCCGCGCGATGTACGCAGTGGCGGAGCGCACGATGCAGCCTCGCGCCGCATGAGGCCAGCGCGCATCGCGTTCATCGGGCAGCGTGGAGTTCCTGCCACGATCGGCGGTATCGAGCACCATGTCGAGGAGATCGGATCGCGCCTCGCCGATCGCGGCCACGACGTCACGGTCTACACGCGCGGCAACTACACCTCGAGCCGCGCGCGCAAGTACCTCGGCATGCAAGTCCGCTACATCCCGACTGCGCCGACCAAGCACCTCGAGGCGCTGCTGCATAGCGGCCTCTCCACTGCGGTGGCGATGGGCCCGGGGGCCGACCGCGCCGACATCCTCCACTACCACGCGATCGGCCCGTCGGTCTTCACACCGCTGCCGCGCGCGCTGAGCCGGCGCGGCGTGGTCCTCACCATTCACGGCCTGGATTACGAACGCGACAAGTGGGGCATGGGAGCGAGGGCCGCGCTGAAGAGCGCCGGCTGGATCAGCGCCCACGTCCCGCACGCCACGATCACTGTGTCGAAGAATCTCGCCGATTTCTATCTCGAGCGCTACGGGCGGGTGGCCCACTACATCCCGAACGGCGTGGCACCGGCGGTGCGCCGCGCGCCCGACCTCATCCGCGAGCGCTTCGGGCTTGTTGGCCGTGACTACGCGCTGTTTCTCGGCCGGCTCGTGCCCGAGAAAGCCCCCGACCTGCTGCTGCGCGCCTTCCGTGACGTCAAAACGCCCTCGCGCCTCGTCATCGCGGGCGGATCAAGCTTCACGGACACCTACGTCCACGAGCTCGAGGTGCTCGCAGCACGCGATCCGCGCGTTTTGCTCGTCGGCTCGGTGCACGGCGAGCTGCTCCAGGAGCTGTACACGAACGCCGCCGTCTTCGTCCTGCCGTCGCGGCTCGAAGGGCTCGCGCTCACCCTGCTCGAGGCAGCGTCGTACCGGCTCCCGCTCGTCGCCAGTGACATC
Organism: Candidatus Dormiibacterota bacterium; assembly: GCA_963757475.1. GTDB lineage: Bacteria > Chloroflexota > Dormibacteria > Aeolococcales > Aeolococcaceae > Palsa-851. Next base: position 167,017 of record CAVWRW010000006.1, read on the forward strand.
GCGCCGAACCGCGAGGTCATCGGCGAGAACGGCCCTGGCGGGCGGCTCTTCCCGAGCGGCGATGCCCACGCTCTGACGGCTGCGCTGACCGCAACGCTGCGCGATGAGAGCGACGCGCGGGAAGGGGCGCGGGTGCTCGGCGACAGGATCGTCGGTGAGTACGACTGGGACGCCGCGACGAACTCCACCGAGGACGTCTACGAGCAGGTCCTCTCGCGCTCGGGCGCAGCCCGCCGCCGGTAGCCGTCGTAGCCGTCGGGACGCGCCGGCACGCCCCGGAAAACCGCGCCGAGCAGGTTTGACGGGCCACCCCCGGGATGACGCGTTTGCCGCGAACGGCCCGGAATGGTACGATGCAATTCGGGGAGATTCGGACCAGTGGGGTTTGAGCCGGAGAGGGCTCGAGGGGGACGCATGGACCAGGAAAGGAACCTAGCTCGCAGGCTCAGCTTTGGGTCGCTGACCGGCATCGCAATGTCGGGCGCGCTCCTCGCCGCCGTCGTCGGCTCCGCACTCCCCGCGAGCGCCGCTTCCGCGACTGATCCCACCGTCACCGCTGCGTATGCGGCGACGATCGGCGGCCCCGGACACGCCGCCATGTACCCCTCCGGCATGGAGATTGAGCCGACGAACGCCGCGACAACGTCCGCCGGTATCGCCGGCAACGTCGTCATTGCGGACACGGGGAACGACCAGGTCGCCATGTACACACCGAGCGGCACGCAGGTGTGGCGCGGTGGCGCTGAAGGCAATGCCGCTCCGTGTGGCGCCAACCCGGCCACATTCCCGGACTTCGAGCAGCCACGTGATGTCGGAATCGATTCGTCGGGCAACATCTACGTCGCCGACAACGGCAACGGCCGGATCCTGAAACTGAGCGGTACCACCGGGAAGTGCCTCGTCAAGCCGTTCAAGATGCCCGGCGGCGGCGCTCCCATCGGCGTCACAGTGAGCACGACATCGGCCGGTCAGTTCGTGTATGTGGCGAACGGCACCAAGAGCCAGGTGATCGTGTTCAGCACGACGGGCGCAGTGCTGAGGACGATCGCCTCGAACGGTGTTTGCACCCTCAACCGCATGCGCGACGCCGCCGCTGACGCATCGGGGAATGTCTACGTCGCCAACTACGAGAGCAACAACATTCTCGAGTTCAGCGCGAACGGCAACTGCATCACGAAGTTTGGCGCCAAAGGAAAGAAGGCGAGCGGCGGCGTCTGCAATGGCAACGGCAACGGCCTCTTCGCGAACCCCTACGGCGTCGCGATCGGCACCGATCCTTACATCAATGGTGGGACGCCGGGGGAGGCGGTCTACGTCGCGGACTCCAACGACGACTGCATTCAGGAGTTCACGCCGAGCGGGGCGTTCGTCACCGAGTTCGGCTCGCCAGGCACCGACGCGCAGACCGGCACATTCACGCAACTCCGGCGCGTCGCCGTTGATGCCAACGGCAACGTCTGGGGCGCGGACCTCTGGGGTTACCGGGTTGTCGAGTTCACCCGCACGTCAACCGGCTACAACTACGCGCAGACGCTGCCGAACCCCATCGTGCCTCCGGGCGATACGAACACCTCGGTGTTCAATCAGGTGCGCGGGATCGCCTTCGACGCGTCGGACAACGTGATCGCGATGGACTCGGTCAACCAGCGGGTGGACGTCTTCACCGCATCCGGCACGCTGATCAACATGTGCGGCCAGCGCGGCTTCACGAGCACGGGTGATTTCAACTGGCCGCGCGGTGTCGCTTTCGACCCGGCCACGGGGAACTACTGGATCGCCGATACAAAGCAGAGTGATCTGCAGGTGCTCCAACCACTCGCTGTCGGCTGCAACGGGCTCGCGGAGTTCGGTGTCGTCGGAACGGCGCTTGGTGACGACAACTATCCGTACTCCATCGCGATCGGCAACGGCTACGCATGGATCGCCGACACGAGGAACAACCGTGTCGAATCGTGGAACGTGTCCACCGAGAAGGCCGTCAGCGTGTACGGCACCAAGGGAGCCGGCAATGGTCAGTTCTCGACACCCGCGGGGGTCGGCATCGATCCCACGACCGGCGACCTCTTCGTCGCCGACAGCGTGAACAAGCGCGTCGTCGAACTCGCCGTGAGCAACGGCGACGTCACGTCCGTTGTCAAGACATTCACGGACGGGTTCAACCTTCCATACGGGGTCGCGTCGAACGGCGCAGGGCTCCTTGCGGTCGCCGATCGCAACAACAACCGTGTCGTGATCATGAACGAATCGGACGGCAGCCAGGCTGCTGTCATCACTGCCAGCGATGTGACGGGTGGCGGCCCGACGACGCTGTTCAATCCAGAGAACGTGGCCTTCGGTCCCAACGGTCAGCTCTACATCGCTGACACGTACAACGACCGGATCCTCGTGTACACCTTGACCAGTTCGTAGCGTTAGAGGGGGGAATTGACAATGCATTCCATGCGGAAGGCCACGCGTATGGCCGTGGTTGGACTCGGAGCCGGCTCGGTGCTGGCGTCTGTCGCCCTCGGCTCGGGCGTGACCGGAGCCGGCGCAGCGACATTCACGCCTCCCGGGTATGTCCGGTCCGTCGGCGGGACGGGAACCGCCGGCGTCTACGCATGGGGCATTCAGTACAACGCGACGACGAACCAGATCGAGGTCGCTGACTACTGGAACTTCTACGTTCGCAGCTACACACCGACAGGGACGCAGACGCAATCCTTCTACCAGTCGGCGTCCACACGCCAGGGTCAGCCGGAGTCGATCGCGGTGAATCCGTTGAACGGCGACATCTACGTCGCCGAGAATGGGACGCAGAAGGCCGCCGGCTACGTCGCCCACTTCAGTGACACCGGCGCCTACATCGGCGAGATCAATACGCAATCCGAGTACACGGCCTGGATCGCGATCGACCATAACAACCATCTGTTCGTCGTCAACGGACATCTGTCGGGAAGCTCGCACAACCCAAACCGGGTGCAGGAGTACGACATCTCGCAGAGCAACGACCCGGAGATCAACTCCTGGGGCACGTACGGCACCGGGGGCTGCGACCTCATCGAGGCAACAGGCGTCTCGACCGACTCGGCCGGTCACGTTTTCGTCGCTGATGCGCAGAACTACTACGTCGCCGAATTCACTCCGAGCACCTCGCAAAACGGCGGCGCGACCTGCGTCCAGGACATCGGCGCCGGCCAGGGCCATACCCTCGGCCAGTTCGTCGGCGATCTCCGCGGCGTCGCCGTGGACCAGACCAACAACCTGCTGTACGTGTCAGACGCTGCCGGGTACCGCGTTGTCGAGTTCAACCTCAATAACACGCCTCCGACGGCAGTCAAGAACATCGGCTCGCAGGGCACCGGCAACGGACAGTTGGGCGATGGCGCACGGCAGATTGCCGTGGACAGCTCCGGCGATCTGTGGGCGGCCGACTACAGCAACTTCCGATTCGAGGAGTTCTCACCGACCGGCGCGTTCATGGCCGTCTACCCGAATCCCGCTGAGCCGCCGGCACCGGGCTTCCTCTCGGAAGCTCGCGACGTGGCCGTGAGCCCTGTCAACGGCACCGTCTGGGTCGCCGACTCATGGAGCGACCGGTTCCAGGAGTTTGCCGCGGACGGCACGTTCATCGGCGCATGGGGACACCGAGGCAGCACGGCGCCGTACGGTCTCGACTATCCGCGCGGCATCGGCGTGGATCCCAACGGCAACGTCTGGGTGGCCGACACCCGTGACTACTACATTCGACTCTATGACGGCAACGGCAATTACCTGAACTCGATCGGATCCGGCCTGGACTTCGAACCAGCCAGGCAGCTTCGAGGCGCCCGACGACGTCACGTTCTACGGCGGCTACGCCTACATCGGCGACTACTGGTCGTGCACCATGACCGTCTGGACCGATCCTGCCAATCCGACCTCCACGCCACCGACGTACGTGCGGCAGATCAACGGATGCAACTTCGGTGTTGCCGTCGATCCCGCGACCGGGAACACGTACATCGTCGACCAGAGTCGCGATCAGATCCGTGAGTACAACTCGAGCGGATCCTTCATCACGGAGTGGGGCAGTGGCGGCACCGGTGCCGGCCAGTTCAAGTCGCCGTGGGGCGCCGTGGTGCTCAACGGCGTCGTCTACGTCACCGACACGAAGCGCAACAACGTGCAGGCGTTCGACACGAGCGGTCACTATCTCGGCAGCTGGGGGAGTACCGGTGCTGGAGCGTTCCAGTTCAACCAACCATCCGGCATCACCGTTGATGCTTCCGGCAACATCTACGTCGCATCGGCCAACCAGGGACGGGTCCAGGTGTTCTCGGAATCCGTGCCGGTGCCTTCGGGCGACACGACGCTGCCAACCGTCGCAATGACGTCGCCGACCGCAAAGCAGGTTGTCCCCGCAGCGACAGTCACGATCACCGGAAGCGCCACGGACAACATCGGTCTCGGCGATCTCGAGGTTGCTGTGCACAACGCCGTCACGAACCTCTGGTGGGACGGGAACCATTCGAACTGGACCACGACCAAGACGTGGAACTATGCGGCTCCGGTCTGCAACAGCCTGACGTCCTGCACCTTCAGTTTCGGATTCGTCGGCGTGTCGTTCTCGACCAAGTACACGGCACAGGTTCGCGCACTTGATACGAGCGGCAACAGCGCGATGTCCGCGCTCATCGCGTTCAGCACAGCCAGTTCGTAGGCGCTAGCGCACCCCGCTGCAACACAAACGTTGCAGCGGGGACACGCTGGAACATGCGTGTGTTGTGAGATGCACGCTGGTCGCTATCGAACGTGTTCGTGACTCTTTGACCATTTTGGGGCAACCAGGTCGTAGCACAGTGAGGCTCAGCCGTCAGACACCTCGCTGGGAACTCACGACATGCGTCACACCACCATTTCCCTCACGATCATCGCAGCGTGTGCGACCGGGATCGCCACCATCGCCGCGTTGGCCGCCAACGCTGGAGCAACAGCACTTGCGCCTGTCGTCTCCTCGCCTGCCGCGCACCACGCCACGACTCATACGACGAGCGCAGCGCACAAGGCCACCTTGACACCGGCAGCCGCAAAGGCCGCCGCTGCAAAGGCAGCCGTGAACCATGGGTACCACCCGAAGAAGCTCCTCAAGCCGCAGCTCACCGGACTCCTCAACCGCACGGGCGTTCCGCCGATCGCTGACCGCACCGCCGAGGGCGGGTACGACATCCAGGGCACGCGCGACGCCCAGGGCGACCCGGACGTCGGCGACGTCTCGTGGGCGGAACTGCAGCCCACCGCCGGTGGCCCGATCGCCACTAATAACGCGATCGACCAGGCGATCAGCGATGTTCGCGCCTGGAACCTTGCCAATCCGACGCATCTCGAGGGCCTCAAGCTCCGCGTCGAAGCGGGCATCCACTCGCCGGCATGGGCGCTCAACCTCGGCGGCGCGTGCTTCACGGTCACCGATCCGACCTCCGGAACCTCGGGCTGCTGCCCCCGCTTCTGGACCGCCCAGTTCAGCGCCGCGTACTACCAGTTCGAGACCGAGCTTGCCGCCAAATACGACAGCGTCCCTGAGATCAGGGAGGTCGTCATGGCCAAGAACACCACCGTCTACAACGAATCGCTCATCCGTCAGATCCAGAGCGCGTCGACCGTCGCCGCCCTGATGGCCGCCGGCTACACGACCGCGACCGATGAGCAGGAGCAGATCTTGGACATCGCCTCGCTCGGCACGTACTGGAAGCACACGGACGTCGCCTTCGCCTTCAACCCCTACCAGACTGCCAGCCCGAGCACCCAGGACGAAGCGTTCACCCAGCAGCTCATCACCTCAGGCCGATCCGCGCTCGGCAGCCAGCTGGTCCTCGAGAACAACAGCCTTCGTCAGACCTACCTGACCGGCAACGGCGACTACCAGATCATGTACGCCTTCATGAAGAGCACCGGCGGCCCCATCGGCTTCCAGACAGCGACCCTCGCCAAGGTCGGCTCGCTGGGGGCAGTCGTCAACGGCGCCAAGTCGATGGGAGCCGCCAGCGTGGAGCTCCCCACGGGCTACCAGTCGCAGTTCACCCCGACGCAGCTCATGACACTCGGGCGGTCGTTCTCCTCCTAGGTCCACGGGCGGGCGCCACGTCGTCGCCGCTGAGCCGGCCGCGCCGAGCTCACCGGCGATTTGACGCGGGCTGACACGCCCGGCGCGAACAGCGCCTCACCTCCGATCGCAACAACCCAAGGGTCGATGTCGGCATTTAGTGACAGGCCGACAACCGGGATGCAACGGCCCGGTCCGCACAGTGCAACGCAGGTCACCCCGCCTAACCGCACGCAACCACAGGAACGAAAAAATATGTCTCATCTTCGCGCTCGTTACTCACTCGCATCCGCAGGCGCCGCGCTCGCGGCGCTCGCACTCCTCGGCCCGGGCACCGTCTCCGCGTCGCCGGGCGTGAGCCCTGCCGCTTCCGCCGTGGCCTTCCAGGCGCTCTCCTCGTCAGTCGCCGTGACCCACGTGAAGACCACCACGAAGCCGGCCGGAACCACAGGAACTTCCGCCACCGGACACGCCACACTGTCGGCCAACTCGGGCACCGACTCGAGCTCCGCCAGCGTCGGGCTCTGGGCCGCTGACTGGGGCGGCGCCGCCTCCCAGCGGACCGCCGCCGGATGGCAGGCCGCTGCGACGAACAACTCGGTCCTCATCGGTCAGCCGGGCGTCTACAAGAAGTGGATCCCGCAGCTCAAGGCGTGGAACCCGAGCGTCACGATCCTCGAGTACAACCTCGGCCCATATCTCCAGAAGGGCAGCGCCAACTACAACACGATCCTCGCGAGCGACCCAAGCTGGTTCGCCCATGACGCCAGGGGCAACCTCATCAACCTTCCCGCCTTCCCTGGGAACTACCTCATGGACCCGGGCAACGCCGGATACCGCGCATGGCACTCCCAGCAGCTCGCGGCGTCGGTCGCCGAGTACGGCTTCGACGGTGCCATGGATGAACTCGATGGGCGCAGGCCCGCTCGGCAGCTACTCCAGCTCGCCGCCGGTAGACCCCGCGACCGGGACGCTCTACACCGCCACCGAGTGGCTCAACGCCGGCGTGCTCATGCTCAACAGTGACAAGGCGGCCTTGAACGGCAAGTACCTCGCCTTCAACGGCCTGGTCAGCGGCGCGATGTTCGTCCGTGAGTCGTCGATCCTCGCCACCTCCAACGCGGATGCCGGCGTGAGCGAGCTCTTCCTCCGCCAGCCGACTTCGTCGGTCACCACCTACCCGAATGCGACCGCGCTGAACAACTCGCTCACGATGATGAGCGACATGGCTGCCCACGGAAAGACCTTCCTCGGCTGGACCAAGGTCTGGTCGACGGGAACGCCCGCCCAGGTCAGCCAGTGGGAAGCGTTCGATCTCGGTGTCTACCTGCTCGGTCAGGGGTCCGGCTCGATGCTCGACTTCATGCCCTCGCACAGCGCTGACAACACCGTGGTGAGCTACTCGAACCTGCAGCAGAACATGGGCACGCCGATGGGTGCATACACCGTCAGCGGCAGCACCTACACCCGCGTCTTCCAGAACGGCACGGTCACAGTCAACCTCGCCTCCAGCAGCTCGACCATCCAGATGAACTCCTAACCCCCCGACAACCCAACAACCAGCGAGGCCGCCGCGGAACGATCCGTGGCGGCCTCGGTGTTGCCCAGGAGATCGGCGAACGCGGCCGCCACAGCGTGTGCCGTGGCGGCCGCGCGTCAGATCAGGTCAGGTCAGGTTGATCGACGAGGTACCGGCGCCCGCGTTGACGGTCACGGTGCCGTTCTGGAACTTACGGGTGAAGGTCGAGCCCGACACCGTGTAAGCGCCGAGCGGCGCTCCCAGGTTGCTGGTGAGATTCGAGTAGCTCACCGCGGTATTGTCGGCGCTGTGCGAGGGCATGAAGTCGAGGTACGACATCGATTGCCGTCCGAGGAGGTACACCCCGAGCGCGAACTGCTCCCACTTGGTGACCTGCGCCGCGGACCCGTTCACCCAGACCTTCGTCCAGCCGAGGAATGCCTTGCCGGCCGCGCCGAGGTCGGTCATCATCGCGATCGAGTCCTGCACGGTCGTTGCCGTCGGGAACGAGCCGATCGAGCCGTTCGGCTGGCGGAGGAACAACTCCGAGATCCCGGCGTTCGCGTTCGATGTCGCCAGGATGTGCGTGTCAGAGAGGTAGGTTGGTCCGCTGATCAACCCGTTGAACGCCAGGAACTTGGTCCCGAGCGCCGCCTTGTCCCCGTTCAGCAGCAGCACCGAGTTGGCGAGGTACTCCGCGGGGGTGTACGCCTTGCCGGTAACCGTGTCCATCGGCACCCCGCTTGCATAGTGGCCGCCGCCGACCGGTGCGTCACCGACCGAGTCGACCATCGCGCCGTCGAAGCCGTCGGCCGAGACCGTCTGCACGAGCTGCGATGCCTGCCAGGAGCGGTACGCGGCGTTGCCCTCGTCCATGAGGTAGTTCCCCGGGAACATGGGCAGGTTGATGAGATGCCCCTTGCTGTCGTGCGCGAACCATGTCGGGTGCTGAGCGAGGGTCTGGCTGTATGCGGACGACCCCTTCTGGAGGTACGGCCCGATGTTGTAGACGAGCACTGTCAGGTTCGGATTCCACGCGTGCAGCTGCGGGATTTCCTTGCGGTACACACCGGCTTCGCCGATGAGGATGCGGTCGTTGTGTGCGGCAGCCTGCCACCCAGCGGTTGAGCGCTTGGCGGCTGCGCCTCCCCAGTCGGCCGCCCAGAGCCCGATGCTGCTGGACGTGGACGCCGGCGCCAGCGCCGTGGTCCCAGCACCGAGAAGAGCGGAGGAATCACCCGAGCCGGACGTTGTGCCACCAGATGAAGCACCAGGGGTCGACGCTGCGGCGGACTGGCCAACCGCACCTTGTGCGGAAGGGGTCAGGCCACTGAAGCGGCCGGAGTTGAGCGCGGCAATCCCCGACGAGATGGTCTTCATCGATGGCGACGACGAGGCGTAGGCGATTCCCAGAAGAAGGCTCACAGCAACGAGCGCGGTGCCCTTGAGGGCGCGGTCGGTCCACCTTGGCTTCACAGGCATTCTCCCCTTGAGCGCGGGGTCCTCCCGCGCGATGCTCATACCCCGGGGGCTGACCCGGGTTTACTGACGGACCTCGGAGATCTGGCTCGTCAAGGTCGGCGGCAGTCTACGACACCTGTCGCATACCGTGCCGGTGTATTCGCATGCGCGAAAAAAGTCATCCTAGTAGGTGATATTTGAATTCACCGAATGTTCACCTCCGCGGAGATGCCCAGGTGAACTGGATGACCAACCGCGGGCCTGCGTTGTTGATCGGCTGGTTGACCAACCGGCGCGCGGCGCGCGAGCCCCGGAGACTGTCCGGGACGTAGTGCCGACACCACGTCCCGGCCCGAGCGCTTTCCCCAGTGCTTGGCGAAGCTCAGTGCGTCGTCAACACCAGGACTCGGTTGTTCCACACGTCCGTGAGATACACCGTGTCGCCGTTGAATGCGACATCAAAGGGATAGATCACCGAGTTCCTTCGGCGTTGCCGGGATCCCCATGCTCGCCTCGGTGGCGCTGAAGATGAGGTTGCCAGACGTGTCCACCGAGACGATCCGGTTGTTGCCGGTGTCCGAGACCCAGATGCTGCCGTCGGGAGCCACGGTGACGCCCCACGGAATGTTGAACGCCTTCTGAGCGCCGCTGCCGATCGGCTTGGCGATCGTCTTCCAGACGCCCGCGGTGGACATGCTCTGGATGCGGTTGTTCAGCGTGTCGGCGACCCAGATGGTGCCGTCGGGCGCGACCGCGATTCCAGTCGGATTGTTGAGGTCGCCGGCGGGAGATGTCGAACCGGCACCGAACGTGCCATAGGTCGCCGTCCATGTTGCGCTCGTGTCGCCGGGCGACATCGTGAAGCGCTCCACGCGGTTGTTCCCGAGTCATCGACGAGCAGCGTCCCATTGGTCGGATCGAATGCGATGCCCTGCGGGAAGCTGAACTGCCCGTTGGCGCTGCCGTTCTGGCCGAAGATGAGCAACGACGTTCCGGTTGGCGAGAACACCTCGACCTGGTCGTTCTCCCGGTTGGCGACGAAGATGTCGCCGGTCCCCGGCTGGATGGCCGCATCCCACGCGAAGTTGATCGCGCCGCTCTGCGAGGGGTTGCCGCGGAAGCCGAACGATCCGGCGCCCGTGCCGTCGGCGTTGATGTACTCGATGCGCTGATTCCAGTAGTCGACGATGAAGATCTGGCCGTTGGCTGCGACGCGAACGCCGCGCGGCGAGTTGACACCGGGCAGCGGCGGCGGAACCCCGAAGAGATTGCGTGTCAGCGTCGCGCCGGTTGGCGTGAACGACATCTCATGGAGACCGAAGCCCCACTCATCGGTGAGGACGAGTTCGTTGTTCGCCGTGGTTGTCAGACCACGCGGACCGACGAACTGACCGGCGCCGGTTCCCGACGAGATCGTGTACTTGAACTTCGCGCTGCTGTAGTTGCTGCCGCTCGACGTCAACGTGAATGCCTCGATGCGCTTGCCACCGGAGTCGGTGACGAATGCGATCTTGCCGTTCTGGCTGACGCTGACGCCGCGCGGATCATCGGTGAACTGGCCGTTGCCGGTACCGAGACTCCCGAAGGCGAAGAGCAGCGTGCCTGCGCTGTTGAAGACGTCGCACTCATGATTGCGCGCGTTCATGACGAGCACGTTGCTGTTCGGCGCGACGGTGACCTGGCGTGGCTCGTTGAGCGTGCCGGTGCCGAAGGAGCTGATGAATGTCCCGTTGAGCGTCGACTTCTCGACACGGCCGGCACCATCGACTGCATAGGCCCAGTTGTTGACGGCGTCGACAGCGATGCCGTACACCTGCGCGAACTGCTCGTTGCCCGTGCCCTTGGTCCCGAACTGCGAGATGAACGTGAACGCTGTTGCCGAATGCGCCGCACATTTCGTGCTGGCGAACGAGAAGATCTCGACGCGATTGTTCGGCGTGTCCGCGACGTAGAGCTGGTTGGTCGCGCTGTCGTAGTCGAGGGCACGCGCGTCCCCGAACTGACCGGGCCCGTTGCCCTGGAGACCGCCAATCTGGCAGTCGATCGCGCCGCTCGTCCGATTGACCGCGACGACGCGGTAGTTGCCCGCATCAAGGACGAAGTAGTACTTCGTGTTCTGCGTCACGTCGACCGGGTACATCGAAGCCTGGCCGGCGCCGACGAGCGTCTTGGAATACGTTGGAGCGGCGAGAGCGTTCGACGCCGCGGAAGCGCCCGCGCCGGGCAAGATCGCTGATACAGCAATGAGCGGCAAGGATGCCGCGATCGCAGCTTTCATCGGTCGCATGCAGGAACCCCCTCTGTCACCAATCCCGAATAGCCATCGGTCCCCCTGGGACCGGTTCTCCGGAAATCATACCGTGAATGACGAATGGCGGTTTTGGAGCGCTCTGCGCCAAACCCGCACACCGAGGATGGCGCTGCGTACGACTTACGAGATCGGCGTGAATGACTGCTGTGGTGGCGTCGGCAGACTTGCCATCGGGTTGCTCGCAAGGAGCTTGCCGGAGGCCGAGAAGCTCGCCGGCGTCTCGATCGATTGGTATCCGCCGGGTAGCTCGACGGAGTTCGCCCCGAGCGTGATCGCGTAGCCGATCGTCTCCGAGAGATCGCCGACGCGTTCGGCGGTGGCCGTCTGGAACAGAGGGGAGCGCCGAGCTCGCTCATGCTTTCGTACATCGCCTCATAGGCGGCGCCAATCACGGGGTAGCGCAACGAGTTGTTCTCGAGCACACAGGCAAGGCCGAGGGTCTGCCGGCAGTACTGCATCATCGAGAGGGTGAATGCCTCGTCGGTGGCTTTTGTGCCTGCGGTGCCAATCACTTCGTAGGGATTCAGGGCCAGATCCGAGCGCGTGTGCCGCCAGACGGTGGCGGTGGCGATCTCCTCGCGCTGGCAGTTCTCGTCGGCTGCCGGCGAGTACCCCGCGGCGAGCAGTGCGGCGATGTCGGTGGGGTCATTGGAGTCGCGAATGAAGGGCTCGTCATAGAAGGTGGTGCAGCGCGAGATGGTCACCTCGCGGACCGCCGGCACCTCATCGTATTTCGCCGCGAGGAGATCCTCGAACTGGTTGTAGGCGCTGCCGAACGCGTCGGTCCAGAAACGTCCGATCGTGCCGGAGCCGCCGCCCTGTGGATTGACGAGCGTGATCGGGCTGCCGCCGAGATCCTTGACCCATTGCGGTGCCCAGATGCCTGCGAACACGCGGATCTTCAACCCGAGCTGGGTGCCGTGCTCGGCGTTGACCGCATTGAGCTCGGTGATCGCGCGATCGATCGCATTATCAGGCGTCAGCGAGCCGCCGGGCGTGGGCTGCAGATCCTTCCAGTACACGTTGACCACATAGCCCCCGAGCGCTCCAAGGAAGCTGGGGGGCGGGACGCCGTTGCGGTCCAGCAGGCCGGTCAGCGGCGGCTTCAGGTCGTTCGGTGCAGGGCTGGGGAGCGCCGAAGATGCCGGGCTGGGCGTCGCGGTGACCGTCGGGAAGTCAGACGGGGTCCCGCATCCTGCCAGCGCTATCGACCCGGTGATGGCGGCGATGAGGCCGATCCGCTGTGCCGGTCGAGGAATGCGGATCCGCCGCGACCTGCTCAACGCGCGGCTGTGGACCGCTCGGAGCGCAGCGATACCAGGGCTCCTCTCATGCAAACCATTGTGCAACGGGCGCCGGATTCACCACCTGTGAGGAGGTGGAGAATCCGGCCCGCGCTTTGGTCAGGAAGGGTGCGCGGCAGAGGCCGTGCGGACGGCTTCGAGGATCGCGTCGTGGAGGTCCGGCCGGCAGACGACCTGGTCGGGAAGCCACGGGCTCGTGCGGTTGTAGCGGAGCGGCGAACCGTCGATGCGGGTCGCGGTCAGACCCGCGGCGAGCGCCACGCCGACGGGCGCGGCGGAGTCCCACTCGTACTGACCGCCGATATGAAGATACGCGTCGGCATCGCCGAGCACGACCGCCATGGTCTTCGCTCCGGCGGAGCCCATGTAGACGAGCTCGGCGTCGAGCTCGGCCGCGACAGCAAGCGCCTCGGGCGGCGTGTGCGAACGGCTCACCACGAGACGGATGCGCCCGGGAGCGCGCTCCGGCTGCGGCGGAACCGGCAGCGTCGTCATGACCATGTCGCGTGCGGGCAGCGCCACAGCGGCTGCGACCGGGCTGCCGTTCTCGATGAGCGCGACGTGCACGGCCCAGTCGGTGCGACCGTCCTCGCCGAACTCGCGCGTGCCGTCGAGCGGATCCACGATCCAGACGCGGCGCGCCTTGAGACGACCTGGGTCGTCCGCGCCTTCCTCGGAGAGGACGGCGTCATCCGGGCGCTGCTCTGCGAGCAACGTGGTCAGCAGCTCGTGCGCGACCCGGTCGCCCCGATCACGAAGCAGCTTGCTGTCCTCGAAACCGAGCGCTTCACGAAGATCCATGAGGACTCGCCCGGCTGCAACTGCTGCAAACCGGGCGAGCTCATGGTCCGACTCAATGATTGGCGTGTTCCCCCCCACGGCGTCGCTCCTTACTTGACCTGAATCAACTGTAGTAACCGAAGACGTCAACGATCAGGTACACGTTACCGAGATCGTTGAACAGATTGATGGTGCCATCTGATCCCAGCTGCACGATCACCAGGTTGGTGTCAACGCCGCCTCCGGTGACGTTGAGGTCAGAGGCGGTCGGTGGCGTTGCGTCAATCGGACCGGGATAGACGGTCACGAAGGTATTGCTGCCCGTCGCATTCACGGCGGTCACATTTGCCACGATCGCAACCGGTGGCGGAGACGCTGTCAGCGTCGGGATTCCGTCCAGGCCGGGCACATAGAGGTTGAGTACTCCGCGGGGACCGACGGTGCCCGTAATGCAGCCGGCGGCGCCGCCCGTACCGAACCGCGTATCGCAGACGCGCGACGGCGTTATCGCGGTGAACTTCGCCCCCGTAGTCGTGTAATAGCCATCGATGTCGACGGCGATGTTGACCGAGCCGACACTATTCCAGATCGATACCGTGCAGTTTCCTCCACCGCACGTGACTGGAACGATGACGCGATTCGGGAGAGTCGCGTGAGCAGCGACGTTGAGGTTCGAGGCAGTTGGCTTCGAGCCGCCTCCGGCGAACGCCGTCAACACGGTTGGCGTAGTAGGCGAGATCGCGGTGAGGTTCAACGCAACTGCGGTGACTCCTGTCGTCGGCACCGTGCTGCCATTGTTCGCGGCGAACGTCAGCGTGGTGTTGCCATTGATCGGCGACGGCGTTGTCGAATCGTGATTGCACTGGTTGTTGCCGATGCCTGGAGCCACTCCGCGCGTGTCGCACACTCGAACCGGGGTGAGGGAGTGGAAGAGACCCGGCGAACCGGTCGAGACAAAGCCTTCGATATCGAGGGCGATGTTGACCGAGCCTTGGTTGTTGTAGACGTCGATCTTGCCCGCGGCGCTCACACCGACCTCGACGAGGTTGGCGATGTTCGTCCCTGCCGACGGGTTCAGATTCGACACAGTCTGCGGCCGGCTGACGCCGTCGGGGAACAGCGTGAGGTACGTGTTCCTGTTCGGCGTGATCGCGGTCAGATTGACCACGACTGCAGTGACGCCGTTGCCGGTGGTCGGCACGCCGCCGTAGCCGTCAACTGTCACGACACGAACGGAGCCCTGATTGATCGGCCCGGTTCCGCCGCCCGTGCTGTTGTCGTCGCACTGATTCGCAGTGATCCCGGGCGCTGCGGGGCGCGTATCGCAGACGCGGAAAGGCGTAACCGCCGAATAGGGATTCGAGGGAGGTGGTGGCGGTGCCGAACCATACGTGTACGTCGTCGAGTCCTGCGCAGTCGGGGTCAAGGGGTGATCCTGGGCGGTGATCGTATCGACCACCGACGTCGGAAGCGGATTAGCCGCCTTGTACGTCACCGACACGATGCCGTTCGAGTCCGCCCCGAACCGGGTTGGTTGGGAGTCAAGCGGCTCCGTCCTGGGTGGGCCGCCGCTGAGGCTGAAGTTGTTGACCGCAGTCGCGGTGCCGCCGCTCGATGTGCTGGTCAACGAGAGGTCAATGAACGCATTCGGCACCTCATGGCCCCCGGAGTCCTCTGCCGTCACGGTGAAGGTCACGGTCGCGCCGGCTGCCAGTGATCCCGTCGGCGCAATCGGCGGCGCCGGCGTGAACGCGTACTGAGTGACAGGCGAGTAGACGTACGTGTCGTTGTTGCAGAGCGAACCAGCGGAATTGGGACAGACGCCGCCGGACCCGGAATCCGCCGAACTGTCGGCGGCGATGATGACGTCACGGCCATGTGGGGGGACCGGGGTCGGTACCGTGTAGACCACGGGAATAGCGTCGGTCGATGTGGCGCCGCCCTGGGACGTGCACGTTGCGGATGTGGTCACGAATGGTGCCGGGGTGGCATTCAGTGGCGTCGCGCTGGCACCTGCGGTTGCGGTGCCTCCGGAAACCGGCGGAGACGTGAACAGACCCGAGTAGAGGCTCAGCCATACCGTCGTACCGGCCGGTGCGGGTGAGCTGCCGACGCGTGGCTGAACGCAGATGTCCACGGTTGTTCCCTGTGTCAGCAATCCTGGTGTCCCGATCGGAGCCGGCATGAAGTTGATCGAATCGAAGGCTGCGGCCTTCGCTGCCTGGGGCAACCCGAACGGGAACAAGACACCCGCGGCGGCAGCCACGGCAAACACGGCGACAACTCTCTTCTGCATCAACCTAGACCTCCTGGGGGCAAACAACACCCGCACCGGTGACGACCGGCGCGGGCATTGAGAATAACCCACGGTACCGAAAGGCGCCCATCCCTTCCTCAGATCGCCGATCGGTCACCGATTGCATTTACCGGGGCGTTACCGGCGCCTGCGGGTCTCGCGGACCACCTCGCCGGTCAGCGCCAGGCCCAGGCCGCCGAGAAGCAACTCGATCCCGATCCCGACCTGGGTGATGCCACCCGCAATGCCGGTGCCCGGAGTGGTGATGCCCTGCACGCCACCCGACGGCGGGGCCTTCGTGATGGACACAGGCTCTGCGCCGCACTTGCTCGTCGAAGCAGCGCTGCTGTCATCGCCGCTGTAGGCAGCAACCCAGTTGTAGGTGCCGGCCGTCGTGGTGGCGCTGAAGCTGCCCGAAACCGCGTTCCCGGAGGCGTCGAGCGCGACGGTGCTCGTGAAGATCCCGGCGCCGCTGCAGGTCGTGTCCGCCGGCCCGTACAGGGTGAACGTGACGCTGCCGGTGGGCTGGAATGTGCCGGTCACATGCGCGCTGTCATGGATCGCGGTGCCGACCACGCCCCCGGCCGATGCGATGGTCGCGACGCTCGTCGGATCCTTGCCGATGGTGACCTGCTCGGAGTTGCACGCGGAGGTGGCACTCTCGTTGTTGGCGTCACCGTTGTACGTGGCGACCCAGTTGTAGGTACCGACAACGGTGGTGGTGTACGGCGTGGCGGCGCTCGTTGCCGAGCCGTCGGGGCCAAGCGTGACGTCCACGTGCTGCACCCAGCCAGGCGAGTCGCCGCTGGTGCAGTTGCTGTCGCTCGGCGGGTAGAGGAAGAACGAAACGATGCCGCTCGGGTTGTCGCCACCCGACACCTGCGCGGTGTCATGGATCTGCGTGCCCACGGGGCCGCCGGCAGAAGCGGTGGTCACGATCGTCGGCGAGGCCTTGCGTCACGACGACGCTCTCGGATCCGCAGCCACTCGTGGCCTGCAGGTTCTTCGCGTCGCCGTTGTAGGTCGCCACCCAGTTGTACGTTCCGGGGGTCTCTGTCTTGTAGCCGGCGCCTGCGGGCACGCTGGCCTTGCCCTTGCTGGACAGGTCGACAACCCAGCTCTCGAGCGCCGACCCGGAGTCACCGGTGACGCAGTTGGCGTTGTTCGGTCCGAAGATCGAGAATGTCACGGTGCCGGTCGGGTTGAAGCCCGTCACGCTCGCGGAGTCGACCAGCGCCGTGCCGACGGTGGCGCCGTCAGCGTTCGAGGGCGTCGTGTTGATCGAATCACTTGCCGGTCCGACGGTGACCTGCTCATCGGCGCATGCGGTGGGTCCGTTCTCGATGGAGCCATCGGCGTTGACGATGACTTCCACGGTCCACTCGTAAACGCCGGTCTCTTGCGGGACGTACGACGCGGAGTCGACGGTGCTGTTGGTCAGGGCCGACGTGGCCACCGGCTCGTTGTCGGTGAAGACGGGCGTGGCGCCCGGCGTGCCGCACGTGTTCGGCGCCCAGAGCGAGAAGACGATGTGGCGGCTGCTGTCGGCGTACACGAGTGCGGTATCGGTGAGTGGGGTGGTGGCGACCACGCCGGTCTTCGGCGACGGCGTTGTCGAAACGATGTGGTGCGCGAATGCGGTGACCACGCTTGCCGTTCCTGCGGCGACGATGGCGACCGCTACGGCGCCAACGCGAGCGATATCGCGGCGAGTGCGGCGATGACTTTCACGAACCGATTTCGACACCCTGATGCCCCCTATTCCACCGGCTGGTCCGATGGCCCCCTTGTCACGGTTTCCCCACCGTGAGCGAAAGAAATACCGATCAGGTCATTATTCCCGAACGCTTCGTTCGCTCTCGCAGCCTAACAAACAGTTATGGGCGATGCAAGCGGCGCGTTTGGTGCATGCTGTTGCCGCGATAACAGCGCAGCGAATGTGACGACGGCGCGTGAACCGCGATGTCTTTGTGGTGACCGGTGTTGCGCGCCACTTGCCGTGCGACCGAGCGCCAGCAGCTCTACGCGGAGTGGGTTCGACGCCGGCCGGGTACCTCGATTTCGCAGAGCGCTCCTCGGCTCACAGTGAACCGAGGAGCGCTGCGATCCCCCCATCCCTCAAGGCCGACCCCTGTCTCTCTGATCGGTGCAAAAGTACCGAACGTCGAAATACTATCAAACGCGTCATAGGCATGCAATATCCAATGCAGGCATCGCGTTGTGACGCTCAGGGAGCAGTGGGCAGCAATTGTTCGTCGAGCACGCCGCCGCTCGCGATGTAGGCAAGGACTGCGCGATCCGTCAGCCACTCGACCGGGGCATGGTCGTCGGTTAGTGGGTCGCTCGACGTCTGTGCGACGAATGCCTCTGACACCACCAGCGGTGCGAGCACGAGCACGTTGGACGGCAGCGTCTGCAATCGGCTGATCAGCGACGTCCGCGTGATCGGTGTGTCGAGCCCGACCACGAGCTCATTGAAATGCAGCGCCGGCCAGACCCAGACCTGCGGAAACTCGGTTGCGACCGTGCCACTGATCGCGTTGACGAGATCGTCGTTGCCGGGAACACGCTCGACGTTGAGCGCGATCGCTCCGCCCGGATTGAGATGCGCGTGCATGAGCGAGAAGAACTCCTGCGTCGCCAGATAGAAAGGGATGTTCTCCTGGCGGTAGGCGTCGACCACGATCATGTCGTAGCGCTGGCTGGTGGTCTCGAGATACTCGCGGCCGTCGGCAGTGATGACGTTGAGGTTGGGGATCGCGTCGAGGCCCATGTACCGGCGCGCCAGCTGGGTGACCACCGGGTCGAGCTCCACCCCGTCGATGTGGATGCCGGGGTACTCCGCGGCGAGCGCACGAGCCGTCGTCCCGCCGGCGTTGCCGATAACCAGCACTCGATGGAGACCGTGCGCGAGCAACGGTGGCACGACGAGCGGCATGTCCCATTCGCCGCCGGTGAGCGCGGTGTCGGGACGATAGACGGACTGGTCGGCGATGCCGTCGTCGAAGCGCATGACGAGGCGCCCGGCTCCTGCACGATCTGCACGAACCCATAGGTGGTCTCGCGCTCGGCGATGGTCCCCTGCGTCTCCTTGACCAACCCCGGCGGCACGACGAGCAGCCCGATGATCACGACGCTCGCCGCCAGTGCCGGGCGCGTGAGCAGCGGGATCGAGACGAGCGCGACGAGCAACGCAGCGATGAGGAGGGTTCGCTGCGTTCCCACGCCGGGGATGAGCACGAGCGCCGCTCCGAACGTGCCGACGATGGCCCCAACGGTCGCCAGTGACGAGAGCCGGCCGCTCGTCCGGCCGGCGCGCTTGATGTCGGTGATCGCCAGGCGCAGGGCGAACGGCGAGGCCATGCCCATCAGCGTCACCGGGATGGAGAAGAGCAGCAGGGTGGACACGAAGGACCCGACCACCACGCCGATGCTCACCGCGGCGAAGCCCTGCAACGCGAGGTTGAGGAACGGTCGCGCCACGAAGGGGAGGGCCGCGGTGCAGACCGCTCCGAGCACGAGGATCAGTCCGAGCACTCGCGGGGTCGGATGCCGGTCGGCGATCCTGCCACCAAGCCAGTAGCCCAGCGACAGATAGATAAGGATGAGACCGATGACATTCGCCCAGACGACCGTCGAGGAGCCGAAGTAGGGGGCGAGCAGGCGGGTGGCGCAGATCTCTGTCGCCAGCGATGAGGCCCCGGCGGTGAAGACGACTGCTGGGAGCAGGCGAGGGGCCACACCGGGGATCCTAGCCGCCTTAAACGGCGACGGCTCGCCCCGGGGGCGAGCCGTCTTGGGAGGGAGGCTTGGTTGGTCGATCACCCAGGTGATCGGGTCGGATCAGTTGCTGGTGGACCCGCCCATGTTCGGACAGGGATGCGAGCCACCAGATCCGGCAGACGGTGCCGGGGTCGCGCTCGAAGCAGCGTTGGCCACCACGAAACCGCCGACGCCGCCTCCGAGCAGGAGGCCGACGGTCAGGAGGAGCACAGCAGGACCGCGGCCGAGGCCGCCGAAACTACGCCGCCGCGATTGATCGTCGGACGGCGGTGTGACGGGAGAAGTGTCCTGATCCATCGCAAACCTCCTGAGGTTTCCACAGGACGGTAGTGCGGCCAACCTTTCGACTCCGTGACAGGCCGACTGTCAGGACGGCCTATTCCTCGGGGCCGTCGCACTCGTGGTACAGGACGACCGTATTGCCGTGAACACTGTTAGTATATGCTGAGCCAAGAAC